>CAZUJF010000010.1:0-157187 GCA_964619955.1 uncultured Planctomycetales bacterium
TCCGGATAGGGCAATAATTTCCGGAAAAGCAGGGCAAGAATATCTGGAACCTGCAACATGGGTAACACTCTAGACCGGCGACATAGGTGACACTTTCCCGGTCTTGTCTTTGGGGCATTCTAAAGCATTGAAGACCCCCAGCTCAACGGATGCGAAGTAAACCCTCCATAGGCCGTCTTCGACTTCCACCAAACCCACTTCTTGTCCTTCGAGCGCTTTCGAGATGAATATCAGGTGCCCCTTCAATTTAAAGACACCGGCGCTCGTTACTGTTCTGACCTCGAAGTGCCCGGGATACTCCAATGGTTCGAGCCGTTCTCCGTACTTCCTCGCAGACGGAGAGTAGACCTCTGCCGGGGTTTGCTGCCCCAGGGCTTCATGGGGTCTCTCTTGGTTGTAGTCCTTCTGAAATGCACTGAGCCGGAGCTGCTGGGTCTTCTGGTTCCGCTCCGGCGGCCTGGCCGCCTCCGCCTTCATCGTCCGATGCATCCGCTCGTGCCGCCCATTGTCCTGCGGCTTGCCGGGCCTCGTCGTGATCACGCGGATCCCCAGCCTCATCCACCACACCGACAGACTCGATATCCGTCCCAGCGCTGTGGAAGCGAACGGGCAGCCATTGTCCGTTCGGATCACCCGCGGCAGCCCGTACGCCCTGAACGTCTCCTCAAAGCCTCTGCGTGCCCCTTCCGTGCCCGTCCCCTTCAAAGCCTTCGCTTGGAGCAGGTACCGGCTGTAGGCGTCCGTGATCGTCAACGGGTAACAGTACTCCCCATTGCCCAGCCTGAACTCCCCTTTGAAATCAGCATCCCACTCGTCATTAGGCTCGTTCGCCACGATCGCCTGGCGTCCTACCTCCGGCAGCTTCCTGTGCCTCCTTCTTGCTTTGATCAGACCTTCTGCTTTCAGCAAATCCCCCATCGTGCTGGCGGCCGGCAACGTCACCCCCTCATGCCTGCGTTCCAGCCAGACCTTCAGCTTCCTCGGACCCCACGTGCTGTGGAGTTTCCGCGCCCGGAGTATCAGATCCTGTACCTCTGGGGACGTTTCTTGGGGATGCGTGTGCGGGGCTCGGGACTGTTCCTTCAGCCCTTCGACCCCTTCGAGCTCGTAGCGCTCGATCCACTTATAGGCGGTCTTCCGGCTGATCCCCAATTCCCGGCTCAACCCGGCTATCGTCCGCTCCCCGGATCCTGCCAGGACCACGAGTTTCGTTCGTTCCGACATCGCATCCTTCCAGCTCATAGGCTTCCTCCTCGCACCCCTCTCCCATGAAAAGAGGTGAACAAGTGTTACCTATGTCGCCGGTCTGATGTGTTACCGATGTCCCCGGTCTGTACCCCAGCTACAAGCTTCCAGCTACCGGCTACCGGTATTGGCCCAGCAGCTGCAGCAGCCGCTCCACCTCCCGGATGACCCCCGGCGTCTGGCTGATCACCAGCATCCCGTTCGCGAGCGTGATCGCGGCTTTCGAGTTGGATTCCCAGGATCCGCCGCCCGTGTTCTCCTTCACGATCTGGACCATGAACTCCTCGTCCACGACCGGAGGCTTCGGCTCCTCGAACGTGACCGTCACACCGGCCAGCGTGGGCCCGTTCGGGCTGACCAGCTCCACCTTGGGGCCGGGCGAATCCTGCAGACGCACGAGCATCGAGCGCACGTCGATCATCTTCATCGTGACGCCGTCGTTCAGGTCCTCCTTGGGCATGATCACGACGGCCCCGTCGCGGTAGGACGCCGCGAGACCTTTCGAGCCGAGCATCAGTTTGAGCACCGACTTCACGCTCAGATCCTTCACCTTCAGCCGGATCTTGAGGTCGGGCTCCTTCTCCAGGGCCTTGGGCAGGACGATCAGGTTGAGCCCCGTCACTTCGCGCAGATAGTCGATCGCGTCGTTGATCGGGGTCTGGTCGAAGTCCACCGTCACCCGGAGCCCCTCGAGCTTCCGGATCACTTCCGCACGCCCGTCGCCCGCCGCCGACTGGACCGCCATCAGATTCGCCAGCACCAGGCTCGCCGTCAGCATCGCGCTCATCAATCACCTCAAAAGTATTCTGAGGGTTTGATGCCGCCGGCGGCGGAGGGTTAAAGCGCGGGTGCGTAGAACGTGACGATTGTCGTGCCGTAGCTGCGTTCGTCGATGATCCGCGCGCCCTCGATCTCCCCGAGCCCCTCGTGCAGGCGGTGCTCGGAAAGCACGACGCCCTCGGGTCCCGCCAGCGCCTTCCGGACCAGCGTGCCGATCAGCGTCCGCAGTTCGGCCGTCCGGGTCTTGTAGAGGTCGTAGGGGGGATCCACGAAGACGATGTCGCAGGGGCCGACGCGCTCGGCGGACGCGAACGCATCCGCGTTCCGCACGTCCGAGCGGTCCGCGAAGCCGAGGCGCTTCACGTTCTTCTCGATGCATTCGAGGGAGCGGCGGTCGACGTCGCAGAAGACGGCCCGCGCGGCCCCGCGCGAGAGCGCCTCGAGGCCCAGGCAGCCCGTACCGGCGAAGAGATCCGCCACGCGCGCGCCGTCCAGCCGCGAACGCAGGATCTCGAAGACGGAGATCCGCATCCGCGCGAGCGCGGGACGCACGTCCAACCCGGGCACCGAGAACAGCTGCCGGCCCTTCGCGGTCCCCCCGCTCAGTCGGGGCCCCTCGAGCCCCCTCAACGCCGTCCCCCGCCGAAACGCTCGGCCGCGGCGCGCTCCTTGAGCTGCGGGATCCGCATCGAGCAGACGACCATGACGGTCGTGAAGATGAGCAGACCCACGAGCGTGATACAGGCCAGGACGACGAACCAGCCGCGTTTGGGCTCGGGCGGCGGGGCTTGGACGGCGGGCTCGCTCATTCGATCAAGGCCTTTCTACGGAGCTGATGGTGGTAGTGCTGCGCGAAGCGATGCGCCTCGTCGCGGACGTACATGAGCAGGCGGAGCGCGGGCGACGACTTCGCCAGCGGCACGGGCTGCCCGTCGCGGAACAGGGTCTCCTCCTCCTTCGCCAGGGATACGACCAGCGGCGGGGCCAGGCCTAGATCGGCGAAGGCCGCCTTCGCCGCGTTGAGCTGTCCGACGCCGCCGTCGATGAGGAGCAGGTCGGGAAACACCTTCCCCTCCTCGTCGAGCCTGCGGAAGCGCCGGGTCACCACCTCGCGGATCATGGCGTAGTCGTCGATGCCTTCGACCGTTTTGATTCTATATTTCCGGTAGCCGCTCTTGAACGGAATACCGTCGACGAAATTCACGAGGGAGCCGACGCTCTCCGAGCCCTGCACGTGCGCGATGTCGACCCCTTCGATGGTCCGCAGCCTCACCCCGAGCGCCCGTCCCAGCTCCTCCAGCCCCTCGCGCGGATCCATCGGCGTGATGTCGCCCTCGAGGTAGTCGAGCCCCGAGCGCCGGGACAGCCCGTCGAGGGCCTTGATCTGGTCCCGCAGCTCGCCCGCCCGCTCGAACTCCAGCTTCTTCGAGGCCGCCTTCATGCGGGCCCGCAGGTCGGCGACGACCTCCTCCCGCCCGCCGCGGAGGAACTTGCGCAGCAGTTCGATGTCCGCCGCATAGCGCTCTTTGGAAATCTTGTCGGCGCAGGGGGCGCTGCAGCGCCTGATGGCGTGCAGGAGACAGGGCCGGAAGTGGCGGCGCTTGGGGTCGTCCACCCGCATCTCGATCGCGCAGGTGGCGAACTTGAAGATCTTCTGCAGGACCCGGACCGCGTCCCGCAATTCGCCAGCGGACGTGAACGGGCCGATGCGCTCGCCCGCGGGCTCGTCGGTTTCGCGCACGACCCAGACTTTCGGGAAGTCGTCGAAGCCCGTGATCGCGAGCATCGTGAAGGATTTGTCGTCCTTGAGGCGGTCGTTGTAGCGGGGCTGGATGTCCTTGATGAGCCGCGCCTCCATGAGCAGGGCGTCGACCTCGCTGGGGGCCTGGAGCACCTCGATGTGGTCCACCTGCGCGACCATGGCCCGGATGCGCGGGTCGCCGTAGGACTCATGGAAGTACGTGGAGACGCGGTTCTTCAGGTTCTTGGCCTTGCCGATGTAGAGGACGCGCTCCTTCACGTCCTTCATGAAGTAGACCCCGGGCGTCTCGGGCATCGACTTCAACTGCTCGCGGACGCGCTCGCTCGGCACGGGGGGCAGTATATGCCTAATCTTTTGACTTCGCTCCCCTCCGTTCCTAGAATGTGCGGCCTATGGCTCAGGCCTCACACACGCACACCCACGATCACGGCCACGGGCACGACCACGATCACGAGGAAAAGAAGCTCGTTCCCACCTCGGAAATCGCCGACGCGGGCCCCTGCAAACACAAGCTCCGCATCGAAATCAGCGCGGAGCGTGTGAAGGACGAGATCGAGCACAAGTATCAGGACCTCAACGAACAGGTCGCCCTGCCGGGCTTCCGCAAGGGCCACTCGCCCCGTCCCGTCCTGGAGCGCAAGTTCGGCAAGCAGCTGCTCGAGGACCTCAAGTTCGAGCTGATCTCGCGCTCCTTCGAGGAAGTGAAGGAGGAGCGCAAGCTGGACCCCGTCGGCGAACCCGACCTGGACCCCAGCAAGCTGCAAATCGAGGCCGGCAAGCCCTTCGCGTACGACGTCACCGTCGAAGTCCGCCCCGTCATCACCCTCAAGCCCTACGAGGGGCTTAAGGTCAAGAAGACGCCCGTGACGGCGGAGGACAAGGACGTGGAGAACGTCCTCAAGGGCTTCCAGGACTCCCGCGCGGAGCTCATTCCGGCCGAGGACGGCGTCGCGCGCGAGGACAACCAGATGATCGCGGACTTCACGCTGATCGTCGACGGCAAGGAGATCGACAAGGGCGAGAACAACACCGTGTTCCTGACGCCGGACATCCAGTTCTACGGCATGGAGCTCAAGGAGTTCTACAAGCCCCTGCTCGGCAAGAAGGTCGGCGATTCCAGCGACTACGCCCTGAAGCTGCCCGAGAACTTCGCGGAGAAGGCGCACGCCGGCAAGGACGCCGTCATCCGCACGAGCCTCAAGAGCATCAAGGTCCGCAAGCTGCCGCCGGTGGACGCGGACTTCGCCAAGAAGCACTTCGACATGGACTCCCTCGACGAGCTCAAGGCGGACATCAAGAAGCGCGTCCTCCGCGAGAAGGAGGCCCAGGTCCGGGCCGCGATGGGCGAGCAGCTCGTCGAGCAGCTGGTGAAGGACAACGACTTCCCCATGCCCGAGGGCCTGATCGCGTCGGGGACCGAGGAGGCGCTGCGCCGGGCGCAGCTCGACCTGGCCACGCGCGGCACGCCCGAGGAGGAGGCCGCGAAGGTCGTGGAGCAGGAGCGCAGCCAGTCCCGCGAGGGCATGGCGAAGGCGCTGAAGTCCCACTTCATCCTCGAGCACATCGCCCAGAAGGAGAAGATCTTCGTCACCGAGGACCAGGTCGAGGAGCGGATCCAGCAGATGGCCGCCTCCTACGGCCGCTGGCCGCACGAGATGAAGTCCTACCTGGAGGAGCGCGGGCTCCTGTCCCAACTGCGCCGTCAGATGCGCGAAGAACTTGTGAAGGAATTCGTGCTCTCCAAGGCCGTTATCGAAGAAGAGAAAACGTAAGCCATGGGATATCTGACTCCGATCGTCATCGAGAAGACCGGGCGCGGCGAACGCTCCTACGACATCTGGTCGCGCCTGCTCAAGGACAGGATCATCTTCATCGGCACGCCGATCGACGACTACATCGCGAACCTGGTGATCGCGCAGATGCTCTTCCTCCAGATGGAGAACAAGAGCCAGGACATCAACGTCTACATCAACACGCCGGGCGGCTACGTGAATTCGGGCCTGGCGATCTACGACACGATGCAGTTCGTGCACTGCGACGTGGCCACGTACTGCATCGGGCAGGCGTCGAGCATGGGCGCGCTGCTGCTGGCGGCGGGCACCAAGGGCAAGCGCTACGCGCTGCCGCACTCCCGGATCATGATGCACCAGCCCTCGGGAGGCGCCCAGGGCACGGCCGCGGACATCCGGATCCAGGCCGAGGAGATCCTCAAGCTCAAGAAGATCCTGAGCACGCTGCTCGCCAAGCACACGGGGAAGACCTTCGACAAGGTGGCCAAGGACAGCGACCGCGACTACTTCATGTCCGCCGACGAGGCGAAGGCCTACGGCCTGGTGGACGAGGTGGTGGACACGCTGAAGGACACCGAGAAGCGCGGCGGCGGCGACATGGCGCCCAAGGAAGGCAAGTAATCCTCCCCCGCTGGCCCCCGCATCACCACATCCAGCCCGCCACATCCAGACCGTCTGGATTCGTGTTTATCTGCACGGAATTTCCCGCACTTTCCCTCTTTTCCCCAGCAGCCAACACGTTTCCAGACGGTCTGGAATCGCGTTTCGAGGTGGCCTCGGGATTGCTTCCTTCTCTGGGACGGAACTTGAAGGAGGATCTATGGCCACCCGGATCGGACGCACCCCCGCCGCCAAACACCCGGATGCCAAAGGCTGCGCCCCCACCTGGCGCAAGCGGGAACTCAAGGCCCAGCCGAAAGTCGCCTACGGACCCGCCCGCCACAAGAAAGTCCGCCATCAGAAAGCGGCCGAACCCGGATAGATCCGCCCTATAATCGGGGCATGTGGGTTCGCGGGCTGGGACTGTCCGCCGCCTTGGCTTGTCTGCTCGGCGGCTGCGGCACGATCTTCGATGCCGGCACGAAGGGGCCGCGCATCTATGGCGGCGTCCGCACGGACGTCGAGACGATCGGCGGCGGCGACCCCGGCTCTCATCTCGATGCCACGCCGATCCTCCGCATCGCGTCCGCCCTCGACCTCCCCTTTTCCCTGGCGGCCGACACGCTCATCCTGCCCTACACGATCTTCAACGAACTGACGTCCGACCCCGCCCCCTATCGCAAACGCTGATGAGAAGGATGGCCCCGCTCCTCCTCCTGCTGCCCCCGCTGCTCGCGGGCTGCGGCACCCTCCTCGATGCGGGCACCGTCGGCCCGCGGATCTACGGCGGCTTCAGACGGGACCTGGCCACCGTCGCCGGAGAACCCGTGATCCTGCGCCCCCACGAATCCGAACGCCGCCCCCTTGCGTTCCCGCGCTACATGGCCGGCTTCGACCTGCCCTGCTCGTTCCTCATGGACACCTTCCTGTTGCCCTACACCCTGATCCGGGCCCTCGTGGTCGACGACGTCCCCGTTCCGCCCCCGCCCCCCCGTTGAGAGTTCCATCCGCAGGGATCGGCCCCGCGTTCCCGGAATTCGCCGTCGCTTTTCCACTCATGAATCGCCCCGCCCGGACGATATAATTGCCGAGAGTTGGAGAACACGCTGCGATGAGCGGAACGAAGAAAAAGGGCCCCGACGACCGGTATTGCACCTTCTGCTCCAAGGGACGCAGCGAGGTCCGCAACCTCATCGCCGGCCCGGGCGAGATCTGCATCTGCGACGAATGCGTCGAGATCTGCAACCAGATCCTCAAGGTCGAGAAGAAACCCGGCGGGAAGAGCGTCAAGTCCGTCAACCGCCCGTACCCGGTCAAGCGCGTGCCCTCCCCGCTCGAGATCAAGGGGGAGCTCGACCGCTACGTCGTCGGCCAGGAACGCACCAAGAAGGCCCTCTCCGTGGCCGTCCACAACCACTACAAGCGCATCACCAACCCCGTCGAGAACGACGTCGAGATCGAAAAGTCGAACATCCTGCTCATCGGGCCCACCGGCTCGGGCAAGACCCTGATGGCCCGGACCCTCGCCAAGGTCCTGGACGTCCCCTTCGCCATCGGCGACGCGACCACCCTCACGGAGGCCGGCTACGTCGGCGAGGACGTCGAGAACCTCATCCTCAAGCTGCTCCATGAAACCGAGTTCGACGTCGAGCGCGCCGAGCGCGGCATCATCTTCATCGACGAGATCGACAAGATCGCCAAGACCCAGAACAACCCGTCGATCACCCGCGACGTCTCGGGCGAGGGCGTGCAGCAGGCCCTCCTCAAGATGCTCGAAGGGACGATCGCGAACGTCCCGCCCCAGGGCGGCCGCAAACACCCCGAGCAGGAATACATCCAGGTCAACACCAGCCACATCCTCTTCATCTGCGGCGGCGCCTTCGGCGGCCTGGAGAACACCATCGCCCGGCGCCGCGGCCGGAAGCAGATCGGCTTCAAGACCGACATGCCCGCGGGCGGCAACATGGACCAGAACGAACTGGGCGAGATCCTGGAAGCCGTCGAGCCGGAGGACCTGACCGAGTTCGGCATGATCCCCGAGTTCGTCGGCCGCCTCCCCGTCCAGTGCGTCGTGCGGCCCCTCAACGAAGACCAGCTCTGCCAGGTCCTCACCGAGCCCAAGAACGCGCTGCTCCGCCAGTACCGCCGCCTCTTCGAGATGGAGAACGCGAAGCTGGAATTCACGCCCGAGGGCCTGCGCGCCATCGCCCGCAAGGCCATCGAGAAGAAGACCGGCGCCCGCGCGCTGCGGCATCTCATCGAGGGGCTCATGCTCGACGTGATGTTCGAGCTGCCCTCGAGGAAGGATCCGCGCGAGTTCCTGATCACGGACCGGATGGTGCGCGGCGAGGAGCCCATCACCTGCCGCTCGATCAAGGCGCTGCCGAAGAAGGAGCAGCCGCCCGCCGGAGAAGCCAAGAAGGAAACGGCTTAGGCGCTACCGGGCGAGTCTGATCAGGGAGTTCAGCGCCCGGCCCAGTTCCGAGTTCGCCGGCACGCCCGAGCCCCCCTTCCGGCCCAGCCCCGCCTTCAGCAGCCGCACCGTGTTCAGGTCCGGATGCCCGTCCGGCAGCAGCCCCTCGGACGCGGAGAGCAGCGCCCGCGCCGACGCCCGGTCCGCCAAGACGCCCCGCGCGATCTTGGTCCACGCCAGCGCTTCGAAGCGCGGGAAGCCCGTCTTCCGGACGGCCAGTGCCAGGATGCGGACCCCGGCCAGCGTCTCCGGCGTCAGCGAGGCCCGAAGCCGGAACATCGCCTCCTCGAGCTGCAGCCTCAGCAGCAGCGCGCACGAGTCCGATTTTCGCGCGGCGCGCACGGCGGCCTCGCCGTGCTCGCGCGCCCGCGCCACCCGGCCCAGGCGGATCCAGGTCTGCGCCAGCAGGTGATGCGCCAGCGCCTCGCTGTCGCCGTCCCCAAACTCCCACGAAGCGCCCATCGCGGCCTCGAAGGCCCGCCGCGCCGCGGGGTAGTCCTCCCGGAGCAGCCGCTCCAGTCCGCGCGCGAAGGCGCCCAGGCACGCGGCCCGGGAGGTCTGCTTCGAGGTCCCCACCACGCCCGCGATGGTGCCGAGCAGGTCGAGGTCGCCGAGACGCGAGCCGTTGAGCAGCGCCCGCAGCGCCGCGCGGGCGTAGAGCCGTTCGTTGCGCGCGGGATCGCAGGCGCTCACGGCAGCCGCGTAGAGCCAGCGCGCCCGGTCGGGATGGCCCTCCAGCTCCGCCGCCTCGCCCAGCGCGAGGCAGAGCTCCGCCCGGGCCTCCAGGGACAGGGTGCGGGCCTTCCGCGCGTAGAAGCTCTTGAGGGCGGACGCGGAGGCCTGCGAGGGCCGGCGGGCCCAGGCCTCGAGACAACGGCTCGTATCGCTGCGGGCTGACATGACGCCCCGAGGGTATCAGGATTGTGGGATTTATCCACATTCCTCATTCCTTATTCCTTATTCCCTATTCTTCCCTAGAATGCGCCCGTGGTGGACAAGTCGCCCGACCGCATCCGCGAGATGTTCGATCAGATCTCCCCCCGCTACGACCTCCTCAACCACCTGCTCAGCGGCTATTCCGACGTGCTCTGGCGGCGCCGCGCGGCGAAGCACTGCGAAGGCGCCCGCCGCATCCTCGACGTGTGCTCCGGCACCGGCGACATGGCCCTCGAACTCCGGCGGCGCTGGGGCGCGGACGTCACCGGCAGCGACTTCGCCCTGCGCATGCTGGAGATCGCCCGCGCCAAGGCGGGACCGGACGACGCCGTCCGCTTCCAGCAGGCGGACACGATGCGCCTCCCCTACCGGGACGCCGCCTTCGACGCCGTCACCGTCGCCTTCGGCATCCGCAACGTCTCCGACACCGAGCGCGGCGTCCGGGAGATGGTCCGCGTCCTTCGCCCCGGCGGCCGCGTCGTCATCCTGGAGTTCTCGCTCCCGCGCAATCCCCTGCTCCGGAAGACCTACCTGCTCTACTTCGGGCACGTGCTGCCGCGCATCGGACGCCTCATCGCCCGCTCCGAGATCGACGCCTACAAGTACCTCCCCGATTCCGTCGCCCGCTGGCCCCTTCCGGCGGAGCTCCAGGCGCTGATGGAGCGCGCCGGACTCTCGGAAGTTTCGTATGATCTGCTCTTCGGAGGCATCGCGGCCATCCACGTGGGGACCAAGAGATGAACAGACCCGAGGACTGGAAGCAGGATCACCCGCCCGGTTTCGAACCGCCCACGGACGTGAACGTCCCCTGGTACGCCTGGGTGCTCTGGCCGGCCGCCCTGATCACCGGCATCGGCCTGACGATGCTCCTGTTCCGGGGTTGTCTGAGCACGCTTTCCTCATAAGGGACGCTTATGCCTTTTCGCGACCTGCAGCACTTCATCGAGGCCCTCGACCAGAAGGGGATGCTCAAGCGCATCAAGACCGGGGTCTCCCGGGATCTCGAGATCGCCGAGATCACCGACCGCGTGTCGAAATCGGGCGGCCCCGGCCTGCTCTTCGAAAACGTCCAGGGCCATTCGATGCCCGTCGCCATCAACCTCTTCGGCTCCAAGGAGCGCATGGCCCTCGCCCTCGACGTCGACACCCTCGACAAGCTCACGGAGCGCATCGGCTCCATCCTCGCCCTCGCGATGAACCCGCCCGGCGGCGGCTTCCTCGACAAGATCAAGACCCTCCCCAAACTCATGGAACTGGCGTCCTTCATGCCGAAGACCGTCGGCGCCGGGCAGTGCAAGGACGTCATCCTCAAGGGCGAGCAGGCCACGCTCGACAAGTTCCCGATCCTCAAGTGCTGGCCCCAGGACGGCGGACGCTTCATCACGTTCCCGCTCGTCTTCACCTACGACCCCGAGACCGGCAAACGCAACGTCGGCGCGTACCGCATGCAGGTCTACGACGGCAAGACCACCGGCATGCACTTCCACTGGCACAAGGACGGCGCCCGGCACCTCCGCAAGTCCAAGACCCCGCTGCAGGTCGCCGTCGCCATCGGCTCCGATCCCGCGCTCTGCTTCGCCGCCACGCTGCCGCTGCCGCCGGACGTCGACGAGTGCCTTTTCGCCGGGCTCGTGCGCCAGGAGTCCACGAAGCTCGTCCGGGCGGAGAGCGTCGAGATCGACGTGCCCGCGAACGCGGAGATCGTCCTCGAGGGCACGGTGGATCCCGTCGAGCGCCGCCGCGAAGGGCCCTTCGGGGACCACACGGGCTACTATTCGCTCGACGACGAGTTCCCCGTCTTCCGCATCAACTGCATCACCCACCGCGCGAAGCCCGTGTACCACACGACCATCGTGGGCACGCCGCCGCAGGAGGACGGCTACATCGGCTACGCCATCGAGCGGCTCATGCAGCCGCTCATGAAGATGACGATCCCCGAACTCGTGGATTACCACCTGCCCATGGAAGGCGTGTTCCACAACCTGATGATCGTCTCGATCAAGAAGACCTTCCCCGGCCACGCCCGCAAGGTCATGCACACCATCTGGGGCCTCGGGCAGGCGATGTTCACGAAGTGCATCGTGGTGGTCGACGAGGACGTCAACGTCCACGACTACCGCGAGGTCGCCTGGAAGGCGCTCAACCACATCGATCCGCAGCGGGACATCGAGTTCTCCCTGGGCCCGATCGACATCCTCGATCACGCCTCGCGCCTGATGGGCTACGGTTCGCACATGGGCATCGACGCGACCACCAAGACCGCGGGCGAGGGCTTCACGCGCCGCTGGCCGGACGTCATCACGATGAGCCCGGAGATCAAGGCCCTGGTCGACCGAAAGTGGAAAGACCTGGGTTTGTAATCCTCCTCCGCCACGACCGCCACGTCGACCCGCGGATCTACGGGGACGAGGTCGCGGCCCGCACCGGACTCAGCAAACTCGAGGCGCGCCTCGCGGTCCGCAAGGGCCGCGGCGTCTTTCTCGAGGGGCTCGACGAGCAGGCCGCCCGCGCGCTGGCCGCGAGGCTCGAGGCGGACGGCATCGAGGCCCGGGCGCTCCCGGCGGAGAGCCTGCCGCCGCTGCCCGCCCCGCGGCGCATCACGCAGATCGAGGCTTCCGACGAGTTCCTGACGCTGCGCACGCCGTCGGGGGAGGAGGAACTGGTCCCCTGGGAGGCCTTCGGCATCGTGCACTTCGGCGCGGTGGTGCAGCAGATGGAGTACCGGCAGTTCTTCGAGGCGGTCCCCTTCGAGATGATGCCGGCGCTGCAGGGCATGGAGGAGGCCGCGCAGCAACTCCTGCGGGAGAACCTGATCCTGAAGATGGAGGCGCCGCCCCCCGACCGGCGCCTGAAGCACGAGCGCTCGGCGGAGTCCGCGTTTCATGCGGCCGACACGCGCTACCGGGGCAAGCTGCGGCTGCTCGGGGATCTGCTCACGGAGGACCTCGGCACGCGGCTGCGGGTGGCGATGGACGAGCTGGCCTGGGGCGCGGGCGAGCAGAAGATCGGCGGGCCCGCCGCGATGGCGAAGCTCGCGTCGCGGCTGCGGGAGCGGCGTCCCGGGTCCTTCTCGGAGCCGGCCTTGCGGCTGCTCGACGCCGCCGATATAAGGGAGCACGTGTTCCCGGACATCGAGGAATACAACCGCACCGTGAACTGGTGCGCCTGGAAGGGATCGACATGGCCGAACGCCGCTACGTCCTCGCCATCACCGGAGCCTCCGGCGTCGTCTACGGACGACGGCTCCTCGAAGTCCTCGCCCGGACCGGGGCCCGCATCCACCTGACCGTGAGCGACTCGGGCGCCAAGGTCTACAACCACGAGCTCCAAGTCCCGCTGGATCTCGCGGACGGCCCCTCGGTCGTGCGCACGCTGCTCGGCGAGGAACCGGCGAACGTGGTGTACCACCACTACAAGGATTTCGAGACGCCGATCGCGAGCGGCTCGTACGCGACGGACGGCATGGCGATCGTGCCCTGCTCGGGGGGCACGCTGGGGCGCATCGCCTGCGGGGCGTCCTCGAACCTGGTCGAGCGCGCGGCGGAGGTCTGCCTGAAGGAACGCCGCAAGCTCGTCGTGGTGCCGCGCGAGATGCCGCTCTCCGAGATCATGATCGAGAACATGTTGCGCCTGACGCGCGCGGGCGCCATCGTGATGCCCGCCTCCCCCGGCTTCTACTCCGGCGAGCAGCGCGTGGAGCAGATGATCGACTTCGTCGTCTCCCGGGTCCTGGACCAGCTGGGCATCGAGAACTCGCTGGTCCCCCGCTACGGCGAACCCGCCCGCCGCCGCCATCCCGAGGAGGGGTAATTCGTCAGGCAGCGCAACCTGAGGGCCTTCCCGCTTGTTCCACTGTCTGTTCGGCCGGCGAACCCCGGCCTTGAAAGTGGACCGCTCATGAGAACGCTGATCCTCGCCGCGCTCTGCCTCCTCCCGGCGTCTGGCCAGGAGGCCCCTCCCGCGGCCGGCAAACCCAATGTCCTGCTGATCTGCGTGGACGATCTCAAACCCGCGATCGGCTGCTACGGCGATGCGCTCGCCAGAACCCCGAACATCGACCGCCTGGCCCGGCTCGGGGTCCGCTTCGACCGGGCCTACTGCAACCAGGCGGTCTGCTCCCCCTCCCGCAACGCCCTGATGACGAGCCTCCGACCGCAGACCCTCGGCATCTACGATCTCGCCACGAACTTCCGCAAGGCCCGGCCCGACGCCGTCACGCTCGCCCAGCAGTTCCGGAAGCACGGCTATCGCACGGAGGCCATGGGAAAGATCTTCCACGTCGGCCACGGCAATACCGAGGACCCGGCTTCGTGGACCGTGCCGCACTTCCAGGCGAAATCCGTCGGCTACGCGCTCAAGGAGAACCTCGAGCCCACGCGCGAGGGCGCCCTCTTCGACAACCAGAAACCGAAGGATCTGCCCCGGGGCGCGCCCACCGAATCCGCCGACGTTCCCGATGACACCTACGGCGACGGCAAGATCGCGACCGAAGCCGCGCGCCGTTTGCATGAAGCGAAAGCCCGGCCCGGGGCGCCCTTCTTCATGGCGGTGGGTTTTCTGAAGCCGCACCTCCCCTTCGTGGCGCCCAGGAAATATTGGGATCTCCACGATCCCGACCGGCTGCCGCAACCCGCCCGCCTCGTGCCGCCGGAGGGCGCGCCCTCCTTCGCCCCTCAATTCGGCGGCGAGTTGCGCAACTACCGGGATGTGCCTGAGAAGGGGCCGATGGGCGAGAAACTCACCCGTCACCTGATCCACGGCTACTACGCCGCCGTCAGCTACATGGACGCGCAGCTCGGCAGGGTGCTGGACGCCCTGGCGGAAACCGGGCTGCAGCGGAACACCGTCGTCGTCCTCTGGGGCGACCACGGCTGGCACCTCGGGGACCACGGCATGTGGTGCAAACACACGAACTACGAGGAGGCCGCCCGCATCCCCTTGATCGTGGCGGCTCCGGGAAACAAATCCAACGCAGCCAGCCGCGCGTTCGTCGAAACGGTCGACCTCTACCCCACCCTCTGCCGGCTCGCGGGGATCCCCGTCCCGGACGGCCTCGACGGCCGAAGCTTCGCCCCCGTGCTCGCCGATCCGCAGGCCGCCCACCGGGACTCCGTCATCCACGTGTATCCACGCGGGCCCCGGCTCGGACGCGCGCTGCGCACGGACCGCCACCGGCTCGTCGAGTGGAAGGTCCCCGGCGCGGCGCCGGACACGGCCGTGATCGAACTCTACGACTACCAGGTCGATCCCGGAGAGACGAGGAACCTCGCCGCGGAACAGCCGGAGGACGTCGTCCGTCTGCGCGCCGCGCTCGCCGTCCATCCGGAAGCGCTGCGCCCCTGGTCCCCGCCGAAATAGCCGGCCCCTACCCCCTGAACCAGGCTTCCAGCAGGCGGCCGATGATCTGGCAGCCGCGGGCGTTCGCGTGGACGGCGTCGCCCATGAACCAGCCGTAGGTCTTGCCGCTCGCCTGGATGTAGGCCCACCAGGGACCCGTCATGTCGAAGTACGCGCACTTCTCTTCGGCCGCGACCCTGCCCAGGTCGAGGCGGAAGTTGGGCTTCGTCGTGTCCGGCTCGCGCGTCCAGTTCCGGATATGCTCGTCCCGCACCGCGCCGAAGACCGGCGTCAGGAGCAGCACCTCGGTGTCCGGCTTCTTCGCGCGCACCTGCCTCACCACCGAGCGCACCGCCTCGGCGTCGCCGCCGTTGGAGATGCCGCCGATCACCAGGAGGTCCGGCTCGTGCTTCAGCACGTAGTCCTGCACCCGGTTCTCCTCCCGGTAATACTTGCAGCCCGTGGAGCTCCGCAGCGAGGCGATCTTGACCACCTTGCACTTCGGATAGGCGCGCATGAGCAGCAGTTCGAACGACGACGCAGACGTGTTCCCCATGATGCTGTCGCCCAGGAGCACCAGGCGCAGTTCGCCGCCGTCGCGCAGCCTGGCCAGCGTCTTCGGGAGATGGATGAAACGCCCTTCCGGCGCGCGGTAGTCCAGGGGGTCCATCGCGGCGTAGATCGCGTCGATCTGCTCCAGCCTGCCCAGGCCCGCGAAGGCGTCGGCCACGGCGCCGTTGAGCAGGAAGCCGCCCACCCGCGCCGTGCCGGGCGAGGCGACCTTCACCACGAGTTCGTGCTCGGCCTTCCGGTCCAGCCCCCGGGCCAGCGAGACCGGACGCATCAGCGGAGCGGCGGCCTCCTTCGGCGCGGCGAGCTTCCGGAACGGCGCGCCGTCAACGGAATACTCGAAGTCCGGAGTGTCCTTGTCGACGACGTCGAGCAGGCCGATTTCCGACCCCTGGAACTTCAGCGTCAGCGTCGCGCCGGACTCCCCGGAGACGAGGACGTGGCGGAACGGCGGGATCGGGCTGGCCTGGCCCGGCTTCCAGGCCCCGCCGCGCCTCACCTGCGGATCCTCGTACGCCACGATGCGCCCGCTGTCGTGCGTCTCCGGGAAGAGCGGCGCGGGAAGCACGACGGGCCGCGGCTTGTCCGGGACGGGACCCGCCGCCATCAGGGCCTCCACGAACGCGGCGGCCGCGTCGCCGTAGATCCGCGCGCCCGCATCCGTGGGATTCAGGCCGTCCGCCGAGAACGCCTCGAAGGAGATCTCCCCCGCGATGATCTTCGTCGCGGCAGCACGGGCCAGGTTCAGGCTGGGGATGCCGTAGTGCGCGGCGAGCTCCTCGCAGACCCGGATGTACTCGGGCGTGCGCCCCGCCCGATAGTCCTGGAGCATCCCGGGCGTGAGCGTGTAGACGAGGATGCGGCTGTGCGTCGCGCGGTAGTTGGTGATCTGGCGGATCAGGCCCTCCGTCGACGCCCGGACCTGCGCCAGATCCGCGTCGCGGTCGTCGGCGGCGAAATCCAGGATCGCCAGGTGTCCGCTGGCGATCACCTCGCCGAAGACCGGCTGACCCCGGCTGCAGCGGTAGAGGCCGAACCAGCTCCCGCCGGGCTGGGAATGCCGGGTCTCGATGATCCCCGCATCGGGGAAATGCTTCCTGAAGCCTTCGACCATGCGCGCGGAGTAGCGGAGCTTCGCGTCCTTCAGGCCCGTCCCCGCCAGCACGGAGTTGCCGATGAAGAAGAGATACTGGTTCCCCACGCGGTTCTCCCGGAAGCACGCCAGGCTGTTCGGGATGCCCCCGCGGACCTTGAAATAGTCCTCTTCCGGCGCCGCCCCGGCGCCGAGGAGGCCTGCCAGAACCGTCGCGCATGCCTGCATCGTCGTCATCCGTCAGTCCTTCCCCATCGCCCACCGGATCCCGCCCAGCAGGTGCTTCTGGAACACGGGGTCGTCGTAGGACTCCTTCTTGTGCCCCAGCGTCGTCGTCCAGCTCCGGCCGCCCTCGAAGTCCCGGCACCAGGCGAGCGGGCAGGTCTTCTCGCCCTTGGGCTTCTGCGGGTCGTCGAGCGTGCCCAGGTCGCCCTCCAGGAGGATGCGGAGCCCCGGCGGCCTGTCGCGGAGGTAATAGAACTCGTCCTCCCAGACCCAGGTCGCGTCGAGATGCGCGGTCGAGGGGTGCTTCCGGTCAGCGACGTTCATCGTGAACCGCTGGAACCTGGGATGGCGGACGAAACTCCCGCCGACCAGGGACCAGAACCAGGGCCAGTCCCGCTCCGAGCCGCAGGCCGAATGGATGCCGACGAAGCCGCCGCCCCCGCGGATGTAGGCCTGGAAGGCCTTTCGCTGCTCCTCCGTGTCGAAGGCGCGGTTGTTGCTGTTGGCGAAGACGACCGCCCGGTACCGCTTGAGGGACTCCGGCGCGAACTGCGCGGGATCCTCGGACGCGACCGCGCTGAAGCCGTCCGCCTCGCCCAGCTTCCCGAGCGCGCGGACGCAGGCCGCGAGGTTGTCGTGCACGTAGCCCTTCTTCCCGTCCAGCGTCGGGCCGTTGCGCGTGTAGACCAGGACCGCGGGACGCTCGCCGGCCTGGAGGCCGCACGCGACGAGGACCGCCGCCAGAACCAGCGCCATCCGCCACCTCCCGTCCGAAGTCACTCCCCCGCGGCGCGCACGTAGGCCGCCAGGGTTTCGACGTTGCGCACGAAGGTCGCGCATTCGATCGTGCGTTTCACCGCCGGCGCCGCCACGTATTTCATCCCGCGCTCGTCCAGCCAGCGCCCCTGGCCGTCCAGCGCGGCGACGAGCGCCTTCGCCTCCGCCGCCAGGGCGTCGCTCGGCCGGGGCTTCCCGGAAGGCCGCGCGAGCTGCTCCGGCGTCAGGGCCTTGACCCTTTCGTACTCCCTCGCCAGGCGATCCCCCCGGTAGGCGACCTTGAATCCGTAGTGGGTGGGAAGGTCCGCGTCGCTGTGGGTCACCTCGTAGGTCCGCGTGAAATACAGCGGCTTGTTCGTCCGCAGCTCGTAGAAGCGCGCGAGCCGGCCGTCGGGCAGCCGCGAACGCTCCAGCCAGGCGAGCGCCGCGGGGACGGGCTCGAGGAAGCGGGCCTGGCCCGTTTCCCGGTGGAGTTCCAGGAGCGTCTCGATCACGCCCTGGGATTCGCCGCCGCTCACGGCCGGCGGCTCGAACTTGCGCGCCCACGCGGGCCGCAGTTCCGCATCGTACTGCTGCGCCCAGCCCGGCTGCGGCTCGGGCAGCTGCGCGAGCCTGAAGAAATCGCCCGCCCGCTCCGCGCTCTTCCGGAAGGCCTCCTCGCTGTAGAGACGCGCCGCCTCCAGCAGCAGGACGATCGTGTCCGACATCGCGTCGTCGTTCAGCGTGGCGTAATCCCAGTAGGCCTTGATCCGGGGAAGCAGACGCCAGTCCTCCGGGACCTGGACCTGTTTCGGCGGGCCCGGCTCCGGGAAGGACTGCCAGCCCTGCGGCCAGGCCCCGTTGGAGAACTGGGCCTTGAGGACGGCGTCCAGCCCGAAGCGCGCCGCTTCATGGATCTTCGCGTCCTTGAACCCCAGCGTCCGATCCACGCGCATGAGCAGGCGCAAGGCGGACTGGGTCTTGTCGTCGTCGAAGGTGCTGACGTTGAAGCGCCGCCCGCCTTCGGGATCGATGCGGTACGCCACCTTCCGCCGCGCCTCGGCGCCGAAATACACGCGGTCCGTCCAGCCGCCCGAGCGGAGCTGGCCGCTCACGAGTGCGTTCGCGGTCTCCCGGGCGCCGTCGAGAAAGGCGGCCTCGCCCGTGGCTTCGTAGGCGGCCAGGAAGGCGAGCCCCACCGCCGGCGTTCCGGGCGGCTGCACCCAGATGGTGTCCGGGTCGGTTTCGCCCTCCCCTTCGCGGTGCGCGAGATCCTCGCTCGTGCGCCACACGTAGCCGCCGTGCCGCGCGACGTGCGTGCGGAAGTAGGCGCAGGCTTTGCGCAGCGCGACCTTCGCATCTTCGACGGCGCTGTCCTGGGGCGCGAGGAGCCCGGCGGCGGCCCCCAGCAGAAAGGCAACACAGTTCATCAATGCTTCCCGACCGCCTACTCTACCCGGGAACGCGCCCCAAGGGGCAGCGCTCCGGAGATCTATTTGCCGTGGACCCACCCCTCCGGAATCGAGGTCCTCCTGCTCCCGGCGACGCCGCCGGTGGAGGGAACGGGACATCAGCCGGCCCCCACGCGGCTGCTGCGATAGCGCCCGCCCTCTTTTCCACCGCCTCCCTCAGGCGCCCGGCGGGTTCCAAGGAGATGAAGAAGCTGCGCTCGATCCCGCTCGTCCTCCTCCTCCTGGGTGCGGGCACTCCCGCGGCCCGGCTCCCGAACCTCCTGGTCATCGTCGCCGACGACCTGGGCTACGGCGACCTGGGCTGCCACGGGGGCAAGGAGATCCCGACGCCGCACATCGACTCGATCGCCGCCGCCGGGATCCGCTGCAGCAGCGGCTATGTCTCGGGTCCCTACTGCAGTCCCACGCGCGCCGGCCTGCTGACCGGGCGCTACCAGCAGCGCTTCGGGCATGAGTTCAATCCGGGACCTCCCGGCGACAAGAGCGCCGCCCTGGGGCTCAGCCTCGCCGAGACCACGCTGGCCGACCGGCTCAGGGCCGCGGGCTATTCCACCGGCATGGTGGGCAAATGGCATCTCGGCCACACCGAGCGATTCAACCCCGTGAGCCGCGGCTTCCAGGAGTATTTCGGCTTTTTGGGCGGCATGCACGCCTACGAGCCCGGCAGGGAGGACGGACCCAACGCCGTCATGCGCGGCCTGAAGCCCGTCGGGGAATCCGAGTACCTGACCGACGCCTTCGCCCGGGAGGCGGTCGCCTACATCGACCGCCACGCCAAGGACCCCTTCTTCCTCTACCTGGCGTTCAACGCCGTCCA
Organism: uncultured Planctomycetales bacterium; assembly: GCA_964619955.1. Taxonomy (GTDB): domain Bacteria; phylum Planctomycetota; class MHYJ01; order MHYJ01; family JACPRB01; genus JACQFK01. The sequence goes on from CAZUJF010000010.1 coordinate 19,857, forward strand.
TGCGCCCCTGCAGGCGTCCCCCAAGGTCCTGGAGCGCTTCGCGGGGATCGCCGAGCCGAAGCGCCGCACCTACGCCGCGATGCTCGCGTCGATGGACGATGCGATCGGGGCCGTCCTCGCGAAGCTGCGTGCGGCGGAGCTGGAGGAGCAGACCCTGATCTTCTTCATCAGCGACAACGGCGGTCCCGCGGCCAACGCCTCGCGAAACACCCCCCTCAGCGGCCACAAGGCCACGACGATGGAAGGCGGGATCCGCGTGCCCTTTCTGGTCCAGTGGAAAGGGACCCTGCCGGCGGGCAAGGTCTACGAGCCGCCCGTCATCCAGCTCGACATCCCCGCCACCGCGCTGGCGGCGGCCGGCGTGGCGCCGCCCGAGGAGAAGCCGCTCGACGGCGTGAACCTGCTGCCGTTCCTGTCCGGGAAGGAGAGCGGCGTTCCGCACGAGACGCTCTTCTGGCGTTTCGGCGAACAGACGGCCGTGCGGGCGGGAAACTTCAAACTCCTGGGCCGGAAGGGGACCTTGAAGCTGTTTGATCTCTCGACGGACATCGGCGAAGCGAACGACCTGGCGGCGCAGCAGCCCGGGAAGCTGAAGGAACTCCAGGCGGCCTACGAGACCTGGAATGCCGGGCTGATCCCGCCCGCCTGGGGCCCGGGCGCCAGGAGAAAGGGCAAATAGGCCGCCTACGGCGCCGGGGCGGGCGAGGCGCCGAGCAGCGAGAGCGCCGGGACGTAGGTCACCAGCAGCAGCACGGCGAGCATCACCAGGATGAAGGGCAGCACCCGCAGCGCGACCTCCAGCACCGGTTTGTTGAAGCGGTACGACGCCATGAAGAGGTTCGCCCCCACTGGCGGCGTGAGGAAGCCCAGTTCGAGGTTCACCAGGAAGATCACCCCGAGATGCAACGGGTGGATCCCGAAGGCCTCCGCCGACGGCAGGATCAGCGGCACCACCACCAGGATCGCCGAAAAGATGTCCATCAGCGCGCCCACGACCAGCAGGAAGACGTTCAGCGCCAGCAGGAACACGAAGCGGCTGTGCACGTGCGCCTTCACCCAGGCCGCCGCGTGCATCGGCACCTCGGCGTCCACCAGGTAGCTCGTCAGCCCCATCGCCACGCCGAGGATCGCGATCACGCCGCCGATCAGCGTCACCGAGTTCAGCAGCACCCGGGGCAGGTCGCGCCAGGGATGCAGTTCGCGGTGGATCACGACGCCCGTCAGCAGCGCGTAGCTCACCGTGATCGCCGCCGCCTCCACCAGCGAACAGAACCCGCCGAAAAGGCTCAGCAAGGCCACGACCGGGAGCCCCAGTTCCCACTTCGCCTCCCAGAGCGCGGCGAGCGCCTCCTTCGGGCGGAACGCGCTGCGCATCACCTTCGCCTTGCGCGCCTCCCAGACGCCCAGGCCCGCCACGGCCGCCACCAGCAGCAAGCCCGGGATCAGGCCCGCCCGGAACAGATCGGGGATCGGGACGTGCGCCACGACGCCGTAAAGGATCACCGGCAGGCTCGGCGGCAGCAGCAGCCCCACGGAACCGCTCGATGTCAGCAGCCCGAGCGAAAACTTCTCCCGGTAGCCGCTCTGGACCAGCATCGGCATCAGCAGGCCGCCCAGCGCGAGGATCGTCACCCCCGACGCCCCCGTGAACGTCGTGAAGAACGCGCAGACCAGCGTCGCCACCACCGCCAGGCCGCCCGGCATCCACCCAAAACAGGCCTGGAAGACCTTCAGCAGCCTCACGCTCGCCTTCCCCTCCGCCAGCAGGAAGCCCGCCAGCGTGAAGAGCGGAATCGTCGGCAGCGACGGAGAGACCACCAGGCGGTAGGTCTCCACCGGGATCGACGCCACCGGCGTGCCGTCCGCGAAGAACAAGAGGAGCGCCGTGCCGCCCATCGCGACGAACAGCGGCGCGCCCAGCAGCGCCGTCACCGCGAGCAGTCCGATGCCCGGCCAGAGCAGCTTCCCCGCGTAGGCCTCGAGCAGGAAGCCGATCGCCGCCGCCGCGGGGATCCCGAGGCCCGCGATGAGCCTCCCCTTCCAGTCCTCCGGCTGAAAGACGAAGCGCAGCGCCATCGCCGCGAACGACAGCGGCAGGATCGATTCGACGCACCACTGCGGCAGCCAGTCCGCCACGAGGACCGGGGACTCCATCTCGCTCCGGATGAACACCCACGAGGCCCAGGCCAGCGCCGTCGACACCGTGACCGAGACCGCGGCCGAAACCGTCGCCGCGAGCCGCTTCATCCCGGGGGAGAAACGGTCCACCGCCACGGAGAGGTTCAGATGCTGCTTCGTCCGGGCGGCGACCATCGCCCCGAGAAAACCGACCCAGAGCGTCAGGTTCTGGACATAGCCCGCCGAGCCGGGAATGCCCCGCTTGAAGATCAGCCGGAGCAGGAACTCCGACACGGGCAGCAGCGCCATGAGGAGCAACGCCCCCGCCGCGAGGCCGCTTTCGATCCGGCCCGCCCAGAGGAGCCCGCTTGCGAAGGCCTTCTTCACCGGACTATTTCTTCTTCGCCCGGGCTTCGTCGCGCAGCTTCACCACCTCGGCGAAGAAGTCCGGCGGGATCTTGGATCCCACGAAGCGGGGATACGCGTCCGTGCAGTACTTCTCCCAGTCCACCTGGAGCTCCGGCGTCACCGGGTGCACCACCAGGCCGTGTTTCTTCATCACCTCGACGGCCTCGTCGCCCAGCTTCCGCGTCTCCGCCCGCAGGCGCTCCCCCGTCTCCTTCGCGCTCTTGAGCAGCTGCGGCTTCACGTCCTCCGGCAGCGCGTCCCATTTCTTGTTGCTGATCAGCGTCGCGCCGATGAGCGGCACCCAGCGCAGATCCGTCATGTTCTTCGCCGAGCCGAACCACTGGAAGCTCAGCGCCGCGAGCGGCGTCGCCTGGATCGCCGTGATCAGGCCGGATTTGAGCCCCGTGTGGATCTCCGTCGTCGCCAGCGGCACCGCCGTGACGCCGATGTCCTTCCACGCCGCCACGTCGCTCGACGCCACCGCCCACACGAAGAGCTTCTCCCGGCGCAGGTCCGCCATCGAGAAGACGGGGTTCTTGCAGTAGAACGTCACCCACCCGGCCTCGCCCCAGTTCAGCACGGTGAAGCCCTTGTCCTTCAGCGACTTCTCCAGGCGCGGCGCGAGCTTCGCCATCACGTAGTCGAGCTCCTCGAAGTCGCGGAAGAGCATCGGCAGCTGCAGGCCCGTGATCTCCGGGATGATCTCCGAGAGCCCCGCGCTCGTCAGGGCCGCCGCGTGCAGCTGCCCCACGCGCATCTTGCGGACCATGTCGGGCTCGTCGCCCGCCACGCCGCCGGGGTAGATCTTGAACGCGACCTTGCCCTGCGTCGCCGACTTCCACGACTCGGACATGTCGCGCAGGATGTTGTACCAGGGCGATCCCTCGGGGGCGATCACGCCGAACTTGATGCTCTGCTCCTGCGCCGGGGCGGCCGCGACCGCCAGGGCCAGGAGCGCGACCTGCAGCAGCTTCACTGTTTCCCCCCGTTGCTTTCGTCGTCCAGGAAGAGATCCGGGATCCGCGACTTGAGCCAGCCCGCCCGGCGTTTCGCGATGACGTTGACCAGCCGCTGCTCCGGGTCGGCGTCCGGATCCACCGCCTCCGCGGCGGCGATCAGGCGGCGGAACTCCCGCAGGTTCTGCTCCCGCACCGACACCGCCTCGGCCAGCGCCAGATGCACCGAGCCCCGGAGGCCTCCGGACAGCTCCAGCGCCCGGGCGTAATGCACCCGCGCGCGCGCCGCGCTGCCGCCCATCGCCTCGGGACGGCCGCCCTCGTAGGAGATCAGCAATTCGTGGATCGCGCCCTTATTGTAGGCCTCGTCGAGCTCCAGCACCCGCTGCAGCAGGGCCCCCGCCAGCGGCAGTTCCGCGACGAGGTCCAGATCGTCCTTCGCCGACATCAGCGCCGCCGCCCAGGACGCGCCCGCCCAGTAGAGAAACGGCACGTCGTCGAGGGTCAGCCGCGCGAGCGCGGCGGCGCGGTCCTTCATCAGCGACGCCTTGAAATCGGGATGCTCGAGCGAAACGCCCCTCAGCGCGTAGTCGCGTCCCCGCAGGAAAAGCCCCCGGGCGCGGGCCCTCAGCTCGCGGGCCCGCGTCAGATCCTTCGCATCGAGGCGGTCGGCATCCTCCATGACGAAGGCGTACGCGTACTGGGTGAAACCCGAGGCGCAGGCGAGCAGGAGGCCCCGGTGCTCCGGCAGCTCCGCCAGCAGGCTTTCGTAGGTCTTGAGGCCGAAGGGGACCGCGTCCCGGACGAGCTCCGGGTCCCCGTCCTGCCCGAACACGCCGCCGTTGCCCGAGAGGGCGTCGGCGACGGCCTCGGTGGCCAGGCCCCGGATCGAGCATCCGGCGCCCGCCGCCGCGAGGATCAGGACCCAAGTCAGGCGCATCATGAGGTGTTCAGCCGGTCATAGTAGGCCCGTCCCGCCCCCCGCGCAAGGCTTCCCTATTCCAACCATACGCCTGCGGGGCGCGACAATCCCCGTGAATTGGAGCCGCGCTGGGGTGTACTGTAACGAGATCATGAACCTCCTGCCGGCCCTCCTCCTGGCGGCCCTCCAGGAGCCGGGACTCTTCGCCGAATACGGCGCCGGCGACCGGAAGCTCAGCCGGGTGGACCTGAAACCCGCGTTCGACTGGGGGCTTTCGAGCCCGCACCCGCGCCTGCCCGCCGGGCCCTTCACGGTGACCTGGACCGGCCTGCTGCACCTCGTCGAAGCGGACGGGATCCTCTTCGACGCGGACCTCGAAGGCGAACTCGCCATCCGGGTCGGGGACAAGGAGGCCTTCCCCGGCCGCGCGCGGCTCGAACTCGGCGCGGGCTTCCATCCGCTCCGCATCGAGTACCGCTCGGCGGCCGGCAAACCCGCCCGCGTCCAGATCGGGTGGTCGGGCCGGACGTTCACCCGGGAGCCGCTGCCGCCCTGGAGATTGAAACACGAGGCGCGGCCGCATCCGGATCTGCTCGTGGAACGGGGACGGAACGAAGTCGCCCGCCTCGGCTGCGCCGCCTGCCATCCCGCCGCGTTCCCGGGGCTCCGCGAGCCGCCGATCGGGCCCTCCCTCGCCGGGCTCGAACGCCGCATGGACGTCGCGCGTCTCACGGAACGGCTTGAACGCTCCCACGTTTCCACGCCCGGTCTCTTCAACGACGCCGGGGAGCGGCGCGCGGTCGCCGAGCAGCTGCTCCGCCGGCCGCCGCCCGAGGAGGCCCCCGCCAAAGGCGACACCCGCCAGGGCAAACGCCAGTTCCAGAGTCTCGGCTGCGTGGCCTGCCATCCGGTGCCCGATGAGCCGCTCGACGAGCAGCCGCTCCTGAATCGAAGGAGCCTGCCCGGCCTCGGCGATCACCGCCGGGCGGCGGAACTGGCGGAGTTCCTGCTCGACCCGGACTCGCGCTATCCCGACGGCCGCATGCCGAAACTCGTCCAGACGCCCGTCGAGGCCCGCGATCTTGCCGCGTATCTGCTCGAGGCGGCCGTCCCCGAACCCGCCCCGTTGCCGCCCGCCACGAACGCCGACGGACAAGTCCTGCTGCGGACCAGGCGTTGCGCGGCCTGTCACCCGGGGCTTCCGGAGGCCGCGGTCGAGCCGGTGCCGATCCGGAAGTCCGGGGCGGACTGCGGCGGCCTCCGGTATGCGATCGAGGAGCCGGTCCGCCGCGCCATCGCGCTCTTCGCGGAAGCCGCGGGGGGAGAGCAGCCCTCCGCGTTCCACGACGGCCAGCGCCTGCTCGCGCGCCTGCGCTGCCTGCAGTGCCATTCCCGCGACAGCGAACGTCCGCCGCCCCTCGAGGAGGCCGGCAGCCAGCTCGGCGGCGCCTTCCTGCAGCGCGTGCCGTTCCAGCGCACGCCGCGCCTGCCCTACGTCCACGAGAAGCTGGCCCCGGACTACCTCCGCAAGGTGCTGCAGGACGGCGGCACCAAGGCCCGCGGCCGCGACTACAGCTACCGCATGCCGGCGTTCGGCGCGCGCGCCCCGGAGATCCTGAAGGCGCTGGCCGAAGGCGACGGCTCCCTCGTGGACCGCGCGGAGCCCGTCGCTGCAGTCCCCGATCCGACGCTCGCCCCGCTCGGCCCGGGCCTCGTCGGCTTCGAGGGCTACTCCTGCATCTCCTGCCACGTCTGGAAGGGCGTGCTCCTCACGGAGACGGATCCGGGCGCGCTGGGCCCGGAACTCACGACGGCCACGACGCGCATCCGCCGCTCCTGGTTCGACCGCTGGCTGGAGGATCCCGCGCGCGTGCATCCCGGCACGCCGATGCCGCAGATCTTCAAGAAGGACCAGCCCGCGACGCTGAAGTCCGTGCTCGACGGCGACGCGTTGAAACAGCGCGAGGCGCTCTGGGCCTTCCTCTCGCTCGGCCCCGCGGCGCCCAGTCCCAAGCCGCTGCCCCCGATCGCGATCGCGGTGCCGCCGGGTGGCCCGCTCGTCGCGCAGATCCCCGTGCGGCTGCCGGACAACACCCAGGTCGAGTCGATCTGCGTGCTTTACCCGACGCACGACCTGCTCGTCTTCGAGGTCGGCGGGAGTCTGAAGGCGGCCTACACCGGCGCGCGATTGCTGCGAAAAGTCCGCGGCCGCCTTCGCTATTACGTCGTCGAAGGGAAACCTGTCGCGTTCGAAGCCCCTCCCGCCGCGAAATTCTCAGGCTACGAGCGCCTCGCCGACGGCGTCCGCCTCCTGGGTCCCGATGGCGCCGTGGTCTGGCGTCTGGAAGGACGCAAGCTGCGGCGCGGCAACGCGACCTGGCTGGAGTTGCCGCCGGCCGAAACGCCCCCGCCGCTCGAGAAGCTGCTCCTCCCCGACTCGGGCCGCATCGAGGGCTCGCTGGAGCGTCCCGGCTTCCGCGCCATCGCGTTCCCGCGCCCCAAGCTCGACACGGGCGAGGACCTCATCATGCCCGGCGCCGTGGCCGTGGATCCGAGGGACGGCAGCGTCTTCGTCGCGTCGATGAAGACGGGAAGCCTCTACCGGCTGAACAACCCGGACGGCGACGCGTCGTTCGAGGACTACGCGGGGGGCCTCTTCCAGGAGGCGCTGTCCATGCACGCGGAGAGCGACGGCCTCTACGTCCTGCACCGCCGCAATCTGACGAAGGTCACGGAACAGGGACGCCGCTTCGAGCGCGTTGCCGCGCTGCCCCACGGCGTGGGCGAGACCTACGACTACGCCTACGGGCTCGCGCGGGACGCGGGCGGCGCGTTCGTGCTCAGTTACGCCCCCTACGCCAACCGCACGATCCAGGGATCGGGATCGCTCGTGCGCCTGACGCCATCGGGGCCGGAGTCCGTCGCCTACGGCTTCCGCAATCCGCTCGGCTTCGCCTCCGGACCGGAGGGCGGGATCTTCTTCACGGACAACCAGGGCGAGTGGGTCGCCACGAGCAAACTCGGCCACATCGAGCCGGGGCGTTATTACGGATTCCCGAATCCGGAGCAGAAGGAGCATGCGAAGCTCCCCGCGGGACCCGCGTGCGTCTGGATCCCCTATGCCTGGGGGCGCTGCGTCAACGGGCTGGTCTGGTGCCACACGGGCGGCCGCTTCGGCCCCTTCGAGGGGCAGATCTTCCTCGCCGAGCTCATGTACGGCGGCGGGATCCTGCGGGCGAACGTCGAGCGCGTGAACGGCGTGATGCAGGGGGCCTGCTTCCCCTTCTGGGGCAAGGGCCTGCTGGGGCCGCTCACGGTGACCTTCGACACCCGGGGCCGGCTCTATGTCGGGTCGATCACGGAGCCCGGCTGGATGGCGCAGCCGGACCGCGGCGCGCTCTTCCGCATCGACTGGACCGGCGAGGTCCCCTTCGAGCTCCGCTCGATCCACGCGCAGCCCTCCGGGTTCCGGCTCGTGTTCACGAAGGCCGTCGATCCGAAGAGCGCCGCGGAGCCTGCGTCCTACGCGGTCGAGCACTACCGCTACGAGCACACGGGGGCGTACGGGTCGCCGGAACTGGACCGGACGCGCGTCGAGGTGCAGCGCGTCCAGGTCTCCCCCGACGGAGGCTCGGCGGACCTCGTCCTGCCTCCGCTGGTGAAGGGCCGCGTCTACCGGATCGCCGCGAGGGGCGTGCGCAGCCCCGAAGGCGCCCCGCTGCTCCACGCCGAAGGCGCCTACACGCTCAACGAAATCCCCCGATAAGCCCAAGGGAGTGTATAATTAATGCAACCATACATTCCCCATGGGAAAATCGATCGTCTACTGCAGCGACTGCGGAAACGGCCTCCGCGAGGATGACTTCACCCGCGGCAAGGCCGGACTCCTGGACCAGCGTCCGTATTGCATCCAGTGCCGCCCCGAGGCGGCCGGCGCCACCCCGCGACCCTCCAGGGCGGCGACGGACCGCGTCCCGCTCGCCACGCCCCAGCGCCATGGCTCGACCCGGCGGATCTTCCGTCCCTCGCACAAATCCCCCCTCGCGCTCTGGGCGGGCCTGGGTGCGGCGGGCGTGTTGATCCTGCTCGTCCTCGGACTCGGCCGCCCGGACAAACGTCCGCCCTCCCCGCCGGCGCTCACGAACGCCACCGAGCCGCCGGTCCGGACCGCGCCGCCTCCGCCACCCAAGGCTCCCGAGGCCCCGATCCTCGTCCAGGCGGATCCTGAGGCGCAATTGAACCGCTCGCTGGAGGACATCGACAAGCTGATCCTCAAGGACAAGGACCAGTCCCGGACCGCCGAGATCCGGGCGATGCTCGACAAGGCGGCGAGTCTGGCGGGCCCGCGCCGGGCGGACGTGGAGCGCCGCCGCGCGGCCTACGAGCAGTCCCTGCTGAAGCCCGTTCCCGCCCCCGAGCCGCCCCGCCCCGCCGCGTCGGGGCCGACCGTGACGGGCTTCACGCTCATCAACGCCGACACGGACAAACCCGTGTCCGGCTTCGACCCCATCCCGGAGGGCGCTCTGATCGAGCTGGCCAAAATCGGCACCCGGAACATCGACTTCCGCGCCAACACGGCACCCTCGCGCGTACCAGGGGTGAAATTGACGCTGGACAAGGAGGCGCCCCACCTTGAGCGGGGCTGGCCCTACGCGCTCTCAGGAAACGACGGGGCCGAGAAGTACCAGGGCTTCACCCCCAGCTCCGGCGCCCACACGCTGGTCGCCACCCTCTGGCCCAACAAAGACTTCAAGGGCCCGCCGGGCCACAGCCTGACGCTGCGCTTCACGATCCGCTGAGCTCCGGCGGTCCTACCCCCGGATCGCGAGCAGCTCGACCTGGAAGATGAGCGCCTCGTTGGGGCCGATGTCGCCGCCGGCGCCGCGCGGGCCGTAGGCCAAGTTCGAAGGCAGATACAGCTCCCACTTCGAGCCGACCTTCATCAGCTGCAGGGCCTCCGTCCAGCCGGCGATCACCTGCGTGACGCCGAACGTGGCGGGCTCGTTGCGCGCGATGGAACTGTCGAATTCCGTCCCGTTGATCAGCGTGCCCCGATAGTGCGTCGTCACGCTGCTCTTCCGGGTGGGCGAGGGGCCCGTGCCGTCCTTGAGGATCTTGTACTGCAGCCCGCTCGGAAGCACCGTCACGCCGGGCTTCTTCGCGTTCTCCGCCAGGAACTTCTCACCGGCCGCCTTCGCATCGCTCATCGTCGTCCTCCAAGCAAGGACGCACTATAACATGGAAGGCTTGGGGTGGCGCTTTTCCTACCGGCTACCAGCTTCCAACTACAACCCCAGAATCCCCGTGCTGTCGCCCAGCGACGCGACCTTCACGTCCAGGCGCTGCAGGAGCGCGAGCCAGAGGTTGTTGAGCGGCGTCTCGTTCGGGAACTTCAGATGCCGTCCCGTCTGGATCGTCCCGCCGCCGCGGCCGGCGAGCAGGATGGGCAGGTCCTCGTGGTTGTGCCGGTTGCCGTCCGAGTTCGCGCTGCCGTACGCGATCATACAGTTGTCCAGCAGCGTGCCGTCGCCTTCCTTGATCGACTTCAGCTTGCCCAGCAGGTACGCGAACTGCGAGACGTGGAACTCGTTGATCTTCGCGATCTTCCCCTTCTTCTCGGGGCTGTTGCCGTGGTGCGAGAGGTCGTGGTGCCCTTCGGGCACCCCGATGAACGGATAGGGCTTGTTGCTGCCCTCGTTCGCCAGAACGAACGTCGCCACGCGCGTGAGGTCGGACTGGAACGCCAGCGCCAGCAGGTCGCCCATCAGCTGGAGGTGCTCCTTGTAGGAGCCCGGGATGCCCGCCGGCCGGACGACGCCCTCGGGCGCCTTGACCTCGGGCAGCGACATCGCGCGGTCCATGCGCGTCTCCACGTCCCGGATCGCCGTGACGTATTCGTCCAGCTTGCGCCGGTCGTTCTTCGCCAGGCGGGGCTCGATCTCCTTCGTGTCCTCGCGGACGAGGTCGATCACGCTCTTGCGCTGGAGGCGGACCTTGGCGCGCTCCTCGGTCGAACCGCCGCCGAAGAGACGGTCGAAGACGGCCTTCGGGTTCACTTCCTTGGGCAGGGGCTGCGTGCCCGAACGCCAGGACATCGTCGAAGAATAGACGCAGCTGTAGCCGGAGTCGCAGTTGCCGGCCATGGCGCCGGACTCGCAGCCGATTTCGAGCGAGGAGAGCCGGGTCTTCTCGCCGATCGCCGCGGCCGCCACCTGGTCCGCGGAAACGCCGGCCCGGATGTCCGTGCCGTCCGTCTTGCGCGGCTGCGCGCCGGTCAGGAAGGCCCCCAGCGCGCGGGCGTGGTCGCCGCCGCCGTCGCCGTGGGCGCGGGCCTTGTCCGCCGTCAAGCCGGTGAGGACGAGCAGGTCCTTCCGGTGTTCCTTGAGGGGCGAGAGGATCTGGGGAAGCTCGAACTCGTTGCCGACCGCCTTCGGGGTCCAGTCGGCCATGTTCTTGCCGTTCGGGACGTAGAGGAACGCCATGCGGCGCGGCGGCTGGACCGCCGTCTTCGCGGACACGAGGGATTCCATCCAAGGCAGCGCCACGGCGGCGCCCAGGCCCTTGAGGAAGTGTCTGCGCGGCATCAGTTCCATCAGCTCGTCCCTTTCGTCTCTGCCTACCCTACGCTCCCCGAGGCCCCTTCGTGGTCAGGGGGCCGCACGCCGCAGCCGGAACGGGTCGCTCTTCGCGATCTCCGCCGCCAGCGTCGAAAACCTGTACTCGTTCTTCGCCAGCGCCGCCGTGATCTTCTCCACCGCCGCGTCGTCGTAGGCCTCCAGCCCGCGCCCCAGGGCGAAGATCAGCAGCTTCTCGGTGATGCATCGGGCGAAGAGGTCCTTCTTCTGGAGGAGGACCTTCTTCAGATCCGACACCCCGTTGAAGGAGGTGCCGTCCGGAAACACGCCCTTCGCGTCCACGTCGAACGCCCCGTCCTTGGTGCGCCAGATCCCGACGGCGTTGTAGTTCTCGAGCGCGAACCCGATCGCGTCCATCCGCGTGTGGCAGTTCGCGCATTTCGGGTCCGCCCGGTGCTGCTCGAAGCGCTGGCGCAGCGTGCCCTTGGCCTCCTCCGCCTTGACCTCCGGCAGCTCCGGCGCGTCGGGCGGGGGCGGCGGCGGGGGCGTGCCGAGGATCTGCTCCAGCACCCAGCGCCCGCGTTTCACCGGCGAGGTGCGCGTGGGATTCGACGTCACCGTCAGCATACTCGCCTGGGTCAGCAGTCCGCCCCGTTCCCGGCCCTGGAGGGACACCTTCACGAACGTGTCCCCGCGGATCGGCTGGCCCCCGGGTTTCGGGTTCTTGGCGCCCCACTTGGGGTTGCCGGCCGTGTCGCCGATCCCGTAGAAGTTCGCCAGGCGCTCGTCGAGGAAGGTGTAGTCCGCGTCGATGAGCTCGAGCAGGCTGCGGTCGCCGCGGAACACGGCGTCCAGGAAGTGCTCGGTCTCCTTGAGCATGCTGCGCCGGACGTAGTTGAAGCCCTGGAACATCTTCTCGTCGGGCGAGGCGGCGCTGATCCGCTTGAGCTGCAGCCACTGCAGGCCGAACTGGTCGACCAGGGAGCGGGACCGCGGGTCCTTCAGCATCCGCTGCACCTGCGGCTCCAGGTTCGCCGTCAGTTTCCCCTGGCCGGCGAGCCCCATCAACTCCTCGTCGGGCATGCTGCTCCAGAGGAAGTAGGAAAGCCGCGAGGCCAGCGCGAATTCGCCGATCGCCTGGAAGCCGCCCGGCACGGGACGGTCGTCGAGTTCCACGCGGAAGAGGAATTTGGGGGAGCACAGCATGGCCTGGAAGACGATCTGCAGCCCCGCCTCGAGGCTGCCGCCGCCGGCCACGATCTGGTCGACCTTGGCGACCAGGCGCGCAATTTCAACGTCGCTCACGGGGCGGCGGTAGGCCCGGGTCGCGAAGGCCTTGACGATGGTCCGCGCCTGCTCGGACTTGGGCAGTCCCGCCACGGAGGCCAGGGTGCGGCGCTGGAAGGCCGGACGCGGATCCGTGGGCCCGCTCAGGTGGAAGCTTTCGATGAGGACCTCCGGAACGGGATCGGCGGCCGGGGCGGGCGCGGGCGGGCCGTCCTTCTTGACGACCGGCTCGGGCTTCCTCTCGGGGACGTCCATCTTGAAGAGCGCCACGGCGATCTTCTCGACGCCCCGCGTGGGGGGGACCTTCACCTCGATCTTCTGGGCCTTCCCCTCCTCCATCGCGGTGATGTCATGCGTCGAGAGGATGCGGAACGGGCGGAGCCCCTGGAGGGCGGCGCCGCCGAGCGCGGCGACGTCCGCGTCGCCCGCGGGGTTCTCGATCCGGCGGCCGGACAGCAGGACCGCGACCTTCACCGGCTTCGCCTTCGCGTAGGCGCGGAAGCGGAACGTGTATTCGCCGTCCGGCTCCAGGCGGTACGAGCGGTGCAGCGGCCCCGTCCGGATCGGATCCCCTTTCCCCGCCCCGACGGGCCGGAACTTCCCCTGCGGCACCCGTTCGCCGGCGGGCTCGAGATACTTCGCGCCGCTGTGGTCCTCGCGCGGCTTGGGCGTCTCGACCGGGAAGGCCCGCGCCATGATGCCCTCGGCCGCGGACAGGTAGCGCTCCATCAGCAGCGGCGGCAGCGTGAGCACGTCGCCGATGTTGTCGAAGCCGTGGCCGATGTCGTCCGAGGGGAAATCCTCGGCGGGGTCGAAATCCACCCCGACCAGTTCGCGGACGGTGTTCGAGTATTCCACGCGGTTGAGGCGCCGGAGCGTGACGCGGCCGGGGTTGGGCGCCGTGCTGGGATCCGGCTTCTTCAGCACCGCCTCGATCCACTTGACGATCTTCTCCCGGTCGAGCGGGGTGGGCTGCGCCTTCGCCTCCTCGGGGGGCATCTCGTGGGAGGCCGTCTTGGCGAGGATGTCCTTCCACATTTTCCGGCCCGCCCGGATGGAGGCCTCCGAGGTGAACTTCACCATGTTCAGGTCGGCCTTGGGCTTGGCCTTGTCGCCGTGACATGAGTGGCAGTATTTGGCCAGCAGCGGCTGGACCTTGGCGTATTCATCGGCGGCGGGCGCGGCCTGGGGGCCGGCGGGGGGCGCCGCGGCGACGAGGAGGCCGAGGGACAGGATCAGGCCGGCACGATGAATCACGCTCGTTGTCTCCGCTTGCCCTTACTACAACGGCCGCCCCTCTATAGCGTCAGAAGAATCTCCCGTGACAGCCTCCCGCACGCAATTCCGGGCGCCCCGGGGCCGTACTGATTATGTTCCTTTGAACGTTATTAACCCCGACCCGGAGATTCTCATGATCCGCCGACGCGATTTCCTGGCGGCCGGCGGCCTCGGCCTCGCCGCGCTCGCCGCCGGACGCCCCGCCTTCGCCGCCATGCCCCCCGTGCGCCTCAAGAAGGCCCTCAAGTACGGCATGATCCGCGGGGGCCCCACGCCGCTGGAGCGGCTGGAACTCGCCAAGAAATGCGGCTTCGAGGGCGTCGAGATCGACAGCCCCTCGGGCCTCAATCTCGACGCGCTCGTCGAGGCCTCCCAAAAGACCGGCCTCAAGGTCCACGGCGTCATCGACTCCATCCACTGGACCACCCGCTTCTCCGACCCGAAGCCCGAGACGCGCGCGAAGGCCGTCGCCGCCCTCGAAGGCGCGCTGCGGGACGCGAAGAAGGTCGGCGCCGACACCGTCCTCGTCGTCCCCGGCAAGGTCTCCGCCAAGGACGAGAACGAGAACTTCGAGAAGGTCTGGCAGCGCTCCCAGGAGGAGATCGCCAAGGCCCTGCCCCTCGCGGCCGAGACGGGCGTCAAGATCGCCGTCGAGGTGGTCTGGAACGACTTCCTCACGACGCCCGAGAACCTCATCAAGTACGTCGACGAGTTCAAGAGCCCGCACGTCGGGGCGTATTTCGACGCCAGCAACATGCTGAAGTACGGCGTGCCTGCGGCGGAATGGATCCGAAAGCTGGGCAAACGCATGCTCAAGCTCGACTTCAAGGGCTACAGCAAGACGAAACAGTGGGTCGGCATCGGCGAGGGCGACGAGGACTGGCCGGAAGTGCTGAAAGCCTGCGCGGAAGTCGGTTACAATTCCTGGGCCACCGCCGAGGTGGGCGGCGGCGGCGAGGCCGTCCTCATGGACATCTCCGCCCGCATGGACAAGATCCTGGAGCTGAAATGACCCGGACGCTCGCCCTCCTGATCCTGGCCGCCTCCGCGCTCCGCGCCGACGACTGGCCCTCGTTCCGGGGCCCCTCCGGCAACGGGCTTTCCGCCGAGAAGAGCGCGCCCGCGGTCTGGAGCGGCGAGAAGAACGTCAAATGGAAGGCCGCCCTGCCCCACAAGGGCAACGGCAGCCCCGTCGTCTCCAACGGCCGCGTCTTCGTCGCCGGCCCCGAGGACGCCGAGGGAAAACGCCGCTCGCTCTTCTGTTACGACCGCAAGGACGGCCGGCTGCTCTGGACCCGGACCGTGGACTTCGGCAGGGCCCTCAAGACCCACGAGACCAACCCCCACTCCAGTTCCACGCCCGCCGCCGACGGCGAACGCGTCGTCGTCTGGCACGGCTCCGCGGGCCTCACCTGCTACGACTTCGCCGGCAAGGAACTCTGGACGAAGACCCCCGGCACGGTCGATCACTTCTGGGGCGATGGCGTCTCCCCCGTGCTCCATCAGGGAAAAGTCATCCTCAACTGCGGCCCCGGAAAGCGGAACTTCCTCACCGCGCTGGACCTGGCGAGCGGCAAAACCCTCTGGGAGACCGACGAGCCCTTCAAGGGCGACGGCGACCGCAACGAGCGCAACAAGTACATGGGCAGCTGGTGCACGCCGCTGGTGGCGAAGGTCGACGGGCAGGAGCAGATCCTCTGCACGATGCCGACGCGGGTGGTCGCCTACGATCCGGCGACGGGCAGGATCCTCTGGTGGTGCCTGGGCGTCAGCCACGACAACGGCGACCTCGCGTACTCCTCCCCCACGATCGTGGGCGACATCCTGGTGGCGACGGGCGGCTTCGGCGGCCCTTCGCTCGGCGTGAAGCTCGGCGGCAACAAGGACGACTGCACCCAGACCCACCGGCTCTGGCGCTTCGAGAAGCAGCCCCAGTCCATCGGCTCCGGCGTGGCGATCGGAGAGCAGTTGTATGTCCCGCAGGCCGGGCCGGCACGCATCGACTGCATCGACCCGAAAACCGGCAAAGCCCTCTGGACGCACCGCGTCGACGGCGCCGCCTTCTGGGGCTCGATCGTCCAGGCCGCCGGCCGCCTCTACGTCGTCAACCAGAAAGGCGCCACCGTCGTCTTCACGCCGTCGGCGTCGAAGCTCGACCTCGTCGCCGTGAACGAGCTCAAGGAAGGCTGCAACACGACCCCGGCGGTCTCGAACGGCGACCTGTTCCTGCGCACGGACAGACATCTCTACTGCATCTCGGAATAAACCCCTCCTCGACGTCCGGAAAAAAGCCGATATTTTTCGGGCAGCCTGACTACATCTAATATGTACCCGTGTTAAATAGCTGGGAGCGGGGGGATCGAAAGGCAGCGGGATACAAGGAGGCTCCGGGGGCCGGAGCCCGATCGAGGAGATCCAGATGCTGACCGCGACGTGCCTGCTCGCCCTGGTCGCGACGGGCAGCGGCGCCTCGGGCGGAACGGTGGAAACCCGCCGCCTCGCCACCGTCCCCCAGGACGCCCGCCTCAAGCGCATCTTTCCCGGACCCGGACCCGACCGTCTGGGCTACGTCGCCCGCCGCGGGGCCAAGGAATTCGCGGTGATCGACGGCGTCCGCGGCCAGGATTTCGACGCGATCCCCGCGGCCATCGCCTTCAGCCCCGGGGGCCGGAGCCACGCGTACGTCGCCCGCTGCGGCGCCGAAGAGTTCGCCGTCGTCGACGGCTCGCCGGCCGAAGCCTACACCTCGATCCAGTCGCTGACCTACAGCCCCAACGGACGCCGCCTCGCCTACATCGCCGCCCGCGGCAAGCAGCGCTATTGCGTGGTGGACGGGGAGCGCGGCCGCGACTACGACTCCATCACCGCCCCCCTCCTCTTCAGCCCCGACAGCAAGCGGATCGCCTTCGTCGCGTCGAAGGGCGGCCGGGAATTCGTCGTGGTCGACGAGATGGAGGGGGAGGCCTTCGACCTGGTCCTGCAGCCGCTCACCTGGAGCCCGAACAGCCGGGACGTGGCGTACATCGGCCTCCAGGGGGGCGACGAGTACGCCGTGATCGGCGGCCTCAAGGGGCTCGCCTTCGACCGCATGCTGCAGCCCGTGACCTTCAGCCCCGACGGCCGCCACACCGGATACCTCGTCCGCAAGGACAACCGCGAGTTCGCGGTGATCGACGGATCCCCCCAGCCGGATTTCGACGCGATCAAGTCCCCGCTCACTTTCAGCGGGGACAGCCGGCACACGGGCTACGTCGCCCTCGACAACGGCCGCCAGAGCGCGGTCATCGACGGCAGCGTCCAGGGCTCGTACGAGCGGATCCTCTCGCCGGTCCGCTTCCTCCCGGGCGGCCTGCTCACCGACTACACCGCGCGCGACGAGGGCCGGGAATTCCTCGTCTTCAACGGCATGCGCGAGGCCGGATGGGACAAGGTCGGCGGCCTGGTGCTGGGCGCGGGCCTGAAACGCCGCGCGTATGCCGCCGTGGAGGACGGCCGCTCGTTCGTGGTGGCGGACGGGCTGCCCGGGGAGCCCTTCGACGCGGTCGGCCGCCTCACGTTCAGCCCCAACGGCGCGCGCCTCGCGCACACGGCGCAGTCCCTCGGCCAGTCCTTCGTGGTGGTGGACGGCATGAAGGAGCGGACGCGCGGCGAGGTGCAGACGCTGGCGTTCACGCCCGACAGCCGCCGCGTCTGGTACGTGGAGAAGAGCGGCGCGCGCAAGAGCCTGGTGCTCGGCGGGCAGCGGACGGACCCCTTCGACGACCTCGAGGGCATGCTGTTCAGCCGGGACGGCTCCCGGATGGCATCGCTGGTGCGGAACGACCGCAAGCGCCGGATCCTGGCGGACGGCGGCCGCTCGGCCGATTACGACGAGGTCTGGGCCCTGTCCTACGGGCGGGACGCGGTCTCGTTCAACGCCCGGGACGGCAACGACCTCTGGCGGGTCGTCATCAAGAACCCCTGATCCGCGTCATCCCCGCCGGGCCCGGGCTTATAGACCCATGATGATTCAGCTTCTCCTCGCCCTGGCGCTGCAGGACCGGGCCTCCCTGCCGATCGAAGTCGAGCCCGCGGACCCCAAGGCCGCCAAGATCGTGCTGCTGGCCGGGGGCTTCAGCAAGGGCGGCGGCGAACACGAATACTTCGCGGGCTCCGTCGTCCTCTTCAACCTGCTGAAGCAGACGCCCGGCGTCGCGCCCGTGCTGGTCGCGGAGGGCTGGCCCAAGAACGAACGGATCCTCGAGGGCGCGAAGAGCCTGGTCTTCTACATGGACGGCGGCGGCAAGCAGCCCTTGTGCACCCCTGAGCGGCTGGAACGGGTCGCCAAGCTGCTGTCTGGCGGCGCGGGGCTCGTCCACCTCCACCAGATCATCGACTACCCCAAGGAGGACGGCGAACGGATGCTCCCCTGGCTGGGGGGCGTCTACGTCCCCAAGGTGTCCGGCCGCGGTCACTGGGACGGGGTCTTCCAAGACTTCGTCGAGCATCCGATCACCCGAGGGGTCGCGCCGTTCACGGAGAACGACGGGTTTCTCTACAAGCTGAGGTTCGTGGACGGTCTCAAGGGCATCACCCCGCTCCTGCGGACCCAGCCGCCGAAAGCCGCCTTGAAAGGCAGCGAGGATCTCGTGGCCTGGGCCTACGAGCGACCCGAGGGCGGGCGAAGTTTCGTCTTCACCGGCGCGCATGCGCACAAGGAGTGGGGGCTGGAGGGCCTGCGCCGCTTCGCCGTGAACGGCATCCTCTGGTCGGCGGGTCTCGAAGTTCCCGCCGCGGGGGCCCCGGTGGCGCTCGACCCGGCCGAACTCACCCGCCATCTCGACCCCAGGCCCGCCCCCAAGCCGAAGTAGGCTATAATCGGCGTTCATGCCGCTGCCGGAGCCGGACCGCGAGAAACTCGAGCGGCTCTTCGGCACCCTGGAGCAGACGGCCCCCACCTGCCTGGGCTACCCCGGCAACGGCCTCTTCGACTACGAGCCGCTGTATCCGCTGCTGAAACATCCCCTCAACAACATCGGCGACCCCTTCGTCTCCAGCAACTTCAAGCTCAACACCCACGAGTTCGAGCGCGAGGTGATCCGCTTCTTCGCGGACCTCTACCACGCACCCCCGGACGGCACCTGGGGCTACGTCACGCACGGCGGCACCGAAGGCAACCTCTACGCCCTCTTCCTCGCCCGGGAGCTCTTTCCCGACAGCATCGTGTACTTCTCCGAGGAGACCCACTACTCGGTGCCCAAGCTCCTGCGGCTCCTCGGCTTGAAGAGCCTCATGATCCGGGCCCTGCCCTCGGGGGCGATGGACCCCGAGGACCTCGAGGAATCCCTGCGTCTTCACCGCGAGGTCCCGGCCATCGTCATCGCCAACATCGGGACCACGATGAAAGGCGCCCAGGACGGCATCGAGGGCATCCTGCGCGCCCTCGACGCCGCGACCCAGCGGCGTTTCTATCTGCATTGCGACGCCGCCCTGCACGGCATGATCCTGCCCTTCGTCGACGGCGCGCCGGTCTTCGACTTCCGGCTGCCCGTCGACTCGATCGCCGTCAGCGGCCACAAGATGATCGGCTCGCCCATGCCCTGCGGCGCGGTGCTCGCCCGGCGCGCCAACGTCGACCGTATCGCGCGCTCCGTCGAGTACGTCGGCTCCCTGGACACCACGATCTCCGGCTCCCGCAACGCGCTTTCCCCCGTCTTCCTCTGGTACGCGATCCGCTCGCTGGGGCTCGAAGGGTTCCGGGCGCGGGTGGCCGGCTGTCTCGAGCTCGCCGCCTACGCCGAGGAGCAGATCCGCGCCGCCGGCTTCAACGCCTGGAAGAACCCCTGCTCGAACGTCGTCGTG
Organism: uncultured Planctomycetales bacterium; assembly: GCA_964619955.1. Lineage (GTDB taxonomy): Bacteria > Planctomycetota > MHYJ01 > MHYJ01 > JACPRB01 > JACQFK01. Next base: position 39,242 of record CAZUJF010000010.1, read on the forward strand.
CTCGACCGGCCCTCGGACGAGCTCGTCCGCCGCTGGTCCCTGGCCTCCCAGAAGAAAATCGCCCACGTCATCACGATGCCCCACGTCGTACGGGACCAGATCGACCGGCTGGTGCGGGACCTCCGCGCCGAAAGGAGTCAGCGCCCATGAAGCAGATCGTCATCCTGTCGGAGCAGCGCCCCGGGATCGTCGCGGACGTGACCATCGCCCTCGGCGAGCGGGGCGTCAACATCGCCGCCATCGACGCGGAGACGCACCAGGGCGTCGGCGTGGTCCGGATGAGCGTGGCCGACTACGACCTCGCGCTGCGGGTGCTGCGGGACGCGGGCTTCCACGCGTTCAGCGAGGAGGTGCTGCTGATCCGCGTGGAGGACAAGCCGGGCGCGCTCGCGCGCATCGGGCGGCGCTTCAAGGACGCGGGCATCGACCTGACCAGCCTGCGCATCGTGAACCGGGACGGCCAGACGGGCGTGGCCGCGCTCTCCTGCGCGGACGCGGCCAAGGCGCGCGACCTGGTCCGGGACGAACTGCTCAGCTGAGCTACTTCGCCTTCACGTCGTAGCAGTACAGTTCGCCCTGGTTGCGGATGTAGAGCTTCCCGTTGGCGACCACGGGGTAGGCCCAGGTGTTCTTGCCCGACGGATCGGGCAGCGAGAAACGGCCCTTCTCCTTGTAGGCCGTCGGCGTAGCCTCGACGAGCGCGATCTCGCCCTTGCTCGCCCTTTCGCTGCGCACGATGAAATGGCCGTCGGCGTACGTGATGGCCCCCTTGCCCACGCTCTTGTCGCTCCAGACCACCTTCCCGGTCTTGAAGTCGATGCACTCCATCTTGTTCTGGGTCAACCCGTAGACGTGATCCTCCAGCAGGATGACCCCGCCGTGATGATTCTCCATCTGCCTGCCTTCATAGCGGAGTTCGGCGCTGAACTTCCCTCCGTTGGCGCTGATGGTGTACGCCGTGCAGCCGATGCCGTAGGCCGACGACACGAAGACGATCCCGTCCCGCGCCACCGGCGTGGTGCAGATCGCCACTTTTCCCTGGGGCCGGGCGCCCTTCCAGAGCAGCTTCCCGTCCTGGCCCACGCCGACGACGCTGTTCATGGTCATCGCCACGTACTGCTTCACCCCTCCGATCTCGGTCGGATAGAGCGACGTGTACTCGGCGCCGTCGGTGAAGTCCTTCGTCCGCCACACGGTCGCGCCCGTTTCCTTGTCCAGGGCCAGGATCGCCCCGTCCTTCCCGCCGGGGATGCAGACCAGGTTCTTGCCGTCGACCAGGGGGGACTCCGAATACATCCAGGCTCCCACCTTGCCGCCGAAATCCTTCTTCATGTTCTTCCGCCAGACTTCCTTGCCGCCCTCAAGCTCGCAGCAAAGAAGCTCGCCTTCCTCGGCGAGGATGTAGACCCGCTTCCCGTCGACCGTCGGCGTCGCCCGGGCGCCGGGGTACTGACCGTGCGTGGGAGGCGGCGCCACTTTCGTCTTCCAGACGAGCTTGCCGTCCGCCTCACCGAGGGCCATCAGGTAGGCGCCGTCCTCGAGGTTGCCCAGGATGTAGATGCGGCCGCCCGTGACGGCGACCGTCGAGTACCCCAGGCCGACCAGGTCCGACTTCCAGACGAGCTTCGGACCGCCCTCCGGCCAGGCCTTGAGCAGCCCGGTCTCGGTCGACTTGTTGTCGCGGTTCTTCCCCAGCCACTGCGGCCAGCCTTCCTGGGCGGAGGCGGTCGAGCACACGGACACGAGCAGCAGGGCGACGGAAGCGGCGGATCTCATCGTTCTCTCCTCTTGAAGCGGTCTGGATCATATACGCGAGACCGCCCGATTTGGTTCGAAATGCTATGCTTTCCCCGTGCCAGCAGCCCCCTTCGACTGGGAAGCCGCCTTCGGCCGCCGGGCCCCCCGGATCCTCGACGTGGGCTGCGGCGAGGGGCACTTCCTCATCGACAGCGCCCGCGCGCATCCGGAACGCGACCACGTCGGCATCGACCTGCTCCGGCCGCTCATCGAACGCGCCGCCGGACGCGCCGCCGGCCTGTCCAACGTGCGCTTTCTCTGCGCCGACGCCGTCGCCTGGCTGCGGCGCGAGACCTCTCTGGACGAGATCCACATCTACCACCCCCAGCCGTATTTCCACCCGGACCAGGCCCCGCTCGGCCTGCTGACCCCCGCCTTCTTCGAGTGCTGCTGGACGGCCCTGCGGCCGCAGGGCAGGCTCGTCCTCCAGACCGACCACAAGACCTACGGGCGCTACCTGCTGGAAGCGGCCCGCAAACACTTCGCGATGGAGCCCCTGCCGGGGCCCTGGCCCGACGCGCCGGAAGGCCGCACGCGCCGCGAAAAACTCGCCCGCCGCAAAGGCCTGAAGATCCTGCGGGCCGAGGGGATGCGCCGCGAGACCCCGCTGGACAGCCCCGAGCCCAAACCTTACTTCGAAACGCCGCGCCGGCGCGTCCGCCACACGTAAGCGCTTGACTCAGGTGTATCTTATGATATAACAAGTTTATGTTTCTAAGAGATACACTTCTGGCGGTCCTGAAAGATCCGGGGACGCCCCCCGGGCCGGAGCCCGAAGTCGCCCGGGAGCTCGCGGAACGGATCCCGGCCCGCTCGCCGCATGCCCTGATCCTCACCGGCGTACGGCGCTCCGGGAAGAGCATCCTCCAGACCCAACTTCGCAGACGGGTCAGGCACGCCTTCAGCTGCAATTTCGAGGACACCCGGCTCTACGGCCTGGGACCGGAGGATTTCCCGGCGCTGCTGTCCGTGATCGAGGAACTGGCGGTCCGCAACGCCCAGATCTTCCTCGATGAAGTCCAGGAGGTCCCCGAATGGCAGCGGCTCGTGCGCTCCCTGCTCGACCGCGGCCGCACGGTCTGCGTCACCGGCTCGAACGCCTCGCTCCTGGGGCGCGAACTCGGGGCCAAGCTCACGGGCCGGCATCTGTCCTACGAGGTCTTCCCCTTCAGCTACCGGGAATATCTCGCCTACACCCGCGCCAGACCGGGGGCCGCCTCGCTGCAGTCCTGGCTGGAGCACGGCGGCTTTCCCGGCCACCTCCGGCGGCGGGACCCCCAGGTCCTCCAGGAACTGCTGCGCGACGTCGTCTACCGCGACATCGCCCTGCGGCGCGGCCTGCGGGAGACGAAACATGTGATGAACCTCGCGCTCTTCCTCCTCGCCCACACGGGTCAGCCGCTCTCGCTGCAGTCCCTGACGAAGGCCCTCGAGATCCCCACCGTCGCCCAGACGTCCCGCTACGTGGAATTCCTCGAGGATGCCTACCTCCTCCTCTCCGCGCCGAAATTCAGCCCTTCGTTCAAGAAGCGGGTCGTGGCGCCCCGGAAGTACTACGCGGTCGACACCGGCTTCCGCCGGGCGAACTCGCCGCAAATGATCCCCGATCTGGGCCGACAGCTCGAGAACGCCGTCTTCATGGCGCTGCGCCGCCGCCAGGGACGCGTCTGCTACGCGGGCGAAAAGGACCTTTGGGAGTGCGACTTCGTGACCGACCGCGAGATCATCCAGGTCACGGCCGAACTCAGCCCGCACAACCGGAAGCGCGAGGTCGAGGGGCTCCTCCGCGCCTCCCGGCTCCCGGGAAAACGGAAGGCGCTCCTCCTGACCCTGAACCAGCGCGACCGCCTGAAGGTCGACGGATTGACGATCGACGTCCGGCCGGCGTGGGACTGGCTTACGGCATCCGCTGGAGCTTGAGCCCCAGGGATTCGAGCTTCTCGAAGAAGCCGGGGAAGCTCTTGGAGACGCACTCGGGATCCCGGATCACCACGCCCGGCGCCGCCGTGGCCGCGACCGCGAAGCTCATCGCCATCCGGTGGTCCCGGTAGGTGTCGATCTCCGCCGGCAGCACCCGCGCCGGGGGGGTCAGCGTGAACCCGTCCGTCCCCTCCTCGACCTCCGCGCCGAGCTTGCCGCATTCCTTCGCGATCGCCGCGATGCGGTCCGTCTCCTTCACGCGCAGGTTCTTCACGTTGCGGACTCGCGTCGGACCCTTCGCGAAGAGCGCGACCGCCGCGAGCGTCTGCGCGGAGTCCGGGCAGTTGTTCATGTCCACGTCGACGCCCTTCATCGGCGCGCCCGTCAGCTCGATGAAGTCCGGCCCCATCGTCACCTTGTTGCCCATCTGCTCGAGGATGCGCGCCAGCTCCACCTCGCCCTGGTGCGTCCTCGCGCCGATGCCGCGCACCTTCGCGCGCCCGCCGGTCACCGCCGCCATCGCGAGGAAGTACATGGCGCTCGCGCCGTCCGCCTCGATGGGATACACGCGCGGCCGGTACTTCGAGCCGGCCGGGATCCGGAAAGAGCGGTAGCCGTCCCGCTCCACCGCGACCCCCAGGTCCCGCATGACGTCCAGCGTGATCTCGATGTAGGGCTTCGACGCGACGTCGCCCTCGACGGCGATCTCCACCGCCCCGCCCACGCCCGGCGCCGCCAGCAGCAGCGAGGACACGAACTGGCTCGACGTGTCCCCCGCCACCACGGTGCGGCCGGCCTTCAGCCCCTTCGCCGCGATCGCCAGCGGCGGACAGCCCTCGCTCATTTCATACGCGATCTGCGCGCCCAGCGTGCGCAGCGCGTTCACGAGGCCCCCGATGGGCCGCTCGCGCATGCGCGCCTCGCCGTCGATCACGTACTGCCCGCGGCCCAGGCAGACGAGCGACGTGAAGAAGCGCAGCGCCGTCCCGGCGTTCCCCATGAAGAAGGTCCCCTCGTCCTTGAAGGGCTTCCCGCCGTCCACCACGATCAGGCTGTCCCGGTCCGACGTCGTGACGGGGATGCCGATCTGGTTCAGGGCCGTGGCCAGGCAGCGCGAGTCGTCGGAGAACGACGCGTTCGTGAGCCGCGAGACGCCGGGGGCCAGCGCCGCCGCGATCAGCGCGCGGTTGGTCAGGCTTTTCGAGCCCAGGATCGGCAGGTCGAAGGAGACGGGGCCCGCGGGCTGTATCGCGATCTTCATCGGAGCAGCGCACTATAGCAGAAGCGCCGGGACCCGCCAATTGACCCCGCGGCGGCGGCCCGCTACAGTCCTCCCATGCTCGCGCTCCTGCTCGCCCTCCTCCAGAACCCCGCCTACGACACGCAGGTCCTCGAGGCGGGAGACGTGATCGACCGCGTCCTTTCCCGGGACCTCGACGCGGACGGAAAACCCGACCTCCTCGTCCAGAACGGCCGCGACCTGCATCTCTTTCTCTCGAAGGAGGGCCGCTTCGAGCCGAAGCCCTCCCGGACGCTGCGCCTCGACCCCGCCGTCCAGCTCTGGTGCCTCTCCCCCGGGGATCCCCCGCGCCTCTTCACGGCGGGGCCGCGGGGCCTGCAGGAACTGGGCCTCCAGTCCCCGCCCCGGGACCTCGTCGTCCACCCCTCGCTGTTCCGGCACGGCTCCGGCAACGGCGGGGCGCCGGGCTTCATCCCCTTCGCGCCCGACCTCGACGGCGACGGCCGCCCCGAGCTGCTGCTCTTCACCGACGAGGAGATCCTGATCTTCAAGGAGTCGAAGGACGGGGAGTTCGGCTGCCTCGACAAGCTCCCGGTCCCCACCGAAACGGCCACCACCATCCCCTGGGCGCCCCACCAGTCCCTCACCCGCACCGTCACCGTCCCGCTGCTCGCGATCGGCGATTCGGACGGCGACGGCCGCACGGACATCGGCTTCTACCACGACGAATCGCTGACGTTCTTCCGGCAGCTCGCCGACGGCCGCTTCACCACGCCGGAGAGCCGCGAGATCGCGGCGGAGAAGAAGAAGCGCCGCGCCGGCCGCCTCCTGCAGTTCGACATCCCCCCGCAGATCGGCGACTTCAACAAGGACGGCCTCCTGGACCTCGCCATCATCTACCCGTCCAAGGGGCGCGTGCAGGTGTACTTCGGGCAGGCCGGGCGGCGCAACTACGAGCAGCCCGACGAACTCATGCGCGTCGCCGACGGCTGGTCCTCCGGCGTCTATCTCGAGGACCTCAACGGCGACGGGAAACCGGATCTCGTCATGGGCGTGATCCGGAAATTCGGCGTGACCGAGGGCATCCAGGTCTTCCTCTCGGGCAGGGTCGACCTGGAACTGCACGTCTACCCGATGGAGCCCCTGGGCCGCTTCGCGAAGGATCCGGTGCAGGAGCTGAAGTTCTCCATCCCCTTCTCCTTCCACCTCACCCGCGACTCGGCCGCCCTCGACCTCGTCTTCCGCCCCAATTTCAAAGGCGACTTCAACAAGGACGGCCAGCGCGACATGCTGGTGCGCACCGACGAGCGGACGCTGAAGTACTACGCGGGCCTCAAGACCGGCGGCATGGCGACCGAGCCCTCCGGTTCGATCACGACCGGGGCCCCCGAGGGCACCAGCACCACCGAGCCCTTCGTGACGGATCTCAACGGCGACGGGGTCTCCGACCTCGTCCTCAAACACGTCCTCGTCAACCCCGCCCGCCACGTCCTCGAGCTCAAACTCTCGCGCTGAAAATCGCCCCCATTCCCCGTTTTTGGCGCTACCCTTGGGGTGGAGAGAGGGTATCCAGAATGATGGCGGAGCGTCGACGGCATTCCCGCACCCCCACGCGCCAGGAGTTCCCGGTCCTCTGCAGCAGTCTGGAGGCCGAACTGCCCGGGCGGTCCGCTTTCAACGTGGCCCGCAAGCTCATCGACGTCAGCGCCAAGGGCGCCTGCCTCGTCACCTCCGGGCGCCTGCGCCAGGGCCTGCCCGTGTCCGTCGAACTCACCGTCCCCGGCACGAAGGAGCGCGTGCGGCTCAAGGCCTCCGTGCGCTGGTCCACCACCGTGGAATCGAAGGGGCGCACCGCGCATGTCGCCGGCCTGGAATTCGACCAGCCCGCCCCGGCCCTCGCCCAGCCCGGACGCCGGCCGGATTCCGGCGGCTTCCGCGGCGCGGATCCGCAGCGGCGGCACAAACGCTTCCACCCCCCCAAGGCCGAGGTCGTCTGCCTCCCCCGCGACCTGCTCCGGGCCATCGGGTTCAAGAAGAACGCCGGCCGCGCGCTCAAGGATCTGAGCCTCGGCGGCGCGCAGATCGTCAGCACCCGGCCGTTGAAGCCGGGACAGCGGGTGGACCTCGCCCTCAGCTTCCGCTACCCCACGGTCAGCGTGACGGCCGAGGGGCTCGTCCGCTGGTGCCGGCGGGACACGCTCTCCCTGGAGAAACGCTGGTTCGTCGGCGTCGTCTTCAAGCAGATCGATCCGGCCTCGGACTCCCGGCTCAAGACCGTCGAAGCCCTGCTCGGCGACACGCCGTAGCGTCACTCGTCCGTGGGCCCCACGGCCTCGTAGACGAGCCGCGCCGCCGCCTCGATCGCGGCGATCCCGCGATCCACCTTCGGATCCGTCGATTCGAGCACGTTGTCGAGGAACACGCTGAGGACATAGGGCTGGCCGGGCAGCCGCACCCAGCCCGCGTCGTGGCGGTATCCGGGCAGCGAGCCGGCCTTGTGGCCCACCGGGATGTCCTTCGGCACGCCCCGGGCGATCCGGCCCCGCGAGGTGCGCTCCAGGATCGCGATCATCGCGTCGCAGGCCTCGGGACTGAGGATCTCGCGCCGGAAGATCATCCGCAGAAGCCGCCCCATCTCGCGCGCGGTGCTCACGTTCTCCCGGCCCTCGCGACGCGCGGAGAAATCGAGGAAGTCCCGCTCGAAGCGCGTGTTCGGAAGCCCGAGGCGCTCCGCCCGGCGGTTCAGCGCCGCCCGCCCCAGGCGGCGCAGCAGGATGTTCGACGCCGTGTTGTCGCTCTCCGCGATCATCCGCCGCGCCAGCTGCTGGTAGGTCCACGTCGACCCCGTCCGCTCGTGCTGGAGCGTGCCCGCCCCGCCCACCCGGTCCGTGTCCTGCAGCGTCACCTCGTCCGTCCAGCGGAACGTCCCCTCGAGCTCCGCGCCGTACCCTTCCACGAGCACCAGGACCTTGAGCGTGCTCGCGGCGGGCAGGACCCGGTCCGCATCGATCGCGAGCAGCTCGCGCCCGTCGGTCCGCGCCAGCCAGACGGAAGGCCGGCAGCCCGGGGCGTGCCGCTCCATCTCGAGCCGGAGGCGCCGCTCGAGCCGGGTCATCTTCTCGAGGGCGGACGGCGCCGCGCACCCCGCGAGACAGACGAGCAGCGCCGTTCCTCTCAGCATCCGGAAGACTCTACCCCATCCCGCCGCCTCCTTGGGTGTACTATTGAGGTGGGAATGAGATGAACGTTCTTGCCCTCGTCCTGGGCCTCGCGGCGCGACTGCAGGACGCGGACAGCATCGGCATCCCCCATCAGATCGAATCCGAATTCGAACGCCGCTGGGCCGCGCTCCAGGAGGCTTCCAAGACCAAGGACCTCCTGGATCACCACGCCCTGGCCTGCGAAACGCTGGCCAACCGCCTGGCGCAGCCGGATCCGGAGACGCTCCGCTGGCTCCGGCTGCCCTGCGTGCTCGCCCCCCGCCTCGAGGGCCTGGCACCGCGGCTGCTCGAGGCGCACGAGATCGTCGCCCAGCAGGCCATCGAGGGCGTCCGCGACCCGGTCCTGCTCCGCCGCCTCCTCGAACGCCACGCGTACACCCAGGCCGCGAAGCGCGCGCTCGAGGCGCTGGCCAACCGCGCGGGGGACGAGGGCCGCCTCGACGAGGCCTTGAAGATCTGGGCCGCCGACTTCGACCGCCGGCCGACGCCCGAGCTGGCCGCACGCATCGCGCTGGCTCATGCGCGCCGCGCGGACCAGGCCTCGCTGCTGGCGCTGCGGGCCGCCGTCGCCGCCGCGAAGCTCCAGGGGCCCGTCCGGGTGGGCGGGCAGGCCCGCGAGCTCAAGGATCTGCTCGACGGCCTGTTGAAGCCGGCGCCGGATCCGCCGGCCCCCGCGGGCGCCGCCTTGAGCAACGAACTGAGCCTGGGCCGCTTCGAGTTTCCGCATCAGGAGACGTACGCCCCGGACCAGGCCTGCGCCCTGCCGGCCCTCGGACGCGCGGGGGATCGCGACCTCCTCGTCTGCACCAACGGCTGGCGGGTCGTCGCCCTGGACCCCTCGCGCGGCGAGGGAGGCTCGATGGAGAACGCCGTCGAATGGAGCTTCCCCCGGGAAGGCGCCGTGCGCAGCTACCCGAGACACAACCCCTATCCCGGCACCCCGCCGCCCGTCGGGGCGGCGATCGGGGACGGCCGCGCCTACGTCACGATGTTCACCCGCGAGTCGCCGCCCCGCCCCAACCAGGTCGGCCGACGGCCGGACAGGAATGAGGGCCCCGCCTCCCTGCGCGCCTTCGACCTCGCCAGCGGCGAACTGCTCTGGGACACCGAGACGATCAGAATTCCCACCGCCGACGGGAGCCGGGAAAGCTGGGCCGAGCAGGCCCGAGTCGAGCTCCAGAACTTCTGCTTTTCCGGACCCGTGCTCGTCCGGAGCGGCCGCCTCTACGCCGCCGTGATCACGAGCCCCACCACGCCGCGTTACGCCTGGGTGGTCTGCCTGGACGCGGCCACCGGGCACCCCCTCTGGACCACGACCGTCACCAACACCTCCCAGACCCGGAACGGAACCCAGCTCACCACGATCGCCGAGGAGGGCGGCACGCTCGTCGTCTGCAGCAACTTCGGCGTCCTCGCCGCGCTCGATGCGGAGACGGGCGCGTTCGAGTGGCTGGTCAAATACCGGGATGCCGGCAGCCCCGATCTCCGGCAGACCGCCTCCGCCCCGATGATCGCGGGCAGCCTGATCTACCTCCTCGCGCAGGACGTCGACGAACTGCTGGCCTTCGACCGCTGGACCGGCCGGCAGATCCCCCTCCCCATGCCTTCCGAACCGCTGCCTTGGGCCTCGTTCCGGCGCCTCGCCGGCCGCCTCGGCGACTGGCTGCTGCTGACGGGCGCGAAGAACGCCGCGTACCATGTCGGGGACGGCCGCGTCGCCTCCCTGATGAGCGTCGAAGGCGACCTCTTCGGCCGGGCCGCGATCCTCGACGGCCGCGTATACCTCCCCACGCGCACGGCCCTGCAGGTCTACGAAGCCCCCGCCTGGAAGCTGACGCAGTCGCTGCCGTGGACCGAGAAACAGGGCAACCTGCTGGCCTCCGAGGGCCGGATCTTCCTGCAGACCGACCAGGTCGCCCTGTTCAGCAGTTTCGCGGCGCTCGAGACGCGCTTCGACCCGAAGACCGGGGCGGCGGCGCCCCACGGGCCCGCCTGCCGGCAGCGGGCGGCGATCCTGGAGGCCTCGGGCCGCCTGAAGGAGGCCGTGCCCTTTTACCGCCGGGCGCTCAAGGCCTGGGCGCAGGACCCCGCCTGGCAGGAGAGCGCCGAGGCCGTCCGCCAGAAACTCGCCGCCCTCGAGGAGAAGCTCGGCGAGGAGTTCCCCAAGGAGTAGCGCAGTCGCACTCCATTTTGAACGCCGGTTCCCAATTTTTCTTGCGTTGGGCGCGGCGTTCCCCATAATTCTTTGTCTATGAACACATTTAAGATGCTCCTTTCTCCCGCGGCGGGCGGCGGCGGTGGCGGCGGCAAGAAGAAGTCCTCGAGCTCCTCCTCGAGCCGCTCCTCGTCGTCGAGCTCGTCGCGCTCCTCCTCGAGCTCCTCGTCCTCCAGCTCGCCGGCGCCCTCGTCGTCGAGCTCCAGCTCGTCCTCGATCGGCCCCCTGTAGATGCGGAAGCTGATCCTGCGGAACTTCCAGTCGCCGGGGGACGTGGTCATGCTCACGGCGGCGCTGCGGGATCTCCATCGCAGCTACCCGGGCCGCTTCAGGACCGACGTGCGCACGTCGTGCCCCGAGCTCTGGGAGAACAACCCGTACGTCACGCCCCTGGAGGACCGGGACCCGCAGGTCCGCCGGATCTTCTGCGGCTACCCGCTCATCCACCGGAGCAACACGACCCCGCACCACTTCATCCACGGCTTCATCGAGGACCTCAACCGGAAGCTGGGTCTCAAGATCCGGCCGGGCGACTTCAAGGGCGACATCCACGTCTCCGACCTGGAGAAGTCCTGGTACTCGCAGGTCCGCGAGATCACGGGGGAGGACGTCCCCTTCTGGATCCTCGTCTCCGGCGGTAAATTCGACTTCACCTGCAAGTGGTGGGACCCCCGCCGCTGGCAGCAGGTCGTGGACCGCTTCCGCGGACGCATCCTCTTCGTCCAGGTCGGCGAGGCCGGCCATGCCCACCCGCCCCTCGACGGCGTGATCGACCTCCGGGGGAAGACCGACCTGCGGCAGCTCGTCCGCCTCGTGTACCACGCGCAGGGCGTCGCCACCGGCGTCAACGCCCTCATGCACCTCGCCGCCGCCGTGGAGGTCCGCGGGGGCGCGCCCAAGAACCGCCCCTGCGTCGTCGTCGCGGGCGGGCGCGAACCCTCCCAATGGGAGGCCTACCCGCACCACCAGTTCATCCACACCAACGGCGCCCTGCCCTGCTGCGACCAGGGCGGCTGCTGGAAGGCCCGCGTGAAGCCGCTCGGCGACGGCGAGGACCACGACCGCCCGGAGAACCTCTGCGTCGACGTCGCCGGCTCGCTCCCACGCTGCATGCACCTCATCACCGCCGACGAGGTCGTCCGCCGCATCTCGCTGTACTTCGACGGAGGCGCCGTGAGCTACCTCGACGCGGGCCAACGCCGCGTCGCCAGCCGCGCGCTGCGCCGGCGCGCCGTGGAGCGCGTCTCGTGAGCAAGCCCGTCACGATCTGCGTGCTCACCTACGGCGATTACCCGGACTACGTCCGGCGCTGCATCCAATCCATCACCGAGCATTGCGAACGCTGGCTCTACCGGCTCGTCGTCGGCGCCAACGCGCCCTCGCCGCGCGTGCGCGCCTGGCTCGAGACGCTGGAGCGGGCGGGGGTCATCGACAAGCTCCACGTCAGCGAAACGAACCTCAACAAATGCCCGCTCATGCGGCGGATGCGGGAGGACGTCGACGGCGAGTTCCTCTGGTGGTTCGACGACGATTCGTACGTGACCGAGCCCGGGACCCTGTCGAAATGGCTGGAGATCGCCCGCTCCTCCCCGCCCGAGACCGCGATGTGGGGGCACGTCTGGTTCGCCCACGAGGAGGACTTCAATCTCGGCACGGACGTGTCGGCGTTCGTCCGGCAGGCGCCCTGGTACCGCGGGATCGAGCCGCCTTCGCGGAGGCCCGGGGGGGATCCGCGCTGGTTCTTCGCGACCGGCGGGCTCTGGATGATCCGCAGCTCGGCCCTCCGCGCGCTCGACTGGCCCGACCCCGCGCTCGTCAAACGGGCGGACGACGTCCTGCTCGGCGAGGCCGTGCGGCAGCAGGGCTGGAGACTGCACGACCTGGGGGAGCTCGGCGTGAGGATCAACCAGGGCAAGCGCCGCGGCGGGGGCGAGGACGCCGCCACGATGAGACAACAAATGTCCCTGCGCGGCGCGGCGCGGTAGAATCCCCGGAGCCCATGGACGCCCCCACGCCGGATCCCGAGGAGAGCACGGTCTTCAAGTCCACCCCGTTCGGCAAGTACACGCTGCTTCGCAAGCTGGGCAAGGGGGGCATGGGGATCGTGTACGAGGCGCTCGACACGGTCCTGAACCGCCGGGTGGCGGTAAAGCTGCTGGTGCCCTCCTCCGACGGCGGCGGGGAGAGCCGCGACGAGCAGGACCGCTTCCTCCGGGAGGCGCGCCTGAGCGCCGCGCTGCCGAAGCATCCGCACATCGTGAGCGTCTACGAGGCGGGCGTGATCGACGGACGCCAGTTCCTGGCGATGGAGTTCATCGAGGGCCAGCAGTTCGGCGCCTGGCGCATCGGGCATCCGGTCCGGGAGCAGGTCGCCCTGCTCCGCGACATCGCCCTCGCCGTTCAGCACGCCCACGACCACGGGGTGATCCACCGCGACCTGAAACCCGCGAACATCCTCGTGGACGGCCGCGGCCGGCCCCACGTCACGGATTTCGGCCTGGCCAAGTCCCACGTGAAGGAGTTGGACCGTTCGATCACCACCTCCGGCGTGGTGGTCGGCACGCCCGCCTACATGAGCCCCGAACAGGCGCAGGGCCTGAAGAGCATCGACGGGCGATCGGACGTCTTCACGCTGGGCACCATCCTCTACGAGGTGCTGACGGGACACATGCCCTTCGAGGCCGAGACGGCGATGCAGGTGCTCGTGGCGGTCATCGAACATCCGGCGCCGCTGCCCTCGCAGGTGGCGGCGGCCCTGGGGCTGGCCCCGGTGGATGCGGGTCTTGAATCGGTCTGCCTGACGGCGCTCGCGAAGAGCCCCGAGAAACGCTACCCCGGCGCCGCGGCGTTCGCGCAGGCGCTGTCGCTCTGGCTGGAGAAGCCGGAGCCGCCCGTTCCGCACCCGGTCCCCGCGCGGCGGCCGTGGGCCACGCTGGCCGTGCTCGCCCTGCTGCTCGCCGGTTTCATCACCTATGCCGCGCTGCCCGCAGGTCCTCCGGCGGCGGCGCCCTGGCCCGTCATCGAGGGGCACGACGGCCGCGTGATGGGCGTGGTCTTCACCCCGGACGGGAAGCGGCTCCTGTCCGGCGGCTCCGACGGCACGGTCCGCATCTGGGATCTGGAGCATAAGCGTCAGCTCGGCGCCCTGGGTCCGCTGAACGGAAAGATCGAGTCGCTGGCGCTGTCTTCGGACGGGCTTGCCGTGGCGGCGGTGACGGAGGACGAGGACGACGGGGATGCGCCGGGCGAGGCCGTGATCTGGGAGCTGGCGGACGGAAAGGTCAGGGTCCGGCTGGACGGCCACGACACGGGCCTCAACGCCGTGGCGTTTTCGCGGGACGGCAGGGTCCTGGCGACCGGCGACAAGCGGGGCATGCTGCGGCTCTGGGATGCCGCCACCGGCGCGCTCCGGCTCGAGAAGAAGGCTCACGAGCAGCCGATCCGCTCGATCGCGTTCGGTCCGCAGGGAGGCTTCGCCACCGCGAGCTGGGACCACAGCGTGCGGCTCTGGGGGCCGGACGGCGCGGCGCGAGGAACGCTGAAGGGCTTCAAGCAGGGCATCTGGGGGGTGGCGGTGTCGCCGGACGGCCTGAAGGTGGCGACGGCGGATTCCGAGAAGAAGGTGCGGCTCTGGACGCTGGCGAAGCCGGACCAGCCGCGCCTGCTGGGGACGCACGAGAAGGAGGCGGTCTGCGTGGCCTTCTCGGCGGACGGCCGGCGCGTGGCCTCCGGCGGCTGGGACCGCGTCGCGCGGGTCTGGGATGCCGAAGGCGGCGGCGAAGTGGCCTCCTTCGCGGGTCACACGGACTTCGTCTGGGGCCTGGCCTGGTCCCCGGACGGCCGCCTGCTCGCGAGCGCGGGGCTGGACGGCAAGGTCCGCCTCTGGCTCCTCCCCCGATAGCCAAAACCGGTCTGCTTTTGAGCATGCTCAAAAGCAGACCGTCTTCTATGTTTTAGCGGCGCTCCACGAACTGGAGCGAGAGGGAGTTGATTCAGTGGCGCTTGCCCGTGGGCGGCGGGCCGTCGTCGAAGATGTGCCCGAGATGCCCGCTGCAGCGGGAGCACACCGCCTCCAGCGCCCCGCCCTCGCTCCGCGTGCCGACGCTTCCCGGGATCGCGTCCCAGAACGAGGGCCAGCCGCAGGCGTCGTACTTGGTCTTCGAGTCGTAGAGCGCCTGCCCGCAGCCCGCGCAGGCGTAGATCCCGTCCGCCTGGTGATGCAGGTACGCCCCCGTGTAGGGGCGCTCCGTCCCGCCCTGCCGCAGCACGTAGAACTGCTCGTTGCTCAGCCGCTTCCGCCACTCCCCTTCCGAGGACGGCAGCGCCGACTCCGGCCGGCCCGGCGTCTCGCAGCCGGCGCAATCGATCTTCCGGGGCTCATCCATCCCCCGGATTCTACCTCCCGGGAGCCGCCCGATCCCTTAGAATCCTCCCTCCATGAGTTTCACCACGATCAGCACCGCGACCCTCGCCGTCACCCGGGCGCCCGCCCCTCTCACGGACATCCAGAATGCCGGCAAATTGATGGTGCTCTCCTGCACGGGCATGCAGGCCCGCGGCGAAGTCACCCTCGGGGGGGCCCCCGGGGCGCCTCCCCCCGCCGGCGTGAACCTCATCCCGCGGACCGCGCCCTTCTCCACCCGCGTCGGCTGGCGGGCGGGCTGGGTCCAGCTGTTCACCCAGGAGAAGGTGCAGGGAGTCTGGACCTCGCCCGATCCCACGGGGGGCGGACTGCTCGAGGAGCACGACACCTTCACGGCCCTCGACGGCGGCGACGAGGTCGCCTCGGAATATTTCTGTTCGCAGAAACCCGGCTTCTACCACCGCTTCACCCCCGAACGGCCGACCGCGCAGCTCGCCTTCATCGACATCCCCATCCATTACTTCGAGATGGAAAAACCCGCCCCCGCGGGCAAAGGCCCCGCGCCGTTCCGCCTGGCTTCCGTCCAGCTCCGCTTCAGCTTCATCCTCGCGCTGCTGGTGCGGGACCCCGAGGACCACTTCCATGTCCTCAAGTCGCTGCCCTGGACCTTTCATCTCCAGTACCGGCGCTCCCAGCTCGTCCCCGGTCATGCCTTCGAGTCCTGGGCCGTCGTCCCCTCGGGCACGCGCGCCGGGGCCGGGAACGTGACCCCGGGGGCGCCCCAGGCCCTGGTGAGCCTCCTGCAAAACCCTCCCCGGCAGAGCGCGAATCAGCTCGCCTCCGCCGCGCCGACGACCCGGATCCTCGGCGCCCTCGAACTCAAACGCCATCTTTGAACCTTCCGCACCCGGGAGCCTCAAGGGCGGATTACGGATCCACGATCCGGGCGGTCTTGATGAAGTCGAGGTCCTTGAAGTCCTTCTTCAGCCACGCGTTGCCCAGGTCGTAGATTTTCGCCTGCCCGGGACCGCGTCCCTTCGGGGCCCCGTCGCCGTACCCGGCGTGCAGCTGATCCATGACCTCCAGGCCCTCCGTCACCGCGGCGAAGGGGGCGAAGCCGGACCTGTCGAGGGCGGCGTTGTCCTTCAGGTTGAAGAACAGGTTCGTCGTGCGCGTGTCCGGACCGCCCTTCGCGAAGACCAGCGTGCCGCGCAGGTTCTTCTGGACGACGGGGTCGTCCCCGATCGGCGCGGCCTTCCACGCCGCGGCCGTCGCGGGGTCCCCGTGGATGCCGAACTGCGCGATGTATTTCGGAAGCACCCGGTAGAAGCGGGTCTCGTCGTAGTAGCCGTTCTTCACGAGGTTGAAAAAACGGTCCGCCCCCTTGGGCGCCCACGCGCGGGTGACCTTGAGGACGATGTCCCCCTTCGAGGTTTCGAGCTTCACCGCGAATTCGGCGGGCGCCGGAAGATTCAGCTCCGGTTTCTTGGGGTCCAGCAGGGAGGCCTGCAGGGCCAGGAGGGCCGCGCACGCGAACACGATCAAAAGTGTAGCGGGAAATCCTTTCCTCGACGGATGATTTCGGTCAAAGTGCGCCTCATGAGAATGCTCCTTCCGCTGCTCCTGCTCGGCTGTTCCGCGACCGCCGGGGCCCCCCAGGACGGATTCGAACCCCTCTTCAACGGGAAGGATCTGACGGGCTGGGGCTACAAGTCGGGCGCCCCGTTCGACGGGAAGACGGAGGCCTCCGACGGACGCTACAGCGCCAGGGACGGGAAGATCGTCGTCAATCCGGGCAAGGGCATCGCGCAGCTGTGGACGACGCGCCAATTCCCGAAGGACTTCGAGCTCCGCCTGGAATTCCGCGCCGCGGTGAACGCCGACAGCGGCCTCTTCGTCCGCAAGCCGCAGCTTCAGGTCCGCGACTACCTCGTCGCCGGGCCCTACAAGAAACTGCTGAAGTACAAGCCCCAGGACTGGAACGAGATCGTCGTCGTCGTGAAGGGCGACACCGCGCATTGCACCTGCAACGGCGAGGTCCTGGAGGCGGCGCTCAAGCTGCCCGCCACGGGCGGCATCGGGCTGGAGGCCGACCGGGACCAGCTGGAGTACCGGAACCTCCGCATCAAGGAAGCGCCCTAACCCAGGGCGAAGCGGCGGACGTCCGCGTCGTCGGCGATGCTCCGGTTGACGTGCGTGCGCACGACGCGGCCCCCCTCCAGCAGCACCGCCCCGCCCAGCTGCCGGGCATCGCCCTGCGGCAGACCCGCGCCGTGTTTCAGGATCGACCACGCACCCTTGAAGACGACGCGCAGGTTGACGAAGCTGCGCCAGCCGCCCCGTATCAGGCCGAAGGCGCGGAAGAGGTCCAGCCCGGGATCGCTGACCCGCGGCAGATCCTGCAGCGCATAGGCGGGCAGGACTTCCGCCGCGCGGGCTTCGGGGTCCGGATGGACCAGGACCGGGCGGATGCCCGCGGCTTCAAGCTCCCGGCGCACGGCCGAGAGGCGCTGCAGCGCGTCGCGGCAGAACGTTCAGCCCAGATGCCTCAGAAAGACGAGCAGCGTCCGGCCCGAAGCCGCGACTCCGGACAGCGGCGTGCCGTCCTGCGTGATCGCACGGAGAAGGGCCTCCTCGGTCGCCGTGCCCATGCGTCACCCCCGGCGGCGGAGGAAGGCCAGCAGGGAGATCAGCCCCAGCAGCAGCAGGACCGGCGAACCCGGCGAGGCGGCGCCGCAGGTGCAGTTGTCGTCGGAGGCCCCCTCCTCGTGGTCCTCGTAGCGGGGCGGCGGCGCCAGCGAGGTCGCGGTCGACGTGCCGGAGATCCCGCTCTCCGCCACGCTGACGGCGCGCACCGCATACTCCCAGGAGGATCCCCCGTAGGCGGTGTAGTCCAGGTAGCTGGTGACGGGGGTCGAGGGGACGATCACGGTGAAGGCGCCCGTCGAGCCCGCCGGCCGGCGCAGGACGCGGTACGAGTACGTCACCGCCTGGGGCGGCGCGGTCCAGGTCAGCATGATTTCATTCACCGCGGCGGTGGCCGTGACGCCCGTCGGGGCGGGCACGCCTGCCGCCAACACCGACACTTCGTTCGCGTCCAGCGCCCGATTGTACAGGCGCAGGTCGTCGATCATGCCGGGGAAGTAATGCTGATCGTTCGAGTTGCGCATGCCGATGCCGGTCGAGGCCGTTCCACCCCCCAGGGCACCGGCAAACACCACGCTGGTGGGCGCATTCAGGCCCCGGTACAGCCGGAGATTGGTCCCGTCGAACGTGGCCGCGAGATGGATCCAGGCGCCGGTCGGGAGGGTGAACGCCTCCTCGGCGTTCCGCCAGGCGCCGGCGATGTTCGACCAGATGCGCGGGCGGAAGTTCGTCCCGTCCTCATTGAGGCTGAGCACGAAGCCGCCGCCCGTCTCCTTGAACGAGACGATGGACTGGCGGGTCCCCGTCGATCCCGTCCGCTGGATCCAGACCGACACCGTGTAGGCGTTGAGACCGCCCGCGAAATCCTGGACGGTCAATCCCTGGCTGCTGCCGTTGAATTGCAGGGATCGCGCCGTCACGCCGGGATCCGTGTTGTAGCTCAGCGGCGCCACGGTGGCGCTGGGGACGGGAAAGGCTCCCGTCTTGTAATTCGCCACCGGGGAGCCCGCGATCACGTTCGCCGCCGCGGTTCCGGACGTCTCATCCAGTTTCCAGTAGGAGATCGGCCCCGTGGGGACCGCCGGCTCCTGCGCGGCCCGCGCCACGCCCGCCATCGCCAGAAACAATCCGACCGCCCAGCGCTCACCCATGGCCACCCCCCGAGTATCCACCGCCTCTTACTTCCTGATGTATTCCCCCCCGGCGGGATATCGGGTGCAAAAAAAATGTTATCGCTGATAGATGGGCAGGAAATGGTTGCGGACGGCGAGGGCGAGGACGGAGAGCGCGGTGCAGTAGACGGTGCCCGCCTCGGATTCGCGGTGCTCCGTGGCGCTCCAGGAGCCGTCGGACTGCTGGATCGGCAGCAGGGCGCCCTCGACCTGCTTGCGCGCCCGGAGGGCGTCCTCGCCGCCCCGCTGGTACATCCCCTGCGCGTAGTAGTAGGTGCCGTAGTAGAACCACTTCCCGTCCGTGTCGAGCGTCTGGTCGCGCAGCCAGGCGGCCGTCCCGGACACCTCGAGCCCCTCGTAGTTCCCGCACATCGGCAGCGCGAGCAGCCCCGCGGCCGCGGTCGAATACACGGGCTGGCGCCCGTTGATGCCGTAGGCGAAGGCGCTCTTCAGGTCCGTGGGTTTCCCGTCCGCCCCGCGCGGCGAGTAATAACAGCCCTTGATGTACGTCACGGCGCGATCGATCGCGCCTTTGGGGACCTCGAGCCCGCCGTTGTGCGCGGAGCGCAGGGCCATCACCTGCCAGATCGTCGCCGAGAGATCGGAGTCGTAGGAATCCGGCGTGTAGCGCCAGCCCCCCTCGTGCTCCGAGTCCTTGGACACCGACTGCGAACGCAGGATGAGACGGACGGCGGCGATGCAGCGGTCGCGGATGAGGCGGTCCTGGATGCCGTCCGCCCCCATGCCGAGGAACTCCCCCAGCATGAGCGTGACGATCCCGTGCCCGTACATGCGGGAGCCGTCCTGGCCGCCGAAGTAGCCCTCGGAATCCTGGTGCTCGGGGCGCAGCACGAAGTCCAGCGCCTTCCTCATCACCTGCCCCTCCGGGGTCTCGTCGGAGGCCTGGTGTCCGGCGGCGGCGAAGGCCATCAGCGACAGGGCCGTGATGGCCGTGCGGTTCCCCCAGAGCCACTTCGACTGGACCGCGCCCTCCTTGTCCTGCTGGCTCATGAGGAATTGCAGGCCGCGCCGGAGGGCGATGTCCACGCGGTCGACGGGCGGGGCGGCTTTCGGCCGGGCCGGCGGATCCTGGAGGGGGACGGCGCCGGCCAGCAGCAGCGCCAGGCAGGCCGGCATCAGCTTCGTCATCGCTGCTACTCCTACGTTTGCCGGAGCCGCCCCGAGGATATGATGCGCGGAATGATCCTGCTATTCGCCGCGCTGGCCCTGGCCGTCCAGGAGCCCGCGGCCCCCCAGGACCCGGCGCCCCTCGAGCGGAGGAAGCTGGAACTGGAATTGCGCCGCTTCGAGGTCCGCCAGAAGCTCCAGGAGGCGCCTCCGGAGGGGCGCAAGGATCTCGAGGAGCAGCTGGGACAGATCGATCGCGACCTGGCCGACCTGCGCCGCAAGATCGACGAGGAGCAGCGGAACGGCCCCGCTTCCTGGGTGCGCTCCCTGCGCCTGGAAGGCGAGGCCCTGATGACGCACTGGGACAACGACCTCGAACTCAAGGACGGTTTCGGCTGGGGGGTCGGGCTGCACCTGCCGGATCCGCTCACGTTCCGCTACCGCCGCTGGGATCCGCGCGACGAACTGGGGGACGCCGGCGCCACGGTGCAGGTCTACGAGATCGGCCTGCACTGGGGGACCAACGTCACGGAGGAATTCCCCGTCACGTTCACGCTGGGCACGGCGTTCGGCTGGGTGCACCTGGACAGTTCCGCGCACGGCTCCGACAGCGACACCGGCTGGATCTGGACGACGCAGCCGAACCTGGAATGGGAAGTCACGCGCCGCGCGCGGCTCACGCTGGGGGCCGACATCGACCTCATGCGCACGGACTTCAACAACGAGCGGACCCACACCTTCCACTCGTTCTCCGGCGTGCTCTCGCTGGAGCTGAAGTTCTGAGCTTTCTTCGTCGGCTACCAGCTACCGTTCTTACGGCTGCTTCTGCGCGAAGAGCCACTCGTAGACGGCGTCGTCGGCGTAGGCGTTGTCCCAGCTGTTGTGCCCGACGCCCGGATACTCGGTGTACTTGGGCTCGCCGCCGGCGGCCTTCATCGCGGCGACCATCTTGCGCGACTGCTCCACGTTGACGGCCGTGTCCTTGTCGCCGTGGTGCACCCACTGCGGGATCTTCGCGATCACGGGCGCCTTCGAGACGTCGCCGCCGCCGCAGACCGGGATGCCCGCGGCGAACATCGCGGGCTTGCGCACCAGCAGGTCCCAGGTCCCGAAACCGCCCATCGAGAGGCCGGTGACGTAGAGCCGCTTCGGATCGACCGGGAGTTCCTTCTGCAGCGACTCCAGGAGTTCGATCACCAGGGACATCGTGTCCGGGCCCTTCTCCTCCGCCGTCGCCGTCTGGCTGCGGCGGTTCCCCGACCACCACAGGTTCTTGGGGCACTGGGGCACCACGAGCACGCAGGGGAACTTCGCCTCCCGCGCGAGGAACTGTTTGATGCCGTGTTTCACCTGGGCGCCGTTGTCGTCGCCGCGCTCGCCCGCTCCGTGCAGGAAGAGGACGAGCGGCAGCTTCCCGCCCTCGGGCGCCTTGGAGGCGTGGATGCGGTACAGGAGGGTCCCGCCGCCGGAACCCTTGAACGTCTTCGCCTCGGTTCCCTGGACGGGATCCTGGGCCTGGGCGACTCCGGACGCGATCAGCAGGGCCGCGAGGGTCAGATGCCGCATGGTCGATCTCCTTCGGGAACGGCGGACAGTCTCCCCGGAGACGCCCGCGACGTCAACTGCAACGAAACAGGATCGCCCTCCTATCCGGACGGAGGGTATGCTGTTCAGGCATGCTGTCCTATGAGTCCACCGGCCGCGTCCGCGACGGCATCCGGCGCGTCCTCCAGGCGGACGCGGCGCAGATCCAGCGCGACTGGTGGCGCGGCGGACTGGGCTTCGAGCCCGGAGCCGCCACCCTTCGGGGCTCCACGCCGCTGTTCCACCGTTCCAGGCTGATCCCGGACCCCGATGATCTGTTCATGGCGTTCTGCGATGTCGCCTTCCTGACCGGCCGCCTCTCGGACTGGGCCGCCCGGCACAGGCTCAAGTGGCGCCTGCACATGCACGACGAGGACTGGGGCGCCATCGACCCCGGCGGCCCCGACGAGGTCCTGAGCCGCTCCATGAACAAATGGGCCCGCCGCGTGCAGGTCGTCATCGAGGGGCGGGGCGAATACGCCATCCCCGAGGACCGGCGGCGGGATTTGCTGGCGCGCCACGCCGGACGCCGGATCTGACCCCCTCAAACGCTTGACACCGTAGACAATTATTTCTGTAATGACAGAAATGACAGACACCAAGAAACCAAAGCTGGGAGCCGCCGAGGAGCGCCTCATCCTGCACTGGGGGGAGATGGGCGGGCGCTGGGGGATCAACCGCACCGTGGCGCAGATCCACGCCCTGCTCTTCCTCTCCCCCCGCCCGCTGGCCGCCGAGGAGATCGCCGAGACCCTCGCCGTCGCCCGCTCGAATGTCTCCACCAGCCTGCGGGAGTTGCAGGCCTGGGGCCTGGTCAAACTCATCCACGTCCTGGGCGACCGCCGGGACCACTTCGAGGCCCTCAAGGACGTCTGGCAGACCTTCCGCCTCGTGCTCGGGGAGCGCAAGAAGCGGGAGATCGACCCCACCGTCCAGGTGCTGCGGGACACGGTCCGGGACCTGCCCGGCGGCGCCGAACCCCAGACCCGCGAACGCGCCCGGGACCTCCTCGAGTTCTTCGAAACCGCGCTGGTCTGGTACGAGGCGCTTCACGACGTGCCGCCGGCGACCTTTCGGAAACTCGGCCGCATCAGCGGCAGCGTCCGGAAACTCTTCGGGAAGGGAGGGTGAGCATGGACCGCCTCTTCCGCTGCGCCTGGGAGCGCGTCCTCTTCATCCACTACGAGGTGGACCCGGCCGAGCTCCAGCCCCGGGTCCCCTTCCCGCTGGAGACCTTCGACGGCCGCGCCTTCGTCAGTCTCGTCGCCTTCACGCTGCGCGGGCTCCGCTTCAAATGGGGCCCTCCCCTCGCCACCCACGGCTTCCTCAACATCCGCACCTACCTGCCCGGCCGGGGCATCTACTTCCTCGCCGAGTGGCTGCCCCACCCGCTCTGCGTCTTCCTGGGGCCCCGCCTCTACGGCCTCCCCTACCGCTTCGGGCGTCTCGATTACCGGCACGCGCACGAGACGGGGCGGCTGGCCGGGCGCGTCGAGGGACGGGGCTGCTCGCTCGATTACGAGGCCGCGGTCGATCCGGAGGGCGCCTGGACGCCCGCCGTCCCGGGCAGCCTTGAGGAATTCGTCTGCGAACGCTACACCGCCCACACCGAGCGCCGGGGCGGGCGACGGCTCTTCCAAGTCGAGCACGATCCCTGGAGGCTGCAGGCGGTGGACGTCCGGATCCGCGACGAGAGCCTCCCCGAAGCGAGCGGCCCCTGGTTCCGCCATGCGCGCCGCGTGGGCGCCCACTACTCCCCCGGTTTCGACACCGTGTACATGAGCGCGCCGAGGAGGGCGGCATGACGTCGCTGATGATCGGGCTGACGGCGGCCGAGAGCCCCGCCGGACGCGCGCTGGCGGACCTGCTCCGCGCGCGCGGCCACTCGGTGCTTCCCATCCCCCTCGAACCCGGCCGGCTGCCCGGCGTGGACGTCCTGGTTCTTCTAGGATCCCCGGACGCGGACTATGCGCGCCGCCTGCTGGACCGCCGCGCGGACCTGGACCGGCCGCCGCGCCTGGTGACGCTTGAGGGGGCGGAGGACGCCCTCGCGGCGATCGAGGGCGGGCCTCACTTGATGGAGAGCATGGCCTCGCCGAGCGCGCGGCCGATGCGGCAGAACGTGCGCACGCTGCCGAGGTAGTGGTAGCCGAAGTCGGAGCCGACCTTGTCCCAGGCCTCCTTGTTCTGCTTCCAGGTCGCGATCAGCTTGTCCGCGTCCGCATCCCAGAACGGCGCCGTCGCGACGACCTTCACGCGCTCCAGCTTCTCCATCGAGGCCATCGCGTCGTTCACCGTCTTCATGCCGCCCTGCGCGGGCTTGAAGCCGCACTGTCCCATCTGCCCGATCACGACCGGCAGCTTCGGGACGCCGAAGTCCTTGCGGACGTCGCGGATCAGCGCCTCCAGGTTGTCGCCGTAGGCGGCGGCGAAGGGCGGGCTGATGTGGTCGTTCCAGCCCTGGAACCATACGAACCCCGCGATCTCGTACCCCTGACCTTTATAGCCGGGAAAGCGTTTGCCCAGTTCGGCGAGCGTCGTCCGCACTTCCGCGAGCATCTCACGATACGTCTTCCCGTAGCGCTCCCGGACCTCCGGGAGCGTCACGTCTTTCTTCTTCTTGGGGTTCGCGTTCTCCTTCTCGACGAGCGCCTGCAGTTCGGCGTCGCCCGGCTGCTTCGCGCTCGGGGAGAGGAAGTCCCGGCCGAGGCTGCGTCCGCCCCAGGCCGTCTTGATGAGCAGCACCTGTTCCTTGTAATAATCGCCCACGGCCGTCCCGAACTCCAATTCGGGCCCGATGCAGCCGGGCGAGCCGAAGCCCACCGTCAGCGGGCCGCGGCGCTCGAGGAAGTTGATCCAGACGTCCTCCCGCACGACCCACTTCCCGTCGGGCTTCAGGGTCTTGTAGAAGTCCTTGTACTCCGGCGTCTCCGACTGGTACTCCGCCAGCGACACCCGGCCCTTGCCCTCCATGTTCGACTGGCCGGCCAGGACGAAGACCTTGACCGGAGCCTCCGCGGTCTGCAGCGCGAGCAGCAGGACGAGTCCCGTGAGCATGTTCGAATCCTCCGTCCACCTCTACCGGTGGCGGCCCGGGGAGATTTCGGCAGAGATTTGTCAAATTGCGGCATGCGGGTGCCGTGTAGTGAATGCAGGGGGCAAGGCATGTTCACCACTCTGTTCCTGCTCATCGCCGCCCAGGAGGACCTGGGGATCCTCAAGCCCGAAGACCGGCCGAAGCTGATGCTCCAGGAGCACCTGCTCGCCGAATGCGCCAAGGCGTTCGGCGCACGGCAGCGGGAGATCGACGCGCTCAAGACGCCCGAGGACGTGCGGAGGCGCCAATCGACGCTCCGCGCGAAGTTCATCGAGGCTCTCGGCGGGCTCCCCGAACGCACACCGCTCAATGCGCGGGTGGTCGGAACGCTGGCGCGCGACGGCTACCGCGTCGAACGGGTGATCTACGAAAGCCGGCCGGGTCACCCTGTCACGGCGAACTTCTACGTCCCCGCCGGGCCCGGCCCCTTCCCCGGCGTGCTCATGCCCATGGGCCACAGCGAGACCGGCAAATCGGCCGACTATGCCCAGCGCGGCAGCATCCTGCTCGCGAAGAACGGCCTGGCCGCGCTCTGCTACGACCCCATCGGCCAGGGCGAGCGCAAACAACTGCTCGACGCCCAAGGCAGGCCCGCGATCAAGGGCAGCACGACGGAACACACGGCCGTCGGAACCGCCGCCCTGCTCGTCGGAGAGTGCACGGCGACGTACCGCATCTGGGACGGGCTCCGCAGCCTGGACTATCTCGCCTCGCGCCCCGAGGTCGATGCACGGCGCCTCGGCTGCACCGGCTGCTCCGGCGGCGGCACGCTCACGTCCTACCTCATGGCGCTCGACGAGCGCATCCTCGCCGCCGCACCGTCCTGCTACCTCACCACGCTCGAACGCCTCTTCGCGACGATCGGGCCCCAGGACGCCGAGCAGAACATCCCCGGCCAGGTCGCCTTCGGCATGGACCACGCCGACTACGTCACGATGCGCGCCCCGCGGCCGACCCTGCTGCTCACGGGCACGCGGGACTTCTTCGACATCCAGGGCTCGTGGACCAACTTCCGCGAGGCGAAGCGGATCTACGGGATGCTTGGACGCGCGGAGGCCGTCGACCTGGCGGAGTTCAACCAGGAGCACGGATATCCGGCCAACCATCGCGAAGGCGCCGTCCGCTGGATGCGCCGCTGGCTGCTCGGCGTGGACGACGCCCCCGTGGAGTCGCCGTTCGCCATCGAGAAGGAGGCCGATCTCCACTGCACGGAGACCGGACAGGTCCTGAGCGCGCTCAAGGGCGTGTCGGCCTTCGACCTCATCGCCGCCCGCGCGAAGGAACTCGCGGCCACCCGCCCGAAACTCAGCGCCGACGAGCTTCGCGCCAGGGTGGCCTCGCTTCTCAATCTCGAACGCGAACCATCGCTCCTCGAAACGGCCGCCGGGGCAAAGCTGAAACGCGACGGCTACGAGATTCAGAAGCTGGTCTTCGTTCCCGAAGCGGGCATCCGGCTTCCGGCCCTCCTCTTCCTCCCGCCGAAGGCATCCGCCGAAAGCGTGCTCTACCTGCACGGCGAGGGAAAAGCGAAGGATGCGGCCCCGGGCGGCCCCATCGAGGCCCTCGTTCGAAAGGGGCACAGCGTGCTGGCGCTGGATCTCCGCGGCATGGGAGAAACGGCCGGATCCGAATTCAAGGAAGCCTTCCTGTCCCAGCACCTGAACCGCCCGCTGCTCGCCCAGCGCGTCAGGGATGTGCTCCGCGTCATGCCCACGCTGGGGCTCATGCCCTACAAGGTGGTCGGCATCGGAGCCGCAGCCCCCGTCGCCCTCCATGCGGTCTTGTTCGCACCCCGTCCGTCGGCACTGACGCTCGAAGGCGGCATTTCATCCTGGACTGCGGTCGCCAAGACGCCCCTCGCGAAAGGGCAACTCGGGAACGTGGTCCCCGGGGTGTTGAAGCACTACGATCTCCCCGATCTGCTCGCGGCGCTCGGGCCCGCCAAGGTCCTCATCCGCAACCCCGTGGACCCCGCCGGAAAGCCGCTGACGGCCGCCGAGTTTGAACGGGACGCAGGCGTCCACCCGCACGTCGAGATCCAGGCCACGCTCGATCTCAAGCCCCAAGAATTCCAGAGGCGCCGGGACGGCGGCGGAGAGAAGACCGTCGAATGATCCTCCGACTCGCGTCCGGCGCCAGCGTCCTTCGGGCGCGCCTCGAGGAGCGTCTCGCGCCGCGGACCTGCGCCGCGTTCCTGAAGCTGCTCCCCGTGCGGCAGAAGCTCATTCACGCGCGCTGGAGCGGAGAGGCCTGCTGGATTCCGCTGGGCGTCCTCCGCCTCGACGTACCCGCTGAAAACGCGACGGGAAGTCCGGACCCCGGGCAGATCCTCCTCTATTCCGGCGGGATCAGCGAGACGGAGATCCTGCTCCCCTACGGCGTCTCGCGCTTCGCCTGCAAGGACGGACCGCTGGAGGGAAACCACTTCCTGACGGTCGTGGAGGGCGACCTTGCCGCCCTCGGCCGCCGCGTGCTCTGGGAGGGGGCGCAGGACCTCGTCTTCGAAGCGGTGTGAGCCTTACTTCTGCGGCTTGAACGTGAGCTTGTGCTCCTTCCACCAATCCTCGTAGTCCTTGCCGTCCTGGCACTGGACCCCGATGATCGAGGAGAGCGTCTTCTTGAGCAGCGGCTGCAGTTCCCGGGCGCGTTCGCGCTCGTCGCGGGCATTGCCCCCTCCGGCGCGCTCGAGACGGCTGAGCAGCCCGCGTCCCCCGCCCGGCTGGCTCGGATCGCGGGGTTTCAGGGCCTCATCCGCCTCCTTCAACGCCTTGATGAGGGGATCCATCGACGTCGGGCTCTTGAGCTCCCCCGCGCCTTCGATGGCGGCCTTCGCCAGGTCGAGGTTCTCGGCCGGGATATGTTTGTTCAGCTCCGCGGCTCCCGCCTCCTCGCCGAGCTTCCCCAGGGAGCCGACGATGGCGGTCAGGATGACGGGCTCCTTCGCGTTGACCGCGGCGCCCTGCAGGAGCGCCTGGACCGCCTTCTTCTTGTCGTCGAGCTGCATCGCCAGCCCCTTGGCCGCCGCGATGCGCGCCTCCGGGACGTCCCCCGCCAGGATCGTGCCGAGTTTCGCGGCGATCTTCGGATGGCTGGTCTTCGCCAGTTCGGCGACGGCAGCGGCTCGCGCGCCCGGGTCCTTCGCCTTGGGAGCGCCCTTGAACAGATCCAACGCCGCCGTGGCGGCGGCCTCGTCGGCTCCCAGGGACAGGCAAAGCAGCATCAGCAGCAGCATGGTCGATCTCCGAACTATCCCTTTACGACACCCGAAGGCATGAATTATTCCGAAGAATCAGAGCTTGTCGATCTCCACCCGCGCGTCGTTGTAACAGGCGCCGCCGCCCTGGGCGTCGACGTGGTCCGGGATCAGCGCGTTCGACGTCCAGCCGTTCAGCGTCGCTTTCCTCCAGAGCCCCTTCGGCAGCGAAGCCACCCCGGGGCGTAGCCCGTCCGAAATCTCCAGCAGCGCGTGCACCTCGCCGAAGGAGTTGCGAAGGCGGACGCGGTCGCCGGCGCGCAGCCCGCGCCGGGAGGCCTCGACGGCCGCCAGGCTCACCCGGGCGCCGCCGGCGGGGGCGCCCTCGAAAAGGGTCGACGAGATCGCCTTGCCGCTCGACGGCGAGATCAGGATGAGCGGCAGATCCCCATCCACCGGCGGCGCCAGGAAGCGCGGAACCGCCGCGCCCGCCAGATCCGCGAATCCGCGCGGCGGGAACGTGTCGACAAAGACGACCGGCCGCCGCACGGGAAGGATGTTCTCCGTCTTGAGGCGGTCGAAGTCCTTCACCAGCTTCCGGGCGATGCCCTCCTCGCTCTCGGAGAACTCGGGCTCGTCGAAGCCCAGGGCCTTCGCCAGGGCCGAAAAGGTCTGATGATTCGTCCGCGCCTCCCCCGCCGGAGGGATCACCGCGTCCGCGTACTGGATCGCGTGCCCGCCGTAGCTCCGCGACAGCTCCGCGTGCTCGAGAAACGTCGTGGCGGGAAGCACGACGTCCGCCCAGTCGCAGGTGTCGGTCCAGACCTGCTCGTGGACCACCGTGAACAGCGAGTCCCGTTTCAGCGCCTCGACGAACTTCGCCTGGGCCGGGGCCGTCGCGACGGGGTTGCAGTTGTAGACGTACAGCGCCCGGATCGGCGGATCCTGGGCTTCCGTCAGCGCCTTCCCGATGAGACTCATGTTGATCGTGCGGGATTCGCGGCGTCTCAGGTGGGCCGCCTCAGCCGGCGCGCGGTTGATCGGGTACCCCTTGCTCGTCGAGAGCGCGACCCCGCTGCCGCGGCCGCCGAAACGGCCCATCACGGCGCGCAGGGCGAGCACCGCGCGGATCGAGTCGGTCCCGTTGCGGTTCCGCTCCATGCCCCACCCGACCCGGAAGAACGGGGCTTTCGCCCGGGCGACCGCACGAGGCAGCGAGCGGATCGCGTCCGCCGGGATGCCGGTGAGCGCCGCGACCTCCTCCGGCCCCGGGGCCGCCGCGAGCAGCGTCTCGTAGCCCCGGGTGTGCTTCGCGATGAAGTCCCGGTCGACCAGGCCCTCGTCATGCGCGACGCGGATCATGGCCAGCGCGAGCAGGACGTCCGTTCCCGGAAGCACGGGGAGATGCAGATCTGCCTCGCCGGCCAGCGGCGTGCGCCACGGATCCACCACCGCCAGCCAGGCCCCCGCCTTCACGGCCTCCCGGACCGGCGGGATCAGATGGATGCCCGAGGCCGAGGGGTTCATGCCCCAGATCACGACGCAGTCCGAGTGGCGGACGTCGATCGGGTCCGCCCCCGGCATGTCGCCGAAAACGGAACTCCATGCGGCGCCGGCGTTGGCCGCGCAGAACGTGCGGTCCAGCTTGCCGGCGCCCAGGCGGTGCCAGAGCCGCGCATCCATCGCCCCGGACGTCAGCAATCCGTTGGAACCGTCGTAGTGGAAGGGCAGGATGGACGCGGGCCCGGGGTCCTTCGAAAGGGCGGCGAAGCGGTCGGCGATCGTCCGGATCGCCTCGTCCCAGGAGATGCGCGCATACGCGCCCGACCCCTTCGGCCCCGTGCGCTTCATCGGATGCAGGAGGCGCAGCGGGGACGTCACCCGCTCGTTGAAATCGCGGACCTTCGCGCAGATGAAGCCGGCCGTGAGATCGTAGCGGTCGGAGCCGTCGATCTTCCGGACGCGGCCATGCTCCACGGATACATCCAGCGAGCAGCGGTCGGGGCAGTCCAGGGGGCACACCGAGGGAAGTGTCTGCATCACGCCCAATATAACGGCGTAAGGCTCCGGCCGTGTCCGCTTATCATGGAATGATGCAGCGACGAAGCTTCCTCCAGGCGTCCCTGGCGCTCGCGGCCGGGTGCGCCGTCCCCGGCCCCGCCGCCCCCCGGAAGCGGCTGCTGCTGCGCTCCTCGTGGCAGACCGTGAACATCGGCGACATCGCCCACACCCCCGGCATGCTCCGCCTGCTCGAAGATGCGCTTCCCGACGTGGAGGTCGTCCTCTGGCCCAACGCCCTCTCGGCGGACGTCGAAGCCCTCCTGCGGCGCCGCTTCCCCCGGCTTTCGATCGCGAGGACCCGGGCGGAGCAGGAGGCGGCGCTGGCGGACTGCGACGTCTTCCTGCACGGCTCGGGACCCGGCCTGGTCGGGGCGGCCGCGGCGAAGGCCTGGCAGGCGACGAAGAAGCCCTACGGTTTCGGCGGCGTCACGCTCAACGACGCCGAGCTCAAGAATTCACGCGACCTGCTGGCGGGCGCCGCGTTCGTGTACACCCGGGACACGCTGTCCCTCGAGGCCCTGCGCGCGGCGGGCCTGAAGGGCGAGTTCGGTCCCGACGCCACCTTCGCGGTCGACTTGCGCGACGAGACCCGCGCGGCCGCCTTCCTGAAGGCCCAGGGACTGGAAGCGGGAGCCTTCGCCTGTTTCGTGCCGCGGCTCCGCTGGACGCCGTACTGGAAGGAGGGCCGGAAGTACCCCGAGGGCGAGGTCCAGCGCAAGGAAGCCGAGAACGCGCGTTTCGTCGAGGCCGACCACGCCAAGCTGCGCGAAGCGATCATCGCCTGGGTCCGGGAGACCAGGCTCAAGGCCCTGCTCTGTCCCGAGATGTCCTACCAGGTGGAACTCCTGCGGCCGCTGCTTTTCGATCCGCTGCCGGAGGACGTGAAGCCGCGGGTCGTCGTCCGTCCCTCCTACTGGCTCACCGACGAGGCCGGCTCCACGTACGCGCGGGCGGCGGCGGTCGTCAGCCTCGAGATGCACTCGCCGATCATCGCGACGTCGTTCGGGATCCCGGCGATCCACCTGCGGCAGCCCACGGACACCCGGAAGGGGCAGATGTGGCGGGACGTGGGGCTGGGCGACTGGCTTTTCGAGATCGACGCCGCGGACGGCGCCGGGATCGCCGCGAAACTGCTGGAGATCCATCGAAAACCCGCTGAGGCGAAAGCGGCCGTGGAGAAGGCCCGGGCGTTCACGGGGGCGCACTTCGGGGACATGATGGCGTCCGTCCGCGCGATGTGGTGAAAGCCGGGGGCCCCGGTCTCCCGGAGCCCCCGGCGGATGAGGCTATTCCTTGACCTCGATCTTGAGCGCGACGCCGTCCTTCTCGCTCAGCTTGACCGTCTTGCCGACTTCGATCTCGCCCTTGACCTCGGTCTTGTCGTCGATCTTGAACGACTTCTTTTCCGCGCCGACTTCGACCTCGACGCACTTGCCCTTCTCGTAGGCCATGACCTTGCCTTCGACGTCGTTCTTGATCATGACCGCGCCGGCCGATCCGGCCGCCACCAGGAGCACCGCGAACGCCATGACCGCGGACCAGTTCAGGAGTTGCTTCATCGCGAATCCACCCTATTCTCTGCCTTCCCCGCCCTCCGTGCCCGGGGAACTCCCCCGGGCCGCCGTCCGGCGCAGGACGGAGGGGAGGTGTCGAAACCCCCGCCGATCGTTACACTGCGGCGTAACAAATCGCGATTTCGAGACACTTCCGCCGGACGCGCATGATGGAAACCATTCACGAGGAATCGGCGGAGTCCCTGGCCGCGAAGCATTTCCGCCGCGTCTACAACTTCTGCCGCAGCCTGCTGGGAAGCGACGCCGACGCGGAAGACGCCTGCCAGACCGTCTTCCTCACGGTCTCCCGCCGCCGGGAGGAGATCCCGGGCATCCTCCAGCCGGTCCCCTGGCTGCTCCAGATCGCCCGGCTCACCTGTCTCAACGCCCGCCGGCAGCGCGACCGCCTGCCCCAGGGCGCGACCGAGGACGACGTGGCCCTTCCGCTGCCGCCGCCCCTGGCGCCGTCCGAGAACGTCGACCGCATCCGGAGCCTGACGGAGCGCCTTCCGGAGCGCTACCGGACCGTGCTCACGCTGCATTTCCAGCAGGGCCTCTCGCACGAGGAGGCCGCGCAGGTCCTGGGTCTGTCCCGGGGCGCGCTGCGGGTCCTGCTCCATCGCGCCGTGTCCCGACTGAGACAGGAAGCAAAGGAGTCATGATGCATCCCAGCGACGACGAACTCCTGGACCTCGCGCTGTCCCGCGGCGAGCCCGACGCGCGGGAGAACGTCCACGTCCGCGGCTGCCCGGATTGCGCCGCGCGCTACGCCGCCGTGCTCGCGGAGCAGGACCTGCTCCGTGCCGCGCTGGGCTCCCCCGAAACCGCCGCGGCGCGCCCGCAGCGGCGCCGGCGGGATCATCGCTGGGCGGTCGCCGCCGCCCTGCTCCTCGGAATCCTGACGGGCGTCGCCGTTTCGCGGCCCCTGTCCCCCCGGCGCCCCTCCCGCTCCCCCGTGGCGTTCGAGCAGGCGGAGAGCGCCCTGCGGCAGATTCCCGCGGCCATCGAAGTCCTGAGGGACGCCGATCCGGCGCGCATCGACCGCGAATTCCCCCGCGTGCTTTCCAGGGCGGAGGGCCTCTATGGGGAGTTCCTCGAAGCCTACCTGGATGCGGCGTCGCCGCTGACGGAAGCGCAGCGCGCGGAGCTCCGTCAGGCCGTCGACACCATGTACGCGAGCGTCTGGGCCCAGGACGACGCCTCCAAACCCGCCGGCGCCTTTCAGACGGCGTTGAAGGCCGCCTTGAATCCCGAGCAATACGAGGCCTACCAGGCGCGGGCCAGGCTGGATCGCGAAAGCGGCTGGGAGGCGGAGATCGACCTCGTCACGGACGACCTGGCCGAGGCGCTGAATCTGCGCCATTCCGAGGAGGACGGCATCCGCAACGCCCTCCGCGCGCGCTACCCGAAGAGCGATCTGCCGCGGCTCCCGCTGGCGCAATGGCCCCCCGACCGGCTGGCGGACGACGCCGAACTCGCCGCGGCGATCCGGGCCTCGCTGGCGGCCGCCTACCATCCCGCCTTCGAGAAGTACGTGGAGGAACTGCGGGGGGATCACCGGCGCGCCGAGCAGGCCGCGCGCGCCTTCAGCGCCGGCCAGGGCCGCTGAATCCCGCGCGCCCGCTACTTCGGCGGCCGCAGGCGGACGACCGGGTAGCGCTGGCATTTCTCGCAGCGCTCGAAGCGGGTCGAAACGGTCCCGCAGCCCGCGCAGGCGAATTCGAGGGCGGGCGCCGGGCGGCCGTCCGCCGCTTTCTCGAGGACCTCCCCCGGACCGGACCTCGACGCGCCGAGACGCCGGAACTCCCGGTGGAGCGCGCCGACCAGGGCGTCGAAATCCTCCTTCTTCAGCTTCCCCGACTCCAGCATCTTCCGGTTTTCGTACCAGGCCTGGGTCAGGTCGGCCCCGTCCGCGGCCTTCCGCCGCTGCGGGCCCGCGGCCGCCATCGGGGCCGGAGGCGCGGCAGGAGCGGCGGGCTTCGCAGCCCCGCCCTCGGGATCCGCCTTTTTCGACAGGCTGTTCAGGGCCCGCTCCTCCCGCCCCGCCTGCTGTTTCAGTTCGCCGCGCAAGGCCAGCGGCACGCCCTCGCCCAGCAGCGCCGCGCGCACGTCCGCGGCGCATTGATCGATCAGCTCGAAGAGCTGCCCCTCCGGACGCTCGAAGGAGAGCGCCGGGAACAGCAGCGCGCTGCCCGGCAGCCGGTATCCCGTCAGCGTGAGCCGGACCCGGCCGCCCTGCACGTAGTAGGTGCCGCTCAGGTAGGCCTGCGCGCCCAGGTCGCCCGTCAGCACGCGGCGCTCGTCCTCCCCCGCCTGCCCCGCCAGTTCCATCCGCTTCATCTTCCAAAGCAGCAGGTCCCGCGGCGGCACGTCCAGACGCGGCTCCTTCGAGAGCGCCGCGATGAGCAGGTCGGAGAGCGCGATCGAGTACCACGCGGACTCCGGCCGTGGGATGCCGTTCTTGAGATCGAAGACGACGCAGCGGATGCGGCCGCTCCCGACGGACACCGGCGGAACTGCGGCGGGCCGGGTCCTCAGGACCGCGGAGAGCAGGCCGGCGAAGAGCAGCAGCGCCACGGCTCCGGCCAGCAGGACGGGACGACGCCCCGAAGCCCGCACGTCCGCGGCGTCGATGGCGGCGACCAGATCCTCGGCGTTCGCGAAGCGGTCGTCGGCCCGCTTCGCGAGCAGGCGGTCCACGATGCGGGCGATGCCCGCGGGCACGTCCGCCGCCAGCGACCGGACCGGCGCCGGCGACTCCTCGAGGATCTTCTTGAAGAGCGCCATCGGGGTCTTCCCCGAGTGCGGGCGCGTGCCGGTGAGCAGTTGATAGAGCACCGCGCCGAGGGAGTAGAGATCCGAGCGGCCGTCGAGTTCGCCGCCCTCGCACTGCTCGGGCGAGGCGTACTCCGGGGTCCCGTAGAACACGCCCGGCTCGGTGATGGCCTCGGCGTTCCGCCAGGATCTCATCAGTCCGAAGTCCATGACCTTCACGCGACCCGCCTCGTCGATCATGAGGTTGTTGGGCTTCACGTCGCGATGCACGAGCGCGGCGGCGTGCGCGGCGCCGAGGGCGAGCGCGGCCTGCCGGACGATCGCCAGCGCCTCGCCGTGCGGAAGCCTCCCCCGCCGCTTCATCAGGGCCTCGAGGGTCTCCCCCTTCACGAAGGGCATGGCCATGTAGAGCACGTCGCCCGCGCGGCCCGCGCTGTAGACGGGGACGATGTGGGGGTGGTCCAGCTTCGCCGCCGTGCGCGCCTCGCGGACGAAGCGGCGCTCGAATTCGGGATCGCTGGCGAGACGGGGATGCAGGACCTTGAGGGCGACCTCGCGGTCGAGGGCGGGGTCCCGGGCCAGGTACACGACGCCCATGCCGCCGCGGCCGAGCTCCCTGAGGACCTGGTAGTCCCCGAGGCTTTTGCCGACGAGGCTGGGGCCGGCCTCCGGAGCGCCGGGCGGAGTGCCGTCCTTCTGGGTCGGCGCGGAGGGATCCACGTCAGGCGGCATCATCATCCACCCTTCCAGACGCGATCCGCACGGGGAAAGTTCCGAACTTCGTCACCGTCATCCGTATCCTCCGGGCCGTCCGGGTTCGCCTGAAGTGTACCCCGGCGCCCACATTTCACTTCCCCAACCTTGCGGCGGCGGGATAATCTCCTGCCGCCGCCCTGAAGCCCCCCTCGAGGAGATCGACATGGCCGCCCCAAAAGCCCCCGCCCCCGACCGCATCCTGCAGCTGGGCCTCGCCTTCTGGGGCTCCAAGGCGCTGCTGAGCGCCCTCGAGCTGGGCCTCTTCACGAAGCTGGCCGGCAAGCCGCAGACCCTCGAGCAGATCCAGAAGGACCTCGCGCTGCATCCCCGCAGCTCGCGGGATTTCCTCGACGCTCTCGTCGCGCTCGGCATGCTCGACCGCAAGGGCGCCCGCTATTCCAACACGCCCGCGACCGACCTCTTCCTCGACCGGGCCAAACCCACGTATGTCGGCGGCATCCTGGAAATGGCGAACGCCCGTCTCTTCCGCTACTGGAACTCGCTCACCGAGGCCCTGCACACGGGCGTGCCCCAGAACGAGGCGAAGGAGGGCGGCGATCTCTTCGGGACGATCTACGCCGACCCCGAGAAGCTCAAGGGCTTCCTGAAGGCGATGACCGGGCTCAGCAGCGGCGCCGGCCGCGCGATCGCGAAGAAGTTCCCGTGGAAGAAGTACAAGACCTTCGTGGACGTCGGCGGCGCCCAGGGCGCCATCCCCGTCCAGGTGGCCCTCGCCCACAAACACGTGACGGGCGCCAACTTCGACCTCCCCGTCGTGGGCCCCATTTACGAGGACTACGTCCGATCCTTCGGACTCCAGGACCGCCTCTCCTTCCTGCCGGGCGACTTCTTCAAGCAGGACCTGCCCGGCGCGGACGTCATCGTCATGGGCCACATCCTCCACGACTGGAACCTGGAGGAGAAGCGCATGCTCATCGCCAAGGTGCATCGCGCGTTGCCGAAGGGCGGCGCGTTCATCATCCAAGAGGCGATCATCGACGACGAGCGGCGGAAGAACGCGTTCGGACTGCTCATGAGCCTGAACATGTTGATCGAAACGCCGGGCGGCTTCGACTACTCGGGCGCCGACGCCCGGGGCTGGCTCAAGGCGGCGGGCTTCCGCGAGAGCCGGGTCGTGCCGCTCGTCGGGCCCGACTCGATGGTCGTCGGCATCAAGTAGGCCCGGATTCAAAACGTCTTGCACTAATGCGCGCTAGCCCGTAGGCTAATACGTATTAGGAGCCCCCTCATGAAACGATCCATCCTCCTCGGCGCCCTGCTGCTCTCCCTGGCGGCGGCGTTCCAGTCCGTGGCCTCGACGGGACTCGTGGTCTGGTGGAAGCTCGACGAGACCGGCGGCACCCTTGCGGACGATTCGGCGGCCGCCAACGACGGCACCCATGCGAACGGGCCGACGCCCTCGCCGGACCTCGCCCCGCTCACCTTTACCAACCTGCAGAGCCTGAGCTTCGACGGCGTGGACGACCAGCTCACCCGGGCCACGGTGACCGGGATCGCGGCGGGCAACACCCCTCACACGATGGCGACCTGGATCAAGGTCACCGCCCTGCCCGCCAACCGCGCCTGGATCGCGCTGCTCGGCAACGAGGGGGCGGGGGCGCACCACTGGCTGATCGACTCCGCCGGCGTGACCGCGTTCGGCGTCTGGAACGGAACCCAGAAAGTCCCGGCCCTGGTCGTGGGCGCCTGGGCCCATGTGGCCATGACCTTCGACGGGACCAATCTTCAGGGCTATTTCAACGGGACCCCGATCGGCACGCCCGCGGCGGCGACGTTCAACCTGCAGGGCGTGCCGCTCTCCCTGGCCCAGGTCCACAACAGTGAGAATTACTTCAACGGGCTCTTCGACGATTTCCGCCTCTACGACCGCGCCCTGACCGCGACCGAAGTCCAATACCTGGCCGCCGGCAACGGTCCGCCGCCCGCGCCGCTCAACCTGAGCGCGACCGCCTCGGACGGCTCGGTCGCGCTGGCCTGGAGCCCCGTCGCCGGCGCCACCAGCTACACCGTCCTGATGGGAACCGCGCCCGGCGGCCCCTACCCGACGACCCTCGCCTCGGGGATCACGACGACGTCCCTCACCCACAGCCCCGCCGTCAACGGGACGCCCTACTACTACGTGGTGATCGCCGTCCACAGCGCCGGCGGGAGCAGCGCCAACTCGCTCGAGGCCTCGGCGACGCCTCAGCCTCCCCCGCCCCGCATCAACGACCACGAAGAGGGGTTCCTGGACGGCCGCTGCGCGTGCGGGGCCTCCGGGCCCCTCTCCCCGGCGTGGGCGGCCTTCGGCGCGCTCCTCCTGGGGCTGCTGGCGCTGGGGCGCCGGCCGCTTCAGCGGCGCAGCACGAACTGAAGCACGCCGAAGATCATCACCAGGGGGCCGAGCCATTTCAGATGACGGCCCCAGCGCTGCCGCCACGCCCGATACTTCGGGTCGTCGGAGGGGCTCCTGCCGACGACCTGGAATCCCAGCAGCGTGGCATACAATCCCCCCAGCAGCGGGATCGCGAGTTCGATCAGCGCGGCCACGGTCTTCGGATTCATGAGAACCCCCTCAACGCGCCGGGAACTCCCGTCCCGCCTGAAACCAGACGCGGCCCCGCGACACCGCCTCGGCGCCGGGCTCCAGATCGCCGAAGACCGGGTCCGAATGGATGCAGGGACAGGGAGGATTGTCCCAGGTCTTCGCCCGCTCGAAACGGACAGCCAGCCAGCGGGATCCGTCCTCCGAAGACACCGCGCAGACGGCGTCCGGCAGATGGCGCTTGTTCGTCTTCGTCTGGGCATTGAACCCCGGGGCGCCCTTCAGCATGACGCAGACCTGGGCCCTCAGCCCTGTGCGCACACGGTCGCCGCCGTTGCGGACGCGGAGCTCCAGGTCGGCCCCGGACGCCGACGGCGTCACCCGCGCCGAGAACTCCAGGCCGTCCGGCAGCACGCGGCGCGCCTCGAGGCCGCCGTCCGGCCGCCGCGTCCAGTCCATCCGCGGCAGACGCACGCCCTTCTTGTCCCACGCCGTGGGGATGTGGGTGTGGGCCAGGTACTGCAGTTCCCCGTCCGCCCAGAGCGCCTCGGGAAAATCCACCACCGCATAGCCGCCGCCCGGCAGGAAGAGGCTGAACTTGGTGTCGCGATGCGGGTCGACCGCCCCGTCCAGAAATCCGATGCGCGGGTGGCGCCCGCCGGGATACGGGAGGATCGCGAACGGCGGCGGAGCGGGGGTGGCGACGGCGCGTCGCGCGACCTCGGGCGCCTCGAGCCCCGTGGCCATCGCCGTCTCGACCGCGCCGTACCCGTGGGCCGCGCAGGTTTCCAGCCAGAACGTCCGCTCGTCCGGCGCCGGAGGCGGGACCGCGCAGCCCGCCAGGAGCGCCACCCAGAACCAGCGCGTCGGTTTCATGTCCGTACTCTACGACAAGGGAGCCACTTCCGGGCCGCTGCGGGGTTGAATCAGCATGATGAAACGGCTCTGCGCGGCGATCCTGCTGGCCTTCGGCGGCCGGGTTGAACGCCCCGACATCCTCTGGATCGTCGTCGACGACATGTCGGCGAATCTCGGCTGCTACGGCGAGCAGAGCATCGAGACGCCGAACCTGGACCGCCTCGCGCGCGAAGGCACGCGCTTCACGCGGGCGTTCACCACGGCCCCCGTCTGCTCCCCCAGCCGCTCCGCCCTGATCACGGGGCGCTACCAGACCTCGATCGGCGCCCATCAGCACCGCAGCGGACGCGGCGTCGAGAAGATCCGGCTGCCGGAGGGCGTCGAGACGGTGCCCGCCCTGCTCCGCAAGGCCGGGTACCGCACCGCCGTCACCGGCTGGCCGCCGACGAAGGCCCGGGGCAAGACGGATTACAACTTCGAGTGGGACCCGGACATCTACGGCGGCACGGAGGGCCCCTCCTTCACCCAGATCCAGCTGCACGGCGGGAAACTCCGGGACGGCAGAGGCCTCAGCGAGGCCGTCAAGAAGGCCCTCGGGACGCTCACGCCCCCGGACGCCGTCAAGCTGCCGCCCTACTACCCCGACGACCCCGTGATCCGCGAGGACTGGGCGCGCTACCTCGACGCCGTCCGCTACACCGACCTGCAGGTCGGCGAGATCCTGAAGTCGATCGACGCCTCGAAGACGCTGGTCTTCCTCATCTCGGATCACGGCATCAGCCACGCGCGCGGCAAGCAGTTCCTCTACGACGAGGGGATGCGCATCCCGATGCTCGTCCGCGGGCCGGGCGTCCCGGCCGGCGCCGTCCGCGATGACCTCGTCGAGCATATCGATCTGGCGGCTGCGACGCTGGCGGCCGCCGGGATCGCGATCCAGGGCTTGCACGGGCGGGACATCCTGGCGAAGGAGTACGCGCCCCGGGATGCGGTTTTCGCGGCGAGGGACCGCTGCGACGAGACGGTGGAGCGGATCCGGGCCGTCCGCACGTCGAAATGGAAGTACATCCGAAATTTCCATCCCAAGCGGCCCCACCTGCAGCCGAACGCCTACAAGGATGCGAAGCCGACCCTGCGGCGGCTGCGCGAACTGCACGAGGCGGGCACGCTGAAGGGCCTGCCGGAGCAGCTGCTCTTCGCCCCGGAGCGCGCACCCGAGGAACTTTACGATCTCGAGGCGGACCCGCACGAGACCCGCACCCTGGCCGCGGAGCGGCCGGAGATCCTCAAGGACCTGCGCGGCCGCCTCGAGCGCTGGATGAAAGAGACGGGCGACCGGGGCCCCGAGTCCGGCGCGATGTACGACAGCGACATGGCCGTCTACCTCGCCGAAACGAAGGACCCCGCGCGACGGAAGCTGCTGGAGGACACCATCGCCCTCATGAAGCGCTGGGCCGCCGAGGGCCGCTGAGATCGCGCCGAAATCGGCGTCGGAAGCGGTCCGGTTCAATTTCCTCATACGGTCCGACGAACTTCCAAGTACTATTCTTGCGAGCGTGTATTGCAAGCTCCTGTCCTGGATTGCGGGACCATTTCTGCTCGGGGCCGCCCTCAGGGCTCCCCAGACGGAGGTTCCGGAGGTCCAGCTCAAGGCGGCCTGGCTCTACAACTTCACGACGGAAACGGTCGCCCAGTGGCCCGCCACGGCGTTCGCAGCCCCCGAATCGCCCTTCCGCATCGGCCTGATGGAGCCGGATCCCGCCCTTCAGACCGAACTGGAACTCCATTGCA
Organism: uncultured Planctomycetales bacterium; assembly: GCA_964619955.1. Lineage (GTDB taxonomy): Bacteria > Planctomycetota > MHYJ01 > MHYJ01 > JACPRB01 > JACQFK01. The sequence goes on from CAZUJF010000010.1 coordinate 79,154, forward strand.
AAGGCCTCAAGGGCCAGGGAAGGCCGATCCAGATTCTCAAGATCGCGAAGCCGGAGGACGCAAAGAGCTGCCACCTGCTCTTCCTGTCTCCGGCCGCCGCCGCCAAGTCCCAGGCCCTCCTGAAGGAGCTCCGGAAGTCCCCCCTGCTGACGATCGCCGACAACCCCGGCTTCTGCGAAATGGGGGGCGCCGTCCGCTTCTTCCATGCCGGCCCCCGGCTCCGCTGGGAGATCAACCCCAAAGCCACCAAGCTTTCAGGGATCAGCATCCGGGGCCTGGTCCTCCAGCACGCCCGCCTCGTGGAGACGGAGGAGGAACGATGAGCCTCCTCAAGGCCCTGAGGGACTGGCCCCTCCGCCGAAAACTGGCCCTGATCGTGTCCGCCACCAGCGTCTTCGTCCTGGTCCTGGCCTGCGCCACCCTCCTGCTGGTGGACGCGCTGGCCGCCCGCCGGGCGAATTCCCTCGCCCTCCAAAGCCTCGCCGAACTCCTCGCGGAACAGAGCACGGCGGCCCTGGCGTTCGAGGATCCCAAGCTGGCCGACGCCCTGATCGCCTCGCTCCACACCAGCCGCGACCTTCATTCCGCCGCCCTTTTCGACCGTTCGGGACGCCCGTTCAGGACCTACCGGCGGGATCCGAAGGAGGCCTCCCAGATTGCGGGGCCCGGTCCGGACGGTCTGCGCTGGGAGGGCTCCCAGCTCGTCGCCGCCCACCCCGTCCTTCAGGAGGGGCGCCGCGTCGGCACGGTGGTCCTCGCCTCCGATCTCGCGAGCTCCCGCTCGCGTCTGCGCTTCGGCATCCTCACCGCGCTGGCCACGCTGGTCGCCGCCGGCCTCATCGCCGTCGCCCTGGCCCTCCGCTTCAGCCGCAGCATCGTCGATCCCGTCACGTCCCTCTCGCGGGCCATGAGAGACATCGCGCACTCCAAGAACTACCACACGCGCCTGCAGGCCTCCTCGGGGGACGAACTGGGCGACCTGGTGCACGTCTTCAACCAGATGCTCGCGGCCGTCCACGAACGCGACGTCGCGCTCGGGCGGACCTCCTCGATCATCGATGCGACCATCGATTTCGTCGGCATCGCGGACCCCGAGGGACGGATCCTCTTCCTCAATCCCGCCGCGCTCCGCATGATCGGCCTCCCGCCCGGCGAAGACTACTCCCGGCTCCGGATCGCGGACTGTCATCCCGAGGCGACCGGCAAGATGCTCCTGTCGAGCGCGATCCCGGCGGCCCTCCGGGACGGCACCTGGGCCGGCGAAAGCGCCCTCCAGACCCGGGAGGGCCGCAGCATCCCCGTCTCCCAGGTGGTGATCGCCCACAAGGACGGGCAGAACAGGCTCACCTATCTTTCGACGATCATGCGCGATCTCAGGGAGGTCCGGAACGCCCAGGACGCCCTGAGGCGGAGCGAGGAGCAGCTCCGCATCGCCCAGAAGATGGAGGCGCTCGGACGCCTCGCCGGAGGCATCGCGCACGACTTCAACAACCTGCTCACGGTGATGGGCGGCCATGCCCAGATCATGAACCTCTCCCTTCCCGCGGAATCGGCCCTCCGGGATCACACCGAACAGGTCACCCGTGCCGTGGAACTCGCCAGCGCCCTCACCCGGCAACTGCTGGCGTTCAGCCGCCGGCAGGTCATCCAGCCGCGAGTGCTGAACCTGAACACCGTGCTCCGGGAGACCGAAAAGCTGCTCCGCCGCCTCATCGGGGAAAACATCCATTTCAGCACGGTGATGGAGCCCGATCTCGGACGGGTCCGGGCGGACCCCAGCCAGATGGAGCAGATCATCATGAATCTGGCCGTCAACGCGCGCGACGCCATGCCGTCGGGCGGGAGACTGGTCATCTCCACGGCCAACACGACGCTGGACGCCTCGGAGGCCGCCAGCCTGGAGCTCGATCGTCCCGGCCCCTACGTCCTCCTGACGGTGGAGGACGGCGGCACCGGCATCGATGCCGAGACTCTGGCGCATCTCTTCGAACCCTTCTTCACCACGAAGGAGCGCGGACGGGGGACCGGTCTCGGGCTGTCCACGGTGTACGGAATCGTGAGACAGAGCGGCGGGGCGATCGGCGTGCAGAGCCGGCCCGGCGCCGGATCCACCTTCCGCGTCCTGCTACCCGCCGTTTCCGACGCCCTCGAGTCCGGGCCCGCCGCCCCGGCGGCTTCGAACTCCTCCCAAGGAACGGAAACCGTCCTGGTCGTGGAAGACGAAGAAGGGGTCCGCGGCGTGGTGCACGCCGCACTCTCCCTGTCGGGGTACCGGGTGATCGCCCTCTCCGACCCGCTGTCCGCCCTCAAGATGATCCAGGAAGGCCGCCCCCGCATCGACCTGGTGGTCAGCGATGTCGTCATGCCGGGCATGAGCGGACCCGAAATGGTCCGCCGCATGCGGGGGGAGCGCGGAGATCTGGACATCCTCTTCATCTCCGGATATCCCGCGGACGAACTCGGCCCCGGATCCGGATTCGAAAACATTCCGGACGCCGACTTCCTGATGAAGCCGTTTTCCACGGCGGTCCTGGCCGGCAAGGTCCGCGCTTTGCTCGACCGCCGGCGCCGCGCGGCCGCGCCGCCCGCGGCCCTTCCCCGCCATCCTGAGCCCGGGGGAAGTCATGTTTAGATCCGGAAGCCCGGCCTGGATCCTCGGGGCCCTCTTCCTGTCCGCTCCGGCCGCCGCCCAGGAGGAGACGCCCGAGGAATGCGGGGCGACCTCCGGCCTGATATCGACCGACGTCGTGCGCGGGGTCTACGCCTACCTGACGGCCCGTTTCTGATTTAGGAATTCCGAACATGCTGTGGATCGCCGCCTTCCTCGCCTGGGGCCTCCAGGATCAGGATCCGGAGGCCGAGAAGACCCGTGCGAAGCTGCGCGCCATGAGCCTCGACGAACTGCTCGAGGTCCGCATCACGACGGTCTCCCGCCGCGAGGAACCCCTGGGACTGGTCCCGGCCGCGGTCAGCGTCCTGTCCGGGGAGGATCTTCGACGGATGGGATCCCGCAGCCTGCCGGAGGCGTTGCGCTATCTGCCGGGCGTCCAGGTGCTCCAGACGGACGGCAGCACCTGGGGCGTCTCCATCCGGGGCCAGAACGGACGCTTCGCCAACAAGCTGCAGGTCCTGGTCGACGGCCGCAGCGCCTACACCCCGCTCTTCTCGGGGGTCTTCTGGGAGCAGACCGACACGATGCTGGAGGACGTCGAGCGCATCGAGGTCGTGCGTGGGCCGGGGGCCTCCGTGTGGGGCGCCAACGCCGTGCACGGCGTCATCAATGTCATCACGAAGAAGGCGGCGGACACCCACGGCGGACTGCTCTCGGCGGGCATGGGCACGGAGGAGCTGGACTTCGCCGCGCTGCGCTGGGGCGGCTCCCTCGGGGACGACGTCGACTACCGGGCCTTCGTCAAGGAATTCAACCGCGACGAGAATTTCGAGGGCCACGACGACTGGTCCCAGGTCCGCGCCGGAGCGCGCATGGAGTGGCGGCCCACGAGGAAGGACGAGGTCGGCTGGTCGGGCGAGTACTACGACGCCGAGGCGCACCATGAGCGGACGGCCGCCTATCTGACTCCGCCGAACTCCCGCACCTGGGTGGACCGCGAGGATTTCTCGGGCGGCTTCATCACCGCCTGGTGGACGAGGGATATGGGCGGCGCCGGCGATCTCAGGTTCCAGACCAGCTACGAATACGCGAATCGTCAGCGTGAGACCTCCGGCCAGGTCAGCAACATCCTCGAGGTGGACCTGATCCATTCGTTCAAACTCCTGGATTTCAACCAGGTCACCTGGGGGCTCGGCTATCGCGGCTACTGGGACGACATCCACAACACCTTCCAGCTGTCCTACGATCCGGACAAGGACCACCGCTACGCCGCCTCGCTCTTCGTGCAGGATGAGGCGGAGCTGGTGAAGGATCTGCTCTGGTTCACCCTGGGAACCAAGCTCGAATACAACGACAGCACGGGCCTGGAACCGCAACCCACCCTGCGGCTCGGCCTGAAGCCCGCCGAGGGGCACTACCTCTGGGCGTCCGCCTCCCGCGCCGTGCGCACGCCGTCGAGGGCGGACGAGGACCACACGGTGAACGTCGCGGTTTTCGGGCCCACCGTGGTTTCCGTCACGGGGAATTCGGACATCCGAGAAGAAGAAATGACCGCCTACGAGGCGGGCTATCGCCTGAAGCTGGGCGCGCGGATGACCGTGGACCTGGCCGTCTTTTACAATGTCTACGAGGACCTCATCCAGAGCGTTCCCGCGGGGGTCTTCGTCAGCACCACCGACAACGTGATCGAGGGGACGGCGCGCGGGGCGGAAGTGGAAGTGGTGGTCGACGTGCTGAAGGACTGGCGCCTCCGGGCCGCCTACAGCTACCTCGACCCCCATTACGAGGAGCAGGGGGATGCGGACGCTTCCGCTCGCGCCACGGCCGAGGGTCTGGAGAACGTGGAAGTCCGTCATCGCGCATCGATCTGGTCCTTCATGAGCCTGCCTTGGGACTTCGAAGTGGACGTCGGCTACCGCTTCGTGGACCGGACGATCACACCGAAGATGAGCAGCTGGGCCGAGATGGATGCCCGCATCGGCTGGAGGGGCGTCAAGGGGCTTGAGGTCGGCGTGGCAGGAAGAAACTTGCTGCACGATCACCATCAGGAGACCGCCGCGGCCACCAGCGGCGGCGTCACGGTCCTGGACATCGACCGCGCGGTCTTCGGCTACCTGACCTGGAGATTCTAGGCCAGGATCTCGCTGATCCTGTGGCCGTGCACGTCCGTCAGGCGGCGCTGCAGGCCGTTGTGGTACCAGGTCACCTTCGTGTGATCCAGGCCCAGCAGGTGCAGCACCGTCGCGTAGTAGTCCCAGACCGTCGTGATCTTCTCCACCGAGCGGCGGCCGAACTCGTCCGTGGCGCCGTGGCTCACCCCGCCCTTCACGCCCGCCCCCAGCATCCAGCAGGTGAACCCGTCGGGGTTGTGGTCGCGCCCGCGCGTCCCGGCCTGGTGGGTCGGCATGCGGCCGAACTCGGTCGTCCAGAGGACCAGCGTCTCGTCCAGCATGCCCCGCTGCTTGAGGTCCGAGAGCAGCGCCGCCGTCGGCTGGTCGAAGATCGGTGCGTGACGCTCGTAATCCTCCTTCAGCGTCTTGTGCGCGTCCCAGTTCAGGAAGCCGTCCACCCCCGACGCGCGCGAGGCGCAGTAGAGGTTCACGAAGCGCACGCCGCGCTCCAGCAGGCGCCGGGAAAGCAGGCAGTTCCGGGCGTACGAGGCCTTGAGCGGGTTCGGGTCCGCCACGCCGTAGGCCTTGCGGACATGCTCCGGCTCGGAGGCGAAATCCGCGACCTCCGGGGCGGAGAGCTGCATGCGCGCGGCGAGTTCGTAGGAGGCGATGCGCGCCTGCAGCTCCGAGGTGCCGGGATGCTCGGCGGCGTGGCGTCGGTTCTGGCGCTCCAGGAGCTCCCGGACCGCCTCCTCCGAGCCGGGTGCGCCCGCCTCGGACGGCCGAAGGTTCCGAATCGGCTGCTGTTCCGCAAGCACGATCCCCTGGTGCTCGGCGGGCAGGAAGCCGTTGCTCCAGTTGGCCTTCCCGTTCGGCGGTTCGCCCCGCAGGTCCGGGATCGCGACGTAGCCGGGCAGGTTCTCGTTCTCGCGCCCCAGCGCGTGGCTCACCCAGGCACCCGCCGCCGGGAACCCTTCGGTCGCGTGGCCGGTGTTCATGAACACGCACCCGGGCCCGTGCGTGTTCGTTTTGGACACCATCGAATGGATGAACGCGATGTCGTCCACATGCCGCGCCAGGTTCGGCAGCAGGCTCGTGATGCGCTTCCCGCTCTCCCCCGCCGCCACGAAGGGCCACGGGCTCTTCATCAGGTTGCCGTTCTTCCCCTGGAACGAGACCATGTTCTCCTCACCCGGCAGCGGCTTGCCGTCGAGACGCTCGAGGGACGGCTTGTAGTCCCAGAGGTCCAGATGCGAGGCGGCCCCCGGGCAGAAGATCTGCAGGACCCGTTTGGCCCGGGCGGGATACTGCGGGCCTTTCCGGACTTCCTGGGCCGCAAGATCCCGGGACAGCAGGCCGGCCAGCCCGACGCCGGCCAGGCCCGTCGCCACGTCCCCGAGGAAGCCGCGGCGGGAGAGGACCTGCTCCAGGAGCTCCGGATTCATGGCACCCTCAATCCAGGTAGATCAGTTCGTTCGTGTTCAGAAGGACCCGAGCGAAGGCTTTCAATCCCTGTCGCCCGATGAAGACCACGGCTTCGGCCTGCTCCTCCGGAGCGGGCGTCCGTCCGTAGGCCAGCGCAAACGCCAGCGTCACCTGCGCGGCGGGATCCTTCCCCGCCTCGCGGACGAGCCGCTCCGCCAGGAAGCCCGCCATGTCCGACGTGAACGAGTGGTTGAGCAGCGTCAGCGCCTGCAGCGGCGTCGTCGTGCGGGAGCGCCGCGGAGCCGAGAAGGCGCTGTCCGGACAGTCGAAATCCGTCAGCACATCCACCCGCGAAGCCCGCGCATTCTGATGGTAGACCGCGCGACGGTACGTCTCGGGGCCGTGGCGGTCCAGGGGGAGATAGGTCGCGACGTTGTCCTGCACGTACTGGTAGAGCCGGAAGCCGGGGCCGCCGCGGGGGGCCTCGAGCCGGCCCGCGAGCGCGAGCATCGTGTCACGCAATTCCTCCCCCGAGAGGCGGCGCGGCGGGAAGCGCCAGAGCAGGCGGCTGTCGGCGTCGATGCGGGCGGCTCCCTCGCGAAACGTCGCCGCTTGCTTGTAGGCCTGCGACGTCAGGATCAGGCGATGCAGCGATTTGAGCCTCCAGCCGCCGTCGACCAGCCGTCCCGCCAGCCAGTCCAGCAGGGCCGGATGACTCGGACGGCCGCCCATGTAGCCGAAGTCGCCGGGGGTGTCGACGAGGCCGGTCCCGAAATGGTAGTGCCAGATCCGGTTGACCAGGACGCGCGGCGTGAGCGGGTTGTCCGCGGCGGCGATCCAGCGGGCCAGCGCCAGGCGCCGTTCGCCCGCGGGCGCGGCGGCGTCCACCTTGTAGGGCTTCAGCGCCTCGCTCAGGAACGAGGGGCTCTCGGGTTCGGCAAGCTCCCCCCGCTTCTGGGGGTCGCCGCCGACGAAGACATGGACTGGACCCTCGGTCTTGCGGAGCTCGCCGATCCACCAGGAAGGCAGCGGCGGAAGGGCCGCGAGTTCCTTGTCGAGGCCTTCGCGGTTCCGGTCCAGCGCCGCCAGCCTCGTGCGATCGTCCGGATTCAACTCACCGTCGATCAGGCGGCGCCGGCGCACGGCGGCGTTCGCAGGTTTTCGATCCCGGGAATCCGCCACGACGCGCCAGGCCTTGCCGTCCGTCGAGACTTCCAGGCGGTAATCGCCTAGGAAGCGCTCCGGCTTGCGGGCCGGATCCTTCAGACGGTCGTTGGAGAAGCTGATCCGCTGGATCTTCTGAAGGACGGGCAGTGCGACGGTGAGGACGGAGCCCGGCGCGGTCCAGCGCGTGCCCGGCAGCCCGTCGATGGCCGTGCGCGCGTCCGACTTGGCCCCGAGCGCGACGTTCTTCCCGTCGACGTTCCAGATCTCGAATTCATCGAGGCGCCAGCCGGCGCGCTCCTCGGGCGCATCGTCGCAGCGCTCGGCGATCAGGCGGACCTGGAGCGCCTCCACGGGCTCGAAGGCCTCTTCGGTGAGGAAGCGGTTCGGCGACTGCCGCGTCCATCCCGCCTCGATCGCGGCGCTTCTGGATTCGGCGCGGGCCAGGACGGCCGCCTCGAGCGCCGAGCGCTCCGAGGCCAGCGCCTTGCGGCGTTCCTGGATCGCGGCTTCCTTGGCGGCGCGCTCGCGGCGCTGCTCCGGGCTCGCGGCCGTCCGGTTCCCGTGATAGACGCCGCTGAAGCTGGCGTAGAGGCGGTAGTAGTCGGCCTGGAGGATCGGATCGAACTTGTGGTTGTGGCAGCGCGCGCAGCCGATCGTCACGCCGAGGAAGGCCTCGCCCGTCGCCCGGATGACGTCGTCCAGCGTGTCCGCCCGGATCCGCGCGGCCTGGACCGCGTCCTGATTGCCCACGTTGTCGTAGGGACCTCCAACCAGGAATCCCGTGCCGACCTCGACGTCGGGGTCGCCGTTCCCGACCACGTCCCCCGCCAGATGCTCCAGCACCAAGCGGTCGAAAGGTTTGTCCTCGTTGAAGGAGCGGATGACGTAGTCGCGGAAGGGCCAGGCGTTGTCGAGGATGATGTTCCGTTCGAAGCCGGTGCTTTCGCCGAAACGGACGACGTCGAGCCAGTGGCGGCCCCAGTGTTCCCCGTACGAGGGCGAGGCCAGCAGGCGGTTCACGACCTTTTCGAAGGCGTCCGGAGCCGTATCCGCCAGGAACGCCTCCATTTCGGACGGCGTCGGCGGCAGGCCGCCGAGATCGTAGCTCACCCGGCGAAGGAGTTCGCGGCGCCCGGACGGCGGGGACGGCGTCAGCCCCTTCTCCGCCAACGAGGCGCGGACAAAGGCGTCGATCGGATGGGCCGCGCCGGCCGGCGGCGGGCTCTTCGACAGCGGCCGCAGCGACCACCAGGACTTGTCCGCCTTGGAGCGCTCCCGGAGGACGAGGCCCTCCGGCCAGCGGGCCCCCGCCGCGATCCAGCGCCGCAGCAGCTCGATCTGGGCGGGCTCGAGGGGATCTCCGTCCTTCGGCATCTTCGGACGACGTCCTCCCGGTCCCGCCGTCAGCGCCTTGAGCAGCACGCTCTCGCGCGGCTTCCCCGGCGAGAGCCATTCGTTCGCGGCCAGGTCGGCGGGGGTCGCCAAGGAGAGGTCCCCCTTGCGGATGCCCGGCTGATGGCAGGGCAGGCAGCGGCGTTCGATGAGCGGGGCCAGGTCGCGGGCGAAGTCGACCGGGTCCTGGGCCAGGAGGAGGATCAACCATCCCATGCTCAGGCGCTCCGTCCGAACAATTCCCGTTCCAGGACGAACGCGGCCTCGTCGATGTGCCGCGCCATGGCCGCCGCCGCAGCCGCCGCGTTGCCCTTCAGGAGCGCCCGCACGACGGCGAGATGCTCCGCGTTCTCCTCCATGCGCGAGTAGTTGGACCGCGCCTGCCGCCGCTGGTGGTGGAGGTCGCTCAGGCTCCGATAGAGGATGCGGTAGCGCCCGAGCTCGCGGGCGAGCCGCTCGTTCCCGCAGTGCGCGGCGATGAGCTCGTGGAGGCGCGTGTCGAGGGCCCGGGTCTCCGCCGACCAGCGGGCGTTGCGGGGCGCGCGGATCTGGCGGGACAGGGCCTCCCCCAGCGACGCCAGCTCGACGGGGGCGATCCGGCCGCAAGCGCAGCGGGCCGCCTCGCTTTCGAGGATGCGCCGCAGGTGGCAGATCTCGCGGAGCTGCGGGGGCCCGAAGGGGCGGATCACCGCCCCGCGACGCGGCAGCAGTTCCACGACGCCGGTGCCCGCCAGCTCGACGAGCGCCTCGCGGACGGGGGTCGCGCTGACCCCCAGCTGCCGGGACAGCGGCCCGGGCTTCAACCGCTCCCCTGCCTTCCGCGAACCGCTGAAGACCTCCGCCAGCAGCCGCGCCGCGACCCGGGAGCGCCGGGATCCGTGCTCGACCTGCTTGAGCGCCATTCAGCAGATTATACGTCTCAAAACAATATATAGTTTCTTAATAGAATATTTACTTAGTCGAGTTTGGACCAGGTCTTCCGCAGTTCCTCCGGCGTGGGGTAGACGTCGATCCCACGGCCATGGCCCAGGTCGGCACGAAGGATCGCATTGTTCTCGTCGAGGATGAAGCTGAAGCGATCCCGATCTGTGAGATTGTAATGAGCCGGGAACGCCACGGCCGCGAATCGATCCGGACTCGGCTTCTTCGGATCCTCATCCGCGTGGCGCAGCGCCCGGAACAGGTACCCGGCCTTCGGGGAGCGGACGGTGTAGCGCGTGATCTCCGTGAGCGGACGATCATCGGCTCCGGCCACCGAGAGCTCGATGAGCTTGAGCGCCCCCTGCTCCTTGTGGACGAGGGCATAAAGCCCCGCGACATCCCCCCGCCAGAACTGCCGCACCCCATCACCGTCCCGGTCGTTGGCCCGGAAGTCGGCCTGGGCGGAGGCGAGGGTCTTGAGGGAGGCGGAGGGACTTCTCTCCGTGGACCCGCTTCTATGGCGATGGAGGCCGGGGCAGCTCAGACAGATCCCCCGATCGAACTCCAGGAACGCGAGGAGCGCCACGGCCACCATCAGCACGCAGAGGGCGTTCATGCCCTCTGCATGAGCAATCGCCATGCCTCGCGAAATCCCCAAGCCCAAGGGATCCGCTGACAAGAATCGTCGCCCGTTTCCGTCAAGCCGGAACGCGCCGCGTTTATCGCCTCCGCAAGGCCGCCAGCAAGAGCCCCAATGCCAGGAGCCACACCCCGGGTCCCGGGACGGACAGGGTCGCGCTGCCGTAAAGGCATTTCTCATCGACCCCGTCATGGTCGTCGCCCTGGGGCTCCGCAGCCGCGGTGGCCGTTCCCCCTCCTCCGCCCCCGCCGGGCGGCGGCGTCCCGCCACCCCCGGGGGGCGTGCCCCCGCCCGGCGGTGTCAGCGTGTTGATCCACGCCGTGATCGTCAGCAGCGCATCCCCGTGCGGCACGCTGGAACCCAGCGTCGGCATCCGATACGTGTCCGTCCGTGCCATCCGGGAGAGCAGAACCGAACTTGCCGGATCGCCGGACGCGACGACGTACGGATTCAGGATCCCCAGCGTGTCCGCGTAGACGAAGCCCTCGACAAGCCCCTGCTGCGCCAGCGGGGTGTCGTAGCGGCCGTCCCACTGGGCGCGCCCGCTGGGGCCGCCGGGACGATGGCAGTTCCCGCAGTTGGCGTCCAGGTACGAGCGCACCCGCTGTTCCAGCGAGGCCCCGGCGTCGTTGATGTCCGACAACTGCGTGTAGCCCGGGATCTGCGCCTCCGCCACCGGCGTCGCGAACATCTGCAGGTAGTTCCACGTGCGCAATTGGTTATCCGTGACACCCGACGACGGATAGCGATAGTCGCCGTTGAGCTGCCGCGTCTTGGGACCGAGCACAAACCCCGCCGCCGGATTGTGGCAGTTCATGCAGTTGTCGCGGCCCGGATAGAACCAGGTCTGCGTCCGCGGCGCCCCCGCCGTCGCGATGGGGACGTCCTCCGTGACCCCGAGCAGATCCGTCATCAGCGTGGCGTCCGTGCCCGCCGCGTTCCAGCGATACGTCGCGCCGTAGCCCGTGCCGCCGCCCTGGATGTAGAGCACGCGCGTCTCGAGCCGCCGCAGGACCGCCGGATTCGTGTCGTCGACCGGCAAATCGAAATGTTTGACGAGAACCGTGCCCGTCGGGAAGGACCACTCCCCCGTCGCCGTGAACGTCACCTTCTCGTTGCCCGGCAGGGCGATCCAGCGCTGCTTGGCGGCGTTGTCCGACCAGAGCGGCGAATTCACCCCGAACGGCACGACCCCCGGGGCCGGCGTCAGCGTCGCGAGCGACGAAAAGATCCCCGTCCCGCTCAGCAGGGTCGGCAGACCCGCGGCCGACGCGGTCACGTTCAGGCCCGTCACCGTCTCGCGATAGCCCAAACCGTACTGGGTCGTCCCCGTGATCGTGAACAGCGCCTCCGAGACCGGGCTGTTGCTCCAACCCGGACCCGTGGCGATCGCCCGCAGCGTCGACGAGGCGGAGAGCACGAGCGGCCCCGCGTAGAGCGCGGAGGTGCCGGTGGGATTCGAGCCGTCGGTGGTATAGCGGATCTCGGCGCCGCCCGAGCTCGTGCTGAGGCGCACCGTCACCGGTCCCGAGTAGGTCCCCCCCGCCGGGTTGATCAGCGGCGCCGCCGCCGCGGGCTGGGACACCGTCAGGATCGCGGCGTTGCTGGTCACGTTCCCCACGCCGTTGGAGACGCGGACGCGGTACTGCGTCCCGTTCATGCCCGCCGTGAGCGTCGGCGTCGTGAACGCGGCCCCGGTGGCCCCCGCGATGTCCGCAAACGTCGCCGAACCGGGGTCGGCCTTCTGCCACTGGTAGGCGAGCGGCGCCGTCCCGGTCGCCGTCACCGTGAACTGGGCCGTCTGGCCCGCTCCGGCGCTCTGCGGCGCGGGCTGCTGCGTGATCGTCGGTCCGACCGCCGTCGCCGTGACGGTCAGCGTGGCGGCGTTCGAGGTCACGGTCCCCGCGGCCGGGTTGTCCAGGATCACCCGGTACTGCGTCCCGTTCATGCCCGCCGTCGTCGCGGGCGTCGTGTAGCTGGACGTCGTCGCCCCCGCGATGTTCGCGAAGGCCCCGCCCGGATCCATCTTCTGCCACTGGTAGGTCAGCGTCGCCGACCCCGACGCCGTCACCGAGAACTGCGCGGTCTGTCCCTCGTTGACCGTCTGATTCGCCGGCTGCTGGGAGATCGCCGGCGGATTCGCGTTCACCGTGAGCGTGGCGGCGTTGGACGTCACGGTCCCGGCGGCGGCGTTGTCCAGGACGACCCGGTACTGGGTGCCGTTCATCGCCAGCGTGGTCGCGGGCGTCGTGTACGTGGAGGCCGTCGCCCCCGCGATGTTCGCGAAGGCGCCGCCCGGATCCATCTTCTGCCACTGATAGGCGATCGGGGCGGTGCCGGTCGCGGTGACGGAGAACTGCGCGGTCTGCCCGTCGTTCACGGTCCGGTTCGCCGGCTGGGCCGTGATCGACGGGGCGCTCACCCCGCCGCTGTAATAGACCCGGCGGACGCTGTTGCCGTTGTGGCTGGCGTAGTAGAGGGCGCCGTCCGGCCCCGTCGTGATGTCGGTGGGCCGCCCCGCGTTGGTGATCCAGATCTCCGTGTTCGTGAGGGCGTTCTTCGAGGCGTTCAGCGTCGAGCGCATGATCCGCTCGCTGTTGTAGTCGCAGAAGAACAGGTTCCCCTGGTGCGACGCCGGAAAGGCAGTGCCGCCGTACCAGTTCCCGCGCGTCAGGCAGCCGCCGTAGGAGCTTCCCGAGTTGGTCGCGTAGGCGAGGACGGGCCGCAGCTTGGCGTTGTCGGTCGTGTTGTTCTCCGTGGGCCAGCCCTGGGTGCTGCCCGGCGTCACGATGAAGATCTGCTCCCAGCCGTCGCCGACCTCGAACATCCAGAGCGCACCCGTGTCCGGATGGAAGCGCAGGCCGAAAGGATTCCGGAAGCCGCGGGCGTAGTAGTAGTCCGCGACCGTCAGACCATTGCCCGCGTTGTAGTTCGGCCCGTTGATGAGCTCGCCCGTGAAGCGGTTCAGACGGCCGACCTTGGAGCCCCAGGACGTCTCCTGTCCGCCCGTGCCGTCGCCGCCGATGTTGCTCCCGTTGCCCAGGTTGCCGACGCCCCAGTAGAGGTGCCCGTCGGGGCCGATGTCGATGCCGCCGCCGTCATGGTTCGCGTTCTGGCAGGGCAGGTCCGGTCCCAGCTGATACGCCGCCGTGGCGGCCGTGTTCAGGTCCGCGGTCACGCCGGAAGCCACGAGATTGCCGCCCGACTCGACCATGGTGAAGCGCAGCACGCGCTGGATGGACGAGCTCACCGTAGCGAACACAAACACGTATTTGTTGGTGGCATATTCCGGATCGGTGACCACGGAGAGCAGCCCGCACTCGCTGCTCGTCGTCACGTTGATCTTGAGGACCTGCTGGGCCTGCAGCGTCCCGTTGCGGATGACCCGGAGCGCCCCGCCCTTCTCCGTGACGAAGAGCGTGTTGCTGCCGTCGCGGGCCCAGGCCAGGCCGGTGGGCGAGGTCAGTCCCCCGGAAAACAAGACATCACTGAAGTTGGCGGGATCCTGGGGATCGCCCGCCCACGCGGCCCGGACCGGAGCCCCGACCGCGATGCCGACCAGCAACAACAACGAAAGCGCCTTGGATAGAGACATACCCATCCCCTCAAATTCCGCCCTGCGGCGGCCCGCCCCCAACTGCCCGAACCCGGACGCCGGCTACTTGTCCGAAGGCCGCAGCAGCGGTCCCGGCGCCGTGACGTCCCCGTATTTGCCCGCGAAATACCCCTCGACATGCCCGCGTTCGGCGTCGTTCAACGCCCGGGTGTAGACGAGCATTTCGTAGAGTTCCCCTTTGAAGGCGGCGTCCCCGGTGGAGGCGCGCCCGATCTGGTTCGGCTTCCGCACGACGGCCGCCGGCATCGTCGTCTGTCCCGTGGCCAGGACGACCCCGTTGCGCGTCAGCGTCACGCGGCCGCCCGGATACAGCACCGCCCCGAAGGTCTGCAGCTGCCCCGCGACGATCGCGCCGGGCGCCTCGACCTTGGACTTCGTCTGGCTGTTGGCGTAGACCCAGAAGGACAGCTTGTCGGGCGTGTCCCGGCCGCCGAAGACGACGGTGTCGCATTGCGGGCCTTCATCGAGATCCAGGAAGCGCACGGGAGGGCCGCCCGCGGCGGGACGGACCACGACGTAGACCGAGAGCCCGGCCCGCAGATCGGAAAAGCCGTCGGGGAGCTGCAGGGCGTCGTCGGCGCCGTCGAAGCGCAGGGCGGGACGCCCCCCGGACGCGGCCGGGACCCACTCCGGCTGCGCCGCGGCGTTGAGCGCGGCGACCGGGGTCCCCGACGGGGATTGATCCTGCCAGGCGGCGACGGCCCCCGCGTTGAGCTTCACGCCCGCATCGGACTTCAGCCAGAACGCCAGCGCGCCGCCGGGAGCCTTCCAGTTCGCAGGCTGGGGCTTGGGAACGAAGTCATAGCCCTGCCCCACCATCAGGAACTGCCCCGCCGGCACGACGACCGTGCTCACCGCCTGGGGCAGCCGCGCGACCTTGACGCGTCCCTCGCGGACATCGATCCGCGCATAGGCCGGGGTGGTCTTCACGGTGAACTGCGTGCCCAGGACCGTGCATTCCGCCTGGGGACTGCCGACGATCAGCGGCTTTCCCTGCGGCTGTTTTCCGACGTCGAGGTGGACCGTGCCCGAATCCACCTGCACGAACTTCCCCGCCGGGCCCTCCCCGACGCGGCTCACTTTGGTGTCCGGCCCCAATTCCAGGCGGGTGCCGTCCTCGAAGCGCAGGAGCGCGTAGGCCTCGCGGCCGGTGGAGAGCGACTGCCCCGAGACCAGGCCCTGCGTCGGTTTCGCCGGAAGACCCGACAGAAGGACCTCGCCGCCGGCCGCTTCCAGGCGGGCCACGTGGGCCACGGATTCCCGGACGGGCGACGGCGCCGCGACGGGCGACGGCTTCGGTTCCGGAGGACGCGGCGCGGCCGCTTCCTTGGGAGGATCCGGAAGGGGCGCCGGTTTCGGAGGCGGAACAACAAACGGCTCCGGGTCCCGGAGTTCCCGCCCGGGCAGCACGGCCCTCGAGGGCTCCGTGCGCGGCGGCACCCCTTTCGGCGGAGGCTCCGGCGGCGTGGAAACCCGGGTTTCGCGGACCAGCGCGGCCGGCGCCTTCGGCGGCGCGGACCCCGAATTCAGAGCCAGCGCCACGATCACCAGGAAGGCCGCCGCGACCCCCGCCCCCCAGAGCCAGGGGGCGCCGGAGCGCGGCGTGGCGCGATAGGTCCCCGACAGCGGCCGCGCCTTGACCCGGGGCAGCGTCCGCGACGACGCCGCTTTCGCATCGCGGATCTGGACGGGTCCGAGGCGCAGTTCCTCGGAGACCGCCACCTCGAAGGCCTGCAGTTCGACGAAGTGCCGGCGGGCCCGGGGGTCCTCCAGCAGACGGAGAAACTCCTCCCGCTCCCCGGCGTCCAGGGTCCCGTCCACAAAACGTTCGTAGAGCTCCTCGAAGCGCGGATTCATGCGGGCGCCTCCCCGGCGGCGCGACGGGCGACGCAGTCCGAGAGCCACTTCCGGACGCGGGAGAGCGCCACCTGCACGGCGGCCTCCGTCCGGGCCATCCGGGAGGCGACCGCCTTCAGACTCAGTCCCGCTTCGTAGCGCAGCTGGACGAGATCGCGGGACGGCGCCGCGAGCGATTCCATGCACTTGCGCAGCTGGGTGCGGCGCGGGTCCCAGATCTCGCGGTCGGAGTTCTCCGCGAAGGCCGCGTCGACCAGCTCGAGGATGCGGTCGTCGGCGAAGTATTTCAGGCGCGTGGATTCATGGCGGTGGCGGAGAGCCAGGTTGCGGGCGATGCCGCGGCACCAGGCCTGCAGGTCCCGCCCGGTTTCAAACTGCTCGGCCTTCTGCAGGACGATGACCGAGACCTCCTGGAAGAGGTCCTCGGCCAGGTTGGGATCGCCGACGAGGGAACGGAGGTACCCCAGCAGGACGTAGCGGTCCTGCTGGAAGTCCCGGATCAGATGCTCCCGCTCCAAGCCCATAGGTATCTCCACCCATATTCACCATTCGAAGGGCCAACCAAACAGGAAAAGAGGGGAAATATTCCAAGTAGCCGTTGCGGAACATTGTATAGGAGTCTGATGCTCTCCCTCCTGCTGCCGCTCGTCCTCGCCCTCCAGGAAAAGCCCCCGATGGCCCGGCCGCCCTTCGATGCCGAACGGGCGGCGACCCTTCGCAGGGACTGGGCCGCCGCGCTGAAGGTCGACCCCGAACTCCGGAACAGCGCCGGCATGACCCTGCTCCTCATCCCGGGCGGGCGCTTCGAGATGGGCGTCAAGGGCTCCAAGTACTCGGTCGAACTCAAACAGGCCTACTACCTCGGCCGCACGGAGGTCACGAACGCCCAGTACCGGCGCTTCAAGCCCGCGCACCGCGTGCCGGAGGCCGGCGAGGAGTTCGAGGCCGACGAGATGCCCGCCGCCGGGGTCGGCTGGCAGGACGCGCGCGACTACGCCGCCTGGCTGAGCGGGCTCCCGGAGGAGCAGGCCGCCGGGCGCCGCTACAGCCTCCCCACCGAGGCCCAATGGGAGTGGGCCGCGCGCGCCGGGACCGCGGGCCCCCGCCATTGCGGCGAAAGCGCCGCCGACCTCGAAGCCCACGCCTGGTTCAACCACACCTACACGCCGAATCCGAAGCACGAGACGGCCGGACGCGGACGCCATCCCGTCGGCCAACTCAAGCCCAACGCCTGGGGCCTGCACGACCTCTACGGCAACGTCTGGGAATGGTGCGAGGACCGCCGGGTGGATCCGGCGACGGGCGAGACCCGCGACCCCGTCCTGCGCGGCGGCGGCTGGCGCAGCGGGGGCTCCCATTTGACGTCCGAGTCCCGGGACCCCGGCGCCCCGGGCCTGCGCGTGGACCACGTGGGCTTCCGCCTCGCGATCACGCTTCGTTGACGAATTTCCGGCCAAGAACGGGTATTCACGACATTCAAGGGCGGCGGGATCTCACATGAACCTCCTCCTCTGCTTCGCCCTGGCCCAGTCCCCGGCGGACGCCGCCCGGGCCCTCTCCGACTTCAGCCCCGGCGGCATGTCCCGCCGCTTCGGACCCGAGGCCACGGGCGCCTCCAAGGAAAAGATCCCCCTGATCTACCAGCCTCCCGACAAACCCTGCCCCCCCGCCCGCAACAACGGCGGCATGCTCTACCAGGTCGGCGGGCCCCCCACCCCGGCCGCCGGAGATTTCAGCAGCACCCAGGCCCAGGTCCTCTATGCCGGCGATTCGGGGCCCGGCGTCGACCGCGTCCTCCTCCTCGAGATGCAGAACAACTGCCTCAGCGAGAAACCCGAGCCCCCCTGGTGGGGCGGCTTCCGTCCCGATCCCGCGGTCTTCGAGTGGCGCAAAAAAGGCGCCGCCCCGGCCGCGCCCCTCGCCATCGCCCGCGGACTCGCCACCTGGTCGAACCATGCGGTCATCCTCTACGGCAACGGCTGGATCACGACCGCCGGCTCCGCCACCTCCCAGGGCACCCACCCCGTCCTCAAACTCCCCCCCGGCAAACTGCCCACCGCCCTCGCCGTCACTCCGCGGAACGAACTCGCCCTCGTCACCGTCATCGACACCCAGGACCGCAAGGCCCAACTCGCCGTCATCGCCCTCGAGGCCTGCGCGCCCGATTTCGCGCACGACTGGCACTCCCGCTACCCGATGTTCCCCAACCAGGGCTCCTTCTCCGACCTCAAGCTGCTCGGTTTCGTCGACCTCCCGATCAAAGCCCCGACCGCCGTCAGCGCCTCGACCAACCATCACCCCGGGCGCCTCAGCGGTCCCGACGGCAACATCGCGATGCCCAGCCGGCTGAACCTCGACGACCCCGCCGTCCGCGAGGGCTTCGCCAAGGGCAACAACGCGGGCTTCGTGAGCCGCAGCGGCTACGCCGTGATCCTGTCCCGCGACGAGAACAAGGCGGTCTTCGTCGATCTGCAGCCGCTGCTGGGCGGCGTGCGCGAGGCCTACTTCGGCGGGACCGAGACCTTCGCGAAAACGCGGGAACTCGGACCCGGTCCCGGCCAATGGCCCCCCACGTTCGAGAAGCGCCCCGAGTGGACCCCCGTCGTCGCCGCCGAGCTCGACATCCCCAAGCCCTCCTGCGTGCTGGCCCGGGCGGCGGGCGGCGAGCACAACCGAACGTTCATCGGAACCCAGGAGGGCGAACTCCGCTCGTTCAGCGTGGGCGGGCTCGGGACCGACGCCCCGGCCGGGGCCGCACCCGTCGCGCCTGCGGGAACCCTGGCCGTCGGAAAGAACCCCGTCTGGCTGGCCTCCAAAGGCGCGGCCGGCGGCCCCGACTGCGGCTTCATCGTGGTCAGCCGGCTGGACCGCGTCCTTCAATGGGTGACGTTCGGCCCCAAGGAGGGCAGGATCACCCGGGAACTGCGCGACCGCCGCCTCATCGACCCCGTCTACGCCGAGATCGCCGACACGCACGGGATCGAGATGCAGCTGCTCACCGTCGCGGACTTCCGGGGCCGGAAGATCATCAACTACCGCTGCAGCCCGGTGGTCTTTGCGACCAACGGCGGCGCGCGGTACGGGTGCGGGCTGAAGGGAACGGACGACTTCGAATGCGGGGGCGTCCTCTCCGTCCCCGGCTTTCCCCTCGCGGTGTGCGGGACCAACGTCAATTGAGCATGGACACGACGGCGTCCGACGGCGAGCGCTACGAGAGGTTCACCGGCCTGCTCGCGCGCCACCACGCGCCGCTGCTGAGCTTCATCCTCAGCCTGCTCCCCCACTGGGCGGACGCGGAGGACATCCTGCAGCAGGCGAGCGTCGTGATGTGGCGCAAGTTCGGCGACTTCCAGGAAGGGACGTCGTTCCTCGCGTGGGGCTGCCAGATCGCCCGCTACCTGGTGCTCAACCAGGTGCGGAAGAACCTCCGGGATCCGCACCGTTTTTCGCCCGAGCTGATCGAGACGCTGGCGCGGGAGGCGCAGGACGACGCCGAGCGGCTGCAGAGCCAGCGCGGGGCGCTCGGGCGCTGCCTGCAGAAGCTCGATCCCCGGAGCCGCCGTCTCCTGGCGCTCTGCTACGAGACGGGGGCGAGCATCAAGGACGCGGCCCTGCAGCTCGGCGCGACGCCGAACAGCGTCTACAAGACCCTGAACCGGCTCCGGGAGACCCTGCTCGAATGCGTGCGCCGCGGCGCCGGGGAGGGCGCATGAACCGCGAGCGGAGGGACCTCTTCGGCGAGGCCGTCTCGGGGACCGCGAGCCCGGAGCGCTGGGCGCGCTTGCAGGAGCTGCTCGCGGCCGACGCGGAGACGCGCCGCGCCTGGCGGGAATACGTCAACGTGCACGTCGGCCTGAAGACCTATTGCGCCCTGCCGGGGGCGGTGGCCGACCCGCTGCCGGAGCTCCGGCGGCAGCGGCCGATGTTCCTCGCGGCGGCGGCGCTGCTGCTGGCCGCGCTCGGACTCGCCCTGCTGCTGCGGAGTCCGGAGCCGGCGCTCGGCCGCCTGTCCCGCAGCTCCGGCGCACGCTGGGGTTCGAAGCCGCCCGGGCCCGCGATCCCCCCCGGCCGCCTGGACCTCGTCGAGGGCTTCGCGGAGATCACGCTCGAGAACGGCGTCCGCCTGGTCCTGGAATCCCCCGTGGGCCTGGAGCTCCTGTCGGGGCAGCGGGCCCGCCTGGACCGGGGGCGCGTCGTGGCGCACGTTCCGGACGCGGCCCGCGGCTTCACCCTCGAAACGCCCCGGGCGCGCCTGATCCCTCCGGGCGCGGAGTTCGGGGCCGAGGTCCGCGCCGACGGCGAGACGCAGGTCCAGGTCTTCCTGGGCGGGGTCGTGGCCGAATCCGCGGGGGGCACGGTCCGTCTCGAGGCCGGCCGCGCCTGGCGCTGGTCGGCGGGGCCGCCGGAGGGCATCCCGTTCGAACCGGAGCGCTACGTGCGGATGTTCCCCACGGACACGGACGGCGGCCAGCCCGCGGGGCCGATCTACAACCGGAGCCGGCTCGGGGAGATCCGCGCGGTGCCGGCGCCGGGCCCGGTCACGGCCGACGGCGAGCTCGGGGAATGGGACCGGCGCGCCGCGTTCTCGAGCGCCTGCTGGCCGCCGTACCACGAGAGCCACACGCTGGAAGGGATGCTGATGTACGACGAGCGCTTCCTCTACGTGGCGGCGCGGGTCGGCGATCCGGCGCCGCTGCGCTCGGTGATGGATCCGCAGGCGGATCCGAAGGAGTACGCGTGGCGGGGCGGCAGCGTGATCCTGCGGCTGGCGGCGGATCCCGCGCTGCAGGGTCCGTTCACGGCGAAGGGCCCGCCGCTCGCGGACGCGAAGCATCCGGAGATCGGGCGGCGTCCGGAGGACGTGAACGAGCGCATCGCGCACCTGACGTTCTGGTTTCACCGTCCGAGCGGGCGGCCGCGGCTGCAGGTCTCGTACGGGATGGACTTCCACGGGGAGCGCGTGGATCCCCCGGGCTGGAGCGGCGCGTTCCGGGCGCACCCGAACGGCCTCGGCTACACGATGGAGTACGCGGTCCCCTGGTCGCTCCTGAACGCCGGGGCGCGGCCGCCGCGGGCGGGCGACCGGCTCCCCTCCACCTGGACGGTCCACTGGAGCGACCAGGAGGGGCGGCTTTCGCGGGGGCATCTGGTGGAAGGGGTCAATCTCTCGGAGCCCCCCTACCGCTTCCTGCGGGGCGAGACCTGGGGCCGCGCCCTCTTCGAGGGCCGGTAGCGCTTCCGCCCAGGCTTCACAGACGGTCTGGATTTGGCGTGCCTTCCGGCCCGCCCGGGGACGTAAGATACGCGGCGCCGCAATGGGGCGGCCTTTGGAACCGGAGAAGAACCATGAAGACGATCACGATCGGACTGGCGATCCTGGCGGCGGGGCTTTGCGGCTGGACGGCGGGGACGCGCGAGACCGCGAAGGCGGACCGCTTCTTCGAACTGCGCACGTACACGCCCAGCCCGGGCAAGATGGACGCGCTGCTCACCCGCTTCCGCGACCACACCCTCAAGCTCTTCGAGAAACACGGCATGACCAACGTCGGCTACTGGATCACCGAGGGCGCCGAGGGCGAGAAGAAACTCGCCTACGTCCTCGCCTTCCCCAGCAAGGACGCCCGCAACGCCTCGTTCAAGGCCTTCGCCGCGGACCCCGACTGGCAGAAGGTCTACGCCGAGAGCCAGAAGGACGGCGTCAAGCTGGCCGCCAAAGTCGAGTCCGTCTTCATGACCCCCGCGGACTTCTCCGCCATCAAGTGATCGGGCCGGCCCTGCTCGTCCTGGTCCTGGCCCAGGAGAAGCCCTACCGCCTCCCTTCCACCGATCTGAAGGAGCGGGTGATCTGGGGGACCGTCTGCGAGGACGGCCCCGGCCTCTCCTTCGGCGGCCAGGACCAGGCGGCGCCCGACGGCAGCCCGCACACGCGCGTCAAAGTCGACGGCCAGTGGAAAGCCGTCCCCGAGGAACTGCGCGCGAAGAACCCGAATCAGAAGGCCTGCGACGAACTCCGCGCCAGACGGGACGCGGTCAAGGCGGAACTCGCCCGCCTGCGCGCGGCGTACTTCGAAGGAACGGGGGAGGCCGACGCGGTCCGCGCGCTCCGCCAGCAACTGGAGACCTTGGAGCGCGACGCCGATGCGCTCGACGCCGAACCCGCCCCCCGTGCCAACACCGCCCTCGCCTGGGACGCAAAGACGAAGCTCTACGTGCTCTTCGGAGGCGACCACCTCGACCACCTCACGAACGACACCTGGGTCTTCGATCCGGCCGGGCCGACATGGACGCTGCGACACCCGCCCAACGCCCCGCCGCCACGCGCGCGTCACATGCTCACGGCCGCGGGCGACGGCAAGGTCGTCCTGAACGGCGGGTACACGTACACGTCCAGCACCGATTATGTCGGCGGGCAGTACCGGAACCTCGCCGACGGCGAGTGGACCTACGACGTCGAGGCGAATGCCTGGACGGGGAGCGGGGTCGCCCCCGACTCCCGGGTGTATCGCAAGGGCCGGCTCCATCCCGATCACTATCTGCAGGGCCCGG
Source organism: uncultured Planctomycetales bacterium (assembly GCA_964619955.1). Taxonomy (GTDB): domain Bacteria; phylum Planctomycetota; class MHYJ01; order MHYJ01; family JACPRB01; genus JACQFK01. Next base: position 101,440 of record CAZUJF010000010.1, read on the forward strand.
CCCCCGATCGGAACTTCTCGGAGACGCTTAAGAATCTGCCCGCCAACACCTGGGTCGCCACGAAGCCGCCGCAGCTGCCCGCGCTCAACCGCGACTGGGGCACGGCGGTCTACGATCCCGACCGCGACCTCATCCTGCGCTGGTCGGGCGGCCACTCCGCGCACGGCGGGACGGACGTCCTCCACTACCACACGAACACAAACCGCTGGGAACTTACGATGCCCGTCGAGTTCCCCCTCGGCCAGCTCTACACGAACACGGAATACCCGGAGGGCGTGAACTTCAACCGCCGTCCCTGGGTCACGGGCCACACCTACCAGAGCTACGGCTACGACGCCCGCTTCCGGAAAATGTTCTTCGTCGGTCGCAAGAGCGACTGCTTCGTCTGGGACCCGGAGCTCGGCGACTGGAGCGGCCGCTTCGCCAAGCCGAAGGAGATGACCTACGGGGACGCCTACTACACGCTCACGCTGACGGCGACGCCCGCCGGCCTCGTCTGCTGGACCAAGGACGGACGCCTCTTCGGCCTCGACGGCACCCGATGGATCGAGCGCCCGCTGAAGGGCAGACTCGCCGGGTCGGTCGTCGACAACTCGACGCTCGCGTACGACGCCAAGCGCGACCGCCTCCTCTTCTGGCGCAAGAGCTACGGGGACAAGACCCCCTACGACGGCGAGATCCAGGCCGTCGACAAGGACGGCGTCGTGACGTCCCTGTCCCCCGAGGGAAAGGCCGCGGCCGTCGCGGTCCCCTACCTCTGCCAGATCCGCTACGACCTCGCGAACGACCTCTTCCTGGTGGGCGGCACGCTGCCGGGGGGCCGGACGCCCGCCTACGACCCCGCGGGGAACCGCTGGGTTTCGCTGCAGATCGGCGGTGACGACCCCAGCGGAAAGAAGGGGCGCAACGTCTCCCTGGGGCTGATGTACGATGCCCGCCGGAAGCTGTTCTGGGCGGTGGACACGAACAGCCAGGTTTACGTCCTGAGGGTGGATCTTTCCTCGGCCGACCTCAAGCCCCTGTAAATTTCCGGCCCGGACGATCGAGAACGGGCTGGCACGCCGCTTGCAGCCACAGTCCCCGTGTTGTCTTCACGGGTGCGTCCCATCGACGAGCACCGTTTCCCCAGAACGGGGCCGGAGGAGAAGCGGATCCGTTTTCTGCTTCGCTACGCGGAACTCGCCTCCTCCACGCACAACACCCGCCCTTGGACATTCAAAATCCGCGGATCCGGCGTGGACGTCCTCATGGACCTCGACCGCTGGCTGAGGGTGTCGGATGCGGACCAGCGCGAGTTGCGGGAATCCGCCGGATGCGCCATCGAGAATCTGGTGATCGCCGCGGACCATTTCGGATATCAGGCGGACGTGACGTACCTCAAGGAGGGGGCCCGGGTGCAATTGCGGCCCGGGGGCGGTCACGGTCTGGATCCCGACCTCTTCCGGGCGATTCCGCTGCGGCACACCTGCCGGACACCCTTCGACGGCCGCCCCGTGCCGGAGGAGCACCTCGACGTCCTCGGCGAGTCCTCCATGTTCGTGGATGTGCGGATCGACTTCACGGACGACCCCCGGCTGCTCCGGAGAGTTCAGCGGCTCACGGTCTCGGGGGACATGCGCCTGTTCGCCGATCCGGCCTGGCGTGCGGAGATCGCGCGCGGGTTCGGCCAGGGAGCCCTGACGCCGGCCTGGCCGGTGGCGGCGATCCGAAAGATCATGGTCTCCCGCTTCAACCTGGCGAAATCCACGGCCCGGGGGGACGCGCGTCTGATGAAGACGGCGCCGCTCATCGGGATGCTGAGCCTGCGGGAACGCAGCGTCGAGGCCGAGGTCCGCGCCGGGCGGGTGCTCGAACGGCTCTGGCTGAAGGCGAGTTCCCTGGGTCTGGCCTTCCAGCCGGTCTCCCAGCTCATGCAGACGCCCGAAACCCGGATGCGGGCGGAGGGCCTCCTCGCCCCCCTCCCCTGGCAGCCCCTCCAGCCCTTCCGCCTCGGCTACGCCGCCGCGCCCTCCCCCCGGACTCCGCGATACTTCGAAGCTTGACCGCCCTTTTCCCGGGCCCACCCCCTCCCGATCTACGACAGAGAGACAGAGAGGAGCGGCCTACTGGGAAAGTTCCGCGGGGCGGCCGGGACTAGTCCGCGTCTTTTTCAGGTCCTCGCTCTTTCCCCGTCGGAATCGCACTGGCATCCCGCTTGCATCATCACTATCGGCCGACGGAAGGGTGGAGTTCCCGCCCCTCACCCCGCGAGGTGACCGGGCCGTCCCCCTCGGGTGGACACCGGCAGTGGCGGGCGCCCTTCCCGTTCGGCGAATCGGTTGCGCCCTCCGTGAGGGGTCCCCTCCTTGGCCCCCTCCCCTCACGGAGGACGGCTTTCACCCGGGCCATAACGTGGTGTTCGGGCCGAGGGACGGTGTCCGGTATGGCACTCCCGGACCTGTCCCCGGCCCCGACACTCTATTTCCGAGGAAAGTTCCCCCTCCACCCCGGAACTTCCCCCACACCTTCACGAGGCTCCGAGGGGGGCTGACGTGGCATCCCGCTTGCTAGTCCAGCCCCCAACATCATGCTGCGCCCCCTCAGCCTCTTGGTAGCGCCTCAGAACATGTCTTGGGGCTTCCCCGAAAATGTGGCGGCCGGCGGAGATCGCATCGACTCCCTGTTCTGGACGATGATGATCGTCCTCACCCCCTTCCTCGTGGCCGTCGGCGTCTACGTGATCTACTGCCTCATCCGCTTCCGGGCCCGCGAGGGCGGGCGTGCCGCGTACATCACCGGCTTCAAGACCGCCGCGGGCACCGCGGGGATCGCGGTCCTGCTCATGCTCCTGGAAATTCCCTTCGACATCGTCCAGGAAAAGATCTGGGCGGATGCCACTATCAACTTTCCGAAACCCGAGGAGGCCACGGTCGTCCAGGTCTTCGGCGAACAGTTCGCCTGGAACTTCCGCCAGGCGGGCAGGGACGGGAAGTTCGGAGGCGCCGACGACATCACCACGATCAACAAGCTGGTGGTGCCCGAGAACAAACCCGTCCTCTGCATCATGCGCTCGCGCGACGTGATCCACAGTTTCTGGCTGCCCCACTTCCGGGTGAAGATGGACGTGATGCCCGGCATCACGCACAAGGCCTGGTTCCGGCCGATGAAGGCCGGCCAGTGGGAGGTGGGCTGCGCCGAGCTTTGCGGTCTGGGCCACTACAAGATGCGCGGCATCCTCAAGGTGCTGCCCGCCGCCGATTACGAGAAATGGCTGGCCGAGGAGGCCGAGGATCTGAAGGACAACGGGCCCGGAGACGAGCGGAAGAAATGGGATCTATGGGCGGACACGCGCCAGCCGTAAACGCCCCCCACGGGGGCGCCCACGACGTCGACGGGCCGCCGGTGCACCCGGCGCCGACCTCGTTCTGGAAGAAGTACGTCTTCTCGATCGACCACAAGGTGATCGGGCTCCAGTACCTCTTCACGGGGCTGGTCTTCTTCCTCGTGGCGGGCCTCATGGCGATGTGGATCCGCTGGCAGCTCGCCTACCCGTGGAAGCCGCTGCCGATCCTGGGCGCGATGACCCCGGAACAGTACATCGGCGTCGTCACCACCCACGGGACCCTGATGCTGATCTTCTTCATCCTCCCGACCCTGGTGGGCGCGTTCGGCAACTACCTCGTCCCGCTGCAGATCGGCGCGCGGGACATGGCGTTCCCGGTGCTGAACGCGGTCTCGTACTGGCTGATCATCCCCGCCGGCGCGCTGATGATCGGAAGCCTCTTCGTGCCGGGCGGGCCGGCGTCGAGCGGCTGGACGATGTATCCGCCGCTGAGCACGGTCAAGGGCGCGGTGCCCTCGCAGCTGGGGCAGATCCTCTGGGTGCTCTCGATCGTGCTCGTGGGCACCTCCTCGATCCTCGGCGGCGTGAACTTCGTGGCGACCATCATGAACTGCCGCGCCCCGGGCATGACGCTGATGCGGATGCCGCTCACGTGCTGGGCCTTCCTCACGGTCTCGACGATCATCCTGCTGGGCACGCCCGTGATCGCGTCCGCCCTCATCATGGTGCTGCTCGACCAGACGGGGCTGACCACGTTCTTCACGACCTCGAACATGGCGATCGGCGACGTCCCCGTGAAGGGCCCGGGCGGGGGCCAGCCGCTGCTCTACCAGCACCTCTTCTGGTTCTACTCGCACCCGGTGGTGTATCTGATGATCCTTCCGGGGATCACGATGGTGGCGGAGATCATCTCGACGTGCGCCCGGAAGCCGGCGTTCGGGTTCAAGGCCTCGATCGGCTCGATGATCGCCATCGTCTTCCTGGGCTTCCTCGTCTGGGGGCACCACATCTACGTGAGCGGCATGAACCCCTACCTCGGCGTCGCGTTCTCCATCCTGACGGCGCTGGTCGGCGTGCCCTCGGGCGTGCTGATCTTCAACCTCCTGGCGACGCTCTGGAGGGGGTCGATCCGGCTGACGGCGGGCATGACGAGCGCCGTGGCGGTGCTGCTCATCTTCGTGTCGGGCGGCATCACGGGCCTCATCAACGCGATGAGCGCGATCGACATCTACGTGCACGACACCTACTGGGTGGTCGCGCACTTCCATTTCGTGGTGGGCGGCGCGAGCGTCTTCGCGGTCTTCGCGGCGGTCTACCACTGGTTCCCGAAGATGTTCGGCCGGCATCTCAACGAGACGGCCGGCCGGATCCACGTGATCCTGAGTTTCGCCGGCTTCTACGCCATCTTCTTCACGATGCACATCCTGGGCATCGGCGGCATGCACCGGCGCATCGCGGAGCCGTCCACGTTCGACTACCTCCGGCCGATGCAGGGCATGCAGACCTTCATCTCGCTGGCGGCCTTCGCCTTCGGGATCGTCCAGGTGCTCTTCATCGTCAACTTCTTCGGCTCGATGCGCTGGGGGCGCAAGGCGGAGGACAACCCCTGGAAGGCGACCACGCTCGAATGGGCGACGACGTCGCCGCCGCCCCACCACAACTTCGACGAGATCCCCGAGGTCCGGCGCTGGGCCTACGAGTACAGCCCGCCCGGCGAGGAGAGGGACTTCGTCCCGCAGCAGGAGGCCCGGGCATGAGCGGCGCCGCGGCGGTCCCTCCCGGCTGGCGTCACCGGACGCTCAAGCTGGGGATGTGGCTCTTCCTCGCGAGCGAGGTCATGATGTTCGGGGGCTTCCTCGCCTCGTACATCCTGTTCCGCGTGGCCACGCCCTCGATGGCGGCGGACCAGGCGAAGCTGGACGACATCCTCGCCATGGTGAACACCTTCGTGCTGATCGGCAGTTCCCTCACCATGGCGCTGGCGGTGAAGGCGGGCGAGGAGGGGGACGCGGGCCGGATCCGGAAGTTCCTCGGTCTCACGCTGCTCCTGAGTTGCGCCTTCCTCGGCATCAAGGGCTACGAGTACGCCGCCAAGTTCCACCACGGGATCTACTCCAGCACGTCGATCTTCTTCACCTGCTACTTCACGCTGACCGGGCTGCACGGCGTGCACGTGGTCGGCGGGATGCTGGCGATCGCGATCATGATGGCGAAGGCGGATTCGTTCACGCCGGGCAATTACGGCGCGCTGGAGTCCACGGGGCTCTACTGGCATTTCGTGGACATCGTCTGGATCTTCCTCTTCCCGATGCTCTATCTCATGTAGGACCGGAGGGAACGATGAAGCTGAAAGGCTACCTGGCGGTCTTCGGGGCGCTCGCCGCGCTCACGGTCCTCACGGTCCTCGCCTCCCACCTGAAGCTGGGCGTGACGGTCGGCGTGCTGATCGCGCTCGTCAAGGCCTCGCTGGTGGCGACGTTCTTCATGCACCTGAAGTACGAGGGCCGCTTCACGCGCTTCGTCGCGGTCTTCCCCGTCGTGATCTTCCTGGTCCTGCTGCTGCTGATCCTGCCGGACTTCCTGGGCGCCTGACCCCTTCCCGGGAAGGCCGCCCCCGGATTTGTTTTTGCGTACAATTCCATTCGCGGCCGGTGTCGGATATAATAGTGCGACGGTTTTTGTCGGCCGGATGGAGGGTTCACGCATGATGGGACGTGGGTTGGCATGGGCGGCGGTCCTGGCGCTGGCCGGGGCGGCTTCCGCCGCGGGCGGCGCGGGCAGCGTCGCGTGGGAAAAGCCCGAGGGGGCCCAGGCGCGCAGCGCCGCGACGGGCCTTCCGATCTGTTACTTTTTCACCCAGAACGCCGCGCTGACCGAAGGCGGCAGCTGAGCGGGCAACACCTGATCGAAGTCGATCGCGAAGGCGAACGGTTCGTTCGCCGCCGACCCGGTGGTCAAGAAGTCCGCCGACATGATTTTCGTCAAGGGCACGCAGAAGCTGGCCAACCAGTTCAAGATCCAGGGCGTTCCCGTCGCCCTGATCGTCGACCCCGACGGCGCGGAGCTCGCGCGGGGCCCGATCGCCGAGGGCGAAAGCGCGCTGACGGCGCTCCTCGACGCCGCCGCGGCGAAGTACACGTCCAAGCCGGTCTCCTGGGCCTCGGATACGTCCGAGGCGGCGGGCAAGAAGCTGCTCGTCGTCGGCTTCGAAACCGAGGGCGAGACGCTCAAGGGGTTCGAGGACCGCATGCTGGCCAAGTTCCACGGGCAGATCGCGTTCGTGAAGCTGCCTTACGAGAAGGATTCCGAGATCGTCCGCAAGTGGGGCGTCTCGACCCTGCCCTCGATCTACATCTGCGACGCCTCGAAGGAGACGCCCGAGAAGGCCGTGCTCGAGAAGCTGACGGGCGCGAAGAAGCCCGTCGCCCTCAAGACCGCCCTGATGCGGGCGCTGCTCAAGGTCGAGAAGAAGTAAGGTTCGAGCGATCCACACCCCCCCGGAGCCGCCGGCTCCGGGGGGTTTTTCTTTCCCCGCCGGCAGCGAGCGGAGCTACACTTCGAACAAGAGGTGCGCATGCGCGATCGAATGTCGGCGTGGATCCTGTCTCTCGCCCTGGGTTCCGCGGCCTTCGCCCAGGACGGCGGGAAGCTGTCCTGGAGGGGCAAGGGGGGCGAGGATCCCAAGGCCGTCCTGGCGGAGGCCCGGGGGAAGAACCTGCCGGCCCTCCTCTTCTTCACGAGCGAAGGCTGAGGCCCCTGCAAGAAATTGAGCGCAGGTGCGTTCAGCGATCCGAAGGTGATCCAGGCCGCGGAGCGGGTGGTCTGCATCTTCGTGGATTGCGACTGGGGCAAGAAAAACAACGAGCTGGCGGCTCTCTTCAAGGTCCAGGGCTATCCGACCGTCGTTCTCTGCGAGCCGGACGGCAAGAAGTGGGGCACCGTGACGAGCCGCGACCCGGACGGCATCGCGAAGCACATCCACGAGACCGCCGACAAGGGCCCCGCGAAAGCGGAAGCGCCGCCCCGCGCCCCGCAGCTCAGGCTGAGGACCCTGGAGGAGGCGCTCCCGCTCGCGAGAAAGCTGCGCAAGCCCGTGCTGCTCTTTTTCAGCGACGAGTCCCCCGCCTCGCTGGCCGTCACGATGTCGCTGACGGATCCGCTCCTGGCGGAGAGCCTGGAGCGCGTCGTCGCCGCCAGGTCGGAGTACAGGAAGGGCTCCGAGGAATGCACGCGCTTTTCGGTGACGCGGGCGCCCACGCTTCTGGTGCTCAACAGCGCGCTCAGATTCCCCGAGGAGAAGATCCTGGCCCGGATCGAGGGCAGCCGCAGCGCCCGGGAACTCCTGAAGGAACTCGCCCTCGAGGCCCCGCCGGGCTCCCCCGCCCCGGCCAGGACGGAGCCCGCCCCGAAGCCGGCTGAGGAGCCCCTCTCGGACGACGAGGTCGACCGGCGCTTCATCCAGGCCCGGGTCGGCGTCGCGGCCGACCTCGTCAAGAAGGGCAAGAAAGACAAGGCGGTCGAAATCTACGAGGATCTCCTCAAGACCTACCCGAGGCATGTCCTCACGGAGGCGGTCCGTAAGCTGCGCGACGAGGCGCGGAAGTAGTCGCCGAACCTGGAGCGGCCCGCCCGGTGCACCCCGTGGCACCGGGGGTTTCCGCCGTCCTTGGCGCGCGGCTCCGCCGTCTCGATCGGCGTTACGCCACGTAACGTCACGTTACGCCAGGTAACGCGGAGAGAGCTCGGGACGGCTCTTCCGCTGGGGAGCGCCCTTGGCACTCCGCTTGCTCACCGAAAACGGGCGCTCATGGGGAGCGACCCGATTGGAGGTGTGCCGTGGAAAAGAAAAGCGCCAAGCCCCGCGTGGAGCAGGTGCTCCAGGAGTTCGCCCCGCTGGGCAAGTACCGCGTCCGGCTGCTCAACAACCCGAAGAAACCGGGGGCCGAGCCCGTGCTCGACATCCGGGAGTTCGTCCACTCGGAGACCTTCGAAGGCTTCACCCGGCGCGGAATCCGGCTGATCGATCGCGCGCAGATGGATCTGCTGCGCGACGTGCTCAAGGAGGCCCTGGAACGGGCGGGCTTCCTCAAGCCGGCGCCGGGGACCCTGCCCCTTCAGTAAGAGGCCACCGTGAGCCCGATCACCCCATCTGGGTCCGGATCGCCTGGATCTCGGCCTTGTAGCCGGCGGCGCGGGCGGGATCCGCCGCCGCCGCACGTTCCAGGTCCGAGAGGGCGTCGGCGAAGTCCATGCGCTCCCGGTGCAGGGCCGCCCGCTGGGCGAAGGCGTCGGCGTGCCGCGGATCCAGCTCGATCGCCCGGCCGAGATCCTGGAGCGCCAGGTCCGCCCGGCCCTTCCCCAGCCGGGCCTTGGCCCGGGCGCAGTAGGCGGCGGCCATGGCCGGCGGAACCTTCAGCGAAGGCTGGAGCTGAAGGGCCCGCTCGAGATCCCCCAGGGCGGCCTCGATTTTCCCCTGTTTCAGGAAGAGGGTGCAGCGTGACTGCAACGCATTCGCGTATCCGGGGTCCTGCTCGATCTCCGGGCTGACGCGGGCCGCGATCTCGAAGTCCGAGACGGCCCCGATCGTGTCCCCGCGCTGGAGCCGCGCGCGAGCGCGGTCGCCGAACGCGACCAGGAGCATCGGATCCACCTGCGCGTCCGGCTTGAGCTTGAACATGAGCTCCAGATCGCCCGCCGAGCGCTCGGCCTCGCCCAGCTGGAAATAGGCGGCGGCCCGCTGCTCCCGATGCGAGGGCTCCTGGGGATCCAGCGAGATGGCTCGGGAGAGGTCCTCGATCGCCTTCTTGAAATCGCCGGCCTCGAGCCGGGCGCTGCCGCGCTGCCCGAAGGAGCCGGCGAAGGCGGGGTCGATGACCAGGTCCGGCTTTGCCGCCAGGGCCTGGCGAAGATCCTCCAGGGCCTGTTCGTGCGCACCCTCCTTCGCGCGCGTCAGGGCCCGCTGATAGAGGGCCTCCACGTGGCCCGACGGCGCCTGGGCGGGACTGGAGAGGGCGTCCGCCGCCTCGAAGTCCGCGAGGGCCTCGTTGACCTGCCCCGCCTCCTGCCGGACCTTGGCGCGCCGCCGGTGCAGCTCCGCGTATTCCGCCGCCGGCACGGCCTCGGGGTTCAGCTCGTGCGACGCGGCGTAGCCTTCGATCGCCTCGTCGAGCCGTCCCGCCTCCGCCGCCGCGCGGGCGCGCTGGAGATACGCCTGCGCGAAGCGGGGATCGATGGGATAGGAGCGGTCGGCGGCCAGCGCCTTCTGGAGGTTCGCGATGGCGCCGTCGATGTCCTGCTTCCGGAGGGAGATGAGCCCCAGATCGTGCCAGGGCCCGGGCTGGGCGGGATCCAGACGCAGGGAGGCGTTGAGGTCGTCGAGCGCGCGGCCGAAATTACCCTTCGCCAGATGGACCTGGGCGCGGTTGGCCAGGGAGGCGGCGTCTTCGGGGGCCGCGGCGATCGCGGCGTCCAGGTCGGCGAGGGCGCCGTCGAGATCCCGGCGCCGGATCCGCAGTTCGCCCCGCTGGGCGAGGGCGCGGGCATGGGCGGGTTTCAGTTCGAGGGCCCGGTCCAGGTGCTGGAGCGCCGCCGCGAGGTCGTTCATCTGCGCCAGCGCCAGGCCGCTGTAGTACCAGGCCTCGGCATGGGCCTTGTCCTGAGCCAGGCAGCGTTTGAAATCGGCGGCCGCCTCCTTCGCCCGCTTGAAGGACAAGAACGTGACGCCCCGATAGAAGAGCGCCTTGGGCTCGGCCGGATTGAGTTTGAGCGCCTGGTTGAAATCGAAGAGGGCGTTGTCGTGGCGGCCGGTCTTGTAGAGGAGGATCCCCCGCTCGACGTAGGCCTGCAGATAGTCCGGGAACTCCTTGAGGAGCTCGGTCCACTGCGGGATGCCCAGGGCGCCTTCGACCGCAGGCGGACGCTTCGAACTGCGGGCCGCGGGGGTGACGTTTCGAACGGTGTGTCGCCGGACAAAGCGCGCCATAGGTCCTCCCCGGCCAGGCAGCCGGTTCAAGTTTTTCTAAGGCCCGCCGTCCAGAAGATACGTTCTCCCCTGAGCCGGCGTCAAGGGGAATTGCCCGAAAAGAGGGGGGAACCCCGATCATTCGGCCGAAAAGAACTCCCAAGAGGGCCTGATAAAGCGGATTGCCATAGCTACATCTTTGATGTAATATCGAACTGCAAAACTTTTTTGGCAGGACTGACACTTTTTGGGCGTCAGGTGTGTAAGGTATCCGTGAGCGGGAACGAAAATTTGCTAAGGGGGATGAGGCAGATGCGGAATTGGAAGCTTGGGGTGGGAGCCCTCCTGACGATCCTCTTCGCGGGAGCCGGTGCGCAGAGCGCTCCGCAGGACCTCCCCGGAAAGCCGGGGGTCTGCTCCACGATCGACAGCGCGGTCAAGGGCATCTCCGGCTACAGCATGAAGGACCAGGCGCCCGTCTGCGACGACGGCGAATTCCTGCGCCGCATCATGCTGGATCTGGTGGGTTATCCGCCCAACCTCGAGCAGGTGAAGGCGTTCATCGCGGACGCGAACGCCAAGAAGCGCGAGGCCAAGATCGAGGAACTGCTGGCGAGCCCCGAATGGTCCGACTACTGGTCGCGCCTCTGGGCCGAGGTCTTCTTCGGCAACTACCACAACGTCACGATGGACACGATGCCCAAGCTGGGCAAGACCTCCACGGAGCGCATCGTGAAGGAGTTCATGACCTGGTTCAAGATGAAGATCACCAAGGACGCGCCTTGGACCGACATCGTGGCCCAGATGCTGGACGCCCGCGGCTCGGATGAAGGCGATCCCGCCCTCGGGTACAAGCTCTCCTTCTACCAGGAGGAAGGCTTCACGGTCACCTTCTCCAACGGCGTCGCGCAGCAGCTCCTGGGCATCCGCATGGTGTGCGCGCGCTGCCACGACCACCCCTTCGATAAGTGGCGCGTCGAGGACTACTACGGCATCGCCGCGTTCGTGGTTCGCCAGAAGGCGCGCGGCACGGGCAACGGCGGCGAGAAGGACTCCGTCGACCACGTCGAGATCAAGTACGCCGAGGAAGGCGAACAGATGATGCCCGACATCCAGGGCAGCGGCAAGAAGGCCGTCAACCTCTCGGACGGCGGCGTGGCGAAGCCCGTCTTCCCCCTGACCGGCCAGGCGGCCGGCAAGAACGACGACCGCGCCAAGCTCTTCTCGATCTTCATGACGAGCAAGGGCAACACCCAGCTGCCCAAGGCGCTGGCGAACCGCGTCTGGGGCTGGCTCATGGGCCGCGGCATCGTCCACCCCGTGGACGACTTCAACCTGAAGAACAAGGCCCTCTCCCCCGCGATCCTGGACGCCCTCACCCGCGACCTCCAGGGCAACAAGTACTCCATGAAGCACCTGATCCGCGCGATCTGCAACACCGAGGCGTATCAGCGCGGCAGCAGCGGCGAGACGGCCATGAACAAGCCGAACTTCTCGCGCGCCACGGTCCGCCTCCTCAACGGGGAGCAGCTGATCCAGTCGATCCGCGTGGCGACCTCCGGCAAGCCGGCGAAGGACGTCGCGCCGGTCCTGGAAATGGTGGGCTCGCTCTTCCCCGCCGGCTCGGTCTGGACGGAGACGACCCCGCTCCCGGGCAACGCGCGCCAGGCGCTCCTGCTCCGCAACAACACGCAGATCATGAGCTGGATCAGCGGCGGCGTCCTCCAGTCCATCAAGGGCGGCAAGGGCACGATCGAAGAGAAGATCGACGACATGTTCCTGGCGGGCATCTCCCGCACCGCCTCGGAAAACGAGAAGAAGCGCTACAAGGAGTTCATCGAGAAGAACGGCGGCACGGGCTGGGAGGATGCCTACTGGACTATCCTCAATTCGACGGAGTTCGTGACCCGGCATTAGTTCCGGCTGTGTGGATCGTGGACTTGAACGTAAATTTGGAAAGTTGGAGGGGATAACGTTATGGCCAAGTGCGTGGAATGTCATCCTGGTTTCAGCCGCAGGTCGTTCCTGCGGTTCAGCTTGGGCGCGGCGGCCGCGGGAGCGGTGCCGGGGTACGCCTTGGGTCAGCAGACGGTGGCCGAGAAGGGCAAGAAGCCTTCGACCGGCAAGGCGAAGTCGGTGATCATGCTGTGGATGGGCGGCGGGCCCACGCACATGGACACCTGGGATCCGAAGCCCGGCCAGAAGAACGGCGGCGAGACGAAGGCGATGGACACGACCATCCCCGGCGTCAAGTTCAACGAGCTGCTGCCGATCTGCGCGTCCCAGGCCAAGAACATGGCGGTCGTCCGCTCCGTCGCGACCCATGAGGGCTCGCACGAGCGCGGCACCTCCCTCATGCACCTGGGCATCCAGGCGGTGCAGGGCGTGCCCATGGCCCCCCTCGGCACGATCGTGTCGTACGAGAAGGGCGACAAGAAGTTCCCCCTGCCCCATCACATCGCCATCGATCCGCCCCTGATCCCCCAGTCGACGGCCCTGGGCGAGGACTACCTCCCCTTCCGTCTGAACAACGCGGATAATCCGATCCCGAACCTTCGCCGGAACGTCGGCGTCGACCGCGACAAGCTCCGCGCGGCCCTCCTGCTCGACCAGAACAAGGACTGGGACAGCAAGCGCCAGCAGGCCGAGGTGCGCAAGGTCGAGAACGCGTACGTCAAGTCCGAGGACGTGATGAACACGCCCCTCCTGAAGGCCTTCAACTACAACGAGGAGCCCGCCGAGCTGCGCAAGCAGTACGGCGACCGCTTCGGCATCAACTGCCTCCTGGCGCGGCGCCTGGTGCAGTCCGGCGTCTCCTTCGTGGAGATCGGCATGGGCGGCTGGGACACGCACAACGACAACTTCAACGCCATGAACCGCATGCTCCCCACGCTCGACAAGGGCATGGGCACGCTGATCAAGGACCTGGCCGAGAAGGACCTGCTCAACGACACGCTGGTGATCTGGGCGGGCGAGTTCGGCCGCACTCCGTCGGTCAACGCGGGCAAGGGCCGCGACCACCACGCCAACGGCTTCAGCGTGGTCATGGCGGGCGGCGCGCTGGCGCGCGGCCGCGTGTACGGCGACACGGGCGCGAACGGCGAGGCCGTCAGCAAGCCGGTCCCGATGCACAACCTCTTCGCGACGATGCTCGCGGCGTGCGGCATCGATCCGAACAAGAAGTACGAGGCCGAGGGCCGCATGGTGAAGTACGCGTCCAACAACGGCAGCGCCGCCACGAGCGGAACGCCGATCAAGGACCTCTTCTAGAATCCAAAGCCTCCACAGGCTGAACGGAACGGCCCCGGTCGGAAGACCGGGGCCGTTTTTTTTCGTCCCGCGCGCATCCCCGCCTTCGTTGACTCCCCCGCGGCGTATGGATATTCTGAGTCCGCGTTTCCTCCCCCATTCGAGGCCCCGATGAAAGTCCTCGTTCCCGCCCTGCTCGCGCTGGCCGCCGCCTGGGCGGCCTCCCAGGAGCGTCCCGCGGCCCCGCCCCTCGCCGAGGCGAAGAGCAGCCTGGTCCCGGGCCTCTCGCTTAGACTGGACCAGGGCCCTCACACGGACTTCCGCGACACCCGGCTGGCGGCCCTCACGGTGCCCGCCGGGACCGCCCCCTCGCCCTTCCTGGCCCCGGGCCCCTTCAAGGCCCTCTGGGAGGGCTTCGTCAGCGTGGACCTAGGCACGGACGTCCAGTTCAGCGCCTCCGGCCGGGGCAGCCTCCGCGTCGTGGTCAACGGCAAGCCCGCCCTTGAAGCCAAAGGGGAGGATCTGTCGGCCGCCGAAGGCCCCTCCCTGCGCCTCAAGAAGGGCCGCAATGCGCTGCAGGTGTTCTACGAAGCCCCGGCGGAGGGCGAGGCCTCGGTCCGGCTCCTGTGGACCTCCAGCGACTTCCCCAAGGAACCCGTCCCGCCCCTGTCCCTGAGCCACGACACGAACACCCCCGAACTCCGCGGCGCGCGCCGGATCCGCGAAGGACGCGAACTCGTCGCGCAGCGGCGCTGCCTGAAGTGCCACAGCGACCCGGTCAAGGGCTTCCCGGAACTCGAGATGGACGCGCCGTCCCTGGCGGACGCGGGGGCGCGCCTGCACGCCGACTGGATGGAGGCCTGGATCCTCGATCCGCGTTCGATCCGCCCCGAGGCGACCATGCCGAAGATCGCCGGACTTTCGGGACAGGACGCCGCCGATCTCGCCGTCTATCTGTCCACCCTCGGAGCCCCCGCGGAAGGCGGAGCGGCCGCCCCTGCCGCGGCCGGCGGCGTGCTCTTCGCCGAGATGCGCTGCGTGGGCTGCCACACCCTGCCCGAGCAGGCCCCCGCCGCCGACCGCATCCCGCTGCGTCACGTGAAAGCCAAATGGCGCCCCGCCGCCCTGCGCGCGTTCCTCAAGGCCCCGCAAAGCCACTACGCGTGGATCGAGATGCCGGACTTCCGGCTCTCCGACGAGGAAGCCTCGCTGCTCGCCGCCTTCCTGCTCTCCCGCGAGGGACAGCCCGTCAAGAGCTCCGGCCTGAAGGGGGATGCGGCCCGCGGCCGGGCGCTCGCCGGCGCGCGCGGCTGCATGAACTGCCACACGATCCCCGCGACGAACACGTTCAAGGCCGCCCCCCTGCGCGCGATCCCGGCCGCGAAGTGGGCCTCCGGCTGCCTCGCGGCGGACGGACGCGGCGCGGCCCCGGACTTCGGCTTCGGCGCCCCCCAGCGGGACGCGATCGCCGCGTTCGCCTCCGGCGACCTCGCCGCCCTCGGCCGCGATGCGGCCCCCGAATTCCTCGAGCGCCAGATCCGCGCGCTGCGCTGCTTCGCCTGCCACAAGCGCGACGACCGCGCCGACGCCTGGAGCGACGTCGCCGGCGAGACCAAGGACCTCGTCCCCAAGAAGAAGGAGGACGACGGGGAGTTCGTCGAGATCGCCCCGGCCGAACCCTGGTTCCCGTCGCTCACCTGGACCGGGGAGAAACTCCGGCCGGAATGGGCCGCCGCCTTCCTCCGCGGCGATCCCGCGATCGAACGCCCCCGCCCCTACCTGAAGACCCTGCGCATGCCGTCCTTCCCGGCCCGCGCCGCCGGGCTCGCGCTCGGCATGGCGTTCGAACACGGCGCCCCCGCCGCAAGTCCTCCGCTCGCCGCGCCCGACGCGGAACTCGCGGAACACGGCCGGCGGCTTTCCGGGCCCATGGGCGGCCTCGACTGCCTCTCCTGCCACGCCATCGGCCCCAAGGGCGCCACGAAGGTCTTCGAAGCCCCGGCGCCCAACTTCCGGCTCGCCAAGGACCGCCTCCGCCGCGACTACTTCGAACGCTGGCTCCGGGAGCCGCTGCGCCTGGAACCCGGCACGAAGATGCCCCAGTTCATCAAGGAGGGCCGCACCCAGCTGACCGACGTGCTCGACGGCGACGCCGTCAAACAGACGGAGGCCCTCTGGCAATACCTGCTCGAGGGCGCGGCCATCCGCCCGCCCGGAGAATGAGCGCCTCCACGGTCCTGGGCACCCTCGCGGAGGCCTACTGGGACTGGACCCTGCGCGAAAACCCCGTCGTCGCCACCTACCTCGGCGACTTCCGCTTCAACGACCGTCTCATGGACATCTCGGACGACGGCCGCTCCCGGCGCCGGGAGGCTTTGAAGGGCTTCCTGGCCCAGGCCGACGCCCTGGATCTCCGCAGCCTCCCGGAATCCGACCGCGTCACGGCGGAGGTGCTCCGCGTCCAGATCGGCTTCGCCCTCGAGGAGGAGCGCCACAAATTCTGGCAATGGGAGGTGGACCAGCTGCAGGGCCCGCAGGCGGACTTCCCCCAGCTGCTCAACTTCCACCCGCACTCGGATCTCGCCGGCCTCGAGGCCCGCTTCCGCGCCTTCCCCGCGTACATCCGGCAATACCTCGAGAACCTGCACGGCGGGCTGCGCGAAGGCCGGACCGCGGTGCGCGCGGCCGTCGAGCGCGTCCTCGGCCAGCTCCGGGAACTGCTCGCCCGGCCCGTGGAGCGCTCCCCCTTCGCCGTCCGCCCCGAACTCGTCCCCGCCGTGCGGGACGCGGTCTATCCCGCGTTCCAGTCGATGCGGGGCTTCCTGGAACGGGACTACCTGCCGGCCGCGCGCCGGGAAGACGTGGGGCTCGGATCGCTGCCCGGCGGCCCGGAGGCCTACGCCTTCCGCATCCGCCTCCACACGACCACCGACCTGACGGCGGAGCAGATCCACCGCATCGGCCTCGAGGAGCTCGAGTCGATCCGGGAGGAGATGCGGGCCATCGCGGGACCGGACCTGAAGGCCTTCCAGGCCTCCCTGAAGCGCGACCCGAAGAATTTCTTTTCGTCGCGCGAGGACCTGCTCGACACGGCCCGCCGCCAGCTCGCCCGGGCCGAGTCGATGCTGCCCGCATGGTTCGGGCGCCTGCCGAAGAACCGCTGCGAGGTGAAGGCGATCGAGGACTACCGCGAGAAGGACTCCGTCTCCGCCTACTACTATCCGCCGGACGAGGCGCTGACCCGCAAGGGCATCTATTACGCCAACACGTACCGGCCGGAGACCCGGCCCCGCTTCAACCTGCCGGCGCTCACGCTGCACGAGGCCGTGCCGGGGCACCACCTGCAGCTCGCGCTCGCCCTGGAGATCGCGGACCTGCCGCGCTTCCGCCGCAACGCCGCGTTCACCGCCTACGTCGAGGGCTGGGGGCTCTATGCCGAGCGCCTCGGCGTGGAGATGGGCTTCTACGAGGACGAGCTCTCGAAGTTCGGCATGCTCACCTATCAGGCCTGGCGCGCCGGCCGGCTCGTCGTGGACACGGGCCTGCACGCCCTCGGCTGGTCGCGCCCGCAGGCGGTCGCGTTCCTCCTGGAGCACGTGGCGCTGTCCGAGACCGAGGTCCTGAACGAGGTCGACCGCTACATCATCTGGCCGGGCCAGGCGCTCGCCTACATGATCGGCAAGCGGGAGATCTGCGCCCTGCGCGAGGAGACGGCCCGCCGCCGGGGGCCCGCCTTCGACCTCCGCGCCTTCCACGACCTCGTGCTGCGCCACGGCGCGCTGCCGCTCAACGTCTTGCGGAAGCTCGTCCTCGGGGGCTGAGGCCCGCCTCGATCTCGAGCAGGCGGTTGTACTTCGCCAGCCGTTCGCTGCGGGTGATGGAGCCGATCTTGATCTGGCCGCCGGAGGCGCCCACGCAGAGATCCGCCATCGTGGAATCCTCCGTCTCCCCCGAGCGGGCGGAGACGACCGTCTTCCAGCCCGCCGCCTTCGCGATCGCGATCACCTCGAGCGTCCGGCTGATCGTGCCGATCTGGTTCATCTTCACGAGCACCGCATTGGCGCAGGACTCCCGGATCCCGCGGCGCACGCGCTCGGGATTCGTCACGAAAAAGTCGTCGCCCACGAGCTGGATGCGCCCGCCCAGTGTCCGCGTGAGCGTGCGCCAGCCCTCCCAGTCGTCCTCCGGGACGCCGTCCTCGATGGAAACGACGGGGTACTTCGCCACCCAGGACTCGAGGCGTTCGATCGTGATGGCCGAGGCATGCGAGGCGGCGACGTCGAGCGTCAGCGCCATGTCGCGTCCGGGTTTCAAACCGGAGACCTGGATCGCTTCGACGGCGAAGTCGAGGGCCTGCTCGACCGACTTGAACCGCGGCGCGAAGCCGCCCTCGTCCGCCACCCAGTTGGGCAGGTAGTCGAAACGCTCCTTCACGAGACCGCGCGCCGCCGCATAAACCCGCGCGACGCGCTCCAGCGCCTCCGCAAAGGATTTCATCCTCAAGGGCTGCACCAGGATGTCCTGCACGGGCATGTTCCCGCCGCCGTGCAGCCCCCCCGAGAGGAGGTTCACCATCGGCACCGGAAGCGTCCGGCCCGGGCCGAAGTATTCGTAGAGCGGGCGGCCGGAACGCGCCGCCGCGGCCCGCGCGAAGGCCCCCGAGAGGCCCAGCGACACGTTGCCGGCGAGCGCGCGCGCCTCGAGCGCGGCATCGAATTCCGCCTGGGTTTTGAAGCGGGCTTTGCAGAGCCGCGCACCCTCCTTGAGGACGGACGCGCAGGCCTGGCGCACGCCGCGGCCCCCGTAGCGCGCGCCGCCGTCGCGGAGCTCCTTCGCCTCGCCGCGGCCGGTGGAGGCGCCGGAAGGGACGAAGAATTCCCCGGCGGCCCCGTCGAGTTCCATCGAGACCTTCAGCGTCGGATTCCCGCGGGAATCCAAGACTTCCAGGACTCGGAGGGCGCTGATCTTCATGGGGCCGGGAGACTAGCGCCGCCGCCGGTTCAGGGGGCGGCGGGTCGAGTTCATGCCCGCGTTGACGGGCGCCTCGGGCTTGATCACCGTGGGCGGGAGCGGGACGAAGCCGCCGTAGTCGAAGTCCGGCCGCGTCACGCGCGGCAGTGATTTCCCCAGCGACTTCTCGATCTCGCTCATCGAGGCCTCCTCTTCGAAGGAGACGAGCGTGAAGGCGTCGCCCTCCGCCTGCGCGCGGCCCGTGCGGCCGATGCGGTGGATGTAGTCCTCGGGCGACTGGGGCACGTCGTAGTTGATCACGTGGGTGAGGTCGGCGATGTCGAGCCCGCGCGCGGCGATGTCGGTCGCGACGAGCACCTGGACCCTGCCGTTCCGGAATTCCTCGAGGGCCTGCTCCCGCTGGCCCTGGCTGCGGTCGCCGTGGATGCAGCCGACCATGAAGCCGCGCGACTGGAGCTGCTCGAAGACGCGGTCGGCGCGGTGCTTCGTGCGGGTGAAGACCAGCGCCCGGCTGAGCTCCGGAAGGCGCAGCAGCAGCGTGAGGAGCGAGAGTTTCTTGTGCTGGGGGCAGGGGTACACCGCGTGGGTGATGCCCGTGGCGGCCTGCGGGCGGCGCCCCACGTCGATGGAGACGGGGTCCTTGAGCATCTCGCGCGAGAGCCGCTCGATCTCGGGCGGGATCGTCGCGCTGAAAAAGAGCGTCTGACGCTGCCGGGGCAGTTTCGAGATGATGCGCCGCAGATCGGGCATGAAGCCCATGTCCATCATGCGGTCGGCCTCGTCGAGAACGAGGACCTGGAGCTTGTCGAACTTCGCGTTGCCGCGCTCCATGTGGTCGAGCAGGCGGCCGGGCGTGGCCACGATGATGTCGACCCCCTGGCGGAGCGCGGTGATCTGCGGCTGGAAGCCGACCCCGCCGTAGACGGTGGCGGCCTTCAGCGGCGCGTGTTTGCCGAGGTCGCGGAAGTCCTCCTCGACCTGCGCGGCGAGTTCGCGCGTGGGCTCGAGGACGAGCACGCGGCAGCCGCCCTTCGGCAGCTGGAGCAGGCGGTGCATGACCGGCAGCAGGAACGCCGCCGTCTTGCCCGTGCCCGTCTGCGCGCAGCCGATGAGGTCCTTCCCGTCCCGGACCGGGGGGATGGCCTTCGTCTGGATCGGCGTGGGGTGCGTGAAGCCCAGGTCGCGGACGGCGCGAAGCAGCGTCTCGTCGAGCCCGAAATCCTCGAAGGTCGCCTGCGCGGGTTCAGTGGGTGTAGTCAAAGCGGGGCTGAACATACCACAAGCGCGCGGGTCTGTGAAGCGTCCTTCTTCTTGACTGCATCGCGGAGGAGGATAAACTAGGCGCCCAACCTCGATCGCACGGGGGGGTGTAGCTCAATTGGCTAGAGCGCCAGCTTGTCACGCTGGAGGTTGCGGGTTCGATTCCCGTCACCCTCGCCATCCGCCTTCGCCCGCCGGGGGCGGGCGGGAAGGCAGATGCCCCGCTGAAGCGCCCTCCCGCAAGAGGCGCGAAGGCGGGCTCCACAAATCCCCTTCGGGCTTCGGCGGGATTGCCTTTCCGTTCGGAATCTATCGCTCCTAGAAAGGGAACACGCCATGATCCAGCGCCTGCTCGGCCTCGCCCTGATCGCCTCGCTGGCCGCCTGCACCTGCACGCAGGTCCAGGTCTCGCGCCCCTTCGGGTCCATCGAGCGCAAGGACCCGCGCCTCGACGCGCTGATCCCGCCCGGCACGCACATGGAGGTGCTGGCGGGCGGCTTCGACTGGACCGAGGGCCCGCTCTGGATCAAGGACGGCGGCTATCTCATCTTCTCCGTGATCCCGCCCAACAAGATCGTGAAGTGGAAGGAAGGCGAGGGCGCCAGCATCTACCTGCGTCCCTCGGGCCTCACGGGACCGAAGGATCTGCGCCCCGAGCCCGGCTCGAACGGTCTGCTGCTCGACCCCCAGGGCCGCCTCGTGCTCTGCCAGCACGGCGACCGCAAGATGGCGCGCATGGACGCGCCGCTCTCCGCGCCCGCGCCGAAGTTCGTCACGCTGGCGGACAAACACGAGGGCAGGCGCCTCAACAGCCCGAACGACGCCTGCTACCACTCCGGCGGCGCGCTCTACTTCACGGATCCCCCTTACGGGCTCGTCGGCCGCATGGAGGACCCCACGAAGGAGATCCCCTACCAGGGCGTGTACCGCCTCGGCACGGACGGCGCGCTGACCCTCCTCACCAAGGAAGTCACCCGCCCCAACGGCATCGCCTTCTCGCCCGACGAGAAGACGCTCTACGTCGCCAGTTCGGACCCCGACAAGGCCGTCTGGCACGCCTACGACGTGAAAGCCGACGGGAGCCTGGGCGGCGGCCGCATC
This sequence comes from uncultured Planctomycetales bacterium, assembly GCA_964619955.1. Lineage (GTDB taxonomy): Bacteria > Planctomycetota > MHYJ01 > MHYJ01 > JACPRB01 > JACQFK01. The sequence goes on from CAZUJF010000010.1 coordinate 122,304, forward strand.
TTCGCCGACTTCACGAAGCAGGTCGGCAAGGCGAAGGGGCTTCCGGACGGCCTCAAGGTCGACGTGAAGGGCAACGTCTTCGCCACGGGCCCCGGAGGCGTCGTCATCTTCGCCCCGGACGGCACGCATCTGGGCACGCTGCGCACGGGCGAGGCGACGTCGAACTGCGCCTGGGGCGACGACGGCTCGACCCTCTACATCACCGCGGACCAGTATCTCGTCCGCATCCGGACGGCGACGAAGGGCAACCGATTCTGAACCGCGCGGCCGCGCTCGCGATCCTGCTGACGGCGGGCTGCGGACCGGCGGCGGCCCCGCAGGCCCCGGCGCTCGTCTGGGCGCGCAGCGCCGATTCCGCGACCCTCGACCCCGCCGAGGCGGAGTGGGGCGAGGACATCAAGATCATCCAGAACCTCTACGAGACCCTCGTCGGATTCGCCGCCGACTCCCTGGAACTCGAGGGCCGCCTGGCGGAGTCCTGGACCGTGTCTCCCGACGGGCGGGACCACCGCTTCACCCTCCGGCCCGGCGCGGTCTTCCACGACGGCACGGCGCTGGACGCCGCCGCCGTCGTCTTCAGCTTCGCGCGTCTCCGGGACCCCTCGCATCCCGCGCGCCCCAGGGTCGCCCCCTTCGCCCCGGTCTACGCGGATCTCGAGGAGGTCCGCGCGGAGTCCCCCACCCGCGTCCTGTTCCGGCTGCGCCGTCCGGCCCCCGCGTTCCTCCAGACGCTGACGCTGTTCGCCGCTTCGATCGTCTGCCCGAAGTGCGCCGCCGCCCCGGATTTCGCGACGAAGCCCTGCGGCAGCGGCCCCTATCTGCTGAAGCACTGGGAACGCGACGCCCGGATGGATCTCGCGGCGCACCCGCGCTTTGCGGGGCCGGCCCCGGCGATCGCCCGCGTCGTCGTGCTCCCGGTGCGCTCCTCCCGGACCGCGCTGGAAAAGCTCCGGGCCGGCGAAGTCCACGTCGTCGACCACCCCTCGCTTGCCGACGTCGCCGCGCTCGGAAGCAGCTCGAACCCCAGGGTCCTCAGCTGCCCCTCGCTCAACGTCTGCGCCCTCGGCTTCAACGTCCGGCAGGCCCCCTACTCCGACCCCCGCTTCCGCCGCGCCGTCTCGCTGGCCCTGGATCGAAAAGCGCTGGTCGCCGTCGCGTATCACGGCCTCGCCGCGCCCGCCGTCCACCTGGTCCCCCCGGCCGCGTGGAGGGATCTCGCGCCGACCCCCGCCTACGAGCATGATCCGGCGCGGGCGAAGGCGCTGTTCGAGGAACTGGGGCTCAAGGGGAAGACGGTCGAGCTCATCCATGTGGCGATCGCCCGGCCGCACCTGCCCGAACCCGCCCGCGCCGCGGAGTGGGTGCAGGACCAGCTGCGCCGCTGCGGGCTCGAGGTCCGGCTGAGCGCCTACGACAAATCCGCCTATAGCCAGAAGACCCGGGATCCCGCGCATCCGATGTTTCTGCTCGGATGGAAGGGGGACTACCCCGATCCGGACAACTACCTGCACCCGCTGCTGCACGGCGCCAACGCGGGGGATCTCAACGGCTCCTTCTGGCAGGACCCGGAATTCGACCGCAGCGTCGGCGCGGCGCGTCACGAGCCGGACGCCTCCCGGCGGCGCGAGCACTACGCCCGGGCCCTGGCCCGTTATCGCGAGGAGCTCCCCACGCTGCCGCTCGTCCATGTGCCGCTGTACTTCATCGCCTCCGCCCGTGTGGACTGGAAACCGCATCCCGTCGACCTGCGCTTCAGCAGCGTCCGCCTCCGCTGATCCGACATTATTGTCGGGCGCCGCGGGGGTTCAATTTCGTGGAACACTTCGTCCCACAAATGTCGCGACGGCGCCGGCCGCCCAAGGGAAGCGGCTGGCATCCCGCTTGCTCTCCTCCTTTCACAAGAAGTTGAAACAGGAGGAATGATGTCCAACTTCGGGGTCCTGCTGCGCCGCTTGCGCAAGGAGCACGGCTGGTCTCTCAACACGGTGGCCAAGAAGGTCGGCACCCAAAAGGGCTACCTTTCCGGCATCGAGAACGGGAAGGTCAACCCCCCGTCCCCGAAGCTGCTCCGCAAGTTCGCGCGGATCTTCGAACAGGATGAAAGCGCCCTGCTCCGCATGGCCTGGGCGGACAAGGCCCCGGAGCTGATCCGCGAGGAGACGCTGCGGATGATGGCGCAGGCGGACTGGGACGAGGGCCTCCCCGCGAGCGTGAGCTCGGTGCGCCTCCTGAACCCCGGCGGAACGCCCTATCCCCTGGAAGTCGGCCCCGAAGGCGGCCTTTCGGCGCCCGGATCCCACCGCCTCGTGCTGCCGAGGGGCGCCGTGGAAGCGGATGCCGCCGTCGTGGTCCTGGACGACTCCATGATGCGGGCGGACCACCCCCGCTACGGCAAAGGGGACATCGCCCTGCTGGCCTCCAGCCCGGGGGCGTTCGCCACTGGGGTCTGCTACGTCGTCCTCCAGGGCGCCCAGGGCGACCGGGCGCTGATCCGCAACGTCACCGAAGCGGACGGAGGGGACCTGGTCCTTCAGCCCTACAACAGCGATTACCCGCTCGAATTCATCACGCGGGCCGATCTCAAGACGGCCTGCCGCGTGATCGGACGCATCGAGCTCTTTTCCCAGGAGAAAAGCGCCTGACAGGGGTCCCGGATCCCGGGAGATCCCCCAGATCGGCCAGCCTGAGCCCCTCCGGGGCCCCGGGGCGGCGACCGCCGTCCCGGGGCCTTCGGCCCTAACGGGGCTTCGTCTTCAGCGGCTTCCCGGTCTTCGGGTCCACGGAGACGTACTCGAAGGGCTCCCGCAGGCAGCACCAGGGCTCCTGGTCGTAGCAGTCGATGAGGAACGGCCCCTTCGCCTTCGCCGGCGAGAGGATCGCGAGGAACGTCACGGGCTTCTTCGACGAGTTGTAGATCGCGTGCACGACGTTGCGGGGGATGAAGGCGCTCTCCCCGGGTTTGAGCTGCCGGCTGTCCTTGTCCACCCACTGCTCGCCCCTCCCGTCGAGGATGTAGATGATCTCCTCGCGCGCGGGATGGCGGTGGAACTGGTGCCCCGTGCCGGGGGGCATCGTCACCTGCACCAGGATCAGCTGCTTCGTGTCGGTGAAGCCCGGACGGCAGTGCCATCCGTGCCTCCCCCAGGGCGCGAACTCCACCGCCGCCTTCCCCGTGGTGATGAAGCGCATCGCCTTCAGCGCCGCGCGGCTCATCGCACGGCCGCCTTGCCGGCCTTCTTCGGCCCGCCCTTCGCGGAGCCGTTGCGCGCCGGCAGCCGGACGCCCTTGAACTTCCGGATCTGGTTCGTGATCGCGACCTCCGTCGGCAGACGCTCCACCGAACTCGCGCCATAGAAGCCGTCGATGCCCTTCACGCGTTCGATGATGAACTGAGCGTCCTCGGGCTCCGCGACGGGCCCGCCGTGACACAGCATGATGACGTCCTCGCGCACCGCCTTGCAGGCGTCGACCATCTCCTGGATGCGGCCCACGCAGGACTCCAGCGTCTTCGCGGAATGCGCGCCGATCATCCCGCCGGTCGTCACGCCCATGTGCGCCACGACGATGTCCGCCCCCGCCTCCGTCATGCGCCGGGCCTCGTCGACGTTGAACGCGTAGGGCGTGGTGAAGAAGTCCATCTCGTGGGCGAGGCGGACGATGTCCACCTCCAGCTGGTAGCTCATGCCGGTCTCCTCGAGGCTCTGGCGCATCTCGCCGCCCCAGAGGCCGACCGTCGGGAAGTTCTGGATGCCGGCGAAGCCCAGCTCGCGCAGCTCCTTGAGGAAGAGCTTCGGGATCATGAAGGGGTCGGTCCCGCAGACGCCGGCGAGCACCGGCGTGTGTTTGACGACCGGCAGGACCTCGTACGCCATCTCCTTCACGATCTGGTTGGCGTTCCCGTAGGGCATGAGCCCCGCCGAGCTGCCGCGGCCCGCCATGCGGAAGCGACCGGAGTTGTAGATGATGATCAGGTCGATGCCGCCCGCCTCCTCGCACTTCGCCGAGAGGCCGGTGCCCGCGCCGCCGCCGATGATCGGCTCGCCGCGCGCGACCTGCTCCCGGAACCGCCTGAGTATGCCCTGCCTGGAATTGTCGTTGCCCACGGGGTCACCCTCCACAAGATCAGCGAAGCTTCATCAGCGACAGGAGTTTGTCCGCGGCGGCATCCGCGAACTCCGGGTCATTGATATGCCGGTCGAGCTCCAGGAGCTCCACGGAGCCGGCATTCGCCCGGACGGCCTCATGCAACGACTTCCGCGCCGCGGGATCGTCGAAGGGCTGCCCGGCCGCGTCGATCGCCGAGACGCCCCGCCCGGGCAGCAGGATCGCGACCGGACCCTTCGCGCGCGCGGCCTTGCGGCCGATGTCCGCGCCGATCCGGGCGTTTTCCGCGGGCGTCGTGCGCATCAGCGTCACCACCGGGTTGTGCCGGTAGAAGAGGCGGTCCTTGAACTGCGGGGGCACCGACTCCGGAGCGAAGAAGTTGACCATGTCGGTCGCGCCGGTCGAAATCACCTGGGGGATGCCGCGCGCGCCCGCCGCCGTCAGGCGCTCCGGGCCCGCGGAGAGGAAGCCGCCCACGAGTTCGTCGGCCAGCTCCGTCGTCGTCAGGTCGAGCACGCCGGCGATCAGGCCGTCGCGGATCAGCGTCTCCATCGCCTGGCCCCCGTTGCCGGTGGCGTGGAAGACCAGGACCTCGCAGCCCGCCTGCTCGAGACGCTCCTTGGCCCGCATGACGGCTTTCGTCGTGACGCCGAACATCGTCGCCGCCACCAGGGGGCGGTCCTTCGCCTCGACCCCACGACCCTCGAACGTCGCCAGTCCCGCCATCGCGCGCGCCGCGTTCGTCAGGATGGCGCGGCTGATGCGGTTGATGCCGAGGATGTCCACGACCGAGTTGAGCATCAGGATGTCGGAGTCCCCGACGAACTGGCGCACGCTTCCGGAGGCCAGCGTGGACACCATCAGCTTCGGCACCCCGAGCGGCAGCGCCCGCATCGCCGTGGTCCCGATGATCGTCCCGGCCGAGCCGCCCAGGCCGAGCACCCCGGCCACCTCGCCCGCCTGGAAGCGGCCCAGGATGAACGCCGCCGCCCCCCGGGCCGCCGCGGTCACGGCCTCGCCGCGGTCGTTCCGCTCCCGCTGCGCCGCGAGCGTCGTGCCCGCCGCCTCGAAGATCCGTTCGCGCGGGACATCGGCCGGAACCGCGGGCGTACCCAAACAGCCGCTGTCCACGATCTTCGCGGACACCTTCATCGCCGCGAGCTGGTCGCGCACGAAGGCCGCTTCGGGCCCCTTCGTGTCGAGCGTGGCGAGGATCCAGACCTGCTTCATTTGCCCTTCACCCAGGCGACCGCGTTCTTCAGGAGCGTCTGATACGCCGGCAGTTCGTGCGCCGCGCCGTCGTGCCCCAGAGTGACCACGAGGATGCGCGCCTTCGGATGTTTCACCCGCAGCACGACCGGCCATTCCTTGCCGGTCTCCAGGGACCTGCCCTTCGCCAGGACCTCGATCTCGGGCCCCTGCGCATCCTTCTGGTAGAAGTAGAGCTCGTCCTTCACCTTGAACGTCGCCGGCACGCCGGCCATCACCGGATGGGCGCCGTCGACCGCGAGCACCTCGAACTCCTGGAGCTTTTCATGGCCCCGGGATCCGCCGCCGACGAGCTTCTGGTTGTACTCCTTCCAGTCGGCCCAGTTGTACCACGCCCCGGCATGCACGATCACGATCCCCTTCCCCGCCTCCGCGTGGTCGAAGATCCCCTTCCGCGCCGCGGGGTCGGGGATCGCCTGGTTGTTGGAAAGGATGAGGACCTCCGTCCCCGGCAGCGCGGCCGCGATCTGCCCCGGCTTCGCGGTGTACGCCGCGTCCAGCAGCTTCGCGTCCGCGTCGCGGAACCATTTGTTGAAGTCATGGCTGGCCCCGCCGCCCACCAGGAGGATCTTCGACGGCGTCAACTGCAGCGGCGCCGCCGGCGGCTCCTGCGCGGGCGCCGCGCCCTTCTCCTCGGCGGAGACGTCCGCCGTCATCGCCAGGAAGGTCGGCGCGAGGTGGTTGTCGTAGCTCTCGAGCGTGAGGCGCTCGATGACGTCCCTGCGCTTCGGGCGCATCGTGAACCAGCGGACCTGGCCCCGCGCGCCGTTTTCGAGGATGCCGGGCACGAACTTCGAGCCTTTCACGTCGACGCGCCGCACCCAGTCGGAAAACTCGAAACCGTCCTTGAGGATCAGCGTCTCCGTCTGGTTGTCCGCATACGTGAACGTCACCTTGACCGCCGGCTCCGGCGCCTTGTCGCCGTCCAGGGTTCCCCAGGCGGCGATGCCGCCCAGCACGTGGATACGCGGGGCCGCGAAGCCCACGCGGAACTCCACCTTCTGCGGCATGACGCGCTTGGACTCCCAGTCCGGCGCGCTTCCGCCCTTGAGCACGATCGCATTGAGCCCCTTCAGGTTCTTCGCGGGGTCGGACACCATGAAGGGCACGCCCTCGACCATCGTGATGCCGAACTTCTTCAGCCTCAGGTTGTGCGGCTCGCGCCGGGAGTCGTAGAGGCCCTTGACGCTGGAGGCCGTGAACGCGGTCTGCAGATCGATCACCCGGAAGTTCCCGGCGTCCGCGCAGAGATAGCTCAGGATGTCCCGCAGCGCCTCGGCCCCCAGGCTTTCCAGCCCCTCGGGCATGAGGGACATCCCCGTCGAGATCATCGCGTCGATGTCGGCGCGGCGGATCTCCTTGTCGCCTTCGTTGTTCTTGAGGACGACGCCGTCCTTCGTCTCGCGCGCGACCAGGCCGTTGAAGACCTCCCCGGACTTGGTGCGCACGTTGAAGGAGACGTAGTTCCCTTCCACGGTGCGGTTCGGGTCGATGATGTGCGTCAGCAGGTCGTGTTTGCCGTGCAGGCCCATGCCGGTGAGGTCGGGCGCGATCGCCCGTCCCTCGTTCTTGTACTGATGGCACTTCAGGCAGTTCTCCGCGAGGAGGAGCTTCCCGCGGGCGAGATCGCCGGCCTGGTCCACCACCGGCATGAGCCTGGCGATCACGGGGTCCTTGGTCTTCGCGGACGTCCCCATGAGCGCGTCGAGCATCTTGACCGAACGCTGCGCCACGGTCTTGTCGGGATGCGTCCGGAGGCGGAAGAGCGCGCTCGGGCCCAGGTCGCCGGGCTTCAGGCCGCCGTTCTCGAGCTCCGCCAGCAGGGCGAGGGTCCATTCGGGACGTTTGAAGAGCTGGCCGAGCACGAGTTCCCGCGACAGCCCCGCGACCTTGCGGTAGGCGCCGATGAAGACGGCGGCCGCCCCCGGATCGTTGAGCGCGCCCAGGATCTCGATCGTCCCCTTCTGCAGATCGGCGGAGGACGCGGGGCTCAGCAGACCCGCGCAGGCCTCGTACGCCTTCGCCCGCGCAAACGGCAGCGAGAGGGCGGCCTGCAGATTCTGGAGCCGCACGTCCTCGCTCTTCGAGGCGTCCCCGAGGGCGGCCAGCAGGACCGCGGCCACGGGCGCGAGGGATTTCGCCATGGAATCGTCCTTCACCCAGCGGGCGGCGAAGGGCACGGTCGCGCTGATGAGCGCCGCTTCCCCGCTGCCCAGCAGGCCTTCCAGCGCCTTCCGCAGCTCCGGCGTGACGGGAGGGGCCAGGTCCGCCTTCAGCGCCCGGGACAGCCGCCCCAGCACCGCCGCCTTGAGGTCCGCGGACGCGCCCGCCTTGGCCGCCAGGCCCGTCACGAGGCGCGCCGCCAGTTCGGCGTCCTGCCGTCCCCCCGCGTTTTCCGCGAGGGATTCGGCCAGCGCCTTGTCGCCCGCATCGAGCGCGGCCAGCAGGGATTCGACCGGCGAGGACGCCAGGGCCCCGACGACGGCCGAGCGGGAATAGACGTCCTGCAAAGTGCCGGAGAGCCTGATCAGGGCGGCCGCCGCCTCCGAATCCAGGGGAAAAGCGGCCAGGGCGACGATCTTCTCGAGACGCGCCCGGGGATCCGTATCGTCGAGTTTCTCGAGCAGGGCCTTCTTGACGCCGTCGTCCTTGCCGCCGAGAGCGGCCACGCGCGCGGCGTTCTTGCGGACGCCGCCGTCGGCATCCCCCAGCGCTGCCGCCAGTTCCGTCCCCGCGAGCCCACCCAGGCGCTGCAGCGCCCAGAGGGCCAGGACGCGGGCTTCGGGTTTCGCGGAGCTCTTGAGCAGCGCCGCCAGCTCCGCGGCGCCCTGCTTCCGTTCCACGAGCAGCCGCTGCGCCGTGAGCCTCGCCCAGCGGTTCGGATGCTCCAGCGCCTTCACGAGGCCCGCGACGGACGCGAAGTCCGCGGCCGGCAGCGCCTTCGCCTGTTTGTGCTGGAGACGCAGCACGCGGCCGTGCAGGTGGTCGCGGTCCGGACGCACCGCCGCGTTGTAGGGCCCGTGTTTGGGCCCGCGCGTGTCGTTGTGCACGGCCGCGGGATTGTAGAAGTCGGCGATGTAGAGCGCGCCGTCGGGCCCGATCTGGGTGTCCACCGGACGGAACCAGAGGTCCGTGCCCGCGACGAACTCCTCGGTGCGGACCTTCGTGGCCTTGTACGTGACGCCGTCGGGCACGACCCGGTCCTGATGGATGAGGTTGATGGTGCACTCGGTCACGAAATGGATCTGCCGGTACTCGTCGGGCCAGGCGCCGCCGTCGTAGAGCGTGCTGCCGGCCGCGGCGGTGAAGCCGCCCACGTTGTCGATCTGCAGATACGGATTGATCACGTGCTTCAGGAGCGGGTTGGCGTCGCGGTGGTCGGTGATGTCCTTCCAGCTCTCGACCTTGCCCGTCTTCCCGCGCGAGAGCACGGGGTCGGGCAGGATCACGTGCCGCAGGTGCGAGCCGTTCGCCATGGTGAAGAAGATCTCGTTGTCCCAGCTGAAGTCCATGCCCCACGTGTTGGAGCCGTAGGAGCTCACCATCTCGATCTCGCTGCCGTCGGGCCGGAAACGGAAGAGACCGTTGGGGATCTTGCCGCAAGGGCGCCCGTCCTTGTTCGAGACGTTGGAACCGCCGCCGGAATAGCCCTGCGTGGCGTAGACCCAGCCGTCCTGGCCCCAGCGCAGGTTCGAGGCGACCGCGTGGGTGTCCCCGTGGCCGAAGCCGCTGAAGAGCACCTCCCGCTTGTCGGCCACGCCGTCGGCGTCCGTGTCCCGCAGCCAGAGGATCTCGGGGGCGGCCATCACGATGACGCCGTCCTGGTGGAAGACCAGGCCCGTGGGCAGGTCCAGCTGCTCGTAGAAGACCGTCCGCTTCTCGTAGCGGCCGTCGCCGTCCTTGTCCTCATAACTGGCGAGCAGGTCGAAGGGCCGGCTCTTCCAGATGTTCGCCTTGTTGGGATACATCGGCGTCTGCAGGACCCAAAGGCGCCCCTGCGGATCCCAGGCCATGGAGATGGGTTTCACGACCTCGGGTTCGCCGAGCAGGGCCTTGAGTTCGAAATCCTGGGGGACGGAGATCTTCTCCGCCATCTTGTCGAGCGGCAGCGGTCCGCCCGCCGGATAGCGCAGGGAGGCGAGTTCCTCCTTGTTGACGAGGCCGTCCACTTCGCGCTTCGCCGCCCAGGCGATGCCGCGGAGGATAAGCGCGCGCACGTGCGGCAGGGCGAACGTCGCGTGTTTGTGGCCGAGCAGGCAGACGAAGGAGCGGTAGGCCTCCTTCTCGTAGACCCACATCTGGGGCGCGACCTCGTTGAACATGCGGAACGAGGTCCCGATCACCTGCGCGCCGGCCTCCAGGTGCAGGTTCCAGTAGATCTCGTCGTCGACGAAGAAGTTGGCGAGCCCCGCCGTGATCGGATGCGGATAGTCCTGGACGTAGAAGCCGTTCACGCCGTGGAGCCACTTCGAGACGCCATGCTCCCAGGCGCCGCCGATGACGGTCTTGAACCACTGGGGCTCCTTGCCGCAGACGCCGTCGTGGAGCGTGACGATGCCGCCGCCGCGCTTCGTGAAGGTCTCGAGGCGCGCCTTCTGGTCCGCGTCCATCGTGCCCGCCTCCGCGGCGAAGAGGATCAGGACGTCCGTCTTCTCGAGCTGCTCCGCCGTCGGGAAGGCCAGCGCGCCGTCCACCTCGCAGCCGCGGCCCTTGAGCAGTTCCTTCCACTCCTCGAGGAAGCGGGGATGATCGTGTTCGCCGGGGCCGTGGGTCTTCACGCCCGCGCGGATGAAGATCCGCAGCGGCGCCGCGGTGGGCTGGGGTATAGGCGCCGCCTGCACGCAGGAGGCCGCCACGATCAAGGCGATCAGACTCAGGAAGCGTTTCATACGATATCCTCCGGGAACCCCATCCCTCCCCTTGCTGAGCAGACTGCGTGCCAAGACCTCTTTTCTGCTGCGAACACAAGCAATTCATCCACAGTCATTTACATCAGACTGGAGCGGAGGATGTTTTTTGATATGTAACCGGTTACATGCTACTGTAACCCAGTAAACGTATGTCGATGGAAGCCGTGCGAGAACGGATTCAGCGGCGCGAACGCCTGGCGGGCGCCGCGGTGGGCTCGGGGATGTCGGCGCTGGCGGCCGAGGAAGGCGGCGCGGACCTCATCATGGTCCTGAGCGCCGGCTACTTCCGTCTGCAGGGGATCAGTTCCGCGGCGGCGATGCTGCCCTACGCGAACGCGAACGACGTGACCTGGGAGATCGTGTCCCGACACGTCGTTCCCCGGCTGAAGAAGACTCCGGTCATCATGGGGGTCTGCGCGCAGGACCCGGGCCTGGACCTCGCGGCCCGTCTGGAGGCGGCCGCCGCCCTGGGCGTGGCGGGGGTCACCAACTTCCCCACGATCGGCTTCTACGAGCCCGAGCAGCGCGCGGCGCTCGAGGCGGAGGGCGCGGGCTTCGCGCGCGAGATCGAACTGCTCCAGGCGGCGCGCGAACGCGGACTGCTGACCGTCGGTTTCTGCCTGACGGACGCGGACGCCTTCGTCCTCGCGCGCACGGGCGTCGACGTCCTCTGCCTGAACCTCGGCGTCGCCGAATGGCGGACGCAGGATCCCGCGGAGCACCAGGCGGCGATCGACCGGGCCGTCGTCCGGATCCGCAGCATGCTCGGGGCCGCCCAGGGGGCCGACCCGAAGACGTACGCGGTGATCTTCGGCGGTCCCGTGGTGCTGCCGCAGGACACGGCGCAGGTCTACCAGCGCACCGACGCGCTGGGCTACATCGGCGGCAGCGCGATCGAGCGCTTCCCCACGCAGGCGGCGATCGTGCAGGCGGTGCGCGAATTCAGACATGTCACGCGCGCCGGACGTCGCATGGACCGCCTGGGCGCGCTCGTCGGGAGCAGCCCGGCGATGCAGCAGCTCTTCGAGACGCTGCGTTCCGTGGCGCCCTCGGACGCCACGGTCCTCATCACCGGCGAAAGCGGCACGGGCAAGGAGCTCGCCGCGCGCGAACTCCACCGGCTCTCCGCGCTGCACGACCGTCCCATGGTGAGCTGGAACTGCGCGGCGATGACGGAGACCCTGGCGATGTCCGAGCTCTTCGGCCACGAGAAGGGCGCATTCACGGGGGCCGTGCGCGCGCACGTCGGGAAGTTCGAGCTCGCCGAGGGCGGCACGCTGTTCATGGACGAGGTCGCCGACCTCCCCCTCTCCGTGCAGGCGAGCCTGCTGCGGGTGCTGGAGGAGCGGGAGATCGTCCGCGTGGGCGGCGAGGAGGGCATTGCGGTGAACGTCCGGCTCATCGCGGCGACCAACCGCGACTTCAAGGACCTCATCCCCGCGGGCCGCTTCCGCATGGACCTCTACTACCGGCTCAGCACGATCGTGCTGCGCATGCCGGCGCTGCGCGAGCGGCACGAGGACATCCCCTTCCTGATCTGGGAGCTCTGCCAGGAATTCAGCCAGAAGTACGGGCAGACGGTGCCGCGGCTGCCGGACGCCGTCATGGCCGCGCTGCTCAAACATCCCTGGCCGGGCAACGTCCGCGAGCTGCGCAACGTGGTGGAGCGCATCTTCCTGCTGGGCAAGGGCAAGACGCTGTCCCGCGCGTGGTTCGACGAGCTCTTCTCCGCCGAGCGGGCGATGGGCGAACGGATGGGGTCCGGCTCGACCCCGCCGGCCGACCTCGCCGCGCGGCGCCAGCGTCTCGAGGAGGTGCTCGCCCGCCACGACGGCAACAAGTCCGCGGCCGCGCGCGAACTCGGCGTCACGCGCAAGACCATCCACAAGTGGCTGCAGACGAAGGGGGCCTGATGTTTCGACTTCCCGCAGTCCTCCTTCTCACCCTGGCCGGATGCGGATCGGTCCCCGCCCCCGGGCCCGAAATCCTCCTGATCCCGGGAACGAAGCTGCAGATCGAGATGGATTTTGTCCCCGGGACAGGAACCCTGAGCCCGTTCTGGATCTCGAGGCGGGAGCTGACTTGGGCTGACTTCGACTGCTTCTACGAGCACCCGGAGGAGCAGCAGGTGGATGGCATCACACGACCCTCAAGCGGGAAGAACTATCTCCAGCTCAGCGGACTTTCGGCGGAGTCGATGGAGGCCCACCGTCCGGTGACGAACCTCCGCTACCACTCCGCGATCTCCTACTGCGAATGGCTGTCCTCGCGCAGCGGCCTGAGCTTCCGGCTCCCCACCGAACGGGAGTGGGAATCCGCTCCGGGAACTCCTGCGATCCTGCAATACTGTCTCGAGCCGGACCGTCCGCCCGATTTCGGGCCGGTCCTCCGCGGGCCCGGGCGCCAGACCATCCCCGCGCCGTGGGATGAGGCCGACCCGAACCGTCCGGTCAGCACCTGGTGGTTCCGGGCCGGCCACACCCAAGGCTTCCGGGTCGTCCGCGTCCCGGACGCCCTCACAGCGGATGCACGGAAGGCGTACGCCCGGAAGATCGAGATCTCCGGATTGAAAGGCGAGGAACGGACGGTCAAGGTCGGCAGTTCGGTGGCGCTCCTCAGCCGCGTCAGCGGCATCGTCCACAACGGCGGCGACCGCACCTTGGACGAAATCCTGCTCAAGGTCTATTTCCTGGGCCCCCGGGGGAAACCGCATTTCGAGGATGTGACTTCCAATCTGACGCGCCGCGCCACGTTCAACGTCTGCGCACCGGTGCTGCGCAACAGCGCCCATCCCGGGGAGCACGCCCTGCCGCTGAGGCCCGGGGAGCGCCGGAGCTTCGTCGTCGACCTCCCCCTGAGCCTGGACAACGACGATGACGTCCAACTCGACAAGTTCGGCGCGTCGGTGATCCACCTGCGCTTCGCGACCGATTAGCGGGAATCGGCGGCCTACTTCTTCTTGCCCTTCGGCCGGCGCGAGGCGATGGCCGCGACGATGAGCGTGGCCGCGAGCGCGCCGATCAGGCTCCAGAGCAGCGGGAATGAACGACCGCGGATCGTCAGGTGCGCGACCTCCGGCAGGTGAAAGAGGCTGGCCGCCTCCATCCCCAGATAGGCGCCCACGAAGCCGAGGAAGATCGAGACGAACAGCCCGCCGATCTTCAGTCTCAGGAGCCGCTGGGAAAGCAGCCCCAAGCCGGCCGCCAGAATGAGACAGACCAGCAGATGAATCGCCTGATCAAACGTCATGCGAAGATCTTACACTAGAGCCGCATGTGCGTGCTCGCGTTCTGGCTGCGGCCCGACCCCCGCCACGCCCTCCTCGTCGGCGCCAACCGCGACGAGGATCCGGCGCGCCCTTCGGCCCCGCCGGCCGAGATCGAGCCCGGCATCTGGGCGGGACGCGACCTGCTCGCGGGCGGCACCTGGCTGGGCTACAACCGCCACGGCCTCTTCATCGCCCTGACGAACCGGCGGACGCCGGGGCACCGTTCAGACAACTATTCGCGCGGTCAGCTGGCGCTCGAGGCGCTGCGCTGCCGCAAACCCGGCTGAGTGGAGGCGCTGCTCGCGAAGCGGGTGGACGAACGGCCGGTGGCCGGATTCAACCTCCTGGCCGCCCTCGACGGCGAGGCGCTCCTGATGCACTGGGACGGCCGGCTGCGGACCGTCGCGGTCCCGCCGGGCGCCCATGTGATCTCGTCCGACCATGACCTCGACAGCCCGGATTTGCCGGAGGCTGCCGTCTTCTCGAAGTCCTTCGGGGGGCTTGCCGGGACACCGTCCCGGGAGGTCCTGCAGGGCTTCCTCAGGTCCCACGAAGGATCGCGTCCCGTGTGCAAACACGGAGATCAGTTCGGCACGGTGTCGTCGACGATCTTCGTGGACGGAGCGGAGGGGACCCGCCTGCTCCACGCGGCAGGGCCTCCCTGCCGGACCTTGCATCAAGCGCCGGTGTGACTAACGGGCGAAGTCGCCGAAGTCCGCCTGGGTCTCGCGCCGGAAGACGAGCACCCGACGGGGCTCGTCCCTGCGCTGCTGGGACGCGTCGCCCTGACGCTGTCCCTGGCCCTGCTGGGCGTTTCCGCCCTGCCGGGTCTGCTTGTACGGATGCCTGGGTTGGCTGTTCACGTGAACCATTCCTGGAAAAAAAACCTGAACCACTACACGGGAAAGGTGGGTTTGGAGGATTCGAGAGGAGTGAGACTCTGCGAGCGACCTAACCTGTACTTCCCTGACGTTTGAAGTGTAGCCCCCTCCGGGCCGGTTGTCAACCCCTAAATCAGTTCCCGAATGGCCTCGACGCCGGAGTCCACCAGGTACTGGGGCCTCCCCTGCACGTCCTCGAGCGTCGCCGTGCGGACGTCGATGCCGAGCCGGTGGTACAGCGTCGCGAAGACTTCCTGGAAGGTCACGGGACGCTCCGTCACGTACGCGCCCTGGCGGTCCGTCGCGCCGATCACCTGCCCCGTTTTCAAACCGCCGCCCGCGAGCAGCGCAAACGTCACCGCCGGCCAGTGGTCGCGGCTGTTGTCCTTGTTGATCTTCGGCGTGCGGCCGAACTCGCCCCAGACGACGACCGTGACGTCCTTGTCCAGGCCGCGCTCGTGCAGGTCCTGCACCAGCGCGCAGAGCCCGCGGTCCAGCATCGGGAACTCCACCCGCGACATCGGGTAGTTCATGCCGTCCGGACCGTGCCAGTCCCAGCGGCTGTAGTTCAGGGACACCACCCGCGCGCCCGCCTCGACGAGGCGCCGGGCCACGAGGAAGTTCTGGACCATGCGCGGGGCCCCGTCCCGCTGGAACGAGATGTCGTTCGGACCATAGCGCTCGACGACCTTCGGATCCTCCTTCGAGAGATCCAGGGCGTCGGCGAGCAGGGGCGTCGCGAGGATTTCCATCGCGCGGCGGCCGAAGCGGTCCATGCCTTCCATGGTGCCCGCGCTGTCGGCCTCGCGCCGGAACGTGTCGACCGCGTTCAGGAGCTTCTCCCGGTCCCGCAGCCGCTCGAGGGTGATGCCCTTCAGCGTCATGCCCTCGGGCCTGGCGCCGGGCTGGTTCCCCACGAGGCTCATCGGCGCGTGGGCCTGCCCCGCGAAGCCGGGGCCGCCGGGCTCGCCCCAGGTGCGGTTGCCCGTGGGATACATGAGCGAGACGTGCGCCGGGACGCTGGTCCCGACGTCGCCCTGGAGCCGCGACACGAACGCCCCCGCCGCGGGCCAGCCGCCCGCGGGTTTCATCTCCCGGCGGGTGCGGCCGGTCATGCACTGGAATCCGTCGTGCGCGCCCTCGGATCCGACGACCGAGCGGATAAGCGCGAACTTGTCCATCATCCGCGCCATGCGCGGGAAGAGCTCGCAGATCCGGATGCCCGGGACGTTGGTGCCGATCGGGTTGAATTCGCCGCGGACCTCCGACGGCGCGTCCGGCTTGAGATCGAACATGTCGAGGTGCGAGGGGCCGCCGGGCAGGAAGATGTTGATGAGCGCCTTGTGCGAACGGCCCTGCCCCGCGCGGGCTTCGAGGGCCAGGAGCTGGGAGAGCGAGAGGCCGCCGGCGGCGAGCCCGCCCGCCTTGAGAAAGCCGCGGCGGGTGAGCGGGCCGCCTTCGGCGCCGGCCCATCCGCCCAGAAGATTCAGCATGCGCCCACCATCCTCCACCCATCCCTACACCGGCGGAGGGGGCGCATTCTCATTTCAGGGGTTTATCGGGCCAGCGGGGGGCGTTCTGCCATTTCTCGGAAAGCCCGCGCCAACTCCAGACGCCCTTCCCTTCGACGTCCAGCTCGAGGTCCGCGCGGGGCTTCTCGAAAGGCCCCTCGCTGCGGTGGAAGGCCACCCAAAGCTCCCCGGTCTTCCGGTCGAAGGCGATCGTGTTGTCCGCCACCGTCTGGGAATTCACCCGCGACGCCTCGACCCTCCACGATTCCTTCGTGATGATCCGCTGGATCTTCTTCAGCGCGGTCGGCCCGTCGTAGATCGTCCCGCTGAAGGTCCCCACGGGCTGCACCGCCGCGCCCTTGCCGTCGGTGAACGCCACCCGGAACAGATAGACGTCGCCGCTGTACTTGCCGCCCTTGAGCATGACCCCGTCCACGACCAGCAGGCCGCGGATCTCCGCGCGGAAGCCCGCCGGGACCGGGGCGGACTCCGCCTTCGCCTCCACCGTCTTCTCCGGGACGGCCGGCAGGCGGACCTGGCCGATGTCGATCTTCTCCGTGGAGAGGAGCTTCGACTGCGGCTGCGGCGGCGGGGCCGTCGCGAGCGCCTCCTTCGAGGCGGAATCGAAGCCCAGCGTGAAACTCGCCGTCTCGATCGGCGGGCAGTCCGGGATGTGCAGCGCAAAGGGCCGGCTCTCGGCGGTCTTGAGGATGCCCGGGAGCGCGTAGGCCGCGTCCAGGCGGCCCAGCTTGAACGAGGCCAGCACGCCCGAAACGGCGCTGGGAAAGCCGTTGATCAGCGTCCCGCTCACGCGCGCGACGCCGCCGCTGAGGCGGTCGATGCGGCAGCCCCGCAGGATCAACTCCTTCGAGAGCGGCCCGCCCGAATCCCCCAGCGAGAGCCCCTCGGCCACGACCCAGACGAGCGAGGCCTTCACCGAGGCGTGCTCGGGGACGCCCGGCAGAACGACGTCGAAAGACTCCAGGCTCGCCGCGGGCGAGACCTCCGCCAGCCTCACCCAGGCCTGCTGCACCACGGACCCCGTCCTCCCGGTGAAGATCAGGCGCAGGGTCGGGTCGTCGGCTTCCGTCTCCCCCGCATTCTTCACGGTGAGGCTGGTCCGGAACTCCCCCGCCGCGTACGAGTTCCGCTGAGCCTCGATGGAGAGGCGCGAAGGGCTCGGACGCCTGAGGGCGGGCAGCTTCGTCGGATCGCCGCCCAGGAAGAGCCGCGTCGTCCCGCGGTACTCGAGGTAGATCTCGTACTTGGTGAAGTTCGGCACCTGCTCGACTTCGATCTTGAACGCGGCGGACTTGCCCGCGGGGATGCGCGGGACGGCGACGGGCTTCGAACGCTTGAGCTCGTCCTCGCCGTCGAAGTAGAGCACGGTCACCTTCGCGTCGGCGAGTTCGGTGGGCAGGGGGTTGAGGAGGACCGCGTCAACGACGACCTTGTGGCCGACCCGCTCGCGCGCGATGTCGTACTTGGTGAAGTCCGGGGTCTTCAGATCCTGGCCCGCCGCCAGGAACAGAGTCCAAGCCAGGATCCCGCTCATTCCATAGGTTATACGCTGCTCAGGCCGCTTTTTTCCACGAGTTCCAGTTGATGAGCACGACGGCGACGACGAGCAGGGCCAGGCCGGCGATGCGGTGAAGGTCGAGCGGCTTCTTCTCCACCCCCACGAGGCCGCAGCCGTCGATGACGAGGGCCATGGCCAGCTGCCCCGCGAGCGCGGCGACGATGATGCCGGTGACGCCGATCACGGGGGCGGAAAGCAGCGACGCGGTCACGAAGATCGCCCCGATGAGGCCGCCCAGCAGCTCCCACCAGGCGGCGTGGCGGATCCCGCCGAGGCCGCCCTTCCCCGTGCAGGCCACGACGACCGCGAGAATCACGGTCCCGACGCAGAAGGAGATCAGGGAGGATTCGAGCGCGCCGACGTGGCCGCGCAGCCGGGCGTTGATGGGGGCCTGGAAGGCCATGAAGGCGCCGGAGGCGACCATCATGACCACGACGACCCAGGAACTCATCAGGGCCCCGCGGCCTTGAGCATGGCGACGAACTCGTCGCGCCAGCCGGAGACGGTCTCGGCCGGCCCGATGAGCTTGAAGAACCAGGGCGCCTCCCCCGTCTCGACGGCGGCGACCAGCATGCGCGCCTGCTCGATGGGTTCGGGTTCGAAGTCGGATTTGTACGTCCCGCTCAGATCCACCAGCGTGATCTTGAACTTGCCCTGTAGCAGCTCGGCCTTGGGGGCGTCCACGCCCATCTGCCGGCCCCAGCGGGCGATGTTTTCCTGGCGCATGTCCTCGTTCCAAAGCCGCGTGGTGGAGAGGACGAATTCCGCATCGGCCGCCTTCTTCGCCTTGTCGGGCACCTTGTACTGGGCGACGCGCAGCCGGTTGCTCGGCTCCTCGGAGGTCCAGCCCGCCGGCGCGGTGAACGGGATGGCCTTGCCCGTGAAGGACGGCGGCAGCTTCGTCTCGGCCGCCTCCGGAGCCTTGGCCGCCGCGACATCCGTGGGCGGCGCGGGCGGCTTGGGTGCCGGGGCGTCCGGCGAGCAGGCGCCGAGGCAGAGCAGCAGCAGGAGCGTCTGTTTCATAGTCCCGGATTTAATCACAAGCCGCAGGGGAGGTCGAGCTTCTTGCGGAGCCCTTCACGCTTCTGACGCCAAGACGACAATTTTGTCGCCCTCCGCTCCCCTGCAAAATACGCACGGCACCGTTTCACGACTCAGGAACGGCACGCTTCTTGCAAGGATAGCCGTATGCACTCGGATCCCCCAGGAGGGGCCGTCGCCCCTCCCCGGCCGGCGTCCACGGCCTTGCGGATCCTCCTCGTCGCTTTCGCCTACTACCTCACCGGCCGCCTGGGCCTGCTCCTGGCCATCCCTCCCGGATATGCCACGGCCGTCTGGCCGCCCTCCGGCATCGCCCTGGTTTCGATCCTCGCCTGGGGCTATCGCGTCTCCCCGGGAATCCTGGCCGGATCCCTGCTGATCAACATCGCGACCTCCTTCGATGGAAGCTCCTGGACGACGATTCTCGCCTCCGGCTCCGTCGCCGCCGGGATCGGGCTGGGGGCGTCCCTTCAGGCCGCCGCCGGGACCTTTCTGATCCGCCGATTTGTCGGCTTCCCCAATTCCCTGGTCCGGGAGCAGGACGTCGTCCGCTTCCTCCTGCTGGGGGGACCTGTGGCCTGTCTCGTCAGCGCAACGATGGGCATCACCGGTCTTTGGGCGGCCGGCATGATTCCCGCGAGCGGCATCGCCTTCAACTGGTGGACCTGGTGGGTGGGCGACACGATCGGCGTGCTCGTCTGCGCGCCCCTGGTGCTGATCTGGACCGCGACCCCCCGGGAGATCTGGAAGCAGAGGCGGATCTCCGTCGGCATCCCCTTGTGCGGGCTTTTCGGCCTCGCCATCTTCTTTTTCGCCCGCATCAGCGCCTGGGAGCAGGAGGAGTTGCGCGTCGAATTCAACAACCGGGCCGACGTGGAAGCGAACAAGGTGCGGGAGAGCTTCGAGAACCATCTCGACATCCTGTACTCTCTGAGCGGTCTGTATGAAGCCTTCCGCGAGGTCGGGGAGCAGGAGTTCGCCGTTTTTGCGGAGCGCGAGATCCGGCAGCATCCCGGCATCCAGGCGCTGGAGTGGATCCCCCGGGTGCGCGATGAGGCCCGCTCCGATTTCGAACGAAGAGCGGCCTCCCGCGGTCACCCGGGTTTCAAGATCCTGGAGCGGCACCCGACGGGCCGGCTTGAGCCTGCGACCCGGCGCGCGGACTACTTCCCCGTCCAGTACCTGGTGCCCCGGACAGGGAATGAAATCCTCTTCGGGTACGACGTCGCCTCGGATGCCGTGCGTGCGGAAGCCTTGTGGCAGGCCTCCGAACGGGGAGCCCCTGCCGCCACGGCCCGGATCACGCTGCTGTCCCGCCAGGAATCCGGCGTGCTGGTCTTCCTCCCCGTCTACGAGGGAACCCCGGCCCCGGACCGCCGCGGCGAGGCCCTCCGGGGTTTCGTGACGGCCGTCCTGCGTCCGACGGACATCCTCGGAGTCTGCCTGGGCGCCGCCGGGACCGCGGACCTCTCCGTCCGCCTGGTCGACACCCAGGCCGCGGCCGGAGCCTCGCTCCTGGCCCGGAACGGGGGGGATCCGAAGGAGGCCTCGACGGCCTTCGCCCGCAGCGTGGCCCTCTCCGTGGCGGGACGTTCCTGGGCCCTCCACTTCGCTCCAAACGCGACCTATCTCGACGCCCGCCGTTCCTGGAAGGCCTGGGCCGGTCTCGCGGGGATGCTGCTGTTCACGGGGCTCCTGGGCGCCTTTCTGCTGGTGGTCAGCGGCCGCTCGGCGATGGTGGAGCAGATGGTCACCGCCCGCACGGCCGAGCTCTCCAGCACGAACGCATCGCTGGAACGGGAGGTCGCCGAGCGCCGGCGCTCCGAGGACGCCTTGAAGATCAGTGAGGAACGCTTCCGGCTGCTGGGTGCGGCCGCGCCGATCGGCATCTTCCTCACCGACATCCAGGGGAACTGCCTCTTCACCAACGCGCGCTGGCAGGAGATCACGGGCCTGACGCTGGAGCAGAGCCTGGGCGAAGGCTGGAGCCGCGCCATCCACCCGGATGATCGCGAGGAGGTCTTCCAGCTCTGGAGCGAGGCGGTCCGGACCAAGACGCTCTTCGCCCATGAGTTCCGCTTCCTCAGGCCCGACGGAAGGATCTGCTGGGTGAGCGCGCGGGCCAGCGAACTGCGCTCCCACGACGGCACGCCCGTCGGCTTCGTGGGCACCGACGAGGACGTCACCGAACGCCGCGAAATGGACCGCCGAAAGCGCGAGTTCATCTCGGTCGTCAGCCACGAACTGCGCACCCCGCTGACGTCCATCTCCGGCGCCCTCGGCCTCATCAGCTCCGGCGTGACCGGCCCCCTTCAAAAACCCACGCAGGACATGATGAACGTCGCGTACCGGAATTGCGACCGTCTGATCCGCCTGATCAACGACATCCTGGACCTGGAGAAGGTCGAGTCCGGAAGGATGGATTTCCATCTCGAACCCCTCCCGCTCACCCCCCTCGTGGAGCAGGCCCTCGAGGCCAACCGGGCCTATTCCCAACCCCTGCAGGTGTCCCTGAAGCTGTCCTCGCCCCTTCCCGGAGCCCACGTCCGGGCCGACGCCGACCGGATGATGCAGGTCCTGACCAACCTCCTCTCCAACGCCGCGAAATACTCCCCTCCGGGCGCCGGCGTCACGGTCGACATCCTCCGGCGGGAGGGGGGGATCCGCGTCTCCGTCAGCGACCAGGGCCCCGGCATCCCCGAGGAATTCAGGGAGCGCATCTTCCAGAAATTCGCCCAGGCGGACTCCTCGGACACCCGCCAGAAGGGCGGCACCGGGCTCGGTTTGAGCATCGTGAAGGCCATCATCGAGAAGTTCGGCGGGCGGGTCGGCTTCGACTCGGGAGCCGACGAGGGCTCCACGTTCTGGTTCGAGCTCCCGGAATGCCCCGCGCCGGAACCCCGCCCGCTGCAGAAGTCCGGCAGCACCGTCTGAACATCCCGTTCCCGCCTTCAAGTTCTTGCATATCCCGACCCGTCCCGCTCGTTCGTATAGCTGCGGAGGGTGGGCCGTTCCGGCCGGGCCTCCCGGTGACTGCTCAGGAGCTGCGTATGGCCCGCTGCTGGTCGACCCTCGCGCTCGCGCTGTGCGTGAGCTCCCCCCTCCTGGCCCAGGACTTGAAAGCCGGCATGAGCGCGGGCGCCGCGGACCTCAAGTCCGCCGGCGCGCTCGCCTTCGCCCCGGAGGGCATCCTGCTCGTCGCCGACCCCATCGGGGGCGCCGTCTTCGCCGTCGACACCGGCGACGCCGCCGGCAGCCCCGACACGGTGAAACACCACATCCCCGCGCTCGACCAGAAGATCGCCGCCGCGCTCGGCATCAAGCCCGGCGACCTGCTCGTCAACGACCTGATCGTGAACCCCGCCAGCGGAAAACTCTATCTTTCGGTGTCGCGGGGCCGCGGACCGGACGCGCTCCCGGTCCTGCTCTGCATCGACACGGCAGGCAAGCTCAGCGAGGTCTCCCTCAAGGAGGCGAAGGCCTCCAAGGCGCTGCTGCCGAACCTGCCCGCCGCCGGCGCCGCCGGGAAGAGCAACCCGCGCGCGGAGGCGATCACGGACGTGGCGTACGTGGACGGCAAGGTGATCGTGGCCGGGCTCTCGAACGAGGAGTTCGCGTCCAACCTCCGCTCCATCCCCTTCCCGTTCAAGAGCGCCGACCCCGGCGCCGGCGTGGAGATCTACCACGGCGCCCACGGGCGCTTCGAGACGAAGTCGCCCGTCCGAACCTTCGCCGTCTACGACATCGGCAAGGAGCACCACGTGCTCGCCGCGTACACCTGCACCCCGCTGGTGCGCTTCCCCCTCGAGCAGCTCAAGGCGGGCACCAAGCTCCGCGGCACCACCGTGGCGGAACTCGGGAACCGGAACCGCCCCCTCGACATGTTCGTGTACGCGTCCGGCGGCAAGGACTACATCCTCATGGCGAACAGCAGCCGCGGCGTGATGAAGATCTCGACGGAGGGCATCACCCGCGCCCAGGGCATCACCGAGAAGGTCGGCGACACCTCCGGCCAGAAGTACGAGACGATCGACGCGCTCAAGGGCGTCGTGCAGCTGGACCGCCTCAACAAGAGCAGCGCCGTCATCCTCGTGGCCGGCGAGAACGGCCTGCTGAACCTCCAGACGATCCCGCTCCCCTGACGATGGCGCGCTTCTGGATGCCGGCCCTGCTGCTCGCGGCGGGCTGCGCTTCGGCGGTCCGGCTGGAACCCTTCGCCCCCGAGGGGGTCTTCCGGGCCCCCGGGGCCTCGAGCCTCTCGGTCTTCGTGGACGGGACCGACGGGGGGCCGCTCTTCGGCGCGCTGCAGTCCGACGCGGGAGCCCTGGTGTTCAGACCTCGCTTCCCCCTGAAAGCGGGGGAAAGCTACCGGGCGGTCGTGGACGGGACCCGCGAGCGCGTGTTCAGCCTGCCCGCCCCGCCGCCTCCGCCGCCGACGGAGCTCGTGCGCGTCTACCCGAGCAGCGCCGTGCTCCCGGAGAACCAGCTCAAGTTCTACCTGCACTTCTCCGCGCCCATGTCCCGCGGGGAGGCCTACCGGCGCGTCTCCCTGCTGGAGGGGGGCGTGCGAAAGGTCGAGCTGCCCTTCCTGGAGATCGGCGAGGAGTTGTGGGATCGATCGGGGACGCGGCTCACGCTGCTGATCGATCCGGGCCGGATCAAGAGCGGCCTGCGTCCCCGCGAGGAGGACGGCCCGGCGCTCGAGAAGGGCAAGTCATACGTGCTGCGCGTCGACCCGGCGTGGCGGGATGCCGCGGGCTTCCCCCTCAAGGCGGAGCACCGCAAGTCGTTCGCGGTGGCGGGACCCGAGGAACGGATGCTGAACCCGAAACAATGGCGCTTCGAGATCCCCCGCCCCGGAACCCGGGACCCGCTGGGGCTCCGTTTCGACAAACCCCTCGACGCGGGCCTGCTCGCGCGCGTGATCGAAGTCCGGGATGCGCGGGATCGGATCGTGGAGGGCCGCGGCGAAGCGGACCTGGACGAGACCCGCTGGCGCTTCGTCCCCGCGGCCCCCTGGCGCGCCGGAGGCCATGCGCTGCTCATCGAATCCGTGCTGGAGGACCTCGCCGGCAACAGCCTGGAACGGCCCTTCGAAGTCGACGTGATCCTGCCCTCGGAGCCGAACATCGCCCCGAAGCGGCTGCGACTTCCCTTCACGATCCCTGAGTAGCCCGCAGCGCCAGCAAGGCCCAGCCCGTGGTGGAGATCCGCTGGGCGTAGCTCTCCGCTCCCGGCGGCCGCGTCGTCTCCGGCCAGCTTCCGTCCGCGCGCTGCATCCGTTCGAGATACCCGCGTCCTTCCCGGATCAGCTCGGGCACTCCGGGCAGATCGCGCAACCCGGCGAGCCCCAGCAGCACGACCGCCGTGTCGAAGACCTCCGGGGCCGAGTAAAGCCCGGGACCCCAGCCGCCGTCGTGCCTTCCCGCCCGGATCAGATCCAGGCAGGCCTGTTGATGGGTGAAGATACGGCCGTAGAGCAGCGCCCCGGCCTCCAGGACGCTCCGAGGGACCCGGGCGCGAAGCCAGGCTTCCGCCGCGGCGCTCCCGCGGGCCTCCCCCGCCTTCAGCAGCACGTCTCGCGCCGCTACGGTCGCCAGCGTCCGGCCGTAGGTCAGCGGCGAACCGGGCAGTCCGCTCGTGTCGAAGTTCCAGGATCCGTCGGGTTCCTGCAGCGCGGCGACGAGCGCGGCGGCGCGTTTCAGGCCCGGTCCCGGCTGCGGGGCCGCGGCCAGCGCGAAGGCGAACTGCAGCGCGGCGAGGCGCTGGTCGCTGAATTCGCCGTCCGGGCCGTTGTCCTTCCAGGCCTCCGGCGCGCGAAGGAAGCGGAGGGTCGCCGCCAGCGCGGGCGCTTCCACCCCGTGCGCCGCCATCAAGGCCCGGGCGGCATCGCCGTTGTTGTGGCAGGAGAAGCAGCGGTTCTCGACGGACCAGGCGGGCACTTCGCGCGAGAGGTACGCGACCGCGCGGTCCTCGGGTCCGGCGCAGGCGGCGAGGAACAGCAGCAGTCCGGCGCAGATCCGGGACATCCGATCAGCGTCCCTCGCCGAAGTATTTCTTCCGGATCCATTCGGGCTGCCAGGCGTCCGGCGGACGCGGCCCGCCGCCGAGATCCACGAGCGCGAACCTGGCGCCGGGCACGGTGAGCGGCTGGGGGTCGCCCAGCTTCCGCTGCCAGTCCTGGAGGAGGCTCGTCAGCGACGCGATGCGCTCCGACTGTCCGGGCTCGCCGGCGAGGTTCTTCATCTCGTGCGGATCCTCCTGCAGATCGAAAAGTTGGGTGTGGTCGATCTGCGGGTAGCGGATCAGCTTCCAGCGGCCGTCCTGCACCGAACGCGCGAACTTGATGTACGCGAGGAACAACGAGCGGCGCACGTCCGCATCCCCCTCGTTGCGCCAGAGGGGGTCCAGGCGCATGCCGTCGAGTCCGGCCGGGGCCGGCACGCCGGCGAGCGCGCAGACCGTGGGGTAGATGTCGAGCAGGTAGGTGTAGTCGCGGGATTCGCCGCCCTTCGGAATGCCGGGGCCGGAAAAGACCAGCGGGCATTTCATGCTGTGCTCGTAGAGGCTCTGTTTGCCGAGCAGGCCGTGGCTGCCGAGGGCGAGGCCGTGGTCCGCGGCGTAGATCACGATCGTGTTCTTGGCCCGGCCGGAGGTCTCGAGCGCCTTCAGCACCCGGCCGATCTGCTCGTCCAGATGCGTGATGAGGCCGTAGTACTCGCAAAGCTGCTCGATCACGAGCTCCTTCGTGCGCGGCCAGGGGCCGAGGTTCTCGTCGCGCCCCCGCACGGAGCCGTTGTCGAAGGGATGTTGCGGCAGGAAGTTCGGCGGGAGCGGCGGGCGGTTCTTGTAGTAGGCCTCGCGGTGGCGGACCGGCGGATCGCGCGGGTCGTGGGGCGCGGTGAACGCGACGTAGGCGTAGAACGGCGCGGGGTCGCGGTAGGTCTCGAGGAATTCGACGGCGGCGTCCGCGAAGAGCTCGCTGGAGTGCTTGTCGCCCGTGCGCTTGTTGATGAAGCTACGCGCGGACGAGACGTCCTGGAGCGGGACCTTCGTGTGGTCGGCCATGCCGCCGAGCATGACGTTCTTCCCGCGCTGGAAGCCCCGCAGGAAGGACTCGGGCCCGTTGTGCCACTTGCCGGTGGCGAACGTGGCGTAGCCGTGTTCGCCGAGCAGTTCGGGGAGCAGCTTCTCCCCCTTCAGGTCGCTGGAGATGCGGAAGTAGGCGCGGCCGCTGTTGAGCATGGCGCGGCTGGGGACGCAGACGGCGCCGGCATTGGACCCGAGGCAGTAATTGGAGCGGAAGCCGAAGCCGCCGCGGATCAGCGCATCCAGGTTCGGGGTCTGGATGTGGGGGTTGCCCCAGGCGCCGAGCGTGTCGGCGCGCTGGTCGTCCGTGAAGAGGAAGAGAAAATTGGGCCGCTCCGCCGGCCGCCCCGGCGCGGCGGGGGTGCCGCACGCTCCGGCCGCGGCAAGGATTCCCAGAAGCGCGATCCGACGCATGAACATACAGATAGTGTGACATTTCCGGGGCGCATGTCACACTGCTCCCGGCAGAAAACACGATTCCAGACGGTCTGGAATCGTGTTTCCGGGACGTCTATCGCACTGTCCGCGGAGGAAATACCGATGAAAGCGATCCGGGTCAACGAGTTCGGCGGCCCCCAGGTGCTCAAGCTCGAGGAAGTCGCCGAGCCCAAGGCCGGAGCGGGGCAGGTCGTCGTCCGCGTCAAGGCGGTCGGCGTGAACCCCGTCGACACCTACATCCGCGGCGGGGCCTACTCCAAGGTCATCCAGGCGCCCTACACGCCCCACTCCGACGCGGCGGGCCTCGTCGAAAGCGCCGGCGACGGCGTCGCCCACGTGCGGGCCGGCGACCGCGTCTTCATCACCGGCACCACCTCGCCCGGCTTCTCCGGCGCCGCCGCGGAACTCGTCCTCTGCCGCGCCTCCCAGGTCCATCCGCTCGCGCCCTCGCTCTCCTTCGCCCAGGGCGCGGCGCTGTACATCCCCTACGGCACCGCCTGGCGCTCCCTCTTCCATCGCGCCCGGGGCCAGGCCGGCGAGACCCTGCTCGTCCACGGCGCCTCCGGCGGCGTCGGCATCGCCTCCTGCCAGATCGCCCGCCGCGCCGGCTTCACCGTCTTCGGCACGGCCGGGACGGAGAAAGGCCGCGCCCTGGTGCGCGAACAGGGCGCGCATCACGTCCTCGATCACAAGGACCCCGCCTACCTCGAGCAGCTCATGGCCCTCACGGGGGGGCGGGGCGTGGACATCATCCTCGAGATGGCTTCCCATCTGAACCTCGCCAAGGACCTCACCGTGCTCGCCAAGCACGGGCGCGTGGTCGTCATCGGCTGCCGCGGCCCCATCGAGATCAATCCGCGCGACGTGATGGGCCGGGACGCCGCCATCCTCGGGATGCATCTCTCCAATGCGACCGAGTCCGAGGCCGCGTCGATCTGGGCGGGGCTGGAGGCGGGCTTCGCCGACGGCACCCTCAAGCCGGTGATCGGCCGGGAGTTCGCGTTCAAGGACGTCGCCCGGGCGCATGAGGCGGTGATGGAGCCCGGGGCCTTCGGGAAGATCGTCCTTACGCTTTGAGGACGTGCTCGGCCAGCGCCTGCAGCCGTTCGAAGTAGCGGCGGCCCTCGCCCGTCAGCGCGGCATCCGCCAGGGCGGCCTGCAGGAGGGGCAGCTGCCGTTCGAGCTCGCTGCGCTGGGATTCCGACAGCGGACGCGGAAGGCCGTCCTGCCGGAGACAGGCGGTCAGCAGGGCCCCCACGCCGGCATCGAGCTTCAGCAGCCCGACGCCGCCGGCGGAGCGGCCCAGGCAGGCGGCGGGAAAGGTCGCCTGCTGCTGTTCCCTCCAGACGGCCGGCAGATCCATGGCTGCGGGCAGTGAAACACGGCCCGATCCCCGGATCAAGTCCTACCCGGTCTTGGCGACCAGCACGGGATCCGGAACCCAGCTGCGGACCGTCTCCAGCAGAACCTCCTTCTTGAAGGGTTTGCAGAGATAGCCGACCGCGCCGGACTCCTGCGCCCGCACCCGAAGGTCCGCCTCAGGCATCGCCGAAAGCAGCAGCACGGGGATGCCCTCGAGTTCGGGGTAGGACTTCATCAGCTCGGAAGCCATGGCCCCATCCATGCCCGGCATCATGATGTCCATCAGGATCAGCGCGGGACGGTCCCAGCGGGCGACCGCGACGCAATCCAGGGCCGCGTAGGCGGCCTGGGCCCGATAGCCGGCCCGCTGCAGCGTGAACACGACGGCATCGGCGATGTTCCGGGTGTCGTCACAGACGAGTACGAACGGCTTGATCATCCTGCCCTCTCCCTTCGGTACTGCCATGGGGATCACCATCACCCCTTACCTAGCAAATTACATGCCATATGGGCCCCTACGGACAGACCACCCAAACAGACAAACCTGAACCGGCTCCCTCACGAATGTAGCGGGGTTTCAAAATGAAAGAACTCCCTTGGATGCAAACGGGGCTCTATACTTCAGGTGCGATGGAGCCTGTGCCCCCGTCCCGTCCCACCACGACGCGCATCCGCTTCGCCGAGCTGGAAGCGCTGATGCAGGATCAGCAGGCGGGCGGCGAGTACCAGCGCGACGTGCTGCCGAAGGATCCCCCGAGGCTTCCCGACTACGAACTCGGCGTGGAATATCGGCCCGCCCGAAAGGTCAGCGGCGACTTCTTCGACTTCCTGCCGCTCTCGGGGGGACGCTGGGGCATCGCCATCGCCGACGCCTCCGGCAAGGGGGTGCCCGCGGCGCTCCTGACGATGACCTGCCGCGCCCTGCTGCGCAGCCAGCCCGAGCCCGAGGCCTCTCCGGGCCGCGTCCTGGCCAACACCAACCGCCTCCTGCTGGGCAACATCCGCCGGGGCATGTTCGTCTCGGGCGTCTACGCCGTCCTGGATCCCGCCCGGCACACGCTGCAGGTGGCGAATGCGGGCCACCTGCCGCTCATCATCTGGCGCTCCCGCGCGCGCGTGGCGACCATCCACCCCTCGAAGGCGCCCGTGCTGGGGATGATCCCCGCCGACGCCTACGACCGCAGCGTCCAGGAGGAGACGATCTCCCTGGAACCGGGCGACCGCTTCGTCCTCTTCACCGACGGCGTGAACGAGGCGATGGCCCCGGGCCAGAAGGAGTTCGGGATGGAGCACCTCCGCCGCCGCCTGCGCGCCGAAAGCGACGGCCCCAGCGACCTCTTCCTCCGGCACATCGCCGACCAGATCGACATGCACCGCGCCGGGGGCGACCAGTCCGACGACATCACGATCGTCACGGGACGACGGGTTCCCTCCTAGCTTCGACGGCGCCGGCGGCGTAAGATAAACGGCCGAATCGGGAGGAGCCATGAGCGCACTGACGACCCTCGCCCTCTGCCTGCTGCTGCCGCAGGAGGACGCCGCCGAGATGAAATGGGCGTTCGGCAAGGACGACCTCTTCGACCTCAAATACAGCTTCACCGAGCAGCGCCGGGGCGAATCCGGCGCCGGCGAGGCGCGCTCCCTCTCGGAGACCAACGACAAACGGGACGTCGAGGCGGAACTCAGCTACAAGGAGGACGGCGTCCTCGCCCTCAAGCTCAAGAAGGTGGCCTGGATCTACGGCACCCAGGAATACGACCTCAACCTCGCCTACGTCGACGGCAAGCCCATCCAGGTCGGGCTCCGGCTGAAGATCGACCCCAAGGCGCTCACGTACGCCGGCGCCAAGGCCCAGGGCGAGGCCCTGCTCGACCAGTTCAAGCGCCTCAACGAGGGCGAGTACAGCATCAACACCCTGACCCGCGGGGAGACGCTGTTCCTGCGGACCGGGAGCGCCACCAGCGGACGCCTCGCCCTCTTCGACCGCGTCTTCACGCACCCCATGCTCCCCCAGGGCAGCGTCAAGAAGGACCAGACCTGGAAGGAGCCGCTCGACCCCCTGCTCCTGCCGGCGGGCACGCTGGAGGCGAAGCCCGTGCTGGAGCACAAGGTCACGAGCGTCACGGCCAAGGATCTCACCGCGAAGGCGGGCATCCAGATCCCCATCAGCAAGCCGCCCGCGCCGGGCTCGACGATGAGCACCACGGGCAACTTCACCTACGCCCGCGAGTGGACTTTCTCGCGCGCCGAGCATCTGGCGGCCTCGAAGGAGGAGATCACGTACGCGAGGAAAGTCGACGCCAAGGGGAAGGAGGCGGACTTCTACAAGTCCAACAACACCCACAAGGTGAGCCAGCAGCTCAAGATCACCAAGCGGCCGCCGGTGGAGAAGAAGGAATAGAGAATAGGGAATAAGGAATCGCGAAGCGTCCCTCGCCGCACCTATTCTTTATTCCTTATTCCCCAGGGCCCTCTTCACTCCGGGGTCTTCCAGGCCAGGACGTTCATTTTCAGACCCAGGCCTATCAGCAGGGCCCCGTCATTCGAAAAGGCGAGACCCGCGAGGACAGTCCCCGCCTGGGCCGCTCCGGCGCAGGGTCCCCCGGCGCCAGGAAACACCCGGACGCCGCCCCAGCTGTCGGCGGTCGCGAGCCAGCGGCCGTCGGGGGAAAAGCAGAGCCGGTGGACGGGAGCTTTCAGCTGGATGACGCTCGGGGTTGAGGCGGAGGGTTCCCCTTTCCAGATCTGGAGCTTGCTGTCAGCATAGGCGGCGCTCAGAAGGCTTCCGTTTCCAGAGAGGGCGAGTGCCAGGACCGGAACCCCCTTGGGCGCCAGCCTCAGGGCGGCGGGCGCTCCCGCCAATCCGATGCCGATGCCCCCCTGCCGCGTGCCCACGGCGAGCTGCCGGCCGTCCCCCGACCACGCGAGGCAGCTGATGCGTTCGCCGGAAGTCTGAAGGGTGAAGCGGGGACCTCCGGGTGTCAGTGGATAAACCTCCGCCTGCGACATCCCCAAGAGGGCCAAGGCCGTGCCGCCCGGGGCGAATGTCCCCGAATGCAGCGGATCGTCCGGCTTGAACGTGGAAGAAGCCGTGCCTCGGGTGAGATCCCAAAGCTGGATTCCCGACTCAGGATCGTCCAGGAGTGCCCAGCGTCCGTCGTCCGACAAGGCCTGCACCGGCCGGGAGGGCGTCCGATGTCCCCCGAGAAATCTCTTCGAAACAAGATCGAACTCCCGGATCCCTCCGGAGTTGTCTCCTACCAGGAACCGGGTTCCCCGAACCGCCTGGAGGCAGGTGGCGGACGCCTCGGGGGGGGCTGTCACCGGGGCAAGGGTCAGGGTGGCCCCCGCAGCCGAGAGCCAGAACTTTCCGTCCTCCGAGAGGCGGATCCAGTCCCCGTGAAGAGGGGGGCGGCGGTGGGCCCCCCAAGTCTGGCTTCCCGGCTTCCAGAATCCGGCCAGGCGGCGGGAGTGGGATCCATGGAGCATCACTCCTGCCGGGTCCAGGCGGGGCTCAAGGAGCGGACCGACCTCGTTGGTCCACAGGAGTCCAGGGACTCCTTCCCTGACTTCAAGGGCGTCGACGCTGAAGACATCGGAAGCGAGAATTTGCCCCCCGGGGGAGAACGCGATCCCGCTATGGGGGGGGCCCGGTCCCAGGGGCGTGCTCGATCTCAGAGTCCCGGTGAGGGCGTTCCAGATCGAGATCCCCCGCTTGGACTTCCAGGCCGCGGCGACCCAGTGTCCATCGAAAGAAGCGGCGGCGACTCCGGAGGCTTCCGCCGGATCCATGAGTTCGGAGACTTCGGCTCCTTCGGGCAGGCTGCGACGAAGAACCCGGTCTTCATGGATCCCCAGGAGGGAGTGCCCGTCGGGGGCGAAGCGGGCATGCCGGGCGCTGAACTCCGCCACCGCTTTCCCGTCCCGCGCATCCCAGACCCGGATCCCCTTGAGATCGGCGACGCCGATCCATCTTCCCTTTTCGTCATGACGCAGCTTGCCCTTGAGGATTCCGGAGGAAAGCGACCAAATGAGCTCCCCTTCCCCCGGGAATAGCTCCTCGGGAGGGATCCCCCAGGCATGGAGCCGGCCGCGGCGATCCAGCGTAAACAGCCGGCGCCCCCCGGCGGGCACGGCGGCGTCCGTCAAGGCCTCATCGTGCTTGTAAGGCGTGGGAGCCCCCTCAAAGACGAGGGGCAAAGGAGGGTCATCCTGCACGATCTGCAGCAGGGCGTTCAGGAGCAGGGACAGCATGGGATTCCTCCCCGTTCTCACTATACCTCAACTCAGGACTGCCAACAGCACGCCCGGGCGGCCGCAGGTAGTGCCGGTCGAGTTTCTGGAAAGTTCGGGGGCCCAACCCAATCGATAGTACCCCGAGGGATCACGGAAGAAGCCGACACGCGGTAACAGGTTCTTGAGGGGGACGTCTCAAGCATGCGTAGAGGTCTGCATTTGTTCAGGAGGAAGCAGGCATGCCGATAGCAGATCCGATGGCCGAGCCCACGAGCGCATCCGCCTCGCCGCCGCTGATGCCGCGCATCGATCGACGCTCGCTGAACGTGCCGAACTTCATCACCCTGGCCCGCGTGGTGTTGGCGGTCGTGCTGTTCGCCATGATGTCGCTCGGCACCTCGTGGATCGCGGCGACGGTCATGTTCTCCATCGCGGCGGCGACCGACATGCTGGACGGCTACATCGCCCGGAAGTACGGGCTGGTGACGGCGCTCGGCCGCATCCTCGACCCCTTCGCCGACAAGATCATCATCTGCGGAGCCTTCCTGTTCCTGGTGGCGAAGCAGCCGGAATCCGGCGTCAATGCCTGGATGGCCCTGATCGTCTTCAGCCGCGAGATGTTCATCACCAGCCTGCGGGCGTTTCTCGAACAACACGGCCGCGACTTCTCAGCCCTGTGGAGCGGCAAGCTGAAAATGGGCGTGCAGTGTATGGCGGTCGCAGCCAGCCTGCTGTCGATGGATGCCCGCTTTGCCGCAGTCCCGTCCCTCATTTTCGCCCGCGACATTGTCCTATGGGCATCTCTGCTCATCACGATTGTCAGCGGGGTGGAATACAGCTATCGCGCGTACCGGATGCTGCGGGCGTAGCAGGCCGGCCGCTTCCTGGAATTCCGGGGTAGACTACCTGGTATGAAGTACTCAACCCTGCTGATCACACCCATAGCGGCTCTATGCATCTTGAACAACGCCTGCAGTGCGACGGGCCCGGGCGGGAATGGAAAGCGGGAGCTCGCGCTTTCTTGGAACAAGAAACACGCGAAGGCGAACTTCGCCACCGGCAGGCTGGAGGACACGGCGACGCCGGCGAATGTCGTCCGCGTGCGCGCGTCGGTGACCCAGGTCGCGCTTCCGTTTCCAGACTCGCCTTCCATCGCCGGCGAACGGGCGTCCGCCGTATTCTCTGTCACCGCGGGAAGCGTTCCCACCTACCCCGACTGCACCCAGCTGAAGCTGAGCTACGATCCGTACCATAATCCCTTTGTCGTCGGGAGGACCTTCACGTTCCTGTTCCTGCCCGACGGCCGCTTCTGGTCCATTGATGGGGTGCGGTTCTAATCAGGCTGGGCTGACGCAAGCGGTCGGTTCAGGTTCGGCCACCTCTCCCCTGCCCTCTTTTCGTGATAACATCGAACCGGAGTGAAGACCCAAATGCCTCACGCCACCAGACCAGCGCCATGAAGAAAAAGGTCCAACGCGAGGTGTTCAACAGGAACTTGCCTCTTCGCCGAACGGCGATTGCGGGCATGGCGGCATGAGCACCCCTCACCTGCTCCCCCGATCGATGAAGGCCGCCATCGGATGGGCCCTTCTCTGCACTCTTGTGCCGGGCCTCCTATGGGGCTGGAGGGAGGCCGTGGTCGCGGGGAACTGGGCGGCCATGGAACAGGAAATCGACCGGCTACTGGCGGAAGCGCAAAGCCGTCCGGCCGAGAGGCCGGTCTTGCGCGGACCCGCCCTGCCGGGGAGGGCCTGGGAGAAGTATGACCAAGCGTTCAGCCAGCTGGACTTGCCCAATCAAATCAGGCGCCGGCTCGAGAATCCGGATCTCCAAAGCCAGGACATGCTGGAGAACCAGGAATGGAAGGAACAATGTCTGCGAGCGCTGGCCCCCGCGGTGGAACCCTTCCGCGAGGGCTTGTCCCGGGCGAACGGGCAGCGCTACCGCAACTGGCAGGGGCCGGAGCAGAGGAAGTCGTCGAGCTTGGTCCCCCTGGGCCAGGCCCAGGCGATGGGCCTCGCCAAGGGGGGCGACGCGCGCGAGGCGGCCCGTTGGCTGCTTGATCTGATCCAGTTTTGCGGAGACTTTGGACGTAATGGCAGCCTGGAG
Source organism: uncultured Planctomycetales bacterium (assembly GCA_964619955.1). Taxonomy (GTDB): domain Bacteria; phylum Planctomycetota; class MHYJ01; order MHYJ01; family JACPRB01; genus JACQFK01. The sequence continues at coordinate 156,101 of CAZUJF010000010.1, forward strand.
GATGCCCAAGAGGCCGGCATGCGCCGCGGACCGGTGCTCGCCGATCTTAAGAAGCTCATCCTCTCGGGGGCTCTCGGCCAAGCGGGTCACGCGGAACTCGCCCGAGAGCTGGAGCTGGCGGACCTGGCCTTCCCCTCGATCAAAGATGTCCTGCGAAACACCGCGTTGAGCCAGGGGTGCATGTACGTGGACCTCGCGCGCCACGGCACGCTGCTCGGTCCGGACGTACGACCCTCCTGGCGCTTCCTCTTCTCGGAGCGTGCGCTGATCACTGCGTCATTTTTCAGCGAGCTGGTCTGTCTGGAAAGGATGGCGGAGGCAGAGGGAAAGCCCTGGGCTGAGGCCCGGGAGGAGGAACAGCAGGCCCTCGCCAGATTCGATGCGGCGAGAAACCCCATCCTGGACCATCACGCATCTTGGTGGCCGATGGAACGTAAGAGCGGCTCCCTGCTGCAGGCAAACCGGGTGCAGCGCGCGCAGCTTCGTCTCCTCCTCGCCGCCGCGCGCTACTTGGCGACGGGAACAGTCGCGACCTTGGAGGATCCGTTCGGAACGCTTCTGCGTAATGTCCTGGAGGCGGACCGTCTCAGGATCTGGAGTGTCGGGCCGGACGGACTCGACCAGGGCGGCACAGGCGGGTGGGACTCAAAGCCTGGGGCGGACATCGTCCTGGAATTGAACCGCTAGAGGCAGGCGCCTGTCGTCCCCGATATTCCCTATTCTTTATTCCCCCCGCCTCACGCGAAGTCGATCTTCACGTCGTCCGCGACGCTGCCCAGGATGTGGTAGCCGCAGTTCGTCTCCTGCAGGATCGAGGCGGGCACGAACTCGCTCACGGGGCCGTGCGCCGCCAGCCGCGCGATGAAGCGCTGCCAGGTCATGCCCCCGCCGCACTCGCCGTCGAGCCAGAAACTGCGGTCCCGCGCCCCGAGGATCTCCCGCGGGCCGATGGACGCCGCCTTCGGCGGCACCCAGGACCAGTCCGAGCTGAACGAGTGCAGCGCGTTCTGCATGATCGTCATCGGGTTGAGCTCGACGATCCGCCCGTGCGCGCGCTTGTACGCCGCCAGGTCCCCCAGGAACTCGT
>CAZUJF010000011.1:0-135901 GCA_964619955.1 uncultured Planctomycetales bacterium
CACCGAGTTCGTGGTGCCCAGGTCGATCCCTACGATCTTGCCCATATCATCCTCCTGGAGTATCCGGTACTTTCAAGATCGCAAACCCCTTGCCACGCGTTCTTGCGTAATGGCTCCGGAAGTGACTGGCGCCCAATCACCTGCAAGCGCCATTTCCGGGAGCCTCGCGACCGTGTCACAGTGACAGCCCCCCTGCCAAATTTTCCCTCCCGTAGGCTATGATTCCTCCTCATGAAGCGCCTGTTTTCGGACCGCTGTTGGATCCTCAAGACCGGCGGCGCCCTCCTCCTCTTCGCCCTCTGCTGCCACCAGTCCCAGCGCCTCCTGGGCCGCCTCCATGCCGAACCCGAACTGGCCGCCACCCACCCGGACCGGGTCCTCGGCATGACCTGCCATCTCTGGGCGAAGCGCGTGCTCCGCAGCGATGCGTCCGGCTTTGAACTGCCCAGCAAAGCCGGTCCGATCCGCATCGAGGGCGCCCGCGCCGAGACCGGCAGCATCGTCAGCGTCGTCGGCACCGTCACCGGCCCCCGCCTCGTCCGCGCCGAGCGCATCCATGTCAACGAGGGCTACGCCTGGAAACGCCCGCTCAACTACGGCCTCTCCATCCTCACCGTGCTTGCCGTCCTGGCCTCCCTGCGGAAGCGCTTCCGCTGGCGGGCCCCCGACGGCGTCGTATCGGGAAGATATTGAGCCATGGCCGACCTGCTCACCCACTACGCCTCCGCCCGGCTCGCCTCCGCCGGGCTGCGCTCGCGGGACTCCGCCGCGTTCGTCGTCCTGGGAACCTTCCTCCCCGACCTCGTCTCCAAAAGTCTCTACTGGGTGATGCAGGCCGACCCCGACTTCGACGACCCCGCCCACTCGATCGTCGGGCTCGCCCTGCTCTGCTACCTGGCCTCCCTCTTCACGCCCGAACGCGGCCGGCCCGCCGCCTTCGGCGCCTTCTACGCCGGCGCGCTGCTCCACGTCTTCGTCGACCTCTTCAAGGACAACCTCGGCACCGGCTCCGCGCGCCCCCTGCTGCCCTTCTCGACCTGGAGCCTCGAGTTCGGCTGGATCGACCCTGAGAACGTCGTCCTGCTCCTCCCCTTCGCCCTCCTGGCCGTCGGGCTGGCGCACCTCATCGAACGGCGGCGGAGACCGTCCGCATGATCTTCAGCAACCGCGCCTGGGGATGGAAACTCGCGGCGGCCCTCGGCATCGTCGCCCTGCTCGGCGTCCACTCCGCCGTCGAGGGCTCCCGGGTGAAACCCTCCCTCGCCCGCTGCCTGGCCGAGCCCGCGCGCTGGGACGGCGCCCGGGTCTGGATCACGTCGGGCACCGTGGTGCAGACGGGCCCGGAGGCCTGGGTGTTCCGCACGGACGGGCACAGCGTCCGGGTCCCGGGGGCCGCGCCCGCCGAAGCCGGCGCCGGCGTCAGTCTCGCGGGCCGCTTCCGCGCGGACGGCCCCCGCATCGATCCGACGCGGACCCGGCTCCTGCCCCCGTCCTCCCTGACCCGGCGCTGGATGGAACTGCTCTCGATCGCGGTCGCGCTCCTCGTCCTCTGCAACGCGGCCCGCGCCTTCAATCTCGACCCGAAGCGCCTGCAGGTGGAGCGGAGGGACTGAGATGGCCGACGCGCTCGTCCACTTCGCCACGGCGTATGCGGGCGTCCGGCCGCTGAAGGACGGCCGGGTCCGCGCCCTCGTCTACGTGGGCGTGCTTCTGCCGGACCTGCTCTACAAGACGCTGCTGTATGCCGGAGGCGCCCCGACCTGGCTCTGCGAGCCGACGCATTCGCCGCTGGGGCTCGTCCCCTGGTGCTACGCGCTCGCGCTGCTCTTCGAGGAGGCCTGGCGCCGGCGCGCGTTCGCCGCGCTGCTCGGCGGCTCCTGGCTGCACCTGCTGATGGACGTCTGGAAGGACTACCTCGGGACCGGCGTGCTCCCCTGGGCCTTCCCGTTCTCGATGGATCTCGTGGAGGGCGGGCTCTACACGATGGACGACGTGGTCCCCGCCCTGCTCGCCGCGGGCGCGCTGATCGCCCTCGCCGCGGGCCTGGAAGCCTATTTCAGGGGCAGCAGCTGCTTGAGGGGCAGGATGCCGCCCAGCAGATAGACGGCGGCCACCCCGACGATCCAGAGCACGTTGAACCAGATCAGCGCCTTCAGGATGCCGTCGAGCACCCCCTTGAACGCCAGCAGGCCCAGCCCCAGCACCATCGCCGCGATGCACGAGAGGCCGACCGGATTCCGCAGAAACCTGCCCAGCGAGACCAGGAGCTCCGAGGACACGGGCAGCGGCACGTTCATCTTCCCGAACAGCGCCTCGCACTCCTCCGCCGCGAGCGCCACCCCCAGCGTCGCCAGGAAGGCGGCCGCCTGCACGATGAAGTAGAACTTCCGCGGCGGACGGCCGATCGTGGCCGTCACCGACGTCGTCGTGACCGGGAACCCGGAAAAGTCCCGCGTCCCCGTCGAGTCCGGCTCGCGCCCCATCAAATCCCCCGCAGGAGGACCGCCTCGTAGACCCGCTGGATCGCCACCATGAACGCGGCCGTCCGCATCGAGACGGCCCGCTTCTTCGCCATGGCGGACACCTCGAGCCAGGCCTTGTCCATGATCGACTCCAGCTTCTTCTGGACCTCGGACTCCTCCCAGTAGAACTGCTGGAGGTTCTGGGTCCATTCGAAGTAGGACACCGTCACGCCCCCCGCGTTCGCGAGGATGTCCGGCACCACCGGGATCTTCTTCTCCGCGAGCACGTGGTCCGCATGCGGGTTGATCGGGTTGTTCGCGCCCTCCACCACCAGGCGGGTGTCGATCTCGCCGACGTTGGCCTCCGTGATCACGCCGTTCAGCGCCGCGGGGATCAGGATGTCGCACTTCACGGAGAAGATGCGCTCCTTCGCGAAGACGTCCGCCCCCGGGAACCCGCCGAGCCCGCGCTTCTCCTTCGCCCAGGCCAGCAGCGCCGGAATGTCGATGCCCTTCTCGTTGATCAGCGCGCCGTCCACGTCCGCGATCGCGACGATCTTCGCCCCGCCGTCGTGCAGGTACTTCGCCGCCCAGGACCCCACGTTGCCGAAGCCCTGCAGCACCACCGACGCCCCCTGCAGCGGAATTCCGAAATCCCGGCAGGCCCGCTGGGTGATGTAGAAGACCCCCAGCCCCGTCGCGGACTCGCGGCCCTTCGAACCGCCCAGCGACACGGGTTTGCCCGTCACGATCGCCGGCGTGTAGCCGTGTTTCCGGCTGTACTCGTCCATCAGCCAGGTCATGCACTTCGCGTTCGTGCCCACGTCCGGCGCCGGAATGTCCCGGTAGGGCCCCAGCGCCATGTCGATTTTGCGCGTGAACGTGCGCGTCAGCGTCTGCAGCTCCTTCTCGGACATCGTCCGGGGATCGCAGTTCACCCCGCCCTTGGCGCCGCCGTACGGGATGTTGACGACCGCGTTCTTCCAGGTCATCAGCGACGCGAGGGCGCGGACCTCGTCCATGTCCACGCTCGGGTGGTAGCGGATGCCGCCCTTGTAGGGCCCGCGCGACCCGTTGTGCTGCACGCGGAAGCCGTAGAGTTCCTGGAGCGAGCCGTCGTCCCGGTGCAGCGTGATCTGCACCTTCAGCTCGCGGTAGCAGTTCCGCATGATCGCCTTGTGCTGCTCGGGAATGCCCGCGAGCTCGGCCGCGCGGTTGTACTGCCAGTTCACTTCTTCGTACGCGGTCATCTTGCGGCGGAAGGTGTCGCCCATGCCGGCATCTCCAGACGGTGTTGGTGGTATCTTACCCCATCGCGGCGCATCACGAGGTGGCTGCGCCAGCGGCGGTCGTCGGTTTTCGGACAATCCTTGCGGTAATGCACCCCGCGGCTCTCCCGCCGCTTCAGCGCCGCCGCGGCCATCAGGCGCCCCAGCACCAGCATGTTCTGGAGCTCCCAGCCGGGGGCGTCGCGGAAGACGGCGTCGAGCACGTAGCCCGACCAGAAATCGATCGAGTCGACGGCGTAGCGCAGGCCGTCCGCCTCGCGCTCGATCCCCACGTTGCGCCACATCACGGAACGCAGCGAGTTCTTGATGTCCTCCAGATCCAGCCCGGCCCCGCCGTTCCGGCGGCGCGGGACGCGCATCCCCAGCTCCGGCACGGGCGAGGAGGCCTCCTGGGCGGCCACGGCCCCCGACCGCTTGCCGAAGACCAGGCATTCGAGCAGGGAGTTCGACGCGAGCCGGTTCGCCCCGTGGAAGCCCACCGCGGCGCATTCCCCGCACGCGAAGAGGTTCGGGATCGAGGTCCGCCCCCATTCGTCCGCCCGCACGCCGCCGATCATGTAGTGCGCGGCCGGCCGCACCGGGATCAGGTCCCTGCCCGCGTCCAGCCCGTACTGCCGGCACAGGCGCATGAGCCCCGGGAACTTCCGGGGCAGCTCCTTGATGCGCCGCGCATCCAGGTACACCTGCGTGTCGTTCGTCGCGAGCATGTGGCTCAGGATCGAGCGGGAGACGATGTCGCGCGGGGCCAGCTCGGCCATCGCGTGATAGTCCTGCATGAACGCGCGCCCCCGCCGGTCCCGGAGTTTCGCCCCGGCGCCGCGAAGGGCCTCGCTGATCAGCGCCCGCGATGCGCCCGCGAGGTACAGCGTCGTGGGATGGAACTGCATGAACTCCATGTCCATGAGCTCGGCGCCCGCGCGCCAGGCCATCGCCACGCCGTCCCCGCAGGCGACGTCCGGATTCGTGGTCTCGCGGTAGATCTGCCCCAGCCCGCCGGTCGCCAGGATGGTCCGCCGCGCGCGGATCCAGAGCAGCCCGCGCCGGGGATGCGCGACCACCGCGCCCCAGCAGGCCCCGCGGGCCGTCACGAGATCGAGCGCGAAACAATCCTCCACGATGCGGGAGCGGACGTGCTTGAGCAGCTCGCGCTCCAGCATCGCCCCCGTCTCGTCGCCCCGGTGCAGCACCCGCGCGACGGAATGGCCCCCTTCGAGGCCGAAGGAGAGGCGCCGGCCGTCGCGGTCGAAGGGGGCGCCCCACTCGATCAGTTCCCGGACGCGCTCCGCGCCCTCCCGCACCACGATCTCCACCATGGCGGGGTCGCTGAGGCCGCAGCCGACCTTCAACGTGTCCATGATGTGCGACTCGGGCGTGTCGCGCTCGTTGATCACCGCCGCGATGCCGCCCTGCGCGTAGAACGAGTTGCACTCCGTGCGCGAACGCTTGGTCACCACCAGCACGCGCCGCTTGTGGCGCGCCGCCTCGATGGCCGCCCTCAGCGCCGCGGAGCCGCTGCCGACGATCAGCACGTCCGTGTCCGTCACGGGCAGCTTCGCGAGGTCGAACGGGACGAGCGCGCGCGGCGTCATGAATGCAGCGCCGGCTGGTTTCCGAAAAGCGTGCCGTTCCGGTGGCAGAGCACCAGGGCCTGGACGACGTCGTCGTCGAACTCCTTCCCGGCGCGGGGCGCGAGCTCCTTGAGGACCTCCTTGGGATCCCGGCCGCCCGAACAGGCGTCTTCGAAGGCGTTCGCCACGATGAGGATGCGGGCGAGCACCGGGGTCTCGGCGTTCTTGACCTTGTAGGGGAAGCCGCTCCCGTCCGCCCGTTCGTGGTGGTAGCGCACGCCGGGCAGTATAAGCTCGAAGCCCTCGATGCCGCTCAGGATACGTTCCCCCTCCTGGACGTGGCGGGAGCGCCTTTCCTCGGGCGCGAGGCCGCAAAGCCCGGCGTGGCCGACGTCGTGCACGAGGGCCGCCAGCCGGACCCTCTGGACCTCCTCGGGATCGAGCCCCATCTGCGACGCGACGGCGGTGGCCGCCTGCGCCACGCGCCGCGCGTGACCGGCCCCGCGCGGGTCCCCCGTCTCCATCGCCGAGACGAGCGCCTCGACCGTCGCCGTCAGCGACTTGCGCACCCGCTCGACCGCCGCGAACGCCGCGGCCGCCACCGAGAGCTGCAGCGCCGTGGACGTCGCCAGCTCGAGGTCCTCGGTGCCCAGGGCGTGATCCACCTTGCTCGAATGGAAGTACAGCACGCCTTCCAGGCGGTCCCCGACCCGCAGCGGCACGCAGATCACCGATTTGATCTTCTTGAGGACGATGCTCTCGGAGAGCGCGAAGCGGCCGTCGAGCGCGGCGTCGCTCGTCAGCAGCGGCAGCCCGCTCTGCACCACCCGGTTGATGATGCTGCGGCTCACCTTGCGGTCCGGGCCGGCGTCCTCCGTTTCCACCACGACGCGCGCCACGGGCTTCCCCGTCACGGGGTCGAATCCGAACAGGAACCCCTGCCCGGCTCCCACGGCGCCGCAGAGGACGTCCAGCACGCCTTCATACAGGCGGGGCAGGGATTTCTCCTCGCGCAGGATCTTCCCGATCTGGCTGATCAGGGTCAGGTTGCGGGACTGGACCTCCTTGCCCAGCGGCCGCGTGGGCTGGCTGCCCACCTTCAGTTCGACGGTGGAGGTCTCTATCTTCGCGCCCTCCTCCCCCTCGAATTCCACGCCCTGTCCGGGCGGACGGTCCGGGGCGCCCTCCTCGAAATGCAGCAGCGTCGTCCCGATCAGCAGCTCGTCGCCCACCTTGAGGCACTCCTCGACCACCTTCACGTCGTTGACGTAGGTGCCGTTGGTCGAGTTGAGGTCCCGGACGAAACACATCTCCCCGAGCCTGAAGATCTCCGCATGCGCGCGCGAGACCCCCTGGTCGAGGATCTGGATGATCTGGCTTTCCTCGCGCCCGACGGTGATCGGGGCGTCCTTGATCTCGAAGGCCTTCCCTTTATGGGGACCGGTCTTGACGCGGATGATGGCCATAAGGAGAGGCCGCCATGATAGTCCCCGAAGCGGGGGTGGCGCAACACGATATCCGCGCATCCCCCAGCCGGGCCGCGTGTTGTATCCCCATGCGGATCTTCGGCACGGCTCTCCTCCTGCTCCTCGGCGCCGCCCCCGCCGCCGAGCGCCCTAACATCGTCCTGATCCTGGCGGACGATCTGGGCTCCGGGGATCCCGGCTGCTACAACCCGGAGTCCCGGACCCTGACCCCGTCCATCGACCGCCTCGCCGCCGCGGGCACGCGGTTCACGGACCTGCATTCGCCGTCGTCCGTCTGCACCCCGACCCGCTACGCGCTGCTGACGGGCCGCTATGCCTGGCGCGGCGCGCTCAAGAAGGGCGTGCTCGGCGGCTACTCCCCCGCCCTGCTCGAAGCGGGACGCCCCACGATCGCGTCGTTCCTGAAGGAGCGCGGCTACGCCACGGCCGCCGTGGGCAAATGGCACCTCGGACTCGGAGCGAAGAGCAGGACCGACTACGACGCCCCGCTCGTCCCCGGACCGCTCGAGGCGGGCTTCGACCGCTTCGAGGGCATCCCCGCCTCGCTCGACATGGAGCCCTACGTCTGGGTGAAGGACCGCGCCGCCGAGCAGCCGCCCACGGAGTCGACGCCGGGATCCAAACACCAGCGGGAGGGCGGGCAGGGATTCTGGCGCGCGGGGCCGCAGGCGCCGGGATTCCGGCACGACGAAGTCCTGCCCCGCATCGAACGCAGCGCCCTCGCGTGGATCGACGAACGCGCCCAAGATCGCGGCAAGCCGTTTTTCCTCTACCTGCCGCTGACGTCCCCCCACACACCCTGGCTCCCCACGGGGGACCACGTCGGGATCTCCAAAGCCGGCGCCTACGGGGATTTCGTGCGGCAGACCGACACGGTGGTCGGACGCGTCCTCGACGCCCTGGAACGCCACGGCCTCTCCAAAGACACCCTCGTCGTAATGACCAGCGACAACGGGTCGCACTGGCCTCGGGAGGACGTCGTCCGCTGGAGCCACAAATCCAACCTCGACTGGCGCGGACAGAAGTCCGACGTCCACGAAGCCGGTCACCGCGTGCCGTTCATCGTCCGCTGGCCGGGCCGCATCCCCGGGGGCAAGGTCTGCGCCGAACCCGGCATCCTCGTCGACCTCTTCGCGACCTTCGCGGAGCTGCTGGGGGAAAAGCTGCCGGACGGCGCGGCGGAGGACAGCTTCAGCCTCTGGCCCGCCTGGAAGGATCCCTCGCGGGCGCCGGGACTGCGCCCGCATCTGATCCACCACTCGGGAAGCGGGATGTTCGCGCTGCGGGAGGGCCCTTGGAAGCTCATCGAAGGCAAGGGCAGCGGCGGCTTCACCCGGATCAAGCCCGCCGCGGACGATCCGCCGGGGCAGCTCTATCACCTGGGCGAGGACCCCGGCGAAACCCGGAACCAGTACCGCGAGAAGCCGGAGATCGTCGAGCGCCTGACGAAGCTGCTGGAGGCGGCGCGCTCGAAGGGTCAGACGCGCTGAAGCGATTCGTCGAGACGGCCGTCCACCAGCCGGAGCTGCCGGTGGGCCATGCCCGCGACGTTCGGGTCGTGCGTCACGATCACGAAGGTCTTCCCCGTCTCCTTCGAGAGTTCCTGGATCAGGCGCTGGATCTCCTTCGACGAGGCCGCATCCAGGTTGCCCGTGGGCTCGTCGCAGAAGACGAGTTCCGGATCGCCGATCAGCGCGCGTGCGATCGCCACCCGCTGGCGCTCGCCGCCGGAGAGCTGCGTGGGACGGTGATGCAGGCGCTCCGCCAGGCCCAGGCGCGTCAGCAGATCCTTCGCCTTGCGGTGCTGCGCGGCCCGGCTGCCCAGCCATTCGCCGGTCGAGTGCCGGATCATCAGCGGCAGCAGGACGTTCTCGTGCGCCGTCAATTCGGGGAGCAGGTGGTACATCTGGAAGACGAAGCCGAAATGGCGGTTCCGCACGGCCGCCTGCTCGCCGCGGCTCAGCGAGGAGAGTTTCGTGCCGCGATACGTCACCTCGCCCGAGGTCGGACGGTCGAGGAAGCCCATCACGTGCAGCAACGTGGACTTGCCGGCGCCCGAAGGACCCACGATCGCCGTGATCTTCGAGGGCTCCAGCGAGACGGAGATGCCCTTCAGGACCCGCAGGGTCGAATCCCCCGACGGGTAGTCCTTCACGAGGTCCTGGACGCTGAGGAAATCGCTCATCACTCGTCCCGGATCGACTCGATGGGATCCGCCTTCGCCGCCCGCAGCGCCGGATAGATCGAGAAGACCACGCTCACCAGCAGCGTCACCCCCACGATCCACGCCAGCGCCCCCGGATCCACGTGGACCGGGATCCGATCGAGGTAGTAGATGTCACTGGGGAACAATTCCAGCCCCGGCCAGCCGTTTTTCGGCTCGGCGACCAGGATGGCCGTCACGATGGCCAGCGCGACCGCGATGGCGATGCTGAACGCCGTCAGAAACGTCGTCCCGAACGCGGCGAAAAAGACCCACGCCGGTCTGCGCCGCCAGCGGTCCAGCCCGCGCCAGAGCAGACAGAAGCCCGTCCACAAAGCCACCACGCAGAGGATGAACGGCCAGCGCCCTCCGGGCCCGAAGGCGGGATCGTGCCGGTGCATCGACACGAATTTGGGCAGCCATGCCGTGGCGGCGACGGCGGCGATCAACAGCGACACCCCCGTCAAGAGCATCCGCACCCAGGGGGTCCGGGTCCGTTCGCTGTAGAAGACGGTCCAGGTCCAAACCATGCTGACGCCGGCAACCACCAGGGCCCCCGCGACCAGCCATGCCAGGCCCCGCGAGTCGAAGTTCAGGTCGACGGTCGGATTCAGCGAGATCCGGTTGAGGTCGCGGGAGAAGACGCGGATGAAATCGGCGATCTCGTTCAGATTCCACGCCAGAAGCAGCCCAAGCACGATTCCGAAGAGCGAACCGAAGAGGCCGCACAAGCCGCCGCTCATCAGGAAGATGGACGTGACGCCGCGCTCGGTCGCGCCCAGCGCGCGGAGGATGCCGATGTCCCGCGCCTTCGCGCGCACCACCAGCGTGTAGATCGCGATGATGTTGAAGCCCGCCACGAGAACGATGAGAAAAAGCAGGATGTACTGGATCCCCTTCTCCACCTCGACCGCCTGCAGCAGGCCGCGCCGCGACTGCTCCCAGGTGAGCGTCCGGAACTTGCCGCAGCGGTAGCCCCCCATGTAATAGAAACCGGGGGCGTGCTCCTCGGGCGTCTTGCAGCCGAAGCGCTCGTGCAGCGCGGCGATCACCGCGTCCCGCACCTGCGGCCCGTGGCGTTCGTAGTCGTCCACCCCGATGGCGATCATGTTGGCCATCGGCGGCTGGTTCAGCTTCATGAACTCCTGCGCCGCCCCCAGGTCCATGAAGATGAACTTGGAGTCGTATTCCGCCATGCCGGAGCGGAAGGAACCGACGATTTCAAAGTCCTTCTGCAGGAAGATCGGCCCGTCGCCGTGCCGTGCCGTCATGAGCCCCAGCTGCCGCCCGCGCCAGCGCAGTTCGCTGCCCACCACCACTCCGGGGGCCGCCGGTTCCGCACCGCTCTCGTCCTTGAAGTCCGGATTCTTCCTTCCGCCCTTCCGGAAATACTCCCGCACCTCGCTGACGCCCTGCTCCTGCTCGGGGACGATCCCGACGATGTGGACGTCGCTGAAATTCCCCTGCTGGCCCATCCACGCTTCGTATTCGATGCGGGGCGCCGCGCCCGTCACATGCGGGACCTTCAGCACCGCCTCGCGGATCGACTCGTAGTCCTTGAGCCAGAGGTCCTTCGCGGCCAACTGGACGACGATGTGCGCCTGCATGCCCCGGATACGCGCCTTCATGTCCCGCGAGAAGCCGCCCATCAACGACGTCACCACGACCATCGTCATGATCCCGACCGCCACGCCGACGATGGAGAAATAGATGATCTTGTGCGCCCGGAGGTACCGGAACGCCATGAAGAGCTTGTACATCTAGCGGCCCGTCTCCCTCATGAGCGGGAAGAGAATCACCTCGCGGATCGAGGGGTTGTTCGTCAGCAGCATGACCAGGCGGTCGATGCCGATGCCGATGCCGCCCGCGGGAGGCATGCCGTGCTCGAGGGCCGTGAGGAAGTCCTCGTCGATCTTGCCCTGTTTGACCATCTCGTCGCCGCCGGCCTGGTCCATGAGACGCTTGCGCTGCTCGACCGGGTCGTTCAGCTCCGTGTACGCGTTGGACAGTTCGAAACCCGCCGCATAGACCTCGAAGCGGTCCGCAAACCCCGGGCGGTCGGGCAGTTCGCGGCAGAGCGGGGTCATTTCGATCGGCTGGTTCATGACGAAACAGGCGTCCTGCAGGCCCGGCTCGACGAACTCGCTGAAGACCTCGTCGAGGATGTCCGACTTGGTCGGGTTCGGCGGCAGATCGACGTGATGCTCCGCCAGCTTCCGCTTGCAGGCCTCCAGATCCGTCGGATCCACGCCCGCCCGCTCCTTGAGCAGCGTCATGAAATCGAGCCGCGGCCAGGGTCCCGTCAGATCCACCGTCTTCTCGCCGAAGGGAACCTTCGTTCCCCCGGAAACGTCCTTCGCCAGCGACGTGATCAGGGACTCGACCAGCTCCATCATCGTGCGGAGGTCCCCGTTCGCGTGATAGAGCTCCATCAGCGTGAATTCCGGGTTGTGCTGGGTGTCCACGCCTTCGTTGCGAAACACGCGGCCGATCTCGTAGACCTTCTCGATGCCGCCGACGAGCAGCTTCTTCAGCGGGATCTCCAGCGCGATGCGGAGGAAGAGGTCCATGTCGAGCGCGTTGTGGTGCGTCGTGAACGGCCGCGCCGCCGCGCCCCCGGGGATGGACTGCATCATCGGCGTCTCGACCTCGACGTAGCCGCGCCCGTCGAGGAAGCGGCGCATCCCGGAGAGCAGCTTCGCGCGCTTGAGGAATTTTTGCAGGACCTCGGGATTCGAGATCAGGTCGAGGTAGCGCTGGCGGAAGCGGATCTCGGGGTCCGAGAGGCCGTGGTACTTCTCCGGCAGCGGCCGGACCGCCTTCGTCAGCAGCGTGAACGACTCCGCGAAGATCGTGATCTCGCCGGTTTTTGATTTCCCGAGCAGTCCGCCGAAGGCGACGAGGTCGCCGATGTGGCAGTGCTCGAAGACCGCGAAGGCCTCGCCCAGCTTGTCCCGCTTGGCGTGGACCTGGACCTTGCCCGTCCAGTCGCGAACGTCCACGAACGAGGCCTTGCCCATGCCGCGCAGGCCCGTGATGCGGCCGGCGACGGAGACGGGCTTGTTCTCCAGCTCGGCAAAGCGGCCGGCCAGATCCCCGGCGGGAATGGCGCCGTCGAAGCGCTTCCCGAAGGGGTCGACCTTCAGGGCGCGCAGGGCGTCCAGGCGCTTGAGACGTTCGTCGCGTTCGTCGGACATAGGGGGAGGATGGTAACGGGAACGGGCTTCAAAGTGAAGCCTATCGGGAGCGTTCGAGGCGGTCCTGGTCGCCGCTCACCCAGTCGAGGTTGAAGCGGGCGAGACTCAGCGTCTTCGTCCCGGGCCCCTTCTCGAAAAAACAATAGATCATGCCGTCGGGCCCCATCGCGAGATCCGAATACCCGGCCGGACCCGGCTCCAGCACCCGGTAGACGGGCCAGGTCGCGCCCTCGTCGTAGCTCAGCTTCACGACCAGGTTCTTGCGCTCCTTCTTCCCGGGATTATGGGGATTCGAGAAGAGGATCCGGCTCTTCCCGCCGTTCCCGGAGCGGCTGAGGCGGAGCAGGCCCGCCATGCAGACCGTCTCCGACAGCCAGGTGTCGAACTTCGGGGCGCTCCAGCCCTTCGCGCCGTCCTTGCTGGTCGAGACGGCGCGCATCATCTGGTCGCCCTCGTGGCGCATGTTGATCATCACGCCGCCGCCGTCGAGCTCCACGACCGCGCTTTCGCTGGGGTTCGCGAGCGCGGGAGGCGCGGCCACGATGTCGCCGCGTCTCCAGGTGCGGCCGGCGTCGTCGCTGAAGATCGTGGCGACGGCGGAGGGACGGTGCGCGCCGGCGCTCGCGCTGGAGAGCCAGACCGGGACCACGAGCCGGCCGAGGACGAGCTGGATGCCGTGGCCGGGTCCGGTGGCGAGGACCTTCCAGTCGTAGTCCAGCCTGAATTCCTCGAAGACCGCGGTGATGTCGACGGGCGCCGAGAAGGTCGCGCCGTCGTCGGTGCTGCGCAGGCTCCAGCAGCGCTGGTACTCCCCGCAGACGAGCACGTGCAGGGTGCCGGCCCGGTCGGGGATGAGCACGGGATTGTTGAGCGTGAGCTCCCCCGGCTTGCGGGCGCCGGCGGCGGGATTCTGCCTCAGGCCGGCGGGGGCCTCGAGCAGTTTGCGCTGCGGCTCCCAGGTCTTGCCGCCGTCGAGGGAACGCCGGTAGACGAGGTCGATGGCCCCCCAGTCCTTGGCGTTGTCCTTCCGCGCCTCCGCGCAGGCGACGACGACGCCGCGCTGCGTGACGGCGACCGCCGGGATGCGGTACGAGGCGTAGCCGCCCTGTCCGGCGACGAAGAGGTCCTGGACGTCGAAGATCGTTCCGGCGGGCACGGGGGCGTCCGCGGGCGGCATCGTGTGGCAGGCGGCGAGCAGCAGCAGGCAGGCGGGAAGGAATCTCATCGGCGGACCTCTCTCTCCAGAGCCCCTGCCTCCAAGGTCATGCCGGGGGCTCCTCGGCACCTCCCCATTGTACCCCGGAGCGGCCCTTGAGGAAAGGGGGTCGGGGGCCTATCATCGGGGCATGGACTGCAGTTTCACGGCGGCGGAGCGGCTGCGTCGGCAAAACGACATCGACGCGGTCTATCAGACGGGCCGGCGCTGGCACGGCCGCTTCCTTCGGATCCACGTGCTGCCGAACCGGCAGCTCCTGTCGCGCCTGGCGATCAGCGTGCCGAAGCGGGTCTGCGGATCGGTGGAGCGGAACCGCTGGAAGCGTCTGATCCGGGAATCCTTCCGCTTGAACAAGGACAGCATCGGCCCCGGTCTGGACTTGATCGTGGTCCCGACGCGCCCGCCGGAATCGCTGAAGCGCCCTGAAGTGGAGGCTGCGCTGGTGGAACTCGTGAAGCGCCACCGGGCGAAGTTCCCATGAAGCGGCTCGTACTGCTGCCCGTGCGCTTCTACCAGCTGGCGGTCTCCCCGTGGCTGCCGCCCGCGTGCCGCTACTTCCCCACTTGCTCGCACTACATGGTCGAGGCGGTGGAGCGCCGGGGGATCCTGACGGGGCTTGCGCTGGGCGTCTGGCGCCTGCTGCGCTGCGCGCCGTGGGGCGGGCACGGCTACGATCCGGTGCCGTCCCCCAAGCCGAAGGAGCCGCGCGGGGTGTAGTGGTGGCCTGCGGCCCACGCGGCGCGGCTTCCTCGGGACCGGACTGGATCTGCTCGGAAGCCCCCGCCTGCCGGCGGATTTGCACGCCACCGTGCTCATGGCCCTGGGCTACGATCCCCTGGCGCTCACGTACCAGAGGGCGGACGGGCGTCCCGTGCCCCTCTCCGGCGGCCGGGCGATCCGCGGATTGCTGTAAGCCCTATTCCAGCTTGAGCAGCGTGCCCTTCTGGGTCGTGAGGTAGAGCGCGCCGTACGCGGAGATCAGGCCGTCGAAGACGGGCTCCAGCCCCAGTTCCAGCAGCTGCTCCCCGACGCGCAGATCCCCCTTCTTCGTCACCGTCACCCGCACGCCCCCCGCCACGATCACCGCCGCGTCCCCGATCACGCCGGGCCGCAGTTTGCCGCCCTCGACCGCCGCGGGCGGCCGCGCCTGCACCATCTTCGTCTGCCGGATCCCGTAATCCCAGAAGCCGCGCGGGATCGCGATCCCCCCCGGCCCGGCATACTCCACGCTGTTCAACGCCAGCTTCAGGTCCCCGTCGGCCGGGTTGAAACGCCACCGGGACATCGACACCGCCTCGCCGTCCCGCACCAGCATGTCCACCGGCTCGAAGTCCACGCCCACCTTGACCTTCGACCCCGTCAGCGTCCCTCCGTACCAGCGCGTGATCTCGTCCAGGTTGTCCACCACCTTCTCCCAGACGATGTCGCCCGTCCGCGGACGGATCGCCAGCACCCGCACGCCGCCGTCCGCCGTCGGATGCCGCCCCGCCGCCACGTACGCGAGGCCCCCGTCCAGCAGCACGCTCGACACCACCGGCCACGGGGACTCGACCTGGCCGTACGCCACGATCCGCGATTCCCGCGGGGCCGCCCTCAGCCGCCACACGGGCGATCCGTCGGAGACACGCAACGCGTAGACCCAGCCGTCGTGCGCCCCGAACAGGCAGAGATCCTCATGGATCGTCGGCGGCCCGTCGAGACGTCCGCCCGCCGTGAACGTCCAAAGCACCTTGCCGGTCGTGGCTTCCAGCGCGACCACCTGGTGCCGGTCCGGCACGGCGACGAAGACCGCCCCGGCCGCCGCCACCGGCGCGCTCAGCACGCCGCGCACGAACGGATTCGACTTCCACTCCCCCGCCAGCGGACCCGACGGCGGCGCGGACACGAGTTTCTCCCAGCCGAGCTTCACTTCCCCCCGCTTCAACTTCGCCGGCGTGCTCCCGCTGCGGTGCACGTCGTGGCGGTACATCGGCCATTCCGCGGCGGGATCCGCGGGCCGCAGCAGCACCGCGGGCGCCCCCCCCGCGGCGCCCCGCTCCAGCCGGCCGGCGACGGCCAGTTCCGCGGGCGCGCCGGAGGACAGCCCCATGTTGCCGCGCAGCATCGGGAAACACTCGCACTGGACCGGGAACGTGTAGAGCAGGCCGTTCGCCGGGATGAACGGCTGGCGGCAGGCGCTCTTGAACATCCGGGACCGCGTCTGCGTCCCGTCCGCGAAATCCGTGAACTCGCACTCGGGCGCCAGGAAGTAGCGGTCCGTCGCCACAGGCGTCGCGCAATGCTTCCCGCGCGTCTGCCAGCGTTTGCGCTCCGACCCGTTCTTCGGATCCAGTCCGAGCAGCCCTTCCTTCTCCGCGGGCAGCCAGAGCAGCCCCTGCGCGAAATAGGCCCGCGCCTCCCGGTAGTGCGTCATGTCCGGCTTGTAGTCGCGGATCCAGATCAGCTCCCCCGTCTTCGTCGAGTAGACCTTGATCCCGCAGCCGATCGGGTCGTCCCGCAGCGTGGATTTCTCAAGGACCAGATAGCCGTCGTGGGACGTGCAGGTCAGCGCCAGCGCCGCCTCCGCATCCGCCGTCCTCCAGCGCTCCTTCCCCGTGGCGCGGTCCAGCCCGACGACGTGGGTCTCCGTGACGACGCAGAGGGCGTCGCCCTCCGCCACGAGGCGCCGGGCATCGAGGGCGTTCCGCCACACGAGGCTTGCCGTGACCGAGTCGTACGCGCGCAACCCCGCGTCGTCCGAGAGCACCAGGAGGCCGCCGCTGAGCAGCAGTTCCCGCGGATCCTGGTAGGCCCCGTACTCCTGCGCGGGCTCGCCGTCGGCCGCGTTCAGCGAAAACAGCTTCCCGCCGCCGAGGACGTAGAGGCGCTCGCCGGAGGCCACGGGCCGGACCTTCGACGTCCGGGTGGCCAGCTTCATCTTGGGCGTGGGATTCGGCGGCAGCGGCAGGCCCGTCTCCTTGAACGTGGGCGCCTTCACCTCCCGGATCCACAGCAGGGCGCCGTTGTAGGCGTCGCGCGCGACCACGGCGTCGTCGTAGTCGTAGAAGTTCCGGCCGTTCGCGGAAACCAGGACGTGGTCGTAATACCACTTGCGGCCCCCGGCATCCTGCGCGGGGCCCGCCACCCAGCGCACGCCCGAGGGCACGCCGACCGCGCGGTCGCGGGAGACCATGTTCCCGTCCGCCCCGTGCCGCCAGTGCGTCCATTCGTCGAAATCCGCGGGGCGATCCTTCTTGTGTGCGGCCCAGGCGCCGTCGCGCCGGACGAGCGCCGTGCCGCCGGGGGCGAGGACGCGCCGCAGTTCCGCCGGGGCGATGTCCGACCCGGCGACCAGGAGATTGACGAGATTGTCCGCGTACGGCAGCAGCGTGCCCGGCCAGGTCTCCGCCGCCGCGGACCCGCGCAGGGCGCGGACGCGCGCCTCGTCGCGCTCCAGCGCATGCACGATCCAGCGGCCGGCGGCCCCGATGCGGGCGGCGAGCGCGGCGTCCCCGGTGTCGACGAGCGCGCAGAGCCCCGCGGGACGGGAGCGCAGGACCTCGTCGACCGGGGCTTCCTGAAGGACGAGTCCCAGAAGGGCGGCGGCAAAATTCATCAAGCGATCAGATCCTCCTCATACCCTACGCGCCCGGACCGTATACTGGGGCTGCTTGAATCAACCCGAGGCGGTTCCGGATTTGCTGACCGCGCGCCTTCATCTGAAGGCCGCGACCGTGGAGATGCTCCGCGCCGACGCGCGCAACGACCGCATCGAGCTTCGCCAGCTGACCAGCGCGTTCATCCCCGACGCGTGGCCGCCCGCGTATTTCGCGGAGAACCGCGAGCGCTTCGTCCGCGCCTCGGAGGCGGCGCCCGACCGGACCGGCTGGCACGGCTGGTATCTGGTGCACGCGGCGGAGCAGATGCTGATCGGATACGCCTGGGTGGAGACGCCTGGCCCGGAGGGGGACGTCGAGACCGGCTACGCGATCCTCGACCGCTACCGCGGCCAGGGGTACACGCCCGAGGCGATGACGGCGCTGGTCGCCTGGGCCTTCCGGCATGCCGAGGCGAAGCGGATCGTCGCCCACACCTTCCCGCATTTCATCCCGGCCATCCGCGTCCTGGAGAAGTCGGGGTTCACCCGCGCGGGGCTGACCTCGGACGGCGTCTGCATCTACGAAAAGCGCCGCTGAGATTCCTCTGGCTCCGGCCGCCCCCTTCAGGTATAGTGCCGCCGTTCGGGAAGTCTTCTTCGGCTGCCGCAGACCTGCCTGTCCGCGCCTTCTGAATGACCCACCCGAGGGTATTCGTTTTTCCGTTGGGTGGATTTCCATGACCCGCTTCACCGACCTTCCCCTCATCGAGCCGCTGCTCCGCGCCATCGCGGAGGAGGGCTACGAGGTCCCCACGCCGATCCAGGCCCAGTCCATCATCCCCGTGCTCGAAGGCAAGGACCTGCTCGGCTGCGCCCAGACGGGCACGGGCAAGACCGCGGCGTTCGCGCTGCCCATCCTCCAGCGCCTGCATTCGAAGCCGCTGCCGCACGCCCCGGGCCCCCGCCCCGTGCGCGTCCTGGTCCTCGCGCCCACGCGCGAACTGGCCTCCCAGATCGGCGACAGCTTCATGGCGTACGGCCGCCACCTCAAGATCCGGCACACCGTGATCTTCGGCGGCGTGGGACAGAACCCCCAGGCCACCGCGCTGCGCTCCGGGATCGAGATCGTCGTCGCCACCCCGGGCCGCCTGCTCGACCTGCTGCAGCAGCGCATCGCGAAACTCGACCGCGTCGAGATCCTCGTGCTCGACGAGGCCGACCGCATGCTGGACATGGGCTTCATCCACGACGTGAAGAAGATCATCTCGGTCCTGCCGAAGAAGCGGCAGACCGTGTTCTATTCGGCCACCCTGCCCCAGGACATCAAGACGCTCGCCCGGGACATCCTGACCGACCCCGTCCGCGTCGAAGTCACGCCGACGGCGACGACGGTCGAGAAGATCCACCAATCGCTCTACCACGTCGACCGCCAGGCGAAGTTCGCGCTGCTCGCCCGGCTCCTCAAGGATCCGGCGTTCAAGCGGACGATCGTGTTCAGCCGCACGAAGCGCGGGGCGAACAAGCTCGCGGAGATGCTCGTGCGCGCCGGCGTCCAGGCCGACGCCATCCACGGCAACAAGAGCCAGAGCGCGCGAGAGAAGGCGCTCGACGCCTTCAAGAAGGGCGCCTCGCGGGTGCTCGTCGCCACGGACATCGCGGCGCGCGGCATCGACGTCGAGGAGATCACCCACGTCGTCAACTTCGAACTGCCGGACGTCCCGGAGAACTACGTCCACCGCATCGGGCGCACGGCCCGGGCCGGCGCCGAGGGCGCGGCGATCACGTTCTGCTCCTCGGACGAGCGCAGCGAACTGGGCGCGATCGAGCGCCTGATCCGGGTCCGCATCCCGGTCCACCAGCTGCCGCCGAACCTGGTGCCGCCCGCGATGGCGCCCCAGGCCCCGCAGCAGGGCCAGCAGACGCAGGCGGCGCGGCCGCACCACGCGCACCATGCCCCGCGTCACGCCCCCGCCCGGCCGGCGGCCTCCCACCCGCCGGGCCAGTCGTGGCGGGCGCGGCGCCGCACGCATTGAGCGGCGTTCAGCGCGGGCGCAGGCCCTCGGGGACTTCGAGCCGGACGTCCTTGCGATCCAGGATCTCCGTCCGCTTGACGTTCGTCACCTCGACCACGTTGCCGTTGATCGTGAGCGTGACGATCGTGCGGAGCTCGAGGCAGCAGACCTCGCCTTCGGGATTCACCCAGAGGCGCGCGCCGCCCTGGAACGAGGGCGCCGCCTGGCCCGGCGCCATGCCCGCCATGCGGCCCAGGGGCGACACCTTGAGCGCCTCCTCCTTCAGGTCCGCCGCGTAGACGCCCATCTTCACGCCCTCGACCTCGACGGGCGCCTCCTTGCGGACCTCGCCCAGCGCCGGCGCCAGGTCCCTCAACTCCTCGTGCGGCGCCTTCTGGTTCAGGAAGCCCAGCTTCCCCGCCAGGGCGCCGCGCTGGGGATTGGGGGCGCCGGGCGCGCCGGGGCGAAGTCCGGCCGTGAGGCGGCGCAGGACCGCCGCGGCCTCCTCCCAGTCCCCCTTCGCCTCCCGGATCCAGACCCGGCCGTCCCTGCGGAAGAGCTCGCCGCGTTCGGGCGAGCGGACGTGAAGCCCCGTGTCCTTCCGGAAGACGCCCTCGAGCGTGGACGTCTCCCCGCCGCCGCCGGAGCGCTCCTGCTCCGCCTCTCCGCGGAAGCGGTACGACTCCAGCTTCGCCGCCTTGCCCAGGAGCTCGCGGAGTTCGGCCGCTTCGTCGGGGAATGCCGCCAGGATCCAGACCAGCGCCGGCAGGAGGCTCATGAAGTGCCAACCCTCCGCGGGAAGGAAGGAGGCGGGAATTCTATTTGTCCGCGTCCGCGGGGGGCAGTTCGCCGACCTCGAGCAGGTGGATGACGACGCTGCGCCCGGCCTCGTCCTTGCCGCTCTCGCGGGCCCCGGCCTTGGCGCCGAAACCGCGCGGATCCTTCGAGCGGGCCGCCCCGCCCGAGGCCACATCGGCGAGTTTCTTCTTCCCCGCCCCCTCCTGGAGTTTGGCGAGCGAAGGATCCTCGGGCGCCACCGGGAGCAGCCGGGCGTTGCCGACCTTTTCGAGCTCCAGCTTGAGCGCCTCCAGGCCCGCCGCGCTCAGGGTGAGCGCCACGGTCCGCAGGCCGCCCGGGGAACTCGTCCGCAGCTTCGAATCCGGCTCGGGAAGCTCGGCCCCGTACTTCCTGAAGATCTCCTCGAACTTCGCACGGGACGCCGCCAGCTTCGTGGACACCAGCGTCAGGGTCTCGGGCGCGGGCTTCAACGCCTTGGCCGCCGGGGCTTCCGCCTCGGCACGGGGCGCGGGCGCGGGGGCCCCCGGGGCCGCCACGGGCGCCGGAGGAGGCGCCGCCGGCGCCGCGGCCGCCGCGGGCCTGGGCAGCGGCTTCGGAGCCGCGTCCTCCTTCGCGAGGGCCGCCGGCGTCTCGGGCTTCGCCGGTTCCGGTTTTGGCGCCTCGGGCGCCTTGGCTTTCTCCGCCTTCTCGAGCAGCGCCAGACCGTCTTGCTTCGCCTCAGCGGGGGCCGCGTCCTTCGGGGATTTCCGGTCGGCCTCGGTCGCTGCGTTCTCCCCCTTGTCCCGCGCCTCCGACGCCCCCCGGCGCTGTTCCTGCGGGGCTTGGGGCGCCTTCCGGGCCATGTCCGTGGACCCGATCAGGGGCGCCGCCTGGCGCGGGCCCGCCGGAGCCGGGTCCTGCAGCCCCGCGAAATAGGTGACGTTCAGCGCCACGAAGGCCGCCGCGGCCGCCAGGGTCAGCCAGCCCAGCCGGCGCCGGGCGCGGTCGAGCGACGAGACCCGCCCGCCGGACGCCGCGATCTCGCGGGACACGCCCTCCGCGATCGAACGCGGCGCCCGGAGGCGCGGCAGTCCCTTCACGAGCTGCGCCGCGGACTTGATCTCGCCCAGTTCGCGGAGGCACTCCGAGCAGGACCCGATGTGGCGCTCGACCTCCGCCTTCCCGGCGGCCTCGAGCTCCCCGTCGAAGTAGCCCGTCAGCTTCTCCCTGTCCAATCCGCAGCTCATGTCACCTCTATGACGCTCGGGCTCATTGGAGAGTTCCCATGAAGGCCTTTAATTTTTCCTTCAGCTCGAGCCGCGCCCGGTGCAGCCTCGAACGCACGGTCCCCTTGGGGATGGCCAGCGCGGCGGCGATCTCGTCGTACGAATGCCCCTGCAGATCCTTGAGCAGGATGATCTGGCGGTCGTCGTCGCCCAGCTGCTCCAGGGCCTGCTGCACCTTCCTCTGCGTCTCCTCGCTCTCCAGCCTCCCCCCGGGGTCCCGCTCCTCGGACGGCTCCAGGGAGGGCGCCTCCTCCCTCGAGGAGTTCAGCGAGGCCATGGGACGGCGTCCCTCGCGCCTGAAGGAGATCGCCTGGTTGAACGCGATCCGGTAGAGCCAGGTGAAGAACGCGGAGTCGTTCTGGAACGTCGCGATCTTCCGCCACGCGTTCACGAAGGCGCGCTGGACGATGTCCGAGGCGTCCTCCGCGTTCCCGCAGAAACGGGTGATCGCGGTGTAGATGCGGTCCTGATGGCGCCGCACGAGCTCGTTGAAGGCCTCCGTCGCGCCGCGCTGGCAGGCCGCGACGAGCTCCCGGTCCGGGTGCTCCCGGAGCGAGGATGCCGGCCAGGCGGGATTCGGAGGCGTCATGGCAGATCGCGGGCGCAGCGAAACCCGACGTCGAAATGCTGCAGGCGCGGATCCTCCGCATACACGTTCGCGCAGCGGAGGGCCCGCCTCGGGGTCATGAACGAGCCCCCCTTGAGGATGCGCAGCTCCACGCCCGAGGCCCCCTCCGGGCTCCGCACGGCCGTGGAGGTCCATTCCCACACGTTGCCGGCGAGGCCCTGGACGCCGAAGGGGCTTTCGCCGCCCGCGGCATCGAAGGCCTCCACGGGGGTGGACCCGGGGTTCTGGGTCTTGTTCACCTGCCAGAACTCCAGGCTGTTCGCCGTGAAGACGCCGTCCTTCTCCAGAAACACGCTGCCCCAGGGATATTCGCGGCGGTCGGGCCCGCGGGCGGCCACTTCCCATTCCTCGGCGCTCGGGAGCCGCTTCCCGGCCCACGTCGCATAGGCCCGGGCGTCGTCGAAGGCGACGGTGACGACCGGATGGCGCTCGCGGCCCTTGGGGACCTTGCGTCCGCGCCATTCGGCGGGCGCCGCGTGCCCCGTGGCCGCGACGAAGGCGAGGTAATCCTCGTTCGTCACCTCGTACTTGTCGATCAGGAAGGGCCGGAGCCGGACCTGGCGCGCGGGACGTTCGTCGGGCGCGTCATCGCTGCCCACCCAGCAGAGCGTCGAGGGGATGCGGACCATGACCTTCTGAAAATGCAGCTGGCGCGCCTTCTCCTGGAACGCGCGCACCAGGGACGTGCGTTCGGGGTAGTAACTCGCCCCCGTGTCGGCCGCGCTGATGGCCTGGGGATACCGGGCCTCCTTGAAGTGCTTCTCCCCCTCGGCCATGCTCTTCTGGTACTGGCGGTCCGCCTCGCCGCGGTATTCGCCGATCTTCTTCCGGAGCCGGACGAACTCCTCGTCGCGCACGGCCCCCGGATGCTCCTTCGCATGGCCCTCGAGCCCGTCCCAGGCGGCGTCCCAGAGATCCTTCGAGGCGTCCTTCTCGACCTTGTCCTTCAGCACGGCGAAATCCGCCGCCTGCTTCTTCCGGAGTTCCTCCAGGCGGAGCGCCTCGGCGCGGGCGAGGGCGTCCTTCTTCCGTCCCGCGGCGGCCTCCTCCTCCAGGGCCTTCAGCTCGGGGGCGTCGGCCCGGAGCCTCCGCGCCGCGACGACGGCCTCCGTCGCCGCGTCCCACTTCTGTTCCTGGAGCAGCCGGCGGGCCTCCTTGACCCGGGCCTCGTATTCCGCGGCGACGCGGACTTCCGTCGGGACCTCGGGGGGGGGCGGGACGGGCCGGGCGGGTTCGGGTTTGACGGGCTCAGGCCTGGCGACCGGCGCCGGGACGGGCGCGGGCGCCTCTTTGACGACGAGCGGGACGGAACTTTCGCGCTTGCTCCAGCGGACGTACAGAAACCCCGCGAGGAGGAGCACCAGGGCCGTGATGGCCAGCAGGGGCCAGCCGGCGGGCTTCCGCTCCGGGAGGGTGGGCATACGGCAATCTTAGCGCGCCGGGGGCGAAAACGAAAGCCGCGCGGAGGCCTACTTGACCTTGTAGACCCTCAGCGTGGACACGATGAAGTCGATGTTGCGCTGGTGCTTCTTGTACATGCCCGCATCGCTGATGATGATGATCCGGTAGAGGTTTTGATTCTGCTTCCCCACGAAGGAGTAGATCCGGCCCTCCATGGGTTTCTCGTCCTTCTTGAAGCTGAGTTCCACGTAATTCGCCATGACGTTGCCACCGCCCCCGCCGGGGAGCTTGGAGGCGCGGCTGTCGATCTTCTTCGCCTCGGTCACGCCGGTGGCGGCCACGATGCTCTTGTAGAGGGCTTCGGCGGCCTCCTTGGGGTCGTAGAAACTCGCGCCGGGGGCCTTCTCCTGGGCGAGCAGGTCGATGCCGACCTCGTCCACCTTGTGGGCCACGCTCAGGGTCGTTCCGTTGAAGAAGCCCTGGTCCTTGAAGGCCCACTCGTCGTTCTTGGGGGGCTTGCTGATGGAGACCCCCATCTCCGGCTTCGCCTTGGTGTTGGGATCCTCCTGGGCCGCCTGGAACAGCACCCCGATCAGCAGCGCCGCCGTCGCGTTCATGTGGTCATCTCCCCTGTCCCAATACTATAACCGGAGGAGGGGTTCAAAGTTGCCCCGACATCAATCTTCAATTCCGTACTCCTTCATCTTCTCCCAGAGGTTTTTCCGGGTGATGCCGAGGATGCGGGACATCTCCCCGCGATGCCCCTTCGCGTGGACCATCACGGAACGGATGTGCCGGGCTTCGACTTCGGACACCGCGTCCCGGAGCGTGGAGAGGCTGCCGACCGACGGCAGGTCCGTGCCCGCCGTGGCGAGCGGGCGGAGCACGTGCTCCTGCTTGAGAATCAACTCCGTGCCGGCCAGGGCGATCCCGCGCTCGATGGCGTGCTCGAGTTCGCGGACGTTGCCCGGCCACGAGTATCCCTGCAGGGCCTCGAGCACCAGCGGGGTGACGGCGTAGTCGCGGCCGCGGCCGTGTTTCCGGATGAAATGCGCGGTCAGCAGGGGGATGTCCTCGGGCCGGTCCCGCAGCGGCGGGATGGAGATCTTCACCACGTTCAGGCGGTGGAAAAGGTCCTCCCGGAAGCGCTGCTCCTGGGCGAGCCCCCAGAGGTCCTTCTTGGTGGCGGCGACCACGCGGACGTCGATCTTGATCGGCTGGGCGGCCCCGATGCGCTCGAACTCGCGTTCCTGGAGGACGCGCAGCAGCTTGACCTGGGGGACGGGCTGCAGGTCGTCGATGTCGTCGATGAAGAGGGTCCCCGTGTGCGCGCGTTCGAAGCGGCCGATCTTGTCGCTACGGGCGTCGGTGAAGGCGCCCTTCACGTGACCGAAGAGTTCGTCCTCGATCAGGGTTTCCGGAAACACGCTGCAGGACATCTTCACCAGCGGCCGCGTCCGTCGCGGCGAGTTGTAGTGGAGCGCCTCCGCGACGAGTTCCTTGCCGGTGCCGCTTTCACCCTCGATGAGGACGTTGACCTCGCTGGCGGCGACGGCCTGCACGAGGTCGTAGACCGCCTGCATCCGGGGCGACTTCCCCACCAGCGCGCCGAACTGGCGGCGTCCGGCCAGTTCCTCCTTGAGCTCCCGGTTCTCGCGCTCGAGGGCCAGGAGGTGTTCGATCCTCTTGAGGCGGACCAGGACGTCGTCGTTGAAGAACGGCTTCTGGAGGTAGTCCTCGGCGCCGTCCTTGATCGCGGCGACGGCGTCCTCGACGCTCGCGAACGCCGTGATGAGGACGATCTTGCAGGAGGGCTGGGATTCGCGGGCGGCCTTGAGCACCTGGAGGCCGTCGGCCTTGGGCAGGCGGATGTCGGTGATGACGACGTCGAAGCTTTCGAGGCGGAGGGCCTGCAGGGCCTGCTCGCCGTCGGCCGCCACCGTCACTTGGTGGCCGGCGCCGCGGAGGGCGTCGGCCAGGGTGACCGCGATGGTCTTCTCGTCATCCGCGAGGAGGATTTTCATCGATCACATACCGGAGGATGTCCCGGCCCGCCCGGGGTCGCGCGGCCGCGGCGCACGCCCGGCTCATCATATCAAGACGGGAGGGGTCTTCGAGGAGCTCGAGGACCTTGTAGTCCAGCACGTCGGGCGTGCGCGCCTTGACGGCGCAGCCGCGCTCCAGGAGGAAGTCGGTGTTGGCCTCCTCCTGTCCCGGGATCGGGGAACAGAGGACCATCGGCAGGCGCCGGGCGAGGCACTCGGAGACGGTGAGCCCGCCGGCCTTGGTGATGATGAGGTCGCTGGCGGCCATGAGCTCGTGCACGTTGTCGACGAACCCCAGGATGCGCGCGCGGCCCGCCGCGGCTTTTTCGAGTCGTTTTCGGAGGGGTTCGTTGCGGCCGGCGACGACGACGAGGTCGGCGGGCACCGGAAGCGCGAGCAGGCGGTCGAGGAGTTCGTCCATGTTGCCCAGGCCGAGCCCGCCTCCCATGAAGAGGAGCCGGGGGCGCGCGGCGGGCGTGCGCGGGGTTTCGTCCGAGAACGCGGGGTGGATGGGGATGCCGGTCACGCGGATGCGTTCCGCGGGGATGCCCAGGCGGCTGAGCTGGACCTTGACCTCGAGGGAGGCGACGAAGTAACCGGCGGCCCGGGGCTGGACCCAGAGGGGGTGCGCGTCGAAATCCGTGATGGCGACGTAGACGGGGACCTTGACGCGTTTGGCGAGCAGCACCGAGGCGGGGAGGAAGTGGGTGCAGACGACGGCGTCGGGCCGGAACTCCCCGACATGGGCGGCGAGTTTCCGGTACGTGAGGCGGTCGTGCAGTTCGACGACCTTCCGGAGCTGTTTCTCGGCGGAGCCGCGGCCGGCCTCCTTGTAGAGCAGGCCCCAGAGGGCGGGCGAGCGGGTCGCGATCCAGGCGAAGCTTTCGGCGTAGAGCCGGGCGAAGGCGGCGTTGGTGTAGGTCAGCGAGTCGACCCAGGCGCTCTGGAGCCCCGGGCAGTACAGGCGGGCGCTTTCATGGAGGGCCTCGGCGGCCCGGTTGTGTCCCGCGCCGGCGCCGGCGGAAAGCAGGAGGAGGCGGTTCATCGGCCTTCCCGTTGTATCACGCCGGAACCGGGGGCGCTACCGGGAAGCGAGGGAGCGGACGGTCTTCTCCAGGGCGTCCATGGCGCGGGCGAGGGAGCGGTCGGAGAGCCAGTACTCGACCTTCCGTCCCGCCCGGCGCACGCCGCTGGAGGCGAAGCTCACGGCGCCGGCGATCTTGAGATGTTTGAGCTGGTTGACCACCGCCGTAGCCGAGACCCCCAGTAGGCGGGCCAGTTCCATCGGCCGCCGGCGCCGTCCGTCGAGGAGGCGGACGATACGGTACGCCAGAGGATTCCCGAGGATCCTGCAAAACTGGGACGTCCGGCGGCTCGACGACTCTTCCATGAACGCTTCTTCACCTTCGACATCACCAACGACTCCGCCCCTCTCCCCAAGGCCATGTCCGCTCTCCTCGACGGCGCCCGCAACTGCCCGCCTCCCTCTGCCCGATGCCTTCGTTACTAACTTACGCGCTTACGCATGCGTAAGTTTGTTGATTCGTAGTTTATCGAAAACACGCGGGACGTCAAGGGAATTCGGATCAGGGTTTGAGGAGGTCGGCCGGGATGCCGATATCGGCGACGAAGAGCTCGCCGACGGGACGCTTCGCGAAGGGCTTCTGGAAGCCGGCCTTGGGGAGGGTGAACGTGACGGTGGCCGAGGCCTCCACCACCGCCCCCAGCGGACGGCCCGTGTCGCAGTCCAGGCCGGACGGGATGTCCACGGCCACCACCGGGAACCAGCGGCGGTCCAGCGCGTTCATCTCGCGGATCAGCTCCAGTTCGCGCCCCTGCACCGGACGGGAGAGGCCCGTGCCGAAGATCGCGTCCACCAGCACCGCCATGGGACGGCGCTTGAAGCGGCCCACGAAGTCCACCAGGTCCCGCGCACGCTCCCAGTTCCGGCCCGTCGGCGTCTCCACGTCGTAGTCCCGCCGCGTCGCCAGCACCTCCACCTCGTAGCCGCGCTCCGAAAGCAGCCGCGCCGTCACGAAGCCGTCCCCTCCGTTGCTGCCGGGACCGCACACGACCACCACGGGCGAACTCGGCGAGGCCCGCTCCGCCACCAGGTCCGCCACCGCCCGGCCGGCGTTCTCCATCAGGACGTCCTCGCTGAGCCCCCGCTCCTCGATCGCGCGCCGCTCGATCTCCCGGATCTCCGCGCGGGTCACGTGACGCAGCCCCTCATCGCTCATTTGCGGGTCGCTTTCCGGCGCTTGAGCCATTCCGCGTACTGGGTCCGCTGCCACTCCAGCCACAACTCCTTCCGCGCGATCCGCTCCCCCGTGATCTGCACCAGCGAGAGCATCGCCGCCTCGATCACCTCCCGGTTGGGAACGTCGAGCGCCCGCATCAGCACCGGAATCCCCTCGATGTACCCCAGCAGGCCGATCGAGCTCACGACCATGCGCAGGACCAGCATGTCCCGCTCGCGCCCCACGCGGTCCACCAGCGCCGCCCCCGCCCGCGCCCGCGCCGGCGTCATCCGCCCCATCGATTCCGCCGCCGCCGCCCGCACCGTCCATTCCTTCTCGTCCGCGAGCAGCTGCACCAGCACCCCCACCGAGGAGGCCTCCAGCGCCTCCCCCAGCGTGCGCGCCACGGTCCGCCGCACGTTGGGCTTCTCGTGCCGCCCCAGCTTCTCCAGATACGGCACCCCCGCGTCCCCGAAGCCGCAGATCACCAGGAGGATCTGCGTCAGATCGTCGATCTTGAAGATCGGCGTGTCCGCCGGCATGTCCTGGATCAGGCGCTCCGACAGGCCGATCGCCGTCTCCAGCGACACCGGCCCCGCCGCCACCAGATGGTAGCGCAGATGGATCCAGACCGACTGGTTCTGGCCGTTCAGCAGCATCTGCAGCAGCGTCACCGCCAGCAGCACCTTGCCGGGTTCGCCCGCGTCCACGAGCGTCTTCCGCGCCTGCTCCCACTTCTCCCGGTCGTACCCCTGCGAGTACACCGTGATCGCGTGCAGGATCTGCCCGCGCCGCGCCAGCTCCCGCCGCGCCGCGTCGTCCCCCTCCCGGAAACGCCGCACGAGGCCCGGGTCCTCGTTGAAGACGAAGAAGGGCCCCAGCTGCGTCAGCTTCTTGCGCGACTCCTCCCAGTCCGAGGGCTGCAGGCTCCCCGCCAGCAGCAGCGCGTCGATGTACTGCTTCAGGGACTGCACGAAGCGCTCGGCGAGCACCATGTCCACCGGGGCCTCCGGCGGCTTCGGCGGACGCTCCGCCGCCCCCCCGCCGGCGCAGCCCCCCGCCGACGCGATCAGCGCACCGAGAAGAAGCGGTCGGAGGAGCCGTCCGGGTCCGCCTTGACTTCGACTTTCGCTTTGCACTTGGGGCACCATCCGACGAAGGCCGTCCTGTTCCGGTTCAGATAGATCCGCAGATACACGCGGCAGCACTCGAAGAGCACGGAGATCCAGGGGCGCTCATACGCGGGCATGCACGGATTCGATCCCCGCTTCCACCCGCGCCATGAGGAGGCGGGCCTGCTCCTCGAGACGCGCCTGCTCCCGCTCCAGCCCGCCCCGGCGGACCTTGTCCGCCAGCGCCCGCGCGTTCACCGCCACGTTCTCCGCGCAGCCCGCCAGCGCCGTCGCGAGAAAGCGCGCCGCCCCCGACAGGTCGCTCGTCAGGTTCTTGTTGCAGCGCGGCGCCAGCTCCGCGAGCACTTCGAGACCGCGGATCGCCATCCCCATGCCCTTCAGCGGGACGTCGGCGGCCTCCGCCAGCGCGATCTGCAGGGCCTCCTTGCGGCGCTTCTTGTCCTCGTCCGTCCCCTTCGGAAGCGCGAGGGCCTTGTTCACCTGCCCGTAGGCCTCCGCGTCCTGGTCCGCCAGCGGCAGGAATTCGGCCTTCAGCGCGTCGAGCGCGTGCTCCGCCTCCCCCGCGTCCGAATAGCGGGAGGCCATCACCCCCAGCGCCGCCCCGAGGGCGCCCACGACCGCCGACACGCTCCCCCCGCCCGGCGTCGGCGTCTTCGCCGCCACCTTCTCGAGGAAGTCCGCCAGCCTCATTTCGGCAAACATGGGCCCCCACTATACACGCTCCCGGCGGCCCCCGTGCGGCAGAAACGTTGACCCTTCCCCCTCCCCCGCCGCTATCATCCTGCGGTGGCCGTCTTCGAAGCCCGGAGCCTGTCGAAACAGTACGGACGCGTCCGCGCCCTGCAGGACCTCACCCTGAGCGTCCCCCATGGCGCCGTCGGCCTGCTCGGCCAGAACGGCGCCGGCAAGTCCACCCTCATCAAGATCCTGCTCGGCTTCGTCTCGCCCGGCTCGGGATCGGCCTCCGTGCTGGACCTGGACCCCGCCCGGGACGCGGTCGCGATCCGCCAGCGCGTGGGCTACATGCCCGAGGTCGAGAGCCTCCCCCTCCACCTGAGCGCCGTGGACGCCGTCTATCTCGCCGCCCGCCTCACCGGACTCCCCCACGTCGACGCGCTGCAGCGCACCCATCGCGTGCTCAACTACGTCGGCCTCATGGAGGAGCGCTACCGCCGCCTCGGCACCTATTCCACCGGCATGAAGCAGAAGGCGAAACTCGCCCAGGCCATCGTCCACCACCCCCGCCTCCTCCTGCTCGACGAACCCACCACCGGACTCGACCCCCGCGCCCGGGACGAGATGCTCGCCCTCATCCGCGACCTCTCGCGCAAACAGGGCATCGACGTGATCCTGTCCACCCACATCCTGCCCGACGTCGAGAGCGTCTGCGGCCACGCGGTCATCCTCCATCAGGGCCGCCTCGTCCGGCAGGGGCCGCTCGCGGAGCTCCTCGGCGCCCGCGGCCAGGACTACCTGGTCCGCGTCAAAGGCGACCACGACCGCTTCCTCGCCTCGCTCCGCGGACGCGGGCTCGAGGGCCGGCCCGGAGCCGAGCCCGGCGCGTTCGGGATCCGGCTCGTCGCGGGGACCAAGCCCGTGATCGAGGCGGCCGCCGAAAGCGGCGTCCAGCTCCGCGCGCTGGCCCCCGCGCACCGCAGCCTCGAGGAGGTCTTCCTGGGGCTCGTGCAGGGATAAGCATGGCCATTCACGACCTGTCCTACACCCCCTGGAGCGGGACCTACACGCCGCGCTGGCGCCGCATCGCCGCGATCGTGCGCCTGGAGCTCGGGCTTCCCTTCAAGAACCTCTGGATCCTGCTCGTCGTGCTCTTCTCGTTCATGCTCGTGGGAAGCCTGCTGCTCATCCTCTTCTTCGCCGCCTCCTCGCAGATCCTGCCGCCCTTCGCCGCTGGCAACCGCATCTACCGCGAGCGCTTCTACAACAACCCGATGCTCCTCACGATCCTCATGGCGCTCTCCGCGACCGTCGGCGCTCCGCTCATCTCGCGGGACCTGCGCCACCGCTCGCTGCTGCTCTACTTCTCCCGCGCCATCACCCGGGCGGACTATCTCCTCGGCAAGTTCCTCGCCCTCGTCCTCTTCCTGCTGATCGTGACGCTGGGACCCGGCCTCATGCTCTGGGCCGGGCAGGCGGGCATGACCAACGAAAAGATCCCCTTCCTGCAGCGGGTCGGCGACCTCGGCGCGATCACCGTGCACTCCCTCATCCTCGCCGTCCCCATGGCCGCCGTCGTCGTGGCGTGCTCCTCGCTCACCAAACGCTCCTACCTCGCCGCCATCTTCTGGTCCGGGATCTATTTCTGCAGCCTCTCGTTCAGCGAGCTGCTCCCCCGCCTGCTCAAGAAGGACTGGCCGAAACTGATTTCCTGGCAGAACCTCACGGCCCAGCTGGGCGACTTCTGCTATCCGGGGCCCGGTCTGAACCGTCCTCTGGACTGCGGCTGGCTCCCGCCGTTCGCTATTCTCGGCGGGCTCACGGTGCTGTCGCTCGCGATCGCCTACCGCCGCCTCCGTAACGTGGAGGCCGAGGAATGATCGTGCAGGCGGAGCGCCTCAACCACTGGTACGGGCGCGTCATCGCGCTCAACGACGTCAGCCTCTCCGTCCCCGCGGGCATCACCGGCCTGCTCGGCCCCAACGGCGCGGGCAAGACCTCGCTGCTCCGCATCCTCGTCGGCCTCATGCGCGAATCGTCCGGGTCCCTCACCGTCCTCGGCGAACGGCCGTGGAACAATCCGCGCCTCGCGGTGAGGATGGGCTATTGCCCGGAGCACGACGGCTTCTTCGAGGGGCTGCCGGGGCGGGACTTCGTCGAGGCCCTCGCCCGGATCCGCGGCGTCCGGGATCCGCGGGCGGCGACGGCCCGGGCGCTGGACCGCGTCCGCCTCACGGAATTCGCGGACCGCAAGATCGTCACGTACAGCCGCGGCATGCGCCAGCGGCTCAAGATCGCCCAGGCGCTCGTGCACGGGCCGGAGCTGCTCGTGCTCGACGAGCCGCTCAGCGGCTGCGACCCCGTGGTGCGCCAGGAGCTCATCGGGCTCGTCCGCCAGCTGGCGTCCGAGGGCGCGAGCGTGATCGTGTCGAGCCACGTCCTGCACGAGATCGAGCAGCTCACCCGGCGCATCGTGCTGGTCCACCGGGGTCGCCTCGTCGCCGAGGGCGACGTCCACGAGATCCGCGCCCTCATCGACCGCCATCCGCACGCGGTGGATCTGCGCACGCCGCAGCCCCGGCCGCTCGCCGCCGCGCTTGCGAAGGAGCCGGACATCATCGCGGTCGAAATCGGCGAGGCCTCGGTGCGGGTGCGCACGCCCCGGCCGGATGCGTTCTATGCGCGGCTCCCGGCGCTCGCGCTCGAGGCGGGCGTCGAGATCGAGGAGATCGGGTCCCCGGACGACTCGCTGGAGGCGGTCTTCCGGTACCTGACCGAGGCATGAGGCTGCGCGCCGCGATCGGGCTGGCCCGGCTGACGGGACGGACGCTGCTCTCGGGACGGCGCCTCTGGGCGGCGCTGTTCCTGCTCGGCCTCCCCCCGCTGCTGGCGGCCCTGCTGGCGGCGTTCGGGAAGAACGCGGAGCCCGGGGAGGTCTTCCGCGGCGTCGTCTTCCAGCTCACGCTCTGGGCGGTGATCGACCTGCTCGCCGTCGTTTTCGGCCTTGCCCTCACTTCGGGCGAGATCGAGGAGGGCACGGCGGGCTACCTGTACCTGGGGGCCGTGCCGCGGGCCGCCGCCGTGCTCGTGCAGGCGCTGGTCGCCGTGCTGATCCTCAGCGGCCTCTTGATGCTCAGCCTCGCGCTCACCGCTCTGGCGTCGGGCCTGCCGCCCGGCTCTTTGCGCCACGTCCTCTCCTGCACGCTGGTGGGCGCGGCCGGGCTGCTGGTGGTGCTGGCCTGGACGATGACCTGCGGGCTGGCCTTCCGCTCCCCGGGCGCCGCGCTCGCGGGGGCGCTCTTCCCGGTCTTCTTCTGGGAGCTGCTCGTCACCTGGTGGCCGATGAAGTTCGCCGCGTGGACGGTCACGAACAACCTGCGGGCGCTGCTGCTGCCGCTGATCTTCGACGGCAAACGCGGCCCGCTCTACCGCTACGTGCGCAATTTCAAGCTGCCCGCCTACGACGAGGCGGCGCTGTATCTGTCCGTGCTCGCCGCGGTCTTCCTGGCGGCGGCGATGATCGCGGCCGAGCACCGGTCGATCGAGGGCAGGGAGGCCCGTTAGAGCAATCCCGACTCCTGCGCCGCGCGGTCGATGCGGGCCAGTTCCGCGTCGGACAGCACGAGACTGCCCGCCGCGGCGTTCTCGCGGGCCTGTGCGGCGCTGCGGGCCCCCACCAGGGCGTGCGTCACGCCGGGGCGCGACACGGTCCAGGCGATGACCAGCTGGGTGATGCTGACGCCGCGCGCGCCGGCCACCTGCCCGAGCGTGGCGGCCAGACGCGCGGCCTTCTCGAGCCCCTCCGGCTTGAAGCGCGGCAGGTCCAGCCGCAGGTCCCCCTCGCCGAATTTCCGCCCCGCGCGGATCGTGCCGGTGAGCAGCCCGTGCGCCAGCGGCGAGTACGCCAGCAGCGCGGCGCCGTTCGCCCGGCACCAGGGCAGGTTCCCCGCCTCGGACTGCCGGTCGATCAGCGAGAAGCGCTCCTGGTCGGCGTCCAGCACCCCGCGCGAACGGTAGCGCTCGAGATCCTCCACCGACGCGTTGCAGGCGCCGATCGCCCGGATCTTGCCCTGCCGTTTCAGGTCGAGCAGGACGTCCATCGTGTCCTCCACCGGCGTGGTCGGATCCTGCCAGTGGGTCAGGTAGAGATCGACGTAGTCGCTGCGCAGGCGCCGGAGGCTGCCCTCCAGCCCGGTGCGGACGGCTTCCGCCCCGCAGTACTTGTGGATGCGGTAGCGCCCCTGCTCGCTGCGGCCCTTCTCGTCCGCGGCGAAGAAGAAGGCGCCCTTCGTCGTGTCCCAGGACAGGCCGCATTTGGTCGCGATGACGACCTGGTCCCGCCGGCCCTCGAAGGCCCGGCCGACGATCTCCTCGCCGCGGCCGAAGCCGTAGGCGGGGGCGGTGTCGATGAAATTGATCCCGGCGTCGAGGCCGGCGCGCAGCGCGTCGATGGAGGCCTGCTCGTCGCTGCCGCCCCAGCGCCAGCCGCCGACGGCCCAGGCGCCGAACGCGACCACGGAGGCCTGGATGCCGGAACTGCCCAGGGGGCGCTGACGCATGAGACGGCTCCCGAAAAGGGGTCGGGAGCGAGGCTACCCCCGGAGCCGGCCGAAGGCAAGCAAACGAGGGACTACTTTTTCTTCGCGGGTTTGCTTTCGTTCATCTTCTCGTAGGACGCCTCGGCGGCTTTGCGGATGCGCCAGGGGACGTCCTTCGAGAAGCCGACGTCGAAGAGGAAGGCGATCACCTCTTCGCGGGAGACCATGTACCAGCCGCCCACCGTGCGCCGGGCGCGCAGACGCCCCTCTTCGATCCAGCGGACGACGCTCGTCCGGCTGGCCCCCAGCAGGGCGGCGACCTGCCCCGTGGTGAACCTCGAGCGGTCTTCGACCCGGAGTTTCGCCATGGTCACCTCACCCAAGCGCCTTTCGTTCCCGCTCCACCCGGTCATTCACATTGTAATTGATCCGAGCTTCCCGCGGGGCCGTATTCGGATTAATCCGGCACCCCCGCAAACCGGGTTCAACCCCGCAGGAACCCCCGGCGCCCCCGGGGACCAAAGACTTGCTTCCCCCCTCCCCCCTCTCGATAATGCGGCCGCGTGAAACCGGAGTTCGTCCATCTCCACGTCCACAGCGACTACTCGTTCCTCGACGGCGCGTGCCGCATCGGCGCCCTGACGAAGAAAGTGGCCGGCCTGGGCATGCGCGCGTGCGCCCTCACCGACCACGGCCACCTCCTCGGCGCCATCGAGTTCTACGACGCCGCGCTCAAGGCGGGCATCAAGCCGATCCTCGGCCTCGAGGCCTACGTCGCCCCCAAGTCCCGCTTCGAGCGCAAGGAGGTCAAGGGCCTCAAGGAGCCCCACCACCACCTGACCCTCCTCGTCCGCAACGAGAAGGGCTACCGCAACCTGCTCAAGCTGAGCACCGCCTCGTACCAGGAAGGCTTCTACCAGAAGCCCCGCATCGACAAGGAGCTGCTCGCCGCCCACCACGAGGGCCTCGTCGCCCTCTCGGGCTGCCCGAACTCCGAATTCGCCACCGCCTGCAGGACCGACCAGCTCGACAAGGCCCTCAAGGCCGCCGACGAATACCGCCAGATCTTCGGGAAGGAGCACTTCCTCCTCGAGGTCCAGAACCACGGCCTCGACGAGGAGAAGAAGATCTTCGAGGGCGCCCTCCAGGTCTCGAAGGACCTGGGCCTCAAACTCGTCGCCACCAACAACGCGCATTACCTGTCCCGCGACGACGCCCGCGCCCACGACGCCCTGCTCGCCCTCGGCGCGGGCAAGCTCGTCGCCGACCCCGACCGCCTCCGCTACGCCGCCCCGGAGTTCTACATCAAATCCCCGGAGGAGATGGCGCAGGCCTTCGCCCACTGCCCGGAGGCCCTCAAGGCCTCCGTCGAGGTGGCGGAGCACTGCACCCTCGAGCTCAAATTCAACGAGATCCACCTCCCCCACTTCCCCCTCCCCGAAGGGGTCGAATCCGCGGACGCCTACCTCCGCTCCCTCTGCCTCCGCGGCGCCCGCGAGAAGTTCGGCGACCCGGTCCCGCCCCACGTGCAGGAGCGCATGGACTACGAGCTCTCCGTCATGGCGAAGATGGGCTTCGCCAGCTACTTCCTCATCGTCTGGGACCTGAGGCGCTACGCGCGCGAGAACGGGATCCGCGTGGGGCCCGGCCGCGGCTCGGCCGCCGGCTCGCTCGTCAGCTACCTCCTGGAAATCACGCTCATCGACCCGCTCCGCTACGACCTCATCTTCGAGCGCTTCCTCAACCCCTCGCGCAAGGAGATGCCCGACATCGACCTCGACTTCTCCAACGAGGACCGGCAGAAGGTCATCGAGTACATCTTCTCCCACTACGGCCACGACAAGGTCGCCCAGATCATCACCTACGGGACCATGAAGGCCCGCGCCGTGCTGCGCGACGTGGGCCGCGTCCTCGGCGTCGACCTCAAGCGGGTCGACGCCTTCGCCAAGAAGATCCCCAAGACGATCGACATCACGCTGGAGGAGGCCGCGCGCGTCGAGCCCGAGCTCCGCAAGGAGATCGAGGCCGAGCCGCAGATCAAGGAGCTCTGGGAGGTCGCGCTGCGCCTCGAGGGCAACGCGCGCCACGCGGGCAAACACGCCTCGGGCGTCGTCATCTGCGACCGCCCCCTGGAGCAGATCACCCCGCTCTACGCGCTGGAAGGCGCGGTGATGACCCAGTACGACATGGGCGCCATCACCAAGCTCGGCCTGCTCAAGATCGACATCCTCGGCCTGGAAACCCTGACCGTCCTCGACCGCGCCGTGAAGCTCATCGAGAAGGTCCGCGGCGTGAAGGTCGACCTCCAGAAGATCCCGCTCGACGACAAAGAGACCTTCCAGATGCTCTCGCGCGGCACCGTGAAGGGCGTCTTCCAGCTGGAAACCTCGCGCGGCATGCGCGAGCTCGTCCAGAAGATGAAGCCGGACCGCATCGAGGACCTGATCGCCACCATCGCGCTCTTCCGCCCCGGGCCGCTGCAGTCGGGCATGGTGGACCAGTACATCCGCTGCAAACACCGGCTGGAGCCCATCAAGCCGCTGCACCCGTCCATCGACCCCATCCTGGCGGAGACGAACGGCGTCATCCTCTACCAGGAGCAGGTCATGAAGATCGCCAACGTGATGGCGGGCTTCTCGATGGCCGACGCCGACGGCCTCCGCAAGGCGATGGGCAAGAAGATCCCGGAGATCATGGCGAAGTACAAGGAGCAGTTCGTCAAGGGGGCGGTGAAGAACGCGATCAAGGAGGAGCTCGCCGTCCAGGTCTTCGACCTCATGGCCTTCTTCGCCGGCTACGGCTTCAACAAGTCCCACTCGGCCGCCTACGGCTTCGTCTCGTACCAGACGGCCTACCTCAAGGCCCACTGGCCCGTCGAATACATGGCGGCCCTCATGTCCTGCGCGATGGGCAACACGGACAAGCTCGCCGAGTACATCGAGGAGTGCCGCCAGCTCGGCATCGAGGTGCTGCCGCCGGACGTGAACATCAGCGGCCTCGACTTCGCCGTCGACGGGAAGAAGATCCGCTTCGGCCTCGGCGCCGTGAAGGGCGCGGGCGAGCGCGCGATCCAGCTCGTCGTCGCCGCGCGCGAGAAGGGCGCCGCGTTCCGGGACCTGCACGACTTCTGCGAGCGCATGGAATCGAAGCTCGTGGACCGGAAGGTCGCCGAGCAGCTCATCAAGTGCGGCGCCTTCGACTCGACGGGCGCGCACCGCGCCCAGCTCATGGAGGGGCTCGACGAGGCGCTGCGCCTCGCGTCCGCGAAGCAGTCCGACCGCGACAGCGGCCAGCTCTCGATCTTCGGCGCCGGCGGCGGGCAGAAGGCGGTCCTGCCGGACATCGCGCCCTGGCCGCCCGAGTCCACGCTCGCGTTCGAGAAGGAGGTGCTCGGCTGCTACGTCACCTCCAATCCCCTGCTCCGCTACGAGGAGATCCTCAAGACCCTCTCCACGGCGACGGTCGACCGCATGGCGGAAATGGAGGACGGCGCCGAGGTCACGGTCGGCGGCATGGTCTCCGGCGTGCGCTATCTGATCTCCAAGAGCGGCAAGACCCAGGGCCAGAAGTACTGCATGTTCAAGTTCTCCGACCTCACGGGCTCGACCGACGCGGTGTGCTTCCCCGGCGACTTCGAGCGCAACCGCGAATTCCTCCGCGAGGACGCGATCCTCTTCATCGCGGGCCGCGTGGGCTTCCGGGAGGAGACGCCCTCGCTGCGCGCCTCCTCGGTGACGCCGATGGACAAGGCCCGCGAGATGCTCGCGGGGAGCGTGCGGCTGACGGTGTCCAGCGCGGGCCTGGAGGAGGACCTGCTCAAGGAGGTCCAGGACGTCCTGCGTTCCCATCCGGGCTCGACGCCCGTGTTCTTCGAGGTGGAGGTCCCCGGCGGGAGGCGCGTGCTCGTGAAAACCGCCAACGAGCATTTCGTCTCCCCCTCCGAACGGTTCTTCTCCGACGTGGAGGAGGTCCTCGGAACGGGTCACGTGCGACTGGCGGGAAAACCGTTAAAATGAACCCGACATGACGAACACCCCCCCTTCCGCATCCGAGGACTGGAAGATCTCCCGGCGCGGCCGCGCCTGCTGCGTCTGCCAGCGCGAGTTCCGCTCCGAGGAGGAGCTCTATTCCGGCATCGCCGAGATCGAAGGGCGCTTCGAGCGCCGCGACGTCTGCCTGCCCTGCTGGGCGTCCAAGCCCCCGCTCTTCTCCTTCTGGCGCACCCGCATGCCGAAGAAGGAGCAGAAGCGCCTCGAGGACGTCAACGCGATGCAGGAGTTCTTCAAGAAGCTCATCGAGAAGCCCTCGGACGACCCCGTCCGGCAAAAGATCACCTACCTGACGGCCCTGCTGCTCTCCCGGAAGCGCCGGCTCAAACTCGCCGGCTCGAAGGGCGGCCGCCTGAGGATCGAGAAGGGCTGGGACGGCGAGGCGGCGGAGATCGCCGACCCGGTGATCGCGGAGGCGGAACTCGCGGATCTGCGGAACCAGATGGACCTGCTCTTCGTGCTGGAGCTGGGCGAGCCCCAGGCCTGAGATCCGGGTTCATTTTCCTTTCGCGTCCGGGGCCGCGAGGGGCTATACTCGGCCCGATGTCCCGTCCGCGCGTCCTGGTGGTGGACGACGAACCCCGCATCCTGGAGATCGTGAAGTATTTCCTGGAGCAGGGGGGCTTCGACGTCGAGGCGTTCACCGGCGGCGACCGGGCGCTGGAAGCCGCGAAACGGGCCCCGTTCGAGGCGGCGGTGCTGGACATCGTGCTCGAGGGGGGCGACAGCGGCTACGAGGTGGCCTCGCGCCTGAAGCAGGTGCCGGGCATGGAGGCCGCGCCGGTGCTTTTCATCTCGAGCAAGGTGGACATGGCGGAGCTGTTCCTGGAGAACTTCGAGGGCCGGGCGGAATTCCTGCTCAAGCCCTTCAAGAAAGACCAGCTGCTCGCCTCGGTGGAGACGCTGGTCCGCGGGGGCGGCCGGCAGGCGAGACGGCTTCCCGGTCCCAAGAAATAACAGGATAATCGATGCCCGACGCCGGAATGGACCACATCAAGCTGGACGCCTCGCAGGCGGCCCCGGGGATCTGGGAGCTCCGCATCGACGGATCCCTCGACTGGTCGAACTTCGCCAAGGTGGAGACCGCGATCGAGGACATCTTCCGGAAGAACATCTTCAAGGTCGTCGTCAACCTGAAGGGCTGCAAGTACATCTCCTCCGCGGGCTTCGGCTGCTTCATCAGCTCGCTCGACACCGCGATGAAGAACAACGGCGACGTGGTCTTCGCCGCCACCCCGCCGGAGATCCAGGACGTCTTCAACATCCTGGGCCTGTCGAAGATCCTCCGCTTCGCCGCGGACACGCCCGCCGCGCTCGCGCACTTCAAGAAATAGGATTTACAACGCCGCGCGGAGCCGTTCCGCCGCGCGATCCAGCTCGGCCAGCGAGGGATCCTTCGACGGCCACTGGTAGCGCACGCCGTCGCCCGTGCGGCGCGGGATCACGTGCAGATGGGCATGGGCCACCGCCTGGCCGGAGCAGGCGTGGTTGTTCATGAGCAGGTTGAAGCCCTCCGCCCCCGTGGCGCGCACGACGGCGCGCGCGAGCTCCTGGGAGGCGGCGGCCAGCTCCACGGCCAGATCCGGCGGCAGATCCGTCCACGTGGCGAAATGCTCCCGGGGCGCAAGCAGCACGTGGCCTTCGGCGACGGGATGGAGATCCAGGAACGCCGCGACGCGGCCGCGCTCGAAGACGATGCGCCCGGGGATCTCCCGGCGGAGCAGGCGGCAGAACACGCAGGGATCCGGCATGGGCGGCTCCGGAAATGAAAAGGGCCCGCGGAGCCCGCCGGGTCCTCCCCGGTCGGGCCCCCGCGGGCCCCGATTTTTCAGCCGATCGAAGGCCTACTTCTTGGCGGGCTTTCCGCCGGCCTTCTTTTCCTTCTTCGCCTTGGGCGCCCCGGCCGCGGGGGCCGCGCCGGGAGCCTGCCCTTCGGCGGGCGCGGGCGGCTTGCCGAGACCGGCGGACTGCAGCTCCTCGTCCCGTTCACGCACGACCAGCAGCTCCCAGACGGCCTTCAGGCCGTTGTCGCCGAGCCGGTTGAACGCGTACTGTCCGCGCCCGTCCCCGTCCCAGCGCGAGCCGCCGAGCTTCACGATGCGCGTGTAGCCGCCCTGGCGGTCCGAGAAGCGCTTGGCGACGTCGTCCCAGATCTTGTGGGCGATGCCCTTGTCGTGCACCGTGCGCAGGATCCGGCGGAAGTTGCCGAGCGCCTTCTCCTTCTTCGCCTGGCCTTCCTTGGCGAGCTGGATCAGGTGCTCCGCGGTGCCGCGGAATTCCTTGGCCTTGGGCACGGTCGTCACGATCCGTCCGTACAGGAACAGGCTCGAGACGATGTTCCGCTCCAGGGCTTCACGGTGGGCGGTGGTCCGCCCGAGTTTGCGACCCTTCAGTCGATGGCGCATGGCAAAGTCCTACCCCAGTTGAGGGGTTTTCTTCCCGAAAATTCCTTCGAGATCCAGCCCGAGCCCAAGGCTCATGTCCTGGAGCTTCTTCTTCACTTCGCGGAGCGAGGTCTTTCCGAAGTTGCGGACCTTGAGCAGCTCCGCCTCGCTGCGCGCGACCAGCTCGCCGATCGTCTCGATCTTCTCGCTGGCCAGGCAGTTCGCGGAACGCACCGAGAGGTCCAGCTCGCTGATCGACATCGACAGCTTCTGGCGCAGATCCTCCTTCTCGGTCTCCTTCTTGCGCTGCTCCTCCTCCTTCTTCTCGTTGATCTGGAGCTCGCGCCCCAGCTCGAAGTACTGGACGAAGGGGTTGAGGTGCTTGCGGAGGATCTTGGAGGCCTCGGTGACCGCCTCTTCGGGGCTGACCGTGCCGTTCGTCCAGACTTCGAGGACGAGGCGCTCGTAGTTCGTCAGCTTTCCGACGCGGGTGTTCTCGATCTTGTAGCGGACGCGCTTCACGGGCGAGAAGCTGGAGTCCATGGGGATCCAGCCGCCCTCCTGGAAGTCCTTCGAATGCTCCTCGGAGGTGATATAGCGCCGGCCCTTCGCCACGACGATCTCGGCGGAGACCTCGGCGTCCTCGGCCAGCGTCATGAGCACCTGCTCGGTGTCGACCACCTCGACGCCCGCCTCGCAGATGAGCGACCCGGCCTTCACGGGGCCCTTCTTGGTGGCCTCGAGCTTCAGGGTCTTGCGGCCCTCGTCGGCGATCTTGACGACGAGCTGCTTGAGGTTCAGGAGGATGTCGGTGACGTCCTCGACCACCCCCTCGATGGAGGTGAATTCGTGAGCGACGCCCTTGAACTTCACGGCGACGACCGCGCTGCCCTCGATGGACGAGTAGAGCACGCGGCGCAGCGAGTTGCCGATCGTCGTCGCGAACCCGCGCTCGAACGGCTCGGCCATGAACATGCCGTAGACCGGGGTCGCCGTCTTCTCGTCGCAGGTGACCCGGGTGGGCAGCTCGAAATCTTTCCAGCGGACGCGCATGAGCAGGACTCCTTTTCAACTCCGGGGGCCCGTACGGGCCGGCACGCTTCCGCGGGCGACGAAGGCCCGCACGTACCCGCGCGTTCGGGCCCGCGTAAAAGACGCCCCCCTTCCGGGAGGCCGTCTCCGGCGGGCCTTGCGGCTACCGCGACATGAATTCGACGATCAGCTGCGTCTCCACGGGGACCTGGATCTCCTGCGCCGTGGGCAGCGTGACGACCGTGCCCGACCCCTGCTCCTCGGCCAGCTTCAGCCAGGACGGGATCTGCTGGTCCTTCTTGCCGAGCAGGGCCTCCTTCACGATCTTCTGGCTCTTCTCGCGGCGGGAGGCTTCGACCACGTCCCCCGCATCCGTCTGGAGCGAGGGGATCGTGACCCGCTTCCCGTTCACGCGGATGTGCCCGTGCAGGATGAGCTGGCGCGCATGGTTGCGCGACGACCCCATCCGGAGGCGGTAGACGACGTTGTCCAGGCGGCGCTCCAGGAGCATCATCAGATGGTCGCCCGTGTTGCCGGGCATCCGGCTGGCTTCCTGGAAATAACGCCGGAACTGGGCCTGCATGAGGCCGTAGGTCTTCTTCGCGCGCTGCACCTCGCGAAGGTGGATGCCGTATTCGGTGAGGCGGACGCGCTTGGCGCCGTGCTGTCCGGGCGGCCGGTTTTCCTTCTCGATCGGGCACTTGGGGCCGTCGCAACGGTTGCCCTTGAGGAAGAGCTTGGTGCCCAGGCGCCGGCAGATGCGGCACTTCGCCCCGGTGATGCGCGCCATCTAGTTAACCCTCACAACTCAATCAAAATCCGCCAAACCCCCGCCTAGACCCGGCGCTTCTTGCGCGGGCGGCACCCGTTGTGCGGCAGCGGGGTCACGTCCTCGATGATCTTCACGTCGAGCCCGGCGGACTGCAGCGCGCGGATCGCGCCCTCGCGCCCGGCCCCGGGGCCCTTGACCTTGACCTCGACCTCGCGGACGCCGAACTTCTGCGCCTTCTCGGCCGCGCTTTCGGCGGCCTTCTGGGCGGCGAACGGCGTCGACTTGCGGGATCCCTTGTAGCCGATCGTCCCGGCGGACGCCCAGCAGAGCGTGTCCCCGCCCGGATCGCAGATCGTCACCATGGTGTTGTTGAACGTCGCCTGGATGTGCACGATCGCCTTCGGCACCAGCTTCTTGACGCGGCGGACCGCGGCCGCCGCCGGCTTCTTGTCGTCCGGTTTGGCCGCCGCTGCGGCGTCCTTCTTCTCGTCAGCCACGAATAACCCCCTTCAGACCTTAAGCCGTTTTCGCCTGTTTCTTGCCCGCGACGGTCTTGCGCGGCCCCTTCCGGGTCCGCGAATTCGTCCGCGTGCGCTGGCCGCGCACGGGCAGGCCGCGGCGGTGACGGCTCCCGCGGTAGCTGCCGATGTCCTTCAGCCGCTGGATGTTCTGCTGGATGACGCGGCGCAGGGCGCCTTCCGTCGTGTAATTCTTGTCGATGATCGAGTTGATCCGCGCGAGCTGGTCCTCGTTCAGGTCCTTCACGCGGGTCTGCTCGTTCACCCCCGCCTCTTTCAGGATCTTCCGGGCCAGCGTGTTCCCGATCCCGAAGACGTACGACAGCGAAACCCACGCGGGTTTGCCGGGCGGAATTTCGATGCCGGCTACAC
The DNA here is from genome assembly GCA_964619955.1 of uncultured Planctomycetales bacterium. Taxonomy (GTDB): domain Bacteria; phylum Planctomycetota; class MHYJ01; order MHYJ01; family JACPRB01; genus JACQFK01. The sequence continues at coordinate 42,862 of CAZUJF010000011.1, forward strand.
GTGCCATTCTTTACCCCTGCCTCTGCTTGTGCTTCGGATTCGCGCAGATCACCCGGTTCCGCCCCTTGCGGCGGACGATCTGGCACTTCTCGCAGATTCTCTTGATCGACGGTCTTACCTTCATGGCTTCGCCTAATGCTCGCGGTAAATGATCCGGCCCTTCGTCAGGTCGTAAGGACTCATCTCGACGATGACTTTGTCGCCCGGGAGGATCTTGATGAAATTCATCCTCATCTTCCCGGACACATGCGTGAGCAGCGAATGCCCCGGATTCTTCACCAGGGCCACCCGAAACATGGCGTTCGGAAGGGATTCCTTCACGATCGCTTCCACGCGGATGGGTTCTTCCTTGGGCATTCCTCGCCTAAATTACAGGGTCAAAACCGAAGCGATACCATAGCGATCGAGGGGCGGCCTGTCAACCGGAAAAGGGCGTTTCAAGGGAGCGTGAAGATCTCCCGCCCCGTGGACGTGACCGCGATCGTGTGCTCGAAGTGCGCCGACAGCTTCCGGTCCTTCGTCACCACCGTCCAGTCGTCCGCCAGGGTCCGCACGTCGTCCGTGCCCTCGTTCACCATCGGCTCGATGGCGATCGTGTGGCCCGGCCGCAGCACGAACTCGAAACTCTCGATCGGGTAGATCACGTAGTTCGGGACCTGCGGGTCCTCGTGCAGCTTCTGGCCGATGCCGTGGCCCACGTATTTCTTCACCACGCTGAAGCCGTTCGATTCCGCGTGCGTCTGCACCGCCCGCGCGATCTCCGACAGCCTCGCCCCCGGCCCCACCGCCGCGATCGCGCGGTCGAGGCATTCGCGCCCGACCTCGAGCAGGCGCTGCGCCTTCTCCGTGATCCTCCCCACGCCCACCGTGACCGCCGAGTCCCCCACGTAGCCCTTGTACGTCGCGCCCGCATCGAGGGAGACGAGGTCCCCCTCCTTGATCACGCGCTTCGGCGACGGGATCCCGTGCACGACCTCCTCGTTGATCGAGACGCAGAGCGAACCGGGGAAGCCGCGGTAGCCCTTGAACGTGGGCGTCGCGCCCGAATCGCGCACGTGCTTCTCGAAGAGCGCGTCGAGGTCCATCGTGCTCATGCCGGGCTTGACGGATTTGCACAGCAGCTCCAGCCCGCGCCCCACGATGCGCCCGGCCTGGCGCATGAGATCGAGCTCCCAGGGTTCTTTGACGGTGGCGGCCATAGATGAGCCGGAAGAATACCACCCGCGGAAGAGGGAATACAGCTATTTGCGGGGTTCCGCGACCGCGAGCCGCACGAGCTCGTAGACTTCGTCCGCGGGCCGCGAGGCGTCCACGCGCACCACGCGGCCGCGGCTCTCGTAGTGCGGGATCACCTGCTCCGTTTCCTTGCGGTACTGGTCGAGCCGGTGATAGACCTTCGTGCGCGTGTCGTCGACCCGCTGCACCAGCGCCGTCCCGTCCCGGTCGCAGAACCCCTCGCGCTGCGGCTTCTGCCAGCGCAGGTGATACGGCGCGCCGCAGAGCGGGCAGGAGCGCCGCTCGATGATGCGCTCCACGATCACCTGCGCGGGGCACTCGAAGAGCACGACCTTCTTCAGCGGCTGCCCCAGGCGGGCGAGCAGCAGGTCCAGCCCCAGCGCCTGCGCCAGCGTGCGGGGGAAGCCGTCGAGGATGTACCCCTTCGCCGTGTCGCCGGCGCGGAAGCGGTCCTCGATGATGTCCATCATGATCTCGTCCGGGACGAGCGAGCCCAGGTCGATGAAGCGCTTGATCTTGTGCCCGAGCTCGGTGTCGAGGCGGGCGGTGGCGCGGAGGATGTCGCCCGTGGAGATGTGCGGCACGCCGAGGGCGGCGGCCAGGCGTTTCGCCTGGGTCCCCTTCCCGACCGCCGGCGCGCCGACGAATAGATAGCTCACGCTCGCCCCATCCCCCACGTTGGCCGCCGGAGGCGGCGCGCGTCAACGGCGGCCGCGGACCGCCGTGCTTCCGCCGAGAAAGCCGCCGTAATGGTGCATCAGGAGATAGGACTCGACCTTCTGGATGATGTCGAGCCCCACGCCCACCACGATCAGGATGCCCGTGCCGCCCAGGAACGCCACCAGATAGCGGTCCAGCTTGAGCGCCGACGAGATCAGATCCGGCAGCAGCGCGATCAGACAGAGGAAGGAGGCCCCGCAGAGCGTGATGCGGGACAGGATCCCGTTCAGATACTGCGCGGTGTTCTCGCCGGGCCGGATGCCCGGGACGAAGCTGCCCGCCTCCTTGAGCTGGAGGGAGATCTCGTCCGGCCTCATGAAGAGGTACGTCCAGAAGTACGAGAAGAAATAGATCGTGACGATGTAGAAGAGCGAGTAGAAGAACCAGCCGCGCTGGAACATGTCCCGCATCCAGCCGAGCCCCGTGATCTGCCCCAGGATCTGGGGCACGACGAGCAGCGAGCTGGCGAAGATCACGGGCATCACGCCCGAGGTGTTCACCTTCAGCGGCAGGAAGTTGCGCCCGCCCGTCATCATGCGGCGGCCGCGGATGTGCTTCGCGTGCTGCAGCGGGATGCGCCGCTGCGCCTGCGTCATGAACACCACCGCCACCACCGAGGCCAGATAGATGGCCAGGATGATCACGATGGAGTCCGGCGAGATCGAGTCGTTGTGTCGCGCCTTGCCGATCATCTCGAGCAGGATCGCCGGCATGCGCGCGATGATGCCCGCCATGATCAGCATGCTCGCGCCGTTGCCGATGCCGCGCTCGGTGATCTGCTCGCCGAGCCACATGATGAAGAGCGCGCCCGCCGTCATGCCGATGACCAGGAACAGCACGGTGCCGATGCCGTCGCTCATCAGCAGCGACACCCCGCCCTGCGCCTGCTGCGCCTTGCTCCAGCCCGAAAGCTGCTGCGCGGCGAAGAAGCCCTGCACCAGGCAGACCGGCACCGCCGCGTAGCGGGTGAAGGTCTGGATCTTGCGCTGCCCGCTGGGGCCCTCCTTCGCGATGGCCTCCAGCGCCGGGCTCACCTTGGTCATGAGCTGCATGATGATCGACGCCGTGATGTACGGCATGATGCCCAGCGAGAAGAGCGCCAGGTTGCCGATCGCGCCGCCCGTGAAGACCTGGATGAGGCCGAAGAGGTCGCCGCCCTCGCGCGCCATCTTTTCGCCCCATTCGGCGACGGCGCCGGGGTTCACCCCGGGCAGCGGAAGGTGGGAGCCGAGACGGAAAACCACGAGCAGGCCGAACGTCCAGAGGATGCGGCTGCGCAGCTCGGGGATCTTGAAGATGTTCTGGAACGACTGCAGGATCTGCATGGCGGCGAATCCCTCGTCCGGGTCCGAACCGCCCCCTTACTTCTTGGGGGCGTCCTTCTTCTCGGCCTTCTTCTCGGCCTTCTTCTCGGTCTTGGCGGACGCCTTCTTGTCGGCGGCTCCGCAGGGCGCCGGCGCCTCGGCCGTGCCGCCCGCCTTCTGGATGGCCTCCGCCGCGCTCTTGGTGAACGCGTCGACCTTGATCGTCAGCTTCTTGGTCAGCTTTCCCGTCCCCAGGACCTTCACGCCCAGGTCGTCGCGGCGCACGAGGCCGGCGGCCTCCAGCGCGGCACGGTCCACCACGCTGCCCGAGGCGAAATGCTTCTCCAGGTCCGCGAGGCTCACGACCTCGAAGTCGGTCGTGAATTCGGCGTTGTTGAAGCCGAACTTGGGCAGACGCCGGATCATCGGCATCTGGCCGCCCTCGAAGTAATGCCGGAACGAGGTCCCCGTGCGGGAGTACTGGCCCTTCTTGCCCTTGCCGCACTGCTTGCCCAGGCCGCTCGAATGGCCGCGCCCGCGCGGGAACTTGTACTTGCGCGGGATCTTGACCTTGCAGATGTCGGAGAGGTTCATTCCTTCGTCTCCCCGGCCGGCACGGCGGCGGCCGCCTCGACCGGCTTCTTCACCCGCAGCGGCACGCCGCGGAGTTCCTCGACCTGGGCGATCGAACGCAGGCGCTGGAGCGCCCCGAAGGTCGCCTTCACGACGTTGATCGGGTTCGTGCTCCCGAACACCTTGGACAGGATGTTGTGCACGCCGGACAGCTCCAGCACCGCGCGGGCCGCGGCGCCCGCCTTCAGGCCCGTGCCTTCGCAGGCGGGGCGCAGCAGCACCGAGGTCGCGCCGTACTTCTCCAGCACTTCGTGCGGGATCGTGGTCCGGACCACCGGAACCCGGATCAGCCGCTTCTTGCCTTCCTGGATGCCCTTGTTGACCGCGAACGGAACCTCGTTGGCCTGGCCGTAGCCCCAGCCCACCCGGCCCTTGCGGTCGCCCACGACGACGAGCGCGTTGAAGCTGAACCGCTTGCCGCCCTTGACGACCTTGGCGCAGCGCTTCACCTTGACGACGATCTCCTCGAGCTCCTCGCCGGCGCGGCTCTCGCGGCGCTGGCCGCCACCCCTATGTTCCGCCATCAGTCACCTCTACTTGGAGTCGGACTTGCCGGAGGATTTCCCCGCCGGCTTCTGTCCCGCGCCCTCGGGCTTCGGGGGCCTGACGGCCTTGGGCGCCTTCACGACGGCGACCTTTTCCTTCCGCACCTTGGGCGGCTTGTCTTTCTTCTTGGGATTGTGCAGGAAGTCCAGGCCTCCGGCGGCCGCCGCCTCGGCGAACACCTTCACCCGGCCGTGGAACTGGTAGAAATTGCGGTCGAAGACCACTTTCGTGATCCCCTTCGCTTTCGCGAGCTCCGCGAGCTTCTTCCCGACCAGCTCGGCGGCCTTCTTGTCGCCGCCGTTCTTGATCTGCGTCCTGAGGTCCTTCATCATCGTCGACGCGGCGGCCAGCGTGCGGCCCTCCGTGTCGTCGATCAGCTGGGAATGAAAGTGCCGGTGGCTGCGGTACACCGAGAGCCTCGGACGCTCCTTGGTGCCCACCAGGTCGTTGCCCACCGACCAGGCCCGCCGCTGGCGGCGGTCCCATTTCCGGACTTCGTGCGCGACAAGTGCTTTCATGGCTTAGGTCGCTCCCGTGACGAACGTCTTGCCCGCCTTGCGGCGGATGACCTCGTCCTTGTACTTGACGCCCTTCAGGTTGTAAGGCTCGGCCGGGCGCGACGCGCGGATCTCGGCCGCAAACTGCCCCACCTTCTGCTTGTCCACGCCCTTGACCAGGATGGACGTGACCGTCGGGCAGCTCACCGCCACCCCCTTGGGAACGATGTGTTCCACCGGGTGCGAGAATCCCAGGATCAGCGTCAGCTTGTCCCCGGCCACCTTGGCGTTGTAGCCGACGCCGCTGATGTCCAGCGCCTTCTCGTACCCCTTGGAGACGCCCTCGATCAGGTTGGCCACATGGCTGCGCCACGTGCCCCAGATCGCGCTCGCCTGGGGACCCGACCCCTTGGTCGTCACCACCGCGTGCTTGTTGTCCTGGATCTTGACCCCGATCTCAGGATGCACCGTGATGGAAAGCTTCCCGGCGGGACCTTCCGCCGACACCACCAACCCCGCGACGCTGACCTTGACCTTGTCGGGGATTTCGATGGGTTTCCTGCCCAGTCGCGACATCGTTTATCCTCCGTCCTTAAGTCCGGGCCGTCGCGGCCCGGCGGTCAGGACCTACCAAGCCTTGCAGACGACTTCGCCGCCGACCTTCTGCTTCCGCGCCTGGCGGTCGCTCATGATGCCCTTCGACGTGGAGAGCACCGAGATGCCCAGGCCGTCCATCACCTTGCCGATGTCGGCCACCCCGCGGAAAATCCGGCATCCGGGGCGCGACACGCGGCGAAGCTGGGTGACGACCGCGACGCCGTCGGCGTCGTACTTGAGATACAGGTGGAGCTGCTTCGCGAAGGAGCGCTTCTCGTCCGGCACCACCTTCACGTCCTCGAGATACCCCTCCGACCGAAGCACCTGCGCGACGCCCTCCCGCAGACGGGAATGATCAAGGCTCACGCGCCGGTGACGGCGGTGATAGCCGTTCTTGATCATGCAGAGCATGTCGCCGACAGGATCCGAACTGGGCATCGTTATGACCTCTCCGTATTCCGACTCAACCCGCCGCTACCACGAAGCCTTCCGCATGCCGGGGATCTCGGCGGCCGAGGCCAGCTTGCGGAGGCAGAGACGGCAGACCTTGAACTTCCGGTGATACCCGCGACGGCGGCCGCAGATCTGGCAGCGGTTGTATTCCCGCACCTTGAACTTCGGCTTCCGCTTCTGCTTGACGCGCCAGCGAAGACTCGCCATGTCCGGGTGTTCCTTTAAGGATCCGCTTAATTCTGACGGAAGGGGACGCCCAGGCGCCGGAGCAATTCCAGCGACTCCCCGGACTTCCGGGCCTTCACGCCGATCGTGATGTTCATGCCCTGGACGAACTCCACCTTGTCCAGATTGATCTCGGGGAAGACGTTCTGTTCCGTGACGCCCATGTTGTAGTTCCCCGCCTGGTCGAACGACTTGGGCGACAGCCCGCGGAAGTCGCGGATGCGGGGGATCACGATGGAAATCAGACGGTCCAGGAACTCGTACATCCGCTTGCCGCGGAGCGTGACCTTGAGGCCGATCGCCACGCCCTTGCGCAGCTTGAAGTTCGCGACCGACTTGCGGGCGCGGCACAGCATCGGCTTCTGGCCGGCGATCAGCGCCAGATCGCGCGCCGCCGCGTCCAGGATGTTCTTGTTCTCGAGCGCCTTGCCCACCCCCATCGAGATCGTGATCTTCTCGAGGCGCGGGACGGCGTGGATGTTGGTCGTCCCCAGAGCCTTGTAGAGCTCCGGCACGATCTCAGCCTTGTATTTTTCCAGCAATCTGGCCATTAGACCTCGGGAGCCACCGCCTGGCGGCACTTTCTGCAGAGACGCGTACGCCCGCCATCCTCGAGACGCTTGAGGATGACCCGGCTGGACTTGTTGCACGCCTGACACACGATTTGAAGGTTGGACATGCGCAGCGGCGCCTCCTTCTGGATGCGCGCGCCGTGCGGATGCTGCTGGGAGCGCTTCATGTGCTTCCACACGAAGTTCAGGCCCTCGACCAGCACGCGCACGCCGTCCGGCGCGACGTTCAACACCTTGCCGGTCTTGCCGCGCTCGTCGCCGGAGATGACCTTGACGATGTCGTTCTTCTTGATCATCAGACCACCTCCGCCGCGAGCGAAATGATCTTCATGAACTTGGCCCGGAGCTCGCGCGGAACCGCGCCGAAGATGCGCGTCCCCTTGGGGTTCCCGTCGTTGTCCAGAAGCACCATCGCGTTCCGGTCGAACCGCACGTAGGAGCCGTCCTCGCGGTGGATCACCGCGCGCGTGCGCACGATGACGCCCTTGACCACGTCGCCCTGCTTGACGGCGGCGCCCGGGTCGACGCGCTTCACGTTCGCCACGATGACGTCCCCGACGCGGCCGTAGCGGCGGCGGGAGTCGCCCAGGACCTGGATGCAGGAGGCGATCTTCGCCCCCGTGTTGTCCGCGACGTCGAGTATGCTCTTAAGCTGGATCATCGGGAATCCTCGTTACTTCGCGGGCGCGGCGGCCTTGCCGCCCGCCTCCTTGACGGCCGCCGGGGCCCCCGGGGCCTTCGCCACGATGCGCGAGAGGCGCCAGTGCTTCAACTTGGACAGCGGCCGGGACTCCATCAGCTCCACGCGGTCCCCGCACTTGGCCTCGCGGGCCTCGTCGTGGGCGAAGCAGATGTAGGAACGGCGGAAGCGCTTCTCGAAGAGGGGGTGCTTGACGATGCGCTCCACCTCGACGCGGATGGTCTTGTCCATCTTGTCGCTGATGACCACGCCCGTCACCAGACGGCGCTCGGCGCGCGGAGCCTCGGCCGGCGCGGCCGGTTTGGATGCCTGTTTCTTCTGGGTTTTCGCGGGCACGGTGGTCTCCAAATTCCTAAAGTAGGAGGCTCAAATCATACAAGTCGGCGCGTCGAAGTCAATAGAGAAATGGGCCGCCGAAGGCGCCTTGCCAAAGTCCCGGCCGCCCTTTAGAATCCCCCGCCATGCTCGACGTCAAATTCATCCGCGAGAACACCGTCCTCGTCAAGCGCAACGCCGCCGCCAAGAACGAACGGCGCGCCCGGATCGACGAGATCTGCGCCCTGCACGACCAGAAGCGGAAGCTCCAGGTCCAGGTCGACGTCGCCCGCACCCGCATCAACCAGATCTCCGAGGAGATCGGCGGCCTCAAGAAGAAGGACCCCAAGACCGACGTCTCCGCCAAACAGCTGGAGTCCAAGGGGGTCAAGGAGGCCATCCAGGCCGACGAGGAGCGCATGAAGGCCCTCGGGGTCGAGCTCGACGGCCTCCTCCAGTGGGTCCCCAACATCGCCCACGAGAGCGTGCCCGTCGGCGAGGACGCCAAGGCCAACGTCACCCTCCGCACCTGGGGCGAGAAGAAGACCTTCGCCTTCAAGCCGAAGCCCCACTGGGAGATCGGCAAGGAGCTCGGCATCCTCGACGAGGAGCGCGCCGCCAAGCTCTCCGGCTCGAACTTCCTGCTCCTCATGGGCGCCGGCGCCGCCCTCGAACGCGCCCTCATCAACTTCATGCTCGACCTGCACATCCGCTCCCACGGATACCGCGAGGTCTGGCCCCCCTTCCTCGTGAACCGCGCCTCGATGGTCGGCACCGGCCAGGTGCCCAAGCTCGAGGACGACATGTACCGCAGCGACAAGGACGACCTCTTCCTCATCCCGACCGCGGAAGTGCCCGTCACGAACCTCCACCGGGACGAGATCCTCACGGCCGCCCAGCTGCCGATCCTCTACACGAGCTACACGGCGTGTTTCCGCCGCGAGGCCGGCACCTACTCCAAGGACACCCGCGGCATGCAGCGCATCCACCAGTTCGACAAGGTCGAGATGGTCAAGTTCGCCCACCCCGACCGCTCCTGGGCGGAGCTCGAGACGCTCACCGCGAACGCCGAGGAGGTCCTCCAGAAGCTCGGCCTCCCCTACCGCGTGCTGCTGCTCTCCACCGGCGACATGAGCTTCGCCAGCGCCAAGACCTACGACCTCGAGGCCTGGGCCCCGGGCCTGGACAAGTGGCTCGAGGTCTCCAGCTGCTCCAACTTCACCGACTTCCAGGCGCGCCGCCTCAACGCGCGCTTCCGCGACACGGACGGCAAGGTCAAACACGTCCACACCCTCAACGGGTCGGGTCTGGCCCTGCCGCGCACCGTGATCGCGATCCTGGAGCAGTATCAGCAGGAGGACGGCTCGGTCGTCATTCCCGAAGTGTTGCGCCCGTACATGGGCGGACTTGACGTGCTTCGGAAGTAGGCGGGGATTATCTCAGCCGGGCCAGGCTCGAGAAGCTCTCGAGAGGACCCCACCAGAGGCCGATCCCGATCGTCGCCAGGCCCAGCAGCCAGAGCAGCGTCGCGTAGACGGCCCCCGGCGACTCCTCGTGCGTCTCCTCGCTCCGGCTCTTCTGCAGCCACATCGCCGCGGCGATCCGCATGTAGTAGAAGAGCGAGATCACCGAGAAGAGCACCGCCACCACCACGAGCGCGATGCCCAGCACGTTGCGGCGGCTGCTGGAGTCCGCCACCACCGTGGAGAAGAGCAGGAACTTGCCCGCGAAGCCCGCCGTGGGCGGCAGCCCCGTCAGCGAGAAGAGGAAGATCGTCGTCAGCGCCCCCAGTTGCGGCGAGCGCCAGCCCAGGCCCTTGCAGCCGTCCACGGTCTCGATCCCGTACTTCTCCTCGAGCACGATGACCACGAGGAAGGCCCCCAGGTTCATCGCCACGTACGTCACGAGGTAGAAGAGCAGCGCCGACCTCGACTCGGGCGTGAACGCCGCGAACGCCACCAGCAGGTACCCGGCGTGCGCGATCGAGGAATACGCGAGCAGCCGCTTCAGGTTCTGCTGCTGCAGCGCCCCCAAGTTGCCGATCGCCATCGTCAGCACGGCGAGCAGCGCAAGGACGAGGCGCCATTCGAAAAGCCCCGCGCCCTCCGGCGGGAAGACGCCCTCGAGGAAGCGCGCGAGCATCGCGAAGCCCGCCGCCTTGGGGCCCACGCTGAAGAACGCCGCCACCGGCGTCGGCGAGCCCTCGTAGACGTCCGGGCACCACATGTGGAAGGGCGCCGCCGCGATCTTGTAGCCGAAGCCCGTCATCACCAGCACGCTCGTGATCAGCGCCATCGTCGGGGGGATGTTGGCCTCGCCCAGACGGCGGCCGATCTCCTCCACCTCGAGCGTCCCCGTCATGCCGTAGAGGTACGACATGCCGTAGATCATGAAGCCGCTCGCCGCCGCCCCGTAGAGGATGTACTTCAGGGAGGCCTCGGAGCTCTTCCGGTTCTTCCGGAGCAGGCCCGCCATGATGTAGCTCGTGATCGACACGAACTCGAGGGCGAGGTACATCAGCAGCAGGTCGTTCGCCCCCGCCATCACCATCATGCCGAACGTGCACGAAACCAGTAGGGTGTAGTACTCGCCCTTGCCGTCCTCCCAGGAGCGGATCGCGGGCCAGGACAGGACCGCCACGACGATCGCGGCGCCGAGGAAGAGCAGCTTGAACGAACTCGCGAAACTGTCCACCGCGTACGCGCCCTGGAAGGCGAGGCCCGTGGGGACGGCGCCGCAGCACTGCCCCGTGAGCAGGAAGCCCGCCCCGGCCAGGCCGGCCAGCGCCAGCCCGCAGGCGAGCGCCCGCTGCTTCAGCAGATCGGCGAAGATCACCGCCACGAGCGCGCCGACCACGACGAGCTCGGGACGGATCAGCCTCAGGCTGTCCACGACCCACGAGAGATTGTTCATGACCTATCGAAGCGCCCCCGCGATCCAGGGCATGGCCATGTGCTCGGACAGCTTCACCACCGCCGGCTGGATCAGGTCCAGATAGAGCGCCGGATAGACGCCCAGCACCACCGTGATGATGACCAGAGGCCAGATCGTGACCTTCTCGAGCAGGTTCATGTCCGTGATGTCCTGGTACTTCGGATTCAGCGGCCCCTGGAAGACCCGCTGGAAGCTCCAGAGGAAGTAGCCGGCGCCGAGCACCACGCCCACGACGGACACCGCCGTCAGCGCCTTGAAGTACTGGGAGCTGTTCACCGACCATCCCATGAACTGGAAGTTGTAGGAAGCCGAGCCGCCCTGGAAGGCGCCGGCGAAGCAGGCGAACTCGCCGACGAAGCCCGCGAGGCCCGGCAGCCCCAGCGACGCCATGAAGGCGAGCGCCGTCACCGCGGCGTAGTGCGGCATCTTGGTCCAGAGCCCGCCGAAGCCGTCGATGTTGCGGTGGTGCGCGCGGTCGTAGACCACGCCGACCAGGAGGAAGAGCATGCTCGTGATGATGCCGTGGTTCCACATCTGGAAGAGGCAGCCCGAGAAGCCCGCCGGCGTCGCCGCCGCCAGGCCGATCAGGCAGAAGCCCATGTGGGCGACCGAGGAGTACGCGATCATCTTCTTCAGGTCGCGCTCCACCGTCTTCTCGCCGGTCTGCGGATTCACGCGCGGCACGCCCTTGATCTGCGCCATCGCGCACATGGAGCCGTAGATGATGTTCCAGACCCCGAACGCCAGCATCAGCGGCGTGAACCTCTGCGCGGCCTCCGGCAGCAGCGGGTAGCTGATCCGGATCAGGCCGTACGTGCCCATCTTCAGGAGCACGCCGGCCAGGATGACGGAAATCGGCGTCGGCGCCTCGACGTGGGCGTCCGGCAGCCAGGTATGGAACGGGAAGACCGGGACCTTGATCGCGAAGCCGATGTAGAGCCCCAGGAAGGCCAGCAGCCAGAGCTCGCCCCGGAAGACCTTCGGACCGATCTTCGCCAGCTCCACCAGGTCGAACGTGCCCGGATGCCCCTGCGCCTTCACGGTGAAGTACATCGCGATCATGACGACGAGCATCAGCACCGAGCCCGCCAGCGTGTAGAGGAAGAACTTGATCGCCGCGTACTCGCGCCGCGGGCCGCCCCAGATGCCGATGAGGAAGTACATCGGCAGGAGCATCAGCTCCCAGAAGACGTAGAAGAGGAAGAAGTCCAGCGACTGGAACACCCCCATCATGCCCGACTCGAGGAGCAGGAAGAGCGCGAAGTAGCCCTTCTGGCCCTTCGTCGTGTGCCAGTGCTCGAAATTCCACGAGGCCAGGATGCAGAGGAAGGAGAGGATGCCCGTCAGCAGCACCATCGTGATCGAGATGCCGTCCACCCCCAGGAAGTACTGGATGCCGAACGTCGGGATCCAGGCGTGCCGCTCGACGAGCTGCATGTCCGTGACCGCCGGATCGAACCTCTTCGTCACCAGGATCGACAGCAGCATCACGACGAAGGTCGTGGCCGCGGAGATCCCCTTCGCCGCGCCCTTCGGCGCCAGCGTCACAAGCAGAGCCCCGAGGATCGGGATCCAGATCGTCAGGGACAGGAGGTGCTGTTCGATCATCGCCTAGTCCTCGTACTCCCTAGAAACTCGCCACAAGCCTGTCCCAGCTCAGGACCAGGCAGAAGAAGGCGATCACAAAAAGTCCGCCCACGAGGGCGAACGTCAGGTAGTCCTTGATGTTGCCGGTCTGCGCCTGCCGCACGCGGCGCGCCACGGCCTGGGTCGCCACCGCCGTGCCGTTGACGGCGCCGTCGACGACCTCGTTGTCCACGAGCCCCGCCGCCTTCGAGACGATCCGGCCCACGGCGGCCGTGCCGTTCACCGCCGCGTCCACCACCTCGTTGTCGAAGCGACAGGCGCCCTCGTTGGCCTTCAGCAGGCCGTTGATGACCGTCGCCTGGTAGAGCTCGTCCACGCGGTACTTGTCGTGCACCAGTTCGTAGAGCTCCTTGTGTTTGTCGACGAAGTCCTGCGCCGGCACGCCCTTGCGCTTGCCGTAGACGAACCAGGCGAACGCGATGCTCCCCGCCGCCAGCAGCGTCGAGAAGAGCATCAACCCGATCTCCAAGGCGTCATTTTTATAGTGTTTAACGTGCTCCCCGAAATGCGGGTCGATCGCGGGGGCCAGCCATTCCTCGAAGATGTTGTGCCCCATCACGTGCGGCAGGCCGAGGAAGCCGACGACGCACGAGGCGCCCGCCAGCACCGCGAGCGCGAACCACATCGCGAACGGCGACTCGTGCGGCTCCCCGTGGTGCCCGTGTCCGCCCCCGTGGCCGTGGGCGTCGTCGTGATCGCCATGGCCCCCGGCGGGCGCGTGCGCGTGCGCATCGTGCGCCGGCGCGTCGTGACCGTGGGCGGAATGCCCGCTCACCTTGCCGAGGTCGAGCAGGGACTCGTCCTGGGGCAGCGAGGAGGCGTGCCCGTGATCGTCGTGGTCCGGCGCGGCATGACCGGTCGCCCGGCCCATGTCCAGCAGCGACTCGTCCTGCGGCAGCGACGCCGCATGATCGTGGTCCTCCGGCTTCGGATCCTTCTTCTTTTTGCCGACCGCGCCCAGATCGAGCAGCGATTCGTCGTCCATCCAGTCCGGCATGTCCTTGCCGCCGCCGGAGAACGCCGTCTGCTGCCCCCACTTCGGGCGGTCGAGGAAGGTCTTGATCACGAGCCGGGTCATGTAGAACGCGGTGAACGCCGCGGCCGTCGCGGCCATCAGCCAGAGCACCTTGCCCCACCAGGGCGCAAACGCGTGCGTCGTGAAGGTCTTCCAGAGGATCTCGTCCTTCGAGAAGAAGCCCGCGAAGGGCGGGATGCCCGCGATCGCGATCGACGCCAGCACGAAGGTCCAGAACGTGATCGGCATCTTCGCCTTCAGGCCGCCCATCTTCCGGATGTCCTGCTCGCCGCCCATGCCGTGGATCACCGAACCCGACCCGAGGAAGAGGCAGGCCTTGAAGCAGGCGTGCGTGAAGAGGTGGAACACGCCCGCCGCGTAGGCGCCCACGCCCACCCCGAGGAACATGAACCCGAGCTGGGACACCGTCGAGTACGCGAGCACCTTCTTGATGTCGTTCTGCGCCACGCCGATGGTGCCCGCGAAGAGCGCCGTCGCCGCCCCCACCGTCGCCACCGTCGCCATCGCCGTGGGCGAGATCTCGAAAAGGAAGCTCATGCGGGCGATCATGTAGATGCCCGAGGTCACCATCGTGGCCGCATGGATGAGCGCGGACACCGGCGTCGGACCCGCCATCGCGTCCGGCAGCCACACGAACAGCGGAATCTGGGCGCTCTTGCCCGTCGCCCCGATGAAGAGCAGGATTCCGACGACCGTCGCGATGCCGCCCGTGAAGAGGTCCGGATGCGCCTGGACGATCTTCTTCATCTCCTGGAAGTCGACCGTCCACTTGCCCAGGTACTTCCCCGTCACGGGATCGCTCAGATTGCCGATGAACACGAAGAGCAGCAGCGCGCCGACCGTGAAGGCCCAGTCGCCCACGCGGTTGACCGTGAACGCCTTCATGCCCGCGGTCGCGTTCTCGTTCTTCTCGAACCAGAACCCGATCAGCAGGAACGAGCAGAGGCCGACGCCCTCCCAGCCCACGAACATGAGCAGCAGGTTCGACGCCATCACCAGGATCAGCATGAACCCGGTGAAGAGATTCAGGTACGCGAAGTAGCGCGCGAAGCGCTTCTCCTCGGACATGTAGGCCGTGGAGTACCAGTGGATGAAAAAGCCGATGTTCGTGATGACCAGGATCATGACGGACGTCAGCTGGTCCACGTAGAGCTTGTGGTCCGCGATGACCGAGAGGGCCCCGCCCGCCAGGCCCGGGATGTAGATCCACCGCGCGAGATTCGCCTCGACCGGCGCGTGCGTCGTCCGGACGGTGTTCCAGAGGAACCAGGAGATCGCGCCCGCTACGGCCACCAGCGCGCAGGAGACGAATCCCGCGACCGGCTTGGGCAGGCGGTGTCCGACGAAGACCTGGAAGAAGAAGCCCGACATCGGCAGCAGCGGGACCAGCCAGACCACCCAGGCCGGGATGGACGCCGGCGTGCCCGCGGCGGGCCCGTGGGCCTCCGCCGCGTGCTGCAGGAGCGAGAACAATCCGTCGATGCCCATCTATTCCTTCATCAAGTCGGCCTGGTCGACGTCGACCTTCCCGAAGTTCTGGTAGATGCCGATGATGATCGCCAGCGCCACGGCGGCCTCGGCGGCCGCCAGCAGCAGCACGAAGATCGTGAAGAGGTTGCCTTCCGCGTTGCCGGAGCGCGAATACTGCGAGAACGCGACGAAGTTCAGGTTGGCCGCGTTCAGGACGAGCTCCACGCCCATGAGGATCGACACCGCGTTCTTGCGCGTCAGGATCGTGTAGACGCCCGCGCAGAAGATCAGCGCCGAGAGCAGCAGCATGTGCTCCAGCGGGTAGCGGCTGAAGAGCGTCATCCCTTCACTTCCTTCCGGGCGAGATACGCCGCGCCGATCAGCGCCGCCAGCAGCAGCACCGAAACGACCTCGAAGGCGAAGAGATGCCGCCCGGCCAGCCCGAGCGCGACCGGTTCCGTCACGCCGGGGCAGACCGCGAAGTCGGGCGTCCCGCCCGCCGCGAACGGCAGGCCGACCGCGCCGGCCGGCCCGCGCAACTGGACCTCCCAGGAGGCTTTGCCGGAGGGCAGGCCGCCGAACTCCGCACGCGCCGCGTCTCCGGCCAGGGGCACCGTCTTGCGCTCGACCTTCCGGGATTTCTCGTAGGCGCCCTGCTTCCTGGCAACCACGTCCACGCTCAGCGTGAACTCGGCCAGCGTGGCGTCCTTCAGCGGCTTCGGCAGCCGCACGCCCAGGACCGCCGCCGGCTCGAACGTGGACCCGCCGCGGGCGAGCGCCGTCCGGCCGTCCAACTGGAACTGCGTCAGCCGCAGTTCCACCTTGCCGTCCTTGTCCTTCACCGGGAACTCCTCGGGCCCCGTGCGCCAGCGGCCCGCGGAGAGGACCACGATGCCCAGAGAAAAGAGCAGGCAGAGGCAGGCGCAAAGCGCGGCCGGCCCGGGCGTGGAGTCGTTCGAGAGCTTCACGTCCGTGATCTTGTGCGTGAGCATCACCGCGAAGATGATCAGGACGAGGATGCCGCCGACGTAGATCAGCACCTGGGAGGCCGCGATGAAGTCGGCCTTCATGACCGCGTAGAGCCCCGCCACCGAGAAGAGCACCACGAGCAGGGAGAACGCCGAGCGCACGATGTTCTTGCTCGTCGCCACCGCGATCGCGCCGGCCGCGGCCGCGAGCGCCAGGACGTAGAAGACGGCGTTCAGGAGGATTTCGGAGGCCGCCATCTCAATGGCCCCCCTTATTGAAGAACCCCGTCAGCAGCGGGGTCCATTGGGCGCGCGTCTCGAGCACCCCGATCGCCACCAGGTTGATCAGCGCCAGCGGGGTGAGCTTCTTCCAGCAGAGGTCCATGAGCTGATCCACGCGGTAGCGCGGCAGCGTCCAGCGCAGCCAGATCATCAGGAAGATCAGGGAGAAGCACTTCGCGAAGAACCAGAAGGCGCCGCCGAGGATCTGGGCGCCCGCCCCGGTGAATTCCCCGCCCTTGCCGGGCTGGCAGGCGTACACGGCCACCGCGGCCGCGATGGCGCCGCCCACCCCGGCGCCGATGATCCCGTTGAACCAGTTCTTGCGGGGTCCGAAGCCGGCCAGGAAGCCCACGAGCGATCCCACGCCGAAGACCACGGTGCCCGGCACGCTCGGCGCGGGCGGCAGCCAGCCGCCGAGGAAGAACGTGGTCGCGATCGCGGCCACCACGAACATGTTCGCGTACTCGGCCAGGAAGAAGAAGCTGAAGCGCATGCCCGCGTACTCGGTGTGGTAGCCCGACACCAGCTCGGACTCGGCCTCGGGGATGTCGAACGGCGTGCGGTTCGTCTCCGCCAGCGCGCCGATGTAGTAGATGATGAACGCGATGATCGTGAACGGCGGATGGCGGTTGATGCCCCAGGACCAGAGGCCGCCGTACTGGTCCCCCAGGATCCCGTAGGGCAGGCCCTGGGCCTGGGCCGCCGAGATCGCGTGCATGTCCAGCGTGCCGTAGATGAGCAGCATGCCCAGCAGGGTCAGCCCCACCGGCACCTCGTAGGACACGATCTGCGCCGCCGAGCGCATCGCGCCGAAGAGCGCCCACTTCGAGCCGCTCGACCAGCCGGCCATCAGGATGCCGATCACCACCGCGCTCGACACCGCCAGCAGGTACAGGATCCCGATGTTGAAGCTCGCGGGCGACCAGTGCGGCGCGAAGGGGATCGCGACCCAGCAGGCGAAGGAGCCCGCGAACACGACGTAGGGCGCCAGCTTGAAGAGGATCCGGTCCGCCCCGCGGGTGACGATATCCTCCTTGATCATGAGCTTGAGCGCGTCGGCGAGCCACTGCAGCATGCCGTGCGGGCCCACGCGCCAGGGGCCGATGCGCGACTGCATCCAGGCGGCGATCTTGCGCTCCACGAGCGTCGAGAGGCCCGCGTAGACCGCGATGAAGTTGATGATGACGGCGCAGACGGCGAAGATGCAAATGAAGGCGTCGAGCACCGGGAGCCCCGTGAGCTCCGGCACCCAGCCGCCATTGGCCATCGCGATCGGTGTCATCTTATTTCAGCGGGATCCCCTGGTACTCGTCGGGGAACTCGTAGTCCTTGCGCAGCGGATAACCCGGCCAGTCCTCGGGCAGCAGGATGCGCCTCAGGTCCGGATGGTCCGTGAAGCGGATCCCGTACATGTCGTAGGCTTCGCGCTCGTGCCAGTCGGCGGCCTTCCACACCGGGACGAGGCTCGCGACCGCGGGGCTCTGCCGGTCCAGCATGACCTTGATCACCGCCCGCTGGTTCTTCGGCACCGAGTAGAGGTGGTAGACGACCCAGAGGTTCTTCGTGTCGTCGGTGCCGGAGATGGACGAGCACAGGTCGAAGTGCATCTCCGGGTCCGAGCGAAGCCAGCGCGCCACCTCGAGGATCGAGGCCGCGTTCACGATGCAATACGCGTCGCCGGGACCCTCGACGATCGAGGCCCCCGCGTCCGGAAACCGCTCCCGGAGCTTCTCGTACACCTGTTTGAAACTGAGCGCCATCGGGGATTCGTGGGCTCGGACCGGGTCCCAAGGGCGGGTCTCCCGGCCTAGGCCGCCTCCTTGCGGGACTCGCCCGTTCTCACCTCGCCGAGGCTCTTGAGCCACTCGAGGTCGCCTTTAACCCAGACGTAGACGAAGCCCACCGTCAGGATCCCGACGAAGACCAGGATCTCCATGAGGGCGAGCAGTCCGTACCCTTCCTTGGCGAAAATCACGACCCAGGGGAACAACACGGCGACTTCCACGTCGAAGATCAGGAAGATGAGGGCGATGATGTAGAAGCGCACGTTGAACTGGATCCAGGCGGTGCCGATGGTGTCCTCGCCGCACTCGTAGGTCGTCAGCTTCTGCTCCGTCGGATTGCTCGGACGGAGCAGCCGCCCCATCGTCATGGAGCCGAAAATGAAGCCGGAAGAGACGAGGACGTAGACCAGGACGCTGGCG
Organism: uncultured Planctomycetales bacterium; assembly: GCA_964619955.1. Taxonomy (GTDB): domain Bacteria; phylum Planctomycetota; class MHYJ01; order MHYJ01; family JACPRB01; genus JACQFK01. The sequence goes on from CAZUJF010000011.1 coordinate 61,201, forward strand.
AAATCGAAATACATAGGATTGGGCGCGAACTATACCAAAGCCCGGAAAGTCATGCAACAAATGCGGCCGCCGGAAATACTCATTTTTCGGGCGCGCCCGGCCCGCCCCGTCCCGGAATTGATTGACTTCGAACGGCGCACGCCCTAATTTAGCGCCCAAGCAACCCCTTTGAATGGAGTCACGATGAGATCCCGGATGCTTTCGCTGGCCCTCGCCGCCGTCGCCTGCGCCGGCTGCCAGGACGGCCCCAAGATCGTCGTCCCGCCGCCCGCCTCCACGAGCGGCGCGGTGCACGCCGACCTCCCGTGCCCCCCCGGCTTCGTGTATTCCGAGAACCTCAGCGACACCAACCCGACCGGTGCCTTCCGCGTCATCATGCAGCAGATCAAGGGCCCCAACCAGCGCGTCGAAGGGGCCGCCAAATTCTTCAAGTCCGCCTACCCCGGCCAGGGCTGGGCCCTTGAGGGCGAGGACACCAAGGACCTGGGCGTCGTGCGCCTGGCCTTCACGAAGAAGAACGAACGTTGCCGCGTCGAGATCAAAGATGAGACGCCCACGAGCGTCCTCATCGTCCTCAAGGTCACTCGCAAGGACTAGAACCTCATGGGCGCCCAGGATCGCGACTACATGAAAGCCCCGGTGGCGGAAGCCCCGGAAGCGGCCCCCGCCGGCTTCCAGCGGCCCGCCTGGCTCGACCGCCTCAACGAGATCGGCGAGAAGAACGCCACCGCCATCATCTCGGTCTCCACCGCGCTCATCATCCTCATCGTGCTGATCTTCGCGAAGCACTACTACGACAAGGCCCAGCTGGAGCGCGCCGACCAGGATCTCGCGATCGCCGAGAGCGTCGAGCAGCTCACCGAGCTGAAGACGAAATACGGCGCCACGCCCGTCGCCCCGCGCATCCTCTTCAAGCTCGCGAACAAGCACAACGAGAACGGCAAGCTCGAGGCGGCCCGCAACGAGTACCGGGAATTCCAGGCCCGCTTCCCCGGCGACCCCCTCGGCAAACACGTCACCCGCGCGCTCGGGGCGCTGGAGAAGAACCTGAAGTTCGAGAGCGAAGGCAAGGAGGCCCGGCTCCGGGACATCCGCCTCCTGCCCCACCCCGCCCGCATGGCCGACGCCCGGGACCCCCGCCTCGCCTGGGGCCCCGTCGCCTCGATCCAGCCCATGGCCGAGATCGACCTGCCCGGGGGCACCGTGCGCGTGGAGCTCCTGGAGGACGCCGCCCCCAACGCCGTCGCCCTCTTCGTCAAACTGGCGGAGGCGAAGCATTTCGACGGCGTGAAGATCGAATCGGTCGTCGACGGCAGGATCCAGACCGCCGCCAAGGCCCCCGCCGCGGGCGACTTCACGATCGCGGCCGAGGACTCCCGCCGCCCCGGCGAAGCCGGCCTGCTCGCCCTCGTCCGGAAGGAGGGCGCGGCCGAGAACGTCGCGGGCCGCTTCATCATCCTCACGCAGGGATCCTCCGACCTCAAGGACGCCACGGTGTTCGGCGTCGTCGCCGAGGGCCTTCCCGTGGCGGGCGCCCTCAAGAAGGACGACGTCATCAAGGCCGTCCGCATCAGCGCGAAGCGCGACCACGCCTACGAGCCGAAGCCGCTGAAGTAGGCTCATGAGCCCGGACCGCGAACGGTTCGAGCGCCTCGTCCTCCCCCTCCAGCGGGACCTCGCCTTCGCCGCCCGCGCCTTCGCCCGCCAGGAGGCCGACGCCGCCGACCTCGTCCAGGAAACCCTGCTCAAGGCCTGGCGCTCGTTCGAGTCGTTCAACCGCGGCGACCACCTGAAGGCCTGGCTCTTCACCATCCTGAGGAACACCTGGCTGGACCGCTGCCGTTCGCGCAAGCAGGAGCCCGCCGGTCTCATCCCCGAGGCGGAGCAGGCGCTGCCCGCGCCCCCCGGGAAACCCCGCGCCCTGCCGGAGGCCTTTTCCGGGGATCTGCTGGAGGCGCTGAACGCGCTGAGCCGCTTCCACCGGCTGCTCCTCCTGCTGGCGGACGTCGAGGATCTGCGCTACCGGGAGATCGCGGAGGTGCTCGGCGTGCCCATCGGCAGCGTGATGTCCGGACTGCACCACGCCCGCGGAAACCTCAAACGGGAACTCCTCAAAATCCGCGACCTTGAATAGAGCGCCCTCCTGCTTCGTTGAGACAACACATGGACTGCCGCGACGCCTTCCCCCGCATCGACGCGCTGCTCGACGGCGAGCTCGAGGCCCCCGAGGCCCGGACGGTCGGGGAGCATCTCGGCGCCTGCCCCGCCTGCCGCCTCGAGGCGGACGACCGGAGCCGGATGAGCCTCGCCCTCGCACGCCTGGAACTTCCCTCCGTTGCAGCGCCGGCGCCCGCGTTCGTGCGTCCGCGCCGCCGCCTGCTGCCCGCGGCGGCGGCCCTTCTGCTCATGAGCCTCGTGTTTCTCGCCGCGCCGTCCGGCATCCCCGACGTCGTGGCCATGACCTCGCGCCTGCACGACCAGGTCCTCAGCGGGGCGCTGAAGCCCGAGGACCTCGGCCTGCGGCCGTCGCTGCCCGGCTCCACGTTCGTCGGGGAATGCTGCTGCCCGCCCCAGCTCGGCGCGGCGGCGCCCTTCCTCGTCTACCGTCACGGGACGGAATCCATCTCCCTGCTCGTCGTCGAGGCGGATCCGGGCCCGCTGCCCGCGGCCTCCCGCCGCTCCGTGAAGGGGCGGGACCTGAACGTGTTCCGCAGCGCGCGCAACTGCGTCGTCCTCTGCCGCTCCGGACGCCTCACGCACCTCTGGGTCTCGCGCCTTCCGGAGGAGGCGCTGATCGCGGCGATCCTCGCGACCCGCGAAGGCCGCCGGGCGCTGTCGGGCGAGCGCCTCTCGCTCGAAGGCGTCAGCTGCTCCGCCTGCTGCGAAATCGTGGAGTCCAAAGTCCGGGGCGTGGCGGGGGTCAAGGACGCGGTCGTCGACCTCGTCAGCATGGAACTGGTCGTCACGCCGGAGGGGCGCGCCGTGGACCTGGAGCGCGTGATGGAGGCCGTCCGGAACGCGGGCTACCGCATCTCCGCGCGCTGAATCCCCATCTTCACCCTTGATTCCCGCATCCCCCGTCCCTATCCTGTCCCCATCGTTTCAACCTCGTACCCCCTCCCTAAGGAACGCTCATGACTCAGTCTCCCAGCAACCCCCAGGCGTCCGCGATCGCCGTATTCATCGATTTCGAGAACTTCGCCCTCGGCTTCGAGCATAAACACAAGCGTTTCGAGATCCAGAAGGTCGTCGAACGCCTCCTGGAAAAGGGCAAGATCATCGTCAAGCGCGCGTACGCGGACTGGACCCGCTACCGCGACTACAAACAGGCCCTGCACGAGGTCGCGATCGAGCTCATCGAAGTGCCCAAGCGCTCCACCGCGGGCAAGAACTCGGCCGACATCCGCATGTGCGTGGACGCCATGGACATGGCCCACTCCAAGGACCACATCGACACGTTCGCGCTCCTCACGGGCGACAGCGATTTCTCGCCGCTCGTCTCGAAGCTCAAGGAGAACGGCAAACGCGTCATCGGCCTGGGCATGAAGGACTCGACCTCGCTGCTGCTCGTCGACAACTGCGACGAGTTCATCTACTACGAGGACATCGAGCGCACGGGATCCGTCTCGGCGCCCGAGATCGGCCAGGAGATCCCCAAGCTCAAGAAGGACGCGTTCCAGATGATCGTGGACACGATCCTCGCCCTGCAGCGCGAGAACCGCGAGACGCTGTACTCCTCCATGATCAAGGACACGCTCAAGCGCAAGAAGCCCCAGTTCGACGAGAGCTACCACGGCTACCGCTCGTGGCAGGACCTGCTCGAGGACATGGAGCGCAGCGGCGTGATCACGCTGATGAAGGATCCGCGCAGCGGCACGTTCGTCGTGACCGGCTTCGGCAAGAAGAAGTAGCCGGCCCGCGGGAGCGCGCATGAAACGGCCGTCGCCGGCGACGCTGGCGGTCCTGGGGCTGATCGGATTCCTGTCGCTGATCCGCGCGCTCGTCAGCCTCCAGGTCGAGCTCACCTCGGTGGAATCCTATCTCTGGGTCTGCTCGCGGCATCCGGCCCTGGGCTACTTCGACTACCCCGCGATGGCCGCGTGGATGATCCGGCTCTCCACCGGCCTCTTCGGCCACGGCGCCCTCGGCGTGCGGGCGCTCACGATCGCCGCCGGCGCCGGAACGATCGGCTTCACGTACCTCGCGGCGCGGCGGCTCTACGACGAGCGGACGGGCCTGCTCGCGGCGCTGCTCGTGGGAGGCGCCCCGCTCTTCTTCTCCTACGGCGCCCAGGCGCTGCCGGACGCCCCCATGCTCTGCTTCTGGTCCGCCGGCGTGTGGGCCTTGAGCGGCGTCTTTTCGGGCGGCTCCCCCCGCGGCTGGCATCTCTTCGGCCTCTGCCTCGGCTTCGCGATGGACTCCAAGTACCAGGCCGTGTTTCTGGGGATCGGGGTGCTGGTCTTCCTCCTGCTGAGCCCCGAACATCGCGGCTGGCTGCGGCGCAAGGAGCCCTGGATCGCCGTCCTCTTCGCCCTCGCCGCGTTCTCGCCCACCCTGATCTGGAACGCCCGCGAGGGCTGGCAGTCCTTCCTCTACCAGGGCGTGAACCGCTTCGAGGAGCGGACCTTCCAGGCGAAGGAACTCTACAAATTCCCCCTCGGCCAGCTCCTCGTCCTGACGCCGGTCTTCGCGCTCGGGGCCTGGTTCGCAGGCGGAGCCGCCTTGCGGCGCTGGCGGGCGGCCGCCTGGCAGGACCGCTTCCTCGCCGCCGTGGGCATGACGACGCTGCTCTTCTTCTTCGGCGTCCTCGCCACCCGTCCCGTGCGCAGCCACTGGCCCATCCCCGCCTACCTCACGCTGCTCACGCTCTCCGCGGCCGTCGTCCTCCGCGGCGGACCTTGGAACCGGCGCCTCCACGCCGCCAGTCTCGCGCTGCTGGGCCTGGGGTATCTCGCCGCCCCGGCCGCCGTCTCCTGGATCCCCAAGGCGGAGCGCTCCGGCTGGGCCCTGCTCGCGACCGAGGTGGCGAAGCGGAATCCCGACTTCGTCGTCGGACGGGAATACCACCTGGCCTCGCAGCTGGCGTACTGGCTGCATCCCCTGCCCGCCGTCGAATTCACCGCCGTGGGGCATCCCAGCAAATCCTTCCCCCACTGGTGGCGCCCCGAGGACTTCCTCGGCAAGAACGCCGTGGTGGTTTACGATGTGAAGCACTGGCCGATCTACAAGGACCGCGTGGACCGCGCCTTCGAACGCGTGGACGCCCCCGTGGAGGTGGCGGTGCCCCGCTTCGGAGGAGAAGTGGAGCGGTACTATCTGTTGCGCGCCTGGAATTACCGAGGTCCCCGATGAGCCTGGAATGGATCGCATTGCTCCCAGTCCTGCTGGGATCCGACCCTCTGCCCCGCACGCTCGCGGAAAGCGAGGCCGCGGCGGAAGAACGCCCGCTCCCCGAATGGACCCGGCTCGAGACTCCGCGCCTGTTCTGGACCGGGCAGGAGCCCGCCCCGAAGGCCGATCCGGTTCCGCCGGCGGAGCATCCCCTCCGGAGCAGGGGATCCCACGCCTCGTTCGGCGCCTTCTTCGAAACGCACGGTTCCCTCGAGGCGTGGCACGAGAACGTGTGGCGCGACTACCTGACGGCGCCGCCGGTCCTCATCCCCCTCGGCCTGGCCGCCGCGGCGGGCGTGGCCAGCATCTACGACAAGAGGCTCCAGAAGTGCCTCAAGGATTCGCTCGGGGACAACGCCTGGATCGGCGACGCCGCGATGTCCGTGCTGCTCGCCGGATCCCTCGCGACCGCGTTCTTCGCGCCGGCGGACGGCCGCAGTTCCTGGGACGTGCTCGCCGAGCAGCTCGAGGCCTTCGCCCTCACGGCCGCGCTCACGTTCGGCCTCAAGGCCGCCTTCCCCCGGGGGCGACCCGGGGGCTCCGGCGACGACTCGTTCCCCTCGGGCCACACGTCCGCCGCGTTCGTGGGGGCGAGCCTCATCGACCAGAACGTGGACGCCTGGTATTGGGAGGCGTCGGCCTACGGCCTGGCCTCGCTCGCGGGCTACTCGCGCATCGAAGCCGACCGCCACTACCTTTCGGACGTGCTGGCCGGCGCCGCCATCGGCGTCTTCTCCGCGGGGGTCATGGAAGCCCTCCACTGGGGCACGGGCCGGGGTGGCACGGGCATCGCCGGCGCGAAACTCGAGGTGGAGTATTTCGACCGCGGCGGCTCGCTGGGCCTGGCCTTCAAGTTCTGAACGTCCCCCTCCCGGGACTTCGCTATACTTTTGATTCCCGCTCATGCAATTTCAACGCCTATGGCTTCCCGGCCTTGCCCTTCTCTCGGCGTGCTCCGGACGCGCCGACGAATTCGACCGCCCCTACGTCTCGAAGCGCCTCGAGGAGCGCAGCGGCTTCGCCCTCGCCCTGGATGAAGCCCCCCTGCCCCCCGGGATCTCCCTCTCCGACGGCGTGAGCGAGGACGAGGCCGTCGCGATCGCCCTCTGGCGAAACGCGGCCTTCGCCGAGGCGCTCGCCGAACTTGGACTCCGCCGCGCGGACATCCAGCAGGCCGGCATGCTTCCCAATCCGGTGTTCTCCCTCCTCTACCCTCTCGGCCCCAAGCAGATGGAATTCGCGCTCAAGGTCCCTTTGGAAGCCCTCTGGCTCCGGCCCTCGCGCGTGGCCGCGGCGGAAGCGGACGCCGAACACAGCTCGGCCCTCCTCGTGCAGGCGGGCCTGGACCTCATCGCCGAGGTGCGGAACGCGTTTTCGGAACACGACCTCTCGCTCGAACTCGGAGCACGCGCCTTCGAGGCCGTCTGGCTCCGCGAACAGCTGGAACAAAAGGCCGACCTGCGCTTCCGGGCGGGCGAAACCGGCGAGCAGGACTTGCTCGCGGCACGGTCCGATCTCCTTCAGGCGCGACGGCAGGAAGCCCAGCATCGGCTGGGCACCGCGCTCGCCCGTGAACGCCTGCGGGCCCTCCTGGGCTTCGCCCAGGACCCGGCGCCCCTCGAGTTCGTCCCCTCCCCCCGCGAACTCCGGAGGCTCCAGGGAGACCGGGCCTCCCGGCTCAAGGAAGCGCTGGCGTCACGGCCGGATGTGAGAGCGGCGGAATTCGCCATCGAAGCCGCCGGCGAGCGGGCGGGCCTGGCGAGCACGGAGTACCTCGCCCTCTCCGGGATCCTCGACGCCAACGTCCGGGGAAGCCGCGTGGAGGCGGGCCCCGGCATGGAACTTCCCCTCCCCCTCTTCAACCAGAACCAGGCGGGAAAAACGCGCGCGGAGGCCGAGGTGGAACGCGCGGCGCGCCGCTATGTGACGATCCGCGACAAAGTGACCCTTGAGGTGAACGAGGCGGAACTCGAATACGCGCGGGCGGTCGATGCGGTCCGCGAAGCGGAACAGGAGCGGATTCCGGTGGAAGCCGCCGTCTCGGCGGCGCTTCGGGCCCACGAGGCCGGAGAGACCTCCGTGATCCCCGTCCGGCTGGCGCAGCTTCGGCGGACGGAGTCCGGCGCCCGTCTCGAGGAGGCCGGGCAGCGGCTGCGACGGGCGAGGACCCGGCTGGAACGCTGCGTGGGAAGGAGACTGGAATGAGGGTCTGCCTGGGAATCCTGCTGCTCCTCGCGGCCTGCCGCCCCGCCCCGTCCCCGCCCCAGGCCGCAAAACCCGCCGCGGTCGTGGCCAAGGACGGTGATCTGCTCACCGTGACGCTGACTCCGGAGGCGGAACAGCGGCTGGGAATCCAGACCGCCGCCCTGGAGCTTCGGAAAACGTCCGCTTCAAGACTGCTCCCCGGCGAGGCGGTGGTCCCTCCCGGCCGGGAACTCACCGTTTCGGCGGCCCTCGCCGGGACGCTCGGCGGAGCACCGCCGCGGCCCGGCACGCGGGTGACGAAAGGCCAGACGATCTTCCTGCTCACGCCGCTGCTCGCGGCGGAATCGCGGGCGTCGATCACGGCGGCCCAGGCGGAAGCCGACGGCGCCCGCGCCGTCGCCCTCCTCCAGATCGAGGCGGCGAAGACGGCCCTCGCGCGCGCGGAACAACTGCTCCAGGACAAAGCCGGCAGCCGGCGGGCCGTGGAGGAGGCGAAGGTGCAGAGCGACACCGCCCAGGCGTCGCTCCGTTCCGCCGAGGCCCGCCTGCGCGCCTGGGACGCGGCCCTCGGGGCGGCCCCTCTCTCCGCGCCTTTCGACGGGGTGCTCCGCAAACTGTCCGCCGCCCCGGGCCAGCAGGTCGCCGCCGGCACGCCCCTCTTCGAAGTGGCGGATCCGGACCGCCTCTGGATCCGCGTCCCCGTCCACGTCGGGGACCTGGCGGGGATCGACGCTGCTCGCGAACTCGTGATCGAAGGACTGCCGGCGAAGCCCGCAGGGTCGCCCCCGGCCGCCGACCCGCTCGCCTCGACCGTGGACCTGGTCTACGAGGTCGAGAACGGGAAAGGGCTCCTGCGCCCGGGCCAGAAGGTCGGCGTCCCGCTCCCCCTGCGCTCGGAAACGGAATCGCCGTCGATCCCCTGGTCGGCCGTGATCACCGACATCCACGGCGGGACCTGGGTCTACGAAAGCCTGCCCGACCGGAAGTACGTCCGGGTCCGCATCCAGGTGCGGCAGGTGGCGGAGGGCCGCGCGATCCTCGACCGCGGGCTCAAGCCGGGGACGAAGGTCGTGGCCCAGGGGGCCGCCGAACTCTACGGCACCGAATTCGGACACGCAAAATAGCATGCTGACCTGGCTCGTCGGATCCTCCCTGCGCCTGCGGGTCCTCGTCCTCGCGACGGCGGCCGTGCTGATGGTCTGGGGCATCCGCCTGTCCCGGGAGGCACCGCTCGACGTCTTCCCGGAGTTCGCGCTGCCGACGGTCGAGGTGCAGACCGAGGCGCCGGGGCTGTCCACGGAGGAAGTCGAGAGCCTGGTCTCGATGCCGATCGAGAACGCCCTCAACGGCACGCCCTGGATCAAGACCCTGCGCTCGAAGTCCGTGCTCGGCCTCTCCTCGGTCGTGATGTATTTCGAGCCCGGCACCGCGCTCGACCGCGCCCGGCAGCTGGTGCAGGAGCGGCTGGCGGGGGTCGCCGCAAAACTCCCCGCCGTCGCCCATCCGCCCGTGATCCTCCAGCCGCTCTCCTCCACCAGCCGCGCCATGAAAGTCGCCGTCTGGTCGAAAACCCTCGGCCAGACGGAGCTCAGCGAGTTGGGAAAGTGGACGATCCGGCCGCGCCTGATGGCCGTGCGGGGCGTGGCGAACGTCGCGATCTGGGGCCAGCGCGACCGCCAGTTCCAGGTTCTCGTGGAACCCGACCGGCTCCGCGCGAACGGGGTCACGCTCGAGGCGGTGACGCGCGCGGCGCGGGAGGCCTCCGAACCCGGCGCAGGGGGCTTCGTCGACACGCCCAACCAGCGGCTCGCCGTGCGGCACCTGTCCCAGATCCGGACCCCGGAAGACCTGGGCCGCGCGCTCATCCCGGGAAGCACCAAACGGCTCGGCGACGTCGCCGACGTCGTCGAGGGCAACCCGGCGCCGATCGGCGACGCGATCGTCGGCGGCAAGGACTACGTCGGGCCCGGCCTGCTGCTGATCGTCGAGAAATACCCGTGGGGCAACACGCTGGAGGTCTCGCGCGGGGTCGAGGCGGCCATCGACCTGCTCCGGCCCGGCCTCAAGGACGTGGAGCTGGACACGACGGTGTTCCGTCCCGCCACGTTCATCGAACGCTCGCTCGCGAATCTCGGCGAGGCCATGCTGCTCGGCTGCCTGCTGGTCGCGATCGTGCTCGCCGCCTTCCTCTTCGACTGGCGGACGGCCGCGATCAGCATGACCGCGATCCCGCTGTCCATCATCGGGGCCGCCCTCGCGCTGCACTTCCTGGGCGGCACGCTGAACACGATGGTCATCGCGGGACTCGTGATCGCGACGGGCGAGGTGGTGGACGACGCGATCATCGACGTGGAGAACATCGCGCGGCGGCTGCGCCTCCCCACGGGGAAGCCGGCCTTCCAGGTGGTGCTCGAGGCCTCGCTGGAGGTGCGCAGCGCGGTCGTCTTCGCGAGCCTGATCGTGGTGCTCGTGTTCATTCCGGTGTTCTTCCTGGAAGGCCTCGCGGGCGCGTTCTTCCGGCCCCTGGCGGTCTCGTACATCCTGGCCATCCTCGCCTCCCTGCTGGTCGCGCTCACCGTGACGCCCGCGCTTTGCCTGCTGCTCCTGCCGGGGGCGCCGGCGAAGCGGAAGGACCCGCCCCTCGCCGCCCTGCTCAAACGGGGCTACCGGGCCCTGCTGCCCGCCCTCATGGCACGCCCCAAGGCCGTGCTCGCCTTCCTGATCGCCGCCCTCGGCGTCACCGGATACGCCGCGACGCGGCTGGGCGAGGAGTTCCTGCCGGATTTCAAGGAGACGGATTTCCTGATGCACTGGGTGGAGAAGCCGGGGACCTCGCTGGAGGCGAACCGGAGGATCACCGAACGCGCCGCCGTGGAACTGCGCGGCGTCCCCGGAGTCCGCAACTTCGGCTCGCACATCGGGCGCGCGGAGGTGGCGGACGAGGTCGTGGGCCCGAATTTCACGGAGCTTTGGATCAGCATCGACGAGAAGGCGGACTACGCCGCGACGGTCGCGAAGGTGCAGGAGGTCGTGGACGGCTATCCGGGCCTGCAGCGCGACCTGCTGACGTACCTCAAGGAGCGCATCAAGGAGGTGCTCTCCGGCGCGAGCGCGACGATCGCCGTGCGCATCTTCGGACCGGACCTGGAGGAGCTTCGCTCGAAGGCGCGGGAGATCCACGGAGTCATCAAGGAGATCCCCGGGGTCGTGGACGCCAAGCCCGAGGCGCAGGCGCTGGTCCCGCAGATCGAGGTGCGGCTGCGGCCCGAAATGGCGGAGCGCTACGGGCTCACGTCCGGGCAGGTGCGGCGGGCGGCGGCGACGCTGATCAAGGGCGCCAAAGTCGGCGAGATCTACGAGGGACAACGCATCGTCGACATCGCCGTGTGGGGCGCGCCGCGGATCCGGGGCGACCTGGCGGCGCTCCGGGCGCTGCCGATCGAGGGGGGCGCGTCCCTGGGGGAACTCGCGGACGTGCGGATCATGCCGGCGCCCAATGAGATCAAGCGCGAAGGGGCCTCCCGGCGCATCGACGTGACCTGCAACGTGCGCGGGAGGGATCTCGGCGAAGTCGCACGCGAGATCGAGGCGAAGATCAGGTCCGTTTCGTTCGAGCGCGGGTATCACGCCGAGCTGCTCGGCGAATATGCGGCGCGGGCGGAATCCCGGCGGCGGCTGCTGTCTCTGGCGGCGCTGGCGCTGGGGGGCATCCTTGTCCTGCTGCACGTCGATTTCCAGTCCTGGCGCCTGACCTGGATGGTCTTCCTGACGCTGCCGTTCGCGCTGATCGGCGGCGTGGGCGGCGCGCTCCTGGGCGGCGGCGTGCTCTCGCTCGGCTCGCTGGTGGGCTTCGTGACCGTCCTGGGAATCGCGGCCCGCAACGGGATCATGATGGTCAGCCACTGGCGGCATCTCGAGGAGCAGGAGGGCGTCGACTTCGGCCCGGAGCTCGTGATGCGCGGGGCGGAGGAGCGGCTGTCCCCCATCCTGATGACGGCGCTCTGCGCGGCGCTCGCACTGCTGCCGCTCGTCTGGCGCGGCGACGTGCCCGGACACGAGATCGAGTATCCGATGGCGCTGGTGATCCTGGGCGGGCTGGCGACCTCGACGCTGCTGAACCTGGGGCTGCTCCCGGCGCTCTACGCGGCATTCGGGCGCGCCCGGCCGCGCTGACCCTTCAGGTCCTGAGGTGCGCGGGGACCGGCTTGTATCCGCGGGCCGTGAAGAAGAAGAACCTCAGCGGCGGCGTTTTTAGCAGGGTCGCCCGGCCGACCGGGACGCTCAGGTCGCCCGCGGGCTCCACGGACGCGAAGCGCGCCCGGAGCGCGGCCAGCATGCCCGGGAGGCGGTCGCCGTCCTCCACCACGATCACGGCGTCCTTGCCCTCGAGGCGGGCGTCCTCCTGCCAAAAGTCGTACTGGGATCCCCCGCTCCCCATCGCGTTCTTGCCCTGCACGTCGAAGGGCGCCCGCAGGTGGAACGCCAGCTGGCTGGGGCAGGTGTATTTGCGGCCGAGGCCCAGGATGAAGCTGTCCGGCGGAAGTTTCTCCCGGATGCTCCGGACGCGACCGGCCACCTCGGGCCAGCCGTAGAGCCCGGCGAAGGGGCTCAGGCCGGGAAAGAAGAACGCGGCGTGCAGACTGGCGACCAGGACGGCCGTGGCGGGGATGCCCAGGAGCCAGGGGCGGGCCGCCGCGGTGATCCGCGAGACGCGGTCCTCGAGCAACACCAGGCTGCCGGCCATCGCCACCGTCAGGGCCAGATACGCGGGCATCGGCCACATGAGGTGCACGACCCGCATGAAGGAGATCGCGGCGAAGAAGAGCAGCATCGGAACCACGCACCAGTACAGGTACCGCTCCTCCCGGCGCGGGGAGCGGCGGATCCGGAGCACGGTCAGCGCCGCCAGGGGCAGGCTCAGCGGCATGAAGCCCAGGATCTGGGTCCAGAGGAAATTGAGACTGCTGCGCAGACCCACGCCGCGGGACTCCTGGATGCGCTCCACGCCCTGGAAGCGGAACGAGGCCCAGTCATGCGTATGGTTCCAGTAGAAGACGGGGAACAGCACGAGGAGCGCCGCGAGGGCGCCGAGATAGGGCCAGGGCGAGGCGAGCCAGCGGCGGTCCCGCGGGCTGCTCAGCAGGAAGATCAGGACCGAGACCCCCAGGAAGACCCCGGTGTATTTGGAGAGGCCGGTGGCCCCGAGCGCCATGCCCGCCAGCACCCAGACCGGCCCCCGGCCCCGGTCGAGCACGTCCCAGACCAGCCACATGGCCAGGGCCCAGAAGAAGAGTTCCGGGCAATCGGGGAACGCGGCGCTGCCGACGAGCAGCGTCACCGGCTGGCCCAGGTGGATCAGCACCGCCCATCCGGCGGCGCGTTCCCCGTAGATGCGGCGGGCGAAGGCCGCCAGCAGCAGCATCGTTCCCGTCGAGAAGAGGATGGGCACCGCGCGCACGCCCAGCGGGGTGTCGCCGAAGACGAGGCGGCCCGCGGCGATCGCCCAGGCGATCATCGGCGGATGGTCGAAGTAGCTCCAGTCCGGATGCCGGGCGAAATTCCAGTGATAGGCCTCCTCCGGCGTCAGCGGCACCCACGCGGCGAACGGGATGCGCAGGAGCGCGACACCGAGGACGGCCCAGCCCCACGCGGGCAGGGCGGCTAGCGTCTGCCGAAGACCCATAGGTGGCTGATCAAAAAGGTGACGGCGGTCCCGGCCACGATCCCCACGAACGCGGAAGGCAGGTAGTGCATCGACTCCAGAAGGCGCATCACGCCCAGCTGCACGCCCAGCCCCCCCACCGCGCCGAGCGCGTAGAGGAGGTAGGATTTCGGGATGTTGCTGCCTTTGGCGCGAAAAGTCCAGATCCGGTTGATCAGGTAGTTCGAACTCATGGCGGCGATGAAGGCCGCCGTGGCCCCCTGGTAGCGCGTGAGCCCCGCCCGGGACACCAGCAGCCACAGGATCGCCAGATGCAGGCCGAGGCCGCTGGTCCCGGTGATGAGGAACTTGAGCAGCCGGTGGGGCCAGGCGTTCAGGTCGCGGTACAGCGTCCAGACCTGCTTCAGATACTCGCGGCGCTCATGGGCGCTGAACTTGCTGTGGCCCGCGCCGCGATCCTCGAAGCGGATGGGGACCTCCGCCACGTTCCGGAAGCGCCCCCGGGCGAGGATCTCGAGCAGGATCTTGAAGCCGCGGGGTTTGAGTTCCAGGCCGCTCAGCGAGGCCCGGCGCAGGCAGAAGAAGCCGGCCATCGGGTCGCGGACCGCGGTCAGAGGACTCGCGAAGAGGGAGCCCATCTTCGAGGCCAGCCGGCGGAAGAGGGGCCATTCCTCGATCCCGCCCCCGGGGACGTAGCGGCTTCCCACCGCCACCTCCGCCCCCTGCTCCACCGCCCGGATGAGCGCCGGCACCATCTCGGGCGGGTGGCTGAGGTCGGCGTCCATGACGACGCAGATCTCGGCGCGCGCCTCCCGGATCCCGCGCAGCACCGCCGTGGACAGCCCGCGCTCGTCCCGGCGCTCGATCACCCGCACGGGATGCCCGGCGGCGGCCAGGGCGCGGATGCGGTCGGCGGTCCCGTCCGAGGAGGCGTCGTCGACCACCACGACCTCCACGCCGGGCGCGGCCGCAAGGATCCTCTCGACCAGGGGACCGATATTGTCCGCCTCGTTGTAGGTGGGGACGACGACGGTCGCCTGCACCACGGTCCCGGGAGTCGGCATCTGGCTCATGGAGGTGCGAGAGATCTTATTCATTTTCGCGTTTCCAGCCAGTCTGAAAACGCGACGGGACGCTACGGACCGCCCGCCCGCCGGCGGATGTGCTCCAGGACCGCGGGGTCGACCCCGCCGTTCTCCAGCGCCGCCTGGAAATGCCGCCGGGCCTCCTCCGGGCGCCGCGCCGCCAGCGCCAGCTCGCCCAGGTAGTAATGCCCCATGGTCCGCAGTTCCCCGCCCACCCGGGACGCCAGGAGCGCCTGGAACTGCGCGTGCGCCTCGGGCAGGCGGTCCGTGAGATACAGCGCGAGCGCCCGGTAATAGCGGACATCGGGCTCCGCAAGCAGCGCGGGATCCAGCGCCAGAACCTCCTCGTAGATGGCCAGCGCCTTCGCCGGCTCGGCCTGCAGGATCTGGGTCGCGAGCCTTCGCCGCGCGAGGAGGATCGGCTGGATGAGCCGCTCCTCGTAGGACTCCAGCCTCCAGGTGACGACGCCTTCCTTCGACACGCTGGATCTCGTCGCCCGCGCCCGGCCCTTGCGCCGGATCCACTCCGGCAGCGACACGCCGAAATCCCAGTATCGGAGATCCAGCGCCGCCTCGGAGGACGCCATCACCTTCCAGAACATGCCCGCCGGGACCACCGCCAGGTCCGGGCGCAGATAGCGCGCATCCGGCCTGTGCTCCGTGAACACCGGACGCCCCGGGCCCGCATTCTCGTTGGCGAACGCCGTCGACAGGAAGAACTCCCAGGACAGCCCCTTCATGCGGGCGCCGCCGTCGGAGACATCGGGCGTCTTCAGACCGTACTGCTCCCGCACGACCTTCTGGTACCAGGCCTCCCCCAGGAAGACGCCGCTGACGATGCGCCGGTCGCGCCCCTCTCCCCGGACCAGCCGCAGATAGAGCGTCCCCGAGATCGCGTCGTCCGTCCAGACGAGCAGCGGCGCCCCGGGATCCGTCGCGTTGATGACCAGGCGGGAAAACTCCTCCGCCGCGGTGTAGCCCCGCTGATTCAGATCCGCCCCGTTCGCGAGCAGCATCCAGGCCAGGCCGCCGGCGGCCGCCCCGATCCCGGCCCGGCGCCTCCAGGCCTCCAGTTCGGAGACCCCCAGGGCCACCAGGAGACCCAGCGGAATCCACGCCGCGACCAGCCATTGATCCGGATAGACCTCGTGCAGGGAGAGGCAGGTCGCCGCGACCACGGGGACGACCCAGGCGCCGATCAGGGCCAGCAGCCCCCGGCAGCGGCGGAAGGCGCCCCAGACCCCGGCCCCCAGGAGCAGCACGCCCCCGCCCAGGAACTCCTCCCAGCCGAACCGCAGGGCCGACGTCCAGCGGAGCGCATCCCAGCCGTGCGACGATCCCTGATCCAGGAAGCGCGCCCCGCGCACGTAGTCCACCACCTCCCCCAGCGTGCGGGCTTCGCCGAACTGCGCCACGGAAGTCCGGGCGGTCAGCGCGGGCAGCAGCGCGGCGGGGGCGAACGCCGTGAACGCCGCCAGCCCGACCACGAGCGCGAAGAAGCCCCAGCCCCAGTCCCGGATGCGGTCCCGGCGCGCCCACGCATAAGCGAGCATCACGGGGACCAGCATCGTGGCCAGCGGATGGGCGCTCCAGGAAGCCCCCAGAACCACCCCCATCAGCAGGAAGTGCCGTCGGCGCTCGGCCCGCGCCAGCAGCCAGAGCAGGACCGAGGCCAGGAAGTAGAACAGCGCGTAGCTTTTCGCCAGGATCGCGGCGAAGGCGTAGGAGTATCCCGCCGCCATCAGGCAGCCCGCGGCCGCCGCCGCGACGTCGATCCCGGGCCCCGGGGCCACGCGGACGAGGAAGCGCCGCGCGGCCAGGGCCAGAAACGCCGCGCCTCCGGCCGCGCAGAGGGAGGAGAACAGATGCACCGCCAGCGGGAAACCCAAGAGCGGCGCCGTCAGCAACGTCCAGCCCTTGCACAGGAAGAGGTAGAGGAGGAAGCCGGGGGGATACAGCGGCAGGAATTCGTGGACCGCGACATGGTAGAAACCGGAATCCTGCCAGTAGACCGTGTTCCCCACGGTGGAGAGCGAGAGGACGAGGGAGACACAGAACGGGACCAGCGGCACCGCCCGGCGGGCCGCCCGCGAGCCGGGTTCCGCGGGGTCGCTCATCCCTCGGTGTGCCAGCTCGAGACCCCGAGCAGGGCCCGGCACTTGGGGCAGAAGTAGATCTTCTCCCGCACGTAGATGGTCACCTCGGTTTCGCTGGAGCCGATGTTCTCCCAGGTCAGCTCGAAGCGGCAGTACGGGCAGACGAAGCCGCCCCGGCTCTCCCCGCCGTGCAGGCGGTCCCGGACGCGCAGCGCCAGGCGCTTCGCGGCGGCCGGATCCGAGGCCGGCAGCCCGATGCAGGCGGAGCACAGCTCGCCGCGGTTGTCCGAGGGGCGTTTGCAGACCGGGCAGGGGGCCGGCTTGCTCGCGCGCGATTTTTTCCGGGGCGCTTTTCGGGCAGGCATGACGGGGCTCATTCTAGGGGCGATTTCCTCCGGAGTCCAGCCTCCGCGCCCAGTTTTGTACTTGACAATTTGTAAACTATGAAGTATCACTAAGTGGGTCACTTCGGAACTTTAGGAGAGAGAGGGTTTATGGCTGAAACACGTCCCGCCGGCAGCGAAACCATCATCGGCGCCGATGTCCAGATCAAGGGCGAGATCTCCTACGAAGGCACGATGAAGGTCGAGGGCCGCATCGAAGGCAAGATCACCTCGAAGGGCCGCCTGGCCCTGGGCAAGGGCGGCCAGATCACGGCCGACGTCGTCGTCGGCAACGTCTCCCTGGACGGCTCGTTCAAGGGGAACGTCACCGCGGCCGAACGCATCGAGCTGACCTCGAGCGCGAACGTGCTCGGCGACATCCGCTCCCCCAAGCTCGTCATCGCCGAGGGGGCGACGTTCGTCGGCAACTGCCACGTGAGCCCGGACGCCCTGAAGGACGTCAAGGTCGCGGAGTTCGTGACGGCGATTCCCGCCACCCCGATCAAGAAGTAACGAGCGCGAGGCGGCATGGCCAAGGAAGCAGCACGCAGGCTGATTTTCTGCCCGCGCTGCGATGCCCGGCAGGAAGTGTCCGGCATCACCAAATCGACCTCGTGCCCGGGCTGCCACCGGAACATCTCCACGACGGACGTGGAGATCAACGAGTACTGCGCCAAGATCGAGATGTACACGGCCGGTATCGTGACGGTGGGACGCAAGGGCACGCTGATCGCCGAGGTGCGCGCCGAGGGCGTCGTGGTGAAGGGCGGGGAGATCAAGGGTCCCGTGACGTCCCGGGGACCGGTGTCGCTCGAGAAGGGCGGCCGGCTCTTCGGAAACCTCACCGCGCCCCTGATGGCGGTCCAGGACGGCGCCCAGCTCGTGGGCATGATCGTCATCGGACCCCGCGCCTCGGAGCTGCTGGCGGAGATCGACGCGGCCCTGGCGGCCGCCCGTCCCGCCCCCGCCCCGCCCGCCGCGAAGGTGCCCGCATGATCCCGGGACCCGGTTTCCCGAAAAGAAGCCGGGTCCCGTCGCTTTTTTCGCTCACTTTTCGCCCGAACGTCGTCAGACTATCAGCAGGACAGCAGGCGTGAGGTACCGGGATAGCGCTCCCGGGGATGAAGCGCAGGGTGGCCCGCGTTGAACGGAAGACGGGATCAAAGGATCCCGGCCTGAGAAAAGGGGCAGCCATGATGAATCCTCATCCCGCCAAGAGTCACCGCCTCACGGGCGAGGCCCCCAAGCACTGTCCCCACTGCCGCAAGGCCGTGGCGAAGTCCGAGGTCACCCCCGTGTGGAGCCCCGGGGACGAAGCCGGCATCGACCATCCGGAAACGGGCGTGCTCTACACGTTCGAATGCGGCTGGCGCGCCTTCCGGGTCGTGCCCGGACGCGAGAAGCTGACGCCCTTCGGCCTGGCCGAGCTCGCGCGCTGAACCGCGGATTGACCGGCGCGTCCCGCTCGCGTACCTTCAGCGGCGGAACGGGCCGTTAGCTCAGCGGTTAGAGCATCTGCCTTACACGCAGAGGGTCGGGGGTTCGAATCCCTCACGGCTCATCCGCCTTCGCGCGCGTCGGCGGAATCACGCGGTCACCCCCTCCCTCGAGGCAGACGTCGTAGGGACGGCCTTCCACGCGCCCCATCACCACATTCCGTCTCGGAAGCCCCGTGAACGTCGTCTCGGCCAGCGGGGCGACCGGACGGCCGACCCCGTCCAGCAGCGCCTCCAGCGTGTCCCGGTGGGCCAGCCCCTCGGTTTCCGCATGGGCCGTGAAACAGGCGTAGTCCGGCTGTGCCGCGGAGCGTCGCAAGACCTCGTCGACGAAACGTCCGGCGCTCGTCCGTCCCAGCCATTCGTCGAGGGTCGGCAGCGTCACGGGAAGCTGGGGAATTTCGTAATTCCTCCCGAGGAAGACGGGGAGGAACGGCGCGCGCCCCCGGGTGTCGCTCGCGTAGACCAGCCGGGCCTGGGCTTCCAGATCGAGCAGATCATGGGACAGCATCCAGGCAGGCGCCGCGAAGCCCCGGGGGGCGGCGCCCAGGATCTCCCGGTAGCTCTCGAGCATGCGCCGGAATTCCTCGCGAAGGCGCGCGCGCGGATACCGGGGCAGGCGGTCCTGCCAGCGCCGGTGATCCCAGCCGTGCAGGCCCACCTCGTGCCCCTCGTCGCGGATGCGCCGCAGCAGCCCGGGCATGCCCTTCCCCACCAGCGGCGCCGGCAGCAGCGTGCCGTAGAACGCGGTGGCCCAGCCGTAGGTTGACGGTGCATTCGAACGCAGCATCTTCAGCGCGAACGAGGGACGCAGCATCTTCAGCAGCGCCAGCCCCGAGGCATCCGGGCCGAAAGTCACGAAAAACGTGGCCCGGGCGCGGTGACGGCGGAGGATCTCCAGGATGCCGGGGACCCCGTCGCGGAGCCCGCGGTGCGTGCAGACGTCGACGCGGAGCCGGAGCGGGGTCACCGCCCGGGCGCCTCCGTGGCGGCCGAGGTCAGCGCCGCCTTCGAGCTGCTCTCCTTCAAAAACCACTCGATGGTCGCGGCCAGCCCGTCGTGGAGAGAGGTCGTCGGACGCACCTTCAGAATCGTCTTCATCCTTCCGATGTCCGGCACCCGGCGCGGGATGTCCTCGTAGCTGGCCCCGTAAATCTCCTCCTGTTTGACGAAGCTCAGATGCTCCGTCGGGTCGCGCCCGAGGATCTCCAGCATCGTCGTGCCGAGTTCCAGGATCGAAGTCTCCCGGTCGTCGCCGATGTTGAAGACCCCGCCCACGGCCCTGGGCTCGAGGCCCGCCGCCATGGTCCCCCGGACGGCGTCGTCCACAAAGGTGAAGCAGCGCGTCTGTTTGCCGTCGCCGATGATGGTGAGGGGGCCGTTCCGCAAAATCTGCCCCATGAAGATCGTGATCACGCGGCCGGCGTCGATCTTGTCCAGGCGCGGTCCGTAGACGTTGAAGTAGCGGACCACGCTCACGTCGAGCCCCATGCGCCGGTACGCCCAGCAGTAATGCTCCCCCGCCGCCTTGGAAGTCGAGTAACACCAGCGGTCCGTGGTGGTGGCCCCCAGCACGCGGTCGTCCTCCTCCTTCCAAGGCACGTTGGGGTTTCGCCCGTACACCTCGCTGGTGGACGAGAACACCAGGCGCTTGCCGTGCCGGTGGGCCAGGCGAAGCAGATTGAGCGTACCCAAGATGTTCACGTTGAGCACGTTGAACGGGTCGTCCACGTAGTGCTCCACGCCCACCACCGCGGCCAGGTGGTAGACGAGATCCGCCCGGATCACGAACGCCTCGATCGCTTCGGCATCCAGGACGGAGGCCTTGACGTAATGGAAGAGCGGGTTTGCGAGAAGGTGGCGCACCTTGAGGTTCATGCCGATGTCCAGCGACCAGACCTCGTCGCCCCGCTTCAAATGCGCCTCCGCGAGATGAGAGCCTATGAAGCCGCCGCCGCCGGTGATAAGGATTCTCATGTCGGATCTCCCAAACGATCTCCCGCCTTGAGGACCGGAACAGCGGCCGGTCCGTCCGTCCAAGTCATGTGTTCGATGCGGTACGCCCCGTCGCCCGTGGCGACGACATCGGGCTGAATCAGTCTTCCCGGTTCCCCGGCGCCCGCCACCGGCGCTCCGGACCAGACCATGAGCCGGCGGCCGCGCGCGCTGGTGAAGGCCCCCGGGAAGGGATCCGTGACGGCGCGCACGAGCCCGTCCACCCTCCAGGTGGGCTGGGCCCAGTCGATGCGCCCGTCCTCGGGACGGCGCCGGCCCCGGTACGTGGCCTTGGCCGGGTCCTGGGGGATTCTCGGGGCGCGTCCCTCGCGGATCGCCGGCCAGAGTTCGCGGAACAGGAGCCGCGCCTCGACCACCGCACGATCGAAGAGCGTCTTGGCGGTGTCCCGCGGCCCGATCCTCCACCCCCGCTGACCCACGATGTCCCCCGCATCGGGCTCCTTGACCATGTGGTGCAGCGTCACGCCGGTCTCTTTCTCTCCCTCGATCAGCGCCCAGTTGAGCGGGGCGCGTCCGCGCAGCCGCGGGAGCAGCGAGCCGTGCAGGTTGAGCGCCCCCAGCGGCGCCTGCCGTAGCAGCCTCGTCGGGATCATGTTCCGGTAGTAGCAGGACAGGATGAGGTCGGGGGCGAGGCGCGCCACCTCGGCCGCCATGTCGGATTCCTCCCCGAACATCACGGGAAGCCCCGCCGCCGAGGCGCGCTCCGCCAGCGAGCGGAACCAGCGCTTCTCGGCCGGATCGTCGCGATGCGTGACGACCGCGGCCACGTCCTCCAATTGCTCCAGAAGGAACTCAAGCCCGCTGCAGCCCATCTCTCCATATCCGAACAGGAGGATCTTCACGGCGCCCCTCCGTGGATTTTGCGGATCACGAAGCGCGGACGCTGCCGGACCTCGCCGTAGATCCGGCCGACGTACTCGCCCAGCAGCCCCATCGAGACGAAGAGGCCGCCCACCATCAGGAAGAGGACCGCGAAGAGCGTGAAGACGCCGAACTGGCCCCATTGGTCCCCCCCCGGAAGCATGCGCTTGACCAGGATGAAGACCGCCAGCCCCGCGGACGAGAGCGCCACCAGGGCACCGAAGCCGGACATGAGTCGCAGCGGCAGATACGAAAAGCCGGTCATCAGGTCCATCTGCAGGCGGAGCAGCTGGAGGAGGCCGTATTTCGACTCCCCTTGGGACCGTTCGTCGTGATCGACTTCGATCTCCGTCGTTCGTTTCGCGTACATCATCGCGAGCACGGGGATGAAGCTGGAGAGTTCGCGACACTGGCAAATCTGATCCACCACCCCGCGGGAGTACGCGCGCAGCATGCAGCCGTAGTCCGTCATGCCCCGGGCCGCCCGGTTGCCGCCGCGGGTGAGTCGGTTCACGACGCGAGACGCGATGCGGCGATACAGCGGATCCTGCCGGTTCCGGCGCTTCGATCCGACCACGTCGTAGCCTTCGGCCATCTTCGCCACCAGCCGGGGAAGCTCCTCCGGGGGATTCTGCAGGTCGGCGTCCAGCGTCACGATCATGTCGCCGCGCGATTGCGCCAGTCCTGCGAATACGGCGGCGTGCTGGCCGTAGTTCCGATTGAATTCGACCGCGCGCACCCGCGGATCCGCGGCGGCGAATCCGGAGAGCAGCTCCAGCGAAGCGTCCGAGCTGCCGTCGTCTACGTAGACGAGTTCCCAGCTGCGCCCCGTGGACTCCAGCGCCAGGACCAGCCGCCGCTGCAGTTCGGGAAGGTTCCCGGCCTCGTTGAAGACCGGGACCACCGCCGAGACCTGCGGCACCGCGTCAGGCGAGGATGCGGCGGACGGCGGCGACGACATCGTCAACGTCTCCATGGGTCATTCCCGGGAACAGCGGAAGCGATACGATCCTGCGACACACGTCTTCGGTCACGGGGAGGCTGCCTTCGGGCAGGCCGTAGAGGGTGCTGCGGTGGACGGCCTCGAAATGCAGGCCCGTCCCGATGTTCTCATCCTTCATCCGGCCCATGAACTCGTCGCGGCGCCCGACCAAGACCGTGAAGAGGTGCCAGGCGTGCCGGTGGGGCACGGCCGGCGCCTTCGGGAGTTCGAGGCCCGGCAGTCCGGCCAGTTCGCTCATGTATCGGGCCGCGATGGCCGTGCGGCGTTCGATGAAGCCGTCGAGCTTCCGCAGCTGGTGGATGCCCAGCGCGGAGGCGATATCGGTGAGGCTGTATTTGAAGCCGGGCACGACGACGTCGTAGTGCGCCTGCGCCCCCGCGCCGTAGGCCTTCCACGCGTCGCGCGCCACGCCGTGGAACTTGAACAGCTTGAGGCGCTCGGCGAGACGATCGTCGTCGGTGGCGAGCATGCCGCCCTCGCCCGTGGTCATGTCCTTGATGGGGTGGAAGCTGTAGATGACCGTGTTGCCGTGTCCGCCGATCTTCCGGCCGCGGTATTCGGTGCCCGCGGCGTGGGCGGCGTCCTCGATGAGGGCGACATCCTTCCCGGCCAAAGCCCGCAGCGCATCCAAGTCCGCGGGGGCGCCCGCGAAATGAACCGGGACGATCGCGCGCGTCTTCGGTCCGATCAGGCGCCTCACGTGGGCCACATCGATCTGGCGCGTCTCCCGCTCGATCTCCGCGAAGCGCACGGTCGCCCCCAGCGCCAGGGCCATGTTCGAGGTGGCGGGCCAGGTGAGCGAGGGACAGATGATTTCGTCGCCCGGCTTCAGATCGAGGGCCCAGTAGGCGCAGTGGAGCGCCGCGGTGCCCGACGACAGCGCCAGGGCGTGTTTCGCGCCCACATACGCCGCAAAGTCCTTCTCGAACTGCTGGGTGCGCGGTCCGGTCGTGATCCAGCCCGATCGCAGACAGTCACTGACTTCGCGGATCTCCTCCTCGCCGATGCTTGGACGGGAAAACGGGAGGAAGGAGGAACGAGTCATGGATGAATCCTCGCGAAATACTTGAGCCGTCCGCGGTGATCGGGCACGGAGTCCAGGATTTCGAGGGGGATCCCTGCGCCCGCGAGGCGGTCCCGCTGGAAGTCCGCCAGGAGGTAGTGACCGGCCTCGCCCCGGCGAGGCACAAGGGGGCGCTGCAGATAGAAGGGGTACGCGCCCTCCGTTTCCTCGGGCGCGAGGGAGTAGAGCGCGGCGCCGGCCGGCAGCGCAGCGGAGACGCGCCGGCAGAACAATACCCCCGCGCGGCCTTCCGCATCCCAGCGGGCGGCCATGAAGAGATCCGTGGCCAGAAACGTGCCCCCCAGCAGTCCGGCGAGCAGGCCCGCGCCCCGGGCAGGACCCAGACGCAGGGTCGCCAGGAGGATCGCGATTCCGCCCGTCGCGACGGCACCGCCGAGCAGGGGAAACGAGTCCGCCATCGCGGCCACGCGGTCGGACGTCCAAAGGGACTTGGGCAGCAACGCCAGGGCCGCGCCCCCGGCGGCAAACAGCGCTCCAAGTCCGGCGAGACCGCTTCGCAGCAGGCGCGGGGCCTCCCGCCCGCAGGCCTCCAGCACGATGCCGCAGACCGCGGCCATCGGCGGGCAGAAATAGACGACGTAGCTCGGCCGCTTGGCCGAGGAGATCGTGAGGAATAACGCGGTGCCCGCCAGCCAGAACAGGGCGAGACGGAGCCCCGGCGCCCCCCGCACCCGCCAGGCGAGCGGCAGGACCAGCAGCCAGGGCAGCAGCAGCGGCGGGGCGACCCTCGCGTAAAAATGCACCGGACGCTTCTGCTGATAGCCGTCCGAAAAAGCCGACAGGTTCTCCAGCACCAGATTCTGATGGAGGAAGTCCGCGCCGTTCGCCCGGCCCACGGCCGCATACCAGGGCAGCACGATCAGGAGCATCGCGGGAATGCCCCGTTCGAAGCGCATCTCCTGGAGCAGGCGCCAGCGGCCCCGGACTAGGAACCAGGCGAAGCCCGCCACCCCCAGGAGCGCGACGGCGATCGGGCCCTTCGTGAGAATCCCCAGCGCCGCGAGCACGTACATCGCCGCCAGTCCCCGCCGCGCTTCGCCCTCCCGCGGCTCGGCCCAGGCCAGGAAGCGTTCGAACGCGGCGACGGCGAAGAAGGCCGTCAGGACATCAGCGCGGCAGAGCGTCTGCTGATCCGCGAACGACGGCAGCGTGGCAAGCACGGCGGCCGAGGCAAGTCCGGCCCCAGGCCCCGCCAGGCGCCCTCCGATCAACCCGATCACCACCAGCAGGCCGATGCCCGCCAGAGCCGTGGGCAGGCGCATCGCGAATTCCGTGAAGCCCAGCAGGCTGCCCGTCGAGGCGAGCAGCCAGTACGGGAGCGGCGGGTAGCACGAGAAGGGCACCGTGTTGATGCGCGGCGTGATCCAGTCGCCGGACTCCCGCATCTCACGGGCAGCCTCGGCGATGCGGCCTTCGTCGATGTTCCAAAGCGTGGTCGTCCCGAGACGAGGAAGAACCAGCGCCGCGTCGAGCAGCGCCAGCACCGCGAGCGCTTTCACGAAGGATGAACGAGCCATCGGCAAGAAAGCGTAGCGTCGGAAGCCTGAAGGCTTCATGAGGCGGGGATTAAATGATCTTCATGTCGTCTTCACGTACCACCCGGGCGCGGATGAAGATTTTTTCGGATTCACTTCACTATCGCTTCATGAGGCACCGTCTACGCTCCGTTGATGCCGCGCCGCCTCCCCCTCCCCTGGGCGCTCCTCGCCCTCGTGGGAGCGCTCTACGCCTGGAATCTGGGCACCCCGGAACTCAGCCCCACCGACGAGGCCCGCAGTGGGGTCATCGTGCGCGACATGGTCGAGGGCGGACGCTGGCTGCTCCCCCGCACACCGGACGGTTTTCTCTGCGAAAAACCGCCCGCGTACTACGGCTTGGCCGCTCTTGCCACGGCCGCGTTCGGAAATTCGGAGGGGATCCTCAGGGGCGTCTCGGTCGTGATGGCGATGGGCGCTCTCGCGGCCACCTGGGCGCTCGTGCGCCACTTCGGAACTCCCCGGGCCGCCACTCTGGCGCTGCTCGCGCTGGCCTCCAACCTGCTCTTCCTGCACTCCGCACGCGAAGCCATGGTGGATATGACGTTCACGTGCTTCATGACGGCCGGCATGGCGGCCTACGCCGCGGCCCGGACGGGGCGCTGGACGCCCTGGCGCTCGGCGGGTTTCTGCGGCGTCGCCTTCGGCCTGGCCGTGCTCGCGAAAGGCCCGCTGGGCCTGGCGCTGCCGCTGGGGGTGATCGGGGGGGACCTGCTCGTGGAGACCCGGGGCAGGGTTCTCAAGTCCCGCCGCTGGTGGGGCCCGGGGGCGGCGGCGATCTCGATCACCTTGCTGCTTCCCTGCGTGTGGTATGTCCCCGGCCTGCTGCGCGGCGGACGCGAATTCCTGGAGACCTGCCTCCTGAGCGAAAATTTCCGCATGCCGCTCGGCCGTGCCGAGGGGATCGGAGTCTCCCATCACAAGCCGTTCTTCTACTACGCCGGCCGCCAGCTGGCCGCCCTGCTGCCCTGCCTGATCCTGCTGCCGGCCCTCGGACCCTGGTGGCGCGATCCGGCGTCGGCGCGCGCCCGGCGCTTCCTGGCGGCCTGGGCCGGCGTCGGCTTCCTGCTCTTCCAACTGGCCGCAAACAAGCGTTCCTACTACCTCGTGCCGCTGCAACCCGCTTTCGCGGCGGCGCTGGGCCTGGGCTTCCATCGGGCGCTTGAAAGCTTCCCGCAGAATAGGTGGCTGGTCTGGTGCGTCAGGGCTCCCGGCTTCATCGTAGCCTTCGCTTCGACCGCGGGGCTGGTCCTCCTCCTCCTCCGGCCCGCCCTCCTTCCGTACCCTGAACTGCTCGAAGCGCGGGACCTCCGCGTGGCGGCCTTTCTGGTGACCGGCATCGCCGTGGGGGTCCTGTTGCTGCGAACGGCGGGCCTGGGACCCGGACGTCTCGCGGCGGCCTCCGGGATCCTCGCGCTGTTCTCGATCGCCGTTCGTTCGGGCCTGGTGGATGAGATCGAGGGTTCCCTGGATGAAACACGTCCGTTCGTGCGCGAGATGCTCGGGAAACTTCCGCCGGGCGCGACGCCGGTCGTCCTGCCCCCCATCCGCGGTTACGGGGTGGACTATTACTGGCCCGTCCCGCTCGTACATGACGACGCGGCCGCGCGGGCGGCCGATTACGTCCTGGTGCGCCGCAGCAGGCTTCCCGCCCTGCCGGGCCGGTGGCTTCCGATGGGGGCCTGGACTTTCAGCCATGACGCGGAGCGGGACTTGCTGCTGGTCCGAAAAGAAGAGCCCTGATCCCGCGGCTCACCCGACGGGAACTAGTGGTTCGACTAACTTCGATCCGTAGGTTGCCCGCATCGGCGGGCACCTACGGATTGAAAGTTGACTCACCACTGGCTCGGCCACACCCGGCATACGCCCTTTGACCTTCCCTTGAGCGCCGGCCTCCGCCTGGATGTGCCGCATCCAGCAAACGGTGAACCTTTCGATGTCGACCGCTGCGCCACACTGGCTCCCAATCTCGCCGTCGATGCGCCTTCTGGCAGTCCGGCTCCTTCGGCCTGCTCCTGCTCGCCGGCCAG
Organism: uncultured Planctomycetales bacterium; assembly: GCA_964619955.1. Lineage (GTDB taxonomy): Bacteria > Planctomycetota > MHYJ01 > MHYJ01 > JACPRB01 > JACQFK01. Next base: position 88,048 of record CAZUJF010000011.1, read on the forward strand.
GCGATCCCGGTCAACCTCGCGGGCGGAGGCAGCAGAACCGGCGACTTCTCCGCCCTGTTCCGGATGGATCCTTCCAAACACGTGTCTCTTCGTGCCGAGTATCGGACATCGCAGTCCGGGCGCGCGACTACGACTCCGGCAGCGGCGGAGATCTGGATTACGACACCACCCTCGCCGGTCCGGTGGCCGCCCGCACCGATGCCTCAGCGCAGGATCTGCACCCGCGAGAGATCGGCGCCGTGGCGGGCGCCCCAGGCGGCCAGTGCCGCGCGCGCGTCCTCCGTCGATGCGAAGCCCCAGCCGGGCGGCTCGTTTCCCGAATAGCCGTTCACGGTCGGCACGCCGCTCGCCAGCGCGGCCCACATCGCGTCCACCTGCCCCTCCATCCCCACGCCCGTCCGGAGGAAGGCGGGGGCCTTCGGGTCGATCCGCGCGGCCAGCCGCGAGACGCGGAGCTCCTGCTCCCGCTGCGAGTACGAGGGGATGCGGCGACCCTGCTCCAGCACGATGAGCAGCATCAAGGCCGCAAGCCCCGCTCCGGGGCGGATCCGGGCGCCGAGCCAGGCGGAGAGGCCGACCGCGGCGGGCAGGAGGAGCACGTTCGCCACGCGGCACACGGCGCGGATCGCCCCCGCCCCGGGGAGGCTCACATAGACCAGCGCCCAGAAGCTCGCCCCGCCCACGGAAAGCGTGAGCGTCAGCAGCCCCAGCGAGGCGAGGCCCAGGGCCTTCCCCCACGGGGAACGCCGCAGACTCCAGAGTCCGGCTCCCGCGACGCCGAGACTGATCCAGCCGGGCCCGATCGAATGCTCCTGCGGATCCGGAAAGCGGTCGAAGGGGAAGCCGCCCGCAAAGCCCCCGTAGATCCAGCTCCCGCCCCCCGGCCAGAACCACGAGGCCGGACGCGGAAGGAAGATCTCGGCCTCCTCGTAGGAGCGGAACCCCAGTTCGCGGGCGGCCGCCAGGGCGTGCACGGCAAAAGGCAGGACGGAGGCCGCCAGCAGCAGCAGTCCCAGCGTGAGAAAGGGCCAACGGCGCAGGAAGAATTCCCGGAGGAGCGGCCGGGTCTCAGGCAGCAGAAAGGCCGAAAGCGTGAACAGCAGGAGGCCCAGGCCGAAGAACCAGGCGACATAGAAACAGGTCCAGACCTGGGCCGCCATCGCGAGCGCGGCGGCCGCCGCCCAGGCGCCGAGTCGCGCGGGGCTGCCCTCCTCGAAGAGGCGGCAGAGGGCTCCCGTGATGAACGCGATGAAGAAGCCCGGCAGCAGCTGCGCGTGACCGAGCTGGGCCGCGCGGGCGGCGCTGAACGAAAACAGAAAGGCGCCCAGGGCGGCGGCGAGCGGCGGGCCTCCCAAGGGCCGGCGCAGCAGCCAATAGACGACCCCGAAGTTCAGCAGCGACACCGAAAGCATCCAGAGCCCGAAGGAGGGTCCGGCGGCGATTCCCAGCAGGCGCCAGGGGACGTAGAGCGGCAGCGTCCCCGCCAGGGTCTCCGTGTAGACCAGCGTATTCGGAGCCGGGTGGAAGAACGGCGGGTTCCAGAAGCCGGAGGCCCCCGACTGTCCCGTGAGCGAGCGGTACCCGTGCTCCAGCAGCGCGTGCAGCAGCCGGCTGTCGACCGGATCCCCGGGAATCCGGTCCAGGCCCGAGCCCAGCAGCTCCCCGTGGATCATGAGGAGCCCCAGCAGCAGCGCTCCCGCCGCCGCTGCCGGCCCGCGAACCCGTTCCGTCGCCGTCATGTGGGCACAGCTTCCCCGATCGCGGCGCCGGCGACAAGGGCTTCGACGCGCCTCCCCGCTTGGAGCGGCCGTGAATTGATTGACAAGCCGCCGGGCCGCGCTACAGTAACCCATGATGCTTGCATCTCATGGGCAGACTGATGGGTGATTTTCAGCCCCTCCCCATGAACGCCGAGGAGGAGGCGGCCGGATTCCGGGCCCTCCTGGAGGCCCCGGACACCCTGGTCGCGCTCTTCGACCCGCAGGGGCGCCTGCTCCGCTTCAGCCCGGCCTGCGAAGCGGCGACCGGGTACCGCACGGACGAGGTGCGGGGCCGCCTGTTCTGGGATCTCTTCCTGCTGCCCTCGGAGATCGAAGCGGCCCGGGAGGCCTTCGCGCACGACGGACTCCCCCGCCGGCACGAATCCCTCTGGCGACGCAAGGACGGGGAGCAGATCCTGATCGAATGGGTCTACGCCCGCAGCGCCGGGATGCGGATCGCCCTGGGCCAGGACGTGACCCAGCGGCGCCGCCAGGAGACGGAGCGGCGCCAGGCGCAGAAGATGGAGTCGGTGGGGCGGATGGCCTCGGGCATCACCCACGACTTCAACAACCTCCTGACCGTCATCGGGGGATATGCGGACCTCATCGATTCGCACATGGAGGACGGCCATCCCGACGGCGCCTCGGTGACGGAAATCCGGAAGGCCTGCGCCCGCGCCGCCCAGCTGACGCGCCGGCTCCTCGCCTTCTCGCGCCAGCAGATCCTGGAGCCCGAAGTCCTCGACCTCACCGGGATTCTCGAACAGATGGAAAGCCTCCTGCCCCGGGTGCTCGGCGACCCCATCCGCGTCGAAATGTCCCTCCCGGACGTCCCCGTCTGGATCCGCGCGGACGCGGGGCAGATCGACCAGGTCCTCCTCAACCTCTCCCTCAACGCCCGGGATGCCATGCCCCGCGGCGGCGTCCTGCAGATCCGCCTCGACGCGCCCGACCTGACGGCGCAGACGACGTTCGGAAACCTGGAGCCGGGGCCCCATGCGCGGCTGACCGTCAAGGACAGCGGCCACGGCATGGACGCCCGGACCCTGGCGCATCTCTTCGAACCCTTCTTCACCACCAAGCCGGCCGGCGAGGGGACGGGGCTGGGCCTGTCCACGGTCTTCGGCATCGTCCGGCAGAGCGGAGGCGAAGTCCGGGTGGACAGCGCCCCCGGAAAAGGCGCCTCCTTCGAAATCACGCTGCCGAGGCTGCGGGAAGGGCCGGCCACCCCCCCGCCCCGTCGCGCCGGCGCCCCGCTTCAAGGGGGTTCCGAAACCGTGCTCCTGGTGGAGGATTCGGCCCCGCTGCGCACGCTCCTGGGCGAGGTCCTGCGCTCCCACGGCTACAAGGTGCTGGAAGCCGCCCATGGGGACGAGGCGCTGCGGCTCAGCTGGAAGTACGAAGCGCCGATCCACCTCCTCCTGACGGACGTCAGCATGCCCCACCTCGACGGACGGGAGCTCGCCCGGCTCCTGTCCGCCTCCCGCCCGGGCCTGAGGACCGTCTTCGCGACCGGCCGGGCCGATCTTCACGCGACCTCCGAGGCCTCGTTTCCTCCGGGAGCCCCCCTCCTCCTCAAGCCGTTCGCCTGCGCCACCCTGATCCGGAAACTTCGGGAACTCCTGGACACCCAGGGCTGAGCGCCCGACATTTTCGGCGTCCTTCCGACCCTTTTGTAGAGCCCGCTCCCGGCGGGGGATGCGACGCCGAAGACGGCACCCCGGTTCCCCGGCCTGGAAACCGCCGCCGGCTGGCATGCCGTTTGCGCACCCTGGCCTCGGCTGAAGGAATTCTTATGGAACCGGCCTCTTCCCGGGGACTTGAGGGTCCATTCCGATCGGGATCGATGCTTGCCGCTCCGGGCCCGGGAACGGGCTCGGGGGATGAAGCCGTGCGCCCCGAGGCCCTCCGCATCCTGATCGTCGAGGACACTCCGGAGGACACCTGCCTGCTCGAGGCCCTGCTGGGAAAGGCGGGAAGCGGACGGTTCTCGGTGGCGACCGCCGACAGTCTTGCGGGAGCCCTCTCCCAGCTGTCCCGCACGGGGGCGGACGCGATCATCCTCGACCTGCTCCTGCCGGACTCCACCGGCCTGGAGACCCTGAAAAAAGTGCAGGCCGAGCATCCCTCGATCCCGGTGCTCGTGCTCACGGCGTTGCAGGACGAATCGATGGCGGATCTCGCGATCCGCCAGGGGGCGCAGGACTACCTCCTCAAGGGCCGTCTCGACGCCAGCCTGCTGGCGCGGGCGATCCGCTACTCCATCGAGCGGAAGCGTTCGGAAAACGCCCTCCGCCTGAGCGAACAGCGCTTCGAACTCATGGCCCGGGCCACCAACGACGCGGTGTGGGACTGGGAGTTCTCCACCAACCGCATGTGGTGGAACGTGGGCGTCCGCTCCTTCCTCGGATATCCCGCCAACACCATGGGCGGGGACCTCACCTGGTGGATGGAGCACATCCATCCGGAGGACCGGGACCGCATCACGACCTGCCTCCGCGCGGTGATCGACGGCGGCGGCCGCTTCTGGCTCGACGAGTACCGCTACCTCTGCGCCGACGGATCCTACGCCTGCGTCTTCGACCGGGGCTACGTGATCCATGACGAACGGGGCCTCCCGGTGCGCATGATCGGCGCCATGATGGACATCACGGACCGCAAACGGGCCGAGGAGGCGCTCCGGGAGACCAACGAGACGCTGCGGACGCTCATCCAGGCCTCGCCGCTCGCGATCTCCGTGACCGACGCCGACGCCAAGGTCCGCATCTGGAATCCGGCGGCCGAGCAGATCCTCGGCTGGAAGGCCCACGAGGTGCTCGGCCGCCGGCTTCCCGCGCTGGATCCGGCCGCCCCGGCGGGCGAGTTCGGGGGCTTCGTCGGCCGCGCCCTCCAGGGCGAATCCCTGACCAGCGTCGAGCTGGCGGGGCGGCGCAAGGACGGCTCCGCCGTGCACCTCAGCCTTTCGATGGCGCCGCTCCGGGACGCCCAGGTCCGGATCTGCGGCGCGATGGCGATCATCGCGGACATCACGGAGCGGAAGAGCGCGGACCAGCAGCGCTCCCAGCTGGAGGAGCAGCTGCGGCAGTCCTCGAAGATGGAGGCCGTCGGCCGCCTGGCCGGGGGCGTCGCCCACGACTTCAACAACCTCATGACGGCGATCTCGGGCTACGCGGAGCTCCTGCAGGGCCGCTTCTCGGCCGAGGATCCCGCCCGGCAGCACGCGGAGGAGATCCTGAAATCCTCCACCCGCGCCACCCAGCTCACCCGCCAGCTGCTGGCCTTCAGCCGCCGGCAGGTGCTGCAGCCGCGGGTCCTGTCCCTGAACGCCGTCGTCCAGAGCACCGACAGCCTGCTCCGGCGCCTGATCGGCGAACACATCGAGCTGGACCTCTCCCTGGACCCCGCCCTCTCCGCCGTGAAGGCCGACCAGGGCCAGCTCGAGCAGGTGATCATGAACCTGGCGGTCAACGCCCGCGACGCCATGCCCGACGGCGGGCGCCTGCTGATCGAAACCCGCAACGTCGTCCTGGACGCCGGCTACCACGACCGGCACGGCCGGGTGCGCACGGGGCCCCATGTCCTGCTCGCGGTCTCCGACAGCGGCACCGGCATGAGCGAGGAGATCCGCTCGCACCTTTTCGAACCCTTCTTCACCACCAAGAGCGTGGACAAGGGGACCGGCCTGGGTCTCGCCACCGTCTACGGCATCGTCAAGCAGTCCGGCGGGGACATCTGGGTCTACAGCGAAGCGGGGAAAGGCACCAGCTTCAAGATCTACCTGCCCCCGGTGAACGAGACCCCCGAGGCCCCGCCCCGGGAGGGCACCCGGCAGCGGACCCGCAAAGGCACGGAGACGCTCCTGCTCGTGGAGGACTCGGAGGTGGTCCGCCGCCTGCTCCGGGAACTGCTCACCCAGAGCGGCTACAAGCTTCTGGAGGCCCGGCACGGCGCCGAGGCGCTGAAGCTCAGCCGCGAATATGCCGGCGAGATCCACCTCCTGGTCACGGACATGGTCATGCCCCACCTGAACGGCCGGGATCTGGCCCGTGCCCTGGCGCCCGAGCGGCCCGGCATGAAGGTCCTGTACATGTCCGGCTACACCGAAGAGGCCATCCTCAAACACGGGGTTTTCGATCCCGGCAGCGCCTTCCTGGAGAAGCCGTTTTCCCCGGGGGCGCTGGCCCGGAAGATCAGGGAATTGCTCGACGTCCAAGGAGATCCGGGATGACCACGCCAAACAAGGTTTCCGACCCGGCCCCGCATGCCGTAGAATCGCCGGATCGAATGCCCACCCGAAATGCGGAGGCCGTGCGGATCCTCTACGTCGAGGACGACGCCATCTCCGGACGCCTCGTCAAGGCCATCGCCGAGAAGGAGGGCTTCACGCTGGAGGTGGTCGGCACCGAGCGCGACTGCTGGAAGTCGGTCTCGGAGGATCCTCCGCAGCTCTTCCTGCTGGATCTCTCCCTGCCGGACGGTTCCGGCCTGGACCTGCTCACCAAACTCCGGGAGAAGCATCCCGACACCCCGGCCATCGTCGTCACGGCCTCGGACTCGATCCAGGACGTCATCGGCGCCATGCGCCGCGGGGCCGCCGACTACCTTACCAAACCCGTGGACGCGCGCCGCATGGCGGTCTCCATCGCCAACGCCGTGCGCCTCACGCGGCAGCAGAAGGAGATCGCCCGCCTGCGCGCCGACGTCTCCCAGGCCTACTCCCCCGAGCAGCTGGTGGGGACCTCCGCGGCCATGGACCAGGTCCGCGCCCTGATCCGCCGCGCGGCGGCCAGCGAGGCCACCGTCCTGATCGTGGGGGAAAGCGGCACGGGCAAGGAGCTGGTGGCGCGCGCGCTGCACACCTCGGGGCCGCGGGTCGCCGGGCCGTTCGTGGACGTCAACAGCGCCGCCCTCACCGAGAGCCTCCTGGAAAGCGAGCTCTTCGGCCACGAGAAAGGCGCGTTCACCAGCGCGATCTCCCGCCGCCGCGGCAAGTTCGAGCAGGCCCACGGGGGCACCGTCTTCCTGGACGAGATCGGCGACATGCCGCTGGCCACCCAGGCGAAGATGCTCCGGGTCCTCCAGGAGCGGTCCTTTCAACGGGTGGGCGGCGACGAGCGCATCAGCGTCGACGTCCGGGTCATCTGCGCCACCAACCGGAATCTCGACGAGGATGCGGCCCGGGGGGCCTTCCGCAAGGACCTCTTCTACCGCATCAACACCCTGGTCATCGAACTGCCTTCGCTGAAGCAGCGCATCACCGACATCCCGGAGCTCGCCCGCCACTTCCTCACCCGCTTCAACCGGGAGGAGAAGCGCGCCGTCCGGGATTTCTCCACGGGGGCGATGGAGGCCCTCTGCGCGCATTCCTGGCCCGGCAACGTGCGCGAACTGCAGCACGCGATCGAACGCGCCGTGCTGGTCTGCGACGGCGAGGAGATCCAGCCCGAACACCTGCCGCCCGCCGTCTGCCGCAGCGGCTCCGTCGCGCCGGCGCCGCAGACGGGCGAGGGGCTCATCGAGGCGGTCGAGCGGCTGGAGCGGTCCATGATCCTCGCCGCCCTGGAAAAGAACGGCTGGGTGAAGGCCCGGGCCGCGCGCGCGCTCGGGGTGACGGAGCGCATCCTGTCCTACAAGATGAACAACTTGGGAATCGAAAAGCAAGGTGCCTGATCCATGGCCGAGACCCCCGCAGCCCGCCGCATCCTGTACATCGAGGACGACGCCGACCTCGCCGCCGCGGCGCGGGTTCTGCTCGCCCCCGACGGCCACCGCTTCGAACATGCGCTCAGCGGCGCGGAAGGCCGGGCCGCCTTCGAACGCGCGGCCCCGGACCTCTGCCTGCTCGACCTGACGCTTCCGGACATCGGCGGGCTGGATCTCCTGAGCGAACTCCACCGCGCCCACCCCGCCGTTCCCATCGTGATCGTGTCGGGTTCGACCTCCGTGGGGGACGTCGTCGCCGCCATGCGCCTGGGGGCGACGGACTACGTGGCCAAGCCCCTCCAGGCGGCCCACTTCGCGGAACGCGTCCGCAACGCCCTCCTGCTCCCCGAGCAGCAGGAGCAGATCGAACGGCTCCGGGCCCAGACGGGCGAGGGCCTCGCGAAACCCGGCATCGACGCGATCCTGGGCGAACTGGTCCTGCGCGGCGGATCCGACCTCCATCTCAAGGTGGGCCGGCCGCCCCTGATGCGGATCAACAGCGACCTGGTGGCCACCGAGCTGCCCGTGCTCGACGCCGCCGACCTCGAGCTCATGCTCGTCGCCGTCCTCGGCCGGGAGGGCCTGCAGCGGCTGCGCGAGGACTGCGAGATGGACGCCTCGTACGAGCTTCCCGACCTCGCCCGCTTCCGCATGAACGCCTTCAAGCGCATGGGCCAGCTGGGGGCCGCCTTCCGCCTCATCCCGCTGACGACCCCGACGATCGACCTCATGGGGCTGCCCCCCGTCCTGAAGGATCTCGGCAAGGCGCCCCAGGGCCTGATCCTCGTCACCGGCCCCACCGGCAGCGGAAAATCCACCACGCTGGCCGCCCTGATCGAGCACTTGAACGGCACCGAGCCCCTGCACATCATCACGATCGAGGACCCGGTGGAGTTCGTCTACACCGACCGGAAGTGCACGATCACGCAGCGCCAGCTCGGGTCCGACGTGAAATCCCTGAAGGAGGCCCTGCGCCGGGCCCTGCGGCAGGATCCCGACGTGATCCTCATGGGCGAGATGCGCGACGCCGAGACGATCGAGATGGCGATGCATGCGGCGGAGACCGGGCACCTGGTCTTCTCCACGCTGCACACGAACGACGCCAAGCAGACGCTCGACCGGATCGTCGACGTCTTCCCCGCCGATTCCGCCCATCAGGTGCGTTCCACGCTGGCCCTGACCCTCACGGCGGTCGTCAGCCAGCGCCTGGTCCGACGCGCCGACGGCAAGGGCCGCATCGCGGCGGTGGAGATCATGATCAACTCGCCGAACATCCGGGAGCTCATCGCGGAAGGCAAGACCTCGTCGATCGAGAAGGCCATGGCCTCCTCGGGCGACTACTACAAGATGCAGACCTTCAACCAGGCCCTGGCGAAGCTGGTCCTCTCGCAGACCGTCACGGAGGAGGAAGCCACGGCCGCCACCTCCAATCCCGGGGACCTCCGCCTCCTGCTGAAGGGCATCAGCGGCGGATCCGGCGCGGGAACGGCGATCAAGGCCGCTCCGGATGCGTCGGCCAAGTCCGCCACCGGCCCCATCAAGATCAACCGCGGATTCTGATCCGGGGAAAAAGCCGGAGCGGACAGTCAGGTCTGGCTTCCCCTCCATAAGCCAGACCTGACTGTCCGCTCTGGCTTTTTTGCCCCCCCGGAAGCGTCGTTCCGGCCGACACAAATGTCCCGTGTGCGGGCGAATGCGACGGGGTGCGGAACAAAATCATTGGCATGAGATATGCTTCTACAGGCAAGGCATGACGAAGCTCTCCCGCATCATGATGGTCGAGGATGAACCCGACATCCAGATGGTCGCCAAAGTGGCCCTGGAGGTCGTGGGAGGCTTCAGCGTCGAGATGTGCAGCTCCGGACCGGAAGCCTTGGAGCGGGTCCGCACCATCAACCCCGACCTCATCCTCATGGACGTGATGATGCCCGGCATGGACGGCCCCAGCACGCTCAAACGCCTCCGCGCCGCCCCCGAAACAGCCCGCTTTCCGATCATCTTCATGACGGCCAAGATCCAGTCTCATGAGATTTCGAAATACAAGGAGATCGGCGCCCTGGGGGTCATACCCAAACCATTCGACCCCATGACTTTGGCTGTGACCGTAAAGGCCCTTTGGGAAGAGGAGCATGCCGCCCTTGGACGCGCTGCAAGCGCAACTTCTTGAGCTCAAGCGCTCGTACGCGCGGCAGCTCCCGGAGAAGATCGCGCGCATCGACAACGCCTTTCAGTCGTTCTTTGCCGCCGCCTGGGAAGAGCAGACCTGCGCGACCACGTACCGTCTGATCCACAGTCTGGCGGGATCCAGCGGCACCTACGGCTATGCGGAGATCTGTCAGGTCGCCCGGCTTGCGGAAGCCATCCTCAAAACCAGTCAGGAATCCCGCACCCTCCCCGGCTCGACGGCGCAGCAGGAGGCCCTGCGCCTGACCGCCCGCCTCAAAGACATGGCCGAAGAGGCCTCCCGCAAGCTCCCCTCCTGAGCCCCGACGTTTTTGTCTGCCCCCTTCCCAATTCCCGGAACTCCCGGCTCCCGATCTCACGCCGGCGCAAACCGCGATATAACCGCCTGAAATCCAACCCATTAAGATTGCAGACCGCGAAGGACCCCCGAAGCCCCCTTGGCACGTCAGTTGCAACAACCGGGGGCGGCAGACCGGGATAGACTCTAGGAGAACTCGGATGAAGCCTTCCCCCCTCGCCCTTTCCCTGTCCCTGATGGCGGCCTTGGCGCCGCCCCTGCTCGCCCTGCAGGGGGATCCGCAGGACCTCACCGAGATGAGCATCGAAGACCTCATGAAGATCGACGTCACGTCGGTCTCCAAGAAAAGCCAGAAGCTGCTGGACGTCCCCGCGGCGGTGACGGTCATCCGCGGCGAGGACCTGCGCCGCTCGGGGGCCACGACCCTCCCGGACGCCCTCCGCTCGGTGCCCGGCATGCACGTGGGGCAGGTGTCCTCCAGCAACTGGGTGGTCGCCTCCCGCGGCTTCTCCGACCTCTACGCGAACAAGCTCCTGGTCCTCATCGACGGCCGCAGCGTCTACACCCCCCTCTTCTCCGGCGTCCTCTGGTGCACGCAGGGGGTGGTGATGGAGGACGTCGAACGCATCGAGGTCGTCCGCGGCCCCGGGGCCACCGTCTGGGGCGCCAACGCCGTCAACGGCGTGATCAACATCATCACCAAGAAATCCTCCGACACGCAGGGGACCCTCGTCCAGGGCGGCGGCGGCACCCACGAACAGGGCTTCGGCACCCTGCGCTACGGCGGTTCCCTCGGCGACGACGCCCACTACCGCGCCTACGGCCAGTACTTCACCCGCGACGACTTCACCTCCGGGGCGGACGAGTGGCACGGCGGCCAGGCGGGCTTTCGCGCCGACGTGAAGGCCGGCGCCAAGGACGAATTCATGATCAGCGGCGACTGGTACAAGCAGGAGGTCAACGACCGGCAGACGTTGGTGAGCCTGGCCCCCCCGGGCCTCGTCACCTTCGACGCCCCCACCGATCACGCGGGCCTCAACGTCCTGGCCCGCTGGGAGCACGCCTTCTCCGACACCGCCAAGCTGCGCACCCAGCTCTACTGGACCCGCACCGAATTCGCGGGCCCCTTCCTCAAGGAGATCCGCGACACCTACGACGCCGACCTGCAGCACCGCTTCCGCTGGGGCGATCACGAGATCACCCTCGGGGCCGGCTACCGCTGGACCGCGAACAAGGTCGAGAACACCCTCTCGGTCTCCCTGGATCCCGACCACCGCTCCGACGGTCTGGCCAGCGCCTTCCTTCAGGACGAAGTGAAGCTCCTGGACGGCCTCACGCTGACGCTGGGATCGAAATTCGAATACAACGGCTACACCGGCTACGAGTGGCAGCCCGGAGCCCGGCTGCTGATCAAGCCCCACGAGCGCCACTCGATCTGGTTCTCCGGGGCCCGGGCGGTCCGCACCCCCTCCCAGATCGAGGACGACGTCACCATCAACCGGACGCTTGAATACCCGGCCGCCTCACCCCTCCCCGTCCTCGCCACCGTCCACGGCGACGACGATTACGACTCCGAGCGCCTCATCGCCCTGGAGGCGGGCTACCGCACCCAGCCCTTCGACTCGTTTTCCTTCGACCTGTCCCTCTACTACAACATCTACGACAACCTGCGCAGCACCGAGATGGGTCTCCTCGATTTCAGCACGGCGGGTTTCGGCTACCTCACCCAGCACCTCTATTTCGACAACAAGATGGAGGGGGTCGTCTACGGCTTCGAGGCGTCCGCCACCTGGCAGGCCGCCGAGTGGCTGCGTTTCATCGGCTCCTACTCGCTGCTGGCCATGAACCTTCAGCTCGAGGACGACAGCAGCGACGGCACCTCGGGCGGCAGCACCGACGAGCAGTACGAGCACTCGTCGCCGAGGGGGATGGCGGCCCTCCGGGCCAGCATCGATCTGGGCAAAGAGGTCGACTTCGATCTTATGGGCCGCTGGGTGAGCGTGCTCTCGGAATCCGACGTCGCCCCCTACTTCGAGCTGGACGCGCGCCTGGCCTGGCAGTTCCACCGCCGGGCCGAAATCGCGCTGGTGGGACAGAACCTGCTCCACGACAATCACACGGAGAGCACCACCTCGGTGCTGGGAAACGTGGCTTCCGACGTGAAACGGGGCGTCTATCTGTCCCTGACGGTAAGATTCTAGACGCCTTTCCATGCGAAAGCTGATCTGGAGCGTCCTGATTGCGGCCCTCCCCCCGGGGGAGGCGGCGCCCCTGCCCCTGCAGGCCGCCGCCGTCGGGCTCCAGGAGGACGAATACGCGATCAAAGGGGCATTGATCACGCACTTCGTCCGCATGTGCGACTGGCCGGAGAGGGCGCTCCCCAAGGACGCCGCTCAATTCACGCTGGGCCTCATCGGCCCGGACGAGGTCTGCGAACAGATCCGCAAGCAGACTGAGGGGAAGAAAGTCGGGGCCCGCACGATCAAGGTCGTGCAGGGAGCCGCGCCGGGGGATCTGGGCGCCGCCAACCTTGTATTCCTCGCGGCCGCCGAAAAGGAGCAGTCCCCGGCGCTGATCAAGGCCTTCCGGATCAGCCCCGTCCTGACCGTCAGCGAAATCCCGGGCTTCGCGAAGGAGGGCGGCACGCTCAACTTCTTCTTCGTCGAGGAGAACGGAAAGAAGAAGACCCGGTTCGAACTCAACCTGGATGCGGCGGAGCGGACGGGCGTGAAGGTGACCCGCCTCATCCCCGTGGCGACCCGCAAGTTGAAGGACGACTGAGCCGTGCAACGCACGACGCTGCGCAGCCGCCTCAGGACCGCCCTCCTCAGCATGAGCGCCGGGGCCGTCGTCCTGGCCTGCGGCGCCTTCATCACCTTCGATCACGTCTCCTTCCGCCGGGCCACCCAGGAGCGCCTCGAATCCATCGCCACCCTGCTGGGCGGCTCCAGTGCGGTCGCCATCTCCTTCGACCACGAGAAACTGGCCGGAGAGATCCTCCAGACGCTTTCCAGCCAGCCCCAGATCCTTTCGGCCGCCATCTACGACAAGAACGGGGCCGTTTTCAGCCGCTACGTCCGATCCGGCGCCGCCGGCGACCTGGTCCCCCCCTCCGCGGCGGCCCCCGGCCCCTGGTCCGCGGAAGGCCACGTGGGGCTCTGGCAGCGCATCCTCTATTCCAACGAGCCCATCGGAACGATCTACCTGCGGAGCGACCTCCAGGATGCCTGGCACCGGCTGAAGCTGAACATCGCCACGGTCGCCCTCATCCTGGGCTGCATCCTGCTCGCCACCTTCGTCTTCACCGGGCGCGTCGTGAAGGGCATCACCGGACCGGTCGCCGCGCTGGCCGAGACGGTGCGCACCGTCACGTCGCGCCGCGACTATTCGCTCCGGGCCCAGAAAGCGGGGCCGGCCGAGCTGGAGATCCTCATCGACGGCATGAACGACATGCTGTCGCAGATCCAGGTCCGCGACGGGGCCCTCCAGCTCGCCCGCAGCGAGCTGGAGACCCGCGTCGAGGAGCGCACGGCCGAACTCCGCTTCCTCAACGACGAACTCTCCGGCGAGATCAAGGAGCGCCGCCGCATCGAAAACTCCCTGCGCGACAAGGAGCAGACGATGCGCACGCTCGTGGATTACGCGCCGGACGCCATCGTCATGCTGGACGTGGGAACCGGGAAATTCGTCGACGCCAACCAGAACGCCGAGCGCCTCTACGGCCACGACCGGGCGAAACTCCTCACGCTGGGCCCCCTGGATCTCTCCCCCGCCCTGCAGCCGAACGGGCACCGCAGCTCGGAACTCGTCTTCGAAAAGATCCAGGAGGCCGTGGCCGGGGGGCTCCCCTCCTTCGAATGGGTGCACCTGCACTCCGACGGCCACCGCATCCAGTGCGAGATCCACCTGGTGCGCCTGCCGGTGGCGGACCGCACGCTGCTCCGGGGCAGCATCATGGACATCAGCCGGCGCAAGGAGATGGACCGCCTCAAGGACGAATTCGTGTCCACCGTGAGCCACGAACTGCGCACGCCCATCACCTCCATCCAGGGCTCGCTGGGCCTGATCGCCAACGGGGTGCTCGGAGCCCTCCCCCCCGCCGCCAAACCCCTCGTCGACATCGCCTACAAGAACTGCCAGCGCCTGGTGCTGCTCATCAACGACATCCTGGATTCCGAGAAGATCGCCGCCGGAAAGATGCAGTTCGATTTCAAGAAGCAGCCGCTCCGGCCGCTCGTCGAACACGCCGTGGAATCCAACCGCGCCTACGCGGCGCAATTCGGCGTGACCTACGAGCTCGCCGCGGGCGCCGAGGGGGCCCAGGCCGAGGTCGACGCGGACCGCCTCATCCAGGTGCTGACGAATCTCCTGTCCAATGCGGCCAAGTTCTCCCCCAGGGGGGGCGTCGTCACGATCTCGATCGCCCGCCGCGAGGGGATGAAACTGCGGATCTCGGTCGCCGACCGCGGCCCGGGCATCCCCGAGGAGTTCAGGAGCCGGATCTTCCAGAAATTCTCCCAGGCCGACTCCTCGGACACCCGGCTGAAGGGCGGCACCGGACTGGGGCTCAACATCTCCCGGGCGATCGCCGAAAAGCACAACGGCACCCTCTTCTTCGAGACGGAGACCGGCAAGGGCAGCACGTTCTGCGTGGAGCTTCCGGAAGCCCCCGGTGCCGCGCTCCCCGCGGCCGTCCCCGCCGGCCAGGCGCGGGAGGCCCGCATCCTGGTCTGCGACGACGACCTGCAGTTCGGGCAGTACGTCCAGGCCGCCCTCGCCCCGGAGGGCTGCCGCGTGGAGGTCTGCCAGAGCGGCGTCCGGGCGCTGGATCTGCTGCACTCGGATCGCTTCGAACTCCTCATCCTCGACCTGCTCCTTCCCGACCGGGACGGCATCTCGGTCCTCCGGGAACTCCGCTCCCGGGCGTCCGGCGCGGAACTTCCCGTCATCCTCTGTTCCGGCCAGGCGTCCACCCTGGACCGCGTCTCCCAAAGCGAGCTGCGCTGCTCCGGAGTGCTGAGCAAACCCGTGGATGCCGCCGCGCTGGCGGCGGCCGTGCGGAACGCCCTGGCCCCGGGCGCCGTCCGGAAATCCCGGGTGCTCCATGTCGAATCCGATGCGGAAACCCGGCGCCTGGTGGCGCGTACCCTGGGCGCGGCCGCGCACACCCTGGAGGCCGCCAGCCTCGCCCAGGCCCGCGTGCTGCTGCAGCAGGAGGCCGTCGACCTCGTCATTCTGAATGTGGAACTGCCGGACGGGTCCGGCCTCGAGCTCATGCCGCTGCTCAACCGGCCCGGCCTGCCCCGCATCCCCGCGGTCGCCTTCAACGGCGCCCGCGGGACGGCCGGCGGCATCCAGTCCCTGGCGGGGTCCTTCCTCGAGGCCCTTTCCGCGCACAACGACCTGCCGGCGCCCATCCGGGCCCTGGCCGCGGATCCGGGCGGCAGGCTGGCCGAAGGGGCGCTGAGATGACGGCGTCCAAGGGCGTCCTCCTCTGCGTCGACGACGACCCCGACATCCTCGACTGGATGAAGCTGATTCTCGGCACCGCCGGGTACGCGGTTCATTCCGCCGAGGGGGGGCGCGAGGCCCTGGCGGCGGTGGACAGGATCCGGCCCCAGATCATCCTGCTCGACGTCAACATGCCGGATCTCAACGGCTACGAGGTCTGCACCCGCCTCCAGGAGCGGCCGGAGACCTCCGCCATCCCCGTCGTCATCATCACCGCCCTGGGCGACGACCGGGACAAGGTCAAGGGCCTCCGCGCGGGCGCCGCCGATTACCTGGTCAAGCCCCTGGAACCCCGGACGCTTCTGGCGATGGTCGAATCCCAGATGGCGACCTTCCATCGCTGGAAGGAGATCCAGAGCTCGTCGCAGCTTCCCCGGCAGCCGCTCGAACCCGCCGCCCGTACGGAATCCTCCGCCCAGCTTGGGCCGGCGCGCTGGGACGTGAAGCTCAAGGCGTCCGAATTCACCCGCTTCAAGGACCATGTGGCCCTGAAGGCGAAGCTCACCGGGGAGGCACGCCAGGCCCTCCTGAAGATCGCCAGCGCCGATCTCTACCCCCAGATGGGCGTCCTGGGCGTCTCCCAGCGCCAGGTCGCGGAGTTCATGGCCGGCTTCCTCTCCCTCCCCTTCAGGGACCAGTTCGAGGGCGTGGAGATCCGGCTCGGCGTGCTCCCCGTCGCGTTCTGCCAGTCCAATTCCGTGGTCCCCGTCACCACCGGCGACGGCGCCGCCTTCGTCCTCAGCAACCCTTTCAAATGGGAGGTCCAGGAGGCCATCAAGCGGGCCGTCGACCGCAACAGCCCCCCCACCCTGCTCCTCACCGACCCGGCGGGCATCGACCTGCTCCTCCAGCCCCGCACGACCGTCTCGAAAAAAAAGGTCGCCATCTCCGAGATCGAGGCCCGGCTTCAGGAGGAATACAGCGTCGTCGACGAGGCGAAGCTCGCGGAACTCCAGGAAAACGCCACCGAGCAGTCCGCCCCCATCATCCAGCTCGTCAACGGCCTCATCGACGCCGCCTACAACCGCGGCGCCTCGGACATCCACGTCGAACCCGCCGAGGAAGAGGTCGTCATCCGCTACCGGATCGACGGCGACCTCCAGGTCATCAACCGCCTGCGCCCCGCGCGCCTGATCCAGCCCATGGTGGCCCGGCTCAAGATCATGGCCAACCTCGACATCTCCGAACGCCGTCTGCCCCAGGACGGGCGCATCAAGTTCAAGCAGCACTCCTCGACCGGAAAGGATTTCGACCTCCGCGTCGCGACCGCCCCCATGAACCACGGCGAAAAAGTCGTCATGCGCATCCTCGACAAGCAGAAGACCGTGCTCCCCCTGCCGGACCTGGGCTTCTCCCAACGCAACCTGGACCTCTACCGCTCGCAGATCAAGGCCCCCTACGGCATGATCCTGCACGTCGGCCCCACGGGCTCCGGGAAGTCCATGACCCTCTACGCCGCCCTCAACGAGATCAAGGATCCCTCGCTCAACGTGCAGACCGCGGAAGACCCCATCGAATACACCCTGCCGGGGATCAACCAGCTCCAGACCCACAAGGAGATCGGGCTCACCTTCGCCCGCGCGCTCCGCAGCTTCCTGCGGCTCGACCCGGACGTCATCCTCGTCGGCGAGATCCGCGATCACGAGACCGCCGAGATCGCCATCGAGGCCGCCCTGACGGGGCATCTGCTGCTCTCCACGCTGCACACGAACGACGCCGCCGCCACCGTGACCCGCTTCGTGGAAATGGGCATCGAACCCTACATGATCAGCTCCTCCCTGCTCCTCGTCTGCGCCCAGCGGCTCCTCCGCCGCCTCTGCAAGGAGTGCAAGGAGGCCTACGAGCCCGACGCCGTCAAACGCCGCATGGTCGGCGCCCCGGACGGCGGGAAACTCGCCCTCTTCCGCCCGAAGGGCTGCGAGAAATGCCACCAGACGGGATACCGCGGGCGCGTCGGGGTGCATGAAATCCTCGTCCCCGACGACGAGATGCGCCTCCTGATCAACACCAAGGGGGTCAGCTCCGAGAAGATCAAGCGCAGCGCCGTGGAACAGGGCGGGATGACCACCCTCTTCTGGGATGCCATGGAGAAAGTACGCCAGGGGCTCTGCTCCCTCGACGACGCGCTGAGCAACGTGCGCCAGGACGAATTCGACTCCCGGCCGAAGTGGATGGACAAGTCATGAAGGACGCGGCCCTGATCCTGGTCATCGAGGACTCCCCGAGCGTCCGGGAGACCGTCGTGCGCACGCTGGAGATCTCGGGGTTCCGGGTCCATTCCGCGGCGAGCGCCATGGACGGCATCAACAGCGCCCGCCGCGCGCGGCCCGACCTCATCCTCACCGACGTGGAGCTGCCGGATCTCGACGGCGCCAGCGCCGCCTCCTACCTCCGGGACGACCCGGCGTTCAAGGACATTCCGGTCCTGCTCATGTCCGTCATCGACGCCGAGGAGCTGGCCCTGAAGAAGGCGGAGACGGGCGCCGTGGACGTCCTGTGCAAGCCGTTCAGCCCGGGCGAACTGGTGCGCCGGGTCCGCCACTGGCTGGCGGCGGGCCGGCAGGAGGAGGGGGAACAGGGATGACGTCCATCAACGCCAGGGTCATCGAGGAACTGCGCGAACTCTCGCCGGGCCCCGGCTCCCCGTTCCTCGTCGAAATCATCGATCTCTTCCTGAAAGAGGGCGCCGCCCACCTGGCCCGGCTGCAGGAGGGGCTCCGGAACCGGGACGTCCACGTCCTCGAGCGCTCGGCGCACACCCTGAAAGGATGTTCGGGCAACCTCGGCGCCCAGGAGCTCAGCCGTCTCAGCGCCGATCTTCAGGCCGCCGCCAAGGCCGCCGACTGGCCCCGCGCCGAAACCCTGGTGGACGCCGTCGGACGCGAGTTCGCCCAGGCCCGGATCGAGCTCGAAGCGGAAAGGGCGAAAGGGTAGCTTCGTCGCGGGTCTCAGCGCAGGATGAGTTTGACCAGGCGCTGATGCCCCGAATCGAACACCACCGCCCGGCGCTCCCGGCCGGCGATCACCTGGGGACGGGACAGCGCCTCCGGGCCCCCATGTTCGGCGAGGGGCTTCCCCGTCGCCAGGTCGAAACACAGGACCCGGTGGCGCTCCGAGTCGGAAACCCAGAGCCGGCCGGCATCGGCCGAGATCCACACGGGCCCGCCGAAACGATCCGCCCCCCAGGAGGACCAGCGCCGCGTCTCCTTCCAGTCCGCCCCCGCCGCCGAGAACTCGACCACCCCGGCATCGGTCCCGGCGAGCAGCGTCGCGGCGTCCTTCACGGCGAGCGAGGTCCAGGTCTTGACCGGGCCCGACGTCTGGAAGGAGACGGCCGAAGCCTCGCCCTGCGGAAGACCGTCCCCGCCCGCTTTCAGCGCCTGAGCCCGGCCGGCGGCGTCCACCGTCAGCAGCCGACCTCCGATCTGCGCCGCCCCCGTCAGGGCTCCGGGAGGCCCGGACTTTTCGAGCGTGCGGACCTTCGCCTCATCGGACAGGGGCCCGCTGTAGACCGCCGTCTTCCCCCAGAGGCCGCCGACGCCCAGCATGCCGTCGTTGTCGAGCATCACGATCTGGCCCAGCCCGGGGGCCTCGGGCGCGTTCACGCCCTCCAGCAGCGGCGCGTCCGGCCCGTCGTGCCACTGCCAGACCCCCGAATGGAACCAGACCCGGCCCTTGCGGTCGAGCCCCAGCCCCCGGCAATACGGGACGGCCCCGATCCTCCGCACCAGCGTCAATTGCCGGCGCTCCGCGTCCCACGAGGCCAGATGCAGGATGCCCGCCCGCCCCGAGATCGCGAAGAGCCCGTTCCCCAGCTTCGAGAGACCTCGCCCGTTGTCCAGCTCGGAATTCTGGTCCAGGTGCCCGATGAAGCTCCCGGAGGATCCTCCCAGCACGACGCCCGGGTCCGGCTCCAGCCGCGCGGTGAAACGCCGGATCGTCCCGTGCCAGGCATGCCCCCACCAGGCGCCGTCCACGAACTGGGGGCGCTCCCCCGGCCCCGGCTTGGGCCAGCCCTCCGTCACCTCCCGGCCGTCGACGAACTTCCGCAATTTTCCGCGGCTGCTCACGTACGCGGCGCCGTCGCCGTCGAGTTCGACTTCCTGGGCCTCCCCGACCTTCGCGAGTTCGCGCAGGTCGCGGCTCACAGGATCGAACAGCGCCAGCACGCCCTTGCGCACGAGGGCCAGTCTTCCCTGGTGGGAATTCGACGAGAGCAGCTCCGCCTCGAGGCCCAGCGGCCTCGGCTCGGCGCCGTCCGCGGCGTCGAGAGGCAGCGTCAGCAACTGCCCGCGGAGCCGCAGCACGAGCAGTTCGCCGCAGACGGCCGCGCGGTCGCGATCATCGCCGTCCGCCGGGATCGGATGACTCGAAAGCCGGCGCCCGTCGGGGGCGTAGCGGTTCAGGAGGCCGGAGCCCGCGCGGTCCCAGATCGTCCCGTAGCGGTCCGCCGGCGCGCCGAGGCCCGTCCGGACCTGCGGCCCGAACCGCACGAGGGTCTTTCCCTGCCCCCCCGAATTGCCCAGCACGCCGTCGGACACGAGTTCCTGCACGGCGAACAGGGTGCAGAGCAGCCCCAGCGTGCTCATCGGCGCTCCTCGAAGCGCAGGGTCCCCCAGAGCGACGGCGTCAGCATCACTTCCCCCGGCACGTCGTTGACCAGGCCGGTCGCGGCGTTCGACCAGTACGAGCGCAGCATGTTCAGCGTCCCGCCGGGATCCCCGTAGATCACGCCGAAATCCCCCCGCAGGGCCTTTCCGGGAGCGGCGCCGAGACCCAGGTCCGCCAGCGCCACCGAGACGTCGACCGTGTAGCGGTCCCCCTGGCGCTGCACCGCGATCTTCGCGCCGTCCAGACGCCGCACCGAATCCACCTTCTCGCTGCGCCACGGACAGGTGAACGTGACGGGGTCCGCCGCCCCCGGCAGGCGGTGACGGTAAAGGACCGCGATGTCCTTCCCCTCGAACGGCGCGATCAGGAGGCGGAAGTCCCCGGGCACCGGCTGGGAGCGTTTCGGGTTCGCCGCGGGATCGGCGCCGATCTGGACGTCGACCGAATCCCCGGTCTTGAAGAGCAGCGTCCAGTCGTTCCCGCGGTTGACCCAGGGAGAGCTGTCCTGGACCTCCCAGCGCAGCTGGAGCGACTTGCCGTCGTGGGACGCGCGCACCTGCGCGGGAAACTTCCCCTGGCGGTCCCAGGCGGCGACGAGCCCCGGCGGCCCGAAAGGGATCGTCGTGTCGCGAGGCGCCGCGGCGCTCGCCTCCGTGCGGCGGCGCCGGTTCTCGGCCGCCACCGCCTGGGCGGCGCTCAGCTCGAAGGCCCCTTGGGCGCGGGAGGCCTGCTCCAGTCCGTGCAGGCGGAAGATCCGGTAGTCCGTGTGGCCGCTCTGCAGGTAGTAGCGCCCGTCCTTCTCCGAACGGCCGAAGAAGCCTCCGAAACATTCCCCGCCGATCAGATACGCGTCGAGCGCCGCCCCCATCCGCACGTCCTTGAACAGCTCGTCGAGGTAGAGGCCGTCCGACGTGAACGCGAAAAAGCGGCCGTGGTTCCCGTTCATGACGAAGACGTCGGAGGCCGCGTCGAACGGCGCCATGCCGAGGAAGAACAGCGTCCCCTGCGTCACGCCGCGTTCCGGCAGCGGCGCCGCATGCGAGCCGTGCACCCCGCTCCAGCGGTTCGGAAACGTCCAGGCGACGCTGCCGTCCGGCTTGAAGCCCTTCAGCTCCGGATCGAGGTTCGCCACCAGCGTGCCGAAGCGGTCGACCGCCGTCTCGACCTGCCCCGGGGCGCCTTCGAGCGGCACCCCCGCCCGGACCGCCTCGTTCAGCGGGGGATACTTCGGCGCCCCGCCCGGATGCCAGCCCTGCGGCGCGATCGCGACCCGCAGCGTGCGGCCCTTCAGCTTCGCCGGCATGTGGAAGACGAGGTCGCGCATCGCGTGGCCCCAGTAGCTGCCGGCGAAATCCTCGGCCTCGGTCGAGAAGTCGAACTCCTCCGCCTGCATCGCCCCGTCGCCGTTCACGTCGACCCAGAGCACCCCGGGGCCCTTGTCGGCGTGTTTCCCCTTCCTGGACGGATAGGCGCGCGCGAAGGCCTCCACGAACGGCGCCGGCGGGTTCCAGTCGTGGTGAAAGGCGAAACGGTGCGTCGAGCCCGCGAACGCCAGGTTCCGCGCGGAACCGTCGGGGCGCAGCTCGGCGAGCGCCGTCACGCCGCCGTACGCGATCAGGAACGTGCGGCCGTCCTGGTGATGGAAGCCGACGTTCGTGCCGCCGGCGAAGATCGGGCCCAGGATGCTCTGCGGCCGCGCCGTGCGCCGATCGAGGTCCAGCTTCCAGACCGCCCCCTGCCCGACCCAGCGCGTCGGATCCCGCGGGTCGAAGCCCGCCCCCGAGGCGCCGTAACTCGTCGGCCCGAACTTCTCCAGGGCCACCGTTCCGGCGGCGAGATCCCAGGCCACCACGCGCTTCGGCGTGAACCGCTCCTCCGCGACCCAGAGCCGGCCGTTCGCCGCGATCGCGAGCCCCGCCGGATTCAGCATCCGCTCGGGATCGAAGGGCCCGGCATAATCGCCGCCGGGCTTCCCCAGCGTCCGCACGGGCTTTCCCGCGCGGTCGAAGACGTGGACCTGATGGCTCCGCCCGTCGCTGACGTAGAGCAGCCCGGCGGCATCGACCGCCAGGCCGCGGATCAGCAGGTTCCCGGCGGGGACCCGCAGGGCCGAGGAGCGGTCCGCGGGATCCACGGAGACCACCGCGTGGGAGGAGACCGCGCAGATCCGCCCGCGCTCCACCGCCAGGGCCCCCGGATCCGGCAGCGGCAGTTCGCCGACGCGCTGGCCCGTGGCCGGATCCACGACGAGCAGGGCGTTCTGCGCGCGGGCGGAGACGTAGAGCTTCCCCCCCAGCCACGCGAGCCCGGCGAGGTTGTGCCCCAGGAACTCCTTCCGATCGCTCCCGGGGCCGACCTCGATGCGATCGACCACGACGTACTTCTTCCCGCCCGGGAACTCCGCCGCCGAGCCCGTGGCCGCGTCGAAGCGCGAGAGCGTGAGCTGCTGGACGCCCTTCCAGCCGGCCTTCTTCTTGTCGACGTGCTGGCCCCACGAGAAGCCGTCGTTCGCCACGTAAAGGTATTTGCCGTCGCTCGCCAGGGCGACCTGCTCGATGCCGGTGCCGTGGACCGGGGAGTAGTGGCGGAACTTGCGGCCCGCGGCGTCCACCGCGACGATCGCGTAGCCCGATTCCGCGCAGGAGCCGCCCAGGAACACCGTGTCCCCGGACGCCGTCGCGGCAACGAGAGCGCTGTGGTCCGGCCCCCACATGTCCGTCCCCGATCCCGTCCGCCACCCGGGCTCGCCGTCGTTGTCGAACGAGAACAGGTACTCGGGGTTCAGGCCGGGATGGTGCACGGAGCGCCAGCGGTAGCTCCCCGGGGGCAGGCCGCGGCCGGCATCGTCGAAGCCGTCCCATTCGACGCGGGTCGCGCCGGCGGCGAAGGGCTTCCCGGACACCAGATTCCGGATCCGGCGTCCCTGCGCGTCCTCGATCACGAGGCTGGCCTTGCCTTCCAGGGGCTGCCGCAGCGGGATCCAGATGCGGTGGCGGCGGTCGGCGCGCGCGGCCTCGTGCTCCGCGAGATCCAGCGGCTCCCAGTCGCGCTCGTCCGCCGAAAGGCCGGCGTGCGGGGCCTCCGGTCGGAGGTGGCGGTAGCGCTCGCGCTGCCGGTCTCCCCCGGCGGGTCCGCCGCCCCAGGCCACGGCGAAGGCAAGCCGCAGCCGGGACCAGTCCGCCTCCGTTCCTATGAGTCGCGCGGCGGGCACCGCGAAGCGGAAACGGAGGACGCCCGCCGCCGCTTCGGAACCCAGCTCCCGCTCCCCCAGCACGAGCTTCTTCGCGGCGGCCAGGCCGACCTCGAGGCGGGCGGGGCCGCCCTCGACCTCGACGACGCCCCGCAGGCCCTCGGGGGTCCGCTCGACGGCGAACGCCACCCGCGGCGCCGCCGGGTTCTGCAGCGGGAGCAGGTCTTCCGAGTCGAGCGCGATCAGGATCGCCAGGAGGAGAGTCATATGTTTTTTACGGTTCCCGACGCCGCCTCGGGCGCTAGAATCGCCTCCTATGAAACTCCTCGTCGCGGGCCTTGTCCACGATCATGTGTGGTCGATGCTGCCCCAATTCGCCGCGATCCGCGGCGTGGAGCTCGTCGGCGGCGCCGCGCCCCAGCGCGCGCTCCGCGAGAAGCTCCGGAAGGGCTTCGGCGTGAAGACCCTCTACGCGGACCCGGCGGAGCTGTTCCGGCGGGTGGAGGCGGACGCCGTCCTCGTCTGCGACTCGAATGCGGGCAGCGTCCCGATCGTCGAGGCCGCGGCGGCCCGGGGGCTGCACGTGATGGTCGAGAAGCCGATGGCGGACTGCGGCCGGGGCGCGAAGCGCATGGTCGACGCCGCCCGCCGGCACCGGACCCGGCTCATGGTGAACTGGCCCTTCGCCTGGAAGCCGGAGCTCCAGCGCGCGCTGACGCTCGTCGGGGAAGGCTCGATCGGCCACGTCTTCCATGCGCGCATCCACATGGCGCACCAGGGGCCGCGCGAGGCGGGCTGCTCGCCGTACTTCTGGAAGTGGCTCTACGATCCGAAGCTCAACGGCGCGGGCGCGCTGGTCGACTACGCCTGCTACGGTGCGGCGCTGATGGCGGCGCTCTGGGGGCGTCCGAAGGAGGTCGTCGGCGTGGCGCGCACGCTCGCCAAGAAGAAGTTCCCGGTCGACGACAACGCGCTCGTGGTGGGGATCTGGCCGGAGCGGACGGTCCTCTCGCAGGCGTCGTGGTCGCAGAACCCGGACTTCCACGAGGTGCTGTTCCTGGGGGTGGACGGCACGCTGGAGACCTCGGGCGGCAGGCTGTACCGCAGCGCGACGCGGCGGGAGGACTTCTCGCACTGGGGCGCCGAGCGTCAGAACCGGAAGACGCTGCCGCTGCCCGCGCTGCGGCCCGGCTTCCGGAACGGGCCGGAGCACTTCGTGCACGCGATCCGCACGGGCGCGCCGTTCATGGCGCTGTGCCGCGCGGAGACGGGCCTGGCGGCGCAGGAGATCCTGGACGCGGGCCTGCGCTCGGAGCGCACGGGCCGGCGGGTCCGCATGGGGAAGCGCTCATGATCGTCTGCCTGGCACTGCTGCTGTTGTCCGCCCAGGTGCGCGAGACGCCCGCCAGGTCGAAGGGCGGCACCGCGAACAGCCCGGCCTGGAGCGAGCCGCCGGCCCTCTTCCGGGAAAGCCTGAAGATTCCCGCCTTCCCCGCCCCCGCCGACCTGCCCCGCTGGGAGCTGGAACGGGTCAAGGTCCGCGAGACGCTTCGCGGCCTGCTCGGCGACCTGCCGCCCCGCCCGGATCCGAAGCTCGTGAAGGTCGTCTCCCGCGAGGATCGCGGCACGTTCGTCCTCGAGCGCTTCGAGTTCCACAACGGGGCGGACATGATCGTCCCCGGCTACCTCATGATCCCCAAGGCGGCGGCCGCGAAACCGCGCCCCGCCGTCGTCGCGCTCCACGAGCACGGCGGCAGCAAGGACTCCGTCTGCCTCAACGAGAAGGCGATGGACCACGTCGGCACCTACCTCGTCGAGGACGGGTACATCGTCGCGGCCATCGACGGCTACTTCCACGGCGAGCGCATCACGAAGGGTCCCGGCGGGGTGAAGGAGACCAAGGGCGCCCAGGAGATGACGCTCAGCAAGATCAACCTCTGGCTGGGGCGCAGCCTCTGGGGCATGCAGGTCCGGGACGAGCAGTGCCTGCTCGATTACCTCGCCACGAGACCCGAGATCGACGCCTCGAAGATCGGCGTGACCGGCATGTCGATGGGCTGCACCCGCAGCGCCTGGCTCGCCGCCCTCGACGAGCGCGTCAAGGCCGTCGTCGGCATCGCCTGCTTCACGCGCTACGGCAACCTCATCGCCAACGCGGGCCTCAAGTACCACGGGATCTATTACTTCGTCCCGGGCATGCTGCGCCACTTCGACACCGAGGCGATCCACGCCCTCATCGCCCCGCGCCCGCACCTCGAACTCTCCGGCGACCAGGATCCCGGCGCGCCCAACGACGGCATCGAGTTCCTCGAAAAGTTCCTCGGCGAGACCTACCGGCTCTACGGGAAGCCTGAAAACTTCGTCAGCGTGCTCTACGAGAAGACCGGCCACGAGTACCTGCCGGAGATGCGCGTCCGGCTGCGCGCCTGGTTCAGGAGCCACCTGCCGCCGGCGGAGTGACGGGCAGCAGCCCGCCCTCGGACTCGACGACGTACGAGCAGAGCCGGAAGGCGTCGCAGTCCGCCCCCCGGGCGCGCGCGGCCCGTTCCGCGGCGAGCTGGGCCGGGACGACCTCCAGGAGGAACTGCCAGGCGGGATCCATCTCCGGGAGGCGGAAGATCCCGTCCGCATCCTCCAGCCCCTGCCCGACGAGCAGCACCTGCGCCCCGAGGCGGCGAAGGTCCGCCGCCAGGAGCAGATCCTCGCGACGACGACGCGGATCGATCCAGATTCCGGCGAGCATCCCGGGCCGGACGATCTCCTGCGGACCGTGGCGGAAGCCGCCGGTCGTGAGCGCCGTGGCCGGACTTTTCGCCGCCTCCTCCCAGAGCAGACGCGCCTCCTGCGCCGTCGCGAACCCCGTCCCGCGTCCGAGGAAGTAGGCCGGGCCCTCGGGGGGCGTCCAGGACTCCAGACGCCCACACCAGCCGGGCAGCGCCGCCTCGAGCGCGTCCAGGGCGGGTCCGAGATCGGGAACCTCTGCCCCAAGAGCGGCGGAAACCGCCAGGCCCCCCGCGAGCGCCAGCGCGCTGTAGGTCACGACGGAGACGGCGTGGTCGTAGGCGACGCCCAGCGGAATCACGACATCGGCCGCGGCCCCCAGCGGGCTCTCCGGGGCGTTGGTGACGGCGATCAGCGTCGCGCCGCGGCGCCGGGCCCGCTCCGCCACGCCGACGATTTCGACGCTCTTCCCGCTGCGCGAGAGCAGCAGGCAGACGGCGCCGGGGCGGAAGGACTCCTGGAGCAGCAGCTCCGAGGCATCCGCAACCTGCACCGGCCTTCCCGCGGACGCGAAGCGGGCGCCGAGCGCCTGGGCCGCATGGCCGCTCGCCCCGATGCCCACGACGATGACGTCGGAGGCGGCCGCCAGCAGACGGCCGGCGTCCCGCACGGCCGCCGAGTCCCGCAGGCGGGCCAGGCAGCCCCGCCACTCCGCCGGCTGACGGAGGATGTCCGCCATCAAACGGGTCATGGTGCGGGCCGCCAGAGGTCGATCGGCCGGCGCACGTCGCTCGCAAAGGGCAGTTCCACGCGCGCCCCCCTTCCCGCGGAGGCGTAGGCGGCCAGCAGGATCTCCAGGACCGCCCGGCCGTCCTCCCCGGTCTCGAGGGGTTCCTTCCCGTTCGCGACGCAATCCACGAAGTGTTCGAACTCCTGGGGGAAACCGTAGTTCCAAAGCTCCTCGTAGGTGCAGAAGGACCAGCCGCGGGTGCTCCCGGCCTTCTCCACGGCGTACCCGTAGCCCTGCTCCGAGTACGTGACGATCGCGTTCCCCTGGTGCAGGTCGGCGTACGCCACGCCGCCGACGCCGTGCACTTCGGCCGTGTCGTCCATGCCGCCCTTCTTGGTCCAGCTTTCCTCCGCCGTCCCGAGGACCTCGCCCTCGTCGGTCTGGAAGCGGACGTGCAGGATCGCGTTGTCGTCCCCGCGCGTCTTGTCCTGGTGCACGAAGGTCCCCATCTCCGCGAGGACGGAAAGGGCTTGGGGCTTCCGCAGCGGCACGATCGGGGCCTGCAGCGGCATCTCGGGGCTCGGGACCCGGGCCCCCGCCCACGAAGGCTGGCCGGGCGCCTTCCCCAGCATCCAGCGGAAGAACTCGATCGCGTGGCAACCCATGTCCATCGTGACGCCCCCGCCCGAGCGCGCCACGTCCCAGAACCACGGCGAATGCGGGCCGTCGTGTTTCTCCGCCTGTTTCACGAGGTAGGGCCGCCCCAGGGCGCCTTCATCGAGCAGCTGCTTCAGCCGCACGTACTTCGGGGTGAAACAAAGCTCCTCGGCGTACATGAGCTTGACGCCCGCGTTCCGGCAGGCCGCGATCATGCGGTCGCAGTCCGCCAGCGTCAGCGCCAGCGGCTTCTCGCAGACGACGTGTTTCCCGGCCTTCGCCGCCGCCTCGGTGAGCTCCGCGTGCAGGTCGTTCGGGCAGCCCAGCACGACCAGCTCCACTTCGCTCGCGAGGAAGCGGTCGAGGCTCGTGAAGGCGTGGCGGATCCCGTGCCGCTTCGCGAAGTCCGCCGCATGGGTCCCCGTCGGCGACAGCACGCCGAAGAGCTCCGCGCCCGCCACGCGCTTGAGCGATTCCGCGTGGATCGTGGAAATGAACCGGGAGCCGACCAGGCCGACCTTCACCTTCCGCATGCCGTCCTCCTGAGCCTCCAGAGTGCCCCGGGACCGTCCGTTTCGCCATGAGACTCTGTCTCTACTTTCCTGAGATCTCGTATACTGGCCTGCCGATGAAGCATGTCGCGGTGGCCGTGGACAAGTCGGGCGCCTACGGACGGGGCCTGCTCGCGGGAATCGCCGACTACGTCGAGACGCGGGGGCGCTGGTCGCTCTACCTCGAGCCCCGCTCGGCGGGAACCTACGCCCAGGGCTGGCTGAAGGGGTGGCGTGGGGACGGCGTCCTGGCCTACATCGAGGATCCGGGGCCGGCCCGCCGCTTCCTCCGCTCGGGAATCCCCGTGGTGGAATTGTTCGGCCACCGGCTCGATCTGGGCCTGCCGGCGGTCGGCAACGACGACGAGGCGATCGGCCGCCTCGCCGCGGAGCACCTGCTCGACCGGCGTCTCCGCCACTTCGCCTTCAGCGGCTACCCGTCCGAGCCCTGGGTCGAGCGCCGCTTCGCCGGCTTCGCCCGGACGCTGCGGCGGCGCGGGTTCGAACCGGCGCGCTTCCGCTTCAGCCGGGAGGCGGGCTCCCCCGCCCGCTGGGAGGATGAGCAGCGCCGGCTCACGGCGGGCCTCCGGGGGCTCCCCAAGCCCGCCGGCCTTCTGGCCTGCAGCGACCGGCACGCCCAGCGCGTGCTCGATGCCTGCCGCCGCGCGGGCCTCCGCGTCCCGGACGCGATGGCCGTGATCGGGGTCGACGACGACGAGGAGACCTGCCGCCTCAGCGATCCGCCCCTCACGAGCGTGAAGGACGATCCGCGCCGCATCGGCTTCGAGGCCGCCCGGCTGCTCGACCGCCTGATGAAGCGCCCGGAGCGGCCGCCGGGTCCGCCCCGCCTGATCCCGCCCCTGGGCATCGTGGAGCGCCGCTCGACCGACGTGACGGCCGTCGACGATCCGCGGGTCGCGGAGGCGATGCGCACGATCCGGCGCCGCGCCTGCGAGGACCTGAGGGTGGAGGATCTGCTCCGGGAGGCCCACCTCTCCCGGGCCGCGTTCTACCGCCGCTTCCGGGCGGCGCTGGGGCGCACGCCCCACGCGGAACTGCTGCGGGCGCGCCTGGACCGCGTGAAGGAGCTGCTGCGCCAGTCGCCGCTGACGATCGAGGAGATCGCGTCCCGCACCGGCTTCGAGCACCCGGAATACCTGAGCGCCGCCTTCCGCCGGGAGACCGGCATGACGCCCGGCCGCTTCCGGCGCCGGGACCGCTGACGCCTACTTGCGATAGACCCGCACGTAATCGACGAGGAACTGCTGCGGGAAGATCGCGTCGTCGATGCCCTTCTGGCCGCCCCAGGCGCCCCCGATCGCGAGGTTGAGGATGAGGTAATGCGGCTGGTCGAAGGGCCAGCTGTCCCGGCCGGTCTTCTCGTTCGCATAGGTGAAATACGGCTTCCCGTCGACGGAGAACTCCAGGCGCTCGGCCGTCCAGTCCAGCGCGTAGACGTGGAAGTCCTTCCACGGCTCGGCCAGCGGGAATTTCGAGCCCTTGCCGTTGCCCTTCATGTGGTTGTAGGCCTTGCAGTGGATGTTCGCGTGCACCGTTCCGGGGTCGAAGCCGACGAATTCCATGATGTCGATCTCCCCGCAGAGCGGCCAGCCGTCCTCCTTGTGGCGGTCGCCCAGCATCCAGATCGCCGGCCACACGCCCCTTCCGCGGGGCAGCTTCGCGCGCACCTCGAAGCGGCCGTGCGTCCAGCTCGCCCGGCCCTTCGTCACCAGGCTGGCCGCGGTGTAGTCGGCCTTCTCGAAGGCCTCCTTCCGCGCCTCGATCACGAGGTTCCCGCCCTCGACGCGGGCGTTCTCCCGGCGGTCCTTCGTGTACCACTGCCGCTCCCGGTTCCGGACGAGTCCGGTCTCGTAATCCCACTTCGCGGGGTCCGGCGCGCCGGGTTTGTCGAACTCGTCGCTCCACACGAGCTCCCCGGGGCCCGCCTGCGCGGGAGGGACGGCCAGGAGCGCCAGCAGCAGCATCAGGCTTTTCATGCGCTTTTATAGCGCCGGAGGGGCCGTCCGTGACGTCTCTCAAAACAGGGGCTCCGCGGCGCGTGTATAAGTTTCAAAAGAAATGATTACACTTCTATTCGCCGCCCTGCTCCAGGCCGCCGACTGGCGGACGCTGCCGGTACCCGGGCCGCTCGCCGCCCCCGACCCCGTCGCGTGGTATCGCGCGTGGGTGAAGGTCGACGACAGCTTCTTCACCAAACACGAACGCAACCTCTTCGAGGAATCCTCGGGCATCAACGTCCAGGGCCTCGCGGGCGCCCACGAACTCTGGCTCAACGGGAAGAAGCTCGGCAGCGGCGGCGCCGTCCTCACCCGCCACAAGATCCCCCTGGGCACCCTGCGCAAGGGCGAATGGAACGAGCTCGCGATCCGGGTGGCGACGCCGCCGGAGACCCGCCCCGGCGGCTTCCTCGGCGACGCCCCCTTCATCATGAACTACTTCATGGAGTGCGTCCTGGAAGGCGCCTGGGAATACCGTCCCGGCGACTACAGTCCCGGGGGCGCTCGTCCCGCAAAGCCCGCAGCCGCGACCTTCGACGGCTTCCGCGAATCCAACCGCGTGCTCGGCCGCGCGGAACAGGTCCACGGCGCGAAGCTGCCGCCCGCCGAATCCGCCGCCAAACTCCGGCCCGGCGCCGAATTCGCGGTCGACCTGCTCCTGCACGAACCGCTCGTCGCCCAGCCCTTCCACTTCAGCTTCGACGAGCGCGGCCGGCTCTGGATCGCGCAATCCCGCCAGTACCCCTACCCCGCCGGGCTCACCATGATCAGCCGCGACAAGTACTACCGCTCGCACTACGACAAGGTCCCTCCCGCCCCGCCGAACCACGACCGCGGGGCGGACCTCATCTCGATCCACGAATCCACGAAGGGCGACGGCGTCTACGACCGCCACAAGGTCTTCCTCGACGGCCTCAACATGGCCAACGCCGTCGTGCGCGGCCACGGCGGCGTCTGGGTCATGCACACGCCGTATCTGCTCTTCTATCCCGATGCGGACGGCGACGATGTCCCGGACGGCCCGCCGGAGGTCCGCCTCGCGGGCTTCAACTTCGAGGACACGCACTCGATGGCGAACGGCCTCGTCTGGGGCCCCGACGGCTGGCTCTACGGCGGCCAGGGCAGCACGGTCTCCTGCCGGGTCACGCGGCCCGGCGTGGATCCGCCCGGCGCGCCGGGCGTGGCGTTCGACGGCTGCATGGTCTGGCGCTATCATCCGCGCTCGAAGGCCTTCGAGATCTTCGCCGAGGGCAGCGGGAACACGTTCGGGCTCGAGTTCGACGCGGTCGGCCGCCTCCACTCGGGCCACAACGGCGGCGGCACGCGCGGCTGGCATTACGTGCAGGGCGGCTTCTATCAAATGCAGGGCGTCGACCCCGGCAAGTTCGGCCCGCCCCGCAACCCCTACGCCTTCGGCGACCTGCCGATGCTGAAGACCTCCGACCGCGTCGTCCGCTTCACGCACTTCGGGGCGTTCGCGGACGGCACCGCGATGCCGTCCAGACACGCAGGCCAGCTCTTCGGACTCGATCCGCTGCACAACCTGATCACGACCAGCACGCGGGTGCCGCGCGGATCCACGTTCGAGACGAAGGACGGCGAGCCCGCCCTGCGGAGCACGGATGTCGCGTTCCGCCCCGTCTACATCGCCAACGCCCCGGACGGCTCGCTGCACGTCGCGGACATGTACGATTTCTACGTCGCCCACGGCCAGCACTACCAGAACCAGATCGATCCCACCAGCGGCAGAATGTACCGGCTGCGGGGGAAGGACGCCGTCCTCGAAACCGACCTCAACCTCGCCGCGAAGTCCTCGGCGCAGCTCGTCGCGCTGCTGTCCCATCCCAACAAGTGGCATCGGACGACCGCGCTGCGCCTGCTCGGCGAGCGCAAGGATCCGTCCGTGATCCCGGCCTTGCGCCAGGCCGTGGCGGGCGGCGGCGGGCTGGGCGCTTTGTGGGCGCTCCACCAATCGGCCGGCCTGGATGAAGCGACGGCGCTCGCCGGGCTGACCCACGCCCAGGCGGCGCTCCGTATGTGGACCGTGCGCCTCCTGGGCGACACCCACGGCTTGAACCGCAACCTGGGCGCGGGCCGCCACGGCGGTCCCGGCCTCCTGCCCGCCCCGCTCTTCGAAGCGCTGCTCGCCCGCGCACGGGTCGAAAACGACGCCGAGGTGCTCTCGCAGATCGCCTGCAGCGCCCGCCGCTTCGATCCCGCGCAGGCCCTTCCGCTGGTCGCGGCCGTGCTGGGCCACGACGAAGCCGCCCAGGATCCGTACATCCCGCTCCTCTGCTGGTGGGTCTTCGAGGCCCACCTCCCCGCCGCCAACGCCGCCATCCTCGCCCTCTTCGAGAAGCCGCAACTCTGGGACGCGGCTTTGGTCCTCGAACACCTGCTCCCCCGGCTCGCGCGCCGCTACGCGGTGGAGGGCAAACGCCAGGATCTGCTGCTTTGCGCGAAGCTCTTTCAGAGCGCCCCCGCCGCGAAGCACGCCGCCCAGCTGCTGAAGGGCATCGAGGAGGCCTTCCGGGGCCGGCCGCTCACGGGACTGCCCGAGGAACTGCTCGCGGGCATCCGAAAATCCGGCCAGGCCCCGCTGATCTTCCGCGTGCGCCAGGGCGAGCCCGACGCCGTCGC
The DNA here is from genome assembly GCA_964619955.1 of uncultured Planctomycetales bacterium. Lineage (GTDB taxonomy): Bacteria > Planctomycetota > MHYJ01 > MHYJ01 > JACPRB01 > JACQFK01. The sequence continues at coordinate 120,622 of CAZUJF010000011.1, forward strand.
CGAGGCGCTGCGCCGCCTGCAGGATCCCGCGGCGAAACCCGAGGAACGCCTGCTCTTCGCGCGCGCGTTCGGCGAACTGCGCGAAGCCTCCGCCCTCCCCGCGTTGCTCGCCGCCGCGTCCGGCCCCGCCCCCGACGACCTGCGCCGCGCCTCCCTGTCCGCCCTCTCCGCCTTCGACGACGAAAGCATCGGGACTCAGGTCGCCGGCCTGCTCCCCAAGCTGACGGGCGATGTCCGCACGGCCGCTTTCACGCTGCTCGCGAGCCGCGCGAAATGGAGCGTGCGCCTGCTCGACGCCGTCCAGGCCGGACGCGTCAAAGTCGCCGACGTGCCGGACGACGTCGCCACCCGTCTGCGCGGCAGCCAGGAGAGCTCCGTGGCGGAGCTGGCCCGGCGCGTGCTGCCCGTCAGCGCCCCCGTCGCGGCCGAATTCCAGAAGAAGATCAACGACGTCACGGCCGTGCTCAAGGGCGGCCCCGGCAACCCCTATGCGGGCGAGGCCACGTTCACCGCGCGCTGCGCCTCCTGCCACCGGCTCTTCTTCAAAGGCGGGAACGTCGGCCCCGACCTCACCCAGTACCAGCGGGACAACCTCGGCACGATGCTGCTCAGCATCGTCAACCCGAGCGCCGAGATCCGCGAAGGCTTCCAGTACTACCTCGTCGCCACGCAGGACGACCGGGTCCTCAGCGGCTTCTTCGTGGACCGCGACAACCAGGTCACCGTGCTGCGCGGCCTCGACGGCGAGAACATCACGCTGCGCGCCGCCCAGATCCGCGCGATCAAGCCCACCGGCACCAGCCTCATGCCCGCCGGCCTGCTCGACGGCCTCAGCGACCAGCAGCTCCGCGATTTCTTCGCCTACCTCCGCATCAGCCAGCCCATCACCAAATAGGGGGACCTCATGATGACACGCCGGGACTTTCTCGCCGCGAGCGCGGCCCTCGCCCTCCAGGGGGCGGCTCCGAAACGCATCGGGTTCGTGGACGACGACCTCGACAACTTCCACGCGCGGGTCTACCTCGAGGCCGTCCGCGGCCCCCTCAAGGAGCGCGGCTTCGTCGTGAGCGGGGCCACCGCCCTCCAGCACGACAAGAGCCGCGCCTGGGCGGAGAAGTACAAGCTCCCCTACTTCGAGAACCCGGCGGAGCTCGACAAGGTCGTCGACGTCTATGCGATCCTGGCGCCGTCCACCCCGGCGACGCACGAGGACCTCTGCAAGATGATCCTCCCCTTCGGCAAGACGACGTTCGTGGACAAGACCTTCGCGCCCGATGCGGCTGCGGCCGGACGCCTTTTCGCCCTGGCGGACCGGCACAAGGTGGCGCTGCAGACCAGCTCCGCGCTGCGCTACACGGCAGTGCAGAAGATCGCCAAGCCCACGGATGTTCGCCATGTCGTCGCCTGGGCGCCCGGCCGGAGCTACGACGAATACGCGGTCCATGCGGTGGAGCTGGCGGTCTCGCTGCTGGGCCCGGACGCGCTCGCTTTGCGGCGCCGCGGAACGGACCCGGAGTCGCAGCTGTTGATCGACTTCTCGGAGGGGCGCACGGCCGTCATCAACGTCTACAACCGCGCCAAGACCCCCTACGCGGCGTCGGTGAGCACCGCCAAGGAGACGCGTTACCTCGAAGTCGACACGAAGCCGCTCTTCGTGGACGCCGCCGCCGCGCTGCTGGACTTCTTCGCCGCCGGGAAGGAGCTGATCGACCGGCGCGAAACGATGACGATCATGAAGATCCTCGACGCCTCGCGCGATCCCGCCGCGCTGGAGCGTTTCGTGAAGCTATAGGCCCACCCCTGCCCTATGATGTCCGGCCATGTCCGACCCCTTCGACGTCGTGGTGGTGGGCGCCGGCGCGGCCGGCCTCGCCACGGCGGTCTTCAGCGCCCGGCGGAAGCCTGAACTCCGCGTCTGCATCCTCGACGGCGCCGCCAAGGTCGGCGCCAAGATCCTCGTCAGCGGCGGCGGCCGCTGCAACGTCACGCACGAGACGGTGTCCGCAGCGGATTTCTGGGGCGGCAGCCCCCACGTCATCCGCCGCATCCTCTCGGCGTTCCCCGTGGACCGCACGATCGCCTTCTTCCGGGAGATCGGCGTGCCCCTGCATCTCGAGGATCGGGGCAAATACTTCCCCGACTCCAACAGCGCCCGGACCGTGGTCGACGCGCTCCTGGGCGAGACGAAGCGCCTCGGGGTGGAGCTCCGGAGCTCGCACCGCGTCACCGGCATCGTGCGGAGCGAGGGGCTGTTCCGGCTCTCGACCTCGATGGGAGACCTTGCGGCGCGGAAGGTCGTGCTCGCCACCGGGGGCCTGTCGCTGCCGAAGACGGGCAGCGACGGCTTCGGTTATCGGCTCGCCGCTTCGCTGGGGCACACGATCGTCCCCACCACGCCCGGGCTGGAGCCGCTGCTGCTCGAAGGCGGCTTCGCGACGGCGCTCTCCGGCATCGCCCATCCGGTCGAGATCTGCGTCCGGGCGGCGGGACGAAAGCCCGTGATTCTCGAGGGCCCGATGCTCTGGACGCACTTCGGGATCAGCGGGCCCGCGGCGCTGGACGCCTCGCGCCACTGGCAGCGGGCGAAACTGGACGGGGTCGCCGTCAACGTCACGGTGAATCTGCTGCCGGGCCACGACGCCGTCTCCCTGGAGGCGAAGCTGCTGCAGTTGGTCCAGGCGCAGCCCCGGACGCAACTGCGCAACACGCTCTCGACGCTGATCCCCGCGAAGGTGGCCGACGCCGTCCTCGGCCGGCTCCAGCTGCGCGGCGACACGACGATGGCCAATCTGCCCCGGGAGGATCGCCGGAAGCTGATCCAGGCGCTGCTCGAATGGCCGCTTCCCGTGAGCGGGGGGCGCGGCTACAATTTCGCCGAAGTCACCGCGGGCGGCGTGCCGCTGGCGGAGGTCGACCCGTCCACCCTGGAGTCGCGCCCCTGTCCGGGGCTTTATTTCGCCGGGGAGATCCTGGACGTCGACGGCCGCCTGGGCGGCTTCAATTTCCAATGGGCCTGGTCGAGTGCCTGGGTCGTCGCCTCGGGAGTGGCGCGCGCATGACGGAAATCAAGTGGACCGAGTCCGGCCAGACCCGTTCGGCGCTCTGGCGTTCGGAGAACGGGTCGGCGCCCCCCGCCCGCTGCGTCGCGGCCGGCCCGGGGCTGACGGCGGACGTCGCCTTCAAGATGATCCAGGAAGGCCAGGGGCTGCTCTGGCGCGGCGACTTCCACCATGCCGGCCAGCTGCTGCAGGCGCTGACGCGGCGCGTGGACCAGCTCCCGTCCGGCGCTCCGCCGAAGACCCCCGCCGAGGCTTTTCGCCGGCACCGCGCCGCGCAGGAACTGAAAGCGCGCCTGCTGGGGCTGATCTTGATCCCGTTCAACGGCGATCACCGGATCCCGCTGAAGCGGGCGCCGGACGTCCGCCTGGCCTGCGGGGAGGTCTACGGTCCCGCCGGGGCCCCCTACGTCGCCTCGCTCCGGGAACTGCAGGGCCTGATCGGCGCGCACGAATGGCGGAAGAAGGGCGTGGAGGTGCCGGCGATCGGCGGCCGCATCCATCCGCACTACGGGGTTTTTGCGCCGATCCGCGGGGAGTATGCCGACCTGGTGGCGAAGGCGCCGCTGCCGGCGAAGACGCGGGCCTTCGACATCGGCACGGGCACCGGGGTGCTGGCGGCCGTGCTCGCGCGCCGGGGCGTGGAGAAGATCGTCGCGAGCGACGCCGACCCGCGCGCCGTGGCCTGTGCGCGGGAGAACCTCGAGCGGCTGGGGCTGGGCCCGCAGGTGGAGATCCGCCAGGGCGATCTCTTCCCCGAGGGCCGCGCCGCGCTGATCGTCTGCAATCCGCCCTGGATTCCGGCGCAGCCCACGTCGGCGCTGGAGCACGCGGTCTACGATCCGGAGAGCCGGATGCTGAAGGGCTTCCTGTCCGGCCTGGCGGCGCATCTGGAGCCGGGGGGCGAAGGCTGGCTGATCCTCTCGGACCTGGCGGAGCACCTGGGGTTGCGCTCCCGGGCCGAGCTGATGGCGTGGATCAAGTCGGGCGGCCTGCAGGTCGTCGCAAAGCTGGACGCGCGTCCCTCGCATCCGCGGGCCCAGGACAAGACGGACCCGCTGCACGCCGCGCGCGCCGCCGAGCACACGTCCCTCTGGCGCCTGGGGGCGGCAGAAGCCGGGCGCTGAGGGGGAATCCCGCCGAAGCTCGCCGGAAGGGCTGCCCGCCTCCGCGCATCTTTAGGGTTGGCGCTACGGCGAGGCATCCGCCTTCAGGCTCGCCTTCGGCGAGCGAAGGCGGATGGTCGCCCATCGGTTACCCGCCGCGAACAACTCTATCCTCCCCCGCCGCACCCTGCGGGCGGTCACTCCCTTCCATACGCGCTGGACCGGCGGACGGAGGGAAATGATCCTGTCGGAGAAGCCGGCCGCCCTCCGGCACCTTGGATCCTTGAGCAAGAAAGTCCTGAAGCAATATCAGACCCTGCTCAAGAGGGAACGGACGCCCCTGGAGGAGGCGGAGATGTACGCCCGGCAAATGGAGTCCAGGGGCCTCAGGAGCCTCGCGGCGCTCGCCAGGCTCCTCGGCCTGCCCCGCAAGCGGGTCACGCGACACGTCCAGCTTCTGGGCCTCCCTGCCCCCATCAAGCGCTTCCTGGCCGAGCACCGGGCCCCCGAGTACCTCCGGTACTTCAGCGAACGCAAGCTGCACGAGTTGGTCCGGCTGGACGCCCGCTCGGCCTGGCGGCGCTTCCAGGCGATGATCGTGGAGGCCCAGCAGGAGGCCGGGATCTGGGCGCGTCAGCCCGGCGAGCGGCCAGGCAAGTAGGTTATCGCTCCGGTGCGCAGGTGGCCCGGGGCCCGAGGTCGGGGGTGGCCGGTCGAGAACGAGAAGCGGTCTTCTCGGGATCGACCGGCCGCCCACGGCTGACCCCGCAGGGGTCAGGGCTGCGAAGCAGTCCCGGGCCCCGGGTCACCTGCGCGGCTACAGCAGCTCTTCGTGCCCTCCGACGCCAGGTGCTGGCGGCGGAGGCCGGCAGTGGCTCGCGCAAGCGTGCCACGAAGCGTCCGGCCGCCAAGGCCGGAGGCGAGGCCGGGAGGCCGAGGGGCTGTGCGCCGCGCCCGTAAGTGTGCGGCGAAAGCGCACACTGACGGGCGCGGGAGGGCCCGCCAGGAGCCGGAGCATGCAGGAAAACCGCTGTTTGCGCCAGGATGCGCACGCTGGCGGACGGCCAGAGAAATATTTCGCGTCCCTTCTCGTTGTACCCGCGGTCGAGATGACCGTACGCAGTGGACACGCGCGGAGCCAGCCCGGGTGATTCTGCCTCTTCGTAGGCAGAAGCCCAGCTCAAGCTCGAAGCCATCCCTGATCCTTCGTGATCGGGCGGCACGTCCCGTCCGGGCGAGGCTCCCTGCCTTGCTCCGGCACGTACCTCTTCCTCTGGGGAAAGACCTCTTCGCTCTTTCCCCGACCGGGGAAGAGGTCTTTGTTTTCTGAGTTTCGGGGACGCTCGGTCGCACTCGTGCGGGGTGCCGGGCGATATGGATGGAATCCGCATGCTGCTGCCCCGCGAGGGGGCGTGACGTCCTACGGGAGTCGCGTTCGCAAGACGGCAGGTATCTCGCTCAGCTACGATAGACCATTTGACGGGCACACCGGAGTTCATCCGCCCCGGCCCCCCAAGGGCCGAGCAGAAGGTCGCCAGCTACGCTCGGAATGCCGATCTGGCATGCCATGCTGTGGTCGCAAGTCTAATGCTTCTCCTGTGCTGCGATGCCCGCGCCAGCAAGGCTGTCACGGTCCCGCGAGTGGAGGGACTATGGACCGCGCACCCGTCCCTTGCCGTCCGGCAGTGCTGAGGATGGCGAGGGATGGGAAGGGGGCCGCTCGAGCCATGGGAGGAGGTCCTGACAAAGGTCTGCGTTCAAGGTGAAAGGCCGTCCTCTACTCCTTCGGACGCCTTTCAGTCGATTCGGGGGAGCTTGGGTAGACAGGACCCTGCTCACCGAAGACTTTGAGGAACCCGTGGCCGCGGCGGCGCGGTGGGAGGGTTTCGGAGACGCCCTTTCGTTCGATCCTCGAGGAACGTTTGAGGTTATGGCGCGACGGCCCTCGCTGGGCACGGGCGGGATTCGCACGCGAGAGACGTTCCAGTGCCCCTTGTCCCCCGCTCGCGCTTTTAACCCAATCTTCTTATACGAAGAGGGTGGAAAGACGCACCATATCGACGGACTCCATTGAATGATCGGCTGGTGTCTCGAGGCGCCTGGCGGAACGTTGGAGGGTTACCTCGGGCGCTAAGTGCCAATAATTCGGCATGGAGCGGCTGGAGAACTGGCTGCGCGCGAATTACCACCACTGGTCGGTGGACGCCGTTCGGAGCCTGACCGACGCCCTCGAGCACCATCGCGCAGGCCAGATCCAGTCCGACGACATCACGATCCTGGCGGGGCGGATCAAACCCTGACGATCATTCCCTCGCGGCGATCGCGCGGTAAGCGTCGCGCGCGGCATTCAACTGGCCGTCGATGTGCTTCTTCAACGCATCGCCCGGGACGCGGTCGCGCTTCTTGAGCTGGGCCTCCAGCCGGTCGATCCAGCCGAGGAAATACTCGGCGTCCCCCTTCGAGCCGGCCGGCCTGCCCGCGACCTCCACATAGACGGCGCTCGAATGGGCCTGCTGCTTGCCCGCAAAAACGCGGACGCTGTACCAGCCGCTCTTCGTGATCTTCACGGTCTGGTCGATCGTCGCGGAGAGCTTGTCCGCTCCGATCGCGCCCTTCGCGACGACTTCGCCGTTCAGGACGACCTCGAAGCGATCGATCGGGACCAGGGAGGTCGCCTCGGCGCGGACGGGAACGTCGCCCGGTCCGTCGAGCTTGATCGTCCCGCCAGGCTGGAACTCCAGCAGCGGACCGTTCGTCACGAACGAGCGCCCAGCCTTGAGTCCCTTGATCCAGCCCTCGTAGGAAAAGTCGCCGTCGATTTTTACATAGGCGCGATCGGCGCCCGGCAGGCGCCCCCGGAGGCGGTTGAGGAAGCAGTCCGTGCCGGCCGACGCCGGCAGCCGGAATCCGCAGTTGAGCAGCCGGTACCAGAGCGGCACCGCCACGTCGAAGCTGCCATTGATGTCGAGGCTGTCGATGCGGCCGAGGGCCACGTCCACCGGCAGGGACTTGGCGGAGTAGGCGCCCAGGAAGGGATCCCGGACGTTGGAGGCGGGATGGGTGTAGTTCACATGTCCGCCTTGAAGATGGACGTGGTCCGCTATGTCCGCATTGCTCGGGGCGTCGAAGGGATTCGTGGTGTCCTTGAACCCCGTGAAGATCGGCTCGACGAGCCGCGTCAGGTTTAAGAACGTCAGGTGCCCCCAGAGAGTCGCGCGGAATTCCTGGTTCCAGTACAGGACGTGACGCGCGCTCGACAGCGGGTCGGGTTCTCCGCGGAAGAATTCGCGGTCGAACACGCCGTCGCCGTCGGAATTGGCCACCACGAGATTGGCGACGTGCAGCCCCTCCCCCTGAATCTGCAGTCGCAGCGCCGACGGCGTGACGTACCAGTGTCCGTAGCCGTAGTTCGCATGGATATGGCTCTCTCCCCCCCACCAACCCCTGGCCGGAGGGTTCGCCCAGCGCTCGGGGGCGAGACGGACGTCGACCTCCGCACCGGCCGCGACCGCGACCTCCTGCCGTGCCTCCCGGTACTCCGAGCCTCGGAAAGCGCGAAGCACGTAGGTTCCCGCCGGCACCTGGAGCTCCGCTTTTTCCTCGGCGTAGAAGTGCTCGGTGCCGCCGGCCGTCCGGTACAAGGCGCCGGGCGGTGCGTAGCTGCGACCGCCGACCTGCTGGATCGAGACGCGGGCGACGCCCTCCGCCAGCTGGATCCGCAGCATTCCCGTCGGGACGCCGAAATCCATCGCGGTGATCGACGGTGTCCGCTCCTCGCCCGAGAGCAGGTCCCGGACCACAAGGGAGGTCGGGCCCTCGCGGTTGTCCGTGTAGACCAGCCAGCGGCCGTCGGCGGAGACCGAGGGGGCGTCCTCATCCGCCTGACCGGAAGTGATTCGATGCGCGTGGCCGGGATCGTCGATGGACAGCGTCCAGAGGTCGTTGTGCGCTCCGCCGAGATCGCTGACCAAGTACAGGTCGGAGCCGTGCCATGCGAGATCGTAGATGCGCGAGCGGAAACGCGTGAGCTTCTTCGCTTCGCCGCCCGTCGCGGGGATGATCCAGAGGTCGCCTTGGGGACCGTCGTTGCCGGTTTGTTCGCCGTCGACATCCTGAGTCGTGGCGTAGGCGACCCGGGTTCCGTCCGGCGAGAGCGCGAACGCGGCGACGTTGCGGGGTACGAGCGGGGAAAGCGTCCCGACGGCGTCCACCCACGCGAGCGCACGTCCGAAGCGTCCCAGGAAGCGGCCGTCGGGGCCGGGAAGGACCTTGCCGGAAGCCGGAATCTCCTGGGCGAGCGGCAGGGGCACCCCCGTTTCCGCATCGATCACGCGAAGGCGGCCGGAGCTGAAAATGATGCGTTTCCCGTCCGGCGACCAGGCGGGGTCGCCGTCGAAGGAGGGGCCGGAGCTCAGGCGCCGCATCACGCCGCCCTCGCGGGGCATCCTCCAGAGGGAGCCCTGGTACGCAAACGCGATCGTCGAGCCGTCCGGGGAGATCTTGGGCTGGATCGCCCCGATGGATCTCCAGGGCCCGGGCCGGGCGGGCGCCGGAAGGGAGGACGCGACCGCCAGAACGGCCAGGAGCAGCGCGGGTCGGATCATGCCGGCACCTCGGGTGAGAGGGTTAAAGCCGTCGCCATAGTACCAAGGATGGCGGAGGAGCTTTGATGTTGGGCGAGGGGCGAGTTTACGTAATCGGGCAGAAAGCTTTCAACAGACGCGGGGCATCCTTGGATACATGGACGAAATCGCCACTCTCATCAAGGTAACGGCCGGCAGGTAGCCGGCCGATTTCGCGCCTACATCCGTAGGGTGAATCCAAGGTGAACGCCGAAGTCAGGACTGTTGTCGAAGTGGAAGAGGTTCTCCGTCAGCCCGAATTCGAGGATGGACTTCTTGCCCGGAAAGGAGAGCGAAGGAAATTCGAGCTTGAAGCCGAGCGTCAACTCGGTCGAGATCTCGGACATCTCGCCCGCGGAACTGGCGATCCCGCTGTTGGCCAGAAGCTGGACGATCCAGGAGAACGTGATTCCGGCCCTCCACTCAAAGGCAAACAAAGTCGTCCACTCGAACTCCTTCAAGGAGAGGCCGCCGAGCTCCTCCCGCCCGAGCCAAGCGCCTCCGAGGTTCAGGTAAACGAAGCCCCAGTCCCCTATTCCTTTGGAGGCCGAAAGATAAAGCCCGGGATCGACTCCCGGGGTACCCAGTAGCGCACTGTCCGAGCCGACGGGCAGTTTGATATTCATCCCCAAGGCGAGAGCCGGCCAGTATTCCGTGCCGTCGGTCAGGTCATACTGGCCTGAAAGCACGACATCGGTCAGTCCGCCATAGATGTCGCTCGGATCATAGGAGCGTTTCTGCCCATCCGGAGTCGTGATTTCGAGCTGCACTCGGTTGCGCTCAAACTTGTCCCGTCCGGCCTGGCCGAGACCGAACGTGTCGTGAAAGCCCTCGATGAAGCCGTCCATGCCCCCCCCCGTGCTCCAGAGAAAGGGGACTTCCACCTGGAGCGTCAGAGAATCCGTCAGGGCATGCTTGAAGAGCAGGCTCGGTCGGATCACCTCCATATCCACGAGGTACTCACTCTCCTTGAAGGCCCAGCGGTTGGTCCACGTGAGGAGCGACCCGAATTCCCATTCGCCGGCCATCAGCGTTGATGGGGTGTTCGGCAAGAACGAAGTGCGCAGGATGTGCAACGGAGACTGGCTTCGCAGGTGAAGGGGGCCGAAGCCGACGTTCGCGACTCGGGTGGCGGACGAAAGGCGATCGGCCTCCGGGGTCGATGCGTCCTGCCGAGCGTTCAGAAGCGCGACCAGCAGAAACGAGACGGTCGTCACCTCGGCTCCTCAGGCAAGCTGGACGGGCGCTCACCAGCGGACGATCCAATGTGACGACGGCGGCGCCGGAAGGCGTACCCCTCGACTTCCGTCGTGGAACCCGGGGGGGCGTCTAGGCCGGCGGCGCCCACCGGGTCCTCGTTCGCCCGAGCCTCCACCGTGGAGCGGGCCTGCAGTGGATGTCGCCCAAGTAACACGACAGCGATGGCTCCAGAGCCGACAAGCGACGCGTGGAGCGGCCGAGTCCTGCTCAGGCGAATGCTCATCCGTTCATACCTCCCCCCCTCTGGACCATCACAGTCACTTGACAAGCGTTCTTGAGGTCTGTTTAATTTACGGACTGACTGGTCAGTCAGTAATATATCAGGGGGAGTGTGCCGTGGCCATAGTTACACTTAAGAAGGGGCGGGGGCGGCCTCCGGTGCCGGGGCTCGTCGAGAGGCGTCGAGAGGAGTTCCTGGACGCCGCGGCGCGCCTATTCGCGGAGCGCACCTACGCCAACACCGACACCCAGGCTCTGGCCGACGACCTAGGGGTCGGGAAGGGAACGATCTACCGCTACTTCCCGACTAAGGAACTGCTCTTCCTGGCGGCGGTAGATCGCGCGATGCGCCGCCTCAGCACCCAAGTCAATGTCGATGTCGCCTCGATCGCAAACCCTCTGGACCGGATCACCGAGGCCATTCGGTCTTACCTCAAGTATTTCGAGAGGAACCCCATCGTCGTGGAGTTGCTCATCCAGGAGCGCGCCCAGTTCCGGGACCGCAAGAAACCCACGTATTTTGCCCATCGTGACGCCAACCTGGCCCCCTGGAAGGATCTGTTCACGCAATTGATCGCACAGGGACGCTTTCGACGAATGCCGGTCGACCGAATCGTCGAGGTTCTGAGCGACCTCCTCTACGGGACGATCTTCACGAACCATTTCGCGGGGAGGAAGAACTCCTCCGCGGCCCAGGCGAAGGATGTCATCGATATCTTCCTCCGGGGCGTTCTCAGCGATCAGGAACGATCTTGTCAGGAGGAAATCCGGTGAAGATTCCGGCAACAGGAGTCCTCCTGCTCGGTCTTCTGTGGGGATGCGCGACGCCCTCCTCGGACGACCCAGCCTACCTTCCGTCCGTCCTTTCGGAGGTGGCGAATCGCGGGACGACTCCGCCCGTCGCCCCTCCCGCCCTGGAAAGCCACGGGCTTTCCCTCGGCGACTGCGTTGAACTGGCCCTTCGCCATCACCGGGGCATCCGGATCGCGGACCGTCGCATCCTTATCGCCAAGGACGTGGTGGACGAGAAACTCGGTCTGATCCTCCCCAAGTTGGGCGGCGAGGCCCGCTACGAAGCCCGCAATAACGACCGGGGCTCGACCTTCGGCGGAAACACCTTCGTGACGGGGGAACGCCACCTGGGGACGGCAAAAGTCTCGCTCCTGGTGCCGATCTACGATTTCGGCGGGGCCTGGAACGAGCGAGAATCCGCCGAGCTCGAGGTGGACGTGGCCGGGTTTTCCGCCACGCGGACCCGGCAGGATCTGACTTTGGCGGTGAGTCAAGCCTACTATCGAGTGCTCGAGGCCCTCCGCATCAAGAGCGTTGTCGAGGAGTCCCTTAAGGTCGTCGCCCGGCAACTCGAGATGGCCCGCGATTTCCGGGCGCAGGGTCTCGTCGCGGCCAGCGACGTCCTTACCGCCGAAGTCCAGGAAGCCGAACGGCGCCAAGACCATATCCGCGCTTCCAACAACGTGGAGCTAGCCCGCTCCACCTTGAACCGCCTGATGGGAAAGGGCGTCGATGAGCCGCTGGACCTCCGGGACGTCCTCGAAGCTCCTCCATGGAGAGGTTCCTTCGAGGCGGCCCTGCGAATGGCCGTCGAGAAGCGACCGGATCTCTCCGCCCTCAAGAAGCAAGTCGACATCGCCCGCGCCGAATACCGCGCGACCCGGGCCGGATTCCTTCCAAGACTCTACGGCTTTGCCGATTACAACTACTCGACCGACGATTTCCTCCTCAACCAGGACTGGCTCGTAGGAGGCGTGGCCATCCAGGTCCCCCTCTTTGACGGGGGCTCGACGCTAGCCCGCCTGCGCCAGAGGGAAAAGGAGATCGCCGAGGCGGTGGATTTCCACGACGAGCGCGTGGACGACATTGTCCTGGAGCTCAAACAGAACTACCTTCTCGTACGGGAGGCCGCGGAGCGCCTTCCGGTAGCCCGCAAGACGATCGACCTCGCGGACGAAAACCTGCGGGTGGTCCGCGACCAGTATGCCGAGGGCCTCCTGACGAGCGCGGACGTTCTTGCTGAAGAGGATCGCCTGAGTCGCTCTAAGACGAACTATTTCCGGTCGCTCTACGAGTACCACGGCGCCTTCGCACGCCTGGCGCACGCGGCCGGAGGCGCGCCACCGGAGAAATAGAATGAAAATGACCGACCAGAAGACGTTTGTCGACAGGCCTCGGACGAAAAGTCGATTCGCCTTGGTGCCCATCCTCGTAGTGGCCGTTTTCCTCACGGCGTGCGGAAAGAAGGGCGGCAGCCCGCCGCCCTCGGCCGCGTCGGGAGCGGAAAGGGAGTCGGCTCAAGGCGCAGCGTCAGCCTCGCCGGCCCCTCGCGGGGAGTGGGTGATCGTCAACCGAGGCACCATCCGAAGCAGCGTCCCCGCGGTGGGCATACTCCGAGCCCGCCAAACGACCAAGCTCGGCTCACAGGTTTCAGGCCGGGTCAAACAGGTCCTGGTGGACGTGGGAAACGTCGTCAAGAAGGGGCAGGAGCTCGTCCTCCTGGACCCCGTGTTCTTCGGAATCGAGCGGTCCCAGCGAGCGGCGGACCTGGATGCGGCCAAAGCCGCCCTTTGGGAGACCGAAACCCAGCACACCCGCATGAAGAACCTGTGGGAGAAGCCCCAGGGTAAGGAGCCTTCCATCCCGAAGAAGCTCTACGACGACGCGAAGGCCCGCTTCGACGCCGCACAAGCCCGGGTCAAGCAGGCCGAAGAGGCGCTCCGTTACGCGGACGAGCGCATTCAGGAAACCGTGATCCGAGCGCCCTACGACGGGGTGGTGACCCGGCGTCTGGTCGATCCGGGTGAACCGGTGACGTCGACCCCCGTGAGCCATCTCATCGAGATTCAAGAGGTTGGGACGCTCGACCTGGAGTTCTCCCTGCCACAGGAAATGTTGTCGCGCGTCCGTTCCGGAACCCACGTCACCTTCGAGGCCGAGGGAGTTCCCGAAACCAAGGGTAGCAGCCAGGTGGCGGTCGTCTTCCCGGCGGTCGAGGAGGCCACGCGATCCTTTCGCTCGCGCGTAACCGTGCCCAACGCCTCCGGAATCTACCGGCCGGGGATGCTGATTCGCGTTTGGGTCGTCAACCAAGAGGTGAAGGATGCCCTCCTCCTGCCGCGCATGGCCGTCACCGAAACCGCACAGGGATGGCAGGTGCTCGCCGCCAGCAGCGAGTCTCCTGTTCTTCGGCCGATCAAGGTGGGCCTCCTGACGGACACCCTCATTGAAGTGAAGGACGGCCTCCGCGAGGGGGATAAGGTCTTCGTGCTCAAGGGAAAAACGTGAACGTCCAGAGGCGACTCCCGGACCTGAAAGCGGATGAGAAGACGCCTCCGTGGAAGGTTGGCCGCTATCGCTTGACGCTGCGGGTCGCGGACCTCGATCGGTCGGTGACGTTCTACCGCGACATCCTCAGATTCTGGCCCGTCTGGAGAAACGCGACGACCGTCTGTCTCACTCAGGACAACCTGGAGTTGCTCCTCGATCGGAAGGAAAGGCCGAAGAAGCCCCTCCAAGGCATTCGAATCGGGTTCAGCGTGAGTCGAAACAAGGATTTGGACATATGGGCGGTTTACCTCGAAACCCGTCGTGTCCACATTTCGTCGGCCCCAAAGAACACGGACTGCGGAAGGAACCTCGTCTTTCTTGATCCCGACGGTTATCCGATCGAGGTCCACTGGGAATCCACATGATTCTTTCCGACACCGCGATCAAGCGCCCCGTCTTCGCCACGATGGTGATCGGGGCGATCGTCGTCTTCGGGGTGATCAGCTTCCGGGATATCGGGATCGACCTCTACCCGAGGGTCGAGTTCCCGGTGATTACGATCATCTCGGCACTCCCGGGAGCCGATCCTGAAACCGTTGAAACGACGGTCACTGATCCGATCGAGGAGGCGGTCTCGACGATCAGCGGGATCAAACACCTTCGCTCGACGAGCACCGACAGCATTTCCCAGGTAGTCGTCGAATTCGTTCTCGAGAAGGACATTGACGTCGCCTACCAGGAGGTCCAGGCGAAGCTCGGCACCGTACGCTCCCAGCTTCCCGACGACCTGGAGGATCCCGTCGTCGAGAAGTTCGACGTCGACTCGGCCCCCATCATGGCGGTGGTGGTCTCCGGTGACATGCCCATTCGAGACCTCACCTACCTTTCTCGAAAGCTCATCAAGGAACGGCTCCAGAGGCTCCAGAACGTCGGGCAGGTCGCGCTCATCGGAGGCCGCGAGCGCAAGATCTGGCTCTGGCTCGACCGCTCGAAGCTCGAAGGTCACGGCCTATCGGTGCGCGACGTCGAGGAGGCGCTTCGGACCGAGCACGTCGAGTACCCGGGCGGACGGGTCGAAAGCGGACCCCGCGAATACGTGGTCAAGACCAAGGCTGAGTTCGCCTCCGCCGCCGAGATCTCCGGATTGGTGGTCGCCTTCCGGGGGGGCGCGACCATCCGGGTGAGCGACCTCGGGCGCGTGGAGGACGGCCTTGAGGAAGAGCGCAGCTTCGCTCGTCTCAACGACACCCGTGCCGTCACCCTCCTCGTCCGGCGCCAGTCCGGGACGAATACGGTCGAGGTCGCGCGGGCCCTCAAGGCCGAGGTCGCCAAGCTCCGGGACGAGCTCTCCCCGCGGGGAGTGCGACTCGAAATCGGGCAAGACCTCTCGGTCTTCATCGAGCACTCCGTCCACGAGGTCCAATTCCACATGGTCTTCGGCGGCGGACTCGCCATCGTCATCGTCTTCCTCTTTCTGCGGAACCTCCGCAGCACCTTGATCTGCGCCCTGGTCATCCCGGTCGCCGTCATCGGGACCTTCATCCTCATGAATGCGCTGGGGTTCACCCAGAACATGATGACCCTCCTGGCGCTCTCGCTGGCGATCGGGCTTCTCATCGACGACTCGATCGTGGTGCAGGAGAACACGATGCGCCATGTCGAGGAGGGGAAATCCGCCCGCGAGGCGGCGTCCTTCGCGACGAACGAGATTGCGCTCGCGGTCTTCGCCACCACG
>CAZUJF010000012.1:0-129875 GCA_964619955.1 uncultured Planctomycetales bacterium
AAGTGTCAACTAAACTATTCGCCTTTTGTGTCTCACTCCGCCCGTCGCGCGACAATCAGCAGCGCGGCAAGGAAGACGCCGCCCGGCAGGCCGTAGCGCTTCATCATCCGTGGCATGGGTGCTCCCTCTGCTTGATGTCCCGGGGACCGCCCATGACTACCGCGTCATGGGCACTTGAAGTGTGAATAATATTTCAGGAAGTCGGCGCTTGTAAACAAAATAGCGGAACCTGTTGAGCCGCCCAAAGACAGCTCGCAGGGCTGCGCGGAGGTCGCCGATCCCGGAGGCCCAGCCTTACCTCGGAATCCGCCCCGCCAGCGCGTCCGCCTGAGAGCGCACGTCGCTGAAGCGCACCGGCCAGTCCGTCTTGCGGAGCACCTCCACCGAGACGCGGGCCCCCGCGAAGTCCTTCGCCTGGATCTGTGCGTTCGCCAGACCCAGCCAGCCGCCCGGCTCCTTCGTCCGCACCCGGATCACGTTCCGCCAGGACACGAGCGACTCGCTCCAGCGCGCCTTGCCGTCCAGCACCTTCGCGTAGGCCTCGTGCCCCTCCGACTCGTGCGGCAGCATCTCCACCATCGTCGTGTACGCGCGCGCCGCTTCGCCGGCGTCGCCCAGCCCCTCAAAGCGCTTGCCGAGCTGCTGGTAGATCGTCAGGTCGTGGCCCGAGATCGCCGCCGACTCCAACAGCTGCGCCAGCGCCTCCTCCGGCCGCCCCGCCTTGTCCAGCGCCCCCACCAGCAGCTGGTGCGTCTCGACGTCGTTGGGCTGCCCCTCCGCCGCCCGCCGGAACTGCAGCG
Source organism: uncultured Planctomycetales bacterium (assembly GCA_964619955.1). GTDB lineage: Bacteria > Planctomycetota > MHYJ01 > MHYJ01 > JACPRB01 > JACQFK01. Next base: position 801 of record CAZUJF010000012.1, read on the forward strand.
CCGCGGGTCCGAAGGCGTTCTTGCCCAGATAGACCTTGCCCAGCGCCTTGCGCACGATCGGATTCTCCAGCCCGCTTTCGCGGACCTGCTGGTCCAGCCGCACGACGTACGCGTCCAGGTCGGCCGCCTGCGCCAGCACCTGCTCCAGCTGCTGCAGCGCCGTCTGCCGCTGATGCTGGGAGCGGCCCCAGCTCACGATCGCCCCCGCCGCCGCGTCCACCGCCTTGTCGGTATGGCCCAGGCCGCTGTGGGCCGACGACAGCAGGGTGTAGTAGTGCGACGTCGTCCCGTCGCCCAGGCCGCGCGTCGGCGACGCCTTCACGTGCAGCGCGATCGCCTCCTCCAGGTGCGCCGCCCCCTCGGCGAACAAGCGCGTCTCCACGCAGACCGCCCCGAGCGACGCGAGCACGCCTTCATTCCACTGCTTCGCGTCCTTGAAGTGCCGGGCCGCCGCCGCGTGCGTCGCCAGCAGCGCCGCCCGGTCCCCGGTGCCGTTGTACGCCCGCATCAGCATCACCCGGTAGTCCAGGGTCCCCGGCCGAGCCTCGATCAGACGGACCAGCAGCGGAATCGACTCCGCCCAGCGCGCACTCCGCTGCAGGAACTGGCAAAGCAGATGCCGGCTGTCGATCCCCAGGATCCCCGCGCGCTGCGCCACGAACAGCGCATCAATCCCCTCCGGGTGCTTCGTGAGGCCGTCGTAGAGGTAGCGCGCAATGTAGACGACCCCGGCTTCGGACGTCCGGCTGGCCTCCAGGAGCTCCAGCGCCACCCGCAGGAAGTCACCCCGCTTCTCCTGCCAGAAATACGAATGGTCATCGCTGTAGAAGTTTCGATTGCGCGCGGTCCGGGTCCGCAGATCGTCCCGGAGCTCCCGCAGCACGAGCGCCAGGAGACGCTCCTCCAGCGCCGCCCCCAGGACCCCCGCCTGCGTGCGGTACTGCGCCGCATAGCCCCCGAGCTGCGGCCAGAAATCGCCGTCCTGCAGACGCAGCCAGGCCGGCTCGCGCTCCGCCCGCGTCGCCAGGAACTCCAGCGCCGTGCGGGCACCCAGCGTCTCGACCACGCGCTGGGCCACCTGCCCCACGGCGTGCTGACCCGACCGGTACTGGTAGAGCGCCAGGATCCCCGGCAGCTCGTCGAACGCGAAGGTCCGGACATCCTCCTTCACCGACCCGAACTTCAGATCGTGAAACGCGGCGTGCCAGACGTTCACCAACGTCTGGACGAACTGGTGCATCTGCCCCTCGTTCGTCGGGCGCTTCAGCTCCGCCAGCAGCTTCGCGTAGAGAGCGCGGTACAGGGCCTCGCCCCTGCCGAGCGAGACTTCCGCGCGGGCGGACAAAGCCCGCTGGTAGTGCTGGTAGAGCATCTGCGTCAGGTGCTGGATCTGCCCTTCGGGATGCGGCCGCGCGAGCTCCGAGAGCCACAGCTGCTCGGCCGCCCGGAACTCGCCCAGACCCTCGCGATAGGAGCCGAGCGCCTGCAGATAACCGTTCGCCGAGGCCGGCAGCAGGCCGTCGCCGGCCTGACGGAACTCCTCCAGCGCGGAGCCCAGCAACTCGGCCGCCGGGGCCTTCCGCCCGTTGGCCCAGAGGCCCTCCGCATAGTGGGCGCCGATCGACAGCCGGCCCCAGGTCCGCGCCGGCGCGGCGTTGAAAAGCTCGCGCAGCTGGCGCAGCTGCTCCTCCGCGAGCGCGGGGACCAGACCGCCCTGCGCCGCCAGGAAGCCCGCCAGCAGCTCCGGCTCGTCTGCGACCCGGACGCCCCGCCAGGCCTCCTTCAGCGCCGTCAGGGCCTTGGCCACGTGCGGCCCCGCCCCGTGCGCCTGCGTCGCCGCCCGGTGCTGCACGACGAACTCCAGCAGCCGCAAGCCGCGCTTGTCCACGTCGGACTTCGCGCGATCATGCAGCGGACGCAACTGCGCCGAGAGCCGATCAAGCGTCGCCTCCTCCTGGAGCATGCTCGTGAGCTGCCTCAGCTGACCGAGGAACGGGTAGATGCGCGACGCCGACTGGCCCATCACTCCCTCCGGCAGGCACTCCAGGAGCCGGAAATCGCGCGTGACGCTGTAGAGGTTCTGCAGGGTCCACAGGTAATTCGCGGGGCTCTGCGCCTTGCGGAAGAGCGCGACGAGCTTCAGCGTCGTCTCCTCGTCCAGCTCGGCCGGGACCTGGTCGCGCGAGCGCGAGACCTTGGCGTATTCCGCGTAGAGCGCCTGACCGAGTTCGTGCTCGTTCATCGCCGCCCAGGACTTGATCTGCGCCTCGCGCCGCGCCTCCTTCTTCCCTTGGACCAGATACCAGCCCGCCAGCAGGCGGTACTCCTCGTGACCCAGACCGTCGTGTTTCTCCACCGCCTCCAGGACCGCGACGGCCTCGTCGATGCGATTCCGCTCGGCCAGGATCCTCGCGTAGTCGCGGCCCCAGCGCAGCACGGCGACCTTGTCGCCCGCGCCGTACCAGTCCTTCAGGCGCGCCTGGACGTCGGCGCCCCGATCGAGCGCCGTCAGCAGCGTGTAGACGAGGTGCTTCCAGTCGAGCAGTTCCGGCGAGGCCGCCTCGCCCGCCGCCAGGGCCGCCAGCACGAGCGCCGGATCGATCGCCTCCTGGACCGCCGCGAACGACGCCGTCCAGGCCATCCGCCCCGCCAGGACCCGGTCCTCCAGCGTCTTTCCCCGGATCGCCTGGAGTTGCGCCAGCGCCGCCGCGCCGACTTTCGCCAGATCGCGCTTCAGCCGCGCCTGCAGATACAGGCGTTCGGCGAGGATCCACTTCCTCAACTCCTTCAGGTCGTCGCGGACCTCGAGCGCCGCCAGCAGCTCGAGGGCCGCGGCGCGCGCCTCGCGCAGCGCGGCACCATTGGCCTCCGCCAGCTTTCGGCGCGGCATCGCGTTCACGTCCGGGAGCGCCGCCACCGCGGCCTTCGCCCGCGCCGCAGGCAGCCAGTCCATGAAGTGATGAAAGAGCGGCACCGTCTTGAGCTTCGGCAGCAGCTCCACGAGTTCCTTCTCCGTTTCGGCCGTCCAGGGCTGCTCCAGCAGCAACTCGAAGAGTGAGGCCTGCCCCGCGGTGCCGAGGGCGCGGAAGAGCTTCAGCTTCAACTCGGTGCGGCCGTGGGCGGCCAGGAGGCCCTGCCAGTGATCCTTGTCCTCGCCCTGGGCCGCCTGCCAGCGGAGATAGACCTGGTCGAGCAGCGCCTGCCAGCCCGCCTCGCCCTCGTCCGTGCTCAGATGGCCGCGCACCCAGCTGAAGTGGCGGACGAAGCGCTCCGCCTCCATTCCCTGCACCCGGGCCTTCAGGTCCGCGTGGAGCTCCGCCAGGAACGCCCGCCCCGCATCCGTCTGCACGAAGCGCCCGTCGCCCGCGATGGTGGCGACGTGGGACACGAAGTCCGGACGATCCAGCAGACGCCGGGCCGTCGCGGCCATTTTCACGGCGACCTCGGGATCCATGCGGTTCCGGTACATCAGGTAACCCTGACCGCACCCGTGCTGGATGGCGGCCAGCAGCCGATGGACATCGTCGCCCGCCAGCCACTCGGCCATCAGCGCGTTCGCCGCGTCGACCCGGTCCAGCAGGATCTGCGCCGACAGCAGCTTGTTGAAGTCGTACGCGTTCAGCGTGGCGGGCTTCTCCGTCCGCCACGCATCCATGTGATTCAGGAACGGCTCCAGGCGGTACGCCGCCAGCAGGAGATCTCCCAGCGTCCGGCGGATCTGTCCGATTTCCTCGTCCTTCCAGCCGCCCGCTTCCTTCGCCTTCAGGAACGCAAGCGCGTCATCCACCCGGGAGCGCTGCGCCAGCGCCTGCGCATAGGCGATCAAGACGCCCAGATCCTTTGGAAAACGCTCCGCCATCGACTGCTGCTGCGCGAAGACCGCCTCGGGCTTTCCCATGGCCTGGAGGCAGCCCAGCACCTGGTGTTCATACTGCAGGGCCGCGCCGGGAATCCCCGCCCGCCGCTCGAAGACCGGCTTCAGCAAACGCACGACCTCCAGACGCTCGTTGCCCTGGTGGAACGACCCCGCGTAGCCGAGCAGCTGCTGCGCGGCGGCGTAGTCGGCGGGACGCTCCTTCAGGGCTCCCGCGGACTCGACCACCCACTTCCGCAACTCTTCCAACCGGCGGCGCTCCAGCAGGATCGCGGCGCGGATCGGGACCAGGGCCGTCCTGCCCGCGGCCGCCGCCTCCACCCCCTTCAGCGCCGCTTCAGCCTTGTCCCAGTCCTGACGGGCCGCCCAATGGCGCAAGACCATCCAGCAGTCCTCGAAGCTCGCCCTGCCGTCCGCGACGGCCTGCCGGGCGGCGTCAATGGATGCGGGCTCCGGGCCCAGCTGCAGCGCCTGCGCCCGCAGCGTCAGGCGCGCGGCGATATCCGCCGCCGGATCCGCCGAGACCGCCACGGCGATGACGAGCGGGTCGCCCGCCTCGTCGCCGGCGCCGCGGACCGTCCGCTTCCGCGGCCAGAAGGCGCCCGCGAGCTCCACGAAGTCCTCGTAGAGCGTCGCCCACTGGACCTTGCCGTCCGTCACGGAGCGGACTTCGAGCACCACGCCGCGCCGGGGATCGATCACGACCACGACCGAGTGCTTCGGCGCCCGCGGATGCCGCAGCGCCAGTTCCTTCGTGCCGTTGGCGCCCTCCGCCAGTTCCGCCGTGTATCCGGCATAGGCCCGGAAGCTCTCTTCGAACAGCCAGTCCAGGGGCCTCGGCCAAGCGTGCTCATCGTGCTCGTGCCGGGGCCGCACGGAGGACGTCAGCCAGGTCGCGTCGATCGCGCCGCGTTCGTTCCCGACGGACCAGTCGATCCGGAATCCCTGGCCGGGCACCGGCGAGGGCAGCACGGCCCAGGCCTTGGGGCCGACGATCGTCTCGGTCGAAGTTCCGCCGGGACCCGAGACGACGATGCGCACTCCGCGGGCCGCCGCGACGCGATGATCCAGCGTCCGAATGAGATCCAGAACCTCCTTGGACCATTTCGCGTCGATGCTTCCCGGCGGAACGGGACTCAGGTCCGGGAACAGACCCCCGAGGAAATCCCGCGGTGCCGCGGGCAGATACCCGTTCCAGCCATACGCCGACTTGAGCTGGAGGCGCTCCCTCGACGCCGGCTTCCGGGAAAGCATGTCCTTGGAGCGGCCATCAAAGTTCATCCGCCGATCTTCCTTGTACGACTTTCGTTCAAACACCTCCTCCTGGGGGGCTTCGAGCGCCGGAGATGTCGGGACGGAGGCCGGTTCCGGGGCGGCCAGTTGCTTCGCCGACTCCTCCAGATCCTCCAGCTCGTTTCGATCGCTTTCCCCGCCTTCGACAGGGCTCTTCTCGTCGTGGGCATAACGGAGCTCATCACGGTACCTGCCCTTGTCCCCAAACGATCCGGTCAGCCCCAGCTTGCGGCCGCTGTCCCCCCTCTGAAACTCCGCCCGCAACTCCGGCGCGAGCGCCTCCATCAGGTCGCGGCCCAGCCCCGAGATCGTCGTGAGCGCCTCGCGCTGCAGGCGGAGCCTCCACGAACGCGCCAGCAGCATCTGCTTCCGCGTCAGCTCGAACGTCGCGTCCTGCCGCCCCAGCGCGAAGAACTCCTCGCCGTCGCGCATCCGGAAGCGCTTCTTGACGCCAAAGCGCTCGCGGTCGGCGTCGCTCTCCAGCACGAGGAACGACGTGTATGGCGTGATGATCTGGTAGTCCTCGGACAGCGCGATGATCCGCTCCTTGATCTCGGGCGCCGACCCCTGCTCCAGCAGATGGTCCAGGTGCTGCCGCGCCCAGAAGCGCGGGATGAACGAGTTGCCCTCGTCGGCCCCGGCCAGCACCAACTGGCCCGCATAGGCCACCGGACGGCCGTCGAGCTTCCCTCGCACGACGACTTTGCCCCGAACCTCGCCGCCCGTGGGGTTGAAGCGCCCCACGATGAACTGCTGCGTGCCCGCGGCCACGTTGGGGATCGTCCCGGGATAAACCGCCGCCACGGCCATGCCCTCGAACGCCACGCTCACATCCTTCAAGCCGGGCGCCGCCAGTTCCTTGAGCAGCTGGTAGGCCGCCTTCGCGGGATCGCTCCCGCCGCCGATCTCGCGCCACGAGCCGCCGCCGAGCCCCGCGATCGCCTTCATCACGCCCGGCTCGAAGGCCGACCCCGGCGCCACCGCATGGAAGCTGCCCTTGCCTCCGTACTTCGTCTTCAGCCGCTGGGCAAACGCCACGGGATCGGCATCGCCCGTCGTCACCGTGCCGTCGCCGACGTAGACGACCTGCACCCCGTCGACCGCCTTCTCGAATACCGCGTCGAAGGCCTTGTCCAGGTCGCTCCAGCCCAGCGGCCGCCGCGCCTGCACGAAGCGCAGCGCCCCGGCGACCGACTCGTCGCGCGCGGGAACCCAGTCCGCCCCGGACCAGCGGGCCTCCGTGTCGCAGGTCAGCACCCTGAAGCGGTCGGTTTTGGACAGGGACGACAACAGCGCGTCGATGAAGTCGAGTTGCGTCTTCCGCGCCGCCCCGTGCATCGAGCCCGATGTGTCGGCCATGACGATGAGCGAGAGGGGTTTCCCGCCCGGCAGCGTCTCGCGGCGGTCTTCTCCTGCCGCCGGCACGTTGAAGCCGACCAGGAAGTAGCCGTCGTCGCCACGGCGGTGCGGCACCACCGTCAGCGCGCCGGCCTCCGCCCGCGTCGTCACCCGCAGTTCGAAGTCGGTCTGGGGCGCGTACTCCTGGGCGTCGAACTCGGCGGAGGCGGCGCCCCCGGCCGTCCGGATGCGGCAGGGATGCGACGGGCAGACCACGGACGTCAACGGCTCCGACGAGGAGATCTTCACCTCGATCTGGAGCTTCTTGAGGGGGTGGAGCCGCAGCATCTCGCTCTGGAGCGCGTAGAGGTAGCGGTACGTGTCCCCCACCTTCGGCAGCACCTGCGTGTAGCTGATCTTGATGCGCTTTTCAGCGCCGATGGGGAACACGCGCGCCTTGAAGATGTTGCCGCCGCTCCATTCGAGCAGCCCCGGATCGCGCCGTTCGCGCAGGATCGTCTCGTAGATCTCGCGGGCGCGCTGCTTCTCCACGACGTCGGCGTGCACGTATTCGTCGCCGATCCACATCCCGAAGCCGGAGATGGAGGCGTCCTGCGGGAGCGGAAAGTAGAAGACGCCCTCCAGGATCGAGGAGGTGGTGTTGAGGAACGACTCCTCGATCTCGGTGCGGGCGATCTGGTCGCGGATGTCCACGACGACCTTGTAGTAGCCGATCTCCAGGGCGACGTCGCGTCCGTCGATGCTGGCCAGGAGCGAGCCCAGCGCCTCGGTGGAGGCGTTGCCCTTGTAGCCGTCGAGCCACGCGGGATACTTCTCCAGGACGCTGAGTTTGTCCTGTTGCACCCGGTAGGCACGCGTGCCGCTCGCGCTGAGCCTGGCGTCGCCCGGGCCGAGGATCTCGATCTTCTCGTCCTTCGGACAGGAAAGCTCCACCTCACCGTTGACGAGGCGGAGCGTGGTCGGGTCCACGAGTTCCACGAGCGCCCCGGGTCCGAGGATGAGGCCCGCGCGTCCAAGGGCGACTGAGAGGGCGTTGGCGCCGCGCGCGCCGGTACGGATCCAGTCACCCGCTTCCAGCAGCAGGTGCTCATCGGCCACGCTCCAACGATCGGCGCCGACGGGCTTGACCTGGGCAATGCCCTCGCGGTCGCGGACGCGACCGATGGCGGGATCCTCGGAAAGGGCGACGGTGCCGAGCTCGGGGGTGAGACGCCGCGGGGCGCCCTCCTGTCCGCGGGGGATGAATTTGACGATCCCCTCCAGAACGCGCGCGGTGACCCAGGGCCTGAAATTTCCGGAGGCAGCCCTCGCTTGAAGCTGATCGATATCCATAGCGCGGTTGAGCCGGACTTCGTAGCGGGTTCCCTCGTTCAGGAGCCGGCCCGCGGGCGTTTCGACGCTCATCGGTCCCGTCAGGTCCAGCTCGACGTGTCCGGCCTTGAGCGTGACGACGTCCCCCGCCACCTCGTAGATCGTCGGGGCGAGCAGGCGCATGAGACCGGAGCGCAGCTTCACCTCGGTGACGGCCGCCACGACGGGCTCGGGTGCCGGCGCAGGAGCTTGCCGGCTGAGCCAGACCAGGCCGAGGAAGACGGCCGCGGCCGCGGCCCAGCCCAAGAATCTAAAGGAGGAGACGCGGGGTTCGGGTGCCTGGAACTCCGGGAGCGGCCGCCCGAGCGCGCCGGCCAGATCGACCTGCTCGCGCGCGCCGCGCGCCATCCGCCGGCGGGCGTCGGGGTCGCTCTTGAGCAGGGTTTCCAGTTCCCGGACACCGGCTTCGTCCAGCGAGCCGTCGAACCAGCGCTCGACCAGGTCGTCCGAGGGTGCCATCACTCGTTCTCCTTCAAGCGGCCTTCCACGCAGGCCTGCAGTCTCTTGCGCAGCCGGGAGAGCTGGACCTTGAGCGCGTCCTCGCTGCGGCCGGCCTCCGCGGCGATGCGCCGGAGCGGCAGCCCGGCGGCGTAACGAAGGCTCAGCAGGCGGCGGGGTTCCGCTTCCAGTTCTTGGACGCAGGCGCGGAGGGCGGGTTCCCGATCGTCGGATTCTTCCTCCCACTCCTGGGCGAGTTGTTCGATCACCTCGGAGCTGAGGGCGACGCTGCGGCGGCGGCCCGCGGCGCGCCGGTGGCGCAGGGCCTGGAGGCGCGCGATGGCGCGGACCCAGGCGCCGAAATTCGTGCCGGCCTCAAACGTGGGGCGGATGCGCAGGGCCTCGAGGGCGACCTCCTGGTAGAGGTCGTCCGCGTCCTGCCGGTCGCCGGTGATGAGCGTCAGGAAGCCGACGAGGCTGCGCCGTTCGAGGGCAAGGAGCGACAGGAGTTCGTCGCTGCTCAGCACGGCCACGGACACGACTCGCACATGGGTGAACGCCCCCGCCGCCGAAAGGTAACATGGAAAAGGTAAGTAGTGGCGCATAAGTTTTTCCGGATACAAGAGTGTGCGCCACTACTTACCCTGAGCGAGCCGTAGGCGAGTCGAAGGGTTGTAACCCCTCAAAGCGTCGACCGCGTACATGGCGGGGCGGAGCGCCCCTCGCCGGGGTTGATCCGCCCGATCGAATGCCCTACCCTTGCGGACATGACCGCGGATGCCGCCGGAAGTGTGGACGACGCCTTGACCGCCGATCACGAGCGGCTCGACGGCGTCTTGCAGGCCCTCGCCCGTTCGCTCCCCGCCCGGCCCGGCGAGACCGCGGCGCTCCTGGCGGAATTCGAGCAGGGCCTCTTCCCCCACATGACCTGGGAGGAGGAAGCCCTCTTCCCCGCCCTGCTCGCCGCCGGATATCCCGCCCATCGCGTCGAAGGCTTGATCATCGACCACCGGCGGATCCGCGAAGCGCTCGCGGAGCTTCACAGCCGGCTCGACGGGGGCGATCTCGCCCGGGCCGCCGCGGCCGCCGAGCAGGTGCGCATCTATCTGGTCGGCCACAACGGCGACGAGGAGAAGATCCTCTACCCGGACGCCGACCGGCTCCTGCCCGCCGACCAGCGCCGCCGACTTCTCAAGCTCTGGACCCTGCGCTTCGGCTCCGCTTGAACCTCGCGAACGATTCGACCGGCGGCACTGTAGGATATCCAGCCTATGATGAACCTCGCCGCCGCCCTCATCCTCCTCGCCGCCCCCCAGGATCTCGAAACCCTCGGATATCCCAAGGGCGCGAGGAACACCGAGGACCCCAAGAACGTCCCCCTCCCGCCCGCCGAGGCGCTCAAGCGCATCACGGTCCCCGAGGGCTTCCGCGTCAGCCTCTTCGCCGCCGAACCCGACGTCGCCCAGCCCATCTCCATGGCCTTCGACGAGCGCGGCCGCCTCTGGATCGCTGAAGGCTATTCCTACGAAAGCTCCGGCGGCCCCTGGAACAATCCCGTCCGCGACCGCATCCTCATCTTCGAGGATGAGAACAACGACGGCCGCTTCAGCAAACGCAAGGTCTTCTGGGACGGCGCCCGCAACCTCACGAGCGCCCTCCCCGGCTTCGGGGGCGTCTGGCTCTGCTCCACCCCGAACCTGGTCTTCGTCCCCGATGCCGACCGCGACGACGTCCCCGACGGCGAGCCCCAGGTCATCCTCGACGGCTGGAACGACGGCAAGATCGGCCACTGCGTCGTCAACGGCCTCCAGTGGGGCCCCGACGGCTGGCTCTACGGAAACCAGGGCATCCAGGGCGAATCGAAGGTCGGCAAACCCGGCGCGCCCGAGGCCGAGCGCGTCAGGTTCAACGGCGGCATCTGGCGCTATCACCCCGTGCGCAAAGTCTTCGAGGTCGTCTGCGAAGGCACCACGAACCCCTGGGGCCTCGACTGGGACGACCACGGCCAGGCCTTCTTCACCAACTGCGTCATCGGCCACCTCTGGCACGTCGTCCCCGGCGCCCATTACGAACGCATGTACGGCAAGGACTACACCCCGAACACCTTCGGCCTGATCAAGTCATGCTCCGACCACGTCCACTACGCGGGCAAGGACTGGACGAAGTCCAAGTCCGGGCAGGAGCACGACGTGCTCGGCGGAGGCCACGCGCACGCGGGTGCGATGATCTATCTCGGCGGCGCCTGGCCCGCCTCGTACCGCAACGCCCTCCAGATGGTCAACATCCACGGCCATCGCGTGAACAGCGACGTGCTCGAACGCCGCGGCTCCGGCTACGTCGGCCGCCACGGGCCGGATTTCCTCCGCTCCGCCGACCCCTGGTTCCGCGGGCTGAACCTCAAGTACGGGCCCGACGGCGGCGTCTTCGTGAGCGACTGGTCCGACGTCGGCGAATGCCACGACACCAAGAGCGTGCACCGCAGCAGCGGCCGGCTCTACAAGATCGCGTACGGCGAAACGACACCTGTGAAGGGACTCGATCTTGGCAAGAGCAGCGACCTGGAGCTTGCCGCGTTCCAACTGCACCCGAACGACTGGTTCGTCCGTCAGGCGCGCCGGCTTCTGCAGGAGCGCGCCGCGGCTGGAAAAGATCTCAGCGAGGCCCACGCCAAGCTGCGCAAGATCCTGGCGGAGTTCCCCGACGTGCCGCGCAAACTGCGCGCGCTCTGGGCGCTCTTCACCTGCGGCGGAATGAAGAAGGCGGAACTGCTCGCCCTGCTCGACCATGCGGACGAACACGTCCGCAGCTGGGCCGTCCGCCTGCTCTGCGAGGAGCGCACGCCCTCCCCGGCCGCCACCGACAGGTTCGCCTCGCTCGCCGCCTCGGACAAGTCTCCGCTCGTGAGGCTCTTCCTCGCCTCGATGCTGCAGCGCACCCCGCCCGCGCAGCGCTGGGCCGCCCTCGGCGCCCTCTCGCAGCATGCGGAGGACGCCGAAGATCCGAACCTGCCCCTCATGATCTGGTATGCGACGGAGCCGCTCGTGATGACGGACCTCGCCCGGGCCTCGAAGCTCGCCGCCGAATCCAAGATCCCGCTGCTCCGGCAGAACATCGCCCGCCGCATCGCCGCGGGGAATTAGAGCAGCCGCCGGGCGTTTCCCGAAAGGACCGCCCGCTCCTGTGCGGCGTCCAGGCCCGACTCCACGACCTTGAGCCGGGCCGATTCCCAGGTGAAGAACGGCGCGTGGGAGCCGAAGAGGACGCGCTCCAGACCGATCTGGCCGATCAGCCGCGCCACGCCTGCCATCCCTTCCAGCATGGCGATATCGAACGACACGCCGGCCGCCGCCAGCTTCGTCGCCGCGGCCTGCGTCAGCGGACCCGGTCCGTTCAACAGCATCAGCCGCAACCCCGGAATTCCGGCCGCAAGGTCGGCCAGGCCGGAGGCGTCGACCGGGGGGACGCGCACGAGCGGATGCTGGGTCCGTTCGTCTTCCATCTTGAGCGCGATCTGGACGAGCAGGCCCCGTTCCGCCGCGCCCTTCAGGAGCCGCGCGAAATCGGGATCGTCCAGCGTGTACTGGTGATAGTTCGGAAAGAGGCGGAGGCCGGCCATCCGGTGCACGGCGGCGCAGCGCCGAAGATCCTCCTCCCAGTCGGGCAGCTTGGGGTTGACCGTGCCGAACGGCAGCAGGCGACCCTCGCCCCGGCGGCGGCACTCGGCCGCCACCCGCTCGTTCACGCCCGCGATGTCCTTGTGCAGGAGCCCGTCGAAGCTCGCCACCCAGGCCTGCTCGACGCCGCGCTCGCGCAGCAGCGCCACGAGCTCCGGCGTCTCGTCCCCGCGGAGCCGCCGGAAGGGCCAGCGCGAGAGGCTGACGTTCACGTCGACGATCATGACGGGAACCCCTTCGCGTCCAGGATCGGCTTCAGGAGCCTCCGCAGATTCCCGCCGAGCGCGAGCCGTTTGGCCGCGTCCGGGATGTCCGCGCCCCGGACCTTCGCGATCTGCGAGGCGAAGCTGCGGCCGCCCGTGTCGCTGCCGTAGAGGATCCGTTCGGCCCCCAGTTCCCTCAGCGCCATCTCCGCCACGCCCGCCGTCGGGTCGAAGCCCGCGAGCTCGAGCGAGACGTTCCCGGACGCGCGGATCATCCGGATCCCCCGCTCCCAGTCGCCCCCCGCGTGGCCGCAGATCAGGGACGCCAGCGGGTGGCGCGCCGCCAGCGCCACGATGTCCTGGGGCGTCGACTCGTCCGGCGGATTCCCGCCCGTCTTCATCCAGGTGTGCTGGTAGACGGGCGCCTTCAGCTCCGCCGCGCGGGCGACGATCGGATCCAGCTCCGGCGCGCTGCAGCGCAGGGCCACATGAAGTTTGACCCCGACCATCGGGCCGTCCCTCACGCAGCGGTCCAGTTCCTTCAGGCAGAACTCGGTGTGGCGGGGATTGAGATACACGAAGCCCAGCACGCGCGGATGAAACGGCCGGATCGCCGCGAGGCAATCGTCGTTGAAGCGCCGCAGATCCTCGGGGGTTGGCTGGCTCGTCCCGACCTCCATCCCCATGCAGAAGATCAGGCGGTTGATTCCCAGACGGTCGGCCGCCCGCAGCGCGTTCCGGACCCGCTCCTCGCCCGTGGCTCCGGGAAGCCCCGCGAGGTGGCAATGGAAGTTCCAGACGTCGGCGTCGTCCCCCGGCCCCCTCGGTGGCCGCGTAGTGCAGCCGGCCAGGCCGGCGACCCCCGCCGCGACGCCCGAAAGGAACTCCCGTCGATGCATGGCCATCATCCTACCCTACACGCGCCGCGGACATCCGATCTGCTTCTGGAGGTGTACCATGGGGACCATGTTGCGGGAGGACTTCGCGAAGCTGGTCGCGCTCCATCAGCCCGCCCTTTCCCGCTTTGCGGCGCGGTATCTGCGCTCGCGCGAGGATGCCGACGAGGTCGTGCAGGAGACCTTCCTCCGCGCCTGGGCCCAGATCCAGCGCTTCAAACCCGGCAGCAACTTCCCCGCCTGGCTCATGACCATCGCCCGCTTCCTCTGCCTCGCCCGGCTCAAGGAGACCCGCCGCCATCCGGCCGCCCCCCTGCCGGAGCTCGCCGCCCCGCCGCTTCCCGAGGACCTCGAGGCGCTCCGGAAAGCCTGCGAGTCCCTTCCGCTCGCCCAGCGCGAAGTCGTCGCGCTGCGCTTCTTCGACGGCCTCGACTACCGCAGCATCGCGGAGATCACCGGCGATCCCGAGACCGCGCTCCGCTCGCGCCTGCACGACGCGCTCGAACGCCTGCGCGGAGTCCTGAAAACGGATTTCTAGCCACAAGATCCGACGCCGCGCTTTGGAGAGACGATGACCTGCAAGGACCTGGGCAACGACCGGCTGATCGAACCTCTGAACGAGGAGCAGCGGCGGCACCTCGGGTCCTGCGCCGCCTGCCGTGCGCGTCAACTCGACCTCGTCGCGCTGGCGGACCGTCTCGAAGCCCTCGGGAAAGCTCCCGCGGCCGCCGCCGATCCGGACCTCGTCCGCCGCATCCTCGAGGCCGCGACACCGCGCTCCGCCCGGAAGATCATCGTCCGCCGCGCCTCGTTCCTCCCCTGGCTCGCCGCCGCGGCCGCGCTGCTGTTTTGCGCGCTCCTCTGGACCCTGCGTCCCGCGCCCGCCCCCCCGGGCCCGGTCGCCGTCGTGGCGCCCATCCCGGAAGCTCCCCCCGAACCCCGGTTCCCGGAGCGTGAACCCATCCCCGATCTCATCCCGCCGAAACCGGCCCCGCTCCCGGCGCCCGTTCCTCCGCCGAGCCCCCTCCCGGCGCCCGAGCGGACGCCGGAGCCTCCAGCGCCATCGCCCGCAGCCCCGCCCCTCCCGGCCCCGGCTCCCGCGCCGACCCGGCCCGCGCTCCCCGCGCTTGCCCTTGCCTCCGTCGAAGGCCCGCTGGAGTCCGGCGACGGAAAGACCTGGAGCCGCGCCGAAGCCGTGTGGACCGCCGACCGCCTCCTCCGCTGTCTCACCCGCCCCGCGCGCTTCGTGCTCCCCGACGGGACCTCCGTCACGCTCGCCCGCCACAGCACGCTCCGCCTCGTCGCCAGTGCGCCGCCTGAACTCGCGCTCGAGAAGGGCCTCGCCTGCTTCGAAGTCATCCCCGGCGGCAATCAGGGCTTCAGCGTCGCCACCCCCGACGCCCGGCTGCGCGTCACGGGCACCCGCTTCAGCGTCCGCGTCGACGGGCACACCGAGCTCATCGTCGCCTCGGGGGAAGTCGTCGTGGCCAACGAGAAGGGCTCCGTCAAAGTGCCCGCCGGCACCGGGATGAGCGCCCGCAAGAACAGCGCCCCGCCGGCCCCGCGTCCCGTCGACGCCGACCGCCTCACCTCGTGGAGCCGCGAACTCGATCCGCCCGAACGGAGCCGCCTCCGCTTCGACTTCGAAGACGGCCGCCTCCCCCAGGCCTGGAGCAGCGGCAAGGTCGTCGCCGGGCCCGGCCGCGGCCTCAACCGCTTCTGCCTCGAAGGCTCGCCCAACATCGACGCCAACCTCGACCGCGTCGATCGGAAGATTCCGCTCGCCAACGCCGAACTGGAGCTCCGCTTCCGATACTGGAGCGCCGACGCGACCCAGATCACCGTGCAGCTCTTCAATGACCGCATCCAGGACAATTTCCGCCACGACCTGCGCCGTCTGGGCCACGGGAAGTGGGAGCAGATCCGCATCCCCCTCGCCGCGTTCTTCCGCCTCGCCGACGGCTCGCGCATCCAGCCGGGAGACCGCTTCACCTGGTTCAACTTCAGCGTCGGCGGAAGCGCCGGCCCGGCCTACTTCGACGACATCGAGTTCGTGGAGATCCTCCGATGAACCTGCTTCTCTTCGCCCTTCTCCAGGAGGCCGGGATCGCCGCCGCCTACCCGGGCGACGAACACCTCGAACGCGACCCGCGCGTACTCTTCGTCGAGGACTTCGAGAGCGGCACGGTTCCCGAGCTCGCCGCGCGCTGGGGGGACGCCGCCCATCCCGCGAACATGGACCTCTCGCCCGAGATCGCCCCCGGCTCTCCGGGACGCCGCTCCCTGCACATATCGAAAAACGGCCACCTCTACACCCACGTGAAGGGCGTCGACCGCCTGCACGCGCGGTTCTACGTCCGCTTCCATCCGAAGACCGGCTACATCCACCACTTCGTGCACCTCAACGCCCAGCGCACGCCCAGCCCGTCGCCGTCGGGCACCGCGGGCATCCGGCCCCCGGGCGACGAACGCTTCAGCACGGGCATCGAACCTTGGGGGAACTGGGGCAAGGCCCCCGCGCCGGGCATCTGGCATTTCTATTCGTACTGGCACGAAATGAAGGGCGGCCGCGACGGGAAGTACTGGGGAAACTTCTTCGACCCCGCCGAGCCCGCCGCGATCGAACCCGGCCGCTGGTATTGCGTCGAGGCGATGATCCAGGCCAACTCCACCCCGGAGGCCGCCGACGGCGAACAGGCGTTCTGGATCGACGGCAAGGCGGCCGGCACCTTCAAGGGCATCCGCTGGCGCAGCCATGACGCCGTCAAGCTCAACACCTTCTGGCTGCTCTACTACATCACCGAGCAGGCCGCGAGGCAGAACAGCGACCGGGCCACGGACCGTGTCGATGAAGTCTGGTTCGACGACATCGTCCTCGCCACCGCCTACATCGGCCCGGTCAGCGGCGCCCCCAAGGCGGGAAAGAAAGTCGCGGTGCCGGGACGCAGCGCGCTGCAGGCCCCGCCGCCGCCCCCCGATCCCGCCTTGAAACTGCTCTACGCGCAATCGTTCGAGAGCGACGCGGGACCCTTCAAGGCGGAACGCCGCGACGGCGCGCTCCTTCTGCCGCCGAAAGGCGCCGAAGCCTGGAACGCCTGGTCCGTGCCGATCGGCCCCGCCACCGAGCTGCGCCTCAAACTCAAGCCGCTCGCCGAGATCGGCGAACTCACGATCCAGATCTGGTCGGACCGGCTCAAGGACAACGTCCGCCAGCGCATCAGCGGCCTGCGCCGCGACGAAACCCGCGCGCTCGCGCTGCCGCTGGCGAAGCTGCGCAGCGGCTGGGCGATGGACGGCGCCTCCCTCGAGGGCTCGACGTTCAACAACCTCAAGATCTTCTTCCAGGGCCCCGACGACGCGCGCGTGCTCGTGGACGATCTGGAGATCCGGAACTGATGAAGACCTGGATGCCCGTCCTGTTCCTCCTCGCGGGCTGCGCGGCGCCCGCAGCCCCGCTGCCCCCCGCCGGGGCGCCGGGAAAAAGCGTCCGCGTCGCCGCAATCCAGCCCAAGTCGCGACTGATCCCGGCCAAGCTCAGCGCCGACGAAGCGCTGGCCCGGATGGAAACGTCGCTCGACGAACTCATCGGCCTCCTGGAACGCGCCTCCCGCGAAGGCTGCCGCGTCGCCGCGCTGCCCGAGGACACGCTGGGCCTGGGGGAATGGGAGGCCGCGCATCCGAAGGAGCTGAACGCCCTGCTCGCCCGCGCAGTCCCGCGGATGCTCGAGCGGCTCGGAAAAGCCGCGGCCGCGCTCCGCCTGACCGTGGTCTGCTGCAACGACAGCGCCGCCCCCAACGGACGCGTCCGCAACACGGCGTTCCTCATCGGCCCGGACGGCCGCGAGATCGGGCGCTACGACAAGGTCGGCATGCCGCTCCAGGAGATGCACAAGGAGCGCGGCACGAGCTTCCCCGTCTTCCCCACCCCCGACCTCGGCCTCGTGGGCATGCTGATCTGCTACGACATGGTCTTCCCCGAGGGCGCCCGCTGCCTCGCCCTCGGCGGGGCCGACGTCGTCTTCCATCCCACGCTCGGCGGCGCCGCGATCGGGGACGACGACGTCTCCCGCGCCGCCTTCCGCACGCGTGCGGTCGAGAACTTCGTCTACATCGTGGTCTCTCAGCGCGGCTCGGGCTCGATGATCCTCTCCCCGCAGGGCCGCATCCTCGCCGAGGCGACGGGGCCCGACAGCCTCGCGATCGCGGACATCGACCCCTTCAGCGGCCGCGACGGCGGCGACTCGATGAACAGGCAGACCGACATGCGGGCGCGGCTCTTCCGGGAGCGGAATCCCGCGGCGTACGGCATCCTCGGCGATCCGTCGCCCCCCGCCTTGGAACGCCTGCCCGAGGAGACGAGCGTCGAGGAGGCCGTCCGGGTCGCCCGCAGCGCGCGCAGCGAGGGGCAGGCCCGCTTCAACGAGGCTTCGCGGCTGCAGCGCGAGGGCCGCCGGGAGGAGGCGGTCCGCGCCTACGAGCAACTCTGCTCCGATTATCCCCGCACCTGGATCGACACCGTCTCGCGTCAACGTCTCAAGGAGCTCCGATGAAGGCCTTCCCCGATGAAGCCGCGTTGGAAGAGGACCTCTCGCGGCCCAGCCCCGAACTCGTGAAGGACATGGCCCGCCTCGAAGGCGACCTCGTGATCCTGGGGGTCGGCGGCAAGATGGGTCCCACGCTTGCCCGCATGGCCCGGCGTGCGCTCGACGAGGGCGGGAGGAAGAACCAGGTGATCGGCGTCTCCCGCTTCAGCGATCCGAAATCCCGGGCTTCCCTCGAGGCGGCGGGCGTCCGCACGCTTCCCTGCGACCTCCTGGATCGCGCGCAGATCCTCAAGCTCCCGGACGCGGGCGCGCTCCTCAGCGCGGTCGGCCAGAAGTTCGGCACCGCCGGCGCCGCCTCGTTCACGTGGGCGACCAACGCCTACCTGCCCGGGCTCATCGCCGAGCGCTGGCCGGGCGTGCGGATCATGGCGTTCTCCACCGGCAACGTCTACCCGCTGGTCCCCGCGGACGGCCGCGGCGCCTCCGAGACCACGCCCGCGGGCCCCGTCGGCGAGTACGCGCAATCCGCGCTCGGCCGCGAACGCATGTTCGAATACTTCTCGCGCAAGAACGGCACGCCCACGGCGCTCTGCCGCCTGAACTACGCGACCGAACTCCGCTACGGCGTCCTGCTCGAGATCGCCCGCAAGGTCTGGGCCGGCGAGGCGATCGACCTGGCGATGGGCCGGGTCAATGTGATCTGGCAGGGCGACGCCAACGTCGCCGCCCTCCGGCTCCTCTTCCACGCCGCCTCGCCCCCGTTCATCCTCAACGTCACGGGCCCCGACAAACTCTCGGTCCGGGAGCTGGCGCAGCGCTTCGGCGAGCTGCTTGGGAAGAAGCCCGTGCTCAGCGGCCAGGAGGCGTCCACCGCCCTGCTCAGCGACGCGTCGCAGATGGTCTCCCTCTTCGGCGCGCCGCGCGTCGGCATCGCCCAGGCGATGGAATGGACGGCCGCCTGGGTGAAAGCCGGCGGCGCCGTGTCCGGGAAGTCGACCCACTTCCAGACCCGGGACGGAGCGTTCTGATGAAGCCCGAAACGCTGGCCCTGCTCCGCGAAGGCACCGTCATCCCCGCGCATCCGCTGGCCTTGACGGCCCAACGCAGGCTCGACGAGCGCCGCCAGCGGGCCCTGACCCGCTACTACCTCGCCGCCGGCGTCGGCGGCATCGCGGTCGGCGTCCACACCACCCAGTTCGAAATCCGCGAGCACGGCCTGCTCAAGCCCGTGCTGGCCCTCGCCGCCGAGGAAACCGCCCGCGCCGCCCGGCCGCTCGTCAAGGTCGCCGGCATCTGCGGATCCACCTCCCAGGCCGTGGCCGAAGCCGCTATGGCACGCGACCTCGGATACGACCTGGGCCTGCTCAGCCTCGCCGCCCTGCGCGATGCGGACGAGGAGACACTCCTTCAACACGCCCGCGCCGTCGGCGAAGTCCTGCCGCTCTTCGGCTTCTACCTGCAGCCCGCCGTGGGAGGCCGAGCCCTCTCCCACGAGTTCTGGCGCCGCTTCGCCGAAATCCCGGCCGTCGCGGCGATCAAGATGGCCCCCTTCGACCGCTACAAGACGCTCGACGTCGTCCGCGCCGTCGCCCGTTCCGGCCGCGAGATCGCGCTCTACACCGGCAACGACGACGCGATCATCAGCGACCTGCTGACCGAATATCGCGTGGAGGGCCGCTCGCTCCGCATCGTGGGCGGCCTGCTCGGACACTGGTCGGTCTGGACGCGGAAGGCCGTCGAGCTCTTCGCGGAAATCCGCGCCGGCCGGACAACGGCCGACGAGCTGTTCGCGCGCGGCACGCAGATCACGGACAGCAACGCGGTCTTCTTCGACGCCGCGCATGACTTCAAGGGCTGCATCGCCGGCCTGCACGAGGTGCTGCGCCGGCAGGGCCTGCTCGACAACATCCTCTGCCTGAATCCCGCGGAAGGCCTTTCCCCCGGCCAGGCGGCAGAGCTCGACCGCGTTCAGAAGGCCTATCCGCATTTGAACGACGACGACTTCGTGGCCCGCCACCGGGAGGAATGGCTTCGATGATCCTTCTGCTCGCGCTGCTGCTGCAGGACTCCTACACCGTCAAGAAGGAACATCCCCGGATCTTCGTCACCGATCCGGCTGCGATCCTGAAGCGCTGTGCGGGGCCGCTGGCGGAGGACTACGCCGTCGTGAAGGAGCGGGCGGACCGCGCCGTGCGTTCGGGCGTCGAGTTCATCGGCAACAAATGGGCCATCCCCGAGGATCTGATGAACCTGGGGCTGACGTACCTCGTCGAGCGCGCCCGGGGCGGGGATGCCGCGCCCTACGCCCAGGCGGTCGTGCGCCAGTGGGGCGACGGCGCGATCCTCCGAAACAAGAACGGATGCGCCTTCGGCTACCACGCCCTGGCCTACGACTGGGTCTACGACGCCCTCACCCCGGAGCAACGCGTGCTCTACGGCGACGCGTTGGGCGCCTGGCTGCGCTGGTTCACGGACCGTCCCGAGATCACGCTCAAAGCGGGCCATTGGGAGTACAACCAGACCTGGGGGCCCGTCCACCTCAACGTCATGCACAGCCGCGACGCGATCACCCAGAAACTCTTCATCGCGCTCGCCATTCTCGGCTCCGGCTCGAAGTTCGAGGCCGACGCGAAAGCCTTCCTGGATTCCTGGCACAAGCGCCTGCCTGCGGAAGGCCTGCCCGCGTTCAACCGCATGGGCGGCGTCTGGTCGGAGTCCATGGGCCACGGCGGCTACGGCCCCGTGACGGTGATACCCTACGCCTTCGCCGCCTGGCGCGGCGCCACCGGCATCGATTACTTCAAGACCGCCTTCCCCGCCGAGCTGCCGCGCTGGACCGCGTACACGATGATGCCGCACAACGACCGCACCGCGTGGATCGACGACGGCGACGGCGGACTCCCGGGGGCCTTCGTGCGCGCCGCGCCTTTCCTGCGCGACGGGCTCTCCCGCCATCTGGCGGATCAGGGCCGGACCTGGATCCGCGAACGCTGGCAGCGGGTCGCCGCGCTGGATCCGGCCCTGGCGCCGGCCGGCCCGGAATCGCTCTCGCTGGGCACGCATTTCAAGGGCGCGGGCCATGTCTATGTGCGCAGCGCCTGGAAGGACCCGGACGCCACCTGGGCGTTCTTCGGTGCGGGGCCGCAGTTCGCCGGCCACTCGCGCGACGACGAGGGCCATTTCCTGATCTCGAAGAAGGGCGCGCTCGTCTCCCGCGCGGGCGGGCAAGGCGGCAATGACGACGATTACTACAGCGGGGGCTCGCTCATCTACAACCTGCCCACGATCTTCGATCCCTCGGAGAAGTTCCGGCGCGACAAGGCGAACGAGAACGACGGCGGCCTCGTGAGGGGCGTCTATGTCGACGGCCCGTGGCCCCGCGAACGCGGGCAGATCACCGCGTTCGAGCACACGCCCAAACACACGTATGCCGCCGCCGACCTCACAAAGGGCTACGCCGCTGCCAAGACGCGATCCGTCAGCCGGCAGTTCCTCTATCTGCGCGGCGCGAAGGAGTACTTCCTCATCTTCGACCGCGTCGAGGCGACGAATCCCGCATTCAAGCGTCACTCGTTCTTTCACATTCCCACGGAGCCCGCCTCGGTCAACGGAACGCTCAGCTGGCTGAGCCTGCCGGAGGCGGACGGCGACAAACAGGTGGCGTCGAAAGGCCGCTCGCGGGCCTTCCTGCACACGCTGCTGCCGGAAAGAGCGGAGGTCGTGACGCGGGGCGGCCCGGGCAAGGAGGCCTGGGGGCATCCGCTGGAGCCGTCGGCCCAGTACAACCATATGACGCCCGGCCGGACGAAGCCGCCGATCTGCCCCTGGCGCATCGAGGTCGCGGATCCCGGGACGGGAAGCCGCTCGCTCTTCCTCCAGGTCCTCGAAGTGACCGATGAAGGCGTCGCCGCGCCGGCCGCACTGAAGTTCCTCGCGCCCGCCGGGGTCCAGTTCCCGGACGGCCGCCAGGTCCACTTCCACGCCACCGGACCCGTGGGAATCCGGCTTCCTTAACGGACGCAGCGCGGCAGCGGCAGGTCGAGCAGCGTGCGCAACCCGGGCGCGGCGCCGGCGATGCGCGGAACCGCGTTGATCACCATCGCGATCGTCCCCGTGTCGCCGTGCACGCCGCCGAGCACGCGCTGATGAACGTCCGGCAGGCCCTTGATCACGACCTCGTCGTACTCCTCAGGCACCCCGGCGTGCGCGGTGAATTCCAGGCTGACGAGGACGTCCTTGCCGCGATATCCGCGCGCCACGCTTTTCAGCCCGGCGACCCGGCCCGCGGCGATCGGCCCGACGCCCGACGGCGTCTCCTTCTCGGCGAGCACCGCCTCGGGCGGCGTCTCCTCGATGCGATCCAGCGTCCAGCCGAGCCCGTCCGCGATCAGGTTGATCGATTCCATGAGCCCGACGTGGCCCGTGATGGCCTTCCCGTCGATCTTCGCGCGGAACTCCGCGGGCGTCAGGCCGGAACCGACCTTGGTCTGGAACGGGATGCGGCGGCGCGCGGAATTCATCATGCGCACGACGCGGATCGAGTCCACCCGCAGGCAGGGCGCCGTCAGCATCAGCGGCAGGGAGTCCATCAGATAACCCGGATTAATGCCCGTGCCGACGAGCGCCGCGCCGCCTTCGCGTCCGGCGGCATCGAGACGCTTCGAGACCTCCGGGTGCCGCTTCCAGGGGTACGAGAGTTCCTCGCAGGTCGAGACCACGTCCAGGCCCGCCTTCAGACACTGCAGCAGCTGCGGCTCCACGACGCGCAGGTCCGACGCCGTGGCGTGGACGACCACGTCCGCTTCCACGCGCTTGAAGAGCGCCGGGGCGTCGTCCTCGACGGCCACGCCCAGCTTCGCCGGCAGCCCCAGCGCCTCGCCGGCATCCCGGCCCTTGAGCTTGGGATTCACATCGACGGCGCCCACGAGGATGAAGCCCTGCTTCTCCTGCAGCGCCTTGATGACGCCCGCGCCCATGACGCCCAGCCCGTAGGAAATGACCCGGATCTTCTCGCTCATGAGGATCTCCTGCGTTCCTGAAAGACGGTTTGAAGTCTGCGGGTGACGGGGCCCGGCGCGCCGCCGCCGACGGGACGCCCGTCGAGGGATTCCACCGGCGCCACCTCGATCGTGGTGCCGGTCATGAACAGTTCATCGGCGCCGCGCGCCTCCTCCAGGGTCCACGGGCGCTCCTCCGCGGAAATGCCCAGATCCGCCGCCAGGCGCAGCACGAAATCCCGCGTGACCCCCCTGAGGATGCGGGCGTCGGCCGGATGCGTGAACACCCGGCCGCCCCGGACCAGGAAGGCGTTCGAGACCGTGCCTTCGGTGACCGTGCCGTCTTCGCGCACGAAGAGTCCCTCGTCGGCTCCCGCTCGCACCGCGGCCTGTTTGGCGAGCACGTTGGCGAGCAGATTGAGCGTCTTGAGATGACAGCGGCCCCAACGGTCGTCGGGCACGGAGCGGAGCTTCATCGCGGCGGGGACCCGGCCCGCGGGATTGCTGTACGCGACAAAGGTCGGCGCAAGGCCGGCCGGAAAGACGTGCGAACGGGGCGCCGCTCCGCGGGTGATCTGCAGATAGACCGTGCCGTCCCCGCGCTCGGCGGCCAGCGTCCGACACAGCTCCGCGATGCGCTCCAGCGGCTCCGGCAGCGCGATCTCGAGACCCTGCAGGGTGCGGACCAGGCGGACCAGGTGCTCGTCCAGGAGGAAGGGCCGGCCCTCGTAGACGCGGAGCACCTCGTACGCGCCGTCCCCGAACTGGAAGCCGCGGTCGTCGAAACGAACCCTGGCTTCGGCGGCCTCATAAGAGCGGCCGTTGATATGGATCCGGTGGGAGTCGCTCATGCTGCTCGCAGGATACTAAAGCCCGGGGGCCTGATTTGTGGCCTATTTTCCGTCGTCCCTCCGCGAAGCCCGCCCCAGGTGCCTCCGGAACCAGGCGGCGGCCAGACGCGCCACCTCGTCCAGGGCGCCCTCCTCCTCGAAGAGGTGGGAGGCCCCGGGGACGACCGCGAGATCCCTGTCCCGGCTCCCCAGCCGGCCGAGCGCCCGACGGTTCAGCCGCAGGACGGCCTCGTCCAGCCCCCCCACGATCAGCAACGTCGGCGCCGCCACGAGCGGCAGCACGGAGTCCGCGAGATCCGGCCGGCCGCCGCGACCGACCACGGCGGCGATGCCCGCCCCCGCGCGGGAGGCCGCTTCGAGAGCGACCGCGGCCCCGGTGCTGGCGCCGAAATACGCGATCGGAAGCCCCCGCAGGGTGGGATGCTCCCGGGCCCAGGCCGTCGCCGCCGAAAGGCGGTCCGCGGAGAGCGCCAGATCGAACGCCTCCTCCGCGCCGAGCAGATCCACGAGGAGCGTGGCCAGGCCCTCCCTCCGGAGCCCCGCGGCCACGTGGCGGTTCCGCGGGCTGAGCCGGCCGCTGCCGCTGCCGTGGGCGAAGATCACCAGCCCCGCCGCCTGCGGCGGGAGGGAAAGATCCCCCCGGAGCGCGTCCCCGCCGGCGGGAATCTCCACCGGCGTTTCCGGGTTCTCCCCCAGGAGCCCGACCACCTCCTCGTCGCTCACGGTCGAAAAATCCCGGTAGTAGCGGCCCACCGCGCCGAAGGATTCGGGCGTATGCAGGCACAGCGTCTCGTCCGCCATCGCCTGCACGCGCGCCAGCGTGTCGGGCGGCGAGACCGGCACCGCGGCCACCAGCCGCGCGGGCTTTCGGGCCCGGAGCGAGCGGAGCGCCGCCAGCATGGTGAACCCCGTCGCCAAGCCGTCGTCCACGACGATCACGATCCGACGGGCCGGGTCCGCCGGCTTCTTCACGGGGGTGTACAGGGCGCGACGATGCCGGAGCAGTTCCCTCTCGGCCAGGATCTCCGCCTCCAGATCCGCCCGGCCGACCTCCGGCTCGCGCGCGTGACGCCCGAGTTCGACGCGGCCGTCCTCGGAAATCGAACCGATCGCGAATTCCGGATTTCCGGGCGCCCCGAGCTTGTGCACGAGCACGACGTCCAGTTCGCCTCCCAGCGCGTCGGCGATGATCCGGCCCAAAGGAACCCCTCCCCGCGGAATGGCGAGGATCAGCGGATTCCGGCCGCGATAGGAGGCCAGGCCCCGGGCGAGCAGCCGGCCCGCGTGCCTTCGATCCCTGAACTCCATCGAGACTATCCGACGCAAACGGCCTGCCATCGCCTTCAGAGCGGGGACCCGCTCCCCCGCCGGGAGGATTCGATACACTGGCCTCCGGGCGGACGGATGTTTTTCCCTTCCCGCGCGATTTTCCGGGGACTTTTCCCCTCCCGCGTGTCACGGGAACGATGGAGCTGACCCTGTCTATGGGCATACAGGTCTGGGAGGCGCTGTGGAAGCGGCATGCCGACCGGCTCCTCCTCTATGCCGGCACGCTGCTCTCCGACCGGGCCGCCGCCGAGGACACGCTCCAGAACGTCTTCGTCCGCCTCATCGCCGCGGGCGATCCGCCGGAATTCGAGTCCGAGACCGGCTACCTCTTCCGGGCCGTCCGCAACGAGGCGCTCAACCAGCTGCGTCTGCGCCAGACGCGCGCGCGGTCCCTGCCCCGCCTCTTCGACGAGCCGCAGGACCCCCGTGAAAACGCCGAACTCGCCGAGACGGGTCGCCAGGTGGAACGTGCCCTGATGGAACTCCTCCCGGAGGAGCGCGAGGCGGTGGTCCTGAAGATCTGGGCGGACCTCTCCTTCCCCGAAACCGCCGAGGTGCTCGGCGTGACCGAGAAGACCGTGGAACACCGCTATTACCGCGGGCTCGCCGCGCTCAAAGCGGCGCTGAAAGGGACCCATGAGTGACTTCGAAGACTCCCTGGGCCGGCTCCAGCCGCGCCCCGCCCCGGAGGCCCTCTGGCAAAAGGTCCTTGCGGGCAAGCCCGCCGCGCCGCGCACCCGCGGCTTTTTCGCCCGCCACGGGGCGGCGGGAATGGCGGCGGCGCTCCTGCTCGGCGTCCTCGCCCTGATCCTCACGGCGCCCGCCGTCGGCGATCTGCCGGCGGCGCAGGAGGAGGACCTCGCCCGCCTGCGGGAGCGCCTGAAATCCTATCCGCACCGCCTCGTGACCGAGTCGAACCGGGACGGCAACTGGGAGCTCTACCTCGTGAACGCCGACGGCTCCAACCCCGTCAACCTCACGAAGACGCCCGGCCTCGACGAGGTCTACCCCAAGGTCTCCCCCGACGGCACGATGATCGCCTTCGCCTGCGACGAGGGGGCGGACAAGGAGCGCTCGCGCAACCTCTACGTGATGAACCTCGACGGCAGCGGCCGGCGCAAGATCGCCGACAACTCCCGCGAGCCCTGCTGGAAGGCCGACAGCTCCGCCGTCGCGTACCTCCCGGGGGAGCTCCCCACGTTCACCTATTCCGACTTCGCCACGAAGGGCCTCCGCATCTTCGATCTCAAGTCCGGACAGACCCGCGAGCATCCGAACAAGGACGTGCACCACCTCTACACGCTCAATTGGACGCCCGATGGAAAGTGGTTCATCGCCACCGTGCACGGCGGCATGGGCTTCAAACACGGCATCCTGGCCCTCGAGGCCGACGGAACCGGCGTCCACGACCTCAAGCTCGGCGGCTGCCGTCCCGACGTGAGCCCCGACGGCAAACGCATCGCCTGGGGGAACGGCGACTGCGCCCTCGGCGTGGCCGATCTGGACTTCTCGGGCGCGCCCCGCGCGCTCAACGCCCGGAACGTGGTGGAGAGCCAGGACCCGATGGAGACCTACCACGTGGACTGGTCCCCCGACGGGGCCTACGTGGCGTTCAGCTACGGCCCGAAGATCAAGGGGAAGAACCTGAAGGGCCTGCTCCCGGAATTTCCCGGCGTCTCGGCCCCCGGCTGGAACCTCTGCGTGGCGGATGTGACGAAGATGAACGCCTACGTTGCGCTCAGCACGGACGGCAAGTCCAACAAGGAGCCGGACTGGGTGTTCACGCGGGAGGCCGCGGGCAAATGAAACGCCCCGCGCTGCTGCTCCTCCTCCTGGTCTCCTGCGACAAGATCGAGGCGCCTGTCGCCTCCGTCGAACTGCCCGTCGTGAAAACGGCGGGCGGGCAGGAACTGCTCCTCATCCCGGCCGGCAGCTTCGAGATGGGCGGCACGCGCGGGCGCGCCGACGAGGCCCCGCCGCACCGCGTCACGCTCGACGCCTTCTGCATCGACCGGACCGAGGTGACTCAGGAGATGTTCCAGAAGGCGGGGCTGCCCAACCCGTCGCGCTTCAAGGGGCCGTCGAACCCCGTCGAGATGATCCCCTGGACCAAGGCCGCGCTCTATTGCAACCTGAGGTCCGCCGCCGAGGGCCTCGAGCCCTGCTACGACGAGGACACGGCCGTCTGCGATTTCACGAAGAACGGCTACCGCCTCCCCACCGAGGCCGAGTGGGAGTACGCCTGCCGCGCGGGCGGCGCCACCGATTACTCCTTCGGGAACGACGCCCGCAGACTCGGCGACCACGCCTGGTCCGCCGAGAACGCCGGGAAGAAGACGCATCCGGTCGGCCAAAAGAAGCCCAATCCCTGGGGCCTCTTCGACATGCACGGGAACGTCGGCGAGTGGTGCAACGACGTCTACGACGCGGCGTACTACGCCTCGAGCCCGGCGGCGAATCCGCGCGGGCCCGCCGACGGCCCGCGCTACGGCGTGCGCGGCGGCGGCTGGAACTCCGCCGCCCCGGGGCTGCGCTCCAGCGCGCGCTCCGGCGAGAACCCCGGCTTCTCCGACGCCTGCCTCGCCCCCGACGCCATCGGCTTCCGCTGCGTGCGCCGTCCCCCCGCCGCCCAGGCGCCGACCGGCCTGCTGCACGGCCCGATCTACCTCGAGCACGACACCGGCGAAGGCTTCCCCGAACGGCCCGCCCGGCTCGAAGCGATCCTGAACCGTCTCAAGGAAAAGAACCTCTTCTCGAGACTCACGTCGATCACGCCCGCCCCGGCGCCCCTCGAATGGATCGCGGAGATCCATTCCAAGGAATACATCGAGCGCGTCCGCAAGGCCTGCGAGGCGGCGGGCGACAAGACGGTGCGCTTCGAGGGGATCGGCGACGTCCCCATCAGCCGGAAATCCTACGAGGTCGCGCTCCACGCGGCGGGCGGGGTCCTCAAGGCCTGCGACGCGGTCATGGACGGCTCGATCCGGAACGCCTTCTGCCTGATCCGCCCGCCCGGCCACCACGCGCTGCGGGACAAGGCGATGGGCTTCTGCCTCTTCAACAACGTCGCGATCGCCGCCCGCTACCTCCGGAAGAAGCACGGCCTCAAGAAGATCCTGATCGTGGACTGGGACGTCCATCACGGCAACGGCACCCAGGACCTCTTCGCCGAGGACGGCTCCGTGATGTACTTCAGCACGCACCTCTCGCCCTTCTATCCCGGCACGGGGGCGGCGGGCGACAAGGGCCGCGGCAAGGGCGAGGGCCTGATGATCAACGTCCCGCTCGCGGCGGGGGCCGGCGACGCCGAGATCCGGAAGGCCTACGAGGAGAAGTTGAAGCCCGCCGCGCTCGCGTTCAAGCCGGACTTCGTCCTCGTCTCCTGCGGCTTCGACTCCCATGTGAACGACGCGCTCGGACGCCTCGCGATCACGTCCGAGGGCTTCGGCTGGATGACCCGCCAGGTCCGGGAGATCGCCCAGGCGGGCGCGGGCGGGCGACTCATCTCGATGATGGAGGGGGGCTACACCCTCGAGAACCTCGCCGCCGCCGGGGAAGCCCACGTCAGGGCCTTGATGGAATAGGACGATGCTCTTTCACGACCGGATCTTCCTGCTCTTCTTCCCGCTGGTCTTCCTCGGCTACCTGGCCGTCCGGCGGAACAACCGGCTCTCCCTCGTCTGGCTCTGCAGCGCCTCCTACATCTTCTACGGCTGGTGGAACTGGTACTACCTGATCCTGATCTTCGCCACCACGACGCTGGACTGGTTCATCGGCCTCCGCATCGGAACCAGCTCGCGCAAGAAGCTCTGGCTCACGCTGACGATCGTGAGCAACCTGGGGCTGCTCGCCTTCTTCAAGTACGCGGAATTCGTCACCGAGAACCTGAACGCCGTGGCGGCCCAACTGGGCGCCGGCTGGGCCATGGTCAACCCCGCGAAAGCGGCGATGGAATCCCTGGGCATGAAGTACCTGATGCCCGTCGGCATCTCCTTCTTCACGTTCCAGTCCATGAGCTACACGATCGACGTCTACCGCGGGCAGATCCCCGTCGAACGGAGCCTGCTCCGCTTCGCCACGTTCGTGTCGATCTTCCCCCAGCTCGTCGCGGGCCCGATCGAGCGCGCCTCCAACCTGCTGCCGCAGCTTCACGGGACGCCGAAGATCGGCCGCGCGGACATCACGGAGGGCCTCTCGCACTTCCTGGTGGGCCTCTTCAAGAAGGTGGCCCTCGCCGACTACCTCGCCCTCTACGTGGACAAGGTCTACGGCGCGCCGGGGGAGTACGCGGCGCCGGCGCTGCTGATGGCCACGTTCGCGTTCGCCTGGCAGATCTACTTCGACTTCAGCGGCTACACCGACATGGCCCGCGGCGTCGGCCAGATGATGGGCTTCCGGCTCATGCTCAACTTCAACAACCCCTACGTGGCCGACGGCCTCGGCGACTTCTGGAACCGCTGGCACATCAGCCTCTCCACGTGGTTCAAGGATTACGTCTACTTCCCGCTGGGCGGCAACCGCGGATCCAAATTCCAGACCTACCGGAACATGGTCCTGACCATGCTCATCTCGGGCGTCTGGCACGGCGCGGCCTGGGGCTTCGTCATCTGGGGCGCCCTGCACGCCGTGGGGCGCGTGGTCACCCGCCGGCTGGAGCAGACCGCGGCCTACCGCGAGCGGGTGCCGCGCTTCGTCAAGCAGCTGCTCGTGTTCGTCTTCGTCTGCTTCACCTGGATCTTCTTCCGCGGCAAGACCTGGGAGACCTCCTGGACCGTGCTGAGCCGGATCTTCACCACGAGCTGGACCGTCGACCCGCGCTTCCCCGGGCTGCTCCTCGCCCTCGTCCTCGTCGTCTGGACCTACCAGTTCCTCTACGTGGGCGGGCCGAAATCGAAACGCCTCCTGGAACCGGCGCCCGTCCGCCTGGGGCTCGCCGCCCTCATGATCCTGTATCTCGCCGTCGTCGCCAACGCGGGGTCCGCGGCCTTCATCTACTTCGACTTTTAGGCCATGAGCGACATCGACACCGTCTCGACCTCGAACGCGATCCGCCTGAGCGGGCGCCAGTGGCTGGGTTTGGCCGCCTTCACCGCGCTGGTCTACCTCTTCCTCCCGAAGCTCTGGACCTCCGTCGAGAAGCTCGAGACCGGCCCCGACTACCGGATCCCCTACGCCCTCGGCAACGACTACTGGCTCTTCGACCGCTGGGCGTGCCGCGCCGCCGGCGAACATGAGACGCTGCTGGTGGGCGACTCCGTCGTCTGGGGCCACTTCGTCGGGGCGAAGCAGACCCTCTCGCATCACCTGAATGCGATCTCCGGCAAGACCCGCTTCGCCAATCTCGGCATCGACGGCAGCCATCCGGCGGCGCTCGCGGGTCTGGTCGAATACTACGGGACCGCGATCCGCGACCGCGAGGTCGTCCTGCAGTGCAACCCCACCTGGATCTCCTCCCCGGAACCCGACCTGCGCGACCCCGAGCTCCGCAAGGACCAGGTCTTCCCGTACAACCACGCCCCGCTGATCCCGCAGTTCTCGCCCGCCATCCCCTGCTACCGCGAGGACGCCTCCCGGCGCCTGGGACATGCGATGGACCGGAAGATCGAACTGAGCGCCTGGAGCCGCCACCTTCAGGTCGCCTATTTCGAGAACAAGAGTCTGTCCGCCTGGACGCTCGACCATCCCTACGAGAATCCCCTGGGCGCCATCAGCCTCCGGCTGGGACCCGCCGACGACCGCCTGGAAGAGCCCATCTCCTGGACCGAGCGCGGCCTGAAGAAGATGAACCTGCCCTGGGTGGATCTGGGGACGTCGATCCAGTGGGCGAGCTTCCGCCGCGCACTCGAGACGCTCCGTTCCCGGGGGAACCGCGTCCTCGTCGTCGTGGGCCCCTACAACGAGCATCTGCTGACGGCGCCGAGCCTGGAGCGCTACCGGGCCGTCAAGGCCGGCATCGTGGACTGGCTCAAGACGCAGGGGGTCCCCACGATGGTCCCCGAGCCCCTGCCCAGCGAAACCTATGCCGACGCCAGCCATCCGCTGGACGCGGGATACGCCCTCCTCGCGCGGCACCTCCTCGAACATGAGTTTTTCAGGAACCCGCAGACTTCGGAATCGCCGGCCTCCGTGCCGCGCTAGGAGAACTCCATGTTCATGCTGACCCTCGCGTTGCTGGTCCAGGCCGGCGGCATGTCCGCCTGGGACAGCGGCAAGCCCCTGACCGCTCCGCTGGATCCCGCCGCCTTCGCCGCACACGCCGGCTGGACCGCCGTGGCCCGCGACCAGGTCTCCGCCGTCAAGGGCGACGCCCTGATCTCCAACGGACGCGTCGTCCTTGCCGTGCACAGGCTCAACGGCGGCGCCGAGCTCTGCTCCGCCGACGGACGCGTGCGCGCGCGCATCGTTCTGCAGGGCGCGGACGGCCAGCCCGCCGCAAAGTTCGAGACGCTGTCCTTCAGCGAACTCGGACGGGGCGGCGCCGTGCTCCAGGTGGCCGGACGCAGCGCAAAGGGCGCCCCCCTCGCCGCGACGCTCCGCCTCCGCCGCGGCGAAGTCGCCGTGGAGATCGAGCCCGGCCCCGGGGCCGCCGCTGTCCGCCTCGAAGCGGAGTCCCGCTTCCTGGTCCTCCCCGATTTCTTCGCCGACGACATCGTGATCGACGCGACGAAGATCCCCGCGGCCGCCACGGAGATCCCGAGCGAGAACTTCGTCCTCCACCTCGCCGGCGGGGGCGACACCATCGTCATGGGCGTCTTCGAGAACCGCGACCAGGAGGTCAAGGTGACCCTGGCAGGCGAGGGCGAGCGCCGGATGCTGACCGGCAGCGAGATCCGCTTCGGCAAGGAGAAGAAGAACCGCGTCTGGGCAGCCCTCATCGAGGCGCCCAAGGTCTGGATCGTGCACGACGTGCGCGCGGAGGACGGCGGCAAGGCGCTCCCGCTCGAGTGGACGAGCCCCTTCCCCGCCCAGTGGCGCTGCGATTTCACGCGCTCGGACGAGCTCATCCACAGCTTCGACATGCTCTACCCCGAGAAGGACGGCGGCGCCTGGCTCAAACCCGGCTGGGTCAACGGAGGGCTCGAGAAGGTCGGGGCCGACCGCAAGTACTGGACGGGATCCTTCATGTACTCGATCCAGTATCCCTGCTGGACCGACGCCTCCGGACGCGGCCACCTCCAGCCGCTCAAGGGCCGCGTCAACCACCGCGGGCCCGCGGTGCTCTTCCCCATCAACCGCGTCCCGGGGACGCCCACCGACGTCTTCACCGTGGTCGACGTCGTCCGCAGCTCCCTCGGCCAGGGCCCCTGCGAGTACCTCCTCGACGTCGAGGGGCAGAAGTCCGAGCGCAAGGGCCGCGCCACCTGCAGCGTGCGCGACGAACTCGCCGCGATCTACAAGGCGGGCGAGCAGAAGCAGCGGAAGCAGGACATCGAGCAGTTCCTCCAGCAGGGGGTCGACTTCGTCAAGCACATCCGCGGCCGCATCGAGCAGTATCTGGAACTGCACCGCGGCCTGAAGGACTACCTCGCGGCGGAGAAGAAGGCGAAACCCGCCCTCGCGGCGTCGGTCGCGCAGCTCGAGAAGATCCTCGCCGAGATCGACGGCCAGATGGACGACCGGAAGGACAAGATCAAGACCCCGGAGCACGTCGTTCAGATGACCCAGGAGTTCCGCAAGTCGCTGCTCGACTACAGCGGCGCCGACGCCTCCGAGCGGGTCAAGAAGTACAACGACGAGCTGACCGACATCGGCGGAAACCAGGACGATCTCGTCGCGCGCTGCCGCTGGATCATGAAGACCCTGCGGGCGCGGGCCTCCATGATGATGACGCAGAACCCGGCGATGGCGCCGATCACCGAGGAGATCCGCAAGCGCACCCAGCCCGCGCTCCGGACCCCGGCCATCCACGAGGGGAGGTAGGCATGAACACGCTGCTGCTGGCGCTCCTCGCGCAAGGCGCCGCCGCCGGTGCCTGGGACACCGGGACATCCGCGGCTCCCCGCGCGGAATGGACCGCGCTTCCCCGCGACCAGACCCTCGACGCCTTCAAAGGCGACGCCGTGATCTCCAACGGCCGCGTCCAGGCGCTCGTCCGCCGGGACGGCACGATCGACCTCGGCGACGGCGCCGCGGTCCACGCCCGGATCACGCTCCTCGGGGCCGGCGGAGTTCCCGCCGTCGGCCTCGGGAAACTCGCGCTCCTGGAGCACACCCGCGGCGGCGTTCTGCTGGAGCTCGCCGGAAAGACGGCGAAAGGCGCGGCCCTCGCCGCGAGACTCCGCCTGAAACGCGGGGAGCCGGCCCTCGAGTTCGAACCGGGCCCGGGCGCCGTGAAGCTGCGGATCGGGATCCCCGGCCGGTTCCTCGTCCTTCCCGACTTCTTCTCGGACGACGTGCTCATCGACGCGCGCAAGTTCCCCCCCGCCGAGATCGAGCTCCCGAGCGAGAACTTCCTGCTCCATCTCGCCGACGGCGGGTCGGCGGCGCTGATGGTCGTCTTCGAAAACAAGGAACAGGACGTCCGCGTCCGGCTCGAGGGCAGCGGCGATGCCCGGAAGGTCGTCGCCTCGGAGATCGAATTCGGCCAGGGAAAGAAGATCTGGACGGCCCTGCTCGCGGCCCCGGGCATCTGGCACGCCCGGGAGTTCCCCAAGGAGGAGGGCGGGAAGATCCTGCCCCTCGATTGGAAACCGCCCTTCCCCGCCTCGTGGCGGGCGGATTTCACCACGAGCCGGGAGCTGACGGACAGCTGGGACCTGCTGCGCCCCGCGGAGAAGGGCTACGTCAAGCCGGCCTGGCTCGGCGGCGGCGCCAACGCGGTGCCCCCCGACCGCAAGCGGTGGACGACCGTCCTCGGCTCGTTCAAGTACCCCTGCTGGACGGACGCGGACGGAACGAGCTGGCTCCAGCCGCTGGCGACCGCCAAACTCACGCTGGGCGGCCCCGTCCTCATCTATCCCTTCAACCGGGTCCCCGAGACGGCCAGCGACCTCTTCACCGTCGTCGACATCGCCCGCACCTGCCTGGGGGTGGGGCCCTGCCAGTACATCATGGACCTCGAAGGCCAGAAACAGCAGAACAAGGGCTGGGCCACCTGCGCCACGCGGGACACCCTCCTGGCGATCTACGGCAAGGGCGAACAGAAGGCGAAAAAGGCGGAGGTCGAGAAGCGACTCCAGGACGTGCACCTCTTCGTCACGTTCATCCGGAGCCGCATCGAGCGCTACGTGGAGTTCGGCCGGAAGATCCGCGCGTGGCTGGAGGAGCAGAAGAAGCTCCACCCCGAATGCGGGAAGGCGATCGACGAACTGGACGGACTCGCCTCCGAGATCGAGGCGCGTTTCGCGGCGCGCGCCGACAAGATCAAGACCCCCGAGTTCGTGGCGAAGATGAACGACGAGTTCCGGAAGAACGTGATGGACGCCGAGGGGCCCGACGCCCTGGAAAAGTGCAAGGCCTACGCCAGGGCGCTCGTCGAGATCGGCGACAACCAGGACGAGCTCGCCGGGGAGGGCCGCTGGGTCGTCCGGATGCTGAGGCAGAAATCCGGCCTGCTCGGGGCGCTCGACCCGCGGATGGCCGGGATCGGCGCGGAGATCCGGACGAGGACGCAGGAGGTCCTGCGCAATCCCGCGGGCCATGAAGGCGCCCGGCATTGAAGACTATTGCAGGAGCTGCAGAATGGCGCCCTTGAAACGATTCCCGCTTCTCCTTCTCCTGCTGGCCTCCTGCGGCAAGGCGGATCCGCCGGCGGTCCCCGCACCCGCCGCGGCCGAAACGCCGCTGGTCCTGCTGCCCGCGGGGGAGTTCACGATGGGCGCCGCCTCGGGACGGCCGGACGAGACGGCGCATCCGGTGAAACTCGCCGCGTTCTGGATCGAGCGCCGCGCGGTGACGCAGGAGCTCTACGAAAAGGTCATGGGGGTGAACCCTTCCAAACGCAAGGAGCCGCAGAACCCCGTCGAGCGCATCCAGTGGGTGATGGCCGCCCGCTTCTGCAACAAGGCGTCGCAGCTCGAGGGGCTCACACCCTGCTACAACCCCGAGACCTGGGACTGCGACTTCGAGGCGGACGGCTACCGGCTCCCCACGGAGGCGGAGTGGGAGTACGCGTGCCGCGCCGGCAGCAGGACCCGCTATGCCAACGGCGACGATCCCGCACAGTTGTCGCAGATCGCCTGGTGCAAACCGCATTCGGGGGGCCTGCCCAAGCCGGTGGGCCGGCGGCAGCCCAACGCGTGGGGGCTTTACGACATGCACGGCAATGTCTGGGAGTGGTGCCACGACTGGTACGGCGAGGGCTACTACAAGGAGAGCCCGCCTGAAAACCCCCGCGGACCCGCCGCCGGGATGCACCGGGTGCTCCGCGGAGGCGCCGCGGACTCCCCCGCCGAGCGCTGCACCTCGTCGTACCGCTTCAAGGAAAGCCCGGTGTTCACCGACGCCTGTTTCGGCGCCGATTTCTACGGCTTCCGCCGCGTGCGGAGCGCCGCCGGCGTGAAGAAGACGCGGCCGGCGGACACCGCGAAGGTCGAGGCGGCCCCGAAGCCGGCCGCCCCCGCGCCCCAGGCCCCGCCTCCGCCCCCCGGCAAGCTCGACCCTTCGAAGCTCAAGGGACGTCTCGTCTTCGTCAGCGACCGCGCGGGTTCGCTCGATCTCTGGACGATGAAGGCGAACGGGACGGATCCGAGGCCGCTGACCCGGGATGCGTTTCCGGACGCCGACCCGCGCTGGTCCCCGGACGGCCGCGCGATCCTCTACACGACCCTCCGCGGCGGCTTTCCGGAGGTCTGGACGATGAAGCGGGATGCCTCGGGCGCGGTGAAAGTCTGCGCCGGCTCGCAGGCCGCGTGGGCTCCGGACGGCAAGGCGATCCTCCTCATCCGCGACAACCAGGCCTGGGTGCGGGACCTCTCCTCCGGCCAGGAGAAGAAGGTCGTGCCGGACGCCTGGGAGCGCTGCGGCGTGCCCGCCTGGCATCCGGGCGGAAAGAGCTTCGCCGTCGCGAGCCGGCATGAGGAGACGATCGGCATCTATCTCCTCTCATCCGACGGAAAGGAGCCCCGGCGCCTCAAGACGGCGGAGGGCGCCTGCACGCCCTGTTTCTCGAAAGACGGGCGCAAGCTGCTCTTTCAGACCGTGAAGGGGCGCGTCCACCAGATGGGCCTCGACGGAAAGGGCGAGGAGCCGGTCACGTTCGGGGCGGACATCCAGCACGACGGCCGCTACTCCCCCGACGGCCGCCATCTGCTCTTCTCGAGGGCGCCGGCCGCCGAGGGTCCCTGGCAGATCTGCGTGGCCGACCTGGAAAGCGACGACCTCGACTCGGTCGTGCTCACGAAGGAAGGCTCCAACAGCCTCGCCGACTGGCACGCCGACGAGGATTAGCCGCCGAGCTGCTTGAGGAACGGCGCCCGAAGGAGCGTCTCGCGCCAGCCCGTGAACAGAGCGGCCGCCGCCTCGCCGGATCCCGACTCCGCCGCGGCGATCAGGTCCCGCAGCAGCCGGTCGGGGAAGACCAGCTCGGGGGAGAGCTCCAGCTCGGCGCAGATCTCGGCCGCGGCCCGGCGGATCCGGCCGCCCGCACGGATGCGCTCGAAGGTGTTGTACGGCGGCGGGTCCAGCGGGACGTGGTCGTCCGCCGACGCCGACGCGCTCGCCCGCAGCAGGCGTCCCGTGAACGCATCGCCGTGCCGCTTCGCCCAGTCCCAGTACACGCCCTTCACCTTCGCGAGCTCGGCGCCCGTCTCGGGCAGCAGCCGCGAGATCATGAACAGCGTCTGCGGCGAGGGGGCCGCGTACTTCTCCGCCGGCGTGAGGCCGTTGTGCCACTCGATGACGAAGCGCAAGGCCGCCTGGCCCGCCGCGTCCAGCTGCCACGCGTTCCTGAAATCCTCGAGCGACATCGTCTTCGGAGGCTCCGGCACCACCGACTCCAGCGAGACGTCGTGGATCAGCGGGGCCAGCTTCTTCGCCTCAAGCCGCGGCAGCATCCAGTCCCGCAGCGCCGGCAGGCACGAGACGTCCTTCGCCGCGTAGTCCAGCTGCTCCGGCGAGAGCGGCCGCCGCACCCAGTCCCCCGCCTGCTGCTCCTTCGCCTCCCTCAGGCCCAGGATGCGGTAGAGCAGATACGCCAGCGAGACGGGGTACTCCGGCCCCAGCAGCCCCCACGCCACCTGCGTGTCGAAGAGGCGCGGATAGACCTCCATCTTGAGGGACTCGCGGAGCCAGCCCACGTCCTGCCGCCCCGCGTGCACCACCCACTCGACGTCGGGACGGACCAGCAGCTCGCGCAAGGGGTCGAGCGAGGGGAGCCGGATCGCGTCGATGAGGTGGACGTCCGCCCCGGCCGAGATCTGGACGAGGCAGAGGCCCCGCCCCTGCCCCCCGGTCTCGAACTCGGTGTCGATGAAATAACGCGGAGCGCCGGCCAGCGCGCGGCAGGACTCCTGGAGCTGCGCCGGCGTGTCGACGAAGAGGTAGCGGGGGCTGTCCACGCCCCCATTTCACCAGAAAACCCGGCGGCGCGCGCTAATTGAGCTTCTTGATCCGGACGTTGCGGAACTGGACCGCGTCGCCGTGACCGGCGAAGCCGAAGCCGCCGCTGGTCCGCGCCATGCCCGGATGCGGCTTGCCGCCCATGAACTCCGTGACCTTCGAGAGGTCGCAGTCCAGGATCAGGTTGCCGTTGAGCTCCACCTTGATCGTCGAGCCCTTCACGGTGACTTCCTGGAAGTTCCACTCGCCGACGGCATGCTGGTAGCCGCCGCGCGCGGCCGCGACCATCCCGTACGCCGAGCCGTGATACTGGCGCGCATCCAGCTTCGCGTACTTCGGCGAGCTGTCGTCGAGCACCTGCAGCTCGCACATGCCCTCGTACGCGGTGTCGCCCTTGCCCGGGTAGCGGATCGCCAGGCCGTTGTTCCCGCCCTCGGGCACCTTGAACTCGACGCGCGCGACGAAGTCGCCGTACTCCGCCTTCGTGTGGATCGTGCCGCCCTTGCCGGGCTTGCACACGACGGCGCCGTCCTTGATCTCGTAGTTCTCCACGGGACCGGCCCAGCCGTCGAAATCCTTCCCGTTCCAGACCGGCTCGAAGCCCTCGGCGGACTTCTTCGCCAGGATCTCATTGGCCTCGGCGGGCGGGATTTCGCGGACGAAGATGTTCCTCCAGCGGATCTCGCCGCCGTGGGTCTGCAGCTGGATCGGGCCCTTCGCCGCGAGGGGCTTGCCCTTCTCCCAGAAGTTGTGCAGCGGCGCGTGGTCGACCACGAGTTTCCCGTTGAGCCAGATCGAGGTGCGCGCGCCCACCATCAGGATGCGGAACGAGTTCCACTCCCCGAACGGCTTGTCCGCCAGGACGAGCGGGTCCTTGCCCGGCGCGCCGGGGGCGTTGTTCCAGAGCCCGCCGGAGCCCTTGTCGGCCCCGATGTTCCACTTGCCGCCCGCCTCGGTGAAGTCCCAGATCTGGACCTGCGGCACGCCGCGCAGATAGATGCCGCTGTCGGCCTTCGCGACCGTCTTGTAATCCACCAGGAACTCGATGTTGCCGTAGTCCTTGATCGTCGTGGCGTATTTGCCCTTGCCGTCGTTGACGAGCTCGCCGTTCTGGACCGACCAGTGCTTCTTCATGTCGGCCGTCCACTCGTCGCGCTTCTCGGCGGGCATCGCGGCCACCTTGCGCGGATCGGCCGTGTCGCCGCCGCACCAGCCTTCCAGATCCTTCCCGTTGAAGAGGGCCGTGAACCCGGCGGGCGGTTCCGCCTGGAGCAGGACGCCGATCGCGAACGTGAAAGCGAGCATGAAGATCCTCCTGTAAGAGCGATTACTATACGCCCGCCGCCCTTAATTTCATTTGAGAAAATGCCACCCCGCCGTAGCCCGGCCCCGGCAAAGGGGCGAAGGCGGGTTATGACTTCTGGCGCTTTGCGACGATGAGGTAGACCGCGGCGCCCGGGTCGGCGGCGTAGGACGCGGGCCGCTTCTGCTCCTTGCCCGCCGTGCCGCTGATGCACCAGGTCAGCGTGTCGCCCTCGATCTTCAGGATGCCGACGTAGAGCTTCCGCCGGTAGCCCCCGCTGGTCCCCGTCGCGTCGATCGACTTCCCGTCCTCGGCGATGACCAGCGTCGCGTCGCCCACGGGGGCGCCGGACCCCTTCTTCACGGTGATCGCGTTGTCCTTGACGACGAAGTCCAGTTTCACGCCCTGGTCGGGGTTCTCGCCCTTCCCCTCCGTAAAGCGCGCCCCCGTCCAGGCGCCCTGGAGGTCCTTGATCGAGACGCCGTCCCCCGTCAGCAGGAACAGCAGGGCGGCGGCAGACAGCATCTCCCCATGATACGCGGAAATGTTCCCGGGAGACGTGGGGAATTCAGCGCCGCCGGGGCGCCGGAGGCCGGATGCGGACTGGCACGGCGCTTGCACCCCTCCCCTCGTATGTTCCGACGCATCCTGATCCCGCTGGACGGTTCGCCCCTCGCGGAGGAGGCCCTCCGGCGGATGGAACGCCTGCTCGCCGGCCCGGGCACCGAACTCCTGCTCGTCCATGTGGTGCCCCGGACGGGCATGGAAGGCGCCGCCTTGAAGCTCGCGGAGGCCCAGGCCGAAGCCTACTTGGCCGGCCTTGAGCGGGACCTGGCGGGCCGGGGCATCCGGGTTCGGACGCTCGTGCGCCAGGGGCCGGCCGCGGAATCCCTGCTGGAGGCCGTGGATGCCGAGAAGGCCACGCTGGTGGCGCTGACGACCCACGGGCGGACCGGCCTGGAGCGCTGGGCGTTCGGCAGCGTCGCCGAGAAGATCGTCCGCAGTTCCCCGGCCCCCGTCCTCGTGTTCCGCTCCTTCGGCCCGGCGGCGCCGTTCGAACCGGCGAGGCTGCTGGTCGCGGTGGATGCGAGCGGTCTCTCGCGCGAGGCGGTCGCACCGGCGGCGCGGCTCGCGCGGCGCACCCGCGGGTGCCTGCTGCTCCTGCACGTGCAGGACGCGGCGCACGAGCACGTCCCCGAGCCGGAGCTGCGCGCCGTCTACGACCTGGCCCGCCAGGAGGGCGTGGAAGCCCGGCCGCTGCTGAGGACGGGCGATCCCGCGGCGAAGATCCTCGAGGCGGCCGCCGGGGAGAAAGCGGACCTGATCGTGATGACGACGCACGGGCGCTCGGGCGTGGGCCGCTGGGTGCTGGGCTCGGTCGCGGAGAAAGTCCTGCGCCAGGCCGACCGGCCGGTCCTGGTCATCCGCGTCGGACCGGCTCCGCTCGCCCCGGCCCCCGTCCCCTCCGGCGTCCTCTTCGCCTGATCACTTCGGGGCGCGCGGGCCCTCGGCCGGACCGGTGGGAACGATGACCTCGAAATCCCGCCCCCTCAGCGGCCGCTCGTTCAGCTGCTCCAGCCCCTGGATCCGGGCATCCGGCGCCACCGAGATCGCCCACTCGATGCCGTTGTCCGCCACGATCATGCCGTATTTCTTCAACCCCTTCAGGATCGCCTGCACGTGCGGCGGATAGGGGGCGACGTCGAACTCCTTCCGCAGCCGCAGGCGCTCGCCCATGCGCGGCCAGGTCTCGTCCTTGCCGTGCCCCGCATGATGGGTCGCCGGATAGACATAGGCCTTCCTCGAGCGGCGCACCGTCACGCGCATCGCGTGCTCGACCATGCCGCGCGCGACCTCGTCGTAACGCACCACCGCGGGGAAGATCGGCAGCCCGGCCGCGTCCGCCGAGGTCCAGCCGTCGGGACGCAGCGCGTTCGAGGTCAGGTCGAAGCGCGCCGCGCAGCCGGCCGACCAGCCCTTCTCGTCGCGCCGGCCCACGAAGAGCTCCACCAGCGTCATCGCGTGCGGATCCACCACGATCACGTGCCGGTCGCCCTCGCCCGCGCGCTGGACCTCCTCCAGCTTCTTTCCCGGAAACGAAAGCGGCCAGCCCTCGATCGGCGCGTCCGGCGGGATCGGAAACGGCCCCTTGTCCGACTCGTCCGGATAATCGACGAGCTTGAGGTCCACCTTCGGCTGGCCGGGCGGGACCAGGATGTAGCCCATGTCCTGGTTGTAGCGGAAGCGCTTTTCCGCCCCCACCGAGGCGATGATCCGCGCCGAATCCGGATGCACGGGACGGCCGCTGACGTCCTCGTTCCAGGCGTTGTCCCTGGGGAAGATCTGCAAAGCGGACACGATCGCATCCGCCTCGGGCGTGTCGAAGGACACCGTCCGCTCGAACTTCGGCAGCTCGGGCAGCGCCCGCCCCTCGTGGTTCACGCGCCGCTCCTGGGCGGCGCCCCCCAGTCCGAGGCAGCAAAGGACGGCGACGCTCCGCAGCATCTTCAGGGGGCCCCCAGCGGGCGGGACACGGAGCCGTTGTTGTGCTCCCGGAGCCAGAGTTCCAGCTCGCCCGGATCGGCCGCCGCGCTCAGGATCACCGTGGGCACCAGGAGCAGCGAGCGTCCCGCCTTCGGATGCACGAAGCTCTCCGTCTGGATCAGCACCCCGGCATTGTAGGCGAGCAGTTCCACGGGAAGCGCCGGGTATTTATGCAGGCCGATGCG
Source organism: uncultured Planctomycetales bacterium (assembly GCA_964619955.1). Classification (GTDB taxonomy): domain Bacteria; phylum Planctomycetota; class MHYJ01; order MHYJ01; family JACPRB01; genus JACQFK01. The sequence continues at coordinate 42,160 of CAZUJF010000012.1, forward strand.
CTTCACCAGATAGGGGTGGAAGGGGGAGAAGTTCCCGGCCTTGCAGGACAGCACGTAGTCCAGCCCGCCGCCGTGCAGCGTATAGAAGACCTCCTCGCCCTGTTGCATCCAGGACAGCCCGCCTCGGAACCAGCCGAAGGTCCGCAGGCTCCCCACGGTCTTCGACTCCCCCTCGATCACGGGATACCGCTCGCGGAGGATCGGCTCGACGGCCTCAAAGAGGTGGGACGGCCCCGCCTCGAACGTCGTGCTCGAGGAGAATCCCGATTCGAGGACCTTCGCGCCGGCGCTCACGGACGTTTCCACCTTCATCGGCGCACGGTCGAGGCCCGTCATCGCCTGATAGTGCTGCTTGAGCGCGGGCTCGTCCAGATACAGGTACTGGTACGGCTTGCGGACCGCCTCCGCGCCCGGCAGGCGATTCAGCCCCCCGATGATGCGCTCAAGAATTCCCATGCCAGCCCATCATACAAACCCCTGCACTAAACGGCCCCCAGCCGGTGTATATCGTGTGGGGCGAGCCGCAAAATAAGGGAGCGGTGATGGTGCGGGATCTGAAATTCTGGGCGCTGCTGCTCTGTTCGTCCACGCTCGCCTTCGGGCAGAACGACCCCAACAAGAAGCCCAAGCAGGCCGTCTCCGTCGACCAGGCCTCGATCGACGCGGCCATCACCAAGGGCCTCGACTTCCTCAAGGGCTCCGACTCGCCCGAAAGCCACACGGGCGGCTCCGACGAACTCAAGCTGCTCACCTTCATCCACGGCGGCCTCCCCGAAAGCGACCCCGCCTTCCAGGCCCTGCTGAAGAAGCTCCTCGACTCGCCCCTCGAGAAGATCTACCCGGTCGCGCTCACCGCCATGTGCCTGGAGGAGGTCGACCGCGTCAAGTATCAGCACCGCATCGCGCAGTGCGGGCAGTTCCTGCTCGACAACGTCAAGCCCAACGGCGGCTTCGGCTACGGCGAGCCCAGCGCCTTCATCATGAACGTCCCCACCGGCGGGCGGAAGAGCATCGCCTCGGGCGGCGCGAAACCCCGCCCCGTCGCCGAAGTCTCCGCGCCCGGCGAGAAGGTCAAGCCGAAGGTCGAGAACCCCATCAAGCTCTCGAAGAAGAAGGACGGCCCCGCCGACCGCAGCGACAGCTCCAACTGCCAGTACGCCGCCCTCGGCCTGCGCGCCTGCCACGACGCCGGCGTCACGTTCCCCAAGGAGATCCTCGAACGCTGCCGCAAGTACTGGGAGGGCGCCCAGCACCCCGGCGAGAAGGGCAAGGACCGCCCCAGCGTCGCGTCGGGCGGCGCCCCCGTCGGCGAACCCCGCGGCTGGTGCTACAACGACGGCCAGGGCCTCAACGAATGCGGCCACGGCGGCCAGCCCTACTCCTCCATGACCGCGGGCGCGATCGGCGCCGTCTGCATCTACGACTACATGCTCGGCAAGGACTGGAAGAAGGACAAGGTCGCCCTCGACGGGCTCGCCTGGCTGGACAAGAACTGGTCCGTCACCGAGAACGTCGGCCCCTGCGAGACCTCCGGCGGCGCCGCCAACGGCTGGCTCTACTACTACCTCTACGCCCTCGAACGCACCGGCATGCTCTACGACACGAGCCTCATCGGCAACCACGACTGGTACTTCGACGGCGCCCGCAAACTCCTGGAGGCGCAGCAGGCCAACGGCTCCTGGAACGCGAGCCACTTCAGAAAACCCACCTGGGACACCTGCTTCGCGATCCTCTTCCTCAAGCGCGCCACGCGGCGGCTCACGGCGTCCGAGTCGGGGGCCAGGAAATAGCCTTTCCCTTGACTCGTCCCGCCGCCCGCTCGATAACAGCGGCATGATCATCGGGCTGACCGGGCGCAACGCCGCCGGCAAGGGGGTCGCCGCCGATTTCCTCAAGGGACGCGGCTTCTCCTACCACTCGCTCTCGGACGTCATCCGCGAGGAGGTCCGCGGCCGCGGCCTGGCCCCCACGCGCGACATCCTGCTGGCCACCGGCCGCGAGCTGCGCGCCAAACACGGCACCGGCTACCTCGCCGAGCGCATCCTCGAACGCTTCGAGCCCGGGCAGAACTACTGCGTCGATTCGATCCGCCACGAGGACGAGGTCGGCGTGCTCCGCAAGGCCTCGCACTTCTACCTGCTCGCGATCAAGGCCGATGCCGCCCTGCGCTTCGAGCGCATCAAGAAGCGCGCCCGCGAGAGCGACCCGAAGACCCTCGAGGATTTCAACCGCCTCGAGCAGGCGGAGTCGACGTCGATGTCCGCCGAGGGCCAGAACCTCACCGGCACCGAGGCGCTCGCGAGCCACGCCCTCGAGAACAACGGGACGATCGAGGAGTTCCACGCGAAGATCACGGCGCTCATCCCCCGGCTCATGGCCACGATGAAGCGGCCGGGCTGGGACGACTACTTCATGAAGATGGCCCAGGTCGCCGCGCTGCGCTCGAACTGCGCCAAGCGCAAGGTGGCGGCGGTCATCGTCCGCGACAAGCGCGTCATCTCGACCGGCTACAACGGCACGCCGCGCGGCGTGAAGAACTGCTTCGAGGGCGGATGCCCGCGCTGCAACACCCTCGCCGTCAGCGGCACCAAACTCGACGAGTGCCTCTGCTCCCACGGGGAGGAGAACGCCATCACCCAGGCGGCCTGCCACGGCGTCGCCATCAAGGGATCCACGATCTACACCACGTTCGCGCCCTGTCTGATGTGCACCAAGATGATCATCAACGGCGGCCTGCACGAGGTCGTCTACAACATGGACTACCCGCTCAACGAGGTCACGTTCAAGCTCTTCAAGGATGCCGGCGTCGTCTGCCGGAAGTTGAAAGTCGAATAGAATGAGCCCCTTCGCCTACGAACCGCTGCTCCAGACCGGCGAGGACACGACGACGTACCGTTCGCTCGGGAAGGACGGCGTCTCCACCGTCGAGCTCGGAGGGAAGACCTTCCTCAAGGTCGAGCCCCGCGCGATCAAGCTCCTGTCCAAGTCGGCCTTCCACGACATGGCCTTCTACCTCCGTCCCAAACACCTCGCCAAACTCGCCGAGGAGCTGAAGGATCCCGAGGCCAGCGACAACGACCGCTTCGTCATCTACAACCTGCTGCAGAACGCCGCCGTCGCCGCCGCGGGCCTGCTGCCCGGCTGCCAGGACACCGGCACCGCCACCGTCCTCGGCAAGAAGGGCCAGTATGTGCTCACCGAGGGGGACGACGCCGTCCCGCTCTCCGAGGGCGTCTACGAGACCTACACCGAAAAGCATCTCCGCTACAGCCAGATCGCGCCGCTGGAGATGTTCCGGGAGAAGAACACGGGCAGCAACCTGCCCGCCCAGATCGACCTCATGGCCGCGACGGGCGACGCGTACGAATTCCTCTTCGTCGCCAAGGGGGGCGGCAGCGCGAACAAGATGTACCTCTTCCAGTCCACCCCCGCGATCCTCAACGAGGCCGGCCTCGCCGCATTCATCCAGAGCAAGCTCAAGGACGTCGGCACCAGCGCCTGCCCGCCCTACCACCTCGCCGTCGTCATCGGCGGCCTCAGCGCCGAATCCTGCCTCAAGACCCTCAAGCTCGCCACGACCGGCACGCTCGACCACCTGCCCACGACGGGCTCCCCCGGCGGCCGCGCCTTCCGCGACCTCGAATGGGAGAAACGCGTCCTCAAGATGGCGCAGGACTCCCGCATCGGCGCCCAGTTCGGCGGGAAATACTTCGCCCACGACGCGCGCGTCATCCGCCTGCCCCGCCACGCCGCGAGCTGCCCCGTCGCGATCGGCGTCTCCTGCTCCGCCGACCGGCAGGTGAAGGCGAAGATCACGAAGGACGGGATCTTCCTCGAGCAGCTGGAGCTGCATCCAGAGAAATACCTGCCGGCCGAGGCCCCGAAGATGGCCGAGCCGGTGCGCATCGACCTCAACCAGGGCATGGACCAGGTCCGCAAACTCCTCACGCGTTTTCCTGTGAAGACGCGGCTCTCGCTCAGCGGCACGCTCATCGTCGCGCGCGACGCCGCTCACGCGCGCATCCAGCAGCTCATCGAGTCCGGCAAGCCCATGCCGCAGTACTTCAAGGACTACCCCGTCTACTATGCCGGGCCCGCGAAGACCCCGGAGGGCCTGCCCTCGGGCAGCTTCGGCCCGACGACGGCGGGGCGCATGGATTCCTTCGTGGACAAGTTCCAGTCCCTCGGCGGCAGCCTCGTGATGCTGGCCAAGGGCAACCGCTCGAAGGCCGTCACCGAGGCCTGCAAGAAGCACGGCGGCTTCTATCTAGGCTCCATCGGCGGCCCGGCGGCCATCCTCGCCCAGCAGAATATCAAGAAGGTCGAGCTCGTCGACTTCGAGGACATGGGCATGGAGGCGGTGCGCAAGATCGAGGTCGTCGGCTTCCCCGCGTTCATCGTCGTCGACGACAAAGGGAATGATTTTTTCGAGGAGTTGTAGTTAGACCTCGAGGGGCCAAGCCCAGCCGGCAGAACATCCCCCATCGGCAAAGAGCGTGTGGCCCGTCACGAACGACGCCGCGGGCGAGGCGAGGAAGATCGCGGAGCCGACCAGATCCTCCGGCACCCCCACGCGCTCCAGCGGCGTGTTCTCCTTCGCCCAGCGCTTCATCTTCGGTTGGGACCAGAGCTTCTTCGTGAGGTCCGTGAGGATGAAGCCCGGGGCGAGCGCGTTCACACGCACCCCGTGGCGGCCCCATTCGGCCGCGAGCGCGCGCGTCATCATCTGCAGCCCCGCCTTGCTGATCGCGTACGGCGCGACCCCGCGCAGCGGACGGTCGTTGTTCAGCGACGTGACGTTGATCTGCGAGCCGCTGCGCCGCGCGATCTGGTGCCGGCCCACGGCGAGGGAGAGCAGCCAGGGGCCTTTGAGGTTGATGTCGACGATGAAGTCGTAGTCGGGCACCGTGTAGCTTTCCGCCTTCATGCGCCGGTTCACGCCCGCGACGTTGATCAGCGTATCGATGCGGCCGTGGCGTTTCAGGACGGCGGCCACGCCGCGCTCGATGGTCTTCGCGTCGGCCACGTCGCAGACCTGGTAGTCCCCGCCCAGCGCCGCGGCGGCCGGCGCGAGCGTGGCCTTCTCGCGACCGGTGATGACCACCGTCGCGCCGCGCTCGGCGAAGCCCTTCGCGATGCCGTGGCCGATCCCGCGGCTCGCGCCGGAGACCAGCACCACCTGCCCCTGGACCGAGAAAAGCGAGTCGTTCATGACGGCGGATCGTACCATGAGAGGGTGAAAGCCGTTCCTCTCCTGCTCCTCCTGGCCCTGGGCTCCGCCCAGGTGGAGCGCCTCAACATCGTCGTACTCTACGCCGACGACTGGCGCCACGACACGCTCGGCTGCGCGGGCAACCCCGTCGTCCTCACGCCGCGGCTCGACGCGCTCGCGAAGGACGGCGTCCGCTTCACCCGCGCCTGCGTCACGACATCGATCTGCGGCGTCAGCCGGGCCACGCTCTTCACCGGACAATGGATGTCCCGCCACGGCAACCCGGCCTTTGCGATGTTCAAGACGCCCTGGGCGGAGACCTGGCCCGGCATCCTCCGCAGCTCGGGATATTGGACTGGCCACGTCGGCAAGTGGCACAACGGACCCTTCCCCGCCGCGAACTTCGACTTCGGCCGCGCCTATTCCGGCAGGCACTGGATCAAGGATGTCCACGTGACGCAGAAGAACGAGGCGGATGCGACGGAGTTCCTGCGCACGCGGCCGAAGGATCGTCCCTTCGCGCTGACGGTGGCGTTCTTTGCGGCGCACGCCGAGGACGGGAATCCCAAGCAGTATCTGCCGCAGCCGGAGAGCCAGGCGCTCTACAAGGACGTCGCGGTCCCGGTCCCGGCCATGGATCCCCGGGTCCTGCCGCCCTTCCTGGCCGCGAAGGAGAACGGCGGCCGCATCCGCTGGCACTGGCGCTTCGACACACCGGAGAAGTACCAGGAATACATGAAGAACTACTACCGGCTTGCCAGCGAGGTGGATGCGACCTGCGGGCGGCTTCTGGACGAGCTGAAGGCCCAGGGCCTGCTCGAAACAACGCTCGTGATCTTCACCACGGACAATGGCTACTTCCACGGCGAGCGCGGCCTGGCGGACAAGTGGTACCCCTACGAGGAGTCGATCCGGGTCCCGCTCATCGTGCGCGACCCGCGGGCGAAGCGGCCCGGGCTGAACGACGACTTCGTCCTCAACGCCGACCTCGCGCCCACGATCCTGGCGGCGGCGGGCCTGCCCGCGCCGGCCGGCATGCAGGGCCGGGACTTCGCCCCGCTCTATCTGGCGGAGGCGAAGCCCGCGTGGCGGGAGGAGTTCTACTACGAGCATGCCATCATCCAGTCGAAGGCGTTCATCCCGGCCTCGGAGGCGCTGGTGCGCCGCGACGTGAAGCTGCTGCGCTACCCTGACTACGATGTCGAGCAGTTGTTCGATCTGAAGGCGGACCCAGGCGAGCAGCGCGACCTGATCGCCGATCCGGCGCGGGCCGCCGATCTGGCCGCCCTCCGCCTCCGCCTGGCAGAACTGCGCGCCGCCGCCCGCTGACCCCACAAGACAGACGACCCAACAAAACAGACGGGCTGCTTTGTTGCCCTTGGAAGGCAACAAAGCAGCCCGTCTGTTTTGTTGGGTACCTTAGAAGGTCGGGCCCAGGAGCCAGGGGGCGAACTCCTCGTCTCCGATCCCCTGCGCCTCGCTCTTGGACTTGTCCCCGCCGGCCACCGCGACGATCCGCTCGAAGATCCGCCGGCCCACCTGCTCCAGCGTCTCCGTCCCGTCCATCACCGTCCCCGCATTCACGTCCATGTCGTCCGTCATGTGCTCGTACATCGGCGTGTTCGTCGCGACCTTCAAACACGGCGTCGGCTTGCAGCCGTAGACGCTCCCGCGGCCCGTCGTGAAGACCGCCACGTTGGCCCCGCCCGCCACCAGCCCCGTCATGCTCACCGGATCGAAACCCGGCGTGTCCATGAAACAAAACCCCTTCGACGTCACCGGCTCGGCGTACTTGTAGACCGCGCTCAGCGGCGCCTGGCCGCCCTTCGCCACCGCCCCCAGCGACTTCTCGTAAATCGTCGTCAGCCCGCCCTGCTTGTTCCCGTACGAAGGATTGTTGTCGATCGACGCCCCATGGATCTTCGCGTGCTCCTCCCACCAGCGCACCAGCTCGATCAGCTTCTCCCCCGCCTCCCGCGTCACGGCCCGGCGCACCAGCAGATGCTCCGCCCCGTAGATCTCCGGCGTCTCCGCCAGCAGACTCGTCCCGCCATGCCGCACCAGCAGATCTCCCGCAATCCCCAGCGCGGGATTCGCCGTGATCCCGCTCGCCCCGTCCGATCCCCCGCAGTTCGTCGCGAGCACGAGGGAGGACAGCGGCTGCGGACTCCGCCGCTGCGCATTCGCGTACGGCAGCACCGCCTTCACCGCCTCGATTCCCGCCTGGATCGTCTTGCGGATCCCGCCCTGCTGCTGGATCGTCATGAAGCGCGGCGCCGGACGCGCGCCTTCGACCCGGTCCAGCGTGAAGTCCCGCCGCAGGAACTCCACCTGGTTGCCCTCGCAGCCGAGCCCGATCATCACGTACGCGGCGATGTTCGGATGCTTCGCCATCCCCACATGCACGCGGCGCAGCAGGTCGAAGGGCTCGCCGGGCTGGACGTTGCAGCCGGACTTGTGCGTGAACGCGACCACGCCGTCGACGTTCGGGTACTCGCGCGCGAAGTCCGGCGTGCGGAACGTGTCGCGGATGTAGTTGGACACCGACGCCGAACAGTTCACCGAGGCGATGATCCCGACGTAGTTGCGCGTGCCCACGCGGCCGTCGGGACGCAGATAGCCCGGGAACGTGCGGCCCCGCTCGGACTCTGGCAGCGGCGGGAGCGGCCGCGGATCGACCCCGATCTCGTACGTGCGGCCGAAATCCCTCACGCCGAGGTTGTGCGAATGGACGTGCTCCCCCACGCGGATGTCTTTCGTGGCGAAGCCGATGACCTGGCCGTACTTCCGCACGGGCTGCCCGGCCGCGACGTCCCTCAGCGCCACCTTGTGACCCTGGGGGATCTCCCCCGTCGCGCGGCGCGCGACCGCGACGTCGTCGTCCGGATGCAGCGTGAGAAACGACATCAGGCGAAAAACGCCGCGAAGGCCGCGGCGTTCCGGCTCCGGAAGCGCGCCCGCGCACGGATCCCCTCGAGGGTCTGCTTGATCTTCTCCGATGCGTACGGCGCCGGGTGCGCCTGGAAGAACGCCTCCACGTCCGCCGCATGCGCCTCGCTCGGGATGCCCGCCGCGCCGGCGCTCACCCAGTGGCCGAGCAGGCCGGACTTCCCGTAGCGCCTGTCGATCTCCGACCAGCGTTCCTTGAAGAGCCGCCACGCGGCGGGCTTGGCCTCCATCGGACAGGCGCCGAGCACGTACATGGCGTCCTGCATGCGGACCTTGTCGGAGAGCGCGTAGTCCAGTGCCCGGGCGAGCGGCGCCTCGCGGCGGAACGCCCCCATCGCGCGCAGAAGCTGCACCTTCACCTCGGGCAGCTCGGCTTTTTCGTAGAGGCCGATGAGGCCGTCCAGGACGGAGTCCTCCCCGTGACGCGCGGCGCCGACCAGGACGGTCGCCCGGGTGTTCGGCGACAGCGACCCGGGATCCTTCAGCGCGCGTTCGAAGCGGCGCTTCAGCTCCGCGACGACGTCCTCGACACCGAAGCGCATGGACGCGCCGAGCGCGGTGGAGCGCAGCAGCACGCGGTCGTGCGCTTCGCCGGCGGGTTCGTCCCAGCCCACGCGCGCCGCGAGGGGCCGCAGCAGATCGCGCGCCCGCGCCTCGAGTTTGGGGACGGCGGCTTCGCCCGTGAAGATGTCCGCCAGGGCGCCCAGGCCGTCGGCGAGCCCGGCCCAGACGTGATGGTTCTCCTCGTTCTTGAACGAGGTCAGGAGTCGCAGGTAGGCGTCCACGGACAGGTAGCCCGCGCGGAGCAGCGAGTAGGCGTCCTCCTGCAGGCCGTAGCGGTCAAGCGGACCGAGCGAGCCGCTTTCGAGCGCGGCGCCGATCGCGCGCCAGCCGGCCTCGTCGTAGTTCACGAGGTAGAACCCCGACTGTCCCAAGTTGAGCTTCGGACCCGCGGCGGGCGCGGTCCCTTCCCGCGCGGCGAGGCGGATGCCGCCGACGGGGATGTCCCAGAGGGTCGGGTCCTCGACGGGCTTTGCGGGATCGCGGTCGAGCAGGAAGCGTTCCTGGCGCAGCGCCCAAGTCTCCCCGCGCCGCGACGCGTGCACCACGGGCCAGCCGGTCTTGTGCGTCCAGCCGTCCATCATCGCGGGGATGTCCGCCCCGATCGCGCTCCAGAGGTCGTTCGTGGCGGCGTTCCCGTACGCGTGCTTCTCCAGATACGCGGAGACGCCGCGGCGGAACTGTTCCTCCCCGATGGACTGCTCGAGCATCCAGAGGACGGAGCCGCCCTTGTTGTACGAGATGGCGTCGAAGATCTGGTCGACCTCGTTGGGGTCCTTCACGATGACCTCGACGGGATGCGAGCTGCGCAGCGAGTCGAGGGACTTGCCCGCGGACGTGATCGCGGCGAGGTATTCCTCCCAGATGTGCCAGTCCGGGAAGAGGGCGGCCTCGGCTTTGTACGCCATGAACGTGGCGAAACTCTCATTCAACCAGAGGTAGCTCCACCATTCCGGCGAGACGAGGTTGCCGAACCATTGATGGGCGAGTTCGTGGAGGACGACTTCGGCGACGCGGCGGCGTTGCGGGACGGAGGACTTGGCGGGATCGACGAAGATCGCGGTTTCGCGGAACGTGATGAGGCCCCAGTTCTCCATGGCGCCGAACTCGAAGTCCGGGATGGCGATGAGGTCGCACTTGGGCATCGCGTTCTTGTAGGGGATGCCGTAGTAGCCGTCGAAGTACTCGAGGCCGCGCACGGCGGTTTCGAGGGCAAAGCGGCAGAGCTCGGAGCGGCCGGGGGTGGCGAAGACGCGGACCAAAATGCCGTCGCGGGTCTTGGCTTCCAGGCGGTCGAACTCGCCGACGCAGAAAGCAAGCAGGTAGGTGGGCATGACGGGCGAGCGGGCGTACTGGACGCGGCAGCGTCCGGGTCCCGCGGGTGTGCGGCCGCTCTCCGGCATGTTGGAGAGTGCGATGAGTTTGTCGGGGACGGTCAACGCGGCCTCGAAGGAGGCTTTGAGGGCGGGCTCATCGAAGCAGGGGAAGGCGCGGCGGGCGGAGGTGGACTCGAACTGGGTGGTGGCGAGCACGCCTTTGGAGCCGTCGGGCCGGGTATACGCGCTGCGATAGAACCCGCGCATCTTGTCGTTGAGGACGCCCGTGAAGTTCAGGGCGAGGGTGGCCTTGCCTGGGGGGAGCGGCGCGGCCGCGGTGAGGATGACGCGTTCGCGGGTCGGATCGAGGCGGACCTGGAGGGCGGCGCCGTTCGCGGTGGCGGATTGGATTTCGAGCTCAGCGGCATGGAGCTGGATCTCGGCCGCGCTCTTCAAGACCTCGACCTCGATCTCGACCTGGCCGCTGAACGTGAACTTCCCGAGGTCCGGTTCGAGATGGAGCCGGTAGGCGCGGGGCAGGACGTCCGTAGGGAGCCGATGCGGATCGTTCATGTTAAGTCCGGAAGTCAGTAGACGGAAGGCAGGAGGGGCCGGGGCCCCTGCGAGGCCCCACACCCTCCTGCGCCACGGGCCACAGGATAGCCGAGGGGGGCAGCGGGAGGAAAGGGATTGGGGAGAGCCAGGCATGATAGACTTGCACCGCAGACAGACTCATGGCGAAGAATAATTGGACCCGCGATCAACTGCTTCTCGCATTCAACCTCTACAGCCAGATCCCGTTCGGAACCATCCATCGTCGAAACCCCAGGGTCATTGAACTTGCTCGCCACATCGGCAGGACAGCCAACGCGGTCTCCTATAAACTCAGCAACTTCGCCAGACTCGATCCTGCGCTAAAGGCACGGGGAATCAAAGGGGCATCGCATGGTTCTCATGGCGAGGAATTGATTTGGGATGAGTTCAAATCAAGTCCGGAAACCCTGGCCTTCGAGAGTCAGGAAGCAATGGCAAGGTTGACCGGCAAGGGGGTTGCCGAGTTCTCGGATGTGACCGTCGATGACTTGCCCCGAGAAGGAAAGGAGCGGGAGGTCATTGTCCGTCAGCGGGTGAATCAACAGTTCTTCCGCAGGCGCATCCTTGGAGCGTACAGGGGCGCTTGCTGCATCACGGGCCTCAATATCGAACCGCTGTTGGTTGCCAGCCATATCGTCCCCTGGTCGGAGGCAAAGGAACACCGGCTTAACATCAGGAATGGCCTCTGCCTCAACGCCCTCCACGATAAGGCCTTTGATCGGCACCTGCTCTGGATCGAGGACGACTGGAAGGTGCGTGTCTCCCCCAAGCTGAGGGAGCGAAAGGCGCGACGCCCATTGGTCGGGGCCGAATGGCTGCTCTCAGCAGATGGTACTTCTCTTCGCCTACAGAAGGAGTTTACGCCAGATCAAGCCCTGCTCGCCCAGCATCGAGCAAAGGCCCTGGCTTTGCTTGGAGCCTGAAACTCGACACCATCCAAGAGTGCGCTGGACTCCTTGCCTAATAGCAATCCACGAAGAAGCTCACGTTCCAGTCGTTCGACTTGAACCACTTGAGGAGGCGGCGGCGGGCGGCGAGGTCGGGGACTGCGCCCTTCAGCCTGCGCTGGAAGTCCCGACGCAAGGCCAGCACCTCTTTGCGAGAGCTTCGATCACGCCGAAAACTCAGGTCCACCCGGCCCGTGAACGTGAAGTCCTCCACCGGATCGAAGATCTTCAGGTCGTCGAAGAGTTCGTAGAGGGACAGCGGGAACTCGTAGTCCTCCGGGTACTTCACGAACGAGACCGGCACCACCGCTTTGGCCATGACCATCCTCCTTCAATACCTGAGGAGGTTGTCCCCTGGAGCTGCGTCAGAATGGGTCCTGGCAGCGGGTTTGGCCGGGGATCCAGTGGGGATCGGATTTAGACGAACGAGCCCGACTCCATGCCCTCCAGAAGCTCGACAACCTTCGCGCTGCCGGGATCGTTGTCGAGAAGATCGATCGGACGCAGCCCCACGAGCTGGGGGTGCTGCTGCTCGAAGAATTTCGCCCGGTCTTCGCGAAGAATCAGCTCCCCCAGGAGCGCCAGGGCCCGCTCCAGACGCGTCAACTTCCTCGCCATCCAGGGGTCGACCCGGCCCACCGACTCCCAGCGCGCCACACTGCCGCCGGCCACGCCGATAAAACGGCCGAACTGCTCCTGCGTCATCGGCTTCCCGGGCTCGGCGCCCAGCGCCTCGCGCAAGGCGCGAATCCGCGCCCGCCATCCCGGCGTGACCAGCTTTCTCACCGCCCCTGCACCCATCGCTTCACTCCCTGAGCAGGATCCGCAGCAGGCCTACCCCTCGCTCGCACCGGACACCCCCTCTCTCCAGGTACAGGTCCGGATGCAACGGCCTACGCATGAGAATGCTTACAACTGTCATTACATAAGTCAATACTACTGTGAATAACACTCGGGACTGCGTCAGAATGGGTCCCGGCAGACGCTGAGGGGCGGATTCCTGGGCCGACCGTTCTACGGGCCATCGTAGATTGGTCACGACCATTCTACGATGCCCGCGATTTTGGTCGGACGCCTCCGGGTGGTCCGACTAACTCACCACCAGTTAGATTCCGGCCGCGACGGGCTACACTTGGGCATGAGAATGCTGGGCGTCCTCGTCGGCCTCCTCCTCGCCCTCCCCGCTTCCGCGCAGGACAAGAAGGGCGCGAAACCCAAGATCGATCCGCGCCAGGTCGATGCCGCCATCCAGAAGGGCACCGCGTTTCTCAAGTCCCAGCTCGGCAAATACGGCACCCTCGGACGCATCCGCAGCGAGGAACTCCTCCTCTGGACCTTCGTCCATGCCGGCCTCCCCGAGGCCGACCCCGACGTCGCCGCCCTCCTCAAGACCGTCACCGAGACGCCCCTCCAGTGGACCTACAACGTCTCCCTCCAGGCCCTCATCCTCGAGGAACTCGACCGCGTCAAGTGGCAGCCCCGCATCGCCGAATGCGCCCAGTTCCTCGTCGACAACCAGTGCGCCAACGGCCAGTGGAGCTACGGCGAACCCACGACCGCCCGACCCGAGATCCCGACCGGCGGGAAAGGCAAGGACATCGCCAGCGGCGGCGGCAAACCCGCCAAACCCGGCGCCCTCAAGGGCAAACCGAAGGTCGTCCGCAAGATCCCCGTGAAAAAAACCCGCGACGGCAAGCCCCTCGGCGACAACTCCAACTCCCAGTACGCCTCCCTCGGCCTCCGTGCCTGCCACGACGCGGGCATCGTGCTCCCCGAAGAGGTCGTCACGCTCGCCGAGAAATGGTGGCGCACGTCCGCCGGGGAGCCCGACAAGTCCGGCGGCTACGAGGCCCAGGGCTGGGGCTACCTCAAGAAAAGCGATGCCGCGTACGGCTCCATGAGCGCCGGCGCCGTCGGGGCCCTCCTGATCTTCGACTACATCCAGAACAAGCCCTGGATGAAGGACAAGGAGATCGTCGCGGGCATGGAGTGGCTCGCGCGGCACTTCACGGTCACGGCCAACCCCGAGGCCCCCGCAGGGGATGCGGCGGACCAGGCCGGCTGGCACTACTACTACCTCTATGCCCTCGAACGCGCGGGCATCTTCTTCGGGACCGAGAAGTTCGGCGGCCACGAGTGGTATCCGGAGGGCGCGGCCTACCTCCTCGGCGCGCAGAAGCCCGACGGCTCCTGGCAGGCGGGCACCGTGCACCCGATCTGGGACAGCTGCTTCGCGATCCTCTTCCTCCGCCGCGCCACCCGCCCGCTCATCGACGTGGCCTCGGTCGACCGCCTCAAGTAGCCCGCAGATCGTAAAGCGCGCGCAGCGCCTCGCGGACGTTGCCGCGGTGGCGGGACCAGAGTTCGCCGGTCTCGACGCCGTCCTCGAGCTCCGACGCAAGCTCCTCCAGCAGCGCCGGCGTGGTCCGGGTCCGCAGAATCGCCGGCAGCCAGGTCTCCGCATGCGCGGTGATCAGCAGCGCGCCCGCATGACGGGTGATCCAGCGGACGCGCCAGCGCTCCGCGAAGCCGAGTTGTTCGGAACCGTCGAGCAGGACCGCGTCGCGCTCCCCCGCGCCGCGCAGCAGCTCCCACGGCACGCGTTCGCCCTCCCGGAGCTGCAGCGCGCGCACGTGGAATCCGCGGGTCCGCAATTCATCGCCCAACTCCCGCAGCAGCGTGGATTTGCCGCTGCCCTCGGGGCCGACGAGCGCGCCGCGCAGGGACTGACTCTCGAGCCGCTTCCAGAACTCTTCGCGGGAACCGTCCACGAAGCGGTAGCGCAGCGCGTGGATCCGCGTCACGCGATAGGGATTGTCCGCGGGCCTCATGACGGGAGCCGCACTTCCTCGCCGGAGGGCGAGAGGATGAATCCCTCGCCGCGCGCGTCGCCCCCGGGCTCCTCGACGACCTCGATCCCCCAGGTGAGCGAGACCAGCTTTCCGGAGAAGCTGTAGGGCCCCGCGGGGAGCTTGAAGCTGAACGGGTGATGTACGTGGCCCGTGGGACGCTCGACGTGCTGTTCGGCGACGACGATCACGTCCTGGGTCCCCTTCCCCTCGGTGCGGTGGTAGAGCCGGAGATTGAGACGCTGCGCCCCGGCGGGGAAATTCCAGATGACCTCGCCGTCGACGCTCTCGCCGGGGAAATACGCGGCGGGCTTGCGTTTGAGGCGGACCATCCAGTTGCGGTCGGTCGCGGAATGGTCGCAGCTCATCGGCGGCTCCGCGGCGGGCGGGGCGAGGCCGAGGTCGCCGTCGACCCGCTGGGGCCGGACCTTGAAGGGGAACTCGTCGGCGATGTCCGGCCAGTTCGGGATCTCGGCCTTCACGCGGAAGAGCCAGTGGATCTTGTTGTTGGGGGCCTCGAAGCTGTGCATGGAGGCCGCGGGGATCTTCACCTCGGCACGTCCGCGGCGGAGATCCTCCCCCTGCGTGCTCTCGTGCGCGATGAGGGTGAGGAAGATGGATTTCTCGGTCGTGGTCCGGGTCCCCTGCCGGTAGCGGACCTCCTCATAGGCCTCAAGCTCGATGCTCCACTTCTGGATCTTGTGAAGGTTGCCGGAGGTTTCCCAGGCGACCTCGACGGTTTCGCCGAGGCCGACCTCGCCGGGGCTGATGGTGAGGACGGGGCGGGGGTTGAAGAGCTGGAGGAAGGTGTAGACGCTGCCGATGAGGAGGCCGGCGCCGACGGCGAGAAAGGGCAGGACGAAGACCTTGAGACAGCCGTCACCGCTGCCGAAGTAGGCCTGGAACGCGAAGACGGAAGTGATGCCGTTCCAGAAGAGGGTGATGACGAGGAGGACGAGGAATTTGACGAAGCGGCCTTTCCCGGGGCTGAGGGCGCGGACGGTGGCGGAGGGGGAGGCGTCCGCGAGGGGCAGGACCGGGGCCAGGGGGGTGGGTTTCGTGCGGAACGCGCTCCGGATCGTGAAGAAGAGGCCGAGGCCGCCGACGAGCACGAAAACGAGCGGGACGAGGCCGATGAGGTATTCGGGGCCGAGGTCTTTCTCCAGGACGGCGAAGCCGGGGTCCTTGGGGTTGACGTGGCAGATCGTCTGGGTCCCGGGCTTGAGGCGGGCGACGACCGCCTCCTTGCCGCTGCGTCCGCTCGAATAGACGTTCATCAGGAAGCCGTAGCGCTCGCTTTCGTGCGTCTTGCCGCGGAAGGCGTACGAGTAGCGGACCTTGACGGCGTAGGTGCTGGATCCCTTGGAGCTGCTTTCGTCCACGCGGCTTTCAAGGATCGTGCAGGGGGTCTTGATCCAGCCGCCCGATCCGGCGGCGTTCATCAGGGGGATGACGAGAAAGGGGATGCTGACGCCGATGCCGATGAGGAGAAAGATCGAGAAGAAGCAGCCGAGCCCGAAGCGGCCGGCGCGCCCCGCCTTCCGCCGCTGCGCCTCCGATCCGGTCACGCTCATGGCCGCCCAGTCTACCGATCCCCGACGCAGACGGTCCACTTTGTCGACCCTTCAAACCGTGGCGGTCCGGAGTTCCATTCCGTACAATTCCACGCCATGAAGAAACCCATTCGCGTCGCCGTCACCGGGGCCGCCGGGCAGATCGGGTACTCCCTGCTCTTCCGCATCGCCTCCGGCCACATGTTCGGGAACGACCAGCCGGTCATCCTCCAGCTGCTCGAGGCCCCCGTCGAAAAAGCCCTGCTCGCCCTCGGCGGCGTGGCCATGGAGCTCGACGACTGCGCCTTCCCGCTGCTCGCGGGCATCGTGCAGACGAGCGACCCCGCCGTGGGCTTCAAGGACGCCAACTGGGTCCTGCTCATCGGCGCCAAGCCGCGCGGCCCCGGCATGGAGCGCGCGGACCTGCTCAAGGACAACGGCAAGATCTTCATCGGCCAGGGCCAGGTGATCGACGCCGTCGCCGCCGACGACTGCCGCGTGGCCGTCGTGGGCAACCCCGCCAACACGAACTGCATGATCGCGGCGAGCCAGGCGAAGCGCCTCACGCCCGACCGCTACACCGCCATGGTGCGCCTCGACGAGAACCGCGCCCGCTTCCAGCTCTCCAAGAAAGCGGGCGTCGCCCTCACCTCGGTGAGCGACATCTACATCTTCGGCAACCACAGCCCCACGATGTTCCCCGCCTTCCACCTCGCCAAGATCGACGGCAAACCCGTGCCGCAGGCCATCCCCCAGGGCGACTGGCTCAAGGGCGAGTTCTGCGACGTCGTGGGCAAACGCGGCGCGGCGATCATCGCGGCGCGCGGCGCGAGCTCGGCGGCCAGCGCGGCCAACGCGCTCGTCGACCACGTCCGCGACCTGGTGACGCCGGGCAAAGTCCACAGCGTCGCGGTGAAGAGCAACGGCCTCTACGGCTTCGATCCGAACGTCTGGGCGGGCATGCCGGTGCGGACCACGACCCCCGGCAGCTTCGAGGTCATCAAGGACCTCCCGATGGACGACTTCGCCAAGCAGAAGATCGCGGCCACGAACGCGGAGCTCGTCGGCGAGCGCGACACCGTCAAGGCGATGCTTTCGTAGATCAGCTTTGAGGCAGGGTGAACCTTGCATCGGGAATGTCGGCGTTCAAGGAACAGCTGTCGTAGATCTCCGTGAAGCTGATGTCGATACCCGCAGCAGCAATCGAGATGTTGCCCGTGCGTTTGAGCAGCTTCCAAGTCCTCGCGTCATACCAAGCCTTGATAGTCCCGGCATCCTCCCACCCCGCCACCTTGAACTTATAGGTGATGAAGGTTCCCTCCCCGTCCCTCCCGGGAACCACCTCCAGGATCTCAAATACCTTCGCCCCTGGAGCAGCCTGCGCCAGCATGAGAAGCGGATTCGAAGCAAAGACCCCCACCTGAACCAGACCGCTCCGATAGCGCCCCTCAAGACTCTTGTCGGCCGGCCGCTCCGGAGTCAGCCCGACTGAACTTCTAGACCGCATCCGTGTGCCGTCCGAGAAGACCGCCGTCTCCTTCCCGCCATCGGGGGATTTCAGGGACAGGGAAAGTATGTTTCCCTCCTTGATCAGGAGTGCACCGGAGTAGACCTGGGCCCGACCACCTTTCCGAGTCACCGCCTCCCCCGAGAAAGCGACCTGAACCGTCTTTGCGGATTCGATCGTTTCCTGAATCTTCCCAAGAATGGCAGCCCCGTCCTGACACAAGGTCAGCGCCAGCAGAAGTTCCATGACCATCCCCCTGTGAAATAATCCGTCCGCTCGCCGGAGAGATTGTAACGGCCGTCCCGGGACGGGGCACGGACTTGCGGATCATTTGAGCCAAAGCGCTTTAGCCTGAGAATCCCGCGCCGCGGGCCGTGTAGCAGTAGGTGGCGGTTGGAGCGGGGTGCGGACGAGCCGGGAAGCCGTCCGCCGGGATCACACGGGATCTGGTGGTAGGAGACCCGCTCATGTTGTCGATCCTCGGCCGCCCCTGGCGGGACGACTGCGACGGCGTCACGCGCCGCTCCTTCCTCCGCATCGGCAGCCTCGCGATGGGCGGCCTGAGCCTCCCCGGCCTGCTCCAGGCCCAGGAGCAATCCAAGACCCGCCGCTCCCACAAGTCCGTCATCATGATCTTCCTGGCGGGCGGACCGCCCCACCAGGACATGTTCGACCTCAAGGCGGACGCGCCCTCCGAAGTCCGCGGCGAGCTCAAGCCGATCGCGACCAACGTCGACGGCATCCAGATCTGCGAACTCTTCCCCCTGCTCGCCGCGCAGATGGACAAGCTCGCGATCATCCGCTCCATCGTCGGCTCCAACGGCGACCACTTCGCCTTCCAGTGCCTCACGGGCCGCGACCCCCGCAAGGGCATGCAGCCCAAGGGCGGCTGGCCCTGCCTCGGATCCATCCTCTCGAAGGTCGAGGGCGGCCTGACGCCGGCGGTCCCCGCCGCCGTGGGGCTCTCCCCGAAAACCCAGCACCGCCCCTGGGGCGACAACGGCTCCCCCGGCTGCCTCGGACCCGCGCTCGCCCCCTTCGCCCCCGAAGGCGACGAGATCAAGGCGGACATGGTCCTCAAGGACATCAGCCTCGAACGCCTGCGCGACCGCAAGTCGCTGCTCTCGAGCTTCGACCAGTTCCGCCGCGAAGCGGACGCCTCCGGCGCGATGAACGGCGTCGACGCCTACCAGTCCCAGGCGATGGACGTGCTCAGCTCCAGCCGCCTCGCCGAGGCGCTGGACCTCTCCAAGGAGGACCCCAGGACCGTCGCCCGCTACGGCCGCGGCTCGAACGCGTTCCAGGACGACGGCCCCTGGGCGCGCATGGACCAGTTCCTCATGGCCCGCCGGCTGGTGGAGGCGGGCGCGCGCTGCGTCACGCTGTCCTTCGGCCGCTGGGACTGGCACGGC
Organism: uncultured Planctomycetales bacterium; assembly: GCA_964619955.1. GTDB lineage: Bacteria > Planctomycetota > MHYJ01 > MHYJ01 > JACPRB01 > JACQFK01. The sequence continues at coordinate 61,060 of CAZUJF010000012.1, forward strand.
CACACCTTTAAGAAGTCCCGCGAGAACTTCCCGATGCTCGACCAGGGCGTCAGCGCCCTCGTCGCGGACCTGCACGCGCGCGGACTGGACAAGGACGTCTCCGTCGTCGTCTGGGGCGAGTTCGGCCGCACGCCGAAGATCAACGCCGAGGGCGGCCGGGACCACTGGCCCCAGGTCAGCTGCGCGCTGCTCGCGGGCGGCGGCATGAAGACCGGACAGGTCGTGGGGGCCACGAACCGGCTGGGCGAATACGCCTCCGAGCGCCCCGTGCGCTACGAGGAGGTCTTCGCGACCCTCTACCACAACCTGGGCATCGACCCGCAGCACACGACGATCGAGGACCTCTCGGGACGGCCGACCTACCTGCTGGACGAGGACGCCAGGCCGATCCGCGAATTGACCGGACGCGCGTAATGAAAGACGGCGGAAGCGCTATATCCTTGGGAAGGGGCATGAAGTATGCCAAACCGCCGGTTTGGGGTTATTCTAATATGACTATGACGCTGCCCGCCGCCCTGGCCCTGGCCCTCCTGGCCGTCCGTCCCGCCCTCGCGGGCGACGAGGCGCAGCCGGAGACCCTCGTGATCCAGGCCGCCGGAACCGCCGCGGACGCCGCCGGCAAGCCCGCGAAGATCAGCGGGCCCGAGGCGCGGCTCCAGGTCGTGGTCACCGGCACCCTCCCCGGCGGCAAGCTCCAGGATTTCAGCACCAAGGCCCGCTACACGGTCGCCCCGGCGGACATCGTCGCCGTCGATCCGCACGGCCTGGTGACGCCGCTGAAGGACGGCAAGGTCCTCCTGACGGCGACGGCCGGCAAGGCGAAGGCCTCGGTCGAGATCGGCGTCGAGCGCTTCGCCGACGCGCCGCCGATCAACTTCCCCAACCAGATCGTCCCGGTCTTCACCAAGCTCGGCTGCAACAGCGGCGGCTGCCACGGGAAGAGCGGCGGCCAGAACGGCTTCCGCCTCTCCCTGCTGGGCTTCGAGCCGGTGGACGACTACGAGTACCTGGTCAAGGAGTCCTTCGGCCGGCGCCTCTTCCCCGCCGCGCCGGAGCACAGCCTGCTGCTGACCAAGGGCATCGCCGCGGTGCCCCACGGCGGCGGCGAGAAGCTCAAGCGCGACAGCCATGAGTACCGGATGCTGGTGCGCTGGATCTCGCAGGGCATGCCGTACGGGCGCGAGGACGCCGCGACGCTCACCGACCTCTCGGTCTTCCCCCGCAACCGGGTGATGGAGCGCGACGGCCGCCAGCAGCTCATGGTCGTCGCGACGTACAGCGACGGCTCCACGGAGAACGTCACGCAGACCGCGCGCTACGAGCCCAACGAGAAGCTCATGGCCGAGGTCGGCGAGAGCGGCAACGTGAAGATGCTCGGCGTCCCGGGCGAGGTCGCGATCATGATCCGCTACCAGGACCGCGTCGCGGTCTTCGAGGCCACGGTTCCCCTGGGCGCGGTCGTAAAGGACCTGCCCCCCGTGCGCACGCTGGTCGACGAACACGTCTTCGCCAAGCTGAAGAAGCTCGGCATGCCGCCCAGCGCCGTGGCCGACGACGCGATGTTCCTGCGCCGGCTCTCGCTGGACCTCACGGGCCGCCTGCCCTCGGCGCCGGAAGCCGCCGCCTTCCTCGAGGACAAGGACCCCGCCAAGCGCGACAAGGTCGTGGAGCGGATGCTGTCCGGCGACGCCTATGCGGACTACTTCGCCAACAAGTGGTCCTCGATCCTGCGCAACCGTCGCGACAAGGACACCTACGCGGCCGGCAACTTCGCCTTCCACGAGTGGGTGCGCAACTCGCTGATCGAGAACAAGCCCTATGACGTCTTCGTCCGGGAGGTCCTGACGGCCTCCGGCGAGATCAGCCGCAACCCGGCCGTGGCCTGGTACCGCCAGGTCACGAAGGACTTCGAGCAGGTCGAGGACGTGGCCCAGCTCTTCCTCGGCGTGCGCATCCAGTGCGCGCGCTGCCACCACCACCCCTTCGAGAAATGGAGCCGCGGGGACTACTACAGCATGTCCGCGTTCTTCTCCCGCGTGGGCCGCAAGGAGGGCCTCTCGCCCGACGAGCAGCGCGTCTTCCACAACCGCGGCAAGGCGGAGGCGAAACACCCCCGCTCCGGCGCCTCGCTCAAGCCCGCCGGACTCGGAACCCAGCCCGTCGAGCTCAGCGCCGACGACGACCCGCGCCTGGCGCTGGCCGAGTGGATGACGAAGCCGGAGAACCCCTTCTTCGCCCGGACGCTGGTGAACCGCTACTGGAAGCACTTCTTCGGACGCGGGATCGTGGATCCCGAGGACGACATGCGGGACACCAACCCGCCCGCCAACAAGGAACTGCTGGACGGCCTCTCGAAGAAGTTCGTCGCGTCGGGATTCGACCTGAAGGACCTGGTCCGCAGCATCGTGCGCTCCTCGACCTACCAGCTCTCCTCGATCCCCAACGCGCACAACCTGAGCGACCGGCAGAGCTTCTCCCGCTACTATCCCCGGCGCCTGAACGCCGAGGTCCTGCTCGACGCCATCGACACGATGAACGGCACCCACACCGCGTTCGGCGGGCTGCCCGCGGGCATGCGCGCGGTCCAGATCCCCGACCACGGCGGCGTGAACAGCTACTTCCTGACGGTCTTCGGGCGTCCCGCCGGCTCCAGCGCCTGCGAGTGCGAACGCTCCGTGGACGCCTCCCTCGCCCAGAGCCTGCACCTGCTCAATTCCCCCGACATTCACGGGAAAATGAGCTCGGGCGTAGCGAAACAGCTCTCCGCCGATATGAAGCGCACGGAGGCCGAGAAGATCACCGAGCTGTATCTCCGGTCCTTCAGCCGGCGGCCGACGGAGCACGAGATGAAATACGCGACGGCGCACCTGGCGAAGTTCCCCGAGAAGGAGCGCCCGGCCGCCTACGAGGACATCGTGTGGGCTCTGGTGAACACGAAGGAGTTCCTCTTCAACCACTAAGAGCATCATTGGCTTGTACTGAAAGGGGCGATCGATGATCACGATCAGCGGCGCACGGTATTCCTGGTGCGACGGTGTACCCCGGCGCAACTTCCTCAAGATCGGCGCGCTCGGCTTCGGCGGGCTCGCCCTGCCGGACCTGCTGCGGGCCGAGGCCGCGAACGGCGGCGGCTCCCGCAAGGCCGTGATCAACGTGCACCTCAGCGGCGGCCCCAGCCACCAGGACATGTGGGACCTCAAGCCCGAGGCCCCCTCCGAGATCCGCGGCGAGTTCCGCGCGATCCCGACCAGCGTGGCGGGCATGCAGATCTGCGAGCTCTTCCCGAAACTCGCCACGATGGCCGACCGCTTCTCGATCATCCGCGGCCTGGTGGGCTCCGTCGACGAGCACAGCTACTCGACGGCCATGACCGGCTACTCGGAGAAGTCCCTCAGCGGCGCGGGCGGCCGTCCCTCCATGGGATCGGTGGTGTCCCGCCTCAACAGCGCGAGCAGCGAGCGCGCCCTGCCCTACGTCTCCCTCATGGGCAACGTGACCCCGGGCTACCTCGGGCCCGTCCACCAGCCCTACGTGCCCGACGGCGGCGGGCGCTCCAACCTCCGGGTCGGCAAGATCGACGGCGAGCGCATGAAGGGCCGCACCGACCTCTTGCGCGAGCTCGACACGATGCGGCGCGAAGCCGACGGCACGCACCAGATGGAGGCGATGGACTCCTTCACGCAGAAGGCGGTCGAGGTCGTCACGTCCGGCCGCATGGCGGACGCGCTCGACACCGACAAGGCGAAGGAGGACCTGAAGCGCTACACCGGCGGCAGCCCCAACGGGCGCGCCGGCGGCAACCGCAACTTCCTGATGGCGCGGCGGCTCATCGAGGCCGGCGTGCGCTGCGTCGCCATGTCCTGGGGCGGCTGGGACACCCATGAGAACAACTTCAAGTCGCTCCGCGACCAGCTCCCGGCGCTCGACCTGGGCCTCTCGTCGCTGCTCAACGACCTCAAGGACCGCGGCATGGACCAGGACGTCGCCATCGTCCTCTGGGGCGAGTTCGGCCGCACGCCGAAGATCAACGACAAGGCCGGCCGCGACCACTGGCCGCGGGTCTCCGCCGCGTTCGTCGCGGGCGGCGGCCTGAAGGGCGGACAGGTGATCGGCGAGTCCGACCGCTACGCGGGCGAGGCGAAGGTCCCCGTCCATCTGCACAAGGTGCACGCGAGCCTCTACCACGTGCTCGGCATCGACGTGGAACGGACGCAGTTCACGGATCCCATGGGACGTCCGCAGTACCTGCTCGACGTGCGCGAACCGCTCCGCGAGCTGGTCTAGACGGCGCCTTTGGCTTGTCGGTACCCACTTGGGGGATACTCCATGCGCACCCTGCTCGCCCTGCTCGCGCTCTCGACGGCCGTCCTTGCCCGGCAGGACAAGGCGGCGGGCGTCCCCCATCCGCGCCTCAACGCCCTCCAGCCCGCCGGCGCCAAGGCCGGGTCCGCCATCGACCTGAAGATCACGAGCGGGGCGGACCTCGACGGCGTCGACCGCCTGCTCTTCTCCCATCCCGGCCTGAAGGCCGAGCCCGTGCGGGAGGCGGCCGGCCGCCTTCACCCCAGGGGCCGCACGACCCTCAACACGTTCCGGGTGACGGTCGGGGCGGACGTCCCGCCCGGCGTCTACGAGGTCCGCGCCGCGGGCACCTTCGGCATCTCCAACGCCCGGCGCTTCGTGGTGGGCGACGTGGACGAGGTCTCCGAGAAGGAGCCCAACAACGACCCCGCCACGGCCCAGGAAGTGGCGCTCGGCACGATCGTGAACGGGGCCCTCGACGCCCAGAACTTCGACGCCTTCCGGATCAGGGCGCTGAAGGGCCAGCGCATCCTCGCCGACTGCCAGGCGCTCCGCATCGATTCGCGCGCCCAGCCCGTCCTCACGCTGCTCAACGGCGAGGGCCAGGAGATCCGGCGCGTGATCGGGACCAAGTACCGCGACCCGCTGCTCGACTTCGGCGTCGAGCAGGACGGGCTGTTCACGATCCTCGTCTACGACCTGCTCTACCGGGGCGGCCCGGAGTACGCCTTCCGCCTGTCCGTCGGCACGACGCCCTGGATCGACTACGCCGACCCCTGCATCCTGAAGCCGGGCGCCGACAACACCGTCACCATCTTCGGACGCAACCTGCCCGGCGGCGCCCCGGCGGGTCTGACGCTCGACGGGCGGCCCATCGACAAGGTCGTCGTGACGATCAAGGCGCCCTCGGGGCCCGGCTCGGGGCTGCTGGAGTCGCCGCTGCGCCCGTCCGACGCCTCGGCGGACCTCGTCACGTGGCGCCTGCCCGGCTCCAACGCGATCCGCTTCGCGCTCGGCGACGAGCCGCTGCTCTCGGAGATCGACGACGGCAACGTCGCCGACAAGGCCCAGGGCGTGACGCCTCCCGTCCAGATCTCGGGCCGCTTCGGCGCGCGCGGCGACCGCGACTGGGTCCGCTTCGAGGCGAAGAAGGGCGAGAAACTCTGGATCGAGGTCGTCAGCCAGCGTCTCGGACATCCGGTCGACCCCCAGCTCGTGATCCAGCAGATCAGCAGGAACGAGAAGGGCGAGATCAGCGGCAAGGACATCGCGGATTCGGACGACCAGGCGCAGCCCATGCCCGCGATGGGCGGGAACATGGAGAAGCGCTACCGCGCCCAGCCCGAGGATCCCGCCGCGCTCTTCACCGCGCCCGCCGACGGCGCCTACCGCGTGCTCGTGCGCGACCTCTTCGCGAGCTCGCAGGGCGACCCGCGCTTCTCGTACCGCCTGGTGATCCGCCCCGCGAGGCCCGATTACCGCCTGGTGGCGTTTCCGCTCGAGACGATTCCCACGGAGGCGAAGCTCAACCCCGTCACGTGCATCCTGCGCCGGGGCGGCTCCGACCGCCTGCGCCTCGTCGCGTTCCGCCGCGAAGGCTTCGACGGCGCCATCCGCATCGAGGCGGCCGACCTGCCGCCCGGCGTGACGGCCCGGCCGGCGATCATCCCCCCGGAGTCGACGTCCATCGACCTCGTCCTGCAGGCGGCGCCGAACGCCCCCTCCTTCGCGGGGTCGCTGCGCATCCACGGCTGGGCGGTCGTGGACGGGAAGCCCGTCGGCCGTCCCGCGCTCGCCGCCGAGGCGCTTTTCGGCGTGAGCGACATGCAGAAGGACTCGCTCGTCACCCGCATCACGGAGAATATCGCGCTGGCGGTGGACGAGCATTTCACCGTGCCGCTGTCCCTGCAGACCGCGGACGCGCCGCTGCGCATGTCGCGCGGGGGGAAGCTCAAGGTCCCGGTCCGGCTCGCGAAGCAGGCGGAGGCGAAAGACCTCGACAAGGCCCAGATCAAGGTCGCGGTGGCCGGCCTGCCGGGCAAGCCCAACGAGAAGCCCGTCACGGTGAAGGAGCTGACGCTGACCCTGGCGAAGCCGGAGGGCGAGCTGGAGTTCGACTTCACGGAGAAGGCGCCGCTCGGGAAGCACACCCTGCATCTGACCGGGGACGTCGAGGTCGCGTATCTGCGCTGCCCCGAGCGGGTGAAGGAGGTCCAGGAGGAGCAGAAGCGGGTGGACGCCCTCGTCGCCGAGTCCGCGGGCGAGTTGAAGAAGGCCCAGGAGGCGAAGCAGAAGGCCGATGCGGCGCTGCAGAAGGCGAAGACGGCCAAGACCGATCCGGCCGCCGTGAAGACGGCCGAGGAGGAGCTGGCGGGGGCGGCCGACGCGGAAAAGAAGGCGGCCGAGTTCGCCAAGGGGGCGGAGGCGCTGAAGAAGGAGCTGGCCGAGGAGCTCAAGAAGGTCACCGAAGCGGCGAAGGAGAAGAAGATCAAGGTCTGGATCGCGTCGCTGCCGGTGGAGGTGGAGATCGTCGCCGCGCCGGCGGGCCTGAAAGCGGCGGACTCCCTCACGATCAAGGCGGGGGAGAAGGCGGATCTGGCGATCGACGTGGTCCGCGAGTTCGGCTTCGCGGACGAAGTGAAGATCGAGCTCGTGGCGCCCGCGGGGGCGGCGCTGAAGCTGGCGGCGCCGCTCACGGTGGCGGGCGCGGCGGCGCAGGGGACGGCCTCGATCGGCGCGGACAAGGGCGTGAAGCCGGGCGCCTACGCGGCCGTGCTGCGGGCCTCGTTCAAGTTCAACGGCAAGCCCTTCACGGCCGACCGCCCCGTGGAGATCAAGGTCGAATAATTCCGCGCTCAAAAAAAGCAGCCCGTCTGTTTTGTCGTGTCCAGGGACACGACAAAACAGACGGGCTGTTTTTTTCGTCTGCCTAGGCCAGGAGTTCCTTCACGACGTGGCCGTAGACGTCCGTGAGGCGGAAGTCGCGGCCCCCGTAGCGGTAGGTCAGCCGCTCGTGGTCCAGGCCCAGCAGATGCAGGATCGTGGCGTGCAGGTCGTGCATGTGCACGCGGTCCAGGACCGCCAGGTGGCCCAGCTCGTCCGTCTCGCCGTGGGAATGGCCCGCCTTCACGCCGCCCCCCGCCAGCCAGGTCGTGAAGCCGCCCGGATTGTGGTCCCGGCCCGTGCCGTTCTTCTCGGCGTACGGCGTCCGGCCGAACTCCCCGCCCCACCAGACCAGCGTGTCCTCCAGCAGGCCCCGCCGCTTCAGGTCCTGCAGCAGCCCCGCAATGGGACGGTCCACCGCCCGGGCATGGTCCCCGTGCTTGGGCAGATTGCTGTGCTGGTCCCAGGCGGGGTTCGCGCTGTTGTCCCCGTAGGTCACCTGCACAAACCGCACCCCCTGCTCGCAGAGCCGCCTCGCCAGCAGACACTGGCGGCCGAAGGTGTCCGTCGCCTTCTCCCCGATCCCGTAGAGCGCCTGGGTCTCCTTCGACTCCTTCGAAAGATCCAGCACCTCCGGGGCCCCCGCCTGCATCCGCCAGGCGAGCTCGTACGACTCCGCCACCGCCTCGTATTCCGCATCGCCCGGCGAACGCCGCAGTTGCTCCGCGTTCAGCTCGCGCAGCAGCTCGAAGCGCCGCTTCTGCTCGGCTTCCGGGGACTTCAGATCGACCAGGTCCCGGATCGTCGACTCCGAGACCGGCCCGCCCGCGCGCCCCAGCGCGGTGCCCTGGAACATCGGCGGCAGGAAGGCCGTCCCGTAGTTCCGCGCCCCGCCGTTGCCCGAGGACGGCGCGATCGAGACGAAGCCCGGCAGGTTCCGGTTCTCGCTCCCAAGCCCGTAGAGCGCCCAGGAGCCGAAGGAGGGGCGGATCTGCGAGGTGGACCCGCAGTGGAGGAACAAGGTCGACGGCCCGTGCGCCACGCCCTCCGTGTGCATCGAGTGCACGAAGCACAACTCATCGATGTGGCGGTTCAGCTCGGGAAACAGGTTCGACGCCCAGTGCCCGGTCTGACCGTGCCTCGCGAAGCTCCAGGGGGACTTCATCACCCGCTGCGACGAGCCGCGCGTCCCGCTGTTCGCCACCGTGCGGGCGTCGTCGAAGCCCAGCATCTTCCCGTCCTGCTTCTCGAGCAGCGGCTTGTAGTCGAAGGAGTCCACGTGGCTCACGCCGCCCTGCATGAAGAGGAAGATCACGCGTTTCGCGCGCGGGCGGAAATGCGGCTGTTTCGGCGCGAGCGGATCGGAGGCCGCCTGAGCGGAGAGCCCCGCGAAGGCCAGCCCGCCGAAGCCGCAGGCCGCCTGCTTGAGCAGCGCCCGTCTGGAGAGCAGTTCCATGACCTACCTCACGTAACGGAAATCCGGGGAGGCGAACAGCGCCTGGAAGAGCGTCGCCCAGGCGGACGCCCCCGCCCCGCCCACATGACGCAGCGCGGCGGCCGTCTCGCCTTCGGAGGGAACCCGCCCCAGCACGAGGCGGTAGACCCGGACGACCCGCGCGCGATCCTCCCCGGGCGCCAGCCGCTTCGCCGCGGCCTCGGCCTGCTCGCGCACGAAGCTGTTGTTCAGCAGGAAGAGCGCCTGCGGCGCCACCGTGCTCACGTTCCGCTTCCCGGTCGACATGCTCGGATCGGCGAAATCGAAGACCTCGAAGAGCTCCGGAAGCGCGTTGCGGAAGACCGGGACGTAGATGCTCCGGACCGGCGCCGCGTGCCGGTACGCGTAGTCCGCATTCAGCGTCGCCGGCCAGGTCGGGCCGCCCGACCCGTCCACCAGGCGTCCGCTCACGGACAGCAACGCGTCCCGGATCGCCTCCGCGTCCAGGCGGCGCCGGTTCATCCGCCAGAGCAGGCGGTTGTCGAGGTCCGCCTCCCCCGTCTTCCCGGGGTTCTCGGAGGCCATGCGGTACGTGGACGAGGTGACCAGGCGGCGGACCAGCTTCTTGAGCGAGCCGCCGTCCTCCGTGAAGCGGAGGGCCAGGTGATCCAGCAGTTCCGGATGCGACGGCGCCTCCCCCGTGGTCCCGAAATTGTCGGTCGTGCGCACCAGCCCCGCGCCGAAGACCCAGTGCCAGACGCGGTTCACCCAGACCCGCGCCGTCAGCGGGTTCTCCGGGGAGGCCAGCCAGTCCGCCAGCTCCAGCCGTCCGCTCTCCTTCGCGGGCATCTTCGGCCCCGGACCTTGGAGCGTCACCTGCAGCACTCCGCGGGGGGCGACGTCCCCCAGGTTCTGCACCGTGCCGCGCATATGGATGCGGATGTCCTTGATGTCCGAGCTCTCGCGCAGCGCCATGACCCGGTCGCGTTTCGGGCCGGAGTCCTTGAGCTTCTTGAGCTCCGCCTCCAGATCCTTCTGGGAACTGCTGACCTCCGCCGTGCCCTTGAGGGACGCCAGCTTCTCCACCGGGATGAAGACCACCGCGTCGGCGGTGACGTGGCCGCTCGTGCCCTCGTTCGAGACCAGCACGTAACCCTGGTTGTTCTCGAAGCGGTACTGCCCGAGCGAGACGTAGCGCCCGTCGATGGGCGGGATCTCCTGCTCGTTCACGAAGAGGTCCTTCTCCCCGTCGGCGCTGAGGATGCTGACGGGGACCTTCGCCGCGCGGCTCGCCCCCGGCGAATAGGCGAAGCGGACCTCGTAGCGTCCCGCGGGCAGCTCGGCCTGGAAGGTCAGGCTGCGCCCGCCCTTGCCCTGGTTCTCGTCGTGCCGGTAGCCCGCGCCGATGTAGATGCCGGAGTAGGTCGAGGATTTCCAGGGGCCGACCTGGACGGCGCGATCGTCGTCGATCACGATGCCCGGGACGTCGGCGACCGGGACGACGCCCTTCGCGACGGCCGCGCTGCTGCGCGCGGCGACCGAGGCCCTGCCCTTGAGCTCCTTCAGACGGGCCTCGAGCGCCGCGACTTTCGCCTCGTGCGCCTTCAGCTCCGCCTCGCGGCCGGGCTCCTCGGGCAGCGGATCCTCCAGCCATTTGGAGACGTTCTCATGCTCCAGGAGCTTCACGTTCTTGAGGATGCCGGCCAGCCCGTAGTAGTCGCGGGTCGGGATCGGATCGAACTTGTGGTCGTGGCAGCGCGCGCAGCCGATCGTCTGGGCGAGCACGGAGCGTCCCAGCGTCTCGAGCTGCTCGTCGATCACGTCCATCTCGAGCTGCTTCTTGTCCTGCTCCTCGAGGTTCGTGTTCCCCAGCGTGAGGAAGGTCTGCGCGACGAGCCGGCGCCGGCGCTCCTCGAGCGAACCCGCGGGCAGCAACGCGCCCGCCACCTGTTCGCGGACGAACTCACCGTAGGGGCGGTCGGCGTGGAAGCTGTCGATGACGTAGTCGCGGTAGCGCCAGGCCTCCTTGAGGATGAAGCCGCGCAGGGTCAGCGATTCCGCGAAGCGGGCGACGTCCAGCCAGTGCCGCGCCCAGCGCTCGGCGAATCCGCGCGAGGCGAGCAGCGCGTCCACCCGGCGCTCGTAGGCGTCGGGGGCCGCATCCGCCGCGAACGCGTCGAGCTCCCCGGGGGTCGGGGGCAGGCCGAGCAGATCGAAGTGCAGCCGCCGGAGCAGGAGCTCCCGGGAGGCCTCGGGGGCGGGCTTCAGCCCCGCGCCTTCCAGACGCGCGAGGACGAAGCGGTCGATCTCGTTCCGGGGCCAGGCCCCGTCCGCGACCTTGGGAAGCGGCGGCGCCACGGGAGGGCGGTAGGACCAGAACTGCCGGCCCTCTTCGAGGCTGAGGCCCTTGAGTTTCGCGGTCTTGGCCGCGGGGAGCGCAGCCCCCCTGGGCGCAGCGGCCCCCTTCTTCACCCAGGTCTCGAGGTCCGCGATCTCGGCGGCGGAGAGTTTCTTCTTGGGGGGCATCTTCAGGTCGTCGTCGACCCAGCGCACCGCCTGGATCAGCAGGCTCTTCTCGACGTCGCCCGGCACGAGCGAGGGGCCCAGGTCGCCGCCCTTGAGCATCCCCTCAAGGCTGTCCATGAGCAGATTGCCCTTGAGCTTCTCCGCCTTCGCGCTGTGACATGAATAGCATTTGTCCGCGAGCAGCGGGCGGATCCGCTTCTCGAAGAAATCGAGGTCGGAATCCTGAAACGCCGCGAGCAGGACGAGGGCAAGCAGGCTCATTTTCTCGGCTTGTTCCGATCCTCGCTGACCACCAGTTCGCGGGTGGCCTTCTTGAGGAAGAGGATCGCGAAGCAGGTGTCCCAGGTCGAGTTCCCGCGCTTCGCCGCGCCGTCGTTCCAGGACCCGTCGGCCTTCTGCGCGGCGAGGATCTCCTTCGCGCCCTCGGCGTACCAGTCATGTCCGCCGACCTTCTCGATCCCCATCAGCATGCCGAGGCGCTCGAGGGCGTAGAGGTAGTAGTAATACTCCTCCTTGGGGGAGACGTCGAACTCCTGCGGCCCCGGATGTTCGGTCACGCTCCAGTTGGCGGACAGCCAGGCCAGGCCGCTGCGCGCGACGGGGTCCTTCTTCACGTCCGAATCCAGCAGATAGTGCAGGATGCCCAGGGCGCCGAGGGCGCCGGCCGTCATGGACCCGTAGGGACGGTGCTCCTTGGCGCAGACGTCCGCGCGCGAGTAGCACCAGCCCCGGGGCGGCCCCGACGCGAAACCGCCGGTGGCGACGGCGTTCTTGTCCTCCCCCGCCGCGGGATGCTGGGTTTCCGTCCAGGATTTCCGGGCGAGCTGCAGCACGTCCTTGGGGAGCACGACGCCCGCGTCCGCGCAGGCGCGCAGGCCGAGCGTGGCGTACTGGCTGTTGGAGTTGTCCCCTTTCGCGGGGCCCTCCTTCATCTTCTTCACGACGATCTTGCGGGAGACCCTGGGCTTCTCGCGGGCGCCCCCGAACTCCCGGATGCCGCCGCCGCTGGCGACGTCCTTCACGGGCGCCTCCTTCACGTAGGCGCTCGGCTCGCCGTAGGACCACTGCCCGTTGAGGCACTGGTTGTCGACCAGGTGCTGGGCGCACGCGGCGATGCGCTCCTGGTATTTGCCGCGATGGACCTCCTCGAGGATCATGGCCTGCAGCGCGACCGGGTAGGTGCGCTCGAGGGGCGCCTCGAGCATGGCCTTGAGCAGCTCCGCCACCCGGGGGTCGCTCTCCGGAACGCCGGCATGCAGCATCGTGAAGAGGACCAGCTCCGAGGTCTGCTCGATCTTCGCGAAGCCGACGCCGGGCGACTTCGCCGTGCGCAGGTAGGCGACCCCCTTCTTGATCGCCTGGTCGACCGCCGGGGAATCGGGGGTCTGGAGGAGCGCGGCGGCGAGCAGTGCGATCATCTATTCTCCGAAGGGGCGGGTGGCGCGGCTCAGGAAAAGGAGGGCGTAACAGGTGTCGTAGACGCGCTGACAGCGTTTGGCCCCGCCGTACCAGGATCCGTTCTTGTCCTGGTTGTGCAGGAGTTCCGCGACGCCGTCGGCATACCAGTCCCGCCCTGCGATCTTCGAAAGCCCGCAGGCCGTCGCGGCGCGCTCGACCTGCCAGAGGTAGTAATAATATTCCGTCATCGGGTTGGGCGTGTCGGAGCTCATCTCCTTGGCCATGAGCTCCTCGACCGGCCCGTGGTTTTCGAAGACGGTGAAGTGGGCGTCGAGCCAGTTCAGGCCGGCCGCGGCGGCGGCATCTTTACGCCAGTCCGCGCCGAGCATCCGGTCGAGCACGACCAGCGCCCCGAGGCCGCCCGCGCTCATGGACCCATAGGGACGGTGCGGATGCTCCTCGCGGGTGTAGCACCAGCCGCCGCGCTCGCGGCCGGGCGGGCCGCCCGGCTCGGGGCGCTGGGTGTCCCGCCAGCTCCGGGCGGCGCGCTCCAGCGTCTCCTGCGGGATCTTCAGGCCCGCCGCGGCGCAGGCGCGCAGCCCGTGCGCGGCGAAGAGGGTGCAGGAGTTGTTGCCGGACACCGGCCCTTCGCGGCTCTTCCGGATGATCCCGTCCGCCGCCGGCACGCCGCCCGGGGTGCCGTAGCTCCACTGGCCGTTGAGGCACTGGTTGTCCACCAGGAATTGCGCGCACTCCGCGAGCCGCGCGCGGTGCTTCACGGGGTCGAGCGAGGCCAGCAGCTCGGCCTGCAGCGACACGCTGTAGGTCCGCTGCAGCTTCGCCGCGAGCGTCTTCCCGAGCAGCGCCTGGAACCCGGCATCGTCCGCCGGAACGCCCGCCTTGTGCAGCGCCAGGAGCACGAGCTCGTCCGAAGGCAGGGGCTTGTTCCATTCGCATTCCGGAAGCTTCGCCGTCCGGAGCCAGGCGACCGCGCGGTCCATGGCCGCCCGGACCTCGGGGGCGGGCGGGACGCGGCCGGCCACGGGAGCCGGGGCGGGGACGGGGGCCGGCTCCGCGGCGGGCCGTCCGAGCCGCCAGATCCCCACGGCGGCGAGCAGGAGGGCGGCCGCCACGAACAGGCGCCGCCGGGGACGGCCGCCGTCGATGCGGTCCAGGACCCGGGCGCGCAGCCGGTCCTTGGCGGAAGGCTCCCGCAGCGCGGAGCGGACCTTGGCGGGCAGATCCGCGGGCGCCCGGCCGTGCACGCGGGAGAGGGCGGAGGCCATCGAGACCTCGTCGAGCAGGCGCGAGCGCCAGGGTTCGGGCGCCTCGAGCAGCTCGCGGGCCTCCTCCTCGGAGAGGGAGCCCTCGACGTACTTCTCGACCAGGACCTCGAATCGTGCGTCGTTCATGCGCCCGCCGATCCCATGCATTTCCGGAGGGCCGCCCGGACCCTGAAGAGCGTCGTGGCGACCCAGGCGACGGACTGCCCCATCTTGCGCGCGATCTCCTCGACCTTGAGCACCTGCTCGTAGCGGTAGCTCACGAGGGTCCGGGAGCTTTCCTGGAGCCGCCCGACGCAGCTCTTGAGGCGGTGGAGGATGTCCTCGTCGGGCCCGGCCTCGCCGCGGTCCAGGGCCTCCCCGAGCAGGCGGTCCCGGAGTTCGTCGGTGTATCCCGTCCGGTTGTGCCGGTCCCGGGTGGCGCGCTTGAGTTCGGCGAGGATCATGAAGCGGCAGATGGAGCGGAGCCAGACGCCGAAATCCTTGTCGGTCCGGAACTGCGCCAGCTGCTCGTAGGCGCGGATGAAGGTCTGCTGGACGACCTCGTCCACGAGGGCCGGATCGGGGAGGCGGAAGGCGGCGTAGGCGAGCAGCATGTCCTGGTGTTCGGCCACGATGTCCGCATAGGCATCGCGGTCGCCGGACAGGACTTTTCGGACGGTCGATCCCAGGTCTGCCATGCCACCCCTATAAGCCCCCCGGCGGGAAGGATTACGCCGGATTCATAAGAAATGTACCCCCGGACGGCCCGTTTGCCTACGGGCAACCCACGATCCCCTTGATGGGCCGGTCCCGGGGCACTATCATGCAAACGGATAACCTCATGACATCCATCAAAAACCTTGATAAGGACGTCCCGCTCAAGATCGAGTGGCTGCTTTCGTTCCTGGCGGTGACGGAACAGGGCGGTTTCACGAAGGCGGCCCGGGTCCTGCACGTGTCGCAGCCCGCGGTCTCCACCCACGTCCGGGAGCTCGAGAACAACCTGGGCACGCGGATCTTCGAGCACATCGGCGGACGGGTGCGGCTGACGCCGGCGGGCGAGGCGGTGGCCCGCGAGGCGCGGCGCATCCTCGAGGACGTGCGCGAGCTGCGGCGGACCGCCTCCGACTGCGAGGGCAACGTCGAGGGCCTGCTCCGCATCGGGGCGAGCACGACGCCCTGCAATTACCTGCTGCCCGCGATCCTGGGGCGCTTCGAGCGGCAGTTCCCGCGGGCGAAGACGCTGCTCTCGACCGGCAACAGCGGCCAGGTCCTCGACCTGCTGCGCATCAACGAGGTGGACCTGGGCATCATCGGCCTGGAGCCGGACCCCGCCGAGTACGTCCTCCAGCCGTTCGTCGAGGACGAGATCGTGCTCTTCTCCGCGGCCGACCACCCGCTCGCGCGGCGCCGGAAGGTCGCGCTGGCGGATTTGGCGAAGGAGCGCTTCTGCCTGCGGGAGCAGGAATCGGCCACGCGCAAGCTCGTGGAGGCCGTGTTGACGCGGCGCAAGCTCTCCCCCACCCTCCTGGAGCTCGGCAGCCCGGAGACGGTGAAGCGGGTGGTGGCGGCGGGCCTGGGCATCGGCGCCCTCTCGCGGTTCGCGCTCGACTGGGAGCTGCGGCTCGGCCGGCTGGCGATCCTGCCGGTGTCGGACTTCCAGCTCAAACGCTGGCTCTATGTCGTCCACCACCGCCGCAAGCATCTCACGCGCGCCCTCTCGGCGCTGCTCGAGATGCTCAAGCCGTCCTGACGAGGGCGGCCCCGCTCATTCGAGCTTGGGCCGGACGATCTCGCCCCGGAGCTGGGCCTCCCCGCCCTCCTTCTCGTAGACGCCGTAGAACATCGAGCTGGAGTCCAGCCAGATCTTGATCCGGTGGAAATCCTCCGGGGGGAGCTTCACGCCGTGGTGGCCCTTCTCCAGGAGCGCCGTGAGGGGCGCGGCGCGGGCGCCGAACTTCCCCGGCGTGGTCCGGTAGCTGTCCTTGTAATCCCAGAACCCGAACTTGGGCGCCAGGCTGACGTAGGAGGCGTAGAAGGTGGTCCGTTTCATCACGACGGGCGTGCGGTCCAGCGGGGGCGCCTTCGGGGCGTTCTCCTGGTGGCACTTCACGCAGTGCCGGTCCAGGACCGGCTGCACCAGGCGGGGATAGCTGAACGGCAGGGTGCCGTCCACGTCCGCCACCGGACGGGAGGGCGTGCGGAGCAGGGCCAGCGGCGTCGACTTCGGCGCCGTGGGCGCCCCGGGACGGGTGTGGCAGCCCTGGCAGGTCAGGCGTTCCCCGGGTTGCAGCTGCGTCGCGGAGCGCATCGACTGCACGGCGAAGCCCTCCTCGTCCACCGCCTGGAAGAAGAGCTCCCGGCGCGCGGGGACGCTGAAATGGGCGCTGCCGTCCGCCTCCACGGGGACGCTGCCCAGCAGGTGGCGGACCATCGTGACGGAATCCCCCGCCCCGGCGATCCGCATCCCCGTGTCGTGCGGCGGCGCGCCGGAGGGGACGGACATGGGCAGGCCCTGGAAGATGCGCAGCGACTTGATCTTCGTCCCCTCCGGCAGGGGGCGCTGGCCGTCGTAGACGTTCATGACGGCGACGGTGCCCTCGGCGGGCTGGTTCTCGGGGACGCGCGAGGAGAGGCTCGGCACCAGGGGCGGCACCGGGCGCGGCCGCAGGGGAATGGGGCTCTGGCAGGCGATGCGCGGGTCCCGGTGGACCAGCTCCTTGTTGCCGAAAGCGTCGACCAGGTAGATCCCGTAGCGGCCCTTGTCGGCGAGGCCGGGGACCTGCATCGCCGGATCGTACGCGCAGAGATAGAAATCCTCGCTGAGCGGCCACGCCTGGCCGTAGGCCTCCCGGCCCCCCTGCGTCTCGGGGAAGTCCACGTCGGGGGTCAGGCGCCGGATCGGGGCCATGCGGTCGTCGTCGGGCACGTCCGGATCGACGAGCACGAGCGAGCCGAAGGCCTGCCCGTGATGGGGCGCCGCCGTGCCGACGATGCGGCGCGAACCGGGGATGGCCCTCAGGTCGAGCTCCATGTCCGGCCGCGCGGAACGCAGCGCGAAGTTCCCGTGGACGGCCCGCGGGTCGCGCCCGTCGGGCGTGACGACCCAGGGCTGGTGGGCCGTGCATCCGTGGCGGTCCACGTAGTCCCAGCGGGTGTAGAGGATCATCCCGTCGTTCGCGACGGAGGGGTTCCACTCGTTGGTCTCGTGGTAGCTGAGGCAGCGGATGTCGCTGCCGTCGGCCTCCATGTCGTGCAGGGTGTAGGTCGGGCAGGTCCGGCCGCAGCGCAGGTAGCCCCCGCGGCGCTCGCTGTTGAAGACGATGCGCCCGTTAGGGAGCCAGCAGGGGTCGAAGTCGTTCCAGGTGCCGTCGGTGAGCTGCGTCAGGCCCGAGCCGTCGGCCCCGACCTTGAAGACGTGGTAGCTGCGTCCCTCCGCCCAATGGCCGCGCGAGGGATCGGTGTGGTGCCGCAGGCGCCGGTCCCCTTCGGCCTCCACGTAGGCGAAGAGCAAGGTCTTCCCGTCGTAGGAAAGGTCCGGGGACAGGAAGGAGCCGCCCTGGGACTCCTCCCCGTGGAGGTTGCCCTCGCCGTCGTACGTGAGATTCCAGTCGCGGTCCGGGCCCCCGGAAAGCCGGCGACCCTTCAGGCGGCCGTTCCCGACGACGGCGTCCGCCAGCAGATCGCGCACCACGGGCGCGGGGCCGAAGGGATCCGAGAGCACGCAGAGCGCGCCGCCGGGCCGCGCGGCCATGCCGTAATACTGGTCGCACATGTGCTGATAGAGGGCGCGGTGCCGCTTCAGAAAGACGAGCTCCTTGAAGTCCAGCAGGGGATTGGAGAACGCGATGCGCCGGCGGACCTCGAGGGCGCGGTCGAAGAGCCGCCGGCGGACACCGGCCTCGGCGACCGCCACGCCGCCGGCCTCCGTCCGAAGGGCGTCCAGTTCGCGGGCGGCCTCCGAGAGGTCCGGAGCGGAAGGGAGGGACCGCAGCCGGGACAGGAGCGCCCCGGAGCGGCGGAGGACCACGTCCAGCGGATCGCGGTCCTCCTCCAGGATGAGGGCCTCGGGCCGGAAGGTCTCCGGGGCCTTCTTGAGGAACGAGGCCCGGTTCTTCAGGTCATGGGAGAGCATCGCGAACTGCCGGTCCGCCTCGCCGTCCGGGTACGGGGCGGGGACGGCCGGCGCGGCCGCCGGAACCAGGCAGGCCGAGGCGACGAAGGAGAGCTTGAGGAGGAACGCACGGTTCATGTCGGCCCCTTTCGACGGATCGTTGTAGTCAACCCCGTTATGTATACTACGCGGGCGCGGGCCGGGCGTTTTCGCGAACGACCGGAACGGGGCTTCGCCCGCCCGAGGCGGGTCCCTCAAACTATGTAACCCCATCAAGCGTTCCATAGGTGCGCAAAGGAAAGATCGACCATGACGCGACGGACCCCGCCGGCCCTGGCCGCCGCGCTCCTGCTGCTGACGGGCTGCCAGGCGGCCCCGCCCGCCCCGCCCGACGCGAGCGTCAAGCCCGGCATCAACGCGGAGTTCCTCAAGCCGGGCCTGAAGCTGCAGACCTGGGTCGAGCGCTTCGAGAACGAAGGCCGGGAGGTCTACGCCCACCGGGAGAAGATCGTCGCGGCGGCGAGGATCCGGCCCGGCAGTTCCGTGGCGGACATCGGCGCGGGCACGGGGCTCTTCACGCCCCTGCTGGCGAAGGCGGCGGGCGCCGAAGGAAAGGTGGCCGCCGTGGACATCGCGAAGGACTTCCTCGACCACATCGGGCGGCGCGCCGCCGAGGCCGGCCTCCGGAACGTCCGGACCGTCCTCTGCACCGACCGCTCCGTGGAGCTGGCGGAGGATTCCATCGACCTGGCCTTCATCTGCGACACCTACCACCACTTCGAGCATCCGCGGGACACCCTGGCGTCGCTCCACCGCGCCCTGCGGCCCCGCGGCGAGATCGTGCTGGTGGAATTCAAGCGCACGCCGGGAAAAAGTTCCGAGTGGATCCTCGGCCACGTGCGCGCGGGACAGGAGGTCTTCGCGGCGGAGATCGAGGCCGCGGGATTCCGGCAGATCGAGGCGCTCGACCTGCTCAAGGACAACTATTTCCTCCGCTTCCGGAAGATCGGGCCCTAGACACGAGGAGACCGTCATGTTCGACACGCCGATGAACCGCCGCGCGTTCCTGGCCGGCTCCGGCTCCCTGCTGGGGGCGGCCGCGGCGTTCCCGCACGCGCTCCCCGCCGCCCCGCTTCACCTGTCCTCGAACTCGTATTCCTGGCACGTCTTCTACCAGCGCGAGAAGAAGAACTTCGGCGCGGACCTCGACGTGGGCCTGGCGGACGTCGTCAAGAGCGGCATCAACGGCTACGAGCCCGGGATCGGGGGGCCGGGCGACATCGACCGTCTCGCGCCGCTGCTCCGGAAACACGGGCTGGAGCTGAGGTCCATCTACTGCGGCAGCGCGATGCACGAGCCGGCCGAGGCGGCGAAGAGCATCGAGCGCATCGTCTCCATCGGGGAGCGGGCGAAGGCCGCCGGAACGCGGATCATCGTGACCAATCCGAACCCGATCGGGAAGGCCAAGACCGACGAACAGCTCAAGACCCAGGCGGACGCGCTCCAGAAGCTGGGGGAACGGCTCTCGGGGATGGGGATCACCCTGGCCTACCACAACCACGATCCCGAGATGCGGCAGGAGGGCCGAGAGTTCCACGCCATGATGAAGGGGACGGATCCGAAGGCGATGACCCTCTGCCTGGACGCCCACTGGGTCTGGCGCGGGTCGGGCAACTCGATGGCGGTCCTCTCCGAGGTCGTGAAACGCTACGGGGCCCGCGTCAGCGAGATCCATATCCGCCAGTCGCAGGGCGGGATCTGGTCGGAGTCGCTGGGCGAGGGCGACGTCGATTATCCGGGCGTGGTGAAGGGTCTGGCGGACGCCGGCGTGAAGCCGAACCTGGTGGTCGAGATCGCGGTGGAGAAAGGGACCCCGCACACGATGGACCCGGTGGAGGCGCACCGCCGCAGCGTCGAGTACGCGCGCCAGGTCTTCGCCCCGCTGGGGTAAAACCCGGGCCCCGGAGGACTCCATGATGAACCTGCTTCTGCTGGCAAGCCTGGCGCTTCAGGACCCGGGGCCGGTGTCGGCTCCGCCCGGCTTCACGGTCGAGATCGTCCACGAAGCGTCCGCCGACGAGGGATCCTGGATCTGCATGACCCGGGACGACCGCGGCCGGATCCTGGTTTCGCGGGAGAACAAACCCCCGCTTCGCCTGACGCCGGGGGCCTCGGGCCGGGGATTCACGGGGGAGCCCCTGGATCTTCCCGTGAAACATGCGGAGGGGATCCTCCATGCGCACGGGAGCCTGTATCTCAACGGCAAGGGTCCGGAGGGCTCCGGGCTTTACCGGACGGCCGGGGAGAAGACGACCCTCCTGAGGAAATATCCCGGCGGGGGCGACCACGGCCAGCATGGGTTGACCCTGGGCCCCGACCGGCAGATCTACCTCGTCAACGGCAACTTCACCGGACTCCCCGGGGACCTCTCCCCCGCCTCGCCCCATCGCAACTGGCAGGAGGATCTGCTCCTGCCGAGGCTCTGGGACGCCAACGGCCACGCGCGGGGGATCCTGGCGCCCGGCGCCTACTTCGTGCGGATGGACCCGGAGGGGGCGACGTGGACCCTCCTGGCCGCGGGGTTCCGCAATCCCTACGACCTGGCGATCAACGAGGACGGGGAGATCTTCACCTTCGACGCCGACATGGAGTGGGACCTGGGCACGCCCTGGTATCGCCCCACGCGCGTCGTCCACGTGGTTTCCGGCGGCGAGTACGGATGGCGCTCCGGCACCGGCAAATGGCCCGCCACTTATCCCGACAGCCTCCCTCCCGTCCACGATACGGGCGTCGGCTCGCCCACCGGAATGGCCTTCGGATACGGCTCGAAGTTCCCCCCGCGGTACCGGCGGGCGCTCTTCATGGGCGACTGGACCTACGGCCGCATCCTCGCGGTGCACCTGACCCCGCAGGGAGCGTCCTATCGCGCCTCCCACGAGGTCTTCCTCTCGGGCCGGCCCTTGAACGTGACGGACCTGGAGATCGGGCCCGACGGGGCGCTCTACTTCATCACCGGCGGCTGGGGAAGCCGCTCCCGGCTGTACCGGGTGTCCTACACGGGTCCCGAGGTCGAGGAGCCGCAAGCCCCCCGCGACGACGCGGCGGCCCAAGCCCGCGTCCTGCGACGGCAACTTGAAGCCTTCCACGGAAGGAAATCCCCGGAGGCGCTCGACACCGCGTGGCCCCGCCTCGACCATCCCGACCGCTTCATCCGCTGGGCCGCGCGGATCGCGGTCGAGCACCAGGACGCGGACCTCTGGGAGGAGCGCGCCCTGGCGGAGACGCGCCCGAGGGCGGCGGTGCAGGCCGCGCTCGCGCTGGCCCGCAGCGGCCGGAAACCCCTGCTCCCCCGGATCCTTGAAGCGCTCGGACGTCAGCTGGACCGGGCGGACGCCGGCGGGCGGCTCGAACTCTGGCGCGCCTACCAGCTGGCGTTCATCCGTCTGGGGCCGCCGCCGGATCCCCTCCGCACCGAAGTCGCCCGCAAATTGAGCGGACACTTCCCGGCGGCCCGCGAGGACGAGAATCGCGAGCTTTCCCAGCTCCTCGTCCATCTCGATTCCCCGGACGCCGTCCCGAAGACGCTCGCCCTCATGGCCGCCGCCCCCACCCAGGAGGAGCAGCTCCACTATGCCCTGGTCCTGCACACGGCCCGGCAGGGGTGGACGGAGGCCGGGCGCCGGGCCTACTTCTCCTGGTTCGCCCGGGCGGCCGGCTACAAGGGGGGGCAGAGTTTCCACGGCTTCCTGCGGAACATCCGGGCCGAGGCCGCCGCCGGCCTCAGCGAGACCGAGCGCGCCTCGCTGGCTCCACTGCTGAGCGCCGCCGCGCCACGTCCCGCACCCGCCCCCCCGGCGGCCTTCGTGCGGGCGTGGACGCCGGACGAGCTGCTTCCCGCCTTGCCCCGGGTTCGAGCGGAGCGGCCCCCCGCCCGGGGAAAGGAGGCCTTTCACAAGGCCCAGTGCGCCGCCTGCCATCGTTTCGGCGACACCGGGGGCGCGGCCGGACCCGACCTCTCGAACGTGGGACGGCGCTTCGCCGGGCGCGATCTGCTGGAGGCCGTCCTGCTTCCCTCGAAAGCGATCAACGAGACCTACCGGAACACCGTCTACCAGCGCAACGACGGCGACGTGATCGTCGGCCGTGTGATCCGGGAGGACGGGAAGGCGGTCTACGTCCAGACGGATCCGCTCCAGGCGGACGTCCAGCGCCTCCCCAAGGAGCGCATCACGGCGACCAAGGACTCCCTCGTGTCGCCGATGCCCGAGGGGCTTCTCAACGTCCTGACGAAGGAGGAGATCCTGGACCTGCTGGGGTGGCTGGAAGCGGGAACCGGCGACGCCCCGCGATGAGCCCCGGTCAATCCCTGCGGACCTCGCCCAGCGTCAGCCAGCCCTTCGCGTCGGCATCCTGCGTCCGGTTGGCGAAGCGGAGGGGATGTCCTTTCGGCAGGGGGTTGGGGACGCGAAGCGCGAGCGCGTAGCGCCCGGCCGGCACGCCCTTGAGATCCAGGCCCTCCTCCCAGACGCGGGGCTTCCCGCCCGGCAGGAGGCCCGTGAGTTTTCCGGTCCCGCGCGCCGACGCGACCACGACGCCGCCGGCGCCGAGCAGGCCGATCTCGACCGGCCAGTCGGAGTAGAAGGGCGCGACGCCGCGGTTCTCGAGTTCCACCTTCAGGGCCAGGACTCCGTCCGACACCGGGCCGATCCGCACGGCCGGCACGTGGAACTCGTACCCCATCCGCCGCACCTCCTCCCCGGCCCGGCGGATCCGCTCTTCGTTCCGGACCTTCTCCTTCCGGAACATCCCGCTGTCCATCACCCAGCTCGCGTGCGTGGCCTCGACGCAGGCGCGGAACGCCTGGATCTTTTTGTCGCCCGGGTCCGCGTCGAAAACCCGGCCCCAGGCCTCGGGCCGGATCTCGCCGCCGACCGGCTGCGTCTTCCATTTCTCGAGCGCTTCCGGGCCGGCCGCCTTCAGCAGGGGAAGGAAGTACCAGGCATCGCTCTTGCGGCCGCTGTCGAGGGTTCCCCAGGCGAACGAATCGTCGTGGTACCCGAAGCGCCGCTTCGCGTTCGGCGCCTTGGCGGGATGGCCCTCGCCCGCCGGGTAGCGCAGCAGCACCGGCGTCCTTTGGAACGCCGCCTCATAGGCGTCCATCACCTCCGCCTGCACCTCCTTGGAGGCGAAGAGCTCGTCCCGGGGCCAGTCGTGCCACTCCCCCCAGGTGCCGAGCAGGCCGGCGGTGATGAAGCCGATCCGGGGGTCGCCGTCGTACTTCTTCCCCAGCGCCGCGATGAAGCCCCGCATCGCGCGGCGCAGGTCCGGGTTCCCGTAGTCCGGCGTCTCGACCTCCGACGGCGGCAGCGGCTGCGTGTTCGTGTTGAGGTAGCGGTGGACCTTCAGACCGGCCTGGAGCAGGAATTCGGGGATCACGTTCTTCTGGCCGGGATACTCGAGGTAGATGCGGAAGACCGCCTGGTGGCCGCGTCCGGCGATCCCGTCCAGCAGATCCTCGAGGGGCCTCCACTCGAAGCGGTCCTGATCCTTCATCAGCGCCGAGAACGCGAGGTAGCCGAATTCCAGGCTGTGAGGGAAGCGGTCGGCGACGTCGCCGGCATAGGGGACGAGGCCCTTCAGCGGATTGTCCACCGGCGCCGGGGCGAACTCCAGCCTGCGCCACTCGCCGTCGTCCGGGAGCACGGGGGCGAACAGAAGCGCGAACAGCGCCGGCTTCCAGATCATGGACCCTATCGTACCCGGAGTTCAGGCCTTCTTGCGCTTGAGGATGATCAGATAGTGCCCCTCCTTGGGGTCGGCCTGGTAGTCGGCGGGCCTTTTCTGGTTCTTCCGCGCCGTGCCGGTGCACCAGCTGAGCGTGTCCCCTTCGATCTTGAGGATCCCGAGGTAGCTCTTTCCTTTGTACCCGGCGCTGCTGCCCACGGCGTCGATCGTCTTCCCGTCCTTGGAAAGGGTGAACGCGGCCTCCCCGACCAGATCGTCCGGCCCGCGCCTCCCCGTCAGCTGGCCGTCCTTGAACGTGACTTCCAGGCCCACCCCCTGCCTGGGATCCTCCCCCTTCCCTTCGGCGAAGCGCTCGCCCTTCCAGACCCCCTGCAGGGAGCGCCGGAGTTCCTCGCCGTCGTCCCGGACCCCCGCCGGGCCCGGCGCGGAAGCGATCCCCAGCAGCGCCAGCAGAGCCGCCGGCATCCAGGCCCGTCGCACGATTGCTTCCATGACGCGTCTCCTGAAGGTTTTCGAATCCCCGGGGCCCCGCACGCTCAGACCACGCAGTCCAGCAGGGCGTAGTCCTTGTCGAGGATGGGCTGCGCGGGCACGCCGAGCCAGCGCTCCAGGATCGCCCGGTACACGCCGCGGAAATCCACCTGCATCTTGAGGTTGCCCTGGTCCAGATCCTTGAGGGCGGGGAGCTTGCCGTGGATGCCGGGTTTGACGCCCGGGCCGAAGAGGAACATGGGCTGGGCCAGGCCGTGATCGGTGCCGCCGCTGTAGTTCTCCGCGACGCGGCGCCCGAACTCGCTGAAGGTGTAGGTCAGGACGCGCTGATCGGCACCGGTGCGGGCCAGGTCGCTCTGGAAGGCCAGGATCGTGTCGTTGAGCTCGCCCAGGAGCTGGTCCAGGCGGCGGATCTGGTCGGCGTGCGTGTCGTAGCCGCCGAAGACGGCCATGCCCTGGGCGGCGTAGTAGGCGCGCGTGGGCATGCCGCCGTTGATGAGCGCCGCGATGGCCCGGATCGAGCTGCCGAATTCGGTGTCCGGGTACCGCACCGGCGTCTTGTAATCCCCGGCGATGCGGCTGATGAGGTCGCTGGCCTCGTTGGCGTTGAGGGCCGTCTGGGTGACGTAGGGAAGATCGGCGGCGGGCGGGGCCGCCGGCATCGGCATGGAGGGGTCCGCCTTGGCGCCCTTGTTGAGCTTGAGGTACTGGTCCCGGCCGCGCTGCGTCAGGAGGCCTTCGAAGCGGAACGAGTCGGGCTTCTCGAAGCCGATGCCCGGGTGCGCCTTGGAGGTGATCGTCAGGGGGAAGCGCATCGCGCCGACGGCCACGTTGAGGACCTTCCCCTTCTGATCGGGGCAGGCCTGATCGAGGAAGCGCCCCAGCCATCCCGTGGCCCCCGCCTTGCCGCTCGTGTCGACGCCGTTGCCCGCCTCCCAGTAGTCGCGGGCGGTGAAATGGCTGAGGTTGTAGTTGGGGAACGCGGTGCCCTGCACGAGCGCCATCTTCCCCTCGTCGAGCAGCTTCTTGAACCCGCCGAGGCGGGGATGCAGCCCGATCTCCTCGTTGAGCTTGATGACGTCGCCGTCCCGGTAGGCCAGGTTCGGACGCACGTCGTAGTACTCCTTGTGGCCGTGGGGCGGCACCAGCGAGAGGCCGTCGGGGCCGCCGGTCAGGAGGATCGAGACGACGATGCGGTCGTTCCTCCGGGCGGCCGCGGGGGTGGCCAGCGCCGAGCGGACGAGGTAGTTCGGCAGCGCCGCGCCGAGGCCGACCAGCCCGAGGCCGCCGGCCAGAAGATCGCGCCGGGTCATGATGGACGACATGTTTCTCTCCTTTCAAAACATCTGGTATTCGGGGGTGCTCATGAGGAGCACCAGGACGTTTCGGAGTCTGGCGTTGACCTCCTCCTTGCGGCCCTCCCAGGCCGTGCCGGGCGGGAGGCCGCCCAGCGCGCCGGCCAGCGCCCCGCGCTTCTCGGCCGGGAGCGGCTGGATCAGAAGGGCCTGGACGAGGGCGTCCACGACCGCCTCGGGCGATCCGCAGGACTTCGCGTCCAGGATCGCCGTCACGTCCGCCCCGGAGCCGCCCGGACGGGGCGCGCTGCGGACGAGGTCGGCGACCCGGTTGTAGCGCGTCAGGACCCGCGCCGACGTGATCCAGCTGCGGCCGTAGCGCCACCCCTTCACGTCCGGCGGTTCGAAGAGCTCCTGGCCCATCTCGCGGAGGGCCTTGTCGACGACGTTGTAGTCCGTCAGCTTGCCGATCCCGAGATCCTTGAGCGTGCCGACGACCAGCTGGACCGGGCTCTTGATCTGCGTGCCCCGCACCTCGGGGCTGTAGAACTTGGCCGAGAGGAACAGGTTCTTGAGCATGGGGGCCAGCTCGAAGGTATTGGCGCGCAGCACGGAGGCCAGGCGCTCCACCGCCTCCCGGTCCGGTTCCTGCTGGGCGAGGAAGGCGTAGAGCTTCCCGGCGATGAAGCGCGACGTGGAGGGCTGCTCCAGGATCAGCCGCACGAAGTCGTCGCCCGTCCAGGGGCCGCAGCGGCCGAAGATCACCTTGTCGCCGCGGTCGTGCTGCTCGTGGGCGAAGCGGAAGAGGCCGTCGACCGGGTCGCAGGTATAGCCGGTCAGCGCCCGGGCGCCCTCCGCGATGTCCTTCTGCGTGTAGCCCTGGTCCACTCCCATGGCGAAGAGCTCCATGAGCTCGCGCGCGAGGTTCTCGTTGGGCTTGCCCTTGACGTTCCGGTTGTTGTCCAGGTAGCGGAGCATGGCCGGATCGTGGACGATGCCGTAGAGCAGCGCGCCGAAGTTTCCGGCGGCGTGCTCCCGGAAGAGCTGGTTCTGCCGGTACATGGCGTAGGTGTGTCCGACGGCGTTGAACTGCGCGGCGAAGTGGCCGTGCCAGAACAGCGTCAGTTTCTCCTGCAGCTGGCGCGGGGATTCCACCATGCGCCGGGCCCACCAGGTCCTCAGCGACCCGTGGTGGTCGCGCGCACCGACCTGGCGCGTGGAGATGAGGCCCTCGGCGCCGCGGATGCCCAGTTGCTTCACGTTGGCCGCGAGCGCGTCGTCCCGGCCGGGGGGCAGGGGTTCGAAGGGGGCGTCGGGCGCCGGCAGGAAGGCGTAGTCCACCAGGTAATCGACCGCCTTGTGGAGCCCCAGGGCGCAGAGTTTGCGGACCTCCTGCGGCGTGCCTCCGAAGCCCGCGCGGACCAGGAGATGCCGGGCCTTGGCCTCGTCCCACTGGCCGGCGGGCAGCGGTTCCAGGCCTCCCTGGATGCGGACGGCCGCCGCGTAGGTCTCCGATCCGAGCTGCTGGAACGTCGCCTTGAGCCGCTTGGCGTCGCCGTCGGGGTCCCGGTAGCCCTTCTCGGGGGTCTTCCAGCTGAGCTCCAGCGCGCCCAGGACCTGCCGCGCCAGGAGGACCATCAATTCGGCCTGACCCAGCGCCTGGCGGGCCTGCTCGCATTTCTTGAGCGCCGCCTCGGCGGCCGCCGGCTCGGGCTTGGCCTGGGCGGCCTTGAGCGCCTCCTGCGCCAGCTCGCACTTCAGGGCGCAGAGCTTCGCTTCCGTCTGGCGCGCCGCCAGGACCTTTTCCGCCTGCTTGCGCTGGATGGCCTCCAGGTCCGCCTGTTTCTCCTTGTAGAGGCCGTCCTCCCTGGCGAAGCTCGCCGTGAGGCGCTTCACGTTCTCCTCGCGGGCGGCCGCCAGCACGCGCGCCGCCTCGAGTTCGGCGCCCGTCGACGCCTTCGCCTTTTCGAGCTCCTGCCGGCGCGCCGGGTCCGCCGCCGCGGCGCCGTCCTTCTCGATCGTCGCCAGTTCCGAGCCGAGCTCCTTCACGAGCGCCTCGGCCGTCTTCAGATCGCGTTTGGCGCGATCCAGCTTCTCGCCTTCCGCCCGGGCGATCTCGCGCGTCGCCGAGCGCGCCATCTCGCGCGAGTCTTCCTCGGTCCGCGCGGCGCCCTCCTCCGCCTTGAGCTTCCGAAGCTCCTCTTCGGCCGTCTTCAGGCGGTCCGCGGGGTTCGCCCCCTCCTGGGCGGCCACCCCCATCGCCAGAAGGAGGCCCGCCGCCCCCAGCCTCAGGCACAATGGAGCTCTCTTCATACGCCCGCCTTTCATTCAGCCCCGAAGTCCGGGCCGCAGGCCCGTGCAACCTCAGGGAGCGGCACGCCGTCCGCCGCCTCCCCATCCCGCTCGTATATACGTAACCACGTTCATCATCGGAAAGTTTGAGCCCGCCGTAAGAAGCCGTTCGCGTGCGGGCGTCTCAGCTCCGGGGCCGGGTTCCGGATCGGAGCGTCACGAAGAGCGCGGGAAGGACGAGCAGGGTGAGCAGGGTTCCCGTCACGAGCCCCCCCACGAGCACGGTCGCGAGGGGCCGCTGGACCTCGGCCCCCACGCCCGTGCTGAGCGCCATCGGGATGAAGCCCAGGCCCGCCACCAGCGTCGTCATCATCACGGGCCTCAGACGACGGAGCGCCGCCTCGCGCGTCGCCCGGGCGGCCGCCATCCCCTCCCCCATGAGCTGGCGGATGGTCGAGACCATCACCATGTCGTCGAGCACCGAAACGCCCGACAGCGCGACGAAGCCGATCCCCGCGGAGATCGAGAAGGGCAGGCCGCGGAGATGGAGCGCCCAGAGGCCCCCGAGCACGGCGAAGGGGATGCCGAGGAAGATCCGCAGGCAGTCGACCCCGTTGCCGTACGTCGAGTAGAGCAGGAGCAGGATGAGCGCGAGGGCCGCCGGAACGATGATCGCCAGCCGCTTCGACGCGCGGATGAGGTTTTCGAACTGCCCCCCGAACTCGATGCGGTCGATCCCGCGGCCGATGTCGGCGCCCAATACCTCGTCGACCTTCCGGCGGGCCTCGGCCACGAAGCCTCCCAGGTCGCGCCCCGCCACGTTGCAGGTGACGAGCGCCCGGCGCTTCCCCCACTCCCGGTGGACGACCATGGGCCCGCTCGTCCGGACGACGTCGGCCAGCGACGAGAGCGGGAGCCGCTGACCGTCGGGAGCGGGGATCAGCAGCGTTTGGATCAATTCCGGATTCTCCGCGTAGCGGGCCGGCAGACGGACCGCAAGCGGGAAGCGCCGGTCCCCGACGCGGACCTCCCCCGCGTCCTTGCCCCCGAGCGCCTCGACCCAGTCCAGAACGTCCCGGGCCCGGAGCCCGTGCCGGGAAAGGGCGTCCGTCTTGAGGTTCACCTCCAGGACCGGCTGCCCGACCATCGGCTCGACGAAGGGGTTCGAGGCCCCCGGTATCGCCGCGAGCGCTTCCCGGACCTTCTCGGCCTTCTCCTTGAGGACCGCGAAGTCGTCGCCGAAGATCTTGACCCCCAGATCCGTGCGCACGCCCGAGATCATCTCGTTGAAGCGCATCTCGATGGGCTGGGTGAAGCTGTAATTCATCCCCGGCAGGCGTTTGAGGGCTTTGTCCATCCTGCCCTCGAGTTCCTCCTTGGTCGACGCCTTCCGCCAGCGCTCGCGGGGGGTCAACATGATGAAGACGTCGCTCACCTCGATGCCCATGGGGTCCGTGGCGACCTCCGGCGTCCCGGTCCGCGTCCAGATCGAGGCGACCTCGGCGGCGAACTCCTCCTTGAGCAGTTTCTCGATCCGCGTCCCGAAGCGCGCGGACTCGTCGACCGAAACGCCCGGGAGGCGGATCGTATTGATGACGATCGACCCCTCGTCCAGGCGCGGGACGAAGATCGAGCCGAGCTTGAAGACGAGCGGGACCGTCCCCACCACGACGATGACGACCGAGCCGAGGACGAGGAGCCGGTGGCCCAGGACGAAGTCCAGCACCGGCGCGTAGAGGCGTTTCGAGGCGCGGACGATCCAGGGCTCCGCCGTGGGCGCACGGCGCCGCGAGAGGAAGAGACTCGCGAGCACGGGCATCAGCGTGAGCGACAGGAGCATGGATCCCAGGAGGGCGAAGATGACCGTGAGGGCCATGGGGCGGAAGAGCTTCCCCTCGACGCCCTGGAGGGCGAGGAGGGGGAGATAGACGATCGCGATGATCGCCTCGCCGAAGAGGGTGGGCTTGCGCACCTCCAGCGAGGCGTCGGCCACGACGTCGATCACGGAGCGCTCCGGCGGGTCCTCGTCCAGGCGGCGGATCGAGTTCTCGATCATGACGACCGAGCTGTCGACCACCATGCCGAAATCCACCGCCCCGAGGCTCATGAGCGTTCCCGCGATCCCCGCCTGCAGCATCAGGTTGAAGGCGAAGAGCATGGAGAGAGGGATGGCCGCCGCCACGATGAGCGCCGCGCGGAAATGCCCCAGGAAGAGGAAGAGCACGGCGACGACGAGCAGCGCCCCCTGAAAGAGGTTCTCCTTCACCGTGCCGATGACGCGGTCGACGAGTTCCGTCCGGTCGTAGACAACCTTGATGCCGGTCCCGGGCGGGACGGCCTTGCGGACCGCCTCCATTCGGGTCCGCAGCCGCCCGGCGACCTCGTGGCTGTTCTCCCCCATCAGCATGAACCCCAGGCCCAGCACGGCCTCGCCGCGGCCCTCGGTCGTCACGACGCCGCGCCGGTTCTCGCGGCCCTCCACGACCTCCGCCACGTCCCGGATCCGGACGGGACGGCCGTCGACGGCGCCCACCGTGATCCCCCCGATGTCGCGGGTGGTCGAGACGACCCCGCGTCCCGATACGAGGAGGATCTCGCCCGCCGCCCCCGTGTGCCCGCCCCCGACGTTGGCGTTCGAGCGCTCCATCGCCTCGAGGACGGCCCCGATCGAGAGCCCGTGTTTGACGAGGCGCGCGGGATCGACGACCACCTGGAACTGCTTCTCGAAACCGCCCCAGGAATTCACCTCGGCGACGCCGGGGACGGAGAGGAGGAGGGGCTTCACCACCCAGTCATGGATCACGCGGGAATCCGTGAGATCCCCGTTGGGGGCGGTCACGAGGTAGTGGTAGATTTCCCCGAGCCCGGTCGCCACGGGACCGAGCGTCGGCCGGCCGATGCCCTCCGGCAGCTCCACGCTCCCCAGGCGCTGCATCACCTGCGTCCGGGCGAAGTGGAGGTCGGTCCCGTCCTCGAAGATGACGGTGACCTGGGACAGTCCGAACTTCGAGATCGACCGCACGAGCTTGAGGTTCGTGAGGCCGCCCAGGGCCTGCTCGACGCGGACGCTGAGCTGCTGCTCGACTTCGACCGGGGCCAGGGCCGGCGCGACCGTGTTCACCTGGACCATGACGTCGGTCACGTCCGGGAAGGCGTCGATGGAAAGGCGGCTCATCGACCAGAGCCCGAGCCCGACGAGCAGGCCCGAGAGCGCCAGCACCGTCCCCCGGTTCCGGAGCGAAGCCTTGATGATCCAGGTCAGCATGTCTTGTCCGCGGCGACGCCGCGTCCTATTTGTCCGGGCATCAGCCGGCCCCGATCTGGCCCCGCATCACCTCGGTCTTGAGCAGGAAGCTGCCGGTCGTCGCCACCCTGTCCCCCGCCACGAGACCGGCCAGAATTTCGCAGCCGGCCTCGTAGATCGTCCCGAGTTCCACCTTCCGGGCCTGAAAGGCGTCCGTGGACGGGGAGACGAAGACGAGGTGGCAGTCCCCGTCGTTCTGGACGGCATCCCTGGGCACGAGCAGTCGGGGCCCCGGCGGCTTCACCGTGAGCTCCGCCCGGCCGAACATGCGCGCCCGCAGGAGCCCGTCGACGTTCTTCACGTCCGCGAAGGCGCGGACGGTCCGCGTGCGCTCGTCCACCTCCGCCCCCAGGGCGGCGAGTTTCCCCGGGAACCGCTTTCCGGGCAGGCCGTCGACGAAGAACGCCGCCTTCTGGCCCTTCTCCAGCTTCGGAAGTTCCGATTCCGGAACGTCGATGGAGATCCACATCCGCTCGAGCGCCGCCACGGCGAAGAGGGGCCTCTCCACCGCGGCCGCCTCCCCGGGCACGGCCAGGGCCTCGACCACGCGGCCGGCGAAGGGGGCCCGCAGCTCCAGGACCGGCGAGACGTCGCGCCGGGAAACGGCCTCCTTCACCTGTTCCGGGGAAAGCCCCAGGAGCAGCAGCTTCTGCGAGGCCCGGTCGAAGGAGATCCTCGCCTCCTCGAGCGCGGCGGCCGACAGGAGCGCCTCCCGGACCGGGGTGATCTTCTTCTCGGCGAGGACTTTCTCCTGCCCGTGGGTCTTCTCGCGCAGATCGAGGAGGGCGAGCGCCTGCAGGAGCTCCGCCTTCGCCTGGCCGAGCTCCGTCGATTCGACGAGCGCCAGGAGGGCGCCCGCCCCGACGTCGTCGCCGAGAACCGCCTTGACCTCCCGCACGATTCCGGGCGCGCGGGGCCCCACGCGGGCATGCGCGCCCGGCGCATACATCGTCTCGGCGTTCGCGCGGAGGACCTCGGCGAGCTCCCTCATTTCGGCCGTCGCCAGGACCAGGCCCGCCTGCGCGGCGACGCCGGGGCCGAGGTGGATGCGGACGAGGGTGTTCGCGCACTCCCCCTGCCGGGGCGCGCGCTCCTTCACCGTGGTGGTGCCCCCGCGCGCGAGTTTCGGGTTGCACGTCCCGCACGTCGAAAGCGGCGTCCGGTGGGGCTCGCACCAGTCGCTCCCGTGGACGGCCTTCGCCGCCCACGGAACGCGCCAGCCGTTGGCCGACAGGCCGAAGAGCGCGATCAGGACGAGGAAGACCAGGCTCGTGAGCAGATTCTGTCTCATGGCTACCTCTTGCAGTCCTCGCAGAGATCGCTGTCCCTGTTGTCGCCCTTCTCGAAACCGCAGGTCTTGCAATAGTCGTAGGCGACCCACGGGCCGCCTTCCTTGACCTGGTACTTCGAGAGCTCGAGGTACTGGCCCTTGGGGAACTTCCAGCCCAGGACCTTCACCTCTTTGCCCCGGAGCTTGTCGTTCGTGATCACGAGATGGCCCTTGGCGTTGTCGACGAAGGTCCAGAGCCTGCCTTCCGCATCCAGGAGTCCCTGGGCGTGCTTCGCGTGCAGCGTGCACTGGGCATCGGCCCCGGCCGTCTTCTCCAGGGTGCAGCCGATGCAAACGATGCTGCCCTGAACCTCGACGCGATCCTTGAGGTCCCGTTTCTTCGCGGCGTCCTGGACGGATGCGAGGAAGCCGAGCGTGACGAGGGCGCTCAGAAGTGCGTGCATGGAATCCTCCGATCAAGAAAACAATACCGGCCACGCTCGACGAGACACGCGAACGTGGAGTTCGAAAGGCGTGAGGGAGCCGTCTAGATCAGGAGGGCGCGGTTCAGAAGGTAGAGGGGCGTCGGCCCTTCAGGTCGGGCCGGAGGGTCGGCGCCCCCCGCGAAGCAGCGGAGGCTGAGGGGCTCGAACGCAGGCGACGGCTCGGGCACGCACGGCAGGAGCGCGATCGCGGGCACGTCCACCTCCGGCGACACGTCCTCCGACACGAGATCGGTCGAGGGTTCGACGTGGACGCAGGGGACGGGCTCCTCTTCGCGCCCCTCCGACTCGCAACAGATGCGGCCTTCCTCCGACTCCCCGCCGCAAGGGGGGCAGTCGTCCTTCTGGGAGCAGAAGATCCCCCGGCAGCAGTTGGAGAACGACACGGTCTGGGTCGCGCCCAGCCAGAGGAGCGCCAGCAAGGGAAGGATCTTCATGCCGCACTACTTAACGATGCAGGTTCCGGGAATATTCAGTCCGGCACGGTCTTTTCCCCACCGGCACCGTCGATCCATCTCGGCTGCATGACGAAGGAATATTCCCGCAGGGCTCCGCGAGAATATCCCCGTAGCAACCCCCCCTTTGGGCCGCGATGGTTTATGGGTCCCAAAATCCTTGCACCCTTGCTGCCACCGGGCCTCTGGCACATGACTTGCGTCACCGAACAGCAGCCTGATCAGGAGAGGGAGCGCGACGCGCCTTCAACTCTTCGTGGGCATCCTCCAGGATCGGTAGTCGGGAAAGGAGTTCGTGATGGTCATGGCGAAACAGCCGGAACGAAAGGCGGAATCCTCCCGGAAACGGGTCCCCCTCGTCGTCCAGGCTCCGGACGCCCGGACGGTCTGCGTCACCGGCGACTTCAGCGGCTGGTCGGAGGAGGGCATCCCGCTCAGCAAGGGGTCCAACGGCGAGTGGCTGGGCTCCCTCAAGCTCGCCCCCGGAGAGTACCAGTACCGGCTCCGCGTGGACGGCCGGTGGCAGGATCATGCCCAGGCCCGGAAGCGCGTCCCCAATCCCTTCGGCGGAGACAACTGCGTGCTCTCCGTCGAGCCGTAGAGATTCAAACGTGAAGTCTGACAGACAGAAAGGATGAATTTATGCCCAATCTCCTGCCGAGTCTCTGGTCCTCCAGCGAATCCCTGCTTCCGCTCTCGCAGATGCAGCGGACCATCAACCAGCTCTTCGAGAACGTGCTCGACACCCGCTTCCCCGCGCTGACGAAGCCGGGAAACGGAAACGGCGAGGCCTTCCTGCCGGCGGTCGACGTGAAGGAGACCGACGAGGCCCTCCTGGTCGAGACCGAGGTCCCCGGAATGGCCGCGAAGGATATCAGCGTCCAGGTCGACGGCGACGTCCTCACGATCAAGGGGGAGCGCAAACGCGAGGAGGAGAAGAAGACCAAGACCTACTACCGCAGGGAATGCTCCTACGGCGCCTTCGAGCGGCAGATCCCGCTCCCCGTCGCCGTCCAGGCCGACAAGGTGGACGCCGGCGTCTCCAACGGGATGCTCAAGATCACGCTTCCGAAGGAGCCCAGCGCCAAAGCCAAGTCGGTCACGGTCAAGGTGAAGTGACGACCCGGGTCCGCGCAGGGCTTTGCCCCGGGAACGCCCTGCGCGGACCGGCCCCGCCAGGAGGTCGCGGCATGTCCGGGATGCTGTCATCGTTCCTGCTCAGCCTGCCCCTGCTGCAGGGCGACCCTTCGCAGGCGGCGGAGGGTCTGCGCCTGGATTCGACGCAATATGAGAGGGCCGCCGGCGATCCTGAGCCGCGCGTGCGGGGAACCCTCAGCCTCCTGCCGAGAACGTGCGGGATCTTCGGGCTCCTGGACGACAATTCGGGAGCACGCTTCGAGGACTTGTGGAGGGCGGGGGCGGGCAACGCCCTCGAAGGCGGACTGCTCTTCCCCCTGAGGAGGGATTGGAGCATCGGCCTCTCCCTCCTGGCCGGACACGAGGCCTACGAAGGGGATTCGTTCACGGACGATTTCGATCAGGTGCTGGAGGCCGAGGACCTCTGGCTCTCGCGCTGCCTGATCAACTTCAAGATCATGCACAGCCCGGAACGGGGCCCCTTCTTCGATGCCCGCCTGGGACTGGGATTCGCGACCTACTCCGAAGTGGACGGCACCTTCGACGACGGAACCGGCGAGGTCGACGTGTCCCTCCTCGAGGCGTCGACGGTGTTCTGCGGAGAGCTGGCGGCCCATGCGGGCTTCTCGGGACGGTGGCTGTGGATCGCGGCCGGCCTGTCCGTGCGCGTGCAGGGGGCTCCGGCCACCTCCGACGATTTCATCTTCAGCGACACCGACGACCCCGCCGTCCTGGCCTTCGAGCTTGAATTCGGATTCAAATTCTAAGCAGTGGCGAAAGGACCCGAATTCGGCGAAACTGAAGCGCCGCGACCGAAGGGGGTGATGACGCATGAACGACCCGATGGGCAGGATCCTCGTCCCGACGGACGGATCCGAGGAGTCCGATGCGGCCTACGCGGCCATCATGCCCCTCGTCCGGGCCTATGCCCCCGAAGTCGCCGTGCTCCACGTCTTCGAGGATCCCGAGGCGTCCTTCGTGCCCCCGGCACGGATCGCCAAGGCCTGCCGCGCGCTGCGGAGCGTCCACGTCAACGCCCATCTCGAGCTGCGGGTGGGAACACCGGCGGATCAGATCCTCGAGGTGGCCCGGGGCCGGAAGGCCGACCTGATCGCGATCTCGACGCACGGCCGGGCGGGCGTGGGGCGCCTCCTCTGGGGGAGCGTGGCGGAGGCGGTGCTCCGGCGAGCGGAACTCCCGGTGCTGGTGACCCGCCCGGGATCGCATGAGCGGCCGTGGAAGAAGATCGTCGTCGCGCTCGACGGATCCGAACGCGGCGAGGCGATCCTGCCGGATGCGGTGCGCGTGGCGAAGAAACTCGGGGCCGCGCTCGACCTGGTCCGGGTGGCCGTGCCGGTCCCGCCCCTCCTCGGCATCGGCGATGTTCCGACGCCGCTCCTTCCCGCCGACGATCCCCTGCCCTATCTCAAGACGGTGGTCGAACGCGTGAGCCACGAAGGCGTGGAAGCCCGGGCCGTGGGGCTCGAAGGGGGCGTCCGCACCCGGATCCTGCAGCACGTGCAGGAGTCGGGTGCCGGCCTCCTCTGCCTGACCACCCACGGCCGCACGGGTCTGGCCCGCGTGCTTCTGGGAAGCACGGCCGAAGACCTGCTCCGCCACGCCCCGTGCCCCGTCCTCCTCCGGCGGAGCGCGGACGCGGAGCCGCCCCCCAAAAGCGATCCCAACCCCCGCGCGGACATCCCGTGAACCCGCTTTCGAACGGGACGGCCCTGGTTCTGACGGGCGGGGGCGCCCGGGCCGCCTACCAGGTGGGCGTCCTGGCGGCGATCGCCGAGCGGACCCGCGGGGCGGTGTTCCCGATCCTCACGGGCGCTTCCGCCGGGGCGATCAATGCCGCCTACCTGGCGGCACATCCGGGGGACCTCCCCGCGGCCGTTGAGGGCCTTCGGGCCCAGTGGTCCCGCCTCACGGCCGACCTCATCTACGGTTCGCGGACGCCCACGCTCGTCCGCCTGCTGGCCCGCTGGCTCGAGAATCTCGCGCTGGGCCGGCGCCACGATGATCCGCAGGGACGCGGCATCTTCGATACGAGGGGGCTTCGGGCGCACCTGGAAGCAGGGATCGACTTCAGCGGAATCGAACGAAACCTCGCCGGCGGCCGTCTGCGGGCCGTCGGACTGACGGCGACCTCCTATTCCACGGGACGGGCGGTCACGTTCGTGCAGGGAGGAGCGGAGGTCCCGGTCTGGCAGCGGGCGAACCGGGTCGCCGTCCGTTCCCGCCTGACCCTGGACCACCTCATGGCGTCGTCGGCGATCCCCCTCATCTTCCCGGCCGTCCAGGTGGACGGGAGACACTTCGGGGACGGCAGCGTCCGCCAGACCTTCCCGCTTTCCCCCGCGATCCATCTCGGGGCCTCGCGGGTTCTCGCCATCGGCACCAGCCCGCACCCCACGCCACCGCCAGGCGCCCGCTCGGAAGAGCCGTATCCCTCGGTGGCGCAGTCCCTGGGTCTGCTCCTGGACTCGGTCTTCATGGACAACCTGGACGCCGACGCCGAGGTCCTCGAGAGCGTGAACCGGCTCGTCGACGAGCGGCCGGGGGCGGCATCCCTTTCGGGCGGGTTCAGGCACGTCGACTTCCTGCTCTTCCGTCCCTCCCGCGACCTGGAAGCCATCGCCGGGGACTGCGCCGACCGGCTTCCCCGGCCGATCCGCTCGCTCGCCCGCGCCTTCGGCGCCGACGGCAAGGGCGGCGCGGCCTTCCTGAGCTATCTTCTCTTCGACCCGGTGTTCACGTCGCGGCTCGTGGACCTGGGATTCGAGGATGGGCACCGCGAGTGGACGAAGGTGGAACGCCTGTTCACCCCGCCCGTGTCGGAAGGTTAAGGAGCGTCCTCGACCACGACGCGGAAGCCCACGTCGTGCACGCCCTGCCAGGCGGGATAGGCCCGGCGGCTTCCCGACCTTGCCTGCTGCGGACGGTCGCCCCAGGATCCGCCCCGGACCACCCGCGGCTCCAGGCCTTCGGGCGAATTGCGGCCGTCGTCGTCCCGGTACGGATAGGCCCGGTGCCGGCTCCGCGTCCACTCCGCGACATTGCCGTGCAGGTCGGAGAGCCCCCAGACGCCGGCGCGCTTGGATCCCACGGGAGCGGAGACGCGGAACCCGTCGTTCGCGCCTTCCGCCGGCCGCCAGGGGGGGATCGCCCCGGAGGGCAGCCCCCAGCTGAACGTGTCCACCGACCGGTACGTCGCGTCGGCGAGATTGGCGAAGGGGGCGAAGTCCGCCGCGGCCGCCCCCCAGGCGTGGGGCGTCGCCGTGCCCGCGCGGCAGGCCCACTCCCACTGGGCCTCGGTGGGGAGCGTGACGCGCAGGCCCGTCCGCGCGGACAGCCAGCGGCAGAACTCCATCGCCCGCGTCCAGGACACGCGGCAGACCGGCTGATCCGGACCGTTGACGGGATAACCCCGCTCGCGTTCGCTGAACTGGAGGAAATCGCCCGTCTCGAGCCGGCTGTCGTGCGACGCGTCGAAGCGCGCGAACTGCGCGTTGCTCACTTCGAGCCGCCCCATCCAGAACGGCGCCCCGACCGTTACGCGCGACACGGGCCGTTCGTCCTCGTCCCCCCCGGCGTCGCCCATCGCGAAGTCGCCGCCGGGGATGCGCAGGAGGTCCAGCGCCGCCCCGCCTCCCAGATCCAGCGTCCGCGTCCGGGGCCCGGCGGCCTGCTGGCGCGCGACCGCCTCCTCCGTCCCGAAGGGCCAGCCGGGCACCTCGACGGCCGGCGCCGGGGCCGGCGCTTTCGCCGGCGGCGGGCGCGGGGGCGCCCGGAGGGCCGCCGGCTTGGGAATCAACTCGGGATCCTCGTCGACCCCCGAGAGCCGCCGGTCCAGATCCCGCCGGCTTTTCCGGGGCGCGCTGACGCGATCCGAGCCCGCGCACTCGCTCCAGGTCCCGTGCGCGGGGGTGTTGAGGTCGATCCAGGCGGCGAGGCGCTCCCAGGCCTCGGCGTCCAGCGAGACCCCGTGATGGCCCTTGCGGAGGACCTGGACCAGCCGGGTCGTGCCCGCATGGTATTCCGCCGGCATGAGCAGATGCAGATCGCTCTCGATCGTCGGCGTCCTCACGAAACTCCGGAGCGCGAGGTAGGACGGGGGAAACACCGCGCCCCGGTTGTAGGCATCCGCGCCGGCGCGGAGCACGACGTCCGGCCCGTCCCGGAAGTCGGGCGCGCCCGGGCGGCCGTCGTGGCAGCTCACGCACTGCGCGTCGAGCAGCGGCTGAACCTCCCGCCGGAAACTGAAGCCGCCGGAAGCCCCGCGCCAGGGGCTGATCTCCGAAGGCTCGCGCGCGAGGGCGCGGGACCCGCCCGCGCGCGGCGCGGCGCCCCCCCGGTCGTGGCAGCCGACGCAGGACAGCGACTCCCCGGGCATGGCGGTCATCCAGCTCCGCATGAGCTGCAGCGCGTGGCCGTCCGCATCGAGGGGCTGGATCGAGATCGGCGTGTTCGCCGGCACGCGGAAATGCGCGGAGCCGTCGGGCTCCACGGGCACGGTCCCGAGCACGCGCTTGATGTCCCAGGGCCCGTCGAAGCCGACGCGGTTCATCTGACCGCCGACGCCGCGATAGGCGAAGTGGTACGTGAAGAGCCGCAGGGCCTTCACCGTGCCCCGCGGCACGCCCTTCAGGCCCTCCCCCTCATACAGATCCGAGATGACCACCGTCGCGTCCCGGCGGACCGGGTCCGTGCGGTCCGGGAGCACGGGCGGCCGCGGACGGGCGCGCAGCGGGACCGGCTCGAGGAGGGCCGAGCCGGGCTGTTCCTTCAGGAGCAGCAGGTTGTCGTGCACGTCCGCGAGGTAGATGCCCCAGGCGTGGGACGGCGACGGCTGGGCGGAGACGAGGAAGTATTTGGAGCTGAGGGGCCAGGGATGCAGGAATTTCGGCCAGCTGTTCTTCACCAGTTCGTCGCGGATGAGGGGCTCGACCGTTTTACCCCGCCCGGGGATGCGCTGGACGACGCCCTCCGCCTCCCGGCGGCCCTGCGCCGGGTCGAAGAGGACCAGTTCCCCCATGCGGGGGACGTCATGGTGCCCGCCGACGACGGCCACGAACTTCGACGGATGGTCCGGCACCGGCCGGGCATAGAACATCGCGTTGGGCCAGTACGAATTGCTCCCGTAATAGGCGGCCTGGCCGCTGCCGTCCGGCCGCATCTCGAAGAGGATGCGCGACGCGAAATGCGGCAGGTCCGCGTACTCCCAGCGCTGGTAGAGGATGCGTCCGTCGTTGAGGACGGTCGGACACCAGTCGTGATCCTGCTCGAAGGTCAGCCGGCGCAGGCCCGCCGGGGGATCCCAGCGGTAGAGGTTCGCCACGGGAGCCGAGCCCCCCACGCAGGGGACCCCGGTGAACGTCGCGGTGGACGTGAAGAGCACCCCGCCCCCGGGGAGGTAACACGCGTCGTAGTTGTCGACCTCGGAATGCTCGATCAGGGGCAGTTCCCGAAGCCCCGTGCCGTCGCTGCGGATCTCGTGGACCTGCCAGCGGCCGTTCCGGCCCGGCATGGAGAAGAGCAGGCGGTCCGCATCCCAATGGAGATCCAGGTCGCCCGTGAAGCGGCCGCCGGGGGGCCGGTAGAGCGTGGACAACGTCGCGTCCGTCCGCAGCGAAGACAACACCGAAATCTCGTCGTCGTAGCCGGTCCTGGGCAGGGACGCGTTCCCCTCCCAGTTCATGGGCAGTCCCAGGCGGGGCGATTTGTTCCCCCGGCGCACGAGGAGCAGCCGCTCGAAATCGAGCAGCGGATTGGCCAGCAGCGCCTCGCGCTTCAGCGACTCGAAGCGCGCCGCCCTGCCCTCCGCCTTGGCCGGCTCCCGCCGCAGCGCCTCGAGGCGCGCCAGGAACCCGGCGCCCCCGGGGTACCGCGCGCCCTGCGACTCCGACAGGTCCCGGATCGCGAGCTCGAGCGATTCCAGCGCGGACTCCGGCAGCGCGCCGTCCCCGGCCTCGAGCGCCCGTCCCGGCCCGAGGCCCAGGAGCAGGGCCAGCAGCGGAAGAGCGGCGGCGCGTCCCGGAAGAGCCATCGCTTTACGATACACCCCGGTCGATTAACCGTGTTATATAAACAGTCCGATCCGGAGAAGAAGCGATGCGACGTGCCCCGCGTACCCTGGTCCTGCTCGCCGCGCTCCTCGGCCCGGGCGCCGCGCAGGAGCCGGCGCCCTTCGCCCTCGACGCCCGCGACGGCACCCTCAGCGTGCTCCGCCGGGGCCGGCCGGTGGCGGTGTACCAGGCCGGGGAACGGATCTTCGACGCCCATCCCGCCCAGAAGCGGGCCGGCTATTTCCGGGAGCTCCGGAGCCCCTCGGGCGTCCTGCTCACCGAGGACGGCCCCGGGGACCACCTCCATCACCGGGGCCTCTTCCTCGCCTGGAACCGCGTGACCTGGGAGGAGGAGGGGCGGCCACCGGCCACGGTCAACTTCTGGGAACTCACCCCCGCCTCCGGACGGAAGACGGCGGGACGGCTTTCCGGAACACACAGCGACGCGGGCTCCGCCGGGTTCGAGGTGTCCCATGACTGGCAGATCGCGGGACGCCGCTGCCTGGAGGAAGCGCTGCGCTGCCGCGTCCATGAACCCTCCCCCGGGATCGTGGCGCTCGACCTCGACGTCACCCTGTCCGCCGTGGGCGGTCCCGTGCTGCTCGACGAATACGGCCACCACGGCGGCGGCCGGGGCCCCTGGTACGGCACGCTGGGCTTCCGCGGCGCCGCCGCCTTCGAGGCCTCCCGACTCCGCTTCGCCTATTCGGATCCGCCGGCCGCCGCCCCCAAGGACAACGCCCGTCTCGAGGGCCGCTGGATCGCCCTCGAGGGCGAACTCGAGGGCTCGCCGCGCGGCGCGGCGCTGATCTCCCGGCCGGGCTCCCTCCCCTGCCGCTTCAGCCACTTCCGCGGCCTCCGCTTCCTCGACGCCGACATCAGCGACCCGCACCCCGTGCGCGTGGTCCCCGGCACGCCCCTGTCCCTCTCCTTCCGGGTGCTCCTCTTCGACGGCCCCCTCGACGCCGCCCGCATCGAGGAACTCAGCCGCCAGGCGCCGCTGAAACGACCCTAAGCGCAACCGTGTTACTTAATCAGATGGGCCAGACCGCCGCGCGTCTCCCCGCCGCCTTCCGCTCCCGGGCGGAGGTGTATCACGCCGACACCTGCGCGCCGGTCCGCGCGGCCCTCCGGCGGGGCGAACTCCGGGTTTCCGCCCTGGCCCAGGGAACCTATCCCGGCCGCCGCCTCCCGGCGGACCGGCTCCCCTCGATCTGTTCCGTGGGATCCTGGGATGCGCCCCACGACCTGGACTGGGGCCTGGACTGGCACCGCAACGAGGGCATCGAGTTCACGTTCCTCTCCCGCGGGCGGCTCGGCTTTTCCGTGGAGGACCGGAACTGGACCCTCCGCCGCGGAGACCTGACCGTCACCCGTCCCTGGCAGGCCCACCGGGTCGGAAACCCCCATGTCTCGGCCTCCCGCCTGCTCTGGCTCATCCTCGACGTCGGCGTCCGCCGTCCCCACCAGCCCTGGCACTGGCCGGAGTGGCTCGTCTGCTCGCGGGAGGATCTCCGGCGCCTGACCAAGCTGCTGAGCCAGAACGAGCAGGCCGTCTGGAGCGCCGGAGCCGCGGTGGAGCGCTGTTTCGAGGAGGTGGCGGCCGCCGTGGACGGACGTCCCGGCCCTTCCGCGGAGACCCGCCTGAAGCTGGCGATCAACCAACTCCTGGTCTCCATCCTGGAGATGCTCCACCACAAGCGGATCCCGCTGGACCGCTCCCTCGCCGGGGCGGAGCGCACCGTCCGGCTCTTCCTCGAACAGCTCCGCGGCCGCGTCGGCGAGCTCTGGACCCTCGATTCCATGGCGGAGGAATGCGGCCTGGGCCGCTCCCGCTTCGCCCACTACTGCCGGCGCCTGACGAACATGACCCCGCTGGAACTCCTGGCCCACACCCGGGTCGGGGAGGCCGCGCGCCTGCTCCGCCGGAATCCCGGGGCCCGGGTCACCGACGTCGCCCTCTCCTGCGGGTTCGCCTCGAGCCAGTACTTCGCCACGGTCTTCCGGAAATTCACCTCCCGGAGCCCGGGGGAATTCCGCCTGGCCTGACGGACCCTACTCCTTCAGGCGGTTCAGCGTGTAGTAGGCCTGCGGATGCAGCAGGCTCCGCCCGTCCTCCGCTTTCAGGCCCCTCAGGTTGAACTCGTAGATCCGGCCCGGCACGAGCGTCCCCACCTCGAGCCTCGCGCGCCGGCCGTCCTCCGAAAGTCGGACGCTTTGGATGCTCACGGGCGTGGGATCGACCTGGGGCGACCCGTAGACCCGGTGGTAGCGGTATCCGTAATGCTGGAGCGAGTAGGACGCCGGATCCGACGCCGCGGGGGCCGCCACCGGCGCCGTGAAGCACAGCTCGAAGCCGCTCTTCGTGAGCTCCACGGAGCGGATCTCCAAAGGCTCGCGCCCCGTCCACACCAGCCGCTGCAGCCCCTGCATCTTCCCGCCCACCGCCCCCCAGCCGCGGCTCGTCTGCCCCAGGAACAGCGAACCGTCCGGGCTGAACAGCAGCCGGTTGTTCCCGGATTGGAAGCCCTTCCGGAACGGGAAGCAGGCGCCCTGATACAGCCCGCCCACCTTTTCCAGCGCCACCCGCATCACCAGCGACTTCGTCTGGTCCCCCACGAAGAGCTGCCCGGCGAAGGGACCGAAGGCCCCCGCCGACGTGTCCCAGGCCAGCCCCGCGGCGGACTGCCCCATGGGGCCGTGGGGAAACAGCACGGCGGCGGGCTTGCGCCGCCGATCGAGTTCCTCCAGCGGGACGGCGAAGGGATCCTTCCGGGCCTCGGGGCCCCAATGCAGCCCCGCGGGGTGGCCGTGGAAGTCCTCCTCCCCGGAGAGGTGATGCAGCGAGCAGGCGCCGAGATATTCCCCCTGGTTGTCCGTGGCGAAGACCTCCCCCGCGGGACTGATGCCGATCCCGTTGGGCGAACGCAGGCCGCTGCCCGCGGGAACGAACTCACCGCGGGGCGTGACCTTGAAGGCCCAGCCGCGCCAGGCGGGACGCGCCAGCAGTTCCAGCCCCGACGGGGGCTTGATCTCCAGCCCCGAGAACGGCTTGCTCGGACGCTCCCAGGGGTAGAACCAGCACGACAGCGTCCCCCAGAAATTCCCGTCGCGGTCCCGGACGGGCCCGAAGGTCCATTCGTACGGATGCCCGGAGAACGCCCAGGCGTCCGTCAGCGTCTCGTGGAGATCCGCGCGGCCGTCCCCGTCCACATCCTTGAGACGCGTCAGCTCCGGACGCTGGGCCACCACCACCTCGCCCGGCCCCGTGACGCAGATCCCCAGCGGCTCCTGCAGGCCCGACGCGAAGAGCTTCCATCCGGCGGCGCCGCGGTTCCAGACCTCCCCCCGGCGCGTCACGACCATCAGGCTGCCGTCCCGCATCCAGGCCATGCCGCCCACTTCGAGCAGCACGGCTTCGGGGATCGGGATCGTCTCGATCCGGTAGTAGGCGTCCTCCTCCTGGGCCGGGAGCAGGCTCGCCAGGAGCGACAGCAGGAGCGGCATCATGGCTTCCTCCGCGGCGTCACGGTCACTTCCACGTTGAGGGCGCGGCCCGCGGGCAGCCGGAGCCCGCCCTCTTCGAGTTTTCCCGGCTTCACGACGAGGTCCACCCCGTCCTC
Organism: uncultured Planctomycetales bacterium; assembly: GCA_964619955.1. Lineage (GTDB taxonomy): Bacteria > Planctomycetota > MHYJ01 > MHYJ01 > JACPRB01 > JACQFK01. The sequence goes on from CAZUJF010000012.1 coordinate 105,167, forward strand.
CGCGCCGGGATTCAGCCAGCCTTCGCGGGGCAGCGGCGCGATCTCGAAGGCGCGGACGACACCTCTTCCGCCCTCGACGGCGCTGAGGCGCTCCCGGATCGCCACCCCGTCCACTTCATAGAGGAACACCGGGTGCCGCTCCTCGTCCAGCAGGTATCCCTTGAAGCTCGTGCGGGGCGCCTCCCCGGCACCGGAGAGGCGCAGCAGCGGCGCGTCCGGCGTGCGGTACCAGGGCTCCGCGCCGGGCTGCCCCATCTGCCGCATGCCCCGGTCGTGCCAGACGGGCGCCATGTCGAGGAACTCGCCGTCCCAGACATAACGCAGCCGGCAGCGCTCGGCGTCGAAGGCGTACGAAGTCCCTCCCGGCAGGCCCACGGCGATCGACCGCGCGGAGGACTTGGGCATCGCGGTGCGGAGAAGCACGGGCTCCCCGCGGACCAGCACCTTGTATCCGGCGATCTCGACCTTCGCCCCGCCGGGCCGGAGCGCGTCCGCCGACGTCACCCCGACGGGCAGCGGCAGCGACGCCCCTCCGCCCAGGGTGGACCAGAGGACGTCGATCGTCTCCTCCCGTTTCTCGGCGCTGAAGCTTCCGAAATACGCGGGCATGGCGCTGCCCTGCTGGATCCGTCCGGGATCCCGCATCCAGCGGCGGAACCATTCCGGCCGCAGGCGCAAGGACATCGTCGACATGTCCGGCCCGCGCGTCCCTCCGGCGGGACGGCCCTGGAAGTCGTGGCAGACGATGCAGGAGAGCCCCCCGGCGCCGCTGCCCGCAAGCCGGATCCCCGCCTTCACCTCCTCGGGCTTCGGGACCGGAGGCGCCCCGTCCTCGCGGGGCTCCGCGCCGGCGGCCGCTCCGAATCCGGAAATCAGGGGCCGCACGTTCTCCTCCCCGAAACGAGGCATGCGCAGCGCCATCCAGGGACGCAGCCGCTTCGTCCCTCCCAGCAGGTCCGCCAGCCAGGCCTCCCGCAGTTTGTGGCCCGCCTGCGTGAGCAGCGGGGCCGTCTCCTTCAGGCCCGCCGGCTCCTGCTGCCCGAAGGGATGGCAGGCCGTGCAGCGGAACGTCTGGATCGTCCGCCGGAATTGGTGGATCGGAGCCTTCGTCAGTTCCGGGCTCTCCCGATGAAGGTCCAGGAAGCCCAGGATCTCGCGGCGCTGGGATTCCGGCAACGCATAGGGCAGGCCCCGCGCCTCGGGGCGCGGAGCGAGACAGCCCGCCTCCCCCGCGAGGGTTTCGAGGGCGGGCGCCTTCAGGACGTGCTCCGGCAGGCCGGGATCCCGGAGTTCATGGCAGGCGCGGCAGCCGCGGGCGGCCACGAGTTCCCGTCCCCGGCCGGCGTCCCCCGCCGGAGCCGCCCCTTCGAAGTCCGGATTCCTCCACGCCTCCAGATACGAGGCGATCGCCCCCGCCTCCTCGCTGCTCAGGGAAAGGGAGGGCATGCGCCCGCCCGGCCCGGTCTTGAGGGGATCCTTCAGATAGGCGGCCAGCGCGGCATGATCCATCTTGGATCCGATGCCGCCCAGGGGCTCGCCGCCCTCGCCGTGGCAGGCCAGGCAGCCCACGCTTTCATACAGTTCGCGGCCCCGGACGGGATCCCGCGGGAACGACGGGCCGCCGTCCCGGGGCCCCAGGCCGGCCAGATAGGCGGAGACGTCCGCCGCCTCCCGGGCCTCCAGATGCACCGGCATCGAAGCCCCGGCCCGGTAGCGTTTCGGATCCTGCAGCCAGCGGACCAGCCAGGGCGTCTTGAGCCGGCCGCCGGCCTCCGACAGATCGGGCCCCTTCCGTCCCGCCACGCCGCCGCGCTCCGCGCGATGACAGCCCGCGCAGTTGAGCTGCTCCACGCGGTCCCGTCCGCGCTCGGCGAGCCGGGCCCGCTCCGCGCGCGGCGGCGACTCGCGATGCAGGAGGACCGTTTCGGGCACCGGCTCGGGGCCGAAGAAGTCGGACTGCCAGCGCAGCTGGAAGCGCGAAGGCCCCGGCGCGCGCGCGACCTCGATGCGGATCGGATGCTCCCCCGGCAGCAGCGGAAGCGCCCGGCCCTGCACCTCGGCGCCGCCGATCACGATGCGCCCCTCCCCCGACAGCGTGTACGTGCCGGCCTGGAGGATCTTCAGGTGGCCCTCCCAGCGGACGCTGAAGGCGGGCTTCAACGAAGGATGCAGGGACTCGTCCTCCCCGAGGCGGAAGGCGGGAACGCCGGCGGCGAGCACGAGCGACGTCGCGCCGTCGCTCGCGACGGGAAGCAGCCCGCTTCCCCCGGTCCCTCCCCCCAGCGCCCACAGGATGCCCCCGCGCACATGCCGCAGGAAGCGTTCGTCCTCCCAGACCTCGGGCCGGTGACCCAGGGCCGTGTAGAAGACCCTCCCCCGGCCCGCCTCCCGCGTCCAGGCGAGCGCGTAGTCCCCGTCCGCCCGCTTGCCCTTGTCCAGCCCCGACGCGGCCTCCTTCAGGGAGAGCAGCACCCGGAGGCCCGGACGGGACCAGCCCTTGAACTGGTAGATCTCATCGCGGATCTTGAAGACGGGCGGCAGGAACGACGTGGAGGGATGAGCGGCGTCCTCGACGCGGAGGGACACCTCTTCGTGCCAGGGATGGCTGTCGAAGCGGCCGCCCAGAAGCTCCGCCAGCTCGGGCCAGGCCTCGCCGGAATCCACGGCGGCATGGATGCCCGCCAGGGCGCCGCCGCGACGGACGAAATCGGCCAGCGCCTGTTTCCGCTCCGGGGTGACGGGCAGCGCGCCGGACGTGTAGAGCGCCACGGCGTCGAAGGACTTCAGGCTCTCCGCGGAGATCAGGCCCGCATCCTGGCTGCAGACGACTTCGAAGGCGCCCTTCCCCGCCTCCCCCAGCTGCCGCTCGGCGAGCGAGAGGCGGACGCCCGTGTTCTTCGTCCCCTTCGCGGCGTCCGGCCTCCGGACGACTTCGTGCTCGTAGCCCTCCGAACGGGTCAGGAAGAGCACCCGCGGCAGGCGGCCCTCCAGGGTCTCCTCCTGGGCAAGGGCCAGGGCGATCCAGGCGATCCACATGTCCCCTCCGTCAAACGCGGACGACCGCTTCTTTCTTCAGGATCTGCGTCAGGTGCGTCAGGCTGCGCGCGGCCTGCGCCTGCGTGCCGCACTCCACGGACAGGATGCCGTCGTAGCCCGCCGAGCGCAGGATGGACACGGTCCGCGTCCAGTCGATCACGCCGTCGCCGCAGGCCACCCCCACGGGCGTTCCCGTCACCTTGCCGCGTTCCTGGAGCAGGTCGCCGCCGATGTCCTTGGCGTGCACGTGCACGACCCGGTCCTTCACGGCCTCGAGGAACTCGTAGGGGTCCTCGCCGCCGAGGAACGCGTTGCCCGTGTCGAAGTTCACCTTCAGCAGCGGCGAGTCCACCAGCGTCGCGATGCGCAGGAGGCCCTTCCGGGTCTTGGAGTAGATCTGGTGCGGCTCGATCCCGACGGCGACGCCGTAGCGCTCCGCCGTGCGCAGGATCGTCTTGAGGGAGTACTTCATGACCTGGAAGGCCTCCTCGTCGTTCATCCAGTCCGGCTTGGGCCCCTCGTCCGTGTTCACCACCGGGGCGCCGAGATCGGCGGCGAAGCGGATGGCCTTGCGGAGGTATTCCACGCCGACGTCCGGCTTCATCAGGGGGGCGTGGGAGCTGAGGCCCGACGCCTTCAACCCGTATTTCTCGAGCAGCGCCTTCATCTCGCGCGGATCCTCGTCCAGGCTGAAGGAATGGAAGTAGCCCGCCTCGCTGAGGAGTTCGCGGCCGTTGTGGACCATCGGCTCCACCCAGCGGTACCCGAGTTCCGCGGCCGCCGCCAGGCCCTTTTCGAACGACTTGTCCGCGGACCGGACGAATTCCATGTTGATTCCGACGTCCATGGCGCCCTCCTTCGATCTTCCGGGCATCCCCCGCGGATGCCCCATCGGAACCACCCTACCCCCTCCGGGCCTTCGACTGCGTCCACGCGCTCGCAGTGGTAAAGATTGCACATGCATCGGGGCCGGATCTTTTGGGATCATCCCCGCATGCGGCGCGCGTGTTCGCTCCTCTGCCTCCTCCTGGCCGGCCAGGCGGACGGCCCCCGGGTGCTCTTCGTCGCGACGGACGGGAACGACGCGGGACCCGGCACGCTGCAGGCCCCCTTCGCCACGCTGGAACGCGCGCGCGACGAGATCCGGCGCCGGAAAGCGGCGGAGGCCTGGCCGGCCGGGGGCTTCGAGGTCCGGCTCCGCGCCGGAACCTACCGTCGATCGGAGGCCTTCCGTCTCGGCGCCGGCGACTCCGGCCGCGCCGGGGCGCCGGTGCTGTACCGCTCCCACGAGGGCGAGGAGGTCCGGATCTCGGGGGGCCGCGAGCTGCGCGCCGCCGCCTTCAAACCCTCCGCGGATCCGCGACTGGATCCCGCCGCCCGGGGCAAGGTCCTCCAGGCGGATCTGCGCGCGGAGGGCCTCGCGGACTTCGGACGCCTGAAGGCCCGGGGCTTCGGGCTCCCGCAGGCGACGGCCGCCCTCGAACTCACGTTCCAGGACAAGCCCCTGCCCCCGGCCCAGTGGCCCAACCGGGGCTGGGCGCGGATCCGCTCCGCCCCGGCGGGCGCCAAGGGAGACCGCTTCGTCGCCGAAGAAGAGCGTCCCGCGCGCTGGCGGGGCGAGGAGGACGTCTGGGTCCACGGCTACTGGACCTGGGACTGGGCCGACTCCTACGCCGCCGTGGCCTCGATCGACGCCGCCACGGGCGCGATCGTCACCGCGGCGCCGCACGGGACCTACGGCTACAAGGCCGGGAAGCGCTTCCGCGCGATCCACGTCCTGCAGGAACTCGACGAGCCCGGCGAATGGCATCTCGACCGGAAGACGGGCCTGCTCAGCCTCTGGCCGCCCGGGCCCCTCGAGGGCGGGAGGCTGGAGGCCTCCGTCCTCGAAGAGCCGCTCGTCGCGATGACGGAAGCCTCGCACGTGGGGCTGAAAGGCTTCATCCTCGAGGCGGGCCGCAGCCACGGGGTCACGGTCCGGGGCGGGGAGCAGTGCCGCATCGCCGGCTGCGTCCTGCGCAATCTCGGCAACGACGGGGTGCGGCTGCAGGGCGGGCGCGGGCATGCGGTCGTCTCCTGCGACATCACGGGCGTGGGCGAGACGGGCATCGTCCTGGAGGGGGGCGATCGCCGCACGCTCGTCCCGGGCGGGCACCAGGCGCTCAACAACCACATTTACGAATACAGCCGCTGGTGCCGCACCTACCGGCCCGCCGTGCTGGTCTCCGGGGTGGGCCACCGGGTCGCCCACTGCCGGATCCACGACGCGCCCCACAACGCGATCCTCTTCGGGGGGAACGACCACGTCCTCGAGCTCAACGAGGTCTACCGCGTCTGCCGCGAGACGGGCGACGCCGGCGCCTTCTACATCGGGCGCGACTGGACGATGCGGGGCAACGTGGTCCGCCACAACATCTTCAGGGATTTGGAGGGGGTGAAGGGCGAGCACGGCTTCACGGAGGTGATGGGCGTCTACCTCGACGACGCCGCCAGCGGCACGAGGGTCGAGGGCAACCTCTTCCAGCGGGTCTCGCGCGCCGTGATGGTGGGGGGCGGGCGGGACAACGCCGTGGAGCACAACCTGCTGCTCGACTGTCCGGTGGGCATCCACGTGGACGCCCGGGGCGTCGGCTGGGCGAAGAAACACATCGCCCTCGAGGACGGCGACTGGGGGATGAAGGCGAAGCTCGAGGCGATGAACTGGAAGGCGCCGCCCTACAGCGAACGGTATCCCGGTCTCGCCGGGATGCTCGACGACGAGCCTTATCTCCCGAAGGGGACCTCCGTGAAAGGCAACGTCGCCTCGGGCTGCGCGAAATGGCTGCTCCTCCTGGACCGGCTCACGCCCGCCGCGGCCGGCGTGAAGGAGAACTTCGCCGAGGGCGACCCCGGCTTCGAGACGCCCGCGGGGCCGGACTACCGGCTCAAAGCCGACGCCCCGGCGGCGAAGGCGGGCTTCCCGCCGATCCCGTTCGACCGCATCGGACTCATGCCGGATGCGGACCGCCGGTCCCTCCCCCCGCGCTGACCCCCGCCGGAGCCCCGGGCCGTCCGCCCCGGAGGATGTCGGCGCCGAAGCCGCGCGCGTAACGCCGCACGACCTCCTGGCCGTCGATGCGTCCGTAGAATTCGCGCCAGAGCCGCCGGTACCGCCCCTCCAGATCCGAGGGGCTCTCCGCCAGCGGCCGGAACACCGCGTGCGCGCCGTTGTAGCGGGACCAGTCGCGATGGAGCAGGCGGCCCTCGCGCTCGATCTGGCCGAAACGGGGCGTGCCCGGAAACGGCACGGTGATGGTGAACTCGGCGAGGTTGATGCCGGAATCCTCGCAGAAGCCCAGGATCCTGCCGTCGAGGTCCAGGGGATCCTGGTCATGGCCCAGCGTGAACGTCGCCATCGTCTCGATCCCGTGCCGCCGCATGCGGGCGACGGCCTCGATGATCCTCGGGTCCTGGAGTTCCCGGTTCAGGGACCCCATCAGCCCCAGCACGAGGTAGACCTGCCTCAGTCCGATGGCGGCGAGATCCTCCCAATCCTCGTCCGCGAGCTCGCAGACGAAGCGCGGGTAGATCGCGGTGAAGCCGGAACGCCGGAGCCTCGCGGACTCCAGCTCCCGGCGCAGGGAGCGCCGCCACTCCCGACTTCCCTCGTCGGCGAAGAGCAGCGTCTCGTCCGCATAGAAGCAGCACAGGTGCCGCAACGCGGCGATGTCCTTCGCCACCGCGGCCGCCTCCTTGCGGTGCTCCTCGGTGCCGGCGCTGCAGGGAAGGACGCAAAAGCCGCAGCCCGTGCGGCAGCCGCGCGCGGTCTGGACGATGTCGCAGCGGAGGTAGCTCGATCCGGCGAAGAGGTCCCGGCGGGGCGCCGCGAACGGGGCGTCCGCCCGGCCCCGGTAGACCTTTCCCCGCAGCCGGCCGGCGCGCAGATCCGCCAGGATTTCCGGCCACACGCCTTCCGCCGGGCCGGTGACGACGGCGTCGCAGTGGGCCAGCGCATCCTCCGGGACCGCCGTGGGATGGATGCCGCCGCCCAGCACCGGCAGCCCGCGGCGGCGGCATTCGGCCGCGATCTCGTAGGCGCGGGCGGCCTGCGGCGTGAAGAAGCTCAGGCAGACCAGGTCGGCGGAGAGGTCCGGGGGGAACGGGGCCACGTTCTCGTCGGTGCAGGTCAGCCGGTGCCCCTCCGGGACCGCGCCGGCGGCGGTCGCCAGGCCCAGCCCGGCCATGCGGAACGTGGCGACGTCGGAGCCGGACAGGCAGTCCTTCAGATCCGGATGGTCGTCCAGCAGCTTGCGCCAGCGGGGAAACACGAAATGCAGATGCAGGGGGGCGTCGTTCGCGCTCATGGACCCTCGCACCCCATCCAGTTAACCATATTCATCATCCGGGATGCAAGCCGCCGCGGCTCAGCGCGGGTCGGCGGCGTAGAGGCCCCGGAGGGACTCCGGCCAGACCTCCCCGATCGCCTCCTGGAACGTCACGGGAGGACGGTAATACGGCGAGGTCCGGTGGGACAGGTTCTTCATCCCCCAGTACGAGGGATGGAACTGGCAGCCGGCATCGAGCCAGTTGACCACGCGGACGAACTCCTCGCGGGAGACCCGGAGTTCCGGATGCAGCGCCTTGAGCTCCTTCGCCCGCGCGAGCATCGCCCCGGCGCGGCCGCCCCAGGACTCGAAGCGCGGCTCGAAGCCGCCGAGCAGCGCGGCCAGCAGGCTGGAGTGCGCCCCGAAGTGCCGGGGCGGCGTCGGCTCCACCCAGGCCCGCACGTCGTTCTCGTCCACCTGCAGGCCCGCCAGCGGAAGGACGGGCCGCCGGGCCTTGTCCGGATCGAGCCCCAGGAGGCTCTCGTAGGAACGGCTGTAGAGCCGGGTGTCCGCGCCGCCCAGATCCAGCTTCGCGGCCTTTCCCTCCGGACGATGGCAGCCGGTGCAATGGCGGTCCCAGACCGGCTGGATCTGCCGGGCGTAGTCGATGAGTTTCTCCGGCGCCTCGTCGCCCGGCTGCGCCTGCGGCGGCGAGGGGGCGCGCAGGAGGGCCCGGGACGACGGCGCGGGCGTGCGCCGGCGGTCGTGGCAGCCCACGCAGGAGCGGACCTCCCCCGCGCGGTAGTTGACGTACGTGCGCTCGGTCTGCAGCGCCATGTAGTCGGCGTCGAGCGCCTGGAAGTAGATGTTGCGGCCGGCCGGGACCAGGAAATTCGCGGAGCCGTCCTCCTCGACGGGGACGACCCCGTGCTGGGCCTGCATGCCCAGCAGCCCCTTGCCCAGGACGCTGTGGGCCAGGGCCTCCTGGTCCCCCGCCCAGCGGTTCCGGGCCGCCCAGGGCCGCGGGGTCTGCTCGAGGATGCGGAGGTACTTCACGGTTCCCCGCGGAATCCCCTCCAGTCCGGCATACACGTCGCCCAGGATGCATTGCGCGAGGCGGCGCTCCGCCAGGTCCGCGCGGGGGGGCGCCCCCGACGGCACGGGCGGGACCGGGCGCGGCTTCAGGGGATAGGGATGCCAGCAGGAGATCGCCGGATCCCTGAAGAGCGGAAGCAGGCCGCCCCGGCCGTCGAGCACGGCCAGGTCATAGGCCTTGGGGTCGTCCCAGGCCGGCCCCTTGGGTTTGTGCGCCACCAGATAGCAATCCTCGTCGATCGGATACGGATCCTTGAAGAGCCGCCCCAGCGTGCCCGTGCGGTCGTGCACCCAGCGGCCGTCCACCTGGAAGTGGAACCCGTCGTGGGCCTGCGCGTCGACGTCGGAGCTGATCAGCCTCATCGCCTCCCGCCGCTGCGGGTCGCGGGCCGTGTCCAGCAGGATCACCGTGCCCATGGCGTTGTTCGGCCCCCAATGCGAGGCGCCGAGGAACACGATCTTGCCGGGCGAGCCGGGCACGGGCCTGCCGTAGATCATCGTCTCGGGATCCACGATCGAGTTCCCGTAGACCTCCTCGGCGCGGCTGCCGTCGGGCAGCATCGACCAGAGGCACTTCACGGCGCCCGCGCCCTTCCGGTTGTACTCCCAGCGCATGTAGAGGATGCGGCCGTCGGGCAGCACCGCGGGGGAGAACTCGCTCACCGAGTTCGCGCTGAGCGGGCGGAGATTCCCCCCGTCGGCGTCCATCCGGTGCAGGACCGAGGTCGTGAACCCGTCGCTCGAGTCGCAGAGGACGCTGCGCCGGACGCGCGTCGAGGAGAAGACGATCCCGCCGTCGGGCAGCCAGCACGGATGCATGTCGTCGGTGCCGTGCGCGTAGCCCCCGCGCCCGTAGCGGCGCGCCAGCGCGGCCTCGTCGGTCTCGGGCCGGGTCAGCTGCCGCAGCCCCTTCCCGTCGACCCCGACCTCGTAGATCCGGTAGCCCTCGAGCGCCGAGCGCTTGTAGTCGAACACGATCCGGCGCGCGTCGAACGAGAGGTCGAAGCGGTTCACCACGCCCGACGAAAGTTCGGGGACCAGGTCCCGCACGCGGCCGCTGCGGAGGTCCAGGATGCAGAGGCCGCCGCCGGGCAGCCAGCGGCTGTTGACGTGCTCGCTGTAGACGTGGTTGGCCGTGAGGGTGTGGCGCCGGACGAAGATCAGCTCCCCGACGCCCGCGGCCAGGAGGCGCTCCGCGGCCGCCGAGGGCGCCGGGGCGTCCTGTCCGGAGGCGCGCAGCGCCAAGGCCGCCAGCATCGGCAGGATCAGGCGTCGGCTCGGTCCCATCGCTCAAGCCCCCGTTCAATCGGCCGGATAGAGTCCGCGCAGGAACTTCAGGTTCCGGGTGTAGCTCTCCACCAGACCCAGGCCCTTCCCCATCGCGCCCTCGATCTGGATCCATCCGCGGTAGCCGATGTCCTCCATCGCCTCGCGGACCTTGCGGAAGTCCACGCGCCCCTCCCCCAGGAGCGAGGCGTTCTCCTTGGCGTGGAACTCGCAGATGTGCTCCGCTCCGAGCCGGCGGATCTCGGCGGGGACGTCGTAGCCCATCTTCTCCGCGTTCGCGACGTCGTAGTAGACCCGGACCGCCTTCGAGCCCACCCGCTGCAGCAGGTCGAGGTGCTCCCCGGCGTCCAGCCAGGACTCCACGCCCAGCACGACGCCGGCTTTCTCCGCCGCCGGCGCCAGTTCGCGGAGGCGCCGCACGGTCTCCGCGGTGCCGGCCGCGTCCTTCTTGAGGTCGTTCTTGTGGAAAAAGGCCAGCAGGATGACTTTCAATTCCAGGTCGCGGCAGGCTTCGATCGCGCCGGCCACCCACTCGACGGTCCGGGGATCCGACTTGAACGGGATGTTGTTCAGCTCGGGCAGCGCCAGCGACGCGAGCGCCACGCCTTGCGCGCGCGCCGCCTCGCGGTAGCGGCGCTGCAGGTCCGGCGCCTTCAGGCGCATGCCCTCGGCCCCGAAGCTGACCTGGACCCCGTCGAGCCCGATCTGCCGCGCGACGTCCAGGGCCTCGAGGTTCGCCATCTTCCCCAGCGACCAGTCGCAGGCGCCGATCCGGAAGCGGCGCGGCGCCTTCTCCTGGCCGAACCCCGGCAGCGCACAGAAGGCCCCCAGGGCCGAGGCGAGCCAGCCGCGCCGGGTCAGGCCTTCCGCGGCCGTCATAGCCCCCATCCCGCCCGGAATTCGGGCTTCAATTTCAGGTTCGCCTCGTCGCAATCCGTGAAGCGCCCGGCCGCGCCGTCCCAGGCCAGCTTGCGTCCGGGGAACCCCATCGCGATGATCCCCAGGAGGGCGACCTCCGTCAGCGGGCCGCCGTAGTCCGTGAAGTCCGACCCCGCCCGGCGGCCCTCCCGGATGGCCGCCGCGAAGTCCTTGTACGGATCGCCCACCGAAGGAAGCACGCGGGGCGGCGGCTCCGGCTTCGCGCCGCCTCCGGGAAGCACCCGGAATCCGCCCGCGCCGTGGGACCCGTGCAGCATCGCCCCGCGCTCGCCCAGCAGCACGGCGCCCGTGGTCGGCGTCTCCTTGCCCGCCTCGAGCCCCTCGGGCCGGGGCATCTTCTGGACGTCGAAGCCGCTGTACCAGTAGATCGTGACGGGGCCGCGCCCCTCCCGGGCGGGGAACTCGTAGCGGATCGTGCATCCCGAGGGGTACGTCTCGGCGTGCCGGACGGGATCGTAGTCCCCCAGCGACACCGCCTCGACGCTCCGCGGCGCGCCCAGGTCCAGCGCCCAGTAGGACGGATCCAGCACGTGGCAGATCCAGTCGCCGATCACGCCGCCGCCGAAGGCCTTCCATCCGCGCCATTTGCCGGGGAGATAGGCGGGATGATAGGGCCGCTCCGGGACGGGGCCGAGCCAGAGGTTCCAGTCCAGCCCCTCGGGGACCGGCGGCCGCTCGGACAGGATGCCCAGGTCGCGGATCCGGGAATACGACGACTGGCAGCCGGCATGGATCGTATGGACCGCCCCGATGGCGCCGGCGCGCACCGTTTCGACGAAGCGGCGGATGGAGTCGCTCGCATGACCCTGGTTCCCCAGCTGGGTGACCACCCCCTTCTCGCGGGCGGTCTTCATCAGGGTCCGCACCTCGTGGATGGAATGGGCCAGGGGTTTCTCGCAGTAGACGTGGAGGCCGCGGCGCATCGCCTCGAGCGCGGCGGAGGCGTGCACGTGGTCGGGCGTGGACACGGACACCGCATCCACGGATTTCCCCAGCTCCTCGAGCATCACGCGGAAATCGCGGTAGCGTTTCGCCCCGGGGAAGCGCTTCACGGCGTCCTTCGTCTGCCGTTCGTCGACGTCGCAGAGCGCCACGACCTGGTTGCCGGGCGCCAGCCCGTTCAGGTTGGCCGCCCCCCGGCCGGAGACCCCGATGAACGCGAGGTTCAGGCCGCGGGCCGCGGGAAGGCGCGGCGCCGCCAGGGCCCCCGCCGCCAGCCCCGCCGAACCCAGGAATTCGCGACGGGAGACGCCCCGCCCTGCCGCCTTCATACTGACGATACGCCCCCGCCGCCCCTCCCATGTACATGAATTGGTTAATTAATAAAGCCGGAGGACCCGCACGGCTTCTATAATGGGCCGTCATGAGACGCTGCCTCTGGCTGCTGCTGCTGCTCTGCGCGGGGGCGCCGCCCGCCGACGACCCGGCCCCCTTCGCCCCGCCCTGGGACGACGCCTCGCCCGGCCCCGTGCACCAGGGCGCGGGCCTGCACCGCCCCGCCGGATCGCTGGGCCCGGTCCGCGTCAAGGACGGCCGTCTCGAGGCCGGCGGCCGCCGGATCCGCTTCTTCGGGGCCAACTTCACCGCCGGCGCCTGCTTCCCCGATCACGACGCCGCCGGGAAGATCGCCGCGCGCCTGGCCAAGTTCGGATTCAACGCCGTTCGCCTCCATTTCCTGGAGGCGACCTGGGGGGAGCCGCGCCTGGTCGACTACGCCTCCGGGGACTGGACCCGCTGGAACGCGGGCACGCTGGACCGCCTGGACTACTTCGTGTCGAAACTCCGCGAGCAGGGCATCTACATCAACATGAACCTGCTCGTCGGCCGCCGCTTCGGCGAGGGCGACGGGGTGGACAAGGCCGTCCAGCGGCTCGGCTGGAAGGAGGCCCATGCGGTCGGCTTCTTCCACGCCCCGCACCGCGAGGCGCAGAAGGACTACGCCCGGCGCCTCCTCGGACACCGCAACCCCTATACGAAGCTGACCTATGCCGAGGATCCCGCCGTGGCGTTCGTGGAGATCAACAACGAGAACGGGCTGATCCACACGTGGATGGGCGGCGGGTTCGAGGGCCTGCCCGAGCCGTTCGCGGAAGACCTGCGGCGCCAGTGGAACGCCTGGCTGGCGGCCCGGCACCCGGACAGCGCCGCCCTGGCGAAAGCCTGGGGGGCCCGGAACGACCCTCCGGGCGCCGAACTGCTCGTCAACGCGGACCTGGCGGACGGGCTCCGCCCCTGGACCCTGGAACAACACGCCGGGGCGAAGGCCTCCGTCCGCGCGGAGGACGGCGCCGCCGTGCTTCGGGTGGAGAAAAGCGGGAGCGAAGCCTGGCACGTCCAGTTCAACCAGCCGGGGCTGAAGGTCGCCAGGGGGGCCGTCTACACGGCCGCCTTCCGCGCCTCCGCGGACCGGCCCCGCAAGGTCTCCGTCGCCCTGGCTCAGGCCCACGCCCCCTGGGCCGCCCTGGGCCTCCAGGCCGAACTCGCCCTCGACCGCGAACCCCGGACGCACCGCTTCACGTTCGTGGCCCCGGACGACGACGCCGCCGTGCGCTTCGGCTTCTCGGGGCTCTCGCAGGAGGGCGCCGAGTTCCGCTTCGGCGCCCTCTCGCTCAAGCCGGGCGGCCGCGTGGGCCTGGCCGAGGGCGAAGCGCTGGAGCAGCGGAACGTGGGGCTCCCTTCCGCGGCCCGCGGACGCCGGCTGCCGGAGCCCGCGCGTCTGGAATGGATCCGCTTCCTCTGGGAGACGGAGCGCGCCTGCTGGCGGGACCTGCACCGCTTCCTGCGCGACGAGCTCCGCGTCCAGGGCCTGGTCGCCGGCACCATCGTGGCCACGTCCACGCCCACCTTGATGGCGGACCTGGACGTCGTGGACACGCACGCCTATTGGGAGCATCCGCGCTTCCCGGGGCGGGACTGGGACATGGACAACTGGATCGTGCGCAACCGCTCGATGGCCGACTTCCCCGCGGAGGCGACGATCACGCGGCTGGCCCTGCAGCGCGTGGCGGGCAAGCCCCACATGGTCAGCGAATACAACCATCCCGCCCCGAATCCGCACGCGGGCGAGGGCCCGCTCTTCCTCGCCGCGGCGGCGGGATGGCAGGACTGGGACGCGCTCTTCCTCTACACCTATGCGCACGACGAGCGGGGGATCAAGGCCGGCCGCATCCCGGGCTTCTTCGACGTGGGCCAGCATCCCACGATCATGGCCAACGCGCTCGTGGCGTCCCTGATGTTCCGCCGCGGAGACCTCGCCCCCGCCGGGCGGCGGCTCTCGATCCCCCTCTCCCCGGAACGGGAACTCGGGCTCGTCGCCGGACGCGGCGCCGCCTGGAACGTGCTTCCCGTCGCGAACCTGGGCGTCGATCCCGCGGCGGCCCTGCTCGCCCGGACGGAACTGGACCTGGCCGCGCCTCCGGACGCGCCGACGCCGGCGGCTCCCGCGGCGGAAGCCTCCCCCGGACCCTTCTCCTGGCGGAAGGAGGGGCCGAAGACCGGCCTCTTCGAGGTCCGGACGCCGCAGACCAAGCTGCTCGTCGGGCATGTGGACGGACGGACGATCGACCTGGGGCACGGCGTCCAGGTCACCGTCGGCACGACGAGCAACGGCTGGTGCACGCTGGCCCTGACCCTGCTCGAGGGGGATTCCTTCGAGGCGGGCCGGGGCCGGGCCCTCATCGTCGCGACGGGGCACGCGGAGAACACCGGCATGGGCTGGAAGGACGCGGAGAAGTCGACGGTGGGCCGCGACTGGGGGAAGGCGCCCAGCCGGGTGGAGCTCGTCCCGGCGACGATCCAGCTCCCCCGCCGCGCCGGGGCGCCGCCGCCGCTCGTCCACGTCCTCGACGAGCGGGGGCAGCGCGCGGGAAGCGTGCCGGTGGAGGAGTCCGGCGGCGCGGCCGCGCGCTTCCGGATCGGAGCGCCCCACGCGACCCTCTGGTACGAGGTCGAATTCCGCTGAGGAGTCCCGCATGACGCCCCTCCTGGCGGCCCTGCTGACGCTGCTCCAGGCCGACGACGTCCCCTCCGGACTCTGGGGCCGGCAGGGCGAGGCCTGGACGCCCCAGGGCCGGCTCCCGGACTACTCCTGGGCGGGCTACCGCCTGGGCGCGCGGCCCCTCCCGGACGCGGCCGTGCGATCCAGCGTCCGGGACTTCGGAGCCAAGGGGGACGGACAGGCCGACGACACGGCGGCGTTCCGCCGGGCCTTGGAGCAGGCGCCGGAGGGGGCGCTGCTCGTGCCGGCCGGACGCTACCTCATCAGCGACCTCCTGGTCCTGGGCCGGAGCCGGATCGTGCTGCGGGGGGAGGGACCCGAAAAGACGTTCCTGGTTTTCCCGAAGACGCTCAGCGACGTGAAGCCCGACTGGGGCGCGACGACGACGGGCCAGCGCACCAGCAACTACTCCTGGGGCGGAGGCTTCCTCACGCTGAGGGGGACGGACGGGGGCCGCGCGCTGGGGAGGATCGAGGCGCCGGCGGCGCGCGGGGAGCGCCGGCTGAAGATCGCCGAGGGGTCGGGGCTCAAACCCGGGGACCTGATCGAGATCCGCCAGTCCGACGAGGACGGATCGCTGGTCTCGCATCTGTACGCCGGCCGTCCCGGCGACACGTCCAAGCTCAGGACGGTCCGGACGAGTTTCGTCTCCCCGGTGGAGTCCGTCGAGGGGACGCTGCTGACGCTGGCGAGGCCGTTGAGAACGGACGTCGATCCGCGCTGGAAGGCCGAACTCCGCTCGTTCGAACCGGACGTGACGGAGAGCGGGGTCGAGGAGCTCGCCTTCGAATTCCCGGTGGCGCCCTACGGGGGCCATTTCAGCGAACTGGGCTGGAATCCGCTGGCCTTCCAGCGGGTGGCCCATTGCTGGGGGCGGAAGCTCCGGGTGATCAACGGCGACAGCGGCCCCTATCTGGGGGGGAAGTTCTGCACGCTCCAGGGGATCGTGCTGGAGTCCGCGCGTCCGCCCGACCGGACGGGCCTCACGGGCCACCACGGCATCACCGCCTACGGCGACGACAACCTCGTGGAGGATTTCGAGATCCGGCACAAGTACGTGCACGACCTGACCGTCGAGCACAGCGCGGGCAACGTGTTCCGCCGGGGCCGCGCGGCCGACCTCAGCATGGACCACCACAAGAAGGCCCCGCACGCGAACCTCTTCACGGACCTGGATCTGGGCGTGGGCTCGCGTCCGTTCCGCTCCGGCGGAGGCGCCGCGCTCGGGCTGCACTCCGGCGCGTGGGGGACCTTCTGGAACCTGCGGGCCCGGAAACCCCTGGAGCCGCCGCCCTCCGGCTTCGGCCCGGACGCGCTCAACTTCGTGGCCTTCGGCCCCCCGGGCGCGGCAAAAGCCCCGGGCGGCGTCTGGTGGGAGCCCCTCCCCCCGGAGCGTCTCGTCCCCGCCGATCTCTACCTCGCCCAGCGGGAGCGGCGGCTCCGCGCGAAGTAGACGCCCGCCCCTCCGGCATTCCTGAAACTTTATTTGGTTAACCACGTTACGTAACTGTCCACGGAAGATTTGACTTCAAAGGGGGGTGGGATGCTCAAGCTGCGGATCGCGACGGTGCTGGCCCTGCTGGGCCTGGGTTCCTGGGCGGGCGCGCGGTATTGCGGGGCGCAAGAGGCCGTGGGCCTGAAATCCCTCCGGACGGCCGTGCTGCAGATCGCCCGGATGAAGGAGGCGACGGAGGAGGACACGCACCGGGTCCGCAACGAGGCGCTCAACCGCCTCTACCGCGCGGAACTGCCGCAGCTCCTGGGCAACGGCACGGGCGGAGGCCTGCGCCGCTTCAACGCGCTCCTGAAGGAGTGCGGCCTCAGCACCTTCGAGGATTTCCTGGCGGCGGAGACCCTGCCGGTCCGCGACGTCACGGACCCCGGCAGCGGCCGGAAGGTCACCGTGATGGGCGCCCTCGGATCCGACCTCATCAATCCCTGGCTGGTGACGGCGGGCATCGTCGACGGCAAGAACCTCGAAGAGCAGCCCATGTACGACGCCGCGGCCCACGCCCTCCGCGAACACACGGACTTCGCGCTCATCGGGGAGGCGGATCCGGCGCTCAGCCTGGACGGCGTCCCCGAGGGGCTCCGGGAGAACGTCCGCATCGCCTACCGCCGCCTGAATCCCGGGAACCGCTTCGCGGGGGGCTTCGACCATCCGCTCTACTATGCGGCGCTGCGCGAGGCGGCCCGGAAGCTGTTCCGGGTGGACTACCCCGCGGCCAAGCTGACGATGGACCGCCTGGTCATTCCCGAGTCCAAGGGCGGCTTCGGGATCGCCTCCTGCCTGCTCTGCCACGGCCAGAACCACACGGACGTCTACAAGCGCCTGCTGGGGGAGGCCATGCATTTCGAGGGCCGCGTGGCGGAGAAGCTCGTGACCGGGCCGGCGGCCGTCGCGGCGAGCCACGAGGCGGAGATCTACCACAAGGCCGCGAAGATCGTCCTGGATTCCTTCCCGGACAAGGTCGATGCGGCGAAGGCCCGCGAATCCCTGGCGATGAACAATCCCGACAACGTCGACCGCCTGAAGCCGGGCTACGAGGATTTCGTCGCCACGCTGGACCGGCTGGGCTGCCTGAAGTGCCACAGCACGACGAGCAAGGTGGACGCCGAACTGCGCCCGGACAAACACGGGGCCTACATGCTCAACCCGAACTCGTACCACAAGGTCGAGAACATCAAGGCCCTCTCGGGGGTGATCAACCTGGAGAAGCTGAAGGACAGCGAGCTCCTGAGGAAGGTCGCGGGGAAGGCCAAACACCGCGGCTCGAAGGAGCTGAAGCTGCAGGACCAGGAGCTCGCCGCCCTGGAGTCCGCCCTCACGCTCTGGATGAGGGCGTTCCTGAAATAGCAGCGTCCATTCAAGGAAGCGCCCGGATCATGGCCCGATCACCCGCACGGGACGCCCCCGTGCCCACGCTCCTTCGCGAGCCGGCGGCGCGCCCCGCCCCGCGGCCGGAGCGCCGGACGCCTCCGCCCCCTCCGGCCCAAAGCGGGTCGGATCCGGGGACCGCTTCCCTGTCGACGTACAACGGGGGCTTTCTCAACAACCGGCCCATCTACTGGCTGGGGCAGTGGCTCCTCGAAAACTTCGAACCCGACGCGCTGTACCCCCTCACCCGCGCCTTCGGCGAGCTGATGCATCTCACCATGGGCCGCTTCCGCCGGCAGGTGCGGGCCAACATGCTCCAGGTGCTCCGGCATCTCCACCCGGAACTGTCGCCGTCGCGGCGCCTCTGGCAGGCCGTGCGGACCACGCACCGCGTCTTCTGGAACCGGGCGGACATGTACACGGATCACGCCCTGCTCACCAGCCGCCGCACGGCGTCGTCGCTGGCGCACTACGAATTGACGGCGGATGCCTCCGGCCTGTCCTCCAGGATGGCCGCCGGAAAGGGGGCGATCCTCGCCTCGGCCCATCTGGGCAACTGGCACGAGGGCTCCGTGATCACGTCCCGCTGGCTCGGGAGCGGGCGGGGAGGACCCCCCCTTCGAACCCTGCGCTTCAAGAATCCCCGGCAGGCGCGCCTCCTGGAGGGCTTCGCCCGGCGGGCCAGGCTGCGACAGACCACCATCACCGATCAGGCCGACCCGTTCCTGATGGTGGACCTGGTGCGGGGGTTGAGACAGGGCGAGATGCTGGCCCTGCTGGCCGACATCCCCTGGGATTACCGCTGGGTGGAGGTGCCGTTCTTCGGAAGACCCGCCCGCTTCCCCGTGGGTCCGGCCCGGCTCGCGCGTCTCGCCGAGGTGCCCCTCTATCCGGCCTTCTGCGTCTGGAAAAAGCGCCGCCATTTCGTGTCGACCATCTGCGAACCGATCGAGGTCAGGGGCCCGGATCCCGCCGAGGCGGAGCGGCGGGCCGTGGCGCGCTTCGCCGCCGTGCTCGAGGGGTTCGTCGCGGACAACCTGGACCAGTGGTTCAACTTCAACGCGGTGTGGTAGGCCGGCCGGGCGCTACTTCCCGGCGCGACGGTACGTGATCAGCGCCGCCTGCGGCGCCCGGGGCAGGTCCACCGGCAGCCCCTGCCTCATCAGCTCGGCGCCCGGATGAGGCGTGATCCTTCCGGAGTCGGCGTCCTTGAATTCGTAGGTCGCGACGGGATCCAGGCCGCGCAATCTCAACAGCCTGCCGGCTTCCTCGTTGTGGAGGCGGCGGTAGGCCAGCACCATGCCCTCCCCCGCCTCGGGACGGTGGAACTGGAAGCCCATCCAGGCGCGCTCGGAAAGCGTGTACTCCGTCAGCGGATAATAGTCGCCCAGGAAGTTCCCGGCCGCCTCGCGCCACTGGGTCGTCAGCCGCACGGCCTCCGCGTAGTTCTCGTCCTTGCGCCGCGCGTCCGGACCGATCGTCAGATGCCAGCCCATGGCGCTGCGGAACTCGTACGGCGTCGTCGGCACGCCGGTGCCCCAGTACGGCACCCAGAACGCGAGGCCGTAGGTGTGGCATTGCTCGTTCACCGGGACGCCGATGTCGTCGCTGCGCAGGAGCGGCACCGAACGGCGCAGGGTCTCCAGATCGTTGCGCCGCCCGCCGCTGGAACAGCTGTCGATCAGCATGCCGGGATGGCGCCGGCGCAGCTCGTCCCAATAGGCCAGATACCCCTCGTTGTAGCGGATCTCGGTGATGCCCTGCCGGTCCTTGGCGTCGTGCTCGCGCCAGATGCCCAGGGGGTTGATGTTGAAGTCCTGCCGGTAGAGGTCGATGCCCTGCGCGGTGATCGTGCGGTCCACGTGGTCGACCAGCCAGCGCCGGGCCTCCGGATCGCCCATGTTCAGCAGCCGGCAGTTCCCGTCCTTCCCCAGCAGCCACTCGGGGTGCCGGTCCCAGAGCCAGGTGTTCTTCGTGACGCGTTCGGGTTCGAACCAGACGATCGTCCGGACCCCCTTCTCGTGGGCCGCGTCGCTGATCGCGCGCAGGCCCCGCGGGAAGCGGCGGGGGTCGACCTCCCAGGTGCCGGTGTTCCACCAGCCGCCGTCGTTGGGATACCAGCCCGCGTCCATCCACCAGTAGTCCAGCTTGAGCCCCTCGGCGGCGTGGCGCGTGACGAACCGGATCTGGTTCTGCTCGTCGGCGTTCAGCATCTCGTTGAAGAGATGGGAGCTGCAGCCGGCCAGCTGCGGCGGGAGCGGCCTGCCGTCCCGCGTCGGCAGGTTGTGCGCGAGCATCCAGCGGCGCCAGACGTTCTGCGCGTCGATCCAGTCCCCTCCCCTCCAGAACTGCAGGACGATCAGCGGGCTGCGGACCTCCTCGCCCGGATGCAGCCGGAACTGCGTGCGCTCCTGCCCGGCGAGCACGCGCTGGCGACGGTCCTTGTCCTCGAAGGTCTCGAACTTCCACTGCCCGGGCCACCCGACCGCGATGATCACACCGCCCCGGTCGTATTCCAGGTTGAAGTACGGCATCACGCGATCGGATCCGCGGCCCCCGGGCGTGAGTTCCAGCCGGTCGTTCTCCCTCGAGAAGACCCGTTCCAGCGGCTTGTAGGCCTGGGGGGCGCAGTAGCCCCCCTCCGCATAATGCAGCAGCGGCAGGCCCGCCTTCCCCCGGGGGAGGCGCACGTCCAGGGCCTGGATGCGGGAGAGGACGGGCGTGTCCGCCCCGCCGCCGTTCCGGAAATGCAGGGTCCATTCGACGGTCGGGAACGTCGCATATTCCAGCGCCGCACAGCGGACCTCCAGGCCGGTCTTCGGATCGGTCCAGGTGAAGGTCCGCCGGGTCCGCTCCGCATCCAGCGCGAGCACCTCGGTCTTCAGATCCCAGGAGGACAGGAAGGCCGGCGACTCCGCGCCGTCGTAGCTGAAGCTGAACGGCGGCGGCGCGGCGGCGGCGCCCAGGATCGGCAGGTCGCCGACCCACAGCTCCCGGCCGTCCGCGAGCAGCACCTTCGCGTCCGCCCAGCCGCACTGGTCCCAGCCGATCCCGTCGCCCGCGTCGCCCACCTCCAGCAGGAACCCCGTCGCCCCCGCCAGGTCCGCCTCGACCGGCAGGCCCGGATCCGCGACGCGGCGGACGCCGGACGTGAAGAGCGTCCGCTCCCCCGCCGTGACGGAGAAGACCACGCTCCCCCTGCCCGCCCGGGTGTCGGGGTTCTGGTCCAGGCCGACGACGGCGCTGAAGGTCCTTCCCGGCGAGGGAAGCCGGACGAGCACCTTGCTGACCGCATGGCAATACAGGCCCCGCCGGTATTCCCGGCCGCCGATCCGGAGCGGCTCGGCCCCGCGGCCGTTCCGCAGCACGGGGTCGTGATTGGCCAGGACCCTCAGCGACGCCTCGGGCGCCCGCCGCGGATCGAGCCCGGACAGGTATTCCGCCGTCCATTCGGCCCGGGCCGTCCGGCTGTCCCCGGCCACGTCCCCCGCCCGCAGCGGCAGACCCGCCGCCAGGAACAGGACCGCCAGGGACGACCCCGTCCCGGAACACGCGCGCCGCAGGATCCGCATTCGATCGCTCCCGTCTCCGCCGCCCTACTCTACGCCGACGCCCGCCGTTGAAGGACCGGGTTATTTACTTTTCGGAAAACGAGGGCCCGCCGCCGACGTAGCATCAGTGTAGTTAACAGGGTTGACTACGATGGCCGGGGTGGCCGAGCGGGATCAGCGGGGCACGGCGCCGGGGCCCGGAACGACCGGGATCCGTCCGGCGGCGGCGTCCGACCCTTTCTGCACTGGAGGGCCCGCACCATGAATTCCACGACCGTCCGCGGGGGCGTCGTCCCCCTGCTGCTCCTCATCCTGGCGGGGACCGCGCCCGCGCAACAGGCGCCGAACGACTCCGTGTCCCAGGCCAAGGCCATCCTGAAGTCCGCGGAGGAGGCGGCCGCGAAGGCGGCGGCCGACGCCGCGAACATCGAGAAGGCCGCGGCGGAATCCGAGAAGGCGGCGCTCGCCGCCGAAAAGGCCGCCCTGGAAAAGGCGGCGGCCGACAAGGCCGCCGCGCTCAAGGCCGTCGCCGGCAAGGCCGCGGCCGCGCGCAAGGCCGCGGCGAACGCCGAGACCCAGATCCTCCACGCGCGGGCGGCGCTGGCCTACACGGTCGCCCGGAAGGCGGCCGAGGAGAAGGCCCAGGCCCAGAAGGCGCTCCAGGAAAAGACCCAGGCGCTGAACGCGGCCGCGACGAAGGCCGCCCAGGAGAAATCGGCGGCGGAGAAGCTGGCGGCCGAGGCGGCCGCCGCCAAGACGGCGCTCGACGCCTGCGCCCCCGACCAGAAGGAACTCGCGACGAAGACCTGTGCCGAGAAGGCCGCGGCCGCCCAGGCCGCTTCGGAAAAGTCGCTCGCCGCCGCCGGGGCCTGCGAAAAGGCCGCGGCCGCCCGCGCCGAGGCGGAACAGGCCCTGCTGCAAAAGACGGCCGCGCACGTCGCGGCGATCGACCAGGCCTCCGCGACCAAGGCCGCGTCCCTCGGCGGACTCAAGCCGCTCGCCCGCGAGGCGTGGGACTACGCCAAGGCCCGGCACCTGCTCTGGCGCGCGGGCTTCGGGGGCACTCCCGAGGAGGTCTCGAAACTGCACGCGCTGGGGCTGCACGAGGCGGTCCGCCAGCTGGTGTACTTCTCGGCCGTCGAGGCGCCGGAGTCCCTCTTCGAGGCCTGGCCCCGCGAAACCACGATCCCCCACCTTCCCTACGAGAGCAAGTTCACCAACGACGAGCAGCTCAAGATCGAGACGGCCCGGCAGCAGGTGGAGGGCCGCCAGGTCGGCCAGTTCCGCGCCTGGTGGCTCCGGCGCATGGTCGAATCCCCGCGCCCCCTCCAGGAAAAGCTCGTCCTCTTCTGGCACGGCCACTTCGCCTGCCAGTACTCGATCCTCGACCAGCAGAGCTACCTGATGTACCGGCAGAACCAGCTGTTCCGGCAGCACGCGGCCGGGCATTTCGACGCCCTGCTCCGCGGCCTGGTCCACGACACGACCATGATCCGCTACCTCAACAACGACGCCAACACCAAGGGCAAGCCCAACGAGAACCTCGCCCGAGAGATCATGGAGCTCTTCTCCATGGGCATCGGCAACTACACCGAGGAGGACATCCGCGAGGCCTCCCGGGCCCTCACCGGCTACACCTGCGACCGCTCCAGCGGCGAGTTCCGCTTCATCAAGGCCAACCACGACGAGGGCGTCAAGAGCATCTGGGGCCGCTCCGGGAACTTCAGCGGCGACGACCTGGTCGACCTCATCCTCCAGCAGCCCGCCACCGCCCGCTTCATCGCGCGGAAGCTCTTCGCCGCCTTCGCCCACGACGCGCCGGACGAGGCCACGGTCGACCGCCTCGCCAGCGTCCTCCGCGAAAGCCGCCACAACATCGCCGTGATGCTCGAGAACCTCTTCCTCTCGGAGACGTTCTACGACGCCCGCAGCATGGGCACCCAGATCAAGAGCCCCGTGCAGCTCGTCGTGGGCACGCTCCGGGCCCTGGGCGCCAAGGACGCCCCCTACCGCTCCCTGGCCGACGGGGTCCGCAACATGGGGCAGGACCTGCTGGAGCCGCCCAACGTGAAGGGCTGGGAGGGCGGCCGCACCTGGATCGACGCCAACCGCATCTTCCACCGCTACAACGCGGTGGCGGACCTGGTCGAGACCTCCGCGCGCCCCAACAACACCCGCGGCGTCGACATGATCGGGGAGGTCCTGGCCGGCCGGAGCTTCAAGGACGCGGCCGAGCTCGTGGATCATCTGGCGAAGGCCTTCCTGCTCGTCCCGCTGAGCCCCGCCAAGCGGCAGGCGCTCCTGGACTACGCCTGCAAACTGCCCCCCTGCGGCGAATGGGCCGCCAAGAAGGCCCAGGTGAATCCAAAACTCGCGGCGCTGCTCGTCATGATCACGAGCTCGCCGGAATACCAGCTGGACTAGGTTCTGCCACGACCTTTATTCGGAGGCTGACGTCATGACTCCAAGCCGGATCGCGACCCGGAGGGATTTCCTCAAGAACGGCCTGGGCCTGGTGGGCATCGGGGCCGGGCTGCCCAACTTCCTCGTGAACACCGCGATGGCGACCACGCCCTCCCGCGCCGCCGACGGACGCATCCTCGTGGTGCTCCTCATGTCGGGCGGCCAGGACGGCCCCAGCTGCGTCGTCCCCTTCGCCCTCGACGGCTACGCGAAGAAACGGAAGGTCACCTTCATCCCCCCCGACCAGGTGCTCAAGCTCAACGACGAGGTCGGCTTCAACCCGAAGCTGACCGCCCTGAAGGAGCTCTACGACCAGAAACGCGTCGCCGTCATCAACGGAGCCGGCTACCCGAACCCCAACTACAGCCACTTCGAATCGATGGACATCTGGCAGGCCGGCGACCCGCGCGGCAAGAAGGCGGGCAGCGGCTGGCTCGGCCGTTACTGCGACTGCGCGCTCAAGGACAACAGCGATCCCGCCGTCACGCTCGCGATCGGAGGCGGGGTGGCCCCGCTGGCGATCACCGGACGGGAGCATCCGGGGCTCAGCTTCCACCGTCCCGAATCGTTCCGCTACGCCGGGCACCGCAACGATCCGGAACGGACGGCGGCCTACGCCCGCCTGAACGCCGCGGACGGGGGCGACGGCCCCCTGCAGTACATCACCCAGACGGCGGTGGGCGCCAACGCGGCCAGCGAAAAGATCCGGGAACTCGCCGCCAAGTACAAGCCGAGCACCCCTTTCCCCGCGAGCGGCCTGGGCCGCTCGCTCGGGACCGTGTCCGCCCTCATCGCGGGCGGCCTGGGCACGCGGGTCTACTTCGTCTCCTACGGCGGTTTCGA
This sequence comes from uncultured Planctomycetales bacterium, assembly GCA_964619955.1. GTDB lineage: Bacteria > Planctomycetota > MHYJ01 > MHYJ01 > JACPRB01 > JACQFK01. Next base: position 129,560 of record CAZUJF010000012.1, read on the forward strand.
CACCCATGCGGACCAGCGGACGGCGCACGACAACCTGATGGCGGACCTGGGCGCCTGCCTGAGCGCCTTCCAGGCGGACCTGGCGGCCCAGGGCAACCGCGAGCGGGTCCTCACGATGACCTTCAGCGAGTTCGGCCGGCGCCCCGAGGAGAACGGCAGCCGCGGCACCGACCACGGCTCGGCCGGCCCGATGATGCTGATCGGTCCGGGGCTGAAGCACGGGGTGCACTTCAAGCACCCCAGTTTCGAGGACCTCAACCCACGCAGGCAATCGCAATCCTTAGCATGTGTGTGCTCCCGGTGATCGGCGTCGGCT
>CAZUJF010000013.1:0-124149 GCA_964619955.1 uncultured Planctomycetales bacterium
CCGGACGGGACTTTCACCCGCGAGTCGGAAAGCGACTTCTCAGTACGCGCCACGCCGTCATTATAGCGATCAGGGACGGGCGTTGGCGGTGCTGAGGTAACTGAGCAGGAGCTGGCGCTCCTGCTCAGTCATCCTCACCTTGCGGTTCGCGGTCATTTCCGTGATCTCGGCCGCCCAGCGGGCGTCGTCGAAGGCGTCCACGGCATGGAGCGCGTGGCAGCCGGAGCATTTGTTGATGTAGAGCTCGCGGCCGGCGCGGAGGCCGGCCAGGCGCCCCTCGTCCCCTTCCGCCATGAGGGCGTCGGGGACGGGGATGTTCACCGTGCAGCCGGCCGTCAGGCCGGCGAGCGCCAGGACGAGCATCCGCATCTTCATGGTTCAGAAGCTGAAACCGGCAATCAGACGGAATTCGTACTCCGAGGTGTTCCGAAGGTCGATCTCCTCATCGCCGCCCCGGTCGAGCTGCTTCAAGGCCGTCAGCGTGAACCAGAAGCGGTCGACCGCCACGTGCACGTTGGGTCCGGCAAAGAACACCACCCGCTCCTGCTCCTCGAAGTTGCCCTCGAAGGACTGCTTGAAGAACGCCTCCAGCCCCACCGCGAAGTTCGGATTGGCCTGGTAGGAGATCCCGAAGGTGTGGAAAAGGGCCGACTCCTTCTCCCACTCCTTGTCCCCGTTGGCCTCCTCCTCCTCCTCGCGTTCGAACTCGACGACGAAGTTGTAGGCCGCCCGGAAGGCGCCGATCTGCTTGTCCAGGATGAGCTTGAATTCCAGCTCCTGCTCCTCGCTCCCCACGGCCACCTCGGCGTAGAGGAGCAGGCCGACCGGGTCCGCGGCCCCGTCGAGCAGCTTGTACTTCCATTCGCTGGAGACCGTCTCGAACTCGACCTCGTGTTCGTTCTCCTTGCCCGGGACGCCGCTCTGGGCCAGGTACTCCCAGTTGAAATAAAGCGCCGTGGTCAGGCGGTCGAGCAGGCCGTACTCGATCTCCTCGCGGAAGATCCACTTCTGATAGCGTCCGGTTTCGCGCTCCGCCTGAAGCGTGATCCACTGCTCGAACTCCCAGGAGCCCTGCGGCAGGGTCTTGGACTCGTAGCTGTAGGTGAACTTGCGCTCGTCGGCGGACGCCGGAAGCGCCGCCCAGGCCGTCAGTCCCAGGACCGCCAGGATCGCCAGGTTCTGCTTCATCGCTGTCCTCTCCATCATAAAAAAACCCTCCTTCAATTGCAACTGAGTCTCAGTCTCAAACCAAACAAAAAAATTCATCGCGCCCGAAAGCGTGCCAGACAGCCCGCGCAGCGGCCGGCCTGCCGCCGACGCGACCAGCCGTACCACGCCAAGTAGGCCACGGACCCGGCCAGCAGCAGCCCCGTGATCACCGCATCCAGCATCATCGTCTCACGCCCCCACCCATCGCCCCAGCTGGTACGTCGCCACCGCCCCCAGCCAGGCCAGACCCGTCATGTACGCAAATGCAAAGCCCGCCCAGCGCCAGTTCGACTCCCGCGCCATCACCGCCACCGTCGAGCCGCACTGCAGGCAGTAGGCGAAAAAGACCATGACCGCCACGGCCACCCAGGGGGTGAAGAGCCGGGATCCGTCCAGACGGGTCGCCGACGCCAGCTTCTCCCGGAGCGAGACGTTCTGCTCGTCCTCCTCCGCCGCGAAGAGGATGCCCAGGGTGGACACCATCACCTCCCGGGCGGGAAACGCGGACAGGACGGCGACCGTGATGCGCCAGTCGAAGCCCGCCAGGCCGAAGACGGGCTGGACCGCCTTGCCCAGCCTGCCCATGTAGCTCTGCTCGAGCACGGCTCCCTTCACCGCCCGGTCCCGTTCGTCGGACGTCGCCGTCGCCGGCAGGCCCCGCTCCACCTGCGCCCGCAGCTCCGCCGGACGCGGGAAGGAGGTGAGCGCCCAGATGATGATGGAGATGGCGAAGATGACGGTCCCCGCGCGGACGACGAATTCCCGGCCGCTGAACCACATGCGGCGGACCACGCTGCCGGGGTGCGGCGCCCGGTAGGGGGGCATCTCGAGGATGAACGGCAGGCTGCGCAGCTTGAAGATGAAGCGGTTCACGACGAACGCGACGGGAAGCGCCGTCAGCATCCCCAGCATGTAGAGCGCGAAGTTCGTCACCCCGCCCCACCAGCGCCCGAAGCGCGGCTCGATGAACGCGCCGATGAGCAGGGTGTAGACCGGCAGGCGCGCGGAACAGCTCATGAGCGGGGCCACGAGGATGGTCCCCAGGCGCGCCTTGGGGTCCTCGATCGTGCGCGTGGCGAGGATGGACGGCACCGCGCAGGCGAAGCTCGAGAGCATCGGCACGAAACTCTTCCCGTTGAGCCCCGTCCAGCTGAACACCTTGTCCATGAGGAAGGCCGCGCGGGCCATGTATCCCGAATCCTCCAGGATCGCGATGAAGAGGAAGAGGATGAGGATCTGCGGCAGGAAGACGATCACGCCGCCGACGCCGGCGATGATGCCGTCCGTCACCAGGCTCTGCAGGAGCGGCCGGCCGACAAGCCTGTCCCCGACCCAGGACGAGAGCGCGCCGAAGAGGCCGTCGATCCCGTCCATGAGCGGCTTCGCCACCCAGTAGACGGAGGAGAACACGAGGAACATGAGGGCGGCGAAGATGAGCAGCCCCCAGAAGCGGTGGGTCAGGACGCGGTCGACGGCATAGGGCTTCGCGCCGACCGCCCCCTTCGACAGCACCCCCTTCAGAAGGGCGTCGATGTGGCGGTAGCGGAGGACGGCCTCGGTGCTGACGGGATCCAGGCCCGCCTTCTCCAGCCGCTCGCGGGCGAGCCGTCCCGCGGGCTCCGGCCCCTCGACGTCGAAGAGCACCCGGTTGCGTTCGGCGTCGCTCCCGCCCGGCAGCCCGCTGCGGGCCTCCAGCACCTCGGGGGGCCAGGGCACGGGGGAGAAGCGCCCGGGGGCGCCGATCGCGCGCTGCAGGGCGGCCTTGAGCTCGGCGACCCCCTTCCCTTTCGTCGCCACGGTGGGCAGCACGGGGACGCCGAGGTTCCGTTCCAGGGCGGCGACGTCGATGCGGATGCCGCGGCGTTCGGCCTCGTCGGCCATGTTGAGGGCGAGCACGACGGGCAGGCCCGTCTCCCCGACCTGCGAGGCGAGGAAGAGGTTGCGCCGGAGGTTGGAGGCGTCGACCACGCAGATGACGGCGTCCGGGCGGGGGGTGCCCTGCAGCCGGCCGCCCAGCACGTCGATGACGACCTGCTCGTCCACGCTCGCGGACGCCAGGCTGTAGGTGCCCGGGAGGTCGATGAGGGTGACGGGGCCGGAGTCCAGATCGACCACGCCCTCCTTGCGTTCGACCGTGATGCCGGGGTAGTTGCCGACATGCTGGCGGATGCCGGTGAGGGCGTTGAAGAGGGAGCTCTTGCCGGTGTTGGGATTCCCGACGACGGCGACGCGGAAGGCGGGGGCGTTCATGGGCGGCCTCCCGCGGCCGGACGCACCTCGACGCAGGCGGCCTCGGAACGCCGCAGGCTGACCCGCCAGCCGTCGAGCTCCAGGGTGACGGGGTCGCCGAAGGGGGCGACATGCACGACCGACACCGGGGTGCCCGGAAGGAAGCCCATGGCGAGCAGGCGCTGGGCGACGCCGCCGCGTCCGGTGACGGCGGTGATTTCAGCGCTCTCGTTGAGCCCCAGATCGCCGAGCCTGCTCACGGCTTCCCCTTCGGCAGCGGGGGCGGCCCGCACTCCGCGCAATACCCGAAGATCTTGTGGCTGTGGTAGACGGCGGTGAAGCGATGGCGCTTGAGGACCAGCTCCTGCAGACGCTCGATCGCCTCGTCCTCGAACTCGATGACCCGGGCGCAGGAGATGCAGTACATGTGGTCATGGTGGGTGCGGCCGACCATGGGCTCGTAGAGCCGCTTTCCCTTGTCGAAGTCGTGACCGTCGATCAGGCCGGACTGGGACACCAGGGCGAGGGTGCGATAGACGGTGGCTTTGGAGACGGGGGTCTTGTCGCGCTTGAGGAGTTCGATCAGATCCTCCGCGGCGATGTGGCCTTTGACGGACAGCAGCTTCTCCACGACCCGGCGGCGGGAGGCGGTGAACTTGAGCCCCCGGGACTTGATGAATTCCTCGAGGGACTGTATCGACGGAGTCAACATACGTATGAGACTGAGTCTCACTCTCAATATATCCCCTCACCCCGGCCTGTCAAGGCAAAAAGGAGGGGAGCAAGCCAGACCAGACTGTCCGCTCCGGCTTCCCGTCCGGGAAGCCGGAGCGGACAGTCTGGTCTGGCTTAGGGCCCGGTGCGGCGCTTGCCGAAGCAGTCGCTGCAATAGACAGGACGGTCGCCCCGCGGCTTGAACGGAAGCTGGGCCTCCTTGCCGCACTCGGTGCAGATCGCCAGGAAGTATTCGCGCGCCGGCGCCCCTTCCCCGCCCCGCGGTTCCCCGCGGGGTTCGCCGCCGCGGCCGCCGCCTTCGTTGCGCGGCGCCCCCTCCGGACGGGACGCGCCCTCGGAACGGCCTTCCCCGCGGCCGCCGCCCCGCGGACGCTCGCCCCCGCCCTTGCGGGTGCGCTTCGCCTCGCGGCAGGGATTGCAGCGCTTCGGCTCGTTCTGGTAGCCCAGCGACTTGTGCAGCTCCTGCTCCGCCGCCGTATATACGAAGTCGGAATTGCAATCCAGGCACTTCAACGACTTGTCCGTGAACGTCGACATGGGCTTCGTCCCTCTCGCGCCATCGGCGCATCAGCCTTCCGGGGCAGCCCCAAGTATACGCTCCCCCCCCACCCGGTCAAGCAAGCTCATCCACGCAGCAGCATCAGCCCCGCCACGCCGACGATCACCAGCGCCAGCAGCCGTTTCACCACCCGCTCGGGCACCCGCTTCCCCAGCGCCACGCCGAACTGCGCCCCCAGCACCACGCCCGCCCCCATCGCCGCCAGCACGAGCAGACCCGGCTCCGTCAGCTGCCCCCGCCGCGCCGCCTCCCCCAGCCCCAGCGCCGCCGCCCAGACGAAGGCGAACTGCGCCGTCGCCGTCGCCACGATCATCGGCGCCCCGAACACGATCACCAGGAACGGGACCAGGATCAGCCCCCCGCCGATGCCGAAGAGCGACGAGATCAACCCCACCCCGAGACTCACGAGCAGGCCCGCGCCGGCATGCACCTCGTAGCGGTGCACCTGCCCCTCGCGATCGACCAGCTCCCGCGGCCGCCCCCTCAAAACCCCGCGCCCCGGCTTCAGCCGGACCAGCGCCAGGTACAGCGCCACCGCCAGCAGCAGCACGGCGAACGCCACGGAAAACGTCCGGGCCGCCAGCCGGCCGATCAGCTCCCGGCCCAGCCAGGCCCCGGGCAGCGTCCCGGCCGCGATCAACCCGCCCAGCCTCCAGTCGATGCGCCGCCGCTTCGCATTCGCCAGCGTCGCGGACAGCGCGGACAGCAGCACGATCCCCAGCGACGACGCCGTCGCCGTCTCCTTCGTGAACCCCTCCATCGCCAGCATCAGGAAGGGCACCACGAAGAAACCGCCCCCCACCCCGATCAGGCTGCCCAGCAGACCGACCGCGACGCCGACGGGGACCAGCAGCAGCGTGTTCATGGCCGTCGCGCAGTCTACTCCGCGGCGCCGGGAATCTGATAGACTTGTCTCCTGATGGGGGACAGAGCCCGAAGACGGCGCCGCGTCGTGTGCATCGGCGGCGGCACCGGCCAGTCGCAGATCCTGCGCGGCCTCTCCCTCGACCCCTTCGACATCACCGCCCTCGTCGGCGTCACCGACAACGGCGGCCACAGCGGCCTGCTCCGGAAGATCTTCGGCATCCCCCAGGTCGGCGACGTCCGCAACTGCCTCGCCTCCCTCGCGCCCGACGACAAGCTGATCGCCGAACTCCTCCGCTACCGCTTCCGCGAGGGCGATCTCGACGGCGTGAGCCTCGGCAACCTGCTCGTCTGCGCGCTCATCCGGCTCAGGGGCTCCCTCTCCGCCGCCATCGACGCGCTGCGCCGCGAACTCGGCGTGCCCCACACCATCCTCCCCGTCAGCGACCAGTCCACGCAGATCTGCGCGGAGCTCGCCGACGGCCGCATGGTCCGCGGCGAATGGGAGATCATCCGCCGCGAGCCGCGCGCCCCGATCCGCCGCCTCTTCCACTGGCCCGTCGTCACCTGCCTGCCCGAATGCATCCAGGCGATCGCGCACGCGGACCTCATCGTCTTCTCCCCGGGCTCGCTCATGACGGGCATCATCTCGACCTTCCTCACCCGCGGCATCCTGCCCGCCCTCCGCGTCTCGAAGGCCCTCAAGGTCCAGGTCGTCAACATCATGACCCAGCCCGGGCAGACCGACGGCATGAGCGCCCGCGACCACATCGAGATCCTTTCCCAGTACCTCGGCATCGCGCCCGACGTGGCGATCGTCAACCGCCGGCGCCTGCCGCGGAAATGGATCGAGGCCTACGCGAAGGAACACTCGGAACCGGTGCGGCTCGACGTGGACGGCCTGCGCGAGACGCGCGTGATCCAGGCGGACCTGCTCGAGCCCGAGGGCAAGGACGTGCTGACGCTTTACGCCCGCGCGGCCGGCGCCGGCATGACGGCGGGGCCGCACTTCATCCGCCACGACCCTCAGAAGCTCGGCCGCATCCTGCGCGCGCTGCTCTAATTCCCCGCCTCGATCTCGCGCCGGTCGATGACCTTGCCTTCGATGTCGACCGCCTCGAACGCGCAGACCCGGCCCTTGAGGCGCACGCGCACGTAGTGGTTCACCATGAACGCCGCCTTGCGCTCCGGCCCGCCCTCGCCCAGGGAATACAGCGGCGCGCCCGCGCCGCCGCTGGTGATGTAGACGATCCCCTTGCGCTCGTGCCGCTGGTAGTTGTGGTTGTGACCCTGGAGGACCGCCGTCACCCGGTGCTCCTCGAAGAGGCTCCGCCACCCGGCGAACTCCCGGCCCTCCTCGCCGAAGTCGAAGCCCGCGTACGAGCCCGACACGACGGGATAGTGCGTCATCACGAACTTGAAGCGCGACTTCGAGGCGGCCAGTTCGCGCTTCAGCCAGTCGGCCTGCGCGGCCGAGTCCCGCACGTCGTAGTTCGAGTCCAGGATGAAGAACTGCGCGGGGCCCCAGCGGAACGTGTACCAGCGCTCCGGCTCCGGCAGATGGAACAGGTCGGTGTAGATCTTCGAGCCGGTCTCGTGGTTCCCCATCGCGGGCCAGAACGACCCCGCCGCAAGCAGCGGCCGCGCTCCTTTGAAGAAGAGGTCCCAGTCCTCCTCCACGTCGCCGTCGTCCACCAGGTCCCCGCTGTGCACCGAGAAATCCGGCCGGTCCGCCGCCGCCAGCGCCGCGATCTTCGCCAGCCGGTCGATAAAGGTCCGGCTGTCGCCCCAGACGGTGAAGGAGACCTCGCCGTCCCCCTCGGGCGGCGTCTTGAACGACCCCTGCAGCCCGCCCGGCGAAATCACGTAGTCGTAGCGCGTCGCCGGCTTCAGGCCGTCGACGGGAATCGCGTGACGCCGCGACGGGGGACTCGTGAAGCGGCGCCCCTCGACGAGCACGCCCCCCCCGACCTCCTCGACCGTCTCGAAGCACAGCAGCGCTTTCGTGGGCTCCGCGGCCTGCACGTAGGGGCCGCGGCGGACCGGGCCCTCGGGCGTGAAGGCGGACCGCGCCGCGCGCCCGTAGCGGCGCTCCGGCTCCTGCGCCGTCCGCACGGGCGCCGGGGGGGCCGGGGGCGGCGGCTCGCGACGGGAGCAGCCGGCCAGGAGCAGCAGCAGAAGCAGACGGGGCATCGAAGTCTTATAACACATGGCGCATCGTTTGTTATCTTGGGCTCTCATGCGCCGCTGGACGCCGCTCCTCCTCGCCCTGGCCGCCCTTCCCGCCGCGGCCGACGACTGGCCCCACTGGCGCGGGCCGCGACGGGACGGAATCTCGGCCGAAACGGAGTGGCGCGACCGCTGGCCGGCGGAAGGGCCCCGCATCCTCTGGAAGGCGGACGTCGGCACGGGCTTCGCCTCCTTCGCCGTCGCGGGCGGCCGCGTCTGCACCGTCGGCAACGAAGACAATACCGACACGGTGTCTTGCTTCGACGCGGAGACGGGAAAGACCCTCTGGACCCACGCCTACGAGTCGGATCTCGGCAGCCGCTTCTTCGAAGGCGGGCCGGTGTCCACCCCCGCGTTCGACGGGGACCGCGTCTACGTCCTCGGCAAGTGGGGCGACCTCTTCTGCCTGGACGCGTCGACCGGCAAGACGGTCTGGGCCACGAACGTCGCCAAGGGCGCGGGCGTGCGCCTGCCGGGCTGGGGCTTCAGCGGCTCGCCCGTCGTCCACGGCAAGCTGCTGCTCCTGAACATCGGCCACGGCGGCGCGGCCGTCGACAAGGACAGCGGCAGGATCGCCTGGAAATCCGAGGACAAGGATGCCGGCTACTCGACCCCGCTGGTGATCCCCGGGGGCGGCGCCTCGCTCGCCCTCATGGGCTCGGGGAATTCCTGGTACGCCGTCGACTGCGCCAGCGGCCGCGAGGCCTGGCGCGTCCGCTGGGTGACCTCCTACGGCGTGAACGCGGCGGACCCGATCGTGCACGACGGCCGCGTCTTTCTTTCCAGCGGCTACGGCCGCGGCGGCGCGCTGCTCGGGCTCGGAGCCAAGGGGCCGGAGCCGCTCTGGGAAAACAAGGTCATGGCCTGCCAGATGAATCCCTGCGTCCTCCTCGACGGCCATCTCTACGGCGTGAGCGGGGACAGCGACAAGAAGCCCGCGCTGAAATGCGTCGAATTCGCGACCGGGGTCGAGAAGTGGTCGCAGACCGGGCTGGGCGCGGGGGGCGTGACGGCCGCCGCGGGAAGACTGATCGTCCTCGCGGAGCACGGCGAACTCATCGTCGCACCCGCGACCCCGGAGGGATTCAAGCCGTCGGCCCGCGCGAAGGTGCTCGGGGGAAAGAGCTGGACGGTGCCCGTGCTGGCGAACGGCCGGATCTTCGTCCGGAACGCCGAGGGCGACGTCGTGTGCCTGGATGTCCGGAAATAGGGGGGTTCCCATGATCTTCAGCCGGAGACAACTGCTCGCCCGCGGCGCGGCCGCGGGAGCCGCGTGGTTCGCGGCGCCGTTCGTGCACGCCGCGGGGCAGGACAAGACGTACCGCACCGCGCTGATCGGCTCGGGGTGGTGGGGCAAGAACATCCTGCGCGAGGCGATGGCCTCGGGCCGCTGCAAGGTCGTCGCGCTCTGCGACGTCGACCCGCAGGCCCTCGAGATCGCCGCGAAGGAGGTGACCGAGCTGTCCGGCGCGGCGCCCAAGTCCTACCCCGATTACCGGGAATTGCTCGACAAGGAGAAGCCCGACGTCGTCATCATCGCGACGCCGGACCACTGGCACGCGCTGCAGACCATCGCGGCGGTGAAGGCCGGGGCGCACGTCTTCGTCGAGAAGCCCACGGGCCACACGGTCGGCGAGAGCCGGGCCATGCTGAAAGCCGCGCGCGATTCGGGCCGCCTCGTCCAGGTGGGGCTGCACCGCCGCATCGGGCCGCACCACCGCGGCGCGCTGCAGTTCCTCAAGGACGGCAAGGCCGGCAGCATCGGCATGGTGCGCTGTTTCGCGCATTACGGCGGCGGGGCCGAGAAGGCGTCGCCGAACGCGCCCGCGCCGGACGGGATGAACTGGGACCTCTACTGCGGACCCTCGAAGCTGCGCCCGTTCAACCGGCGCATCCATCCGGGCGGCTGGCGGCAGTTCCTGGATTTCGGCAACGGCCAGCTCGGCGACTGGGGCGTGCACTGGCTGGACCAGGTCCTGGCCTGGACCGACGAGAAGCATCCGAAGAAGATCTACTCCACCGCGGGCCGTCCCGTGAAGGGCGCCCCGGTGCTCAACGAGCAGGAGCAGACGACGGACGCGCCCGACCACCAGGTCGCGGTCTACGAATTCGAATCGTTCACGTGCACCTGGGAGCACCGGCAGTTCGCGGGCAGCGGCTCGGAGAAGACGAACGTCGGGGCGTACTTCTACGGCACCAAGGGCACGATGCACATCGGCTGGCGGGACGGCTGGACGTATTACCCCGCGAACGCCAAGGAGAAGCCCCAGCACGAGGATTCGCAGCTGCAGGAGCCGGACGGGCACAACCTGAAACTCCTGTGGGCGGATTTCATGGCGGCGCTGGACGGCGGCCGCGCCCCGATCGCGGACATCGAGCGCGCGCATCGTTCCTCGGTGCTGCCGCTGCTGGGCATGGCGTCCTGGCGCGCGGGACGGAGCCTGCAGTGGGACGGGGCGAAGGAGCAGATCGTCGGCGATCCGGAGGCCTCGAAGCTGCTGACGCGCCCCTACCGCGCGCCCTGGATCTACCCCGAAGCCTGATCGAGACACGATTCCAGACGGTCTGGAAGTGTGATCCGCGGGGATCACACTTTCAGACCGTCTGGAATCGTGACGAAAGTCAGCGGCGGACGGGGGGCGGGGCGCAGCCGGCGCAGGTGTTGCCGGCGCTGATGACCGCCTTCCGGCACTTGAGGCAGATCCCCTTCCCGCAGTGCGGGCAGACGCGCGCCGCCTTGGGCATGGCCTCCCGGCAGAGCGGGCAGGCCATCTCGTCGGGCCGCAGACCGAAGCCCAGGGCGGCTCCCCCGGGCTGGGCCAGGTCCTCCCCGCAGATCTCGCACTTCTTCAGCTTGGACGGATTCAGGGATTCGCAGAAGCCGCACTTCACCTTGCGCCCGGTCTCGGTCACGGCGTCCGGCGCGCGCCCTTCGCGGGCCCGCTCCAGATCCTTGAGGAACGCCGTCACGTCCCGGTAGCGCTCCGCGGGTTTCTTGGCGAGCGCCTTGTGGATGACGGACGAGATCTCCTCGCTCACCTGCGAGTTCACCTCGTGGGCGGGCTTCGGGAGCCGCCGGAGGTGGAGCTCGGCATACTCCTTCGCGCCGGCCGCCCGGAACGGGAAGCGCCCGGCCGCCAGCGCGTACAAGAGGACGCCGAGGGCGTAGAGGTCGCTCCGGGCGTCCGCGGACTTCCCGGTCCAGACCTCGGGCGCGATGTACGGGAGCGTGCCCACGACGCAGCCCTGGTACGGGTCCGCCGCCTTCGGATCCAGCACGAGTCCGAAGTCCGTGAGGCGCGGGATGCCGTCGCCCCCCAGCATCACGTTCTCCATCTTCAGGTCGCGATGGACGAGCCCCTTGGCATGCAGCGCGGCAAGGCCGCGGCCGATCCCCGCCGCCAGATCCAGGGCCTCCTCCAGCGGAACCTGCCCGAGATCGTCCAGACGCTGCTTGAGCGTCGCGCCGTCCAGATACTGCATGACGAGATAGAAGAGCCCGTCCTGGACGCCCACGTCGTAGACCTGGACGACGTTGGGATGCTCGATCTTGGCGAGCGCGCGGGCCTCGAGCAGCAGCTTCTCCACCGCCGCGGCATCGCCGGGGGCGACCTCGAGGATCTTCACCGCCACGGTGCGGCCCAGCCCCTGGTGCTCGGCGCGGAACACGGTGCCCATCGATCCGCGGGCGACCTGCTCGAGGAGCCGGCAGACGCCGACGGTTCTTCCGATGAGCGGGGCGGGATCCATGGGGGGCGGATCAGGCAAACGGGCCGTGGATGCGCAGCGTCAGCTGGCCGTCGTCTTCCTCGTGGCACTCCACGACGCGGGAGCGCACCAGCCAGCCCACGGCCATGCCCGCCAGTTCGGGGGACACCTTGAGTTCGGCGCCCAGTCCCGCGAGGGGCGTCACCCCCCGCTCGGACAGCAGCAAGAGCACCTGCTTGGAAAGCTGCCCCACCCGGGCGTCCGCTCTTCGTCTCAGCGCCGTGTCGGATTGGATCATGCCGCCCTCTCCCTCCTCAAAGCCGGGATCCCGCGTCCAACTGCCGTTACTTCATAAAATATACGCTTCCGGGCCGCCGGATCATTCAAATATTCGCGCCCGGAATCTAGAATTTCACCTCCATCCCCAGGATGGCGTTCGTGCCCGGCTCGTTCTGGCCGGATCCGTGGACCCGGTAGTCCTTGTTCGAGAGGTTCTCCACCGTCAACGTCAGGCCCACGGTGTCGCAGACCTGGACGCCCCCGCGGATCGTGTAGACCGTGTAGCCGGGCGTGCCGTGCTTCTGGGGGATGCGCTGGCCGTCGGCGCCCTCCGAAAGCGCGAGGTGGCTCTGGCGCGCCACCGCCGTGTACAGCCCCTCGATCCAGACCTTCGACGCCTTGTGTTCGTAGCGCAGGCCCACATGGAGGGTCGACGCGTTCATCTTGGGCAGCGGCTGCTCGGTCACCTCGCCGTTGGCGCGGATCTGGTCCGACTCCCCCTTCGCATAACTCCAGTCGGCGAAGAGCCAGACGTCGTCGCAGACCTTCACCCGCCCGGCCACCTCGTAGCCGTAGATCCAGCCGTCGGAGAAGTTGTCCTTCCCGAAGTCGCTGATGCCGTCCCCGTTCTGGTCGCCGGTCTCGTAGCGCTGGATGAAGTCGCGCAGGATCGTGTAGAACCCGAAGGCGCCGAATTCCACCCAGGAGTAGCGGGTGCGCACGCCCAGATCGAAGGTGTGGCTGTACTCGGGATCCAGGTCCGTCGCGGGGATCTCCTGCTGCCCGCTCTGCACGAAGCGCGCCGACGTGGTGTCGTCGAGCCCGGGGGCGCGGAAGCCCTGGCCCCAGCCGGCGATCACGTTCCACGCATCGTCCACGCGGTAGAGCAGGCGGAGGCTGCCGGTGACCGCCTGGTACGTGTCGTGAAGTCCGGGCACGTCGGCGCCGATGCCCGGGAAGGGGTCGATCTCGTCGGCGTCCACCCTCGCCCGCGTGTAGCGCACCCCCGGCGTGAGGTCCAGACGGCCCAGGTGGATCTCGTCCTGGAGGTACACGCCCAGCATGCCGTAGGTCGCCTCGTCGGCGATCGGGCCGCGGTCGTAGGAGGTCACGATGCCCGCCGCGCTGGTGTCGTGGCGGCCGGAGTTCACGTTGTCGTGGTAGTACTCCACCCCGCCGGTGAAGTAGCCGAACGGGGTGGACTTGCCCGCCTGCAGGAAGGCGCCGGCGGTCTCGACCACGAACGCGTTGTACTGCCGGACGCCGGTCCCGAGGACCCGGTCCTCGTCCTCGGCCTGCCGCTGGAAGGAGACGCCGGAGCGGAGCTTGTCGATGATCCCGCCCTGCGAATCCCACTGGTACTGCAGGTAGTAGAGGTTCCGTTCCTGGTCGAAGTCGTCCTCGAGATCCGTGCCCGGCAGGGTGCCGTGCCAGGAGCGCGAATCGACGGTGCGGTGCCAGCGCGGGGCGTCGTTCTGGCGGAAGTGCTGGGCCGCGAGGATGACGCGGCCGTGGTCCCCCGTCTTCAGGACGAACTTGGCGTCGGCCCCGTATTCGTTGTAGTCGCTGTGCTCCATCCGGCCGTAATGGCTGCCGCCGTCGACCTCTCCCATGTCCCGGGAGGTGGCGCCGATGAGCCAGCCGAAACCGTCGGCGTTCCCCGAGGCCTCCCCGCGGAGGGTGAGCGAGCGCTCGGCGGAGGCGTAGCGGGTGATGCTGCGGCCGTGGACGTTCACTCCCGCCGCGTCGACGTCGGGCGAAATCGTGTGGAGGTACGCCGTGCCGCCCATGGCGTCGGAGCCGTAGAGGACGCTGGAGGGGCCGCGGATGATGTCGATGTGGTCCGCGAGGAAGGGGTCGACGGTGCTCCAGTACTGGTTGGGCCCGTCGCGGAACGCGGAGTTGTTGAGGCGGATGCCGTCGATGAGCATCAGGGTGCGGAAGCCGGTGAGGCCCCGGATCACGGGGGAGCCCTGGCCGGGCCCGGTCTTCTGGATCTGGATGCCGGGGGTTTCCTCGAGGGCCTCGGGAAGCGTGCGGGACTGCAGTTCGCCCCGGAGGCGCTCGCGCCCGACCACGTCGGCGCTGTACTTGGCGTCGAAGAGATCGGGGGCGTTGAGCGGGGACTCCGCCTCCACGACGACGACTTTCTCCTTCACCGGGGCCTGCTTCGGGGGATCCTCCTGCCGGGCGGCGATGCCCCTCAGCAACAGCACGGCAGCCAACAGTCGCATGGAAGTCTCCCCAGTCCCCGGGCGGATCAGCGGTTGGTCAATTTAAAGACGAAGCGGATGCGTTCGAGGCTGCGGACCGGCTTCCCCCCGCGCGTGGCCGGCTGGAAGGTCCACTTCCGGACCGCTTCGAGGGCCGACGCGGAAAAGAGGGGCACGTCGCAGTCCTGGATCAGCCGCGCCCCGCCGCAGCGGCCGTCCTCGAGGACCGTCACCTCCACGACGACGACGCCCTCGAGGCGCTGGCGGCGGGCGGCGAGCGGGTATTCGGGGGGCGGGTTGTGGATCTGAAGCGGCAGGGTCTCGCTCTCGACGGAGGGGATGCTTTCCGCGGGGGCGGGGGCCGGCAGTTTGCTCAGCAGTTCCGTGGTGACGCGCAGCGGGCGCTCGAGGGGGGAGGGTGCCGGCGCGGAGCCCTTCAGCGGAGGAGGGGCGGGGAGCGCCTCCTGGGCGGGCTCCAGAGGAGGCTTCTGGAACTCCAGCGGCGCCTCGGGCTCGGCAAGCACCGCGGGATTCAGGACAGGCTTCTTGAAGTCGAGGTCCGGCTCCCGGCGGAGCAGGCTGAGTTCCAAGGGGGAGGACGGGCGGCGGGCGAACTCCAGTTCCGCCGGGTCGAGGCGGAGCGCCTCCCCGATATAGAAGGCCAAAGCCAGCGGGATCAAATGAAGGAGGAGGGAGGCCCCCGAGAAGCCGATCTTTCCCACGCCGCGCTACAGAGCAAGCGCTATGCCAGCAACTACGATTGCAAATAACTTGTAATCAGATAGTTAACAAATAACACGAACGATCTGTATAGAAAACAATCACCACCGGCCTACATTTCATCCAAGCGAGCAATCGGAAGCCAGAGCGGACAGTCAGGTCTGGCTTTTTTCCGGGGGGTAGGCGGGGATGAAGGAGGGGTCGGTCTTGCCGTCGACGTGGCGCCGGGCGAGGGCGTGGTAGCGCATCGCTCGCGCCTCGGACTCCGCCCAAAAGGCCTGGTCCGTCTGCCCGATGACCTTGCCGGGAACCCCGACCACGATGGACCGCGGGGGGATGACCTGGTCCTCCCGGACGAGCGCCCCGGCGGCGATCAGAGATCCTTCGCCGATCACGGCACCGGACAGGAGGGTGGCATGGATGCCGATGAGGCAGCGGTCCCCCACTTCCCGCGCGTGGATCATCGCCAGATGGCCGACCGTCACCAAGCGGCCGATGCGGAGGTCCTTGTCCGGATCGCAGTGGAGAACGCAGCCGTCCTGCAGGTTGCTGTAGTCGCCCACCGTGATCGACGCCAGGTCCGCGCGCACGACCGCGCCGTACCAGACCGAGACGCCCGTCCCGAGCCGGGCCCGTCCGCAGACGACGGCGTTCCCGGCGACGAAGGCCCCGGCGCTCTCCGCAAGCTTCACCCCTCCATCATACCGTCACGAAAAAAGCAGACCGTCTACTTTTTTCATGGGCGCCGACGGAGGTCGTCGATGAGCACCAGGAAGAGCGTCGCCAGCGGGCCCAGGAGCAGGGAGCCCAGGAACCAGCCCAGGCCGCTCCGCGCCTTGGACTGCGCCAGCCCCGCGTTGATCAGCGCCAGCGTCCCCCAGCCCACGAACCAGTCTTTTTCCAGCTGCATGCCGCCTCCTCGAGCACGAACATGCATCCGACGCCCGCGCCCGCGGATCGTTACGCGGGATCAATCGAGCATGCGGCAGTAGCGCTGCTTCTCGCGCTCGAAGACGTACACGATCGTCGTCACCCGGTGCTCCCGCCAGCAGGCCGAATGCCGGCTCGCCCAGTCCGCCGCCACCGTCTGCGGGTCCGGCTCGCTCCCCTCCCGCACGCCCCGGATCCACTTCTCCCGCTGGATCTCGTCCAGCTGGTCCCGGATCTCCTTCTGCGGGTTGATGGACTTCGAGCGCAGGATGAAGAATTTGACGGCGGTCTCGGCGCTCAACCCCAGCCCCCGGCCCTCCTGCTGGGCGCGGTAGGCGCGGATCCGCTCCCGGTTCGCGGTGATGAACCGCTCCAGGTCCTGCTGGATCGCCTCCAGCTGGCCGGCCTCGTACTGCCGGCGGATCTCTTCAAGCTCCGTCACGCTGCATGAACAGATAGCGCGCCGGGGCGCCCCTGTTCCCGGAAATCGGCCTACATCAACCCCAGAAGATCCGCCAGATTCGCCTTCCGCGTGATGATCGGCTCGATCGTCCCCTTCAGGCTCGACAGCAGCGGATTGACCCCCGGCCCCCGCCCCGCCCGCCGGCTCCCCCCGTGCACGATCACCGCCACGGTCACCGCCCCCGGCTGCCAGCGCCCGCCTTGCGACCCGTCCGTGTCCGAAAGCACGACGAGATCCCCCAGCCTCAGCTGGTCGAGCGCGTATTCCTTCACCGCCTCCGGCGAGGTGGTCTGGAGGTCGACGTCCCCGACCGCCCCCGTCGCGCAGCCCAGGCCGTGCCCCAGCAGCTTGCCGGGGATGACCCGCGCCACCGGGATCCGGACCTTGCCGGCCTTCTCCGACGGGTTCAGCGCCTTCAGCAGACGCGGCCCCAGGTTCAAACAGGCCACATCGGGGTAATCCGGCAGCTTCAAGCCCGTCCCCGAGGCCCGGATCTGGATCCGGTCCCCCACGCAGAGCTTCTCCACGATCCGCTTCGGGAAATGGATCAGGACGCGCTCGCCCGTCTTCCCCGTCACCGTCCCGCTGAACCCCTGAAGCTTGACGTCCTTGCCGTCCAGCCGCCCGTCGATGATCATCGCGTCGTTGCCGATGCAGGCCAGCGCGACCAGGGCCTCGTTCTCCGCGCAATCCTCCCGGGAAACCGCCACCCCGGGGGCCGCTTCCTGGACCCCGGCCCATCCGAGGGCGGGGTCGCCGACCTTGACCGTGTAGTTGATGCCGGACAGCGACTGATCCCCCGCCGGATGCGCCGCCGATCCGCAGACCGCCACGTCGACCAGCTGTTCCAGGTTCGTCTTGATCATCCCGTACCTCCCTTGGCCCCCAGCGGCAGGATCAGGGTCACCGTGGTGCCCCGCCCCCTGGCGCTCTGTATATCGATCTTTCCGCCGTGATTCGTGATGATATTGTGCGCCACCGACAAGCCCAGCCCCGTCCCCTCCCCCGGGTCCTTCGTGGTGAAGAAGGGGTCCAGGCAGCGTTCCAGCTCCGCCGGATCCATCCCGCAGCCGTTGTCCTCCACCGAAATCCCCACCCGCCCCCCCTCCAGCCAGTGGCTCACCCGGATCCGGCCCTCCCCCACCACGCAGGCGTCCACCGCGTTCATCAGGACGTTCAGCAGCGCCTGGGGCAGCTCCACCGGATCCGCCTCCACCGGCGGCAGGCCGTCCGGGACGAGATTTTCCACCCCGACCCCCTTGGCCTGCGAGCGATGCGCCATGAACGCGATGGCCTGGTCCACCGTCTCCCGCAGCCGCAGCGGCCTCGGCTCGAAGGCCCGGGGGCGGAACTGCAGGATCTTCTGGACGATCGCCCGCACCCGCTCCAGGCCGTCGAGGATGAGCCCGAGATATTCCGCCTGTTTCGCCGGATCCAGGCGGCCCTCCTTCAGGGACCGCGCCGCGTTGATCATCCCGCCGAGCGGGTTGTTGATCTCGTGGGCGATGCCCGCCGCCAGGGTGCCGGTCGTGGAGAGCCGCTGGGCGGCAAAAAGCTGCCGCTCCGTCTCCCCCAGCGTGATCCGCGCGGTCTTGACGTCCTCCTGCAGCCGGCGCTGCTCGCCCGAGATCCGGTCGATCATGAGGTTGAACGCCGAGACCAGGCGGCCCATCTCGTCGTAGGAGGCGTCCCCGGGGATCTTCTGCGAGAAGTCCCCCGCCGCCACCCGTCCGGACGCCTCCACCAGCCGGTCGAGGGGGCGCAGCACCATGCGGTGCAGCAGCACCACGATGTTGAGCAGGATGAGCGCCGTGCCCAGGGCCATCACCGTGAGGATGCCCCGCAGGACCCCGGCGATCTCCACGGAGGGCACCGCCGCCCCGCGGATCGCGAGGCGCGCCACCAGGCGCCGCCCGTCCGGCATCAGCAGCGGCATCCAGACCGTCGTGCCCCCCGGGGCGACCTCGACGCCTTCCATCGCCCGGCGGAACTCCGCGGCCTCGGCGGCCAGCGGCGCCTCCGGATGCGGCTCGCTCGAGGCCAGCGGCGCGAAGCCGCCCGCGCGGCGCTCCGCCACGATCCAGCCCGAGACGAGCTCCGACGTGGACAGCCTCCGGGACAGCTCCGCCCAGGTCTCCTCGGAGCCCGACGGAAAGCGCGCCGTCCAGGCGCGGACCAGGTCCCCGATCACCCGCGCCACGAGATCGGCGTTGCGCCGGGACTCCGTGCGGGCGCGCTGGGCGGCGTCGAGCCACAGGTTCAGCGTCACCAGTCCGAAGACCAGGACGAGGAACGAGAAGAGCGACAGGAGCATCTTCGTGCGGAGCGAAATGGCCCGCCGCTTTCACCCCCAAACACGCCGCCAACAAAGCAGACCGTCTGTTTTGTTGCCACTCCCAAAAAAGAAGGCACCCCTGTTTCCGGGGGTGCCTTCCACGACTCTCTTTTGGCCGCGCCCGGCCCTTCCCCTACTTCGCCTTGCTCGAGATCCCCTCCAGCAGGCTGATCAGCGGGAGGAAGAGGGCCACGACGATGAACCCGACCGTCACGCCCAGGCCCACGATCAGGATGGGTTCCATGACGCTCATGAGCACGCCCACCGCGGCGTCCACCTCGGCGTCATAGTTGTCGGCCACCTTCAGCAGCATCTTGTCCAGCTCGCCCGTCTCCTCGCCGACGTCGATCATGTTGATGACGATGTCGTCGAAGACGCCGCAGGCGGCGAGCGGCTCGGCGATCGACTCGCCCTCGCGGATCGAGTCGTGCACCGTGCCGATGGCGTTCGAGATCACCTCGTTGCCCGTCGCGTTCTTCACGATCGAGAGGGCCTCGAGGATGGGCACGCCCGACTGCAGCAGCGTGCCGAGCGTCCGGCAGAAGCGCGAGATGACGGACTTCTTGATGATGGTCCCGATCAGCGGCGCCGAGAGCTTGAACTTGTCGAGCACCAGCCGGCCGCCCTTGGTGCGGCCCCAGGCCTGGAGCCCGACGATCAGGAGCACCGGCGTGAGGAGGATGACGTACCAGTAGTTCTTGATGACGTTGGAGATCGACATCAGCATCACGGTGAGCGCCGGCATCGGCACCTTCACCTGCTTGAAAACCTCCTCGAACTTCGGGACGATGAACGTCATGATCGCCAGCACGACGGCCACCGCGATCGTGATGACGACGATCGGGTAGATCGACGCCCCGATGATCTTGCGCTTCAGGGCCTCCATGCGCTCCATGAAGCCCGCCAGGCGCTGCAGGATGACGTCGAGCACGCCGCCCGCCTCGCCCGCCTTGACCATGTTGACGAAGAGCTTGTCGAAGGTCTTCGGATGCTTGCCCAGGGATTCGGAGAACGTGGAGCCCGTCTCGACGTCCTCGGCGACCTCCACCACGATGTTCTTGAGCAGCCCGGGCTTCTGCTGGTTGCCCAGGATCTTGAGGCTGCGCACGATGGGCAGGCCGGCGTCCATCAGCACGGACAGCTGCTGCGTGAACTGCGTGAGCTGCTTGTGCTTCACCTTGCCGCCGAACACGAAGCCCTTCTTGGGGCTGCGGCCGCCCGTGGGCGGGGGCGGGGGCGCCATCGCGGGCATCTTGCCGGTGCCCGGCGCCGCGCCGGCGGGAGCCTCGGCCGCCGGCGCCGCCGCGGCGCCCGCCTTCTCCTTGACGTTCATGGGCTTGTAGCCCTTGGATTTGATCTTCGAAATGGCGTCGTTGGGATTGGCGGCGTCGATCTCGGTCTTGATCCGCTTTCCCTTGCCATCCATCGCTTCGACGGTAAACGTCGGCATAGCGCCTCCTCCCGTGGAACGACAGCCCCGCTGTCCCTGGGGTCCCCAGCACCCCGTGATAGCCCGCCGCGGCAAAAATCTTAGCACGCCCCGTTCCCGGGTTGCAAGACTTCCCGGCGGCCCCCGCCCGAATCAGGCCGTGAAGAGCGTCTCGCGGACCACTTCCTCGACGGTCGTATGGCCGTCGAAGATGGCCAGCAGGCCGCTCTCGCGCAGCGTCCGCATGCCCTGCTCGCGGGCGATGTGCCGCAGCTGCTCGGTCGAGGCGCTCTTCATGACGAGCTCCTTCACCCGCTCGGTGAGCAGCATCATCTCGAAGATCGCCATGCGGCCCTTGTAGCCCGTGTTGTTGCAGTGCGAGCAGCCCTTGCCGAAGCAGAACTTCTTGCCCCGGACGTCCTGCGCCGTGAGCCCCAGCTCCATCAGCATCTCCTCGGTCGGCGCCACCGTCTCCTTGCACTTGGAGCAGATGCGGCGCACGAGGCGCTGGCCCACGATGGCCTCCATCGAGGCGCAGATCAGGAACGGCTCGATCCCCAGGTCCAGCAGCCGGGTGATCGCGCTGGGGGAATCGTTCGTGTGCAGCGTGGAGAAGACCAGGTGGCCGGTGAGCGCCGCCTCGACCGCGATCTGCGCCGTCTCCAGGTCGCGCACCTCGCCGACGAGGATCGTGTCCGGGTCCTGGCGCAGGATGGAGCGCAGCAGCCCGGCATAGCTGACCTGGATGTCCTCGTTCACCTGGCACTGGATGATGCCGTCGAGGTCGTATTCGACCGGGTCCTCGGTCGTGATGATCTTCCACTTGATGTCGTTCGCGGAGTTGAGGCAGCTGTAGAGCGTGGTCGTCTTGCCCGAGCCCGTGGGGCCCGTGACGATGATGATCCCGTGCGGCAGGTTGATCAGGTCGTTCAGCAGGCGCCGCTCCTCCTCGCGGAGGCCGACGTTGTCCAGGTCCAGCTTCACGACGCTGCGGTCGAGCACGCGCATGACGACGCTCTCGCCGTGGATGCACGGCAGCGTCGAGATGCGCAGGTCGACCGGACGGCCGCCGACGCTCAACAGGATGCGGCCGTCCTGCGGCAGCCGGGTCTCGGAGATGTCCAGGTTCGCGAGCACCTTGATGC
Organism: uncultured Planctomycetales bacterium; assembly: GCA_964619955.1. GTDB lineage: Bacteria > Planctomycetota > MHYJ01 > MHYJ01 > JACPRB01 > JACQFK01. Next base: position 21,048 of record CAZUJF010000013.1, read on the forward strand.
GCGAGACGAGCGGGTTCGCCAGGTGCAGCGGCGGGGCCTGCATCTCGTAGAGCACCCCGTCGACGCGGTAGCGGACCTTGAAGTCGGATTCGAACGGCTCGAAGTGGATGTCCGACGCCTGCGCCTTGATGGCGGTGGAGAGGATCGCGTTGAGCAGGTTGACGACGGGGGCGGCGTTGACGGAGTCGTCGACGTTGTACGCCCCGCGCTTCTTGGGGTCCTTGACCTCCTCGAACTTGAGGTCGTCGGAGCCCATCGCGTCGAGGACCGTCCCGAGGCTTTCCTGCCGGTGCGCGTAGAACTTCTCGAGCGCGGCCTTGACGCCCTCCTCGCTGGCGACGGCGCCCTTCACCTCGCAATGCAGGGTGTAGCGGAGGTCGTCGAGGATGGACACGTCGTGCGGGTTCGACATCGCCACGACGAGGACGTTGTCCTCGAAGCTGATGGGGATGACGTTGTACGACTTCGCCATCGTGGTCGGGACCTTGTTGAGGGCCTCGGGGGTGATCTCGATCTCGTCGAGGTCCACCACCTCCATGCCCATCTGGGCGGCGAGCGCGAGCAGGATGTCCTCGCGGCCCACGTGGCCCATGCGCACGAGGATCTCGCCGAGCACGCCGCCCTCCTTGCGCTGGATGGAGAGGGCCTCCTGGATCTGGCCCTCGTTGACGAGCTCCATCTCCTTGAGGACCTGGCCGAGGGGTTTTTGCCGGTTGCCGTCCCGGGGGGAGGGGCTGGCGGAGGAGGTGTTGATCTTCGTCGTCGCCGGTTTGACCCCGGAGGCCGCCACCGGCTTGCCCCCCTTCGGAGGGGGGGCCCCACCCATCAGTGCCATAGACCCTTAATTTATAGGCGTCCCGGCCGACGGCGTCAACTACCACGCCGCTTTGAGCCGATATAATCCGGGTGATGTCCCGCGCCCGCGTCCTGCCCGCCGCGCTGCTGCTGCTCCTCGCGGGCGGCGCCGCCCCGGCCCAGAACAGGGCCACGCTCCCGGAGCAGATCGAGGCGCTCGTGAAGGGCTTCAAGGTCCGCAGCGGCCGCCTGGGGCTGAGCGTGGTCTCCGTCCGGGACAACGCCGTCGTCTTCGAGCATCACGAGCGCGATCCGCTGCGGCTCGCGTCCAACACCAAGCTGCTCACGACCGCGGCGGCGCTCGACCGGCTCGGCCCCGGCTTCAAGTTCCGCACGTCCGTCGGGCTGCTCGGCGGGGACCTGCACGTCTTCGGCGGCGGCGACCCGAACCTGAGCGGGCGCTTCCAGGACGACGACCCCACCGCGATCTTCCGGCAGTGGGGCGCGAAGCTGAAAGAGGCGGGCGTCACGAAGGTCGGCGCGCTCGTGCTCCACACGGGGATCTTCGACGAGGTCCGGCTCCAGCCCGGCTGGAAGGAGTACGACCCCTGGGTCTGGTGGAACGCCCCCTTCGGGCCGCTTTCGCTGAACGACAACTGCGTCGACCTCAAGGTCGAGCCCGCCCAGGAGGGCCAGCCCGTGCGGGCGCGGCTCGTGCCGGACACGGCGCACCTCACGCTGGTGAACCAGGCGCGCACGTCCGCCAAGCCGCAGAAGGCGTTCGGCATCACGCGGCAGGCGGGCTCGAACACGGTGATGCTCCGGGGCGAGACCGGCGCGCGCTCGACCTACTGGGTCGCGGTCGAAAACCCCACGCTCTACTTCGGCGCCGTGCTCAAGGAGACCTTGCAGCGCCTGGGCATCGAGGTCGCGGGCGCGATCGAGGAGTCGGCGCAGCTGCTCGAGGAGGCCCGCGGCTACCGGGAGCTCGCCGCCTGGGAGAGCGAGCTGCCGCAGACGCTCGCCGTCTGCAACCAGGTGAGCCAGAACTTCTACGCCGAGATGCTGCTGCGGACGCTCGGCTGGAAGCGGAAGGGCAAGGGGACCACGGAGAACGGGGTGGCCGCCGTCGAGGAGTTCCTGAAGGAGGCGGGCATCGAGGGGGTCCTGATGTCCGACGGGTCCGGCCTGACGAAGGAGAACCGCGCCGGCGCCCGGGACCTGAGCACGCTGCTGCTGCACATGCTGCGGCACAAACACGCCGCGGTCTTCCTGGACTCGCTGGCCGTCAGCGGCGACCCCAAGGGCACGCTGAAGCGCCGCCTCAACGCCCCGGATCTCAAGGGCCGGGTGCGCGCCAAGACGGGCCACGTCGCGGGCGTCTCGACGCTCTCGGGCTACGTGAGCGCCGCCAACGGGGACACCTACGTCTTCTCCGTCCTCGTCAACACCGACGAGGGCGTCTCCGCCACCGCCGGCGACCTCCTCCAGAACCGCCTCTGCGAGCTGCTCGCGCGGCAGTAGGGGCTACCGCTCCCGAAGCACGCTCTTCCGGTACTCCAGGATGCGGTCGTCCTGGCAGGGGGGCAGCCAGGGCCGCATCAGCTGCTGGATCCGCTCGGCGCGCGCCAGGGCCCCCGGAGGCGCCGCGGGATCATGCAGGTCGTTCCAGACGCGCTTCATCGCCGTGAAGAGCTCCGCCTGCGTGCCCTCGCCGATGCCCAGCAGCTGGAACCGCCGCCGGTGGTTCTCGAAATAGCGCTCGTACGTGCCCGCCGAGCCCGTCGAGGCGCCCGGATTGAGGAGTCCGTCCAGCTCACGCTTGCGCTTCGGATCCTCCTTGATGTTCCTTCCCAGTCTCAGCACCAGCGTGTTCAACTCCCGCGCCGCGGCCGGGCTCAATCCGATGAGATCCCAGATTCGATCGTGCATCTTCAGGAGCTTCTGTTCATCCTCCCGAAGCGGCCCTTCCGGCCAGCTCGCCGGCGTCGGAGTCGAACTGCACCCCGCCAGAAACAGCAGGACAAACATGCCTTTCCGTGTTCCCATGCAACACTCCCTCCGTGAGGGGAGGTAGCAAAGCGGGGGCCAGTCCCGCTTCACGGGAGGGGGGACCCGCCGGACCGGCATTCTTCCGCGGCGCCGCGGAGAAACCATCGCCCTCGCCGCAGGGTGGGCGCAGCACCGCAAGCGTGGTAGGATTCCGGACGGTGAAGACCCCCCGCGTCGCCCTCGTCACCGGCTCCAACGGCGGCTTCGGACCCGACGTCGTCCGCGCCCTCCGCGAAGCCGGCTGGGCCACCGTCTCCAACGGCCGCTCCGCCCGCAAGGGCCCCGGAGATCTCCATGTCCGCGCCGATGCGAGCAGCCCCGCCGGGGCGAAACGCCTCGTCGCCGCGACCCTCCGGAAGTTCGGACGCCTCGACCTGCTCGTCTGCGGCGTCGGCGACTTCGTCGAGACGCCCGTCTCGGACCTGAAGCTCGACGCGTGGGACGCCCTCTTCGACAGCAACCTCCGCAGCGTCTGGCGCTGCGTCCGCGCCGCCCTCCCCGAACTCCGGCGCCGCCGGGGCTCCCTCATCACGTTCGGCGGCCCCGTCACCCAGCACACCCGCGGCAACCCCCGCTACGCCGCCTACCAGATGGCCAAGACGGCCCTCACCGTCTTCACCAAGTCGCTCGCCCAGGCCGAGGCTCCCCGCGGCGTGCGCGCCAACATGATCAACCCCGGCTTCATCCGCACCGCGGCCTATTCCGCGAAGGACGCCCGCGAACTCTCGCCGCGCATCCCCGCCCGGCGCCTCGGCGCCCCGCGCGACATCGCCGGCGCCGTCGTCTGGCTCGCCGGCGGCGACGCGGGCTACGTCAACGGCGCCGTCCTCGACGTCGGCGGAGGACTCTGGACGTGAGCGACCTCTTCGCCTCCGCGACGGGCGGCGGAAGCGCCCCGCTCGCCGACCGCATGCGCCCGCAGACCCTCGAGGACTACGTCGGCCAGGAGGAGGTCCTCCGCACCGTCTCGAAACTGCTGCAGCGGCCGCCGTCCATGATCCTCTGGGGCCCGCCCGGCTGCGGAAAGACCACGCTCGGCCGCCTCCTCGCCCAGCAGACCGGCCTCCCCTTCGTGCAGTTCTCCGCCGTCACCAGCGGCATCAAGGAGGTCAAGGAGGCCGTCGAACAGGCCCGCTGGAAACGCCAGAACGACGGCAAATCCACGCTGCTTTTCGTGGACGAGATCCACCGCTTCAACCGCGCCCAGCAGGACGCCTTCCTCGGCCCCATCGAGGACGGCACGATCGTCCTCGTCGGCGCGACCACCGAGAACCCCAGCTTCGAGGTCAACGCCGCCCTGCTCTCGCGCTGCCGCGTCTTCACGCTGAAGGAACTCTCCGAGGCGCAGATCCTGGGGATCCTCGTGAAAGCGGCGCAGCGGATCTCGGCCGCGGTCGAGCCGGGCTCGCTCGAGGCGCTCGCGCAGCTCGCCGGCGGCGACGCGCGCTGCGGCCTCAACATCCTCGAGATGTGCGGCATGTCCGTCACGAAGGAGGCCGTCCGGGAGATGGCCCAGCGGCGCAGCCTGCGCTACGACAAGGACCGCGACCAGCATTACGACATCGTCTCGGCGCTCATCAAGTCGATGCGCGGGAGCGATCCCGACGCCGCCCTCTACTGGCTCGCCCGCATGCTCGAGGCGGGCGAGGACCCGCTCTTCATCGCGCGGCGCCTCGTGATCTTCGCGAGCGAGGACGTGGGCAACGCCGACCCCCGCGCGCTGATGCTCGCCGTCGCGGCCAAGGACGCGGTCCATTTCACGGGCATGCCCGAGGGCTTCTATCCGCTCGCGCAGGCGACGACCTACCTGGCGACCGCGCCGAAGTCGAACGCCAGCGGCGAGGCCTACAAGTCGGCGAAGGAGGACGTGCTCCGCCTCCCGGACCAGCCCGTCCCCTTGCACCTCCGCAACGCCGCCACGGGGCTCATGAAGGACCTCGGCTACGGGAAGGGCTACGAATACGCCCACGACAAGCCGGGGGGCGTCGTCTCGCACGGCCACCGTCCGCCCGCCCTCGAGGACCGCGTCTACTACCGCCCCGCCGACCGGGGCTACGAGCTCACGATCAAGAAATTGATGGAGGAGCGCCGCAAGCGCTCATAAGATCCCCTCATGCGAAAGACGATGCTGGCGCTGCCCCTTGTGATCCTCGCCGCCTGCGCGGGCCCCGAGACCGGCTCCGTCCAGAGCGAAACGGAATTCGAGACGCGCATCGCGTCCGCCCTGACCTTCGACCCCGCCCTTTCGAAAGTGGGCGAGCGCGTCGTCTATTTCATCAAGCGCAGCGGCGAGCCCCAGATCCAGTCCTACAGCTGGGCCTGCGTGGGCGAGGAGGGCGGCGCGGTCTGGATCGAGAACAAGATCCCCCACCAGCCGCGGCCCGTCGTCTACAAGTCGAAGATCTCCAAGGAAGGCAAGCTGCTGGAGCAGCATGTCGGCGAGCCCGGCAGCCCCGAGCCCGTGAAGATCTGGCCCCGCGAGGGCAGCGGCGCGGAAGCCGTGGTCCGCCGCGATTCCTCCAGCGCCGCCGGGGCGTCCAAGGAGGATCCGGACACGATCACGGTCGGCGGCCGCCCCTATGCCTGCACGCGGGTGACCACCACGCTCACGTATCCCGACGGGCGCAAGAGCACGATGCTGAACTGGTTCTCGAAGGACGTGCCGTTCGCGTCCAACGCCAAGCATGGCGGATTGGTGAAGCGCCAGTTCGGCCGTCTCACGATGGAACTCGCCGTCTTCGACGTGAAGGGCGCGCGGATCGAGCTTCAGCTCCCGGCCGCCAAGTAATCCCGCACGGCCTTCGCCAGCCGGCCCGCCGCCGCGGGTTCGTACGTGAAGAAGAGCGACGGCTCCGCCGCCTCGAACTCCAGCAGCATCGGCTTCCCGTCCGGACCCGGCGCGAGATCCACCCGCGCATAGAGCAGCCCCGACGGCGCCGCCGCCATCACCCGTCCCGCCAGCTCGAGCTCCGCCGCCGACGGCTCGCGACGCCGGATGTCCTCCTTGAGGAACAAGCCGCCCACGAGTTCCGCGTCCGGCTTCAGCAGCGGCCCTTTGCGGATCGTGTGGCTGTAACGTCCGCCGATGTGGATGAGCGCGGACTCCCCGGCCTCGTCGATGTGGGCCAGGTACGGCTGCACCATCACGCTGCGGCCGGCTTTGAGCAGCCGCGCCGCATGCGCCTCCGCCGCCGCGCGATCGCCCCGGCCGTAGCGGGCCGTGTCGATCGAACCCGCGCCGACCACCGGTTTGACGACGAGGTCCCCTTCGAAGCCCAGCTCGACGCGGCCCCCGGGTTCGAGGAACCGCGTGGGCACCACCGAAAGCCCGGCCCGCTGGAAGTCCGCCAGATAATGCTTGTCGGTGTTCCAGCGCAAAACCGGAAAGGGATTCAACAGTTTCGTCACGCGGGCCGTCCGCTCCGCCCAGGCGAGAAAGTCCGGCAGGCAGGCCGCGTAGCCCCACGTGGACCGGATCAGCGCCGCGCGGTAGCGCGACCAGTCGACCGCCGGATCGTCCCAGCTCGCCGCCTCGGCCTCGCCGCCGAAGGCCTCCAGCAGCGGCGGCATGTCCTCGTCCAGCCCTCCGGCCGCGACATGACGCGCCGTGACGAGCGCGATCGGTTTGCTCACGCGACGATGTTGACCAGTTTGCCCTTCACCACGATCACCTTCTTCGGGGTCTTCCCTTCCAGAGCCTTCTGCACCAGCGGCAGCGCGAGGGCCGCCTTCCGCAGATCCTCCTCCGTGGCGGCGGCGGGCACGCTGAACTTGTCGCGCAGCTTGCCGTTCACCTGCACGGGGATCTCCAGCGTGTCGGACTTCGCCGCGTCCGCGTCGAAGACCGGCCAGCCGGACTTGAACACGCTGCCCGTCCCCCCGAGCATCTCGTGGAACTCCTCGCCGAGGAACGGCGCGAGCGGGGCGATCGTCTTGGCCAGGACGAGCAGCACTTCGTGCAGGGCGGCGCGCTCCTCGTCCGTCTTCGGATCGACCTTCGCCGCGTCGAAGACGTTGAGCAGCTTGTAGAGCTCCGCGATCGCCGTGTTGAAATCGAGCGGGCCCTCGGCCGCCTGCGTCATGCGCGCCAGGGCGAGATGCGCCTGCTGGCGCAGCGGCTTGTAGGCCGCCCCCTTCCCCGCCCTCGCCTTGGGGGCGAACTCCTCGTAGAGGTCCCAGAGCCGCGTCACCAGGCGGTGGGCGCCGCCCAGGCCGTCCTCCTTCCACTTGATCTCCGCGTCCGACGGCGCGAAGAAGAACATCGCCAGGCGGCTGACGTCCACGCCCCACTCGTTCATGATGTCCGTGGGCGAGACGGCGTTGCCCAGGGACTTGGACATGATCTGGCCGTGTTCGTCCGCCACCATGCCCTGGTGGAAGAGCTGCACGACGGGTTCGTCGGTGGGCACCCAGCCGGCGTCGAAGAGCACCTTCGCGATGAAGCGGAAGTACAACAGGTGCATGCAGGCATGCTCCGCGCCGCCGATGTAAAGATCGACGGGCAGCCACTTCTTGATCTCCTCCTTCGACCACGGCGCGGAGGCGTTCTTAGGATCGACGTAGCGGTAGAGGTACCACGACGAGCACATGAACGTGTCCATCGTGTCGGGGTCGCGCTGCGCGGCCGCGCCGCACTGGGGGCAGCTCGTGTTCATGAACGAAGGATGGTCCGCCAGCGGCGAGCGGCCCTTGGGGACGAACTCCTTGATGTCCGGCAGGAGCACCGGCAGATCCTGCTCGGGGACCGGCTGGGGCCCGCACTTCGGACAGTGAATGACGGGGATCGGACAGCCCCAGTAGCGCTGGCGCGAGATGAGCCAGTCCTTAAGCTTGTAGTTCGTCTTGGCGCGGCCGAGACCCTTCTTCTCGACATGGGCGATGACGGTCCCGATGCCCCCGGGCGAGGGCGTGCCCGTCAGCTCGCCCGAATCGATCATCGCGCCGTCGCCGGTGTAGGCGTCCTCGTAGACCGCCGGTCCGCCGGAGATCACGACCTTCACCGGGAGCTTGTATTTCTTCGCGAAGGCCCAGTCGCGCGTGTCGTGGGCGGGCACGCCCATGACGACGCCCGTGCCGTAGTGGGCGAGGACGTAGTCGGCCACCCAGAGCGGCACCTTCTGCCCGTTGAGCGGGTTCACCACGAAGCGGCCCGTGAAGACGCCGTCCTTCTCCCCGTCCATCGTCCGTTCGCGCTCGGATTTCTGGCCGGCCTTGCGGATGTACTCCTTCACCTCGGGCGTGGCGTGCTCCGAGGCCAGCGGATGCTCGGGGGCGATGACGACGAAGGACACGCCGTAGACGGTGTCGGGCCGCGTGGTGAAGACGGTCAGCTTGCGGCCCTCGAAGTCGAAGTCGAGTTCGCAGCCGGTGGACTTCCCGATCCAGTGGCGCTGCAGCGTCTTGGTGGATTCCGGCCAGCCCGGAAGCCGGTCCAGCCCCTCCAGGAGCCGCTCGGCCATCGCGGAGTACTTGAAGAACCAGCAGTTCTCGATGGGCTTCTTGACGACGTCCTGCTTGCAGCGCCAGCACTTGCCGTCGTGGACCTGCTCGTTGGCGAGGATGCCGTGCTCCGCGCACCAGTTGACGACGCTGGCGGCGCGGTAGGCCCAGCCGTTCTTGAGCAGGAGCAGGAAGAGCCACTGGGTCCATTTGTAATAGTCGGGTTCGAAGGTGCGGACCTCGCGGTCCCAGTCGTACGTGATGCCCATGCGCTGCAGCGTGGCCTTGCCGGTCTCGACGTTCTTGCGGGTCCAGTCGCCGGGGTGCAGCTTGTGTTTGATGGCGGCCTGCTCGGCGGGCAGGCCGAAGGCGTCCCAGCCGAAGGGGTGCAGGACGTCGTCGCCCTTCATCATGCGATAGCGCGCGACGGCGTCGCCGATGCCGTAGTTGCGGAAGTGCCCCATGTGGATGTCGCCGGAGGGGTAGGCGAACATCTCGAGGACGTAGTGTTTGCGCTTCGGCGCGGCGGGGGTGGCGTGGAGGCGGGCGGCCGTCCAGCGGGCCTGCCACTTCGCCTCGACCGCCTTGAAGTCGTATTTCATAGGGCGGGGATTGTATCCGCGGCCCCTGGGAGGGCGCAAACACCCCGTCGATCCACATTTTTGTCCCTCCCTCCAGTCCGATTCCCTTTCCTTCCCGTGGCCGGCCGGGGCCCTGCCTTGGCACATCAGTTGCATGAAGCAAGAATGCGCCATGGCCCAAAAACGAATTCTGACCATCGAGGACGACCCGGACGTCGCCACTCTGCTGGTGATCCTGCTCACGGGGCTGAAAGTCGAGGTGTTCACGGCGGGCAACGGTCGTCAGGGAATCGACTTGGCGCGTTCAAAGAAGCCGGACGTGATCCTGATCGACCTCCATCTGCCGGATATTTCCGGTCTGGAGGTCCTGAAGGAGCTCCAGGAAATCCCCGAGCTTGCGGCCACTCACCGCGTCGTGCTGACCGGGCAAACCACCCCCCACGACGTCAAAGAAGCGGGCCGTCTCGGCGTGGCGGACTTCCTGGTGAAATCCGATTTCATCGCCGGACACGGCCTGAACCGCATCGGCAAGCTGCTGCTCGAGCCGCCTGCCGGGTCGCCGTCTCCGAATTCTCCCCTCAGCGTCCTGGTGATCGAGGATGACCCGGACATCCGTTCCCTGCTGGTCACGTTGCTCGCGGCTGAGGGGGCCGACACCCGGGAGGCCGCGGACGGGGCGCTGGCCGTGCAGGAGGTCATCAGTTCCCCCCCGGACCTCATCCTCCTGGACCTGCACCTCCCGAAGCTGGACGGCCTGGATGTGATGCGAATGGTTCATGCCATGGCGGCAGGAACGTCCATCCCGGTGCTGGTCATGACCGGCAGCCCCACGGTAGATTCGATCAAGGCATCCAGGAGCCTGCACGCCCTGGATTACATCCTCAAGACCGAACTCCTCTCGGAAAGAGGCAAGGAGCGTCTGAGGCATGCTCTTTCGACCGCCACTAGGCTACGTCAGAATCGACTCGGAACCGCCTGATGTCCGTGACAATATTGTGGTTTCCGAGACAGAATCATCGACCTCCCTGCAGAACCCACCTCCGTCGCATGGCACGCTGCTTGCGGTGTCTCCTTCGACATGAACGAGGAGCTTTGCATGGCCTCTGAATCGGAAGGCGCAGGAGCAGGTCACGCGGCGGTCTGCCGCGCTAACCCAGGCAAGTATCTGACCTTCGGTCTCAGCCAGGAACTCTACGGCATCGAAATCCTGAAGGTCCAGGAGATCATCGGAATGATGAAGGTGACCCGGGTGCCGGGAACACCTGAATCCATCCGGGGGGTCATCAACCTGCGGGGCAAAGTCATCGCCCTCCTGGATCTGAGGCGAAAATTCAAACTGGAAGCGCACCCCGATGATGAGCGAACCTGCATCATCGTCACCCAAGTGCGCCGGGAGCGGCAGACCCTCACCATGGGAATCGTGGTGGACGAGGTCCGAGAGGTCATTACCATCACGGCCGAGCAGATCGAGCCGACGCCTGAGTTCGGCGGATTGCTCGACGGGGACTTCATCCTGGGGATCGGGAAGGCGGGCCAGCGGGTGATCTTCCTGATCGACATCGAACGCGTCCTGACCGTCACCGAAGCTCATGCAGCCGCCACGCCGACGGAAGCCCCCGCGACAATATGAAGGACACCATGGCTGAACTTCGAGCGACTTTGGAACACCTGAGCGAATATTTCGTCCTCTCAGACCCCTCAGAGGCGGGATTTCTGGAAGGTCTTCGCGAGCGTTTCAGCGCTTTGAAGGTCCTCGGGATGCCGGCTCCCGCGAGCGCCGGCGTGGAGGGAGCCCTCGCCCTGATCGACAAACTGCTTCGGGGTGAGGGGGACCGCCGCGCGGGGGGCCTGACCCTCCATAGGACGATCTCTGCGCTCCAGGCCCGGCTGATCCAGGGCAAATCTGCAGAAGCCGCTCCGTTCCCGACCGACCTGGGAATCCCTACAGAAGCTGCTGCGGCCGCCACCCCCGCCCTTTTTTCCTGGCCGCAGGAAGCGGACCTGGAGCTCATGGGCGGATTCACCGCCGAGGCAAAGGAGCATCTGGACGCCTCGGATACCCACCTGCTGACCCTGGAATCCGCCCCCGGCAACATGGAGGCCCTCAACGCGGTTTTTCGGGCCTTCCATACGATCAAAGGAGCGGCGGGCTACCTCGAACTGGGGGAGATTCGAGTACTTGCTCATGAAACCGAAACCCTGCTCGATCTCGCCCGCAAGGGAGGAATACAGCTTAGCGGATCGACCATGGATGCCACATTTGAAGCCGTTGATGCCATGAAACTACTGGTGGCCGGAGTGGAGGGATTCCTCAAGTCCGGCGCCCCCCCCTCCGCCACCCTCAGCCTGCCTGCGCTGGTGGAGAGAATCCAGCGCATCGCCACGGGAAAGACCTTCGCAGCGCCCCCCATGCCGGCCGCTTCCCCCGACCCCGTCATTCCGGTCTTCGTCCAACCGCCCGCCGCCTCGTCCCCGACCAAGCCGGCGGAGGGACCCAAGCCGCCGATCTGTGACAGCAGCATGAGGGAAACCGTCAAGGTGGACGCCGAACGTCTCGACCGGCTCGTGGACCTGATCGGAGAACTCGTCATCGCCGAATCGATGGTGGGTCAGTCGCCGGACCTTCGCGATCTCGCCCTGACCAGCCCTCTCCTGGCCAAACAGATAACCCAGCTGGACAAGATCACCCGCGGACTCCAGGAAATGGGGATGTCGCTTAGGATGGTTCCCGTCCGTCCCCTCTTCCAGCGGATGGCCCGGGTGGCGCGCGATCTTTCCAAGAAGCTCGGGAAACCCATCGAGTTCGCCAGCAGCGGGGACGACATCGAGGTCGACAAGGCCGTGGTGGACCGCGTGGCGGACCCGCTGATTCACATCATCCGGAATTCGCTCGACCATGGCATCGAGGAGCGGCCCGAGGATCGGCGAAAGGCGGGGAAACCCGAAGCGGGCCGCATCGAACTCCGGGCCTTCCACCGTGAAGGCAACATCGTCATCGAAGTCGAGGACGACGGCCGGGGGATGAACCGGGAGGCCATCCTTGCCAAGGGGATCGAGAAAGGCCTGGTCCGGGCCGGGGAAGTCCTTTCGGAACGCGAGATCTTCCAGATGATCTTCCTGCCGGGTTTTTCCACGGCAAAGGTGGTCACCGAAGTCTCGGGCCGCGGCGTGGGGATGGATGTGGTCCGCAAGAACATCGAGGCTCTCCGCGGAAAGATCGAGATCCAGTCCCAGCCCCGCAAGGGCAGCGTGATCAGTCTGCGCCTTCCGCTGACCCTGGCGATCATCGAAGGCATGGTGGTCAGGGTCGGGACGGAACGTTATATCATCCCGACCCTATCGGTCACGAGGCTCGTTCAGGCCGAACAACGCCAGATCTCCAGCATCCTCAACCGGGGCGAGATGCTGGGACTCCAGGGCGCCCACCTGCCCCTCTTCCGCCTACACCGGCTGCTCCGGGTTCCCAACCAGCCCCAGGATCCCGCCCGGTCCGTGGCCGTGGTCGTGGAGGACGGCGGTCACCGCGCCGCCCTGCTGGCGGACGAACTCCTGGGCCAGCAGCAGATCGTCATCAAGACGCTGGGGGATTCCATGGAACACGTCACCGGCGTGGCCGGGGGCGCCATCCTTCCGGACGGACAGGTCGGCCTGATCCTAGACGTGGCCGGGGTGCTTCGCCTCGCCCATCAGGAATCGGCGGCTCAGGTCCCCCAGGAGGCGGCCTAGGCCGAAGGATATGGGCCCGGCGCCGCAGATGAAATCTCCGGAAATGGCGCCCGAGACCTTCAAGGCCTTTCGAAGCCTCATCCTCCGCCTGAGCGGCATCTCCCTGGCCGACAACAAGGAAATCCTGCTGCAGGCGCGCATCACCAAACGCATGCGCAAGCTGGGCATCCCGGATTTTGAGGCGTATCTCGAACACGTGCTCGCCAATGAGGAAGAGGTCACGCAGTTCCTGGATGTCATCTCGACCAACGTGACGAGCTTCTATCGGGAGTCCTCCCACTTCGAGTTTCTGGATAAAACCGTCAAGCGCTGGCTGAGGGAAGGCCGGCCCTCCCTCCGGCTCTGGTCTGCCGCCTGCTCCAGCGGGGAGGAGCCGTACACCCTGGCCATGACCCTTCTGGAAGCCGCTCAGAATGAACCCATCGACTTCAGAATCCTGGCCACCGATCTTTCCACCAAGGTCCTGAACCTGGCCCGCAAGGGCTGCTACAGCCCCCAGCAGTTGGGGCAGGTTCCCGACCGGTGCCTCAGCCGCTATTTCGAGCGGGCTCCCCGGGCCAGGGACGAGGATCCCTATTACGTCCGGACTTTGCTCAAGGACAGGATCACTTTCGCCCGCTTCAACCTCACGCAGATCCCCTTCCCCATGAACGGGCCGTTCGACGTGGTCCTCTGCCGGAACGTCATGATCTACTTCGACGCCGAGTTCCGTCGACGGCTGGTGCTCGAGATGACCCGGCTCCTGAGGCCTGGAGGCTTTCTGCTGGTCGGTCATTCGGAGAGTCTGGGAACGCAGATTCGGGAACTCAGTCTGGTGAGTCCCTCGATCTACGCAAGAACATGAGCCTGATCCAAACCCCCCGGGGACGGGAGATCCAGATCCGGGTCGGGATCTCCGAGATGAGGATTTCCACCTGTCCGGAGGAAACGCTGGTCACCTATTCGCTGGGCTCCTGCGTGGGGGTCGCCTTCCACGATGCGGCGGCCGGACTTGCCGGACTGATCCATTGCATGCTCCCCCAGAGTTCGATCGACCCCGCCCGGGCGGCGACGACTCCCGGCATGTTCGTCGATACAGGGCTCCCGCTCCTGCTCCAGGGAATGTTCAATCTGGGCGCCAGCCGGAAAACGCTGGTCGCCAAGGTGGCCGGGGCAGCCAATCAACTCGACGACCGGAACCTGTTCCGGATCGGCGACCGCAACTACGCCATGGTCCGAAAGATGCTCTGGAAGAACGACATCTTGATCAGCGCGGAATCCGTGGGAGGGTCGCAGCCCCGAACCCTGCACCTCCAGACAGGCTCCGGCCGCACCACCCTTCGTTCCGGATCCAAGGAGGTCCCCCTTTGAACACACGCGACGAGGTGCTGAAGAACATCCGCTCGATCCCGGCACTGCCGGGGGGCGCCGTACGAGTCCTCCAGCTTCTGGAGGATCCGAACGTCGACATTCGCGTGGTGACCCGGGCGGCGGCGTATGATCCCGCCCTCTCGGCCAATCTGCTTCGCGTCGCCAATTCCGCCGCCTGGGGGGCGGAACGGACGATTGCAACGCTGGAGGGGGCCGTGAACCGCCTAGGCCTCACCCGGGTCTACCAGGCCGTCGTCGCCAGCATCGTCGGGCCCATGTCCAAAATGCCCGTCCGGGGCTACGACATCCCCGCCGGGGAGTTGTGGAACCACGCGATCGCCGTGGCCACCGCCACCCGGGAGATCGTGAAGGAGCTCCGGCTGCCCGGCCATGAGGAGGCGTTCACCGCGGGCCTGCTGCATGACGTGGGGAAGATCGTCCTGGGAAGCGTCATGGCGGAGGACGGAGATACGGTGGCCGATCTGGCGACCCGGGAGGGCATCTCCTTCCTCGAAGCCGAGGTCCGCGTCATCGGCATAGATCATGCCGAGGCCGGCGCCCTGCTACTGGAGCACTGGCATCTGCCCCCCGCCCTGACGCTGGCCGTGCGGGAACATCACCTTCCCGCGACCGCTTCGCTGACGACGGACTTGGTGCATCTGGCCGACATGCTCTGTCTGTCGCTGGGGATCGGCGCCGGGAGGGACGGACTCCAGTACACCCTCTCGAGCGCGGTGGTCGACCGTCTTTCGTTGTCCGGACGTCCGATGGAGCGGATCCTCAGCCGCCTTCTGGAACCCTATGCGGCGGCTCGCGAGGCGTTTTCAGGATCGAGGAGCTGACGATGGCCTACACCCTGCTCACGGTGGACGACTCGTCCACAATCCGGGCGATGATCGCCAAGACCCTGAGACTCGCCGGGATCGATGTTTCCGTCCTCCATGAAGCGGCGAACGGCGAGGAAGCCCTGAAGATCCTGAAGAGTCGATGGATTGACCTCGTCTTCAGCGATCTCAACATGCCGGGGATGAGCGGATTCGAACTGGTGGAGCGGATGAGATCCGACGCGTTGCTCGAAAGCATCCCCGTCGTCATCGTTTCGAGCGTCAGTTCGAGAGCCACGATCGAAGACCTCAGGATCAAGGGTATCCGGGCCTACCTGACGAAACCCTTCAAACCTGAAGAGGCCCGCAAGGTAATCGCCGATCTATTGGGAGCCACCCATGCAGACCCTGCCCGCTGAAGTCGCAGCGTCCGTATTCAGTGCCGTCCTGTCGGATTTCGCGTTCATCTTCGTAAATCCCGTGTCCCAGACGGAGCTGAAAGATCCGACCGGACGCATGTTCGCCGTCAACCTCTCCTTCGAGGGTCCGCTCCGGGGCAACGTGGCGATCGCCGTTTCTGAAGAGGTCGTCAGGGAGATGGCATCCAACATCCTCGGCATCGCCACCGGGGTGCCCGAAGCGGAAGTCTGCGGGCAGGATGCGCTGAAGGAATTGGTCTCCATTGTGGGCGGCCGCGTCGTTACGGCATTGGCGGGACCGGAGGCCGTCTTCAAACTGGATACGCCCCGCCTGGACCTCCTCGTTCCTGAGGCGTGGGCGTGGTTCCAGGGTGAGGGCGCGAGTCTCTGTTTCGAGTCGGAGGGACGGCCGCTGATGTTCCGGCTCTACCTCGACGCGGGGGAGCCGCGGCGATGAATCGCGTCCGCGTCCTCATCATCGACGATTCCGCCGTAGTGCGGGAGGTGCTCCAGCGGGAACTCGCCCGGGACCCACAAATCGAGGTGGTTGGAAGCGCTCCCGATCCGTACATCGCCCGGGACCGGATCGTGGAGCTCAAGCCCGACGTCCTCACGCTGGACATCGAGATGCCCCGGATGGACGGCATCAGCTTCCTACGGAAGCTGATGCACTATCATCCGCTTCCGGTGGTGGTGGTCTCCTCCTTGACGCAGGCTGGAAGCGAACTTGCCCTCGAAGCCCTCCAGGCCGGCGCCGTGGAGGTCGTCGCCAAGCCCGGCGCCGCCTATACCGTGGGGGAGGTCGCCCAGGACCTGATCGAGATCGTCAAGACGGCGGCTCGCGCCAATGTCCAGAGAAGGGAAGGATCGGCCCTTGCGGCGGCTTCCTCCGCAACGGCACGTCTCTCCCTGACCCGGACCACTCACAAAGTGCTGGCCGTGGGCGCCTCGACGGGCGGTACCCAGGCACTTCAGAAACTCCTCTGCGCGCTCCCGGAAACCGCTCCCGGAATCGCCATCGTCCAGCACATGCCGGAACATTTCACCCGCTCCTTCGCCCAGCGGCTCAATGAATTGTGCGCCATGGAGGTGAAGGAGGCGGAAGACGGGGACCTGCTCGCCCCGGGCCGGGTGCTCATCGCACCAGGGAACCGTCATATGCTCCTGCGACGCTCCGGGGCCCAGTATCTGGTGGAAGTCAAGGACGGCCCCCTGGTGTCCGGCCACCGCCCTTCGGTGGACATGCTCTTCAAATCCTTCGCCCGCTATGCCGGAGCCAACGCCGTGGGCGTCATTCTCACCGGCATGGGAAAGGACGGCGCCCAGGGCCTCTTGGAAATGAGGCAGGCCGGGGCGGCGACTTTTGCCCAGGATGAACTCAGTTCCGTCGTCTTCGGCATGCCCCGGGAAGCTTTGGCGCTCGGGGCCGCCTCCGTCGGCACCCCGTTAGATCGCATGGCGGAGCTCATGCTCGCCTCCGCCTGACGTCCCCCGATGTGGGAATCCCGACAATTCCGTGAGACCCCCCGAAAATCGGTGCACTTGTTCGGGAACCCGCAATGGCATGCCGCTTGCTCTCTTCAGAGCCTGTGCAACGTTACAGGAACCTGAACTAGCGAGGAAGGCCGATGGGAAAAGCGATTGCTCTTCAAGGGCGCCTGATTCTGCTCCTTGCCGCGGCAGCGGTCGTCCCCGCCGGAATCATCGGGTACCAAAGCTACCGGAGCGGCGTCCAGGAACTTCAAAGGACTGCGGAGGCTTCCGTCAAATCGACTTGGGAGACGCGCGCCGAACAGACGAGGCAGCAGTATGCCGACTTCCTCAACCAGATGACGTACTTCAGCCGGAGCCCCCAAGTCAAGGAGGCCTTGACGGAACTTCCCGCCCCTTTCCTGGCTCAGGGTGCCGACAAACTCCGTGCCGCCTATCAGCCGGAAAAAATGCCCATCGCAGACCGGGAAGGGATCGTGGACGCCAGGGACGGCTCCGCCTACACCAAGCAGCACATCCGCCTCCATCCCGTCCTCCTTGAACTGAAGAAGCAATTCGGGCTTTATGACGTCTTCCTGGTGGACCCCGCCGGAAACATCGTCTACACGGCAGCCAAGGAGGACGACTTCGGCACGAACGTCGTCCAGGGCAAGTACTCGGGGGAGTTCATCGGCGCCGTCCTGAGAACGGCCCTCAAGCCGGGAGGGGCCGCACGGGCGATTTACAGCGACATTCAGAAATATGCCCCCTCAGCCAACGTGCCCGCACAGTTCGTGGCGCAGGGTGTGGAGGAAGGCGGAAAAGTTCTCGGCGCCCTCGCCTTCCAGCTCCCGATCAGCCGGATCAACGATCTCATCCGGAAATCCACCGGGCTCGGTGAAACGGGCGAAGCGGTGCTGACGGGGCCCGACAGGCTGCTCCGGGCGGACCTGCGTCACGGCGCCCTTGCCACGGACAAGGATGCCGCGAGCGAAGTGCTCCAGCGCAAGGTCACCAGCCCCGCCCTCGAGGAAGCCCACGCCGGGCGGAACGGTTGCGGACAGGACATCGATTACCGGGGCATCGACTGCATCTCCGCCTGGGGCCCCCTGGAAGTGGGCGGAATAAAATACGCGATGGCGGTCAAGTTCGACCACAGCGAAATCCTGGCGGGGGCCTACGCGCTCCGGAAGCGGCTGCTCCTGACGGGATCCGTCTTTCTCGGGATCGCGCTCATCCTGGGCTGGTGGGTGGGCCGCTCGACGGCCCGGCCCATCGTCCGGATCAGCCGTGAACTCGCCACAGGAGCCCACGAGCTGGCCTCCGCCTCGATGCAGGTGGCCGCGGGCAGCCAGAGCCTCGCCTCAGGCGCCTCCGAGCAGGCCGCCTCGATCGAGGAGATGTCCGCCTCGATGGAGGAACTGGCCTCCATGACGCGACAGAATGCGGAGAACGCGCGGCAGGGCAGCGGACTCTCCACCAAGGCCAGGGAATCGGCCGAGGCCGGCAACACCGTCATGCACGAAATGACGAAAGCCACCGGCGAGATCAAGACGTCCTCGGACGACGTGGGCAAGATCATCCGCACGATCGATGAAATCGCCTTCCAGACCAATCTCCTCGCCCTCAACGCGGCAGTGGAAGCGGCCCGGGCCGGAGAAGCCGGCAAGGGCTTCGCGGTCGTCGCCGAGGAGGTCCGGAACCTGGCCCAGCGCTCCGCCGCGGCGGCCAAGGAGTCCACGGCCAAGATCGAGACGGCCGTGGCTAGGGCGAACCAGGGCGTCGAAATCGCCCAGCGGGCCGCCGCCTCCTTCGCCGACATCAACGCCAATGTCCGCAAGGTGAACGACCTCATGAACGAGATTTCCGCGGCTTCCAAGGAACAGTCCCAGGGCATCGACCAGATCGCCAAATCGATCGAACAGATGGACCAGGTCATCCAGGCCAATGCGGCCAATGCGGAGGAGTCCGCCTCCGCCTCGGAAGAGATGTCCGCCCAAACGACCACGGTCAAGGGATTCGCCGAGGAACTGGGGCTCATCGTGGGCTTCCGCATGGCGGCCCCTGCAACCCAGTTGGCGGCCCCGGTCAAGGCGCGCGAAGACGTCCCCGCGCCTGCTCACCCTCGCCGGGCGCCCGCCGCGGGGAACGGCAACGGGCACCTTTCGGGAAACGGGCATGCCGCGACGGCAGACCCGCGCAAATTCGCCCCCAAGCCCGAGGAAGTCATCCCGTTGGACGAACACGAGAAGAAGGATGCGGAAGCGCTTCGGCGTTTCTAGCCGGACCCTGACCAAAAAGAGGGCAACATGAACTTGAATGTGCTGCTGGTGGATGACTCGGCGGTGATGCGCAAGATGATCACCCGCGCGATGAGGGAGGGAGGCCTCGCCATAGCCGAGATCTACGAGGCCCCTAACGGTCGGGAGGGGGTCATCACGGCCAAGTACCACGAGAAGGACATCAACCTGATTCTTAGCGACGTGAACATGCCCGAGATGGGAGGCATCGACTTCGTCCGGGAAGTCCGCAAGATTTCCCTGTTGCAGAAGGTCCCCATCATCATGATCACGACCGAGGCCCGCATCGAGACGATCGGCGAGGCCAAAGATGCGGGAGCCAACGGCTATATCACCAAGCCTTTCACCCCGGAACGCATCCGGGAAAAAGTCATCGAGATTTTCTCAAAAGCGGGAGGCAAAGAATGCCCGGTCACACGGTAGCCGTCCCCCACGCCAACATCGTGCGGATCCTGACCGGTTCGATGAAGGAAATGTTCGGCACGATGTTCGGATCCGAAACCACCCTCAAAGAGTCTTTCGAGCGGCCCCAGCTCCTGGAGTTCCATGGAATCTCGGGAATCGTCGGCTTGGGAGGAGAGCTTCGGGGCACTGCGGTGTTCCAATGCAGCAACGCGGTGGCCCTATCGCTGACAAGGCAGATGCTGGGCGAGGAAAGCCCTTCTCCGCAGCTGCTGCGGGACGCCGTCGGGGAGCTTGCCAACATCCTCGCGGGCGGGATCAAAAAGCAGCTCGTGGAGCTGGGAACGGTGGTCGCCCTCTCCGTCCCCACGGTCATCGAAGGACGGCCCCATCTGGTGTCCGGCATCGGGACGGACCTCTGGACAACCGTTCGAATGGATGCTCGCGACGGGGAATGCCTTGCCGCCGCGAGGCTCGGCAGCGCGTAGGAGAATGCGACATGGCCATCACCAGTTCTTCGCTGGGCAACATCCCCGCGGCCGTTCCGCTCTCGGGGCCGGCACGGATGAACGCCCTGCTCCTCACGGTCGTCAATCAGATTCAGAACGTGGCCGGAGACTGGGCCAAGATCACCCAACTCCCAATCCAGTTCGACCCCCCTACCGCCCAGAACGCCGCCTCGCCGGGAATGCTCGACTCCCTCCCCTGGCCCTTGCATGTCACCCAGATCCTGACCAGCGGCGAATTGAACGGAAAATCCTGGGTCTTCATCCAGGTCCGCGATGCCGTCGCAGCGACCGCAGGGCTGATGGAGAGACCCATCCCCTCCCCCACCGACCCCGTCACGGTCGACGCGGAGGCGCTGGATGCCATTCACGAACTGTTCAACATCTACGTCGGCGCCTCGGACCGGGTCATGAGCAAAGGGGCCGACGAGCGGATCCACCTGAAACAGGAATGGACCCGTCAGATCGCAACCACGGCGGATTGGATCAAGGAGGCCGGAACCGGCGTGGGAATCGACGGGTCCTTGATAGAAATCCGCATGAAGATCGGAACCTATGCCTTCCGGTTCTGGCAATTGGTGCCCAACGCCCTCGGGAGCGACATCGTGGAGTACTTCCGGGAGGAGCTCTCCCAGCAGATCTCCATTGTCTGCGGCGGACACGCCGAACCCCCGGCCAAGGCCGGTTGGAGGGGGAAGATCCTCGTGGCCGATCCCGCCGACAGCATCCGCGCCGTCGTGCGCGAGCACCTGGAGAAGGAGGGCTGGTCCATCATCCAGGCGGAAAGCGGGGATCATGCCGTCCGTATCGCCCGTTCGACCCCCTTGAAAGCCATCCTCTTGGAGGTCGGCTTCAGGGACGGCGACGGTTTCGAGGTCTGCCGCAAGCTCCGCCAAACCTCCGACAAATCGCACTTGCCGATCATTTTCTGCACCAGTCTCTGCGGCCGGGAGGATGTCCTCAAGGCGGTTCAGGCAGGCGCCAGCGATTTCCTCATGAAGCCCTTCACTCGCGAGACTCTGGTCAACAAAGTCCGCCAAGCCACCCAAGCCGCTGAAAAGGCCGCGGAACCGGCCAAGAAATAGGATGCCGATGATCCCGAGCACCCCCTTCTTCCCCTACGGATTCCGGGATGAGGACACCGAGATTCACCCGGCAGTTCCCCGACAGGAAAACCCGGTGGATCCCCCGTCCCGCAACTATAGCGCGGTAGCCCCTCCAGATTCGTCCGCTCCCCCACAGTCTTGTCGGAGCATGCAGTGTCGAATCCGCGGAGATTCAGTTTTCTTGGACCCCCTCGAACTGGCACGAAGCTTGCGTTGGATGCCCACAATACTCAGGCATGTACTTTCGAATTTAGGAGAAGCGACGTGAACAGACGATCCTTGGTTCTCCCCTGCCTGCTGGCTCTCGCCATCACCGGGATCGCCTCCCCGGCGCCTTCTACAGCCCAGGATTCCAGGGATTTCGCCATCAACGGGCCCCTCTACAAGAAGGTCGTCCAACTGAAGGACCTGATCGCGGACATCCTTCCGCCTCCCGCGTACATCATCGAATCGCATCTCGTCGTGCATGAACTGATCGACGCGGTGGAATCCGGGGCGGATGCCAAGACCGTCGCCGACCTCGTCGAGTATGGCCGCAAACTCAAAGAGGGCTCCTCGGCCAAAGCGGGGGAGTTTGCGGGCTATTTCGAACGGATCGACTTCTGGGTGAAGGACCTGCCTTCGAACAAGCCCGAATACGTCGAGATCCGCGAATGGATGCTGACCAAGTCCGTCGAGCCGGCCAAGGCCTACTACGCAGTCCGGGACACCAAGTTCATCCCGGCACTCGGAAATGCGGCAACCGCCAAGGAAGTGCTCCGCAAGGAACTGAAACCGCTCTACGAACAGCACCGCGTCGCCGTGGACGGCGTCGTGCTGCGCGCGAACGCCATCATCAAGAAACTGGAGCGTGAAGTCGTCACGCTCGTTTCCAAGGGGGAGTACGCCAACATCCTCATCGGAGGCGCCCTCTACAACGACATCATCCGGATGAAGGATCTGATTTCCGACATCCTCCCACCTCCACGCTACATCATCGAATCCCACTTGGTCAATTTGATGCTGATCGACCTGGTGGAGAGCGGGGACAAGACGGCCGCCGGCAAGCTGATCGACTGGGGCCGGCAACTCAAGGAGGGCATGAGCCTCAAGAAGGAGCTCCCGGGATACATGGAACGCCAGACCTTTTGGAAGGCGAATCTGTCCGACAAGAGCGATGTCGACCGGAAGATCAAGGATTTGATGATCAAGGCTACCTTCGAGCCTGCGGTCAAGTTCTTCGACCTGAGGGATGCCCAGTTCACGCCCGCTATCCAGAAGGGGGACGTGGCGGCCGCCAAGAAGCTCAACCGGGAATCACTGATCCCCCTCTATCGAGAACATCGCAAGCAGATCGACGAGCTGGTGACCCGGACCAACGAGTCGTATGAGGCCGTCATGAAGGAAGTGTCGGGCAAGATAGCCAAGTAGACCGGGGGAAGACCTTATGAACCGGTTCCGTAGAATATTCCGGAGTCTGGGGATTCTGGGGGTCGCCCTGCCGTTCGTACCCGTGATCGCCGGGGCCTACCTCGCCGACCGGCAGTTCACCGAAGTCCGGCAGGACTCCATCCGGCAGGCTGCCGCCACATTCGCCGAGAACACCATCGACAAACTCGACCGGAACCTTTCCGAACGATTCGGGGACATCCAGGCCTTCGCCGGGAGCGAGGCCGCCCGATCCATGGATGCGCAACGCATCATGGACCACATGAACAGCATGACCAGGATCTACGCCCCGACCTACGACCTGATGATGGTGGCGGACTTGAACGGGCGCCTGATCGCGCTGAACAGCGTGGGGAAGACAGGGGAGCCCATCGCTTCGCTGGACCTGTTGGGCCGCGACGTCTCCAAGGAGCCCTGGTTCAGGACGTGCACCGCCAAGGACTTCGTCAAAGGCAGATCGGCCGTCGAGGACAAGCACCTGGACGCGGACGTCAAGCGGTTGACCGGCTCGGACGGGTACGTCATGAGCTTCTCCTACCCGATTCACGGGGAGTCGGGGGAAGTTGTGGGGGTTTGGAGCAACCGCTTCAGCTGGACCCGGACGGTCAATGGGATTCTGGCGGAGATCATGAAGGAAAAGATCAGGGGACTGAGCGCTGCTTCCCGGCTGAACGGCCCCACGCTGTATCTGCTTTCGAAATCCGGGGAGGTCCTTGAACAGTCGGGGTTGCGAGCCTCCCAACTCGGCAAATCGTGGGCCGGACGTCCCCAGGCCAGCCTGGCCCTCGAACTCGCCCCCGGGCAACGCAAGGCGGAATTCATCGAATCCGAAGGGCAGAAGGATCTCGCGGGGTTCTACCGGTCCCAGGGTTATGCCTCCTACCCGGGATTGGGCTGGGCCTGTGTGGCCCTGGAGTCCGAGAGGGACGTCATGCTCCCGGTGCAGTCCTTGAGGACGCAGATGATCCTGGCACTTTCGGTCATCGTTCTCGTGGGCATGGGCGTCGGCTATGGGTTCATGCGGACCCGGCAGAAGGCCCAGCTTAACCTCGAGGCCAAGGTCGCCGGCATTCTTGAAGTGGTCAATGCCGCCGCCGAAGGCGACCTGACCCGGAACATCACCGTCCGCGGCCAGGACGCGATCGGGCGAGTGGGTGAACGCCTCACCCTGTTCCTCGAAAACCTCCGCAAGAATATAGGCGGCATCGCCCGCGATTCCGACACGCTGGGGAACTCCTCGCGTCATCTCTCGGTGGTCAGCCAGCAGATGAGTTCGAATGCCGAGGAGATGGCGGGTTCCATCCAGGATATCGCCAAGAATTCGGGGGAGGCCGCCGGCGTCGCGACCCATGCGGTGGAGCTGGCGAACAAGACGGGCGTCATCATGGCCAAGCTGGGGGACAGTTCCATCGAGATTGGCAACGTCCTCAAGATCATCTCTTCCGTCGCCAAACAAACCAATCTGCTCGCCCTCAATGCCGCCATCGAAGCCGCCCGTGCGGGCCAGGCCGGGGACGCCTTCGCGGTCGTCGCGGACGAGGTCAAGGAACTCGCCAAACAGACCACCAAGGCCACGGAGGACATCGCCGGAAAAATCGAAGCCATCCAAGTGGACACCAAGGGCGCAGTAGAGGCCATCTCGAACGTATCGAGGATCATCTATCAGATCAGCGACATCTCCGGGTCCATCTCCCAGAAGATCACAGCCGTGGAAACCGCCGCCCAAAGCACCTCCTCGGGGGCCGCCAACACCCAAACCTCGGCTGACAGCCTGCTGCACATGGCCGGGGATCTTCAGAAGCTCGTCGGGCAATTCAAGATTGAAACATCCCTTCCCTCGCTCCCACGAGGGCCCCACGTCCTGGAGCAATCCCGGGAAATCCCCAAGAACTCCGACGTGAAGGATCCCACGACGGCGAGACGGACCGCTGCACGGGAAAAAGCTCTCGCGTGACGGGTTCCCGCAGCCGGGCCCGCCAGCCCCTCTGAAGGGCTTGCGCCCATGCTTTCCCCCTTGCCTTCCCCCCCTTCGGGCCTAGAATAGGTCTGGGGCTGACGCCTCCTTATGCCTGAACCGCAAGAGAACCTTCATTTCGGCGCGATCGCCATCAAGCTCGGCTTCACCTCCCTCGAGAAGGTGGACGAGTGCCTGCGCCTCCAGGACAAGATGAAGGACCTCGGCGTCGCCCCCAAGAAACTCGGCGAGATCATGCTCGCCAAGGGCTACGTCACCGACTCCCAGTGCAAGGAGATCTTCAAGTACCAGGGCATGCGCGGCGCCCACACCCAGATCTCCGGCTACAAGATCCTCTCCAAAATCGGCCAGGGCGCGATGGGCTCCATCTACAAGGCCCTGCAGGTCTCCATGGACCGCATCGTCGCCATCAAGTGCCTCGCCCCCAAATACGCCTCGAACGACAAGTTCCGCGAGCGCTTCCTGCGCGAGGCGCGCGCCGTCGCCCGCCTCAACCACCCGAACATCATCCAGGGCATCGACGTCGGCGACTCCAGCGGCGTGCACTACTTCGCCATGGAGTACATCGACGGCCCCACGGTCGGCGAACTGCTCAAGCGCGGCGGCGCCCTCGACGAGAAGCGCGCGCTCAACATCGTCACGCAGATCGCCCGCGCGCTGCAGCACGCCTTCAACCACGGCATCATCCACCGCGACATCAAGCCCGACAACGTCATGCTCACCCGCGAGGGCATCGCGAAACTCTGCGACCTGGGCCTCGCGAAACTCACGACGCCGAACGACTCGGACGCGTCGGGCACGAAACCCGGCGCCTCGATGGGGACGCCCTACTACATCGCCCCCGAGCAGGCGCGCGGCGAGCAGAGCGTCGACACGCGCGCGGACCTCTACTCGCTCGGATCGAGCTTCTACCACATGGTCGTGGGCGAGGTCCCCTTCCCGGGACAGAGCGCCGCGGACGTGATCTCCAAACACCTCACCGAGCCGGTGACGCCGCCGCGGGTGCGCAACCCGCTGGTCTCCGGGGCCGTCGACTGGGTCATCGTCAAGATGATGCAGAAGGCGCGCGAGGACCGCTACCAGACGCCCACGGAGCTCGTGAAGGACCTCGAGGCGATCGCCCAGGGGGGCCTGCCCGAGGGCTACGAGGAGGAGGTGTCGAGCAAGAGCGGCGGCATCCCCAAACTGCGCCGCTCGCGGCTCCTGCGCCGGGCGAGCCGCTTCCGGAGACGGTAGCTCGTGGTTGGAAGCTGGTAGCTGCGGGACCGGGCTACCAGTCGGCGGCCTGGAACGAATCCAGCGCCAGCGTCTTCCCTTCCAGGCGCCCGACCACCTTGAAGCGGTTCTTGCCCCCCAGGGCCTTGCGCAACTCGGCCACTTTCGCGGGATTGCCCAGCGCGAGGGAGACGCCGCTGCCTTTGACCTGGAACGTGAGTTTCTCCCCGGCCGGCACCACCGTCCCGCGCAACGCCGCGGAGGCCCCGCGGTAGCCGATGTCGCGGGGCAGCCCCGCGGGCGCCGAGGGCGGCGTCTGCTCCGAGAAGAGCACCTGCGCCGAGGTCTCCCCCAGCGTCAGGGACTTGAAGCCGGGCAGGCGCTTGAGCAGGGCCTCGGTCTCCGAGCGGCACTCGTCGCAGTGCATGCGCTCGTACGTCAGCGTCACCGGATAGGTGTCGTCCTGGAGCGCGACGAGGCACAGGATCAGCAGCATCGGCCCTTTCTTCGCTACCAGCTACCGGCTACCGGTTACTGAAGCTTGAGCGTCACCGCCCCCGTCACGTCGTGGTCGCTCTTCTCGGACTTGTCGAACGTGGCGAAGGCGACCTGGATGGCCTTGCCCGCCTCGAGCAGGGCGTCGTCCTTGTGGCCGGTGTTGAGCTTGCGCTTGAACTCGACGGTCCACTTGCCGCCGGCCCATTCGCCGCGCGCCTCGACGTCGGCGCCCGAACCCGCGGGCTTCTGGCCCTCGAACTGGGGGACCACCGCGGCGCCCTTCGCCGTGGGCTGTTCGACCTTCTTCGAGGCGGGCGTGCCCGCGTCCTCGATGCGGACGAAGAAGATGTGGCCGCCGTCCTTGTCCGTCAGGCGCCGGGCCTTGATCGGCTCGGCGGGCTTGGTCTTGGTGAACTGGTAGACGCGGTCGCGGGCGAAGCCGGCGTTCGTGCGCTGCGCGCCCCACTCCCAGACGTCCCACTTGGACTCGACGCCCGCCTTCATGTTGCTGTCGAAGGTCCCCTCGAGCGCGAGGCTGACCGAGCAGGCGTCCTCGACTTTCTCCTCGTCCGCCTCGTAGGCGTCGCCCTTGAGGACGAACGGCGCGTGTTCGGCGTTCTTGTCGCCGTCGCTCCAGCTCAGGAGCAGGCAGAGATGGGTGCCGTCGTGCACGGCCTTGATGGAGATCGTCTTCTTGGGGGCCTCCTCGCCGGGCTGGTCGAGCTTGGCGAGCAGTTCCTTGGCCGAGGCCCAGGCTTCGTCGCCGCCCTTCCCGTCGATGACGGGCAGCTTGGCGACCTTGGCGGCGAGGACCTCCTCGGCGCGGGCGGGGGACAGCAGCGCGGCGCCGGCGAGGAGCAGGGCGAGCATCTTGATCACGGTCGTATCTCCGAATGTTCTTAATCTACGACGGGGACGCCCGTCGGGACTTGAGGTTTTACCCGATCAATACGCCCCCCCGCAAGTCTCAGATCCCCCGAAGTAGCGCAGCGGAACGGCTCCTACGGCGCCGTAGTCCGCTCCGGCGGGCCCTACCCTGCCGTATCCCCGGGGTCCGCCCGGGCGATAGCGCAGAAGGAATCCCCCCAGCGGGCCGGGCCTTGGCACGGCCGTTGCTCTGCAGGGGCGCATGAAGGCCACGCGCATCCAGCTCTTCAGCTTCTCGACGGCCCCGATGCGGGCCTTCCACATGACCTGGCTGGCGTTCTTCGTCTGCTTCTTCGCCTGGTTCGGCATGGCGCCCCTGATGCCGCTCGTGCGCGAGGAATTCGGGCTGAGCAAGACCCAGATGGGCGACCTCCTGATCGCCTCGGTGGCCGCCACGATCCTGGGGCGCCTGATCATCGGCTGGGCCTGCGACCGCTACGGGCCGCGTCGCGTCTACGCGGCGCTCCTGGCCTTCGGGGCGCTCCCCGTGATGGGCATCGGCCTCTCCACGGGCTACGCCAGCTTTCTGCTCTTCCGCCTCGCCATCAGCCTCGTCGGCGCCTCGTTCGTGATCACCCAGTACCACACCGCCGCGATGTTCGCGCCGAACTGCGTGGGCATGGCCAACGCCACCACCGCCGGCTGGGGCAACCTCGGCGGCGGCATCGCCCAGATCGCGATGCCCCTGATCGTCACGCTTCTGATGGCCCTGGGGGTCTCCTCCCCGGCCAGCTGGCGCCTCGCCATGCTGCTGCCCGGCGCGCTCATGCTGCTGCTCTCCGTGCTGTACCTCAGGTTCACGCAGGACGGCCCGGAGGGCGCCGTCCCGGCCGCGAAGGCCTCCGGCAAGGGGGCCTTCCTGGAGGCCGCGCGCGACCCGCGCGTCTGGGCGCTCTTCGTCGGCTACGGCGCCTGCTTCGGCGTCGAGATCACCCTCCACAACATGGCGGCGGTCTACTTCCACGACCGCTTCGGGCTGGATCTGAAGCTGTGCGGCCTGCTCGCGGGGTCGTTCGGCGTGCTGGCCCTCTTCGCCCGCTCGCTGGGAGGCTGGCTCAGCGACCGCACGGCGCGGCGCGTCGGCCTGCGGGGCCGCTCCCTGCTGCTCGGATCGCTGCTGCTGGGGGAGGGCGTCCTGCTGCTGTTCTTCTCGAAGGCCGCGGCCCTGCCCCTCGCCGTCGTGCTGCTGCTCGTCTTCGGCCTCTTCGTCCACATGTCGGCGGGCGCGACGTACGCGGTGGTCCCCTTCGTGCGCCGCCACGCGGTCGGCTCCGTGGCGGGCATCGTCGGCGCCGGCGGCAACGTCGGCGCGGTCGCGGCGGGGCTGCTCTTCCGGACCGACGCCCTCACCCCGGACGCGGCGCTCGGCTGGCTCGGGGCCGCCGTGATCGTCTCGTCCGGCCTCGCGATGCTCGTCCGCTTCACCGAGGCCCCCGCGCCGGCCCCCGAGCTGCCCGCCGCCGTCGAAGGCGCCGTGGCCCGCATCGGGGGTTGAAGCCGGAGCGGCAGGGTCATCACGCCGAAGCTTGCCCGCGGCGGCGCCTCAGTCCTCCAGGGTGCGCATTCTCTCCCGCAGGAGTCGCATCTCCGTGGCCCTCCCACGATTCGGTGGTCGTGACTTCAGTTCAACAAGCTGCCTCTCAATCGCATGAAGCTCGCGAACGAGATCTTTCCGGTGCCGCTCCGCGGCAGCAATCGAGCTGTCGTTCAGGCCTTTTCGGAGCGTGCGCCAGGCCTGTTCAGCCTGTTTGGCCGGAACACGGATCTTGTATCCCAGATAACGGGAGGGCTGACCGCAGAGGGCGCAGGGAACGGCATTGGGATAGTGCGACGGCCTAAGGGTGACCTGACGGCAATCGAAACAAACCCATGTTGCGTTTCCCATTGGGGCCATAGTACGGCTCCGCCCGTGCATCTTCAACATGACGGGCGACGACCTCTTGAAACCGTTTTGAGACCTTCTGGGAGGGCGGAATTTCCGTCAGGAATCGATCCCGAACTCTTTGCGCACCTGCATCCGCACCTGACCGAGGAGGGCGTGGTCTATGAAGAGCGTGGACCGAACGGGGATCTCGTCCAACAGCCTGAGCACCTGAACCGGAGTGCGTTTCCGGGTGCGAAGACTTCGCAAGAGGACCCCGATCGTACCGTGAACTTCAATTCCCATATTCGCCGCGACGAGTCGCGCGGCGGCGTCATCCGTCAGGAACATGGCCCCGGGCATCCCCGACAGGAGCGCCAGGCACGACGCTTCCCCCGCATCCAGCGAGAACGCCCGGCACAGGGCTGCGACTCCGGGGGGCCCCGCGGGGACCGGCACCGCTTTCATGAGAAACGGTTGCGGCAGGGCTTCGGCGCGGTGATGCAGCACCTCGGTCCAGACGGTCTCGGTGACGCTGACAGACTGAAAATCTGAGAGGAGATCGAGAGAATCAAGCTGGTCGAGGTGGATGAGGGGGCCGGCGTTGCAAACGACGGGTTTAGCCATTTCCTCGGAGGCCCCAATCGACGTCTTCCTTGACGAAGCGCGCCATCAATTCGGGGGCCCTGGATTCGAGGAAACGGCGAAGGGCCTCCTGAACGAGGTCGCCTTCGCTGGAGAACCAGCCCTGAGCGACGAAATCCCGAAGCTGCTCATGGAGCTGTGCGGGCAGTTCGACCTTCACCGTGGCCATGACCCCACTATACCCTGCCGGAGCAGAGGGGCAAGCCAGGTTTTTGAATGGTGCCCCCCACGGGATTCGAACCCGTGTCCCGGCCTTGAGAGGGCCGTGTCCTAGGCCTCTAGACGAGGGGGGCGGAGAGTGCAGAGGTTAGTGCCGCCCCCTGCTGAAATCAAGCAAAACCTGTGGGAGGAGGCGCGGCGAAACGTATAGTAGTCGGATGAAGACGGCGCTCGCGCTGCTCCTGCTCGCGCTTCCGCAGGACGACATCGAGGCGAAGCTGAAGGACTTCGCCGAGACGATGAAGTCCGCCAAGGCCGATGCCGAACGCCTCAAGGCCATCGAGACGCTGGCCGCCACCCGGCACCCCCGCGCCGCCGCCAAACTCGCGCCCATCGCCGCCTCGCCCCTGGCCGACGCCGTCCGCGTCGCCGCCGTCGACGCGGTCGCGCGCATCGGCGACCCCAAGAGCGGCCCCGTCCTGGGCGGACTGCTCTCCTCCTTCGGCGGCCTCCTCTCGAGCGAGAATCCGAACCGCCCCGGCGACCAGAAGGTCGCCGAGGCCCTCGTCCGCGCCCTCGGCACCCTGCGCGACCGCAGCGCCGTGCGGCAGCTCACGAACCTCCTCATTTCGAACAACATCCCCCTCATGGGCGAGGCCGTGCGCTCCCTGGGCAAGATCCGCGACCCCGGCTGCATGGAGGGCCTGCTCAAGCTGCACTACGCGGCCAACGCGCCCGAGGGCGTCGGCGCCACCAACCCCCGCAAACCCCTCGCCCCCGACACCCTCGCCGCCCTGCGCCGCATCACCGGACAGAAACTCACCACGCCCGACGAGTGGAACAAGTGGTACCGCGGCGGCGGACGCGGCCTCGTCCCCCCGCCCGAGGAATCCCTCGGCGGCCTTCCCCCCGAGGTCCGCTGCTTCGGCGTCTACGCGGGCAAGGGCGAGCTCGCCACGCTGCGAAAGTTCGACCTGATCCTCCTGAATCCGGACAACTATACGAAGGACGAGCTGGCGCAGCTCCCGCGGCCCATCGCGCTGACCGGGGAGCCGAAGGCGGCGCTGGACAAGGGCTGCGCGGGCTTCGTCTGCACGGCCGCCCAGGCGGCCGAGCTGCGCAAGAAGTTCCCGCGAGCGCTCATCGTGGTCCGCGGGGCCGACCGCGCCGCGGCCGCCTTTGCAAACGCGTTCCTGGTCGAGGGACTCGACGTGAAAACGCCCGACGAGAAGATCACCGCGGAGCTGCGGGAGGCCGCCTCGAAGAACGACTCCGTCGCGCTCGCGGTCTTCACCGCCGCCACGAAAGAGGAGGCGAAGGACGGCCTCGACCTGGCGCGCAAACAGGGCTGGCTCGCCTACGCGGCCCCCGACGCGGACTACGCCGCCGTCGGCACTCTCACCCTACCCTAGAGGAGCCCCCACCATGCCGACATCGCTGCTGTTTTCCCCGGAGGCCGGATCGGGATCCGACGTGCTGACCCTCCTCGGCCGCCTGCATCCCGCCGTCGTCCACTACCCCATCGCGCTCATCACCGTGGCCGCCGCGGGCGAGGGCTGGCAGATCCTCCGGAAACGCCCGGAGCCGGCCGCCGTCACGGGGTTCTGCGTCGTCCTGGGGGCGCTCGGCGCGATCGTCTCCTCCTTCTTCGGCCTGCTCAGCAGCGACGGGGGCGACCTCGCCGAACGGCACAAATGGCTGGGCCTCGCGGCCACGGCCGTCACGATCGCCGCCGCCGGATTGTACTTCAGGGTCCGCGCCTGCCCCTGGGCGCGGGCCGGGATGCGGATCTTCCTCATCGGCGGCGCCGCCCTCATCGGCATCACGGGCTACATCGGCGGCGACCTCGTCTTCGGCGAGAACCACCTGTTCAAGGGCCTCTTCGGCTTCCGGAAGCCCGTCCCCGCTCCGGTCATCCCCGCGGCCGCGGATTCCGGAAAGGCGCCGCTCCAGATCCCCCAGGGCAGGCCGGACTTCGCGAAGGAGGTCGCCCCGCTCATCACGAAACTCTGCCTGCGCTGCCACGGCGGCGAGAAGGTGAAGGGCAAGCTCAACCTCAAGACCCGCGAGGGCTTCCTCAAGGGCGGCGGGGGCGGCAAGGTCGTCGTCCCGGGCAAGCCCAAGGACAGCCCGTTCTACACGTCGATGCTCGAGACCGACCCCGAAGTGAAGATGCCGCCGCCCAAGGAGAAGGTCCAGCCCTCGAAGGACGACCTCGAGCTGATCCGCAAGTGGATCGAGCAGGGCGCGGACTGGCCGGCGGGAATCGAACTGAAGTAGCCCGGTCGGAGGCGAAAGGCGTGAGGCGACAGGCGAAGGCGTCTATCGCCTGACGCCTCTCGCCTACCTCTGGTAGATCGGCAGGAAGTGGTACTTCACCGCCAGCGACAGGATGCCGAGGCTGGTGGCGTAGACCTTGCCGGCGTCGCGCTCCTGCCCGTGCTGCCCCTGCCAGGAGCCGTCGCCGCCCTGCTTCGGCAGCAGCGTGTCCTCCACGAGCTTGCGCGCGTGTTCCGACAGGTCGCCGCCGCGCTGAAACATGCCCTGGGCGTAATAGTAGGTCCCGTAGAACCACCACTCGCTGCCGTACTCCACCTTCTTCTCGCGCAGCCACTCCGCCGACCCCTTCACCTCCGGCGCGTCGTAGGCGCCGCAGACCTGCAGCGAGAGCAGGCCCGCCGCCGCCATCGCGTACTCGGGACGGTGCCCCGGTTCGTACGCGCAGGCGCTCTTCATGTTTTCGGGACGGTTGTCGCCGCCGCGCTTGGACTGGTAGCAGCGCTTCACGTAGGCCAGGGCGTTTTCGATCGCCTCGCGCGGCACGTCCATGCCCGCGTTCTTCGCGGAACGCAGCGCCATGAGCTGCCAGACGGTGATCGAGAGGTCCGAATCGCGCGAGTCGGGCTGATAACGCCAGCCGCCCTTGCTGCGCTCGTCCTTCTGGACGGACTGCGAGCGCAGGATCAGCTGCACCGCCAGGCGGCAGCGCTCGCGGATCAGCTGGTCCATCTGCGTGTCGACGCCCATGCCGAGCATCTCGGACAGCATCAGCGTGATGATCCCGTGGCCGTACATGCGCGAGCCGTCCTTGCCCCCCAGGTAGCCCTGGGGATCCTGGCGGTCGGAGCGCAGCACGTAGGCCAGCGCCTTCTTCATCGCCTGCCCCGCGGGGGTCTCGTCGGTCGGCTGGTTGCCCACCGCGGCCATCGAGAGGATCGCCAGCGAGGTCATGGCGGTCTGGGTGTGCTGGCGTTCGGAGATCTCGCCGTCCTTGCCCTGCACGGAGACGAGGTACTTCACGGCCTTGTCGATGGCGTCGTCCACGCGGTCGCGCGTCGGGGCGCGTCCCGGGGCCGGGGCCTTGTCCTGCGCCCCGATGGGCGCCAGGGGCGCCAGCATCAGAACCGCGGTCAGGATGAGCTTCTTCATCGCCATTCGCCTCTCGCCTATTTCTTGTCCCGCGCCCGCTCGGCGATCACGCGGAAGTACGTCTCCACCATGTGGCGGTATTCGCCGCTGACGCCTTCACGCTGCGACTCCATGAGGTCCTTGGCCAGGCGCGGCGGCAGCTTGCCCCACTCGCCGGGCTTGAGCAGCGCGTTGGGCAGCTGGCCTTCGGGCAGCGGTCCGGCCTGCACCGCGGCGCCCTTGCCGGGCTTCTGGGACTGGGAGAAGGGGTTCTGGCCCGGCTCCTGGCCTTCGCCCTCGCCGGGCTGCTGGCCGGGCGTGCGGCCCTGGCGCATCGCCTGGGCCTGGGCCTGCGCCGCGGACGCGAGCGCCTGCGACGTGGGCTCCCCCTGGCCCTGCCCCGGCTGCTGTCCAGGCTGTTGCCCCGGTTGTTGACCCGGCTGCTGGCCGGGTTGCTGACCGGGCTGCTGCCCCGGCTGTTGTCCGGGGGGAGGCTGGCCGGGCTGTCCTTCCGCATTCAGCGCGTTGAGCGCCTGCGCGAGGAACTCCGCCGCGGCATCGGAGAGGGCGCTGTTGTCCATGGCCGCCGGATCCTGTCCGGCGGGCACGTCCCGGCCGCGGGCCTGGGCGAGCGCCTGGGCCTGAGCCTCGATGGCCTGCTGCGCCGCCTGCGCCGCCTGGGCGGCCTGTTGCGCCGAGCCCTTCTGGGCGGCCTGCGCCGCCGCGGGCACCTGGTTCTGGTTCGCAGCCTGCACGCCCTGCGCGACCTGATCCAGGGCCTGGGCGGTCTGGGAATCCCCCAGCGCCGCCTCGTTCTTCGCGGCCTGCTGCAGGTCCTTCTGCGCGCCCTTCAGGGCCTGGGCGACTTCCGCCTGCTGCTGCGCGGCCTGCTGGGCGTTGGCCTGCGCGGCCTGCTGCGCCTGCTGGGCCAGCCCCTGGGCCTGCTGCGCGAGCGCGGCGGCGTCCTGGGCCTCCTGGCCCGCATCCTGCGCGGCCTGCTGCGCATCCGCCTGGGCCTGCTGGGCCGCCTTGGCCTCGCCGGCCTCCTTCGCGGCGGCCTGCGCCGCCTGGGCGGACTCCGCCGCCTCCTTCTGGGCGGCCTGCTGGGCCGCCTGGGCTTTCTGCTGGGCCTTCTGCGCGGCCTGCTGCGCCCCCTGGTCCTGGGGCTTCGCCTGCGCGGCCTGCTGGGCTTTCGCCGCGGCCTCCTGCGCCTGCTTCGCCGCCTGCTCGGCGGACTGCGCCTGCTGGGCCTCCTTCTGGGCGGCCTGCTGCGCCTGCGCGGCCTGCGCGTTCTCCTTCTGCGCGTTCTGCTGGGCCTCATTGGCCTTGTTCTGGGCGGCCTGCTGCGCCTGACGCAGGTCGTTCGCCGCCTGGTTGAACTCGTTCGCGGCCTGGTCCAGCTTCTGCGCCGCCTGGGCGGGATTCTCGAAGTTCTGGGGCACCGCGTCGGCGCCCTCGTTGAGGTCCTTCTTCGCCTGCTCCAGCGGCTGCTGCGCCGCGTCGGCCTTGGCCTTCTGGGCCTCCTGCGCGACCTTGGGCACGTCCTCCTTCGCCATCCGCCGCGCCTCGTCGGCGAGCTTCTTCGCGGCCTCGGGCAGGCCCTTCTGCTGCTCGGCCTTCGCCTGCTGGTTCTGCGCGGCCTGCTGCTCCATCTGCGCGGCCTGGTTCAGCGCCGCCTCGGCCCGGTCGAGCGCGTTCTGCGTGAGCTTCTCCAGCTCCTTCTGCATCGCCTCGTTGTTGCTCAGCGACTCCTTCAGCGCCTCCTTCAGCGCATCGGGCTGGCTCTGCTGGGCCAGTTCCGCGAGACGTTCCATCTGCGCGAACTGCTTGTCGAGCTGCTCCTTGATGCCGAG
Source organism: uncultured Planctomycetales bacterium (assembly GCA_964619955.1). GTDB lineage: Bacteria > Planctomycetota > MHYJ01 > MHYJ01 > JACPRB01 > JACQFK01. The sequence continues at coordinate 55,987 of CAZUJF010000013.1, forward strand.
CTGCTCCTCCGCCTTGCGCAGCTCCGCGCGGGACTCCTCCGGCTTGTTCTGCGCCAGGTTCTTGTAGTGCTCGGCCAGCGTCTTGAGCGCGTCGGCCAGCTTGCCCTGCTGCTCCGCCGCCTGGTCGAGGGCGTGCTCCTGGGACTTGGGCTGCTGGCTCGCCACCGCCTGGTTGAGCAGCTCCTCCGCCTTCGGGGGCGCCTGCCGCAGCATCGCCACCGCGTCGTCCGCGTCGCGCGCCCGCTCGCGGCCCTTCTCGGTGAAGAGGTCCTGCACGTTCGCGTCGCGGCGGAGCTCCGCCATCACGTCGTCGATCTGCTTGTCGAGGCCCTGCTGGTTCTCCAGCAGCTTGTTCGCCTCGGGCTTCGTCTGCGCGGCCTCCGTCTGGGGCGCCTTGTCGGCCAGCGCGTCCGTCTTCTCCTTGATCTTGCGCGACGCGTCGGACAGCTGCGCGAGCCGCTCGGCCAGCGACGGCACCAGCTTCTGCAGCGCCTTGCGCGCCTCGTCCATCGCCGGCTGGATCTGGGTCGTCAGCCGGACCGCGTCGGCTCCGAGCTGCTCCAGGTTGCGCGCCACCGGCAGCGGACGACGCCCCTGCTGGTGGCGCTCCTTCATCTCGCGCCGCACCAGGTCGCCCGTCGGCCCCTTCCACGACTTCTCGAGGTCCTTCAGCGCCTCGCGCGCCAGGCCCGCCCCCTTGAACTCCTCGGGCAGGTCCTTCATCCGCGCGTCCATCCAGTCCCAGTCCTTCGGGGCGCGCGTCGCCGCGTCCACCGCCGACCCGTGCCAGCGGTCGGACTCGGCCAGCGTCCGCAGGCTCGCGGAGAGCTCGGCCAGCAGGTGCCCGGCCTCGAGCGTGCGCGCCGCCTGTTCGACGACGAGCAGCGTCTCGCGGCTCTTCGCCGCCTCGGGCTGCGCGGCGTGGAAATCGAGGGCCGCCTGCATCGCCCGCCCGGCGAGCGAGGCGTCGGCCACCCAGAACGGATCGGAGTCCTTGCGGGCCTCTTCCGTGCCGGCGCGCCCCTCGAGCTGCGCCCGCGCGGCCTTCCAGCGCAGGACCGCCCGGGCGGACTGCTCCTGTTCCTGCTTGCGGGCCGCCTCGCCCGGCTTCGCCTGCGTGTCCGCCAGGTCCTTCACGAGGCGGACCGTGTCGCGCACGTCCGACCACGCCGCGTCCGCGGCCTTCACCAGGCGCCCGCGCGCCTGCTCGGCCCTGCGGTCGAGGTTGTGCTCGAGGTCGTGGAGCTGGCGCAGCACCTGGTCCACCTGCTGGTGCATCGCCCGGGAGGGCCCCTCGAAGGAGGCGTCCGGCGCCTTCTTGAGCGCCAGCGCCAGCGTGCCGCGCACCTTGACGAGCTGCGTCTTCAGCTGCGCCGCGCGCTTGCCCTGCGCGTCCTCGGCGCGCTTCGACAGGATCTCGAGGATGCCCTCGAGCATCTCGATCTGCGCGGCCGCCACGCCCTGGCGGCGGGCGAGGCGCTCGAAGGACTTGGGATCGTTGATCTTGCGCGCCCCCTCGAACTGGCGGTGCAGCCCCTGCTGGTCCTTGAGCAGGTCGATCGTGTCGTTCAGCGCCGCGATCGACTCCTCGGCGGCCAGCAGATCCCGGTAGGTCTCCTCCGCGCCCGTCGCGGCCGCGACGGCCCGGTCGGCCCCCTGCCGCGCCGCGTCCCCCGCCTTGCGGTCGAGGTCCGCGCGGGCGGCCGGCAGCGACTCCTCCTTGATGCCGCGCGCCAGGCGCGCCACCTGCATCAGGTCCGAGGCCTCGCGCCCGAAGCGCGCGACCCGGGCGGCCTCCTTCACGCGGTTCTCCACCTGGTCGGCGCGCTGGACGACCTTCTCGGCGTCGCCCGCGGCGGACGCGAGGGCCTGCTGCCGCTGGAGTTCGTCGCCGCCCTTCGAGGCGTCCTCCACGCGCTTGCGGAAGGCCAGCACGGCCTCGCGCAGCTGGACGAGCTCCTGGTAGACCGCCTCCTTCGCCGCCAGCGGCACGAGACGGTTCGGGTCGAAGCCGCGCGCGGTGATCGTGAAATGCACGGGCGAGGATTCGGCCCGGCTGCCCTTGAGGTCGACCGCCACCAGCTTCAGCACCACGCGGTCGCCCGGCTGCACCTTGAGGTCGTAGAGGTCCCACATGCGGCCGATGGCGGCTTCCGTGCCGGCGTCCTCGGCGAGCGGCAGCTCCAGCCACTCGGCCTGGTTCACCTTCACGGCCTGCACGACCTTCTTCAGGCCCCAGTCGTCGCGCGCCACGCCCTTGATCGCGATGACGTCGTCCGGCGGGACGATCAGGTCCTGCGAGGGCTCCTCGAGCACTACGCGCGGCACGAGGTCCAGCAGCGAGCGGATCTCGTACTGCGGGCTGAATTTGTTCTCAAATTTCGACTTCGCGGACACCAGATGCACCCGGTAGGTGCCCGAGGCGTTGATCGGGACCGAGGCGCGCAGCTTGCGCGGCTCCCCCGCCGGCTCCAGTCTGAGCTCCAGCGTCTTGCCCGCGCGCTCGATCTTCAGGCACGCGTCGCCCACCTCCTGGTTGACCGCGATCTCGAGTTCGCAGGTCGATCCCTCCAGCACGGAGAGGTCGCCGTTGTCCTCCGTCACGACCAGGGCGGGACGTTTCGCGTACGCGGGGTACTGGTAGCTCTTCTTGAAGCTGATCGCCTCGGGACGGGCGACCGACGTCAGCGTGTATTTCTTGGTGAGCGCGTCCCCCGCGCGGATCCGGTACTGCACCGCCTCACGCCCCACCGCCACGGCGCTCTCGAAGACCTGCTTCCCGGCCAGCGCCATCTCGACGCGCTCGCTCTTCTTGCCGTGCGGGAAGATCTCCAGGAAGACCTTCTTCGTGTCGGGGCCTTCCAGCGAGACCTTGACGGCGACCACGTCGCCCTGCGGCACCTCGCGTTCCGCGGGGTTCGGCTCGACGATGCGGATCTTGACGCGCGAGATGCGCTCGAGATTCGCCATCGGCAGCAGCGAGCGCAGCAGCAGATGGTCGTAGCGGAAGCCCGGGATCATCGTCAGGCCCAGGACCAGGACCACCACCCCCGCCGTCGCGTAGACCCACTTCGAGATGCGGCGGAACGAGAGCAGCTCGCGCACGTCCACGTCGTGGACCCGCTTGGCGACGCTGTTCTGCAGGATCTCGCGGAACTCCTCCGACTCCCATTTCTGGGCGGCCCGCTCGTCGCCGAGCTCGACCGCGGAGATGAGGTCCTCGCGGAGGTCGGGGCGCACCTGCTCGATGAGGCGCGCCAGCTCCCTGGAATCCAGGGAGCGCCAGATCATGCGCGCGCAGGTGTACCAGGCCCCCGCGATCGCGGCCGCGTACGCCAGCCCGGAGAGCAGGTAGCGGAGCTCGTCCGGCATCAGCAGGAAGTAGTCCACGACCGTGAGCAGCGTCATCGTCCCCAGCAGGATCGTGAGGACCGAGCAGGTCCCCCGGATGAGGATGAGCTGCCGGCGCCGGCTCGCGAACGCATCGAGCTTCGCCTGCGTGGCGGGATCGAGTAATCCTCTCATGGCCGGCACTCGCTTCTTTGGGGTCCCCCGGGGGGCGACGTGCCCCCCGTTTTCTTCAATAGCTCTTCAACACCAGTATGTTACGTCCGCCGGGTCTACAACATTCCGGTCCACTTCCGAAGTATCCACTCCACGGTCAGGAGCAGGATCATCGGCAGGAACCAGGCCCAGCTCTGCCAGAGCATCGTGTCGCTCTCGAAGACGCGCTCCTTGCTCAGCGGCTCCAGGAGTTCCGTCAGCGAGCGGACGTCCTCCTCGCGGTAGGACTCGCCCCCGGACTGCGAGGCGATCTGGCGCAGGAGGTCCTCGTTCGCGTTCAGCACGGCCAGCTCCCCCGCCTCGCGGGACTGGACCTTGAACTCGGTCTTCAGGCGGCCGTCGGGTTCGGGCTGCCCCTCCCCGCGCACGCGGATCTCGTAGCTGCCCCCGGCGAGCCCCGTCACGCGCCCCTCGAAGAGCCCCGCCGCGTTCTCGTCCTGCCCCAGCTTCACGGTCGCCACCTTGCGGCCCTCGCGGTAGATGAGCGCCTCGGCGTTGCCCTGCGTGAGCGGCCGGCCCTCCGCGTCCCGGAGGCGCGCCCGGACGTCCACCGCCTCGTCGGGCCCGTAGACCAGCTTGCCCACGTTGAGCGAGGTGCGCGGGTCGCGGACCGCGAACGGCGGCTCCATGATCTCGCGGACCAGCTGGTTCCAGTACTTCGTGTGGTGCTGGTCGGCCACCTCGTAGCGCCAGCGCCACGACTCGTCGAAGGCCGCGTAGACGACCTTGCCCGCGCCGAAGCGGCGGAAGACCAGGGCCGGCAGGCGGCGCTCGCCGGCATGCGCCTCGAGCAGCACCTCCGAACCCGGCAGGGCGTGCGCCGGCGCGACCCAGTGCGGCGCCTGGAGCGAGGCCCAGACCTCGGCGTTCTTCTCCGGGTCCGAGGCCAGCTGCAGCATCGCCAGCTTCGCCCCGCGCTCCGAGGGCTTGATCGCCGTCACCCGGCCGCTCTCGCCCTTCCAGTCCACCGGAAACGCGGCCCCCAGCGGGGTCTCCGCGAAGCCCGCCACGTGGCCGCGGCGCCCGTCGATCACGAGCATGCCGCCGCCCCGGCGCGCCACGAAGTCCCGGATCCATTCGAGCTCCTCCATCTTGAGGAACTGGCGCGGGACCTCGCCGAACACGATCAGGTCGTAGGAGAACAGCGTCTCGCGGTCGGCCGGGAACTGCCCCGTCGTGCGCCCGCGGCTCCAGCCCTCGCTGCCGCGGTCCGCCACCAGCGCGTTCACCTCCCACTGCTCGTCGCGGTCGAAAAGGTTGCGCACGTAGCGCAGCTCCCAGCGGGGCCGCCCGTCGAGGATGAGCACCTTCCGGCGCTGCATGATCGCGTGCAGGGCGAACTCGCCGCCGTTGTTGCTCCGCTCCTTCTCGCCGTCCACCGGCGTCAGCGACGCGGAGAACGAGAGCGGCTGGTTCAGGACCTCGACCGCCTTCTCCTTCGCGCCCGCGAGCTTCTCGGCGAGTTCCTGGACCGGGAAGTCGAAGGGCACGGAGCGCAGGTGGGTCTGGGCCGTCGCGAGCACCTTCTCCCAGACCGTCGTCCCGTTGCACTGGATCGTCAGCGTGAACGGCTTCCCCGGGGGCATGTCGTCCTTGATCGCGACCTCGCCCCGGACGCGGTCCTTGAAGAAGACCTGCGACGGGACCTTCACCCCGAGCAGCGCCAGGTCGTCGGGCAGGTTCGACGCGCCGATGGACACCGTGTGTACGGGGATCTGCCGGCTGCCCAGCATCTTCGCCGTGCCCAGGGGCGAGCCGCCGTCGTTGTGCTGGCCGTCCGACAGCAGGATCGCGGCCACCCGCTCGTCGTTCTTCTCGCCGATGCGGTGCTTCATGCCGTCCGAAAGGTTCGTGGTCGTCGCCGTGGGCTCCAGCGCCAGCGCCCGCGGCGCGGAGGACCCGTCGGAGGAATCGGGACGGCCGCCCGTCCAGAGCGAGCGCGCCCCGCCCGGCGTCAGCGAGAGCAGCTCCACCTGGTGCTTCTCCGCCAGCTCGTCGAGCAGGGTCTTCGTCCCGCTCGTCAGCAGCGCCTCGACGCGCTTCGCGCGCGGCAGCGCGTCGAACTTCTGGATCGCCGCGCCGACGGCCTTGTCCCCCGAGGCCGCGACGCGCGCGGCGTAGTTGGCGAAGGCGTCGCGGAGCGCGCGCTCCCATTTCGAGGAGGCGTTCAGGAGCGCCTGCAGCTGGGCGAGCCCCTTGGCCGCCTCCGCGGCGCGCTGGCCCGCCAGGGCCTGGGCGGGCGCCAGCAGCTCCTCCCGGAAGCGCGCCACCATCGAATCCATCGCCTTCGACGGGGATTCCGCCGAGGTCGTCGGCGCCGAAAGGCGGGCCCCGGGGACCGGCCGCTCCATCTTCCCGTCGGGAAGCTGCCAGCCCACCGAGACCGAGTCGTCGCCCGTCGATTCCTTGTGCAGGACCTCGACGTAGACCTTCTGTTCGGCCGTCAGGCGCAGCGGCGCGGACTTCTGCTCCGGCGCGGCGTCCCACTGGCGCGCGCCCGAGAAGCCCGTCACCTTCGCGACGAGCTGCTTCCGGGCCGGGTCGCCGTCGGGCGAAATCCACAGCTCGACCTGGTCGTCCCCCGCCACCCAGAAGGTGTAGTTGCCCGTCGCGGGCGGATGCAGGAAGCCGCGCATCCGGGTCCCGTACTGGTCGCCCCAGTTGGCCGGGGCCTCCAGGATCTCGGGGGCGGAGCTGCCGTCGGGCTTCAGCGGGTAGTTCGGGTGCTTCGTCAGATCGGCGATCGTGCCGCCCGCCGCGGTCGTCCAGTACTCGCGCAGGATGACGCCGCGGCGTTCCAGGGCGGAGCCGCCCGCGTCGGCCTTCATCTTCCCCAGCAGGGCGTGCGCCTTCTCCACCTCGACCGCGAACGCGGCGGCCGACTCCTTCCACTTCGCCGGATCCGCCGCGCCGCCGCCGGCCGCCCGGCGGGCCCGCACGAGCGCGTCGGCGCTTTCCGTCAGCTGCGTGTCGAGCGCCTCGGGGGGCAGCCAGCCCAGCCGCCGCGCCGTCAGCAGCTTGCGGGACACGTCCATCGACTCGTCCGTCAGGCCCATGCTCTTGGAGGCGTCCACGAAGAGCAGGACGCGGCCGCGCTCCCCCACCACCTTGCGGTGATGCAGCACCGGGCCGGTCAGCATGAGCACGGCCAGGACGATGACGCCGATGCGCGCGGCCGGCAGCAGCCAGCGCAGCACGGTCCGGTTCGGGTTCGTCTCGCGGCGGTAGAGCACCCACGCGAGGCCGCCCAGCAGGACGGCCACGAGCAGCCCCACCCAGGGATTCCAGTCGCCCAGAAAACGCAGACTCATGATTAAGCCTTCCTCTTCGCGAAGACCTGCTCGAGGATCATCTCGAGGAAGATCAGGCCGATCAAAATCGTCAGCAGCACCGTCCAGATCTCCTGTCCGTGACGCCGCTGCTGGTCCAGGGCCCGGTAGTCGCCGTAGCTCTTCACGAGCGAGGCCCCCATCGCCTTGGCCACCGCCTGGATCTCCGGCTCGGGCAGCTGGTTCAGCTCCGATTCCTTGCGGTCGGTGTTCACGACGAAATGGATGCGGTTGGAGTTCGGGGCGTCGAGCACGTAGAGCCCCGGCTTCTGCGTCTTGTCGAATTCCGCCATCCCGCGCGTGCCGCGGTTGGCGATCACGAGCTCCTGCGCCTTGCCCTCGGGGTCGGTCAGGACCGCCTTCTTGCCGGCGTCGGCCGCGGGCAGGAACGCCACCAGCGGACGGCCCACCTCGACGTTGCGCGAGGGGTAGACCTTCGAGGCCAGGTACGTCACCAGCTGCTGCATCAGCGGCAGGAAGAAGGGGCGGGCCGGCAGGTTCGTCCAGTCCGCGTCGCAGGGCACCGCGCAGGCGATCACGCGGCCCTCGCCGAACGAGCGCTCGACGAGGAAGGGGTCCCCGGTGTCCAGCCGCGCCAGCACCGTGGGGGCGGCCGCGCCGCCGCGGCCCGGCTCCTCGCGCATCTTGTACCAGAGACGGATGTCCGCCTCCGAGAGGTTGCCGTTCCGGGGGTCGTTGAAGAGCTCGAGGGCGGGATGTTCGTAGTGGCTCGCCACCACGCCGGACCGCGCGCCGGAGTTCACCGACCCCGACAGCGACGTCACCGGCAGCGGCAGCAGGCCGCGGCCGCCCGCCATCAGCGTCGTGTTGTACCAGGCGCTGTTGATGCGGTTGCCGGGGAAGATGAGCAACCCGCCGCCCTCCTTCACGAACGCCTCGAGGGCCTGCAGCTGCGGCTCCGTGAGCTGCGGCACGTTCGCCATCAGCACCACCCGCGACTCGGAAAGCAGCTTCGCGTCGAGGTCGCGCGCCTCGACCGTCTTGGTCGTGATCAGGTCCGAAAGCTCCGTCCGCGCGTTGCCGAAGGGCCGCAGCGCGATCTCCACGAAATCCGTCTCGCCCAGCAGCGGCTCGGGGTTCATGTCCCCGCTCACCAGCAGCACGGGCACGCGGTCCCAGACCGGGATCGCGAGCATCTTGCCGTTGTCGGCCGTCAGCGGATCGGCGTCGGCGAGCACCTCGACGACATGCGACCCGGCGGTGTCGAACGTGGTGCTGAAGAGGACCTGGCCCCGCTCGCGCGGACCGAGCGTCGTCTGCGCGACCGAGCGCTCCTTGCCGTCCACCTTGAAGACCACGCGCAGGTCGGGGTACGAGCCCTCGCCGTGGTTCATCAGCTCGGCCCGGACGCGGAACTGCTGGCCCACGCCCAGGATCATCCGGTTGGGCGTCAGGCGTTCGATCGAGACGTTGTCGGTGACCTCCTTGCCCACGTGGAAGAGCGTGAGGCGCGGCGGGATCTTCGCGGCGGCGAGGGAGGTGGCGATGCGCGAGCGCTCGCTCGCGGGCAGGGCCTCGGCCTCGCCCCAGCTCACCCGCTGGAAATCCGAGATCACGACGATCTCGCGGTGCGGGAAGTGCAGGCGCGGCTGCACCGCCTGGGCGAGCTTGAACGAATCCAGCACGGAGGCGCTGCCGTAGCCCGAGCGGAGGCGGCCCAGTTCGCCGCGGACGCGCTCCAGGTCGAAGGTCGGGTCCTCCATGAGCATCGACACGCCGCCCGCCATCTGGAGGATCGAGACGTCCGAGCCCGGCTGCAGGCCCTCGACGATCTGCCGCGCGGCCTCGCGGGCCTGGTGGAAGTTCGAATTCGCCGGCCCGCCCGCCTCCATCGAGTAGCTGTTGTCCATGACGAGCAGCAGCGAGGTCTTGGCGTTGCCGAGCAGCGGCTCCAGGCCCGTGATCACCGGCCGGGCCATCGCGAGCGCCAGCGCCACCGGGATCGAGCAGCGGATGAGCAGCAGGATGAGCTGCTCGAGCTTCAGCCGCTTCGTGTTCTTCTTGAGCACCGCCTCGAGCAGGTGCATCGCCCCCCAGTTGACCACCCGGAACTTGCTGCGGTGGAAGAGGTGGATGATGATGGGGATGGAAACCGCGGCCATCCCGCCCAGGAGCGCCATGTTGATGAAGTTCACGGTCTAGCGCCTCATGCGAAGGGTGAGGTATTCCGCCAGCGCCTCGGCGTACGGCCGGTCCGTCGTGATCGGGACCAGGTCGATGCTGTGGCGGTGGCAGCCCTGCTTCAGCTCGGCCCGGTACTTCTCGAGGTTGTCCAGGTAGGCCGCGCGCAGGTGGTTCGGATCCACAAGGTACTTCTTGCCGTCGACCTCCAGGCAGTCGAAGCGGGTCCACTGCTTGAAACTGAAGTCCAGCTCCGTCGGATCCCAGATCTGGAAGACGACGATCTCGTGGCGGGCGAAGCGCATGTGCGCCAGGGCGGACAGCAGTTCCTGCACGTCCCCGAAGAGATCCGAGAGGATCACGATCATGCCGCGGCGGTGCAGGCGCGGGACGAGGTCGTGGAAGACCTTCGCCAGCTCCGTCTCGCCGCCCGTCTTCGTTTCCGCGAGCTGGTCCACCAGGATCTTCAGGTGGCTCGTGTGGCCGCGGGGCGGGATGTAGCGCCGGACCTTGGTGTCGAAGGTCACGAGCCCCACGCTGTCCTGCTGCCCGAGCATCAGGTACGCGAGGGAGGCCGCGAGGCGCTGCGCGTACTGGAACTTGCTGCGCCCCTCCTCGGAGCCGTAGGTCATCGAGCCCGACGCGTCCAGCAGCAGCGTGCAGCGGAGGTTCGTCTCCTCCTCGTACTCGCGGATGTAGAAGCGGTCGGTCTTGCCGAAGACCCGCCAGTCGAGGTGCCGGATCTCGTCGCCGTGCACGTAGGGGCGGTGCTGCTTGAACTCCACGCTGAAGCCCTTGTGGGGCGAGCGGTGGATGCCCGTGCAGAAGCCCTCGACGACGGAGCGGGCCAGCACCTGCAGGTTCTGGACCTTGTGCAGGTCGCCCGGCGTCAGGAAGTCGGCCAAATGGGCCATGTCAAAAGTTCCGAAATCGGGAACCCCGACTCCGGGGTCGACGGACCCCGGAGCGGCCTGCGGCGGATCGGCCCCTTAGAGGACCCTCTTGGCGTCGCCGCGCGGCGTCGCGTCGAGGATCTTCTGGATGATCTCGTCGACGGTGACCCCCTCGGCCTCGGCGTTGAAGGTCGCCACGATGCGGTGACGCAGCACCGGCAGCGCCAGCGCCATCACGTCGTCGAGCGTCACGTGGAAGCGGCCCTGCAGGATCGCGCGCACCTTGCCGCCCAGGATCCACTGCTGGCAGGCGCGGGGCCCCGCGCCCCAGCCCACGAGCTCCTTCACGAACGGCGGCACCCCGGGATCCTTCGGGCGCGTCTTGCGCACCACGTCGAGGATGAAGTCCATCACGTGATCCGGCACCAGCACCTTGCGCACCGTCTCCTGGCACTTCTGGATCTCGGGGCCCGAGATCACGGCCTCGAGCTTGGAGCTCGACGAGCCCGTCGTGCGGCTCACGATGTCGCGCTCCTCGTCCCGGGACGGGTAGTCCACCTTGACGAGGAACATGAAGCGGTCCTTCTGCGCCTCGGGCAGCGGGTACGTGCCCTCCTGCTCGATCGGGTTCTGGGTCGCGAGCACGAAGAAGGGCTCTTCGAGCGTGTAGGTCTTGCCGCCGACCGTCACGGAATGCTCCTGCATCGCCTCGAGCAGCGCGGCCTGCGTCTTGGGCGGGGTGCGGTTGATCTCGTCCGCGAGGATCATCTGCGCGAAGATCGGGCCCTTCTGGAAGTTCATCACCCGGCGGCCCGTCTGCGGGTCCTCCTGGATGATGTCCGTGCCCGTGATGTCCGCCGGCATCAGGTCCGGCGTGAACTGGATGCGCCGGAACGAGAGCGACATGACCTGCGAGAGGCCCCGGATCATCAGGGTCTTCGCCAGGCCGGGCACGCCCTCGAGCAGGCAGTGGCCGCGCGCGAGCACGCCGATGACCAGCTGCTCGATCACGTCCTCCTGGCCGACGATGAGCTTGGCCATCTCGGCCCGGATCTTCTTGGAAGCCGCGACCAGGGCTTCCGCGCTTTTCACGTCCTCGGGGGACGTCTTGGGGGCCGCGGAGGCCGGAGCCGCCGCCTTCGCCGGGGATGCCTCGGACATAGCTGTCTCCTAGAAATCCTGCTTGAAGATCCGAACTAGCGCGGCTCTTCCTTGAGCAGCCGCACTTTGAAGGACGAGAACGCGCACGCGCTGCGGACCGTCTGGAGCCCCACCTGCGTGAGGGGCCCGTCGAGGTCGAACTGGTTTTCGATCATCCAGCCGTCGGGCTCGCGGTCGCCCTGCCAGATCTTGCCGCGCAGCACCGCCTCGCCCTCGCGGCGGCGGTCCACCGCCAGCTTGATCCGGTACGTGCCCTCGCGGCCGTGCTCGAAGGGGATCGCCGAGATCCCGAAGAACTCGAAGACCGAGGCGCCCTCCGGACCCTGGCTCGAGCGCAGCACGACCGTGCGGTTCCGGAACATCGCCTCGAGGCCGAAGCCCCAGGTGCCGCGGTCCGACGCCGTGTCGGGCGTCACCTGCTCCAGTTCCACCACCGCCTCGATCACCAGGCTTTCCGGCGCCTCCGAGCGGAAGAGCAGCGTCGACATGCCGCCCTCGGCCAGGCGGGAGACCCGCCGCTGGCGCACCGTGCGGCCCTCGACCGCCCAGTCGCCGTCGCCGTCGGCCACGCCCGAGGCGAGATCGATCGCGAGATAGCGCGCCCCGCCCGGCACGGGCACGGGGTCGAGGCTGCGTCCCGGGGCCGCCACCGACGTGAAGCCGGAGCGCACCGTGACCGCCTGGCGGTCGGCCTGGCGCATGAACGAGACCGCGCCCTCCTCCACGGAGAGCCGCGTGGCCTCGCGCTCCGCGGCCAGGAGGAAGCGCGTGCCCAGCACCGTCGCCTCCGCCTGCGCGGTCCGGAGGATCATGGGCTTCCCCTCGGGCTGCTTCGTGACGTCCGCGGTCAGCGCGCCCTGCTCCAGCAGGACGGACTTGCGCGTGCGGTCCTTCTCGTCGGCGAGGCGCCGGACGACCGTGTCGCCGCCGATCTCGATCCGCGTGCGGTCCGGGTATTCCAGCACGACCTGGGCGCGCGCGCCCTCGGTCAGGACCGACTGTTTCTCCAGGATCGCCTGGCCGGCGCGGAGCGGCGTCCGGTCGGCCGGGGACTTCGTGAAGAGAAAGACCTGGCCCTGGACCTGCTTGACGACGGCGATGACCCCCGGGCCGTCCGCCGAGGGGGCCGTCTTGTCGAGGGGCCGGGCCGCCAGCTCCACGTCCCCGCCCGCCACGGCATAGTGCTCGACCGGCACGCGGACCGCCTTGTGGTCGCTCTTGCGGGTGAAGAGGACCTGGCCGCGGGAGACTTCGACGCGGGAGAAGACCTTCGCGCTCTGGAGCCGCGCCACCGCGTCGACGAAGCGGAGCTCCGCCTGCGGCGTCGACGCCGCCAGGGCTCCGGCGGCCTCGAACTCGCCGCGCAGCAGCTCGACCTGTTTGGCCGGGCCCGTCTTGAGGAGACGCAGGGCGGCGGGGCCCTTGAGTTCGAGGAACGTGGGGTCGTCCGAGAATCCGACGCGGACCGACGCGCCCTCTTCGAGGACGAGCTGGTCGCCGGGCTGCAGCCCGAGATCCTGGCGGGCGTTCAGGCGCTGCGGTCCGCGCTGGACCTGGGCGGCGCCGCTCGCGGAGAGCAGGAAGGCGCGGCCTTCGTCGACCGACGCCTCGCGTCCCGAGCTCATCCAGGCGAGGCCGGCCGCGAGCAGGAGCGCCGCAGCGGCCGAGAGGGACAGCAGGAGGCCGAGGCGCCGGGGGGCGGGACGGGAGATCCGCACGGGCTCGGGACGCGCCTCGGAGGGCCGGGTCGCCTCGACGGGCGCGAGCCGCCGGGGCGTCGCCTCCTTCTGGCGCTTCTCGTTTTCCTGACGGACCTGCGCCATGAGGCCGGACTTGAACGTGTCCAGGGGTTCCGCGCGCAGCACGGAGAGGACGGAGACGGTGACCTGCTGGTCGGCGGTGTCGTCGGCCATGAGGATGCGGAGGGCCTGCTCCATCTGCTGCTGTTCGAGCAGTTCGCGGGCGAAGTCGCCGTCCTCGCGGAGGAGGCGCTCCAGCTCGGCCTCGCCGGCGGCGTCGAGTTCGCCGGTCAGCCAGCGGTCGACGAGGTCCTTCTGCGCGTCGGGTCTCATGCCTTCTCCGCCGAGAGGCGGTCCTCCACGCAGTCCTTGAGCTGTTTGCGCAGGCGGCAGAGGGTGGTGCGGACCCAGGCGGAGCTTTGTCCGGCGCGTTCCGCGATCTCCTCCGTCGAGAAGGAGAGGTGGTAGCGCATCTGGACGAGCTGTTTGAGGCGGGGCGGGACGCGCTCGAGGCATTTCTCGAGGCCGTCGAGCTCCTTGGCCGAGTGTTCGATCGTCTTCTGGGGGGCGACTTCGAAGACGCGGCGTTCCGCGTACTTGGCCTGGTTGGCCTGTTCGCGGCTGAAGCGCTGGATCTCGGCGCGGAGCAGGTTCCAGGCGATGGACTTGATCCACGCGAAGAACGAGGTGCCGCGCTGGAAGTCCTGGATGTGGTTGAACGCGAAGACGTAGGTCTCGTGGGCGATCTCGTCGATGAGGTGCGAGACGGGCGAGTTGAGGGCGATGACCGCGCGGAGCCGCCGCACGTGCACGTCCATGAGCTGTCCGAAGGCCTCGAGGTTCCCCTCCTGGACCTGCTGGATCAGCGACTGTTCATCCATGCCGTTTCCCTTTCGATCGCCCAGCGTCATATCGCGGCTCCGAAAACGTGTTACACGGAAAGAAGGAATAGTGAATTGGGAACAAGGAATCCCGCCCCAGCTCAATTCCGGATTCGTCCCGCTTTCAAGCACCCCTGGCGCGGCGGGCCGCCGCCGGAACCCGGCATTCTAGGGCGGATACGGGGGCGTTACCAGCGGGAGCTAGGGGGAGGGAGGCCGGAGCCTGCGCTACAGGAGATCAGAAGACGACCGGCAAGCGGCTCAGACCCGGACCTCCACCGTCTCTTCGTAGATCGACGGCGGGATCGGCTCTTTATGCTTTTTGAGGCTCGCGAGATACCCTTCGATCGCCTCGGCGATGTTCTTCCGGGCCTCCGTCCGCGTCTTCCCCTGGGACACGCAGCCCGGGAGCGTCGGACACTCCGCCGTGAAGACGCCATCCTCGTCCTGGCTCAGGATCACTCGGAATCTCATCGCCCTATTGTATCACGCTCCGCGCGCACTTCGAGGCACATAGCCATCGCCTCCCGGATGAGTGACACCTTTCCCTTCTTTCCCCCGGCTCATGCACCCGGGGATGGAGGGGGCTGATCAAAGACCTTCACACCCGCTTTCAACATGCGATCGACCACCGCAAAGCTGGCTTCATCGTCTTCGATCAGAAGGACGGTGCGCTTCACAACATGGTACGGAAGACAAGCACCCTTCTTATCCTTCAGGAGGATCCAGTGGCCCTCTGCCCCACCAACCCAGAGGTATTCGTACTTTTCGATATCCTCCGCCATGAGTCTCTCGTCCAGTAGTAGCCCGCCCCCCGGCCCGGGGGATCGAAAAACGAATCCAGTGTCTCCAGGATGAGAGCGATGAATCTTCGGATTTTCGCCTTGACAATTATAATTTACAAGTTATAACTACAGTGGTTGCTGGCGGCTTAGAGACCGCCGAGGTGTAGTCGAAGTACGAGAGGGGGGAAGAATGCCGGCCATCTCCACGTCCACCATCCTGCGCCTCCACGGCGGGCCGCTCGCCGGGAAGGTCTTCGAAGTCCAGCAGGCCCTGCGCATCGGACGCCATCCCTTCAACGAAGTCTCCCTGGCCGACCCCGGCGTCTCCCGCTACCACTGCTGGCTCGTGCTCCGCGACGGGGTCCCCATGCTCGAGGACCTCGCCAGCGCCAACGGCACCTTCGTCAACGGCGAACGCCTCCGCGCCCGGCACGCCCTGCAGCCCGGCGACCTCATCCGGGTGGGCGCCACCGAATTCCTCTTCGGCGACGAATAGCGGACCCCGGCGTCCGGACGATCCGTCCCCCGTTCAGGCAGGTTCGGCGGGGCCCCCAACGCCCCCCGGTCCGGCGACAAACGTCGCGCTCGTCTGAACGGCCGCCGGATCGTCCGGTCCCGACACCGGCAGCTTATAATGGGTCCCCCATGACCGCTTCCAGCCCGGACGAGACCGACCCCGACGCCTCCAATCGCACCCTGCTGCGCTGGACGCTCGCCCTGATCAGCTGGATGTTCGCCCTCTGGACCGGCGTCTTCGCCCTCGCCAGCGCCGCCCTGCCCGGCAGCCGCATCTCCTCCAGCCTGCTCTTCGCCCATGCCGCCGTCCTCGGCGCCGCCGGCTTCACCCTGGGCCGCCCCCGCCGCGGCGCCTGGCTCCTCACCCTGCTCGCCGCCCTGGGCTCCCTCGGCTTCGTCTCCCTCGACATCCACCTCCAGCAATACCAGGCCGCGGCCATCGACGGCTGCTACCCCCTGCTCGCCCTCGTCATCGGCCTGCGCTGCCACCGGACGGGGTAGCCCGTAGCCGGTAGTTCGTAGCAGAAGCCGACGGCGCCGGGCTTGATGCCGCCCGCCCTGCGCCGCTACGATCCTCCCGTGGACGAAGCCCCGGCGCCGCCCCCCCGCCGCCGACCCTGGAAGCGGATCTTGATGGGTCTCGCCCTCTTCCTCCTCCTCGAATCCCTCCTCCCCGCCCGCTTCCAGCCCAGCGCCTGGGTCGCCATCGGCGCCTTGCGCGCCTACCAGGCCGTGCTCTCCCCGCTGCTGCACTGGAGCGGCGCCCGCTGCCGCTATCGTCCCTCCTGCTCCGACTACGCCGTCGAGAGCTTCGCCCGCCACGGCACCCTGCGGGGCGTCTCCCGGACCGCCGGCCGCCTCTGGCGCTGCTCCCCCTCCGGCAGCGGCGGCTTCGATCCGGTCGTCCCTTGACGGAGCCGGGACGGGAGGGTACCATTAAGTACGAAACGTACGTTTTGGACGTCACCAACCCCGGAGGCTTGGCCCATGGCCCGACTCGCCGTCAGCAAGGTGCGCGAGGATCTATCGGAGATGCTCAACCGCGTGGCGTACGGGCACGAGCGCATCGTCCTGGAACGCCGCGGGAAGAACGTGGCCGCCCTCGTCTCCATCGAGGACTTCGAGCTCCTGGAGCTGCTGGAGGACCAGGCGGATCTGGTCGCCGCGCGGAAGGCGCTCGCCGAGGCCAAGGGAGGCAAACTCATCGCCTGGAAGGACCTCAAGCGGAAGCTCGGACTCTAGGCCGTGGCCTACGTCATCCACTTCACCCCCGCCGCCGCGCGCCAGCTCGGGCGGATGGACAACCCGATCCGAAGGCGCATCGCCGGCGCGATCGACGGCTTGATGGAGGATCCCCGGCCTTCGGGGGTGAAAAAGTTGTCCGGCCCCGGGGACTTCTGGCGCATCCGCGTAGGGGACTACCGGATCGTCTACCAGATCCACGATCACAAGCTCATCATCGTCATCGTGACCCTGGGACATCGCGGCGACGTCTACCGTTGACCGGACCCGGTCCCCTCCCCCCGCACCGCCCCCACTCGGGGTGGACTTTTCCCAGCCCACTCATTAATCTCTACACCCTGACGAGGAAATGAACATGGACCACGAATTCGCGACCCGGGCGATCCATGCCGGACAGCCCACCGACGAGCAGACCGGCGCGGTCTCCTTCCCGATCTACCAGACCTCCACCTACGGCCAGGAGATGCCCGGCGTCAACAAGGGCTACGTCTACGCCCGCACCGGCAACCCCACCCGCACCGCGCTCGAGGAGTGCCTGGCCTCCCTCGAAGACGCCAAGTTCTGCTTCAGCGCCTCCAGCGGCATGGCCGCCATCAACAACATCCTGAACCTCCTCCAGGCCGGCGACCACGTCGTCACCTGCCAGGACCTCTACGGCGGCGCCTACCGCATCTTCACGAAGCTCTACGCCAAGTTCGGCGTCAAGTTCACGTTCGTCGACGCCACGAACCTCTCGAACATCGAGAAGGCCTTCACCCCCCAGACGAAGATGCTCTGGCTCGAGACCCCGTCCAACCCCCTGCTCCGCATCATCGACCTCGCCGGCGCGTCGAAGATCGGCAAGAAACACGGCGCCATCGTCGTTGCCGACAACACCTTCGCCTCGCCCTACCTCCAGTCGCCCCTCAAGCTCGGGGCGGACATCGTCATGCACTCGACCACGAAGTACATCAACGGACACTCCGACGTGCTCGGCGGCGCCTGCCTCACCAACCGCGAGGACCTCGCCGAGCAGCTCCGCTTCTTCCAGAACTGCGTCGGCGCCGTGCCCGCCCCCATGGACTGCTTCCTCAACCTCCGCGGCATCAAGACCCTGCCCATCCGCATGGACCGGCACTGCGACAACGCCGTGAGCATCGCGGACTTCCTCAAGGACCACCCCAAGGTCGCGAAGATCTACTTCCCCGGCCTGCCCACGCACCCGGGCCACGAGATCGCCAAGCGCCAGATGAAGGCCTTCGGCGCCATGGTCTCCTTCGAGATCAAGGCCGACCTCGAGCAGACGCGCAAGTTCACGTCCACCATCGAGCTCTGGACCCTCGCCGAGTCGCTGGGCGGCGTGAAGTCGCTGCTCTGCCATCCGCCCACCATGACCCACGCGGCCGTCGACCCCGCCATGAGGCGCCAGGTCGGCATCTCCGACAGCCTCATCCGGCTCTCCGTGGGCCTCGAGGACGTGCGGGACCTCATCAAGGACCTCGACCAGGCCCTCGCGAAGGTGGGCTCCCCCGTGGCGGTGGCATGAGAAGCGTCGCCCTCGGACTGCTCGGCTGCGGCACCGTCGGCAGCGGCCTCGTCGAACTCCTCCAGCGGAACAAGACCCTGATCGCCGACCGCACGGGGCTGGAGATCGTCATCCGCCGCGTCCTCGTGCGCGATCCGCGCAAGGAACGCCCGCTGGATCCCGCCCTGCTCACGACCGACCCGGCCGCCATCCTCGATGCGAAGGACGTCGACCTCGTCGTGGAGCTCATGGGCGGCGTCGAGCCCGCGAAGGCCCACGTGACCCGCGCGCTCCGCAACCGCAAGAGCGTCGTCACGGCGAACAAGGCCCTCATGGCCGCCTGCGGCTCCGAACTCCTGCGCCTCGCCGCCGAACAGCGCGTCTGGCTCGGCTTCGAGGCCTCCGTCTGCGCCGGCATCCCCATCCTGCGCGCCCTCGAGGCGGGCCTCGTCGGCAACCGCATCTCGATGCTCGTCGGCATCGTCAACGGCACCACGAACTTCATGCTCACCAAGATGGGCGAGGAGCGCTGGTCCTTCGCCAAGGCCCTCGTCGAGGCGCAGCGCCGCGGCTTCGCCGAGGCCGACCCGACCCTCGACCTCGACGGCATCGACTCCGCCCAGAAGCTCCAGCTGCTCGCCGAGATCGCCTTCGGCGTGCGCCTCGACGGCAGGAAATTCCCCGTCGAGGGCATCCGCCAGATCGAGGACGAGGACCTGCGCACCGCGGCCGAACTCGGCTTCGTCGTGCGCCACCTCGCCATCGCGAAGGACCTCGGCGCCACGCTCGACCTGCGCGTGCATCCCGCCCTGCTCCCCAAGACGCACCCGCTCGCCCACGTGCGCGACGAGTTCAACAGCGTGCTCGTGCGCGGCGACGCCATCGACGAGATGATCTTCACCGGCAAGGGCGCGGGCGCGCTGCCGACCGCCAGCGCCGTGCTCGCGGACGTCATCGAGATCGCCCGCGACGGCGCCGCCGACAAGGGGCCGTCCTGGCACGTCCCGAACAAGGACGACAAGCCGCTCGCCCCCGACCTCGAGTGCCGCTACTACCTGCGCTTCCCGATCAAGGACGTGCCCGGCGTGATCGGCATGATCACCACCGCGCTCGGCAGCGCGGGGATCTCCATCTCCCACGCCGCCGCGACGCTCGTGGAGGGCAAGCCGGATCTCGGCAACGTCAAGATCCTCGCCCACCGCACGAAGGAGTCCGCGCTGCGCAAGGCCCTCGCCGAGATCGCGAAGCTGCCCGTGCTCGCCTCCAAACCGGTCGTGTTGCGGATCTTCGAGGAGGGTTAACCCCCTCCGCGTATCGTGAGCGACGCCGCAGCCCCGCCCGTGCTGAGCCTGAGGGACGTCTCCAAGACGTTCCCCTCCAAGCAGGGCTCCGTCCAGGCCCTGGCCGACATCAGCCTCGACGTCGCCCCGCGCGAGGTCGTCTGCATCCTCGGCCCCTCCGGCGGCGGCAAGACCACCCTGCTCAACCTCATGGCCGGGCTCGAACGCCCCACCGAGGGCGAGGTCGCGTGCAACGGCGTGCCCGTCACGGGACCGGGCGCGGACCGCGTCGTCATCTTCCAGGAGCTCGCCCTCTTCCCCTGGCTGAACGTGCTGGGCAACGTCACGTTCGGCCTCAAGATGAAGGGCGTCGCCCGCATGGAACGCAAGAGCCGCGCGCTCGAGGCGCTCGAGCTCGTCCACCTCACGCGCTTCAAGCATGCCTACCTCCACCAGCTGTCCGGCGGCATGAAGCAGCGCGTGGCGTTCGCGCGCGCGCTCGTCATCGACCCGGCCATCCTGCTGCTCGACGAGCCGTTCGGGGCGCTGGACCCGGAGACCAAGGACGTGCTGCTCAACGAGGTCCAGGAGATCCTGGAGAAGACCCACAAGTCGATCGTCTTCGTCACGCACAACGTCCGCGAGGCCGTCACGCTCGGCGACCGCGTCATCCTGCTCTCGTCCAACCCCGGCCGCATCAAGCGCGACTTCCGCGTGGAGCTGCCGCGGCCCCGCAAGATCGACGACGCCGGCGTCATCGACCTCTCGGAGGTGATCCTCTCGGATCTGCGCGGCGCGGCCCGCAACGGGAAGGGCGACTGAGATGCCCGTTCTCGTGCGACGTCTCCTCTTCGTGGCCGCCGGCCTCCTGGCCTGGCAGCTGTTCTCGTGGCTGCACCTGCTTCCCGAGGCGGTCCTGCCCTCCCCGCTGAAAGTGGCGGCCGCCCTGGCCGAGGGGCTCGGCGACCGGGGCTACTTCGGCGCCCTGCTCCTGAGCGCCCGCCGCATCGCGCTGGGCTACGCGATCTCCATCGTCGCCGGCGTCGCGCTGGGGACCTGCCTGGCCTGGTGGCGCAGCCTCGACGACGTCGTCGGCTCCGGCCTCGTCTCGCTCCAGTCCCTCCCGAGCGTCTGCTGGTTCCCGCTCGCCTTCCTCTGGTTCGGCGAGGGCGAGGGCGCCATCCTCTTCGTGGTCATCCTCGGCGCGATCCTCTCCATCACGATCGCCACCTCGAGCGGCATCCGCAACGTCCCGCCGCTGCTCATCCAGGCGGCGCGGACCATGGGCGCCCGCGGCTTCGCCCTGCACCGCTACGTGACGCTGCCCGCGGCGCTGCCCTCCATCCTCGGCGGCATGAAACTCGGCTGGGCCTTCGCCTGGCGCGCGCTCATGGCGGGCGAGATCCTCTTCGCCACCCTCGACCGCGGCCTGGGCTATCACCTCGCCGTCGGACAGAAGGCCAAGGACATGTCCCAGATCCTCGCCGTGATGCTGCTCATCGTGCTGCTCGGCGTCCTGGTCGACCTGCTGCTCTTCGGCCTGCTCGAACGACGGCTCCGCGAACGCTGGGGCCTGCAGAAATCGTAAGGGGGCTTCGCATGACGCTTTCCTGGCTGCTCGCCCTCGTCCTCGCGGCCCAGGCGGACGACGTCCTCCGCTTCGACAAGAACGACTGGCCCTGCTGGCGCGGGCCGCGCGGGGACGGCTCGGCGCAGGCCGATCCGCCGCCGCCCCTCACCTGGAGCGCGACGGAGCACGTCCTCTGGAAGTCCCCCGTCCCCGGCCGCGCCCACGGCTCGCCCATCGTCGTCGGCGCCCGCGTCTACCTCGCCGCCTGCGACGAGACGAAGAACTCGCAATCCATCCTGTGTTTCGACCGCGCCTCGGGCAAACCGCTCTGGGAGACCGAGGTGCACGCCGCCGGGGCCATGCACAAGAACAAGAAGGCGAGCGCGGCCTCGGGCACGCCCGCCTGCGACGGGGAGCGGATCTTCATCAACTTCGCGAACCAGGACGCGGTCGTCACCACCGCCCTCAGCCGGGAGGGCAAACAACTCTGGCAGACCCGGCTCTGCGAATACCAGATCCACCAGGGCTACGCCTCCTCCCCCGCCCTCTACAAGCATCTCGTGCTCGTCTCGGCGGACCACAAGGGCGGCGGCGCGGTCGCGGCCCTGGACCGCAAGAGCGGCGCGATCGTGTGGACGCGCGAGCGCCCCAAGGCGCCGAACTACACCTCGCCGCACGTCCTGACCCTCGGCGGCAGGGACCAGCTCATCCTGACCGGCTGCGACGTGGTCTCGAGCTATGATCCGCTCACGGGAAAGACCCTCTGGGAGGCGCCGGGCGGGACGACGGAGTGCGTCACCTCGACCGTCAGCGACGGCACCCACGTCTTCACGAGCGGCGGCTATCCCAAGAACCACCTCGCCGCGATGCTCGCCGACGGCTCCGGGAAGATCGCCTGGGAGGCCAAGGACCGGGTCTACGTCCCGTCCTTCGTGATCCGCGACGGCCACCTCTACGGGGTGCTCGACGACGGCTTCGCCGCCTGCTGGAACGCCGCCACGGGCAAACAGCTCTGGAAGCAGCGCCTCGGCGGGACCTTCAGCGCCTCGGTCGTCCTGGTCGGCGAGCGGCTCTATGCCACCAACGAAGCGGGCGGGACCTGGGTCTTCGCGGCGAGCCCGGACAAGTACACGGAACTCGCGGCGGGCAAACTCGGGGACGAGGCCTTCGGGACGCCGACGATCTGCGGCGGCCGCGTCTACACGCGGGTCGCCCACAAGGTCGACGGCCGCCGCCAGGAGTTCCTCTACGCCCTGGGAAATAACTAAGGCCGAAGCGGCCCGGGCAGGATAACCCATAGTGAATACACGGTTAAAAATCTCAAAATTTGCGCGCTTGAGTTCAATGACTTCCTGACCCGTTCAGTCTCATATGCCCTCCGACCCCGGTCTTGCGCCGGGGCCAGGAAAGGGTGATGGGATGCGTGACTTCACGGGCATGTTCACGGCGGCGCTTCTGATGGCGGGGGCCCTGCCCCTGGCGGCCCAGCAGGCGCCCGGTCAGGTCGGCTACTGGCCCCTCGACGAGAGCGCCGGCCCCTCCCTGGATCTCTCGGGCAGCGGCATCAGCGGCGCCTGGCTGGGGGGAGTCCTGGTGCCGGACACGGCCAATAAACAGGCCACGAGCTTTCCCAACGCCTCGGCCCTGACCTTCGACGGAACGGACGACTCCATCGACCTGGGAAATCCGGGCGTGCTGCCGACCGGCGCCGCGGCGCGGACGCTTTCCGCCTGGGCCCGGCCCACGAGCGTCGGCGGGACCTGGGCGTGGATCGCCGCTTTCGGCAGTCCGGCCACCGGCCAGGCCTTCTTCATCGGCCGCAACGCGACGACGCTGTACGGCGGGGGCTACGGCGACGACATCAACGTTCCCGGCTTCTGGGCCGCCGACGTCGCCCACCACATCTCGCTCAGCTACGACGGGACGACCGCCCGCCTCTACTCGGACGGCGTCGAGATCCTCGCGGCCCCCAAGACCTGGAATCTCGTCGCCGGCACCGCGCGCATCGGCCGGCAGGTCAACGGAGCGGCGGAATTCTGGACAGGTCAGATCGACGAGGTCCGGATCCATTCCCGGGTCCTCTCCCAGACCGAGATCGCGATCTTGGCCGGCGGCCTGCCCGCTCCCACGCTGCAGCCGGCGGCGCCGGCGACCGGCGCCATCACCCTCACGTGGAACGCTCCAGCCAACGCCCCGGCGCAGACCCTGGCCTATCCCTACACGTACCGCCTCTACAAGTCCACCAGCTCCGGCAGCGGGTTCACCCAGATCGCGGAACAGACCACGCTCGCGTACGTGGACGCCGCGGTGACGGAGGGCACGACCTATTACTACCGGGTCACGGCGGTCAGCGCCGGGGAGAGCGGGCCTTCCGCGGAGAGGTCTGCCACCCCCACCCCCTCGCAGCCTCGGTTCAACGATCACGAGGAAGGCTTCGCGGACGGCAAGTGCGCCTGCGGCAGCGCGGGCCTCGGGGGAGGAAGCGGAGCGGCGTTCCTGGGCCTCCTCCTGCTCGTTCTCGCGGCAGGGAGCCGCCGCTAGGCCGCCGGCTTCTTCTTCCCCAGGCAACTCAGCACCACGAGGACCACTCCGGCCGTGATCACCCCCGCCGCGGCGGGCTTCTCGTACTCGCCGAAGGCTGAGAGGATGAACGAGCGGCGGCCCAGCAGCGGCCAGAGGAACGAGAGGCCGCCGAGCAGGATCAGGAACCAACCCCAGGATCTCATCACGCACCTCCGAGCGCCTGCACCACAAGGCGCCGCTCCGCCTCCGCCAGCGGCAGCGCGAGCGCCGCCCGGCGTCCGGATTCCGACATCTTACCCCAGCTCTTCCGCAGGATCTCCACCATCTTCTCCGGCTCCGTCTTGCGCGCGAAGTCCGGAAACTCGAACTGCAGGAAGACGAGGCAGGCGGCGTCCTCGAGCACCGCGCCCTCCGGATCCGCCGCGTGGTTCTTGCGCAGGATCAGGCTCCGCGCCTTGGCGACGGCCGCCTCGCCGTAGCCCGCCGCCGACATGATCCCGCCCAGCGCATCGGCGTGGACTTTCTTCAAGCCCTCCCGCCAGCGCAAGTAGCCTTCGCGGCCTTCGGGGAAACTCGAGCGCGGCACCTCCCAGCGTTTGAGATGCTGGGCGCGCACCGCGAGCAGCAGTTCCTCGCTCGCCTCCGGCGAAAGCCGCCGGGCCCACGCGACCCTCCGCTCCGAGTAGAGCAGTTCGCGGGGCCGGCCCTCCTCGCGGCGCGGGTCCTCCCCGTTCGCCGCGTCGACGGCCGCACAGGCGGCCTCGTAGGGACTCATGTCGCGCGCGCCACCCTCACGGTCAGCCGCGTGCGCGGATCGCGCGTGTCGCGGACGAGGGTCGCCGGCCCGCCCCAGACGGCCTTCGCGGCCTCCGCCAGCGCGGGCTGCAGCGCGGCGAACGCCTCGGGGCTGTTCGGCGCGGCCAGCCGGTCGTTCGAGAGCACCCAGGCCTCGCGCTCCCGGAACTTCAGCCCCTTCAGCTCGGGCTCCTGCTCGAGCAGCTCACAGGCCTGCAACCCCGCCCGCAGCACGGCCTCCAGCCGCTTCGCGAGATCCCCTTCGAGGGGCGTCTTCCGCGCGTAGAGCAGCCCGCGCGGGCCCTCGGTCTCGTCGATCATCAGGATCGCCTCGTGCGCGACCAGCACCACGCCCGGGCTCTGCGGCAGATGGGCGTAGTCGGCCACGTCGATCAGCGTCCCCGGCAGCGTCGACTTCTGGATCCAGCGGTGGAAGACGGGCACGAACAGCTCCAGCCCCGCCTTCGCGGGCTCCGCCAGGAAGAACTTCACGGCGATCTTGTGCAGATCCATGACTTGATCCTATTGAAGCTTCAGGCGGCAGCTGTGCGCCGCTTCGATGAAGAGCTGCGCCTCCTCGACCAGCCGGTGCACGGCGTCCGCCGTGAACTCGGAGGGCGGCGTCTCCACCGCCTGGAAGTAGTACTGCGCGAACTTGCCGGCCGTATACGTGTCCCAGAACAGCTTCGGCTCCACGAAACGCTCCCGGAGCTCCTTCGCCACGAGCGCCGCGTCCCCGCCGATGTTCGGATTCTTCGTCGCCACCAGGCCGCGCGCCGCCGTCGTCATCGCCGACACGGCCTGCCCCGCCGCCTTCCTGAAATCCCCCGCCTCGAGCGTGACCTGGGCCTCGAAGACCTCCCGCTCGGCCGCGGCCAGCTCGAAGTCCACGGGACTCACCACCTCGCCGGCGCATTCGCCGATGCCCATGTCGCCCGTCGAATATTCGCGGGGGTCGCCCCAATCGCTCAGCAGGCTCCGGTCCGGATCCGCCGCCGGCACCTCCGCGAGCGATTCGATGAGCTGGCGGACGCGCACCTTGCCGATGCGCTTCGTCCAGGCCTGGAACGACTCGTCCTTCTGGCGCTCCTTGAGGAAGGCCTCCGTGAAGCGGTCCACCGCCTCGGGGATGCGCTTCGACGGGATCGCGATCACCGCGAGACCGTAGGAGCCCGCGTTGTCGTCCATCTGCCCGCCCACCAGCACCTGGAAATGCGGGACCGCGAACGCGCCCTTCTTCCGGCTCACGCCGTAGAAGCCGAGGTCCGCCACGTGATGCTGGCCGCAGGAGTTGAAACAGCCGCTGACCTTGATGCGCAGGTCGCGCACCGCCTGGTCCATCGCGAGAAAGCGCGCTCCGAGGCGCTCGCGGAGCTCGCCGGCGAGGCCGCGCGAAGAGGAGATGCCCAGCTTGCAGGTGTCCGTTCCCGGGCAGGCCGTGATGTCGACGATCGAGCCGCCCCCCGCCTCGCCGAGGCCGATGGCCTGCAGCCGCGCGTAGAGCGCGGGCAGGTCCGCCTCGCTCACCCAGCGGACGAGGAGGTTCTGCTCGACCGTGAGCCGGACCGTGCCCTCCGTGTAGTCCCGGGCGA
The DNA here is from genome assembly GCA_964619955.1 of uncultured Planctomycetales bacterium. Taxonomy (GTDB): domain Bacteria; phylum Planctomycetota; class MHYJ01; order MHYJ01; family JACPRB01; genus JACQFK01. Next base: position 81,503 of record CAZUJF010000013.1, read on the forward strand.
TATCCGCCAGGCCGCGCGCCTGCGGCGCCGTGAAGTCGCCCAGCGGCAGCGTCGCCGTGACGGCGCTGTAGCCCTCCTGGCGCTGGCGGTAGACGTTCGTCTGCGCCCAGGCGTCGAAGCCCGCGGGCTTCGTCTGCCCGTTCAGGCTCCTGCCGGGCCGGGAGCCCTTCTCGTCCGCGGAACCCAGGTCCTTGAGATGGGCCGTCCACGCGGGATCCTCGACGAGCGTCTTCCGCTCCTCGATCACGAGGCGGCGGAACTCCTCGAGGCCGAGCTTGTTGACCAGAAACTTCAAGCGCGCGGTGTTCCGGTTCTTCTTCTCGCCGAGCCGCGCGAAGACGCGCGCGATCGCCTGCGAAACAGGCAGCAGCTCCTCCTCGGGAAGGAACTCCTCGAAAAGCTTCGCCTGGTTCGGCACCGAGCCCAGGCCGCCGCCGACGAAGAGCTCGAAGCCGCGGCGGCCGTCCTTCTTCCGCGCGACGACGCCGATGTCGTGAATGCGGGCCAGGCCGCAGGCGTGTTCGCCGCAGCCCGAAAACGCGACCTTGAACTTGCGTCCGAAGTTCAGCGCATCCTTGTGTCCGAGCAGGAACTTCGCCGTCGCCTTCGCGTACGGCGTGACGTCGAAGGTCTCGTCCCGGCACACCCCCGCCAGCGGGCAGGCCGTGACGTTGCGCACCGTGTTGCCGCAGGCCTCGCGCGTCGTGATCCCGGCCGCCGCCAGGCGCCGGAACAGCGAGGGCGCGTCCTCGATGTGGACGAAGTGCAGCTGGATGTCCTGCCGCGTCGTGACGTGCAGGATCCCGTCCGAATACTCCTCCGCCAGCTCCGCGAGCGTCTCGAGCTGCGCGGGGTTGAGGCCGCCGTACGGGATCTTGATGCGCTGCATGCCCGGCGCGTCCCAGATCGTGGACGGGCCCTTGGTGAGCGCGGGGTTGGCGTAGGCGATCGTCCGGGTCTGCAGCCCGTCGTGGCGGCTGCCCGCGTCGTAGCGCTGCCCGTAGGCCCCGCGGCGCAGGCGCGTCTCGGCGAAGACCTTCTCGTCGATCTTGCCCTGCTTGCGCAGCTGGATCTCGGCCTCGAAGATGTCGATCTCGCGGCCCAGGTCCGCGGGAATGCGGGCCCCGAGGGTTTCCTTCCAAGTCCTCATGAACGCTTGACCTCAATGGAACGCGGGGAATTCAGGGCCCGGATGCTACCACAGGCGGGCGCCCCGCTCCAAGCCCCACCCCCAGATTCCCTGAAGGCGGGAGCGCCCCGCGCGATATACTTCCCTCTGCATGCCCCCCCGCAGCGAGCCTGATTTCGGGAAACTCGCGGTCACCCTCGGATTCATGACCGCGGGGGACCTCGACAAGATCCTCCGCCTCCAGGAGGACCTCGCCCGGATCGGGATCAAGCGCCGCGCGGGCGAACTCTGCCTCGAGAAGAAGATCCTCTCCCGCGAGCAGGTGCTTCTGGTCCTGCGCGCCCAGGGCAAGCGCATCCTCGCCTGCCACGCGTGCCGCAAGAGCTACAACATCCACAACTACAAGCCGACCGAGATCTACACCTGCAAACACTGCCAGGCGGAGCTCTCGCCGCCGGACAAGCCCGTGTCCCCGGAGGTCGTCGACGAGATCACGTCCTCCACCAGCGCGCACCGGAAGAAATCGGGCAAGGCGCGCCCCGCCTCCGGGGTCCCCCAGGAGCTCGCCCACCTCCTGCCCGGCTTCGAGATCGTCGAGCGCATCGGCCAGGGCGGCATGGGCACCGTCTACAAGGCGCGCGACCTCATCGGCGGCCGCTGGATCGCCGTCAAGCTGCTCGCCCCCTTCCTCGCCGCGGACGAGGAATACGTGAAGCGCTTCTTCGTGGAGGCGCGCAACCTCCAGAAGCTGCACCATCCCAACATCGTCGGCGCCTACGACGCCGGCATCGCGGGGGACCACAAGTTCTTCGTGATGGAGTTCGTCGAAGGCCCCACGCTCGAGAAGGTCCTTCAGAAGAAGGGCATCCTCAAGGAGAGCCTCGCCCTGGAGATCACCCGGCAGATCGCGCAGGCCCTGGACTACGCCTGGACCCACAAGATCATCCACCGCGACATCAAGCCGCAGAACCTCATGATCACGCACGACCGCATCGTGAAGCTCTGCGACCTCGGGCTGTCCAAGGACGTGACGAGCGACGTGTCGCTGACGATGACGGGATCGGTCAACTGCTCCCCGCCCTTCGCCTCGCCCGAGCAGGCGCAGGGGCTCAAGGACACGGACATCCGCAGCGACGTCTATTCGCTCGGCGTCACGCTCTTCCAGATGCTCTGCGGCGAGCTGCCCTTCAAGGGGAACTCGCCCGGCCAGTTCCTGCTGCAGCACGTCACGCAGAAGCCGCCGAATCCGCGCTCGAAGAACCCGAAGATGTCGCCGACGGTGTCGCAGCTGATCCTGCGCATGCTGGAGAAGGAGCCCAAGGACCGCCCCATGCCCGGCGAGGTGGCGAAGACCGTCACCAAGCTGCTCAACGCCCAGACCCTCAAGAAGGCGTAATGTCCTCCCTCGCCCTGTCCGGCCTGAGCTTCGGATATTCCTCCCCGCCGCTGCTGGAGAACGTGAGCCTCAACATCGCCCACGGGGAGCGCGTGGGCCTGCTCGGACGCAACGGCGCGGGCAAATCCACGCTGCTGCGCCTGCTCGCCGGGGAGCTGACCCCCGAGTCCGGCACGCTCCGCTTCGAACCCGGCGCGCGCATCGCCTACCTCACCCAGGAGGTTCCCTCGGGGCTCGGCGGGAGCATTTTCGACCGGGTCGCGGACGGCCTGGGGCCCGCCGGCGGCGCCCTCGCGCTCTATCACCGGCTGCATCGGCAGACGCTGACGGAGGCCGACCAGGTCCGCCTGGAGGAGGCCGTCGCCCGCCTGGGCGAGAACGGCGGCTGGGAGCAGCTGCACCGGATCGAGCGCACGCTGGTGGAAATGCAGCTCGACGGGGACCAGCTCTTCGACACGCTCTCGGCCGGACGCAAGCGCCGCGTGCTGCTCGCGCGGGCCATCGTCGGAAAGCCGGACGTCCTCCTGCTCGACGAGCCGACCAACCACCTCGACATCGACGCCATCGTCTGGCTGCAGGGTTTCCTGCTCGGGTACGGCGGCACCGTGATCTTCATCACGCACGACCGGGCGTTCCTGCAGGCGCTGGCGACGCGCATCGTCGAGCTGGACCGCGGCCGCCTCTTCGATTTCGAGACGGACTACGAGACCTTCCTGAGCCGCCGCGACGAGCTGCTGGAGGCGGAGGCGCGGCAGCAGGCGCAGTTCGACAAGAAGCTCGCCGAGGAGGAGCGCTGGGTGCGCCAGGGGGTGAAGGCGCGGCGCAAGCGCAACGAGGGGCGCAAGCGGGCGCTGATCGCGATGCGGGAGGAGCGCCGCCGGCGGCGCAGCGAGGTCGGCACGGTGCGGTTTTCAGCGCCCGAGGCGACGCGCTCCGGCCAGCGGGTGGTGAAGGCGGACGCCGTGACGTTCGCCTACGGGGAGCGGGCGATCATCCGGGAATTCAGCACGGAGATCGGCCGCGGCGACCGCATCGGCCTGATCGGCCCCAACGGGGCGGGCAAGACGACGCTGCTGCGGATCCTGCTCGGCGAGCTGGAGCCGCGTTCGGGCACGGTCCAGCTCGGCACCCGGCGGCAGGTGGCCTACTTCGACCAGCTGCGGGCGCAGCTCGACGAATCCAAGACCGTTCTGGAATCCATCGCCGGCGGCCAGGAGGTCCTCGAGATCAACGGACAGCCGCGGCACCTGCTGGGCTATCTGCAGGATTTCCTCTTCACGCCGGAGCGGGCACGGATGCGCGTGGGCATGCTGTCGGGGGGCGAGCGCAACCGGCTGCTGCTCGCGCGGCTGTTCACGAAGCCCTCCAACGTGCTGGTGCTGGACGAGCCGACGAACGACCTGGATGCGGAGACGCTGGAGCTGCTGGAGGAGCTGCTGGCGGACTATCCGGGCACGGTGCTGCTGGTGAGCCACGACCGGGCGTTCCTGAACAACGTGGTGACGAGCACGATCGTGGTGGACCCCGACGGCAGCGTGAAGGAGTACGCCGGCGGCTACGACGACTACCTGCAGCAGCGTCCCGCGGCCCCGCGGGCGGAGGCCAGGTCCGCGCCGCCTGCGGAAGCGCCGGCCGTGGTGCCGCCAGCCCCGCGCAAGCTGAGCTTCAAGGAGCAGCGCGAGCTGGAGGGACTGCCGAAGCAGATCGAGGACCTGGAGGCCCGCCAGCGGGAGCTCCACGAGCGGATGGCGGAGCCCGGCTGGCACCGTCAGGGGGCCGAGCGGCTGAGCGCGGCCACGTCCGAGCTGGAGCAGATCGAGCGCGACCTTGCGGCCGCCTACGCGCGCTGGGAGGCGCTGGAGCTCGTGGCGTCGAGGGGGTAGGCTGGTCTCCGGCGCTTTCGTTCGGCGAGGAGCTGCACCCCGACCCATAGGGCGCCCCAGAGTGCGGACATCCATCCGAGAACGGACAATATGGCCGACCCATGGGCGCCCAGCATGTGGATGGCGGAAGAGTCATGGCGCACGACGAGCCTCCTGGACTTCAGCAGCTCCGCATCCGCAGGCTCCACTTGGTACGTCAATAGAATCGGATCGCGCGCCTGGGGCCATCCGACCTTGAACAGCGCCGACTCCGAAGCCGCCAGAGCTTCGTGTTCCGGAAGTTCAAACCAGTCAACGACCACGTCGGCTGAAAATTTCCACTTCAACCGCTCCAGACTGGCACGGGACGGCCGCCCTTCCCCGCCCTCGAGCAGCCCCAACATCGAGCCTTGGGAAAGCCTTCGGATCGAGACCGTATGGGCGCCGGGCGAATAGGGAAGCTCATAGCGGTGGACCGTCGTCAGATCTCGCGCCAGCTCCGACGCCCCTCGGAAAAAGAAGCAGGCACCGGTCCCGCAGCTCAGCCAGACCACCCCCAGACCGATGCGCGCCCAGATGCGACGGTAGTACGAGGCGAAGACAAAAGGCGAAATCAGAATCGGGACGATAATCAGCCACGCCATCTGAGGGGATTCTACCCGGGACCTGAGGACTGGGCCTGATAACCCAAGCTCGGCCCCCGTCGGACACTTGAAGCATCCCCTTTAGGGCCCCGCGGCCTCTTGTCCTCTGACCCCAAGAGATGAGCGCAGGAGGAGCGGCCGCGGGGCACGATGAGAGAGGACCCGGCCGGCGGGGGCCATCGAAGCGGACTTGCGGCATCCGGTCTGGTCCTGTCCCTCCTGGGAAATCCCCGGGAGACCCGCGCCGACAAAGGCGGGGGAACAAACCTGTCGCTTCCCCGCCGGGAGACCGGAATTCCGACGCCGTTTGCAGGAAGGAGGCTGGCACGGGGTTTGCTTTCTCCTCCCCATGAGCAATGCAACGATAAAGCGTCAGCTCGGACAGACGGAGCGGAGGAGGAGCCGGCGCTACCTGCCTCCGAAAGACCTCTGCGTGGTGCTGCGCCGCGGCGGCCTCCTCTCCTTCCTCGGCGGGAACTTCTTCAAAGCCTGCCTCAACCTCTCGGAAGGCGGCGCGAGGCTGCTCACCACCCGCCCCCTCGAGGCCGGCGAGCAGCTCCGGCTCCGCTTCGACCTGGCCGGGGGCCTGCCCCCGCTGGAAACGACCGTGGTGGTCCAATACTCGGTCCCCTCGGGCGGCACACCCGGCTGCTGGGAAACGGGCCTGCGCTTCGAAAAGCTTCCCCCCGCGGTGCGGGCGGGGATCCGGAGCGCGATCCTCGCACGGGCGACGCCGCTGGAGACCACGACCCGGCGGAAACGCTGCGATTCCTGGGGCTCGGCCCACTGACGACCCGAAGGAAGCCCCTTCCCGGCAGCGACGGCTCGGCCGCCGCCCCCTCCCCGCCCTCCCCGCACCGGGAGCCGGGCTCTCAATCCGCCTTCAGGACCAGGATCCGCGGGATGTCCGTCAGCGGCAGCTCCAGGGCGCCGTCGGGCCGGCGCTCCACCGGCAGCTCCCGTCCCGTCACGGGGTCCAGAAGCCGCGCCGCCCCGGGCGCCGCCCCTGAGATCCGAAGCCGGTAGCGTTCCTCCTTCACCGGCTTCATCACGTCCCAGGCGGCCACGTACACCGCCGCCGCGTGCGTGCGGGCGTCGACCTGCCAGGGCAGGAACGCCACCACGTCGGCGTGCCGCAGCGGCGGATGGGCGGCGTCGCCGGCGTACACGACGCCCGTCGCCCCGGCGGGTTCGACCTCGACGGCCAGCGGCGCGGTCTTCTCGAGCGGGACGGCGCCCGCGAACGCGGCGGTGAGCGCGCGCAGCGCCCGGAGCGGCGGCGTGGCGGCCTGCTCGAACGTCGCGTCGGCGGGGAGCCGCTCCAGGTCGACGGGCAGGAGGCCGAACTCGCCCGCCTTGGGATAGAAGGCGGAGTAGTAGTGCAGGACGTCGACGCCCTTGTTCAGCCAGAGGCACCAGGAGCGCAGCGCGCAGGCGGTCTTGAGCGTCCAGGCGCCCGCGTCGTCCGTCACCCCGCACTCCTTGGCCAGCACGCCGTGCTCGGTCATGTAGTGGCGGAAACGGTCGACGCCCTTCGGCGCGCGAACGCGGACCGAGGGCTCCAGCAGGCGCAGGATGCACTCGGTCTGGATCAGCGTCGAGGCCACCCCCTCCGGGATCCGCACCTCGATCGGCGGCGTCCAGCCGTCCACGTTGAACTCGGGGTTCTTCTTGTGGGGCTCCTGCGCGCGCAGGTCCCGCGTGCCCGTGCCGTACGGGTGGTAGCTCTGCCCCGCCATGCCGGGCGGCAGCTTGCGGACGTCGGTGTGGAAGAACGTCGTGTTCGAGAAGCCCCAGAGGCAGCGCGCCCTGGGATGCGAGGCCGCCGCCGCCTCCACGATCCGCCGGCCCAGCTCCCAGCAGGTCCCGCCCTCGTGGAGGAAGTCGGCCTTGGGCTTGGGGATCGACGGCAGATAGTGGCGGGCGTCGAGAAAGCGCGTGCCGAACGTGAGCTCGTTGTAGATCTCGAGGTCGACGTCCTCCAGGCCCTCCTCCGCGGCGATGCGCAGGACGAGGCGGGCGTAGCGGACCCAGCCGGCGGACGTCTCGTCGAACTCCGGCGTGCCGGGCGGGTGGAGCGGGAGGTACTTGAGCGTCGCCATCGGGATCTTGCCGGCCGGGAGGGCCTTGGGGAGCGGCTTGGCCAGCGTGGCGGTCCCGGTGGCGGGGTCGAACGCGGTGATCAGCGCCTCGGCGGCCCAGTAGTCGCTCAGATTGCTCAGGCCCGTGCGGCCCGGGACGACGTCCTTGACGCCCTCCAGGCGCACGGTCGTGGCGCCCGCCGGGGCGTCCCCGGCGAGGCGGCCTTCGAAAAAACGCACGGGACAGGGCGCGCCCTGGTGGCAGTTGAGCAGGAAGGTCGGGCGGATCCCGTGCTTCTTGAAGAGCCGCAGCTGCTCCCGGAAGCGCGCCTCGTCGTTCAGGCGCGTCTCGTCCCACGCCACGGAGGCCCAGCCGACCTCCCGGCGCGCCGCGCGGATGCCGGCCTCCGCCAGCAGGCGCACCGCCAGGGCGTCGTTCTTCCGCACGTTGTAGACGATCCCGATCCCGGCGAGGAAGTCGACGGCCGGCCGGGTCTCCAGCCACGCGCGCCAGGGCACCTTGCGGTGGGAGTGCCGGGGCCACGCGACGTCGAGGTGGGACGGATCGGGCGTCCGGACCGCCTCGGCCTGGAGCAGCAGGGTCAGCAGCAGCGTCGTCATAGGCCCTACGATAGCCGCTGAAGCCCCCGGCGATACCGCAACGTCGGCCGATTTGGAACGATTTTCCCGGCCGTCCTCCCCCGGCCCACTTGCTTAACCGGGTTTACGATTTGACGCCGGGCCGAGCTTTTCGGCCCGGATCGGGCATATCATAGGCAGCGCATGAGAGCCGTCGTTCGTCCGCTCTGCCTGGCCGCCCTGCTCGCGGGCGTTCCGGGCGCGTCCGCCTTCGAAGGCGACGAGGAGGCCCTCGAGGCCGACTGGCGGCGTCAGGACGGCATCGGGACGGCGCGCCTGCCCTCCTCCTGGGCCGCCGCCGCGGACGGGCTCCTGCGGCGCGGCGACCTCCTGCTGGCCGACCTCGCCGGCGCGGACCTCGGGGACGGCCCGGCCCAGTGGGAGTCCTTGCGCGCCGAGACGCGGCGGCTCCGGGAAGCGGGCGCCGGGGACGCCGCCTGGGAGCCCCTCTGGCGGCGGCTCCACCGGCTCCTGCGGCGCATCGTCTTCTCCAATCCGCTGGCGAAGGTCGGGCCGCTCCTCTTCGTGAAACAGGTGCCCGGGTCGTTCAGCCACCAGCTCACGCAGGTCTACGGCCGCTACGCGCGCCCCGGGGGAGGGCTCTACGTCCTGGACGCGCCCGGAACCTCGCTGTCCGTGCGGAAGCTCGAGCTTCCGGGGCTCGGCGAGGGGAGCTTCCAGACGCCGGACGTCTCGCCGGACGGCCGGGAGCTGCTCTTCGCGTTCGCGTCCACCGATCCGGCCCGCGCGGAGGACCGGCACTACCAGCTGTATCGCGGGCCGGTGGAGGGCGGCGGGGCCAGGCGCCTGGCCGACGGGCCCCACGACGACTTCTCCCCCCGCTTCCTTCCCGACGGCGGGATCGTCTTCGTCACGACCCGCCGGGGCGGCTACCACCGCTGCGGAAGCCCCGGCTGCCCCGTCTACACCCTTTCCCGCCTGGAGCCCGACGGGACGATCCGCCGCCTCTCGGCCCACGAGGTCCAGGAGTGGGATCCGGTGGTGCTGCCGGACGGAAGGATCCTCTACACCCGCTGGGATTACGTGGACCGCCACGCGGTCTTCGGACAGCATCTCTGGACCTGCCGGCCGGACGGAACCCGCCCCGAGGCGTACTACGGGAACTACACGCGGAATCCCGTCGGCCTCTGGGAGGCCCGGCCGGTGCCCGGCACGACGCGCGTCATCGCGACCGCCGGGGCGCACCATGCGATGACGGCCGGATCGATCGTGCTCGTGGACGTCGGCAAGGCCCGCGACGGCCTGGAAGGGCTCGTGCGGCTCACGCCCCAGACCCCGTTCCCGGAGAGCGAGTTCCCCGTGGGCGGGAAATGGTTCTTCCGCGCGGCCGACGCGCGGCCGGCCGATTCGACCGAGAACCTCCGCTGGCCCGGGCACTGCTACCGCACGCCCTGGCCGCTGTCGGAGAAGTATTTCCTGGCGGCGTACAGCTTCGACCCGCTGGCGGGGGAACCCGACGCGAACGCCCGCAATCTCTTCGGCCTCTACCTCGTCGACGTCTTCGGAAACAAGGAGCTGCTGCACCGCGACCCGGACATCGCGAGCCTCTGGCCGGTGCCGCTGCGGCCCCGTCCCGCCGCGCCGGCCCTCTCCTCGGCCCTCAGGCCCGGCGCCGGGGAGGAGGGCGCCTTCCTGATCCGGGACGTCGGCGCGGGCCTCCCCTCCCTCCCGCCCGGCGGGATCCGGCGGCTGCGCGTCGTCCAGGTCCTGCCCAAGACCACCTCCGGCAAGGATAATCCCCCCGTCGGCGCGGCCTCGGGCGCCCCGGGAAAGGCGGTGCTCGGCACCGTCCCCGTGGAATCCGACGGCTCGGCCCACTTCACCGCGCCCTCGGGCATTCCCCTGCTCTTCCAGGCCCTCGACGAGCGCGGCCTGGCCGTCCAGGGGATGCGGAGCGCCACGTATCTGCAGCGGGGGGAGACCGCCTCCTGCGTCGGGTGCCACGTGTCCCACACGACCGCGCCGGCGCCCGGCCGGGGCCTGGCCTTCGGGCGCCCCCCCTCCCGGATCGAGCCCGGGCCCGACGGCTCCCGGCCGTTCAGCTACCCGATCCTCGTCCAGGGCGTGCTCGACCGGCATTGCACGAGCTGCCACTCGCGCGCCAAGGCCGCCGGCGGCGTCGTGCTCAGCGGCGAGCCGGAGGGACGCTACACGGCGTCCTACAACGCCCTCGTGCGCCGCGTGCCCTACGCGGGGGACACGGATCCCCACCCCTGGAGCGTTCCCGGACAGTTCGGCGCCCGGGGCAGCTCCGTCATGAAGCTGCTGCTGGACCGGGGCCATGAGGGGGTGAGGCTCGACGCCGGCGAGATCGAGCGCCTGGCCACGTGGATGGACGCCAACGCGCTCTTCTACGGCACCTTCGACCCCGCCGAGCAGGCCGTGCAGCGCGGGGGCGGGCGCATCGGCGCCCCCCGGCTCCAGTAAGAGCCCGGGCGCTGCGGAAACGAAGGTTCTACCTGCGTGAAATCCCGCCCCCGAAAGCGGGCCCCGTGAAGGAATCGACTTGGCCCGGGGATTGCGGGAACGGGGGCGGAGGAAGTGACGTATGTTGGATTTGAGCGAATTGTCCCAGGGTGCTCTCCTCGCCCTGGGCCGGCAGGCCTTGGAAGCCTGCATCCGGCGCTTCGACGAGATCGCTCAAGCCGTGGATCCCACGGACCGGCCCCTCCAGGACCTGCTCCGGAAGATGGCGTCCGACACGGAATCGCAGGCGGCCCGGGCGGGATGGCTCCAGAGGGAGGGCGCCGAGGAGTCCCCGCTCCCCGCTCCGCCCCCGGACGCCGGCCGGCTCCTGCAGAGCAACCTGCCCTCGCTCTCGAAAAGCCTCGGGGAAGGCCCCCTGCATCGGGACGTCGCGCTCTTCTTCGCGGAGTCCCTGGAGGAGGAAATCGCCCGGCTGCACCGGGTCCTGGCGGGGCTCTCCCAGGAATCGGCCGCCAGCCGCTTCCTTTCGGATCTGTCGCAGCGGGAGCGGAGCCATCTGCACTACCTGCGCCAGGTGGTCCTGCAGGGGTAGGCCGGGCGCTCCTGCCGGCGGATTCCAAGCCACATCCCCCGCCCTCCGGCTTTGACGGAGCGGAGGATCGATGATGAACCCGCTCGCGTGCATCGTGTTCCTGTCCCTGTCGCCGCTTCAATCCCAGGAGCTCCCCCGCGTCGAAAGCGTCGTGCCGGCCGCGAAGCAGCCCCACGAGGGCGATCCCGCGGTCCTCTGGTACGACTCCTTCGACGGGCCGGAGTCGGTCCAGCAGCAGTACCTCGAGTACGAGGCGGGGAAACCCGGCGGCAAACGGACGGACCGGGAGGCGCTGGGCGGCGCCGGGCAGTCGATGGAGCTCTTCTACGCGAAGGGCGGCCAGGGCGTGGGCGGCCGGAAACTCGTCTTCGGCGACTCCCCCGTCGGCCGGCCCCTCCGCAAAGGCGAGCACTTCACGGACATCTACTGGCGCCACTACGTGAAACATCAGCAGGGCTGGACGGGCGCGCCGGCGAAGATGAGCCGCGCCACGGGATTCACGTCGAGCTCGTGGACCCAGGCCTTCATCCTCCACGTCTGGAGCGGCAGCGGCGCCACCCTCACGCTCGACCCCGCCCGCGGCGTCCGCGACAGCCGCGTCGTGACCACGCAGTACAACGACTTCCCCAATCTCAAATGGCTGGGCAACAGCCCGAGCGGCACGTTCCCGATCCACGCCACGGAGGAGTCGGGCCGCTGGATCTGCGTCGAGGCGCGGCTCAAGCTCAACACGCCGGGAAAACAGGACGGAATCGCCGCGCTCTGGGTCGACGGCGTCCTGGATGCCGAACGGACCGGGATGGACTTCCGCAACGCGTACGCGCAGCACGGCATCAACGCGGTGCTCCTCGAGTCCTACTGGAACCGCGGCTCCCCCGTGGACCAGTACCGCTGGTACGACGACTTCGTCGTGAGCACGAAGCCCATCGGACCGGTCACCGCCGCCGTGCCGCCCGTGCTGATCCTGACGTCGACGTCGCCCTGCGAAGTCGAGATCGCGGCGGAGGCGAAGGGCGGGCCGATCGTCTGGAAGTCGCCACCCGTCACGGGAAAAGCCGTCGTCTCCGCCGCGCTGCAGCCCGGGACGCTGTACTTCTGCCGGGTCCGCCGCGCCGGCGGCGAGTGGGGCCCCTGGCACCAGCCGTTCTTCGCCGGGAAATAGGACGCCGCCCTCCCCCGTGTGTTAGGGTGGGGTCATGGCCAGACTCCTGGAGCCGCGGCACATCGCCGACACCGCGCGGCTGCTGGCGCGCCGCATCGAGGAGCGCTTCCCCGGATCGGGCCTCTCGGGCATCGCGAAGGAACTGCTCGCCGAGGCGGAGGTCGCCGAGGCCCGCAGCGCCGCCATCGCACGCTCGCACCGGCCGCTGCGATTCCTGACCTGGGGCCTGGCGGCGACGCTGGCCGTGGGACTTGCGGCGGCGCTGTCGAGCGTCTCCTGGGTGCGCGGCTACGAAACGGCGTCGGACCTCGTCCAGGGGGTGGACGCCGCGGCGAACCTCGTCCTCCTGCTCGGCGCGGCGATTTTCTCGACCGCGAAGCTCGAGGAGCGGCTGCGGCGCAACAAGGCCCTCGTCGTGGTCCACGAGCTCAAGGCGCTCGCCCACGTCGTGGACATGCACCAGCTGACCAAGCGCCCGGTCGGGGCCGACCATGACGTGCCGGACACGCCGTCCTCCCCCAAGCGCGTGCTCAGCCCGGCGGAACTGGGCCGCTACCTCGACTATTGCGCGGAGATCTTCTCGGTGATCGGCAAGGTGGCGGCCCTCTACGGACAGCGCCTCAACGACCCCGTGGTGCTCGAGGCGGTGGACGACATCGAGGATCTCACCACGAGCCTCGCCCGGAAGGTCTGGCAGAAGATCGCCCTCCTGGAACGCCGCCCCGACGCCGCCGGGTGAAGCCGCATCGGAAATCCACTTTTCGACCCCGCTTCGGCATCCCCGGGGTAGACTCCGAAAAGGCAGGGAATTCGGGGGTGGGGATGAGCGAGCGGCCTGTAGAGCGCGTCACGCTGGCGCGGTCCGATTCGACGGCGTTCCGCTCGCCCCTGCCGGCGGGCCTGCAGCAGCTGGCGCTGGACGAGCTGCGCGCGGCGGCGGCGACCTTCGACTACCTCCGCTCGACCGACGACCCCGTGGAATTCTGGGAGGCGCTGCGCCTGGCCCGGAGCCGGCGGGCGCTGGCGCCCACGGCCGACGGATCGCTTCCGGCCCCGGGCCCCGAGGAGGACAAGATCCTCCGGCAGGAGCTCGACCAGATCCGGACCCGCTTCGCCGAACTGGTCGGCGGATTGAAGGATTTCCTGGAGACGGCGCCGGACCTGCCCCAGCCGGCGGAGCGCTTCGAGATGGCGCTCGCCTTCCTCATGGCCTCGTCCCGCGAGCATGAGGCGGTGTCCCAGTGGCTGAAGGATCCGGAGCCCAGCCGCGCCAAGGCGGCGGCGAAGATCCGCTCCCTCGCGGCCATCACCGACCCCTACCGCGAGGCGCTGCGGCCCTGGTCGCTCGGCGCGGCGCTCTGATTCAACCCCCCAGCGGGAACCGTTCCAGCCCTTCGTAGACCGGACCCTGCGGCGTCAGCGTCGAGCGATAGAGCACGCATTCGCGGACCGGGCCGCCGCCCCAACCCCCCTGCCGCTGCTCCTCCAGGGCGGCTTGGAGCTGCGGGATGCGGCGCGCCGACCTGACCCGGCCGAGCGTCAGGTGCGCGACGAAGGGGCGACGCTCCCGCGGCACGCCGACCGCTTCGGCCGCGCGCTCGGCCGCGGCGGCGAGGCCTGCGAGCGCTTCGAGGTCGCCCGTCGCGCCCGCCCACACCACGCGCGGGAGCCCCCGCTCCGGAAAGACGCCGAGCCCCGCGTAGCCGAGCGTCATCCCGGGCCGCCGCGCCGCCTCGGCCCTCAAGCGATCCGTGAGCCGCCCGATCTGCTCCGCCGTCAGTTCCCCCAGGAACTTGAGCGAGAGGTGCAGGTTCTCCTCCGCGACCCAGGCGACGTCGGCGTCCGCGCGCCGGAGCCGCTCCTGCACGCCGGCCAGGAGCTTCTTCGCATCGGCGGGCGTCTCGAGGGCCAGGAAACAGCGCATCCGGATCTCGTCAGGGCCGGATCCACTGCTGGAGGCGGCCGGCCGGGTTTCGCGTGATCAGGGCGCCCTTGTCGAACGACACCGCGAGCACGATCGTACCCAGCCGCGCCGACTCGCCCCCGAAGGTCACTTCCACCCGGTCCTCCGAGAGGTGCTTCCAGGTCCCGGTGTACCGGGTCCCGTGGGACAACTGCCGGAACTCCCCGCCGGCGTTGAAGCTCAGCGTGTTGTCCTCGCCCCCCCGTTCCCGCCACAGCCCGTCGATCTTGGCGGGCGGCGCGGATTCGGAGCAGCCGGCGGCGCAGAGCGCGGCCAGCACCAGGGAAAGCCGGCGTCCCGACATGCTTCGCCTCCTATTTCTTCTCGGACAGGATCTTGCCCGCCCTCTGGAGGTAGACCCGCGCGACCCGGCCCGCCTTGACTTCGACGCCGAGCGTCACGGTCTCGGGCCGCTGGGAGCTTCCGTAGTCCCGCGAGACGCCCCAATCGGGTTTCGGAAGCGCCCCCTGCCCCAGGTAGTCCATGGCCGTCGCGCCCGGCATGCCGGGATCCAGGAGATCGTAGAGACGGCGCGCGTCCGAAAGATTTCCCGCCGCCGTGTCGGAAGGTTTCTGTCGCCGGATCGGCCTGAAGAAAAGCTCGGGCGGGCCGCCCGCGCGCAGGGTGATCCGGAGCTCCGCGACGTTGTGCTCCGGGCCGAGTTTGAAGTCGACGGACTGCTCCTGGCCGTCGTAGCGGAGCTTGAGCGGTCCCGGCGTCTTCACCCGAAACGGGGATTTGAAGACGGCCCCCTTCTGAAGAAGTTCCACGTCGAGCAGCGATCCGCCCCCCTCCAGATGGAATCCGATCAAGTCCCGCCCCGTGGTGTTCAGGATCTGGACGACCAGCGGATCGTCCGGGGCCGGCGAACAGGCCCCCAGGAGGATCAGGCCGGGGATCAGCAGCCGCTTCATGTCCATAGTGGGTCGACTGACTTTGATCCGTGGGTTGCCCGCACCGACGGGCGCCTACGGATCAAGAGTCGACTCACCACCAGCTTACCCCATAACGCCGCTGGGAGGGCGTCTGGCGCCGCCCGCCGGAGACGCGCACATCGGACTCGCCCCCGCGTTCGCCTGCGGAGTCGTCTTCGCCATCCGCTCGACTTCTTGGGCATGCTGCGGCCGGATATCCCAAACTCGTCTTGCCGAACGTGCTCTCGTCGAACCTCTACGCTGAATCATACCCCATCGGGCCTCATGTCCTCCGAAGCTCCAGCCACGGAAGATGAGAGAAGTAGAGAGAAGAAGATCAGGCCTCCCATTCCCTCTTCGTGCTACACTGAACCGGCTCATAGGTCTTTCGCCGCTAATATTGAACCCTGTTTCATGCGCAGCTTGAGTGGGGAAGCCCTCGTAGGGCGATCGGGAGGGAGAATGATTCGAGCAGGATTGCTTTTACTCCTGACGGGATCGCTTTGGGCCCAGGAGTCTGCGTCAAGAAAGAGCCTCAAATTCCCGCTCACGAAAACGTTGGTCAAGAAAGGGGCGCTACGACCCGGCATCGGCGTGCAAGGGGAGATTCCGGCCACCGCCCTCCAGGCCAAGGTCGCCGGCGAACCGATCCTCTTCCTCGACCTCAACGCCGACGACGTGCTCTCCGCGGAAACGGACGGGATGTCGATGATCCACGGTCCGTTCGTCGTCCCGATCCCCGAAACCCTGCTCCTAAAGATCGGGCAGTTCCAAGTGGCCTTCGATGGGACCAAACACCTGCTGCTCGCTCCCGAGGATCTGGGCGCGGCGCAAGCGGTGGTCGCCGAAGCCTCGCTCATGACGGAAATCCGAGTCCGCTCCGCCCTCCGGCCGGCGGCGATCGACCCGAAAGCGTCGGCCGACTGCGGGAAGCATATCGAGTATCTCAAGCTGAACGGAATGATCGACGGATCCGCGGGGATGCTGCTGCACAAGGAGGTTCCCGGCAAGCCGGGATACACGGTCGAAGGCGCCGCGGCCGGGGCCGGCGGCGATATCTTCCCTCAGGCGCCGAGCCTCCGCTTCGCGATCCAGGGCTGGTACCAGACCGTATGGCATGCCGTTCCCATGGTTGATCCGAGCCTCACGAAATTCGGCGTGGCGACCAAGTACAACATGGCAGTCCTCTTTTTCAATGGTCTCGTCCCGTCCTCGGGAAATACGCTGCCTTATCCTCCGGACGGCGCCGTCGGCATTCCCCGCTCGTTCGGCGAGAATGGAGAACTTCCAAACCCCGTCCCCGGAACCAGCTACGGGAGGGGATGCGGCCTGCCGATGTTCGTCCGCGGCGGCCCCCCGGTGGAATTCGTCACCATGACCGATCCGGCGGGAAAATCCGTTGCCGGAACCATGTCCAGTCCGGCCAAGCCGGCGACTCCGGAATGGCCCAGTAACAGCGGAGTCGCGGCCTTCATTCCGTCGAAGCCGCTGGCGCCCCTGACGACGTACAAAGTATCCTTCAAATATTCCGGCGGCATGGAGCCCACGACCTGGAGCTTCACAACCGCGAAGTAGAGCAAGCACGCCAAGTGGGGGAAACGGCGAGCCAGATCACGACCGCGGGGATCCCTGCCTGGAGGGCGGACGGTGTCTCAGGCCTCCCCATCCCTCCTCGTGCCACCCTTGAACCGGTTCATGTCTTACGCGCCCCGGGGAGGCGCGGGCTTCAGCGCGACCGCGGCCCGCCCGAGGGCTTCGAATCCGGGGAGCGGTCCAGTTCGGCCGTGATCCGCGCCGCCGGCAGCAGCCGCACGGGACCGAAGAGGCCGGAGCGCAGGAACGGCATGTCCTTCCACGGCGCCGTGCCCGAGTGCGTGATGTTCGTGCGCGTCCGCCGTTCCGCTTCCGGAAGGCGCGCGTCGCCGGCGAGGCGGTTCGACCACGTGTTGGCCACCTTGACGACCAGTTCGTTGCGCCCCGGCCTCGCGGCCTCCGTGAGGTCCGCCGCGTAGGGCGGCTTCCACAGCACCCCCAGGGAGCGGCCGTTCAGCGCCGCCTCGCCCACGGCCCAGAGGCTTCCGAGGTCGAGGAACACGCGCCTCCCTTCCGCCAGCCAGGATGCGGGAAGTTCGAAGACCCGGCGGTACTCCCCGATTCCGGAGTAGCCGCGCGCCTCCGGTTCCGGACGGTCCGTCCACGCCGCAGGACCGTCCCGGAACCGCAACCCGCCCAGCCTCTCCTCCCCCGGGAGCCGGAGTTCCCAGGGCCCGCCCAGATCCACCGGCGCCGGCAGCGGCGCCGCCTCGACCTCGATCCGGCGCCCTGCAGCGTCGGAGAATGCGAAGCGCCCCGACTCGAAGGCGGTGGCCTCGATCCGGCCTCCGTCCCAGCCGTCGACACGAAGAACGCTCTCGGAGACGGCCTCGGCCGAGGACGCGCGGACGGGCGCCCGCAGGCCGGGCCGCCCCGCTTCGAAGACCAGGAACGTCGCGCCGTGGGACTCCAGGCGCAGACGGACGGCGACGCCGGCCGCCGTCTCCCGCAGCACCGGCTGCGGCGCCACCCGGCCCGTGGCCGGATCCCAGCGTCGGGGGACGCGACCCGCCGCCCGGAAGACCAGGTCCCCCTCGACGGCCTCCGAGGTCGTGTTGCGGACGAAATAGATCTCCGTCTCCCCCGCCCGGCGATGGATGAAGTCCAGCTTCCCGCGCAGACGGGCGTCCTCGACGTCGACGTCCGGTCCGATGCCGGCCTCCCCGAGCACCTCGCGCAGGCGGCGGCCCCAGACCACGCGGCCCCTGCCGGTGCGGTGCTCCAGGATCGCGGTCCCGTCGGAGGGACCCCAGAGGCGGCCGGCGATCCGGACGACCTCCTCATCGCGACGCCGGCGATCCCCCAGGCCCGTGGCCTTCACGGGCCGCGGCCCGCAGACGACCGCGCCTTCGCGGACCAGCCTCTCGATCGCCGACAGGACGTCCGGATCGATGTCGTCCCGCTCCGGCAGGACCAGCAGCGCGTAGGAGGGGCCCCCGGGAATCGCGAGACGGCCGTCGCGCATCTCCAGCGTCCGGAGGAGGGTGTCGGGACCGATGACGTCGTAGTCGTAACCGAAGCCGAGGGAGGGGTCCACGTGTTTGGGAGGGACGAAGTTGTACCCCTGATCCCCGTAGTAGTAGCAGACGTCGCCCACGAAGGCGCCCTGCTGCAGCAGGAAGGAGCCGCGTGCGAGGTAGTCGAGGAAGGCGGCGGCCTGGGGCCACCACACGAGATTCGGACCCAGGTGGGTCCCGGCGCCGTAGACCCAGCCCGGACGGCCGGCCGCGGGCGGCTGATGCGCGGCCGTGTGCCACACGAAGTGGTTGGCCCCCTCGCAGAACGCCCGGTCCGCGGACGGTTTGAGGTCGAAGGGCCCGTCCTGCCAGTGGTTCGTGCTGGTGAACGCCTCCATGTGGACGCGGCGTTTGCCGTACGCGTGGGCCGCGGAGGCGGTCTCCTTGACCACCCACAGGCGGTGCGCCTCCGGCCGCCGGGGCCAGAATTCCCCGCGCACCTCGTCGACGGCGCCGAGCGCCTGGAGGGCGTCCACGGGCACCTGGTGGATGGGAGGCCCGGGTCCGCCGGCCTCCGATTCGATGCCCAGGCCCGCCGCGCGGGCGACGTCGACGGCGGTCCGGTAATAGGCGTTCACCAGGAGCTCGCCCTGCGTCTTCCGGAAGTCGTAGATGAAGCGCCGGGTGGTCTCGTCGTCGCCGACGACGGCGCCCGAGAGGACGGGCAGAAAGGGCTTGAGATCGTACCCGCGGGCGCGGCGGAACTGGACAAGGAAGTCGGAGGTCCAGACCATGCCCCGGACCTCATAGCTGGCGAGATAGAGCTGCTTGAGGGCGCCGGCACCGAGCGGCCCCAAGCGGGCCCGCAGGCGCTCCACGAGGGGGGTGAGGAAGGCGCGCGTCGCCTCGGCGCTGAAGTGGTCGGTCGCGAGTCCGTCGGAGTTCGGGCTGGGGATCTTGAGGCGCTCCCCGGTGTTGCCGCAGACGTAGCGGATCACCGCCCAGCGGCCGGGCGGCGCGTTCCAGCGCAGGCGGCCCGCCGGATCCATGCAATCGCCGAGGTCCAGGACCTCCCCGGGGTCGCCGATCCGGAGGGGCGGAGCTCCGGGCGACGACCAGCTTCCGCCGGGGCCGCCGGGCCGGCCGTCGTGGAGATTCGCGGCGGACCAGGGACCGTCGCGGCCCAGCGCGGGCGGATAGCCGAGCAGCTCCGCGCCGTCGCGGGTCCGGTCGGCGGCATGCGAGCCGGCGACGTTCACGCCCTGCGCATCGTAGAGGGCGAACTCGCCCAGCTGGAGACGCCCGGAGTCCGGGGCGTGGCCGTCGAGGAGACGAAGCCGCGCGAAGCGCGCGCGGACGGGCGGAAGGGCGAAGCGCTGCGGCCCGGAGGCCGGCGCCATCTCGGACCGGAGCACTTCGCGGAAGGCCCCCTCGTCGGGGGTCGTGTCGGAGACGGCGATGCTGAACTTCTTCACGAAGAACGGCGGGTCGCCGGGCGTGTTCGTGAGCACGGCGTGCTCGAGGATCCGTCCGCCCGGAGGATCGAGTCTGAAGACGAAGTCGTACCCCGGCTGCCGCCGCTTCGCGGGCACGGCCAGCACGGCGACCTCCGAAAGGAAGGAAGGGCTTCCGTCCGGCCGTCGCGGCGCCCCGGCCGGCAGCGGCGGCAGCGGCAGGAGGCGGTCGACGGGGCCCGGCCCCTCGACCTCGATCTCGGCGGAGTAGAGGCCCTTGACGGCATGGCGGGGCTCCACCCAGTCCCCGCCCATGTCCCAGCTGCTGGCGACGGAGAGCTGGGCGTCCATGCCCAGACGGCCGGCGGTGCGGACGGCGTGGGCGATGTCCTCCGTCGAAGCGTCGCTCATGAAGGGCGGGCCGGCCGGCGGCACGGTCCCCGGCTTCCCGCGGGCCCCCATGTCGAAGATGCAGACGCCGCGGATGCCGGCGTCGCGCATCGCCTCGAGTTCCCGTTCCGCGTGCGGACGATCGAGATGGCCGTTGAGCCACACCCAGTAGGTGGAGGGACGGGCGTCCTTCGGCGGATCACGGAATCCCGCCTCCAGGTCCGGCCCGGCGGGCGCTCCGGGACGGTCCGGGAGCGGGCCGCAGGCCCACAGCAGCCCCAGCGCGGCCGTCAGGACCGTCCGTCCGATGCGTCCCATCACCCGGCTCCTCCGACCCGGCCGCCTCCGCGGCCTGCCGGTATCCTAACGCCCGGGTGAGCCGGGTCAGGGTCCGGATTCGAGCAGCAGCACCCAGTCCGCGTCCCCGGCGCCGTTCCGCCCGGGGGTCGCGAACTCGCGCCTGCCTTCGTTCGGAAACGGCGAGCCCGCGACGGCGTGCGTCCCGGCGCCCGCGGGGTCGAACCAGCGGGCGGCGGCGGGGCCGGGAAGCTTCGAGAGATCGACCGAGAGCGGCGCGCCGCCGCTGAAGGCCAGGACGCAGCGGAGGTCCGGGGTGGCGGCGGCGGAGAGCGCCCCGCTGCAGAGCCCGGGGGCCGGGGCGAAGCGGTGCCAGGGCAGCGTCAGGAGGAACTTCTTCGCGTGGGCAAGCTGCGTCGACCCCGGAAGCTTCATGGCCTCCCGCCACGGCGTGCCTCCCCAGTCGTTCCCGCCGGGCGACTTCCCGAAGCGACGGTCCGGCAGGTTGACCTGCCAGACGCCGTTGGCACCGTACGTGTGCCCCGCGCAGCCGCTGTTCAGAAGGTGCGCCCAGAAGGCCTCGCGCGCCTCGCGCGCCCCCAGGACCGGTTTGATCTCGAGCGCCTCGTAGCGGGATTCCCCGCAGACGACCGGCATGGGCGGCGTCCGGTTCCATCCCGCCAGCGCCTTCGCCGCGTGCTGGGCGGCGGGACTGCCGTGACCGCTCTGCTGCAGGTCGAAGTCGAGCAGCGCCGGCTCGAGGAGTTCGTCGCGGGCGTGCTCGCGCGGGTGGGTGGTGAGCAGGCGTCCGAAGGGGTCGATCGAGCGGAGATGCCGGATCACCTCGGTCCATTCCCTGCGGAGCTGCTGGGTTTCGGCCTGTTTGTTGCCGGATCCGTACCAGGGCATCGCCTGTTCGCCGGAGGCGCACCAGACCACCGGCAGCGCCCCCCACCGCGCGACGAGCGTGCGCCAGTGCTGCTTCATCTTCGCGACCCCCAGCCAGGGAAGATGATAGCCCCAGCACCCGACGATGCAGGGCGTCAGCCCCTCCTCGACCAGATGCAGGATCCGGCGGTCCGCCGCGTCGAAATACTCCGGCCGGATCCGGGCGTACAGCCGCTCCCAGGGCAGGCCGCCGTCCCCCGTCCCGCGCTCGTCGAAGGCCGGCATGTCCGGATACAGTCCCGCCACGATCTGGATCACGGTGAAGCCCTTCTCGCGCCGGTCGGCGGCGAGTTCCTGGAACTCCTCCGGCCAGGCGAGGCGCCGGGTCAACCCCATCCACCAGGTGTCGCCCAGCCAGAAGAACGGCGTGCCGTCGGCGTGCGCGAGATGGCGCCGGTCGTCGGCCACGCGGAGCGGGCCGTGACGGAAGAGCGGATGGGCGCCGGCGTAGGGCTTGACCTCGACCTCGCCGCTCACGCCGTGCAGGGCGGCGTTGGCCGCGTCGCTGCATTCGGTGCGGAAGCGGTGCCTGCCGATCCGCGGGGACGCGTACCGCACGCGCCAGACGTTCCCGCCCGCCCAGAACGCGGGCACGCGCAGGAGGCGCCCGTCGGGGTCGGTGAAGACGGCGTCGAGCGCGACCTCGTCGAACGGATCCGCGTAGACCTTCGACGACTCGAAGCTCCATTCCGCCATCCGGTTGCTCTCGACGACCGTGGGCGAAGCTCCGCCCTGCGGAGCCAGCAGCAGGACCAGCGACAGCAGCGGCATGCGCGCTCCCTCGAAAATCCCCGGGACGGCGCCATTGTAGCGGATGCCGCGGCCCTCCGAAACGTCCTGATCCTTGGCGGCCCGCCGCCGCCGGGGGTATAGTCGACCTTCATCGAGGAGATCGAACCATGGCCTCAACGCGATTCGACCTGGGCGGGAAGACGGCGCTGGTCACCGGGGGCAGCAAGGGGCTGGGCAAGGCCATGGCCCGCGGCTTCGCCGAACACGGCGCCCGCGTCCTGATCGCCAGCCGCCACGAGGACGAGCTCAAGTCCGCCGCCGCCGAGATCGGACGGGGGCTCGCCGGCCCCGCCGAATGGGCGGTCTGCGACATGGCGGACCCGGCGGCGGTCGACGGACTCGCCCGGACCGCCCTGCAGCGGCTCGGCCGCGTGGACATCCTCGTGAACAACGCCGGGACGAACCTCCCCCAGCCCATCGACGAGATCAGCGACGCCTCCTGGGAGACCATGATCCGCCTGAACCTCACCGCGGTCATGCAGCTCACCCGGGCCCTCGTCCCGCAGATGAAGGAGCGCCGCTGGGGCCGCATCATCCACGTCTCCTCGGTCCTCGGACTGGGGGGCAAGGAGGGCCGCAGCGGCTACTGCGCGACCAAGGCGGCGGTGATCGGGCTCGTCTGGGCCGGCGCCCTCGATCTGGGGACCTTCGGCATCACCGTGAACGCCATCGCCCCGGGGCCCTTCCTCACGGACCTGCCGGGCAAGCTGCTCAGCGACGCGCAGAAGAAGCACTTCGCCGACCGCACGGCGCTGCTCCGCTGGGGGGATCCCGCGGAGATCGCGGGCGCGGCCATCCTGCTCGCCAGCGACGCGGGCAGCTACATCACCGGCAGCACGCTGGTCGTCGACGGAGGCTGCACCAGCCGCGTACTGTAGCCGGAGGGCCGATGGGCGTCGCAATCCTGTGCGCGATGCTGGCGCTCGCCCAGGGGGGGGACCGCCCGGGCGAACGGCAGCCTCCCCTCCCGCCCGAGATCGCCCGCCTCGTCCCGCCCGCCCCGGTGGTGCCCCCCGGCCGGGCCCTCGACACGCTCCGGACGGCCCCCGGCTTCATCGTGGAACTGGTCGCGCACGAACCGATGGTCCGCGATCCCGTCGCGATGGCCTTCGATCCCGACGGCCGCCTGGCGGTCGTCGAGATGTCCGGATTCATGCCGGGCCTGGACCGGAGGGGCGAGACGGACCCCGTCGGCCGGGTGGTGATCCTGGAGGATACGGACGGCGACGGCCGCGCGGACCGCCGGACGGTGTTCCTCGACGGCCTCGTGCTTCCCCGCGCCGTCGCCTACGTCGCCGGGGGCTTCCTCGTCGCGGAACCGCCCAACCTCTGGCACTGCACGGACACGGACGGCGACCTGAAGTGCGACCGCAAAACCCTGGTCGACGGGCGCTACGCGGCGGCGAACGCCAATCCCGAACACGCGCCCAACGGGACGCTCCCGGCCCTGGACAACTGGATCTACAATTCGGAGTCCGCGTGGCGTCATCGTCCCGTCGGCGGGCAGTGGATCCGCGGTCACACGCGCTTCCGGGGGCAGTGGGGCATCTCGCAGGACGACGCCGGACGCCTCTTCACCAACCACAACACCACGCTGCTCCGGGGGGACGCCGTGCCCTGCTTCTCCTTCGAGGCGCATGCGCGCCGCTCGGACAAGGTCAACCTGGACCTCACGAAGGACCAGGTCGTGCGTCCCATCCGGCCGACGACCGGCGTGAACCGCGGGTACCAGCCCGGCCTGCTGCGGCCCGACGGGTCCATCAGCTATTGCGTCTCCGCCTGCGGGCCGCTGATCTACCGGGGGGACAACCTCCCCCCGGACTGCCGCGGCAACGCCTTCGTCTGCGAGCCCGCGGGCAACCTGGTCCGGCGCTACGTCCTCGAGGAACGGGACGGCGTCCTCACCCCGCGCGACGTCTGCGCCCCCGGCGAGTTCCTCGCCTCGACGGACGAGCGCTTCCGTCCGGTGAACCTCTACGGCGGCCCGGACGGCTGCCTCTACGTGCTCGACTTCTACCGGGGCGTCATCCAGCACGGCGCCTACATGAGCAGCTTCCTTCGGGACCAGGTGCTCTCGCGCGGGCTCCAGCAGCCCGTGGGGCTGGGGCGCATCTACCGGGTGCGGCACGCCCCGCGCGTCCCGGCCCCCGCGCTCTCGAAGACCCCGGCCGACGGTCTCCTGAAGGAACTCGGCCATGCGAACGGATGGCGGCGGGACATGGCCCAGCGTCTCCTGGTCGACCGGGCCGACCGGGGCGTCGTCCCGCTCCTGGAGGCCCTCGTCCGCGCGGAGGGCCCGCCCCTTCCCCGGCTCCACGCGCTCTGGACGCTGGAGGGCCTCGGCGCGCTGGAGCCCGGGGTCGTCGACGCCGCGTCGAAGGTGCCGGCGCTGGCCGCGTCGGCCGCCGCCCTGCGGGGCGTGCGGGGACCCCTGCTGGGGCCGGTGGACGGGCTGATCGCGGACGCGGGGCGGAACATCCCGGTGAGCGACGAACGCCTGGCGGGAAAGGAGCTCGAGCTGATCGAGGCCCTCATGGCCCTGGAGGACTGGGATGCGGAGCCGCCCGGAGGCGCCGCCCTGGTGCGGCGCGCCGCCGCGCGGACCGCCGGCGGCGGGGACGCCGCCCGCGTGCAGCAGCTGCTGCATCTCACCGGAGCGCAGGCCTCCGAGGCCCGCTGGCGGCAACGGGCGCTCCTGGAGGGGATCCGGGACGCCGGAGGCGCGCCGCCCTTCCCCGGGACCGCGAAGCTCCTCGGCTCGGAGGATCCGGACCTGCGGCGCCTGGCGCGGGCGATCTGGCCCGGCGAGCCCGAGCCGCCCGCCGGGCCGCCGCCGCCCGGCGGGGAGGAGCGGGCCCGCTTCGAACGCGGCCGCCGCCAGTTCATGGCCACCTGCGCCGGCTGCCACCTCCGGTCCGGACTGGGAAACGAAGGGGTGGCGCCTCCGCTGGTGGATTCGGAATACGTCCTGGGATCCGAGGAGCGCCTGATCCTCATCGTGCTGCACGGGCTCATCGGCCCGCTTCGCGCGCGCGACGCCGTCTACAGCAACCTGGAAATGCCCGCGGTGCTGAGCCTGTCGAGCGAGGAGGCGGCGGAGATCCTCACCTATGTCCGGCGCCAATGGGGACACCGGGCCCCGGCCGTGCACCCGGATGCCGTCCGGCGCCTGAGGCGCGAGCACGAGAACCGGGAACTCCCCTGGACCCAGGAGGAACTGCGGAAGCTCCGCTGATCAGACCCCCAGCCTGCCGCCCGCGTGGGCGAGGCTCGCCCGGATGTTCTCCGCCTCGACCTTCGCGCGCTCCTCCGGCGGCAGGACGTCGATCCTCGGCAGCGCCTCCCGGGGCAGCTTCCGTTCCGCGACGGTCCGGAGCGTCCGGGCGAGATCGGAGGCGGGGACGTCCTGCAGGGTGACCCAGTACTTCTCCGTGAAGACCGGCACCGTGAGCGGGTCCCGCGTGGACATCTCGAGGGAGAGGCGGAGTTTCGGGTTCGCTTTGCGGAGGGCGCCGATCATGCGCGGCAGGTCGAGGAAGCCCTTTCCGAGGGCCATGTCCGCGACGAGGAACCCCTCGGCGCACTCGCCGACCGCCATGTCCTTCACGTGGGCCGCGGCGCAGACGGGGGCGATGGCCTCCACGGTCTCGTGCGGATCCTCCAGGAGCGTGAAGTTGTTCGAGAAATCCGCGCAGACGGCGATCCAGGGGCTGCCGATCCGCCGGAGGAACGGGAGCAGTTCGGGGACGCGGAAGTCCTTGTGGTTCTCGAAGGCCGCGACGATCCGGTGCCGGGCGAGGACGGGTTCGGCGAGTTCCAGCCAGGCGCGGGCGTCCTTCTGGAAGGCCTCCCACGGCTCCCGCCGCTCGAACGTCTCGTAGCGCCGGCCGCCGAGCAGGACGGTGCGGAAGACCTCCGCCCCCGCGGCCTTGAGGCTCCGCATCGCCGCGTCGAAGCGGTCGAGGTCCTCCTTCCGTCTCGGCAGGTCCTCGGAGCCCTCGATCCACAGGCCGAAGCCGTCCGCGCGGCGCCGCAGGTCGGCCGCGCGCCCGGGCCCCAGCCCGCCCAGGCAGGTCTGGATGCCGCCGGCGCCGAGCTCGCGCGCGGTGTCCAGGAAGGTGAAGGGGTCCCCGATCCCGTCCGGGGCGCCGAGCCGGCGTTCCAGGATCTGGCGGTGACGGAAGCTGAACGCGGCGACGCCCATCGAGGTGGGGGCCGGCAGGGGCTGCTTCATCGCGATCGCCGTCCATTTCCGGGGGAGGCTCCGGGTCCCCCGCCTGATAGAGTACAAGCCCGGGGAGGCGGGGGGTTCAGGAAGTCCGGGGAGGCTGCGTGAATCCGCTCTTGATCCTGGTCGTCTCGGTCGCGCTGATCTTCGTCCTCATCATCCGGCTGAGGATCAACGCCTTCATCGCGCTCCTCGCCGCCGCGACGTGCGTCGGGCTCCTGGGCGCCCTGCCCGTGGGCGGCAGGCCCGCGGTCGAGCTGTCCCGCATCATGCCCGAGCTCACGGGGGTCTTCGGATCCCTGTGCGGGTCCATCGGCGTGGTGATCGCGATGGCGGCCCTGATCGGGCACTGCCTCATGGAAAGCGGCGCCGCCGACAAGATCACGCGCCGCTTCGTGGGATTGCTCGGCGAGAAGAACGCGTCGGCCTCGATGCTCCTCAGCGGCTACATCCTCGCCATCCCCGTCTTCTTCGACACGGTCTTCTACCTGCTCATCCCCCTGGCGCGCGCCCTGCGGCTCCGCACCGGGAAGAACTACCTGCTCTTCACCCTGGCGATCTGCGCCGGCGGAGGGGTGACGCACTGCCTGGTGCCTCCGACCCCGGGCCCGCTCGCCATCGCCGCCACGCTCGGCATCGACCTGGGGACCATGATCCTCACCGGCATGGCCGTCGGCATTCCGATGTCCCTGGCGGGCTGGGCGTTCGCGAAGTTCATGGACGCGCGGATGCCGCTGGAGCTGAGGGAGGCCCCGGGCATGAGCCTCGACGCCCTGCGCGCGCTGGCGGACCGGGACGAGAAGGAGCTTCCGCCGTTCTGGCTGTCCATCCTTCCCGTGGCCCTGCCCGTCCTCCTGATCGCCTCGGACACGATCGCGCGGGCCGTCGACCCGAAGTCCCCCCTGATCCAGGCGACGGGGTTCCTCGGCAATGCGAATTTCGCGCTGATGCTTTCGGCGGCCATCGCCATGGGCACGCTGGCCGTCCGGAAGAAGCTGAGCCTCGCCGCGCTCGGGGCCTCCCTCGAACCGGCCCTCGCGGGCGCCGGCCTCATCATCCTGATCACGGCGGCGGGCGGGGCGTACGGCGGCATGCTCAAGCTGATCGGCGTGGGAACCCTGATCGCCGGACACGCCGCGGCCTGGGGGATCCCGCTGCTCACGATGGGCTTCCTCCTGAGCGCGATCCTGAAGATCTCCCAGGGATCGAGCACGGTGGCCATGATCACCGTTTCCTCGATCGTGGCGCCGCTGATCCTGAAGGCCCCGCTCGACTACCATCCCGTCTACATCGGGACCGCGATCGCGTCGGGATCGCTCGTCGGCTCGTGGATGAACGACTCCGGCTTCTGGGTCTACAAGCAGATGTCGGGGTTCACCGAGGCGGAGGCCCTGAAGACCTGGACGCCGCTCCTCGTCGTCCTCGGCGTGGTGGGATACCTGGGCTCCGTGGCGGGCAGCCTGATCCTGCCCATGGCCCTCGCGGCGCCCCGATAGCGTTCCATGACTCCGCTTGGAGGGCATCTTGCGCCGCCCGCCGCCCGGTGCTACCCTCCCCCCGTGACTTGGACGGAGATCGCCCCGCCGCTGGCGGGAGGCGCGCTCATCGGAACGGCCGCGGCCGCGCTGCTGGCGCTCACCGGGAAGACCGCGGGCGTCAGCGGCATCCTCGACGGAATCCTCCGCGGGGAGAAGGGCGAGTTCGGCTGGAAGCTCGCGTTCGTCGCGGGACTGCTCGCCGGCGGCGCCGGTTTGCTCTGGCTGAGGCCGGAGTCCTTCCCCGCCGCGCCCTCGGGTTCGCTCGGCCTCGCCGTCGCGGGCGGTCTGCTCGTCGGCTTCGGCACGCGCCTGGGCGGCGGCTGCACCAGCGGCCACGGCGTCTGCGGCCTGGGGCGCCTTTCGCGACGCAGCCTCGTGGGCACCCTGCTCTTCATGGCGGTCGGGATGCTCGTCGTCGCCCTCCGGAGGGCGCTCGGATGAAAATCGCCGCCGCGTTCGTCTGCGGGATCGTCTTCGCCGCCGGCCTTGCCGTCTCGGGCATGCTGCAGCCCGCGAAAGTGCTGGGCTTCCTCGACGTCTTCGGCCGCTGGGATCCCTCGCTCGCCTTCGTGATGGGACCCGCGGTGGGCGTCTATCTGGCGGTCTGGCGCCTGCGCCGCGGAAAGTCGAGTCCCTGCGGCTCGACCGTGCCCGCGGAGTCCCTCCACACGCTGGATCTGAGGCTGGTCCTGGGAGCCTCGCTCTTCGGCGCCGGCTGGGGGCTCTGCGGGATCTGTCCCGGCCCCGCCCTGGTCAACCTCGTGGCGCCGAACGGCTATTTCCTCGTCTTCTTCGCGGCCCTGCTCGGCGGGATCGCCCTCAGCTTCGCCGTCCCCAAGTCACGGCGGGCTCAGCCGGTAGATCCACCAGTCGTCTAGGTGCTTCGCGCCCTTCTTCTTGTAGAAGCGGTGCGCGGGCTCGTTCCAGTCCAGCGCCGTCCACTCCATGCGTCCGCAGCGCAGCGCGCGCGCCTTCGCGACGCAGGCGTCGAAGAGCGCCGTGCCCGCCCCGCTTCCGCGGCTGGACGGCAGCACGAACAAGTCCTCGAGCCAGAGCGTCGGCCGCGCGAGAAACGTGCTGTACGTGAGGAACCAGAGCGCGTAGCCGACGGGCTCGCCGTTTTCCTCCGCCAGCAGGACCTGGAAGCGCTTCCCCGCATCCGCCGCGAGACGGCGTCCCTCCGCCGCGCCGGGGCCCTTCAGTTTCTCGTAGGCGGCCAGCGCCCGCACCAGCGCCACGAAGACCTTCGCGTCGGACTTTCGGTAGGCGCGGATCTTCATTCGGGCACCTGGAAGAGCGCCGCCGCATCCTGGAATTCCTCCGCCGCCGCGCCGCCGAAGTGCTTCTTCAGCAGCGCGCGCACCCGCGACACGAACGGCTCCACCGCGGCCGGCCGCCCCTTCTGGCCGATCCAGAGCTTCTCGAAGCGCTCGCCGACCTTGAGGTAGTGCTGCTCGAAATCGCAGCCGCCCTCGCCGTAGGCCGTCGTCCGGTCCACCGTCTTGACCTTGTCCACGAGCGTCATCAATTCCTTGAGCTCCGCCGGGGCCAGCGCGACCTTCTCCAGCGTGAAGTAGCCGCGCACCAGGTTCCCCGCCGCGTCGATGCGGAAGAAGACGTCGCCGCGCTGGCAGCTGCGCAGCTCGAAGCCGTAGATCCACTCCGACTTCTCCATCCAGGTCCGCGCCGCCGCCGGCACCCGCTCCTTCCAGTCCGGCAGGGTCCGCGCGATCCAGGCCTCGAACTTCGCCAGCCCCGGCGCGCGCTGCGCCGGCGTCTCCCAGGGCTTGTAGCCGAAGTCGTCCTTGGAGATCTTCTTCAGGAAGTTCCAGGCGTCCTCGCGGGCGATCTGGCCGTAGTCGATGTCGAACCAGACCGAGTCCGCCCGCAGCGCCTCCACCAGCACGGGAAGCCCCGAGGCGTCCCCGAACGCGTAGAGCGTCTTCGCCGCCTGCGCGCGCACGTCGTACGTCGCGTCGCCGAGCAGCTTCTGGATGGGTTCCAGGGAGGCCTTGTCCCCGAGGCGTTCGAGGCCGAGGATCGCGGCCGCGCGGCAGCCCCAGAGGCGGTCGCCCAGGCCCTTCCGGAAAAGCTCCAGCGTCGCGGGATCCGCGTGATCGGCCAGCGAGCGCAGCGCCGCGGGACGCCAGAAGAACTGCGCGTCGTTCACCAGGTCCGTGAGCAGCTTCGTGATGCGCGGATCCTTGAGCGAACCCAGCATCTCGGTGAACGCGATCGACAGCGCGGCGTGGCCGCGGGCCGCGGCGAAGACCGCGACGGGTTCCGCGATCGAGTCCGCCCCCCGCGCGAGCAGCCGCTTCACGGCCTGTCCCTGCATCTGGGGACGTTCCTTCGAGTTGGCGGTCTCGAGCTCCTGGAGCAGCTTCGAATCCGGCGCCGCCTGCAGCAGCACCCAGAGCAGAGCGATCACTTCAGCACCTCCGCGGCATCCATCCAGTACAGCCCCAGCTGCCAGTCGCCGTCCCAGCGGTCGTCCGCCGTGAAAACCCCCTCCACCGTCACGGGGTCCGTCGAGTAGTCCGCCTTCTGCCCCGGCTTGAGCTTCACCTCGACGTAATGGTTGATCTGCGGCCGCTTCCCGAAACAGCAGCTCGCACGGTCCTTCACCAGCAGGAACGTCGTCAGGTTCCGCGCCTGCGAGGTCGGGTTCATGAACCCCGTCGCGCGCACCCGGCGGCCGCTCCAGCGGACGACTTCCTCCGGCAGCTTCATCTTGTCTTTGTACTCGAACGCGCCGAGCGCCGGCAGCGGCAGGACCTCGATCGGCGCCTCCGTCTTGCCGCAGCCCGCGAGCAGCAGGCCCAGGAACACGAATCTCCTCATGGTCTTACGACGGAGCCAGCCCGTCGCCGATCTCCACGCGATACGCCTGCAGCGCGGGCAGCAGCCCCGCCAGCAGCCCCAGCCATACGACACCGCCCATCACCAGGAATTCCTCCGGACGCAGGACGAAGACCGGCACCTCGGCCCCGGATTGGGCCGCCATCCAGAATCCCGCCCCGGCGGCGAGGGCATGCCCGAGCACGAGCCCCGCGAGCGCGCCGAGCCCGCAGAGCGCCCCGGCCTCGAGCAGGATGATCGAGAAAACCGTCGAGCGCCTCGCGCCCAGCGCCCGCAGGATCGCGATCAAACGCCGGCGCTCGGACATGGAATTCATGATCGCCACGAAGACCGACACGGACGCAACCAGGATGACCAGTCCCGCCACGGCGAGGAAGAGCCGCGGGACCCAGTCGAACTTCTCGAAAAACTCCGCCATCACCTGCGCGGGCACCACCGCCATCAGGCCGGGGAGGCGGTTCAGGTCGTGGCGCAACTGCAGCGCCGCACCCGCGCCGCGCGTCTTCACGAGCACGGCGGAGACCTCGGCCCGCTTCTCGTGGCCGGCGATGTCGAAGAAGCTCTCGAGGCTGATGAAGATCGCCCGGTCGTTCGGCGTCCCGCTCGGCTTCAGGATCCCCGTCACGGTCCATTGCTCGTCGTGTTCCTCGCCGCCCGCCTCCACCCCGTGCGCGGCTTTGAAGCGGTCGCCGATCTTCAGGCCGCTCTTGCGGGCCGCCGTCGCGCCCACGACCGCCTCGAAGGGCCCCTTCTCCGCAAAGACCCTCCCCTCGATCTCGAAGCGGCGCCCCGGCCGCACTTCGAGTTCGAAGAACGCGGGCTGCGTCCCCACGATGCGCGCGCCCTGGTACGAGTCGCCCACCGCCAACGGCACCGCCCGCGTCACCGCCTTGTGCGACGCCAGCGCCTCGACCTGCGTCCACGGCAGGTTCCCGGGCGACGTGTCCAGGTGGTAGACCGTGTTGAGCACGAGCTGCAGCGCGCCGGCCTTGGGGCCGACGACGAGGTCCACCCCGTAGTCGTCCTGCCCGAAGCCCTCGCGCCCCTGCTCGCGCAGGGCGAGCACGGCGATGGTCACGGCCACGCCGAGCGCGACCGAGGCCGCCGTGAGCGCCGCGCTCAGGCGGCGTTCGCTCAGGCCCTTCCAGACGATGGTCCAGAGAGACACGATATCTCCTTCACGTCCTTGAAGCTCTCCATCACCTGCGGCTGGTGGCTCACGCAGAGCAGCGTCGTGCCGTTCTCCGTGCAGACCTCCTTCAGCAGCGTGATGATGCCCGCGCCCGCGGCGGGGTCGAGGTTGCCCGTCGGCTCGTCCGCCAGCAGCAGCTGCGGGCGATTCGCCACCGCCCGGGCGATCGCCACCCGCTGCTGCTGACCGACGGACAGCGCCTTGGGCCGGTGATCGACCCGGTCCTTCAATCCCACCCGTTCCAGCAGCGCCGCGGCCCGGGCGCGGTCCACCGTGCCGGCGAAGAGCATCCCGAGCAGGACGTTCTCCAGCGCCGTGAACGCGGGCAGCAGGTTGAAGGTCTGGAACACATAGCCCACATGGGCCGCCCGGAAGCGGTCCCGCGCGGCCTCCGGCAGACTCGTCAGCTCCGTCCCGGACACGGTCACGGTGCCGGCATCCGGCAGCAGGAGGCCGCCGACGATGTTGAGAAACGTCGTTTTCCCGGAGCCGCTGGGGCCCGTGAGCACCCACTGGGCGCCCTGGGGGATCTCGAGATGCGGCAGCGAGAGGACCTCCGCGCCGCCGTATCCCTTCCGGACCCCGTCGAGGACGATGCTCACAGGCTGGCCATCTTAGCTCCTCTGACGATTTCCGGAACCTCCCGTTTGCAGCCCGCGTCGAAGCGGCATGAAAGGATGGAGGACGACGATGAAGACGCTGATCGCAAGCCTGGCTCTGTGCCTGAGTGCCGAAGCCGCCCGCGCCAACGACGACAAGAAGGGGGTCGTGGACCTGGTCTTCTGCATCGACCGCTCGGGGTCCATGCAGCAGGTGATCGAAACCGCCAAGAAGAAGGTCTGGGGCATCGTCAACGAGATCGCCCAGGCCAAGCCCTCCCCGATCGTCCGCATCGGCCTCATCGGCTACGGATCCGCGGACCGCGACCTCCGCTTCTTCCCGCTCTCCGGGGACCTCGACAAGGTCTACGAGCATCTGCTCACGTTCAAGGTGGACATGGGCGGCGACGAATGGGTCGGCCACGCCGTGAAGAGCGCCGCGGAGCGCATGGAGTGGTCGAACGAGCCCAAGGCGCTGAAGATCATCTTCATGGTGGGCAACGAGACCGCGGCCCAGGGCCGCGAGGACCTGATGTACACGAAGACCGCCCCCGAGGCGATCCGCAAGGGGATCCAGGTCAACGCGATCTACTGCGGCCGGCCGGGCGCGGACGAGGAGCGCACCTGGCGCGAGCTCGCGTCGCTCGCCGACGGCACCTACACGATGATCGACATCTCCGGGGGCGAGGTCACGATCGCCACGCCGATGGATCAGCGCCTGATCGAGCTGAACCAGAAGCTCAACACGACGTATCTGGGCTTCGGCCGCGAGGCCGAGGCGGGCAAGAAGGCCCAGGAGAGCGCCGACCGCGCCTCCTCGTCCGTGGGCGGGGCGCCCGCGGCCGCGGCCCGGGCGGAGGCGAAGGCCAAGGACGCCTACGGGAACTCCGGCTGGGACCTCGTGGACGCGGCCAAGCGCCGCGACTTCGACCTCGCCAAGGTCGCGAAGGAAGAGCTGCCCGCCGAGATGCGCGGGATGACGCTGGAGCAGCGCCAGGCGCACCTGGAGAAGAAGGCGGCCGAGCGCAAGGCCGTGCAGGACGAGATCAACAAGCTCGGCCGCGAGCGCCAGGCCTTCATCGACGAGGAACTCAAGAAGGCCCCCAAGAAGGACGGCGCCTTCGACGAGGCCGTGCGCAAGACCCTGCGGAGCCAGGCGGAGAAGAAGGGCTTCTCCTTCGAGCAGAAGTAGATCGCACGCAAGTCCAGGGCGCGGAGCTCCGCAAGGGGTTCCGCGCCCTCATCTTTATGCGTACAAGCCTTGGCACGCGCTCAAAGGACGTGGATGTCGTCCAACTCGACGAAGTACGTCTCATCAATACGTGCAATGGTGACTTCGAGCGTTAGGTCTGATCGTCCTTCTTCTCTCGTCCAGAGTGGCATATTGACGGACCACTTCTCAGGCACCGAGCCCCGTATCTCCATCACATCCATTTGCTCGTAAGCGGATGCAGGTGGTGAGATAAGGGCCCTCCCGTACCGAGTAATGGCTTCCCGGATTGAGGCGAGATCAAGCCTTGTTCCACGAGTGAGACGAACCACTTCCTGGAAATCAGAAGCGACCAACAGCTCAACGATTCGAGCAACCGCCTCTTTAAAATGTTTTCGCTGATCCACGAGGCTGATCTCCCGGCTTGGCACCCGCCTCCTGTCCGCCTACTTCCCCCCGATCGCGAAGAGCGTCTTCTCGGTGCGGAGGTAGAGGCGGCCGCGCGAGACGGCCATCGAAGCCTGGCACTTCTCGCCCAGCGGGTTCCGGGCGAGCACCTTGAACTCCGCGCCCGGCGCGATCACGACCGTCTCGCCCTTCTCGGAAGTGAGGTAGATCCGGCCGTCCGCGTACACCGGTGAGGCGGAATAGGTCTGCTTCTCTCCGAGGCGTTCCTGCCAGACGAGCTCGCCGGTCGCGGGCTGCCAGCAGGTCGCCACGCCGTTGTCCGTCACGCCGTAGAGATAGGGCTTCACGTAGAGCAGCGAGGGCAGCGTCGGCGTCCCCTTCTTCTGCTCCCAGACGACCCCCTTCCCGTCCAGCCGGACCGCCCGCAGCAGCGTCTTCTCGTAGCCCGACGAGGTGAAGATCATCCCGTCCGCGATCACCGGCGACGGGACCGTGCCCTCGCCCTGGGCCGCGACGGACCAGAGCCGCTCGCCGCTCTTCGGGTCGAAGGACTGGACCACGTCCCCCGCGACGCTGAGCAGCCGATCCGCCCCGCCCTCCTGATAGATCACCGGCGTCGTGTGGGCGATGCGGGACAAACCCCGCTTCCCCGTCCAAACGCGCTTCCCGGTCTTCGCGTCCAGCGCCGCGAGCTCCGACTTGTCCCAAGGCAGCTGCCAGCCGGTGCGCTCCTCGTCCGTGACCTTCGGATACTGCCCGGCCGTCTCGACCTTCTGGCTCCCGTCGTAGGGCATGATCAGCAGGCCGTGGTGGAGCACGGGAGAACTGCCCAGCCCGTGGCGGGAATAGAACTTCACGTCGCGGTTCGTCCAGACCGCGCTTCCGTCCATCCCCAACGCGACCACGCTGCCGTCGCCGAAAACCGCGTAGACCTGCCGGCCGTCGACGACGGGCGTCGGCGTCGCGTAGGAGTTCTTCCCCTCCTTGCGCGAAGGGACCTGGTCGAAGACGTGGGTGTTCCAGAGGATCGAGCCGTCGGCGGCGGAGAGGCAGAGCACCCGGCATTGCGTTCCGCCCTCGGTCGCCGTCGTCACGAAGATCTTGTCTCCCCAGACCACGGGCGAGGACCAGCCCTCGCCGGGAATCGGCGTCTTCCAGGCCACGCCGTGGGTGGCGCTCCACTCGAGCGGCAGCCCGGTCTCGGCGGAATGCCCCTGGCCGCCAGGGCCGCGGAACGAGGGCCAGTCCTGGGCGAGGAGCAGGAGCAGCAGTGGGGTCATGGGACCCAGCATGCCAGATTCATCCCTTGAAACGGACGAAGATCCGCAGCCGCTTGGAGCTGTAGTTCTTGGCCGAGGCGGTGAACGTCCAGTCCAGGTTCCCGGCGGGGGAGTTCCCGATCCCGATGTCGGCCCCGCCGCCGTTGGCCCAGTGGTTCACCGCGAAAATCGTGTGCTTGCCTTTCGAGTTGTGCACCTGCATGCATCCATAGCCCTGCTCCGGCGCGCCGTAGCCGTCGCCGAAGTCGTAGACGGTCGGGGACGCCCCGGCCACGTTGGCCGCATTGTGCGGCCCGTAGTTGTGCGGCCAGAATTCGATGTTCCCGCCCTCGAGCCGCGTCCCGGTCGCCACGCCCGCCACGTTCGAAAGCACGTTCAGATTCGTAACCCCGACCTGGAACACGGCCTTGGTCTCCACATCCGGAATCCCGATCTTCCCGGCGTCGTCGGTGAAGGCGTCCATCGAGACGAAGACGAACGGCGCCTCCGCGCCCTGCTGCAGCTCCAGGAGGTACGCGATGCGGTCGAAGGGGCGGGTGACCTTCGCGCGCTGATCCACGTCGTAGACCACCGGGCGGCGCAGCTTCGCGAGGTCGAGGTCGTAGACCAGCTGCATGCCCCGGGCCTCCGGGATCTGGACCTGCAGGTCGGGCTCGCCCTTCCCCGCCCGCAGCGCGGAGGGCGGCAGATCCTCCACCAGGGACGCCGCCGCCAGTTTGCGGGTCTCCTCATCGACGGGCTTCTTCGCGCGGTCGGCGGAGATGACGACCGCCCCGACCGACATCCCCTTCCCGCCGCCGATCAGGCGCACGGTCTTGAGGCCGCCCGAGGCGTACTTGGGCAGGGGCAGTTCCAGCCACTCCCAGATCAGCGGCTCCTTCGGGGCCTTCGAATGATCCTTGCCGCCGTGGGTCGAACTCAGACCGCGCAGTTTGTGCTCCCAGGGCGCGGCGTAGCTGCCGCCGGGATCGCACGCGAGCGGCTTGCGCGTCTTCTTGTCGGGAGTCGTGAACTCGCTCGCCTGGAGCAGCCAGGAGAACGTGGAGACGCAGCAGCCGCCCACCAGCGCCCAGCCTTTGTACTCCACGCCGGGCAGGGCATAAAAGGTGGCTTCCACATGGATGTCCGGATTCTCCTCCGCCTCCTCCCGGGCCCGCCAGACCTGCATGTCCAGCTTCTCCTTGTCCTTCTCCTTGCCGAGGAGGACCGGGGTCTTCTGGAGGCTGAAGACCCCCTTCCCGCTCAGGCGCGCGGCCGTCAGGACGTACTCGCGGCATTCGGCCTTCCGCGCCGCGATCTCGCCGGCCACACGCTGCACGAACGCGGTCGTCCCGAACCCGTCGGCGAGCTTCGCGTACTTCTCCATCGCGGAAGCCCGGGTCGCGAGGGACGGCGCCTCCGCCTCGGCCTCGTAAAACAACTTCCGCGCCGCCCATTCGTTCCGGCGCGCGGCGGCCTCCTCCGGCGGGGGCGGCTTGCGGGCCGCGGCCGCAAACGCCCAGTGCCGCGCGGACAGCGTCCCCGTCCCCAGGAGCTCCTTCGCCCCCTCGGCATCCCCGTCGGCGATGCAGGCGACGGCGAGCGCGCGGGCGTCCTCCGCAGCGGACGGCGCCTTCTGCCGCGCGAAGAGCCGCGCCAGCGAACACGCCGCCACATCCTCGTATTCGACGAAGCGCGGATCGCCCGCCAGCTCGAGGCGGCGCTCGCCCGCGTTCAGCAGCAGTACGCGGGCGGCCTTGCGCGAGCCGTCCTCCTGAAGCAGTTCCAGCGCCAGGTTCTCGCCGGGTTTGAGGGCCTTCAGCGCCTTGAGGAAGTCCTCCTGCAAGGACTGCAGCCGCCGGAGATCCTGCAGATCCGCGGCGGACTCCGCGCGCAGGTCCTCCTCGGCCGCCGCATCGCGCACGGCGGCCTGCAGGAGGGCGACCGCCCGGGTCAGCTCCCGCCGGGAGGCCAGGCCCAGGGCCGACTCCCAGGCGGCCTGATACTGCGCCGCCGCCTTCGTGAGCACGGGCGCGGGAGGCGGAGCGGGCGGCGCTTTCGGCGCGTCCGGCGGCGGCGCCGGGACGGCCACCGCCGCGGCATACGCCGCATCGAAGTCCTTGAGCAAGCCTTCAAACGCGGGGCCCCAGCTGAAGAGCTCATCCCGCGCCGTCTTCAATTCCTCGGCGCTCTTGCGCTCCCGGGCCCGGGCGCCCGCCTGCATGAGCTCCGCAAAGCGCTCTCGCGCCCGGGCGTTCACGTCCCGGTCCCAGCCGTCGATCTTCTGCTGCCAGCGCGGATCCTCCGAGCGCTTGCGGACCGCGTCGAGCTGCGCCATCGCGTCCCGGAAGTTCTTCCGCGCGAGCAGGCCGCCGAGTTCCTCCGCCAAAGCGGCGAGGTCGCGGTCCAGTCCCTGGACCGCCGCCACGGGGGCCGCGACGGACGGCTTCTTCGGCGGCGCCGCCACGACCGGGGCCGGCGGCGGAGGGGCCGGGCGCATCACAAAGGCCAACCCGGCGATCAGGAGCAGCAGTCCGCCGCCCGCGCCCGCCCACAGGACGACCGGCCGCCGGGTCGCTTCGGATTCCGGAAGGGCTTCGATCCTCGCCGACGAGGAGGGACGGGGAACGGCGGGCACCTTGCGGCTGGTGGCGCCGCCCGGGGCGGGCTTCGCCGGCGCGGCGATTTCGGAAGGGACCAGGCAGTCGGTGCAGACGACGGAATGATTGATCCGCTGGGCCCGGCCGCGATCGAAGTCCGCGCTCATCAGCCGCGTCTGGCAGCGGCTGCAGTACACGATCTCATGACCCATGACGAATGTCTTCCCGGTCGAACCCGTCCCGGCAGGGTGGCTCAGGATCCCTTCCATGCCGCCGGGGAGTGCTAGATTTAGTGTACTTCATTTCCCTTCGGAGGGGGAAAGTTTCGGAGCGCGCCCTTCGCTACAATCCCTCCATGAATCCGCGTCCCCGCTGGCGCCGCGTGCTGGGCAGCCCTCTCGTGCCCGGGGGGCTGCTCGCGCTCGCCTCGATTCCGATCCTGATCTGGTGGTCGCACGCCGAAGTCGCCGACACCCAGAAACGCAACCTCGACACCCTGATCCTCGGGATCGTCCTCGCCGCCCTGCTGCTCCTCTGGACGACGCTCGGGTCCCCGCTGCCCGGCCGTCTGCGACTCGCGGTGCTCGGCCTCGCCCTCCTC
The DNA here is from genome assembly GCA_964619955.1 of uncultured Planctomycetales bacterium. Lineage (GTDB taxonomy): Bacteria > Planctomycetota > MHYJ01 > MHYJ01 > JACPRB01 > JACQFK01. The sequence continues at coordinate 119,761 of CAZUJF010000013.1, forward strand.
GCCGCCTCGCTGTTCCGCGTGGAAGGCATGTCCGGGGACCTGGTCCCGATCCTGCGGCTCCGCGGCACGGGGCCGTCGCTCCGCAACGAAACCGCGGCGCCGTCCACCCTCGATCGCGCAAAAGACTTCCCGCGCTTCTTCGGGCCGGAGGCCGACGGCGTCGTGCCGGGCGTCGTCCTGGATCCCGACTGGGCCGCGCGTCCCCCCCGCGTGCTCTGGCGCCGTCCCGTGGGCGCCGCCTGGTCCGCCTTCGCCGTCGCCGGAGGCCTCGCGGTCACGCAGGAGCAGGACGGCGACCACGAGTGCGTCGCCGCCTACGACCTCGCGTCCGGCCGGCCGCACTGGCGTCACCGCGATCCGGCGCGCTACGACACCAAGGTCGGCGGCACGGGCCCTCGTGCCACGCCCGCGATCGACGGCGGCCGCGTGTACACGATGGGCGCCACGGGCCTGCTGAACTGCCTCGAGCTCGCCACCGGAAAGCGGATCTGGTCCGCCGCCACGCTGCAGGACGGCGGAGCGGCCGTTCCCGACTGGGGCTGCGCGGGTTCACCCTGGATCGAGGGAGATCTTGTCATCGTGCAGTCCGGGGACCGTCTGGCGGCCTACGACCGCAGCGCCGGAAAACCCCGCTGGTTCATCTCCGGAGAAGCCGGGAGCTACAGTTCGCCGGCGGTCCGCGTGATCGGCGGCCTGCGCCAGATCGTAATGCTCAACCGCGGCTCGTGCACGGGACATGCGCTCTCGGACGGCGCGCGACTCTGGCGCCACGAATGGCGCGGAGAACAACCCAAAGTCGCCCAGCCGCTGCTCCTGGGCGGCGATCGTCTGCTGATATCGGCCGGTTACGGCGTGGGCGCGGATGTCTTCCGCGTCTCCGGCGGAAGGACGGAGCCGCTCTGGAGCTCGCCGCGACTCAAGGCGAAATTCTCCAACCTCGTGCTGCAGGAGGGCCACGTCTACGGCTTCGACGACGGCCGGCTCGTCTGTCTTCGGGCCGCGGACGGCGAGCGGGCCTGGAGCGGGCCGCGTCTCGGTCACGGTCAGCTGCTGCTGGCGGGGGGATCGCTGCTGATCACCTCCGAGAACGGCGACCTGCTCCTCGCCGACGCCGGCCCGGCCGCCTTCCGCGAACGGGCGCGGCTCCCGGTCTTCGACCACAAGCTCTGGAACAGCCCCGCGCTCGCGGGCGCCTTCCTCCTGCTGCGCACGGACCGCGAGGCCGTCTGCCTCGAGCTCCCGCTCCGCTGACGATGGCGCGTTACGATCGGCGCCCCAGAGCTTATCCTGAGCACATGAGACAGATCCTCCTCCTGGCGGCCGTCCTGCTGATCCCCGCCTGTGGAAGCGGCGGCGGAAGCGACGCCCCGCCCCCCGATCCGGCGGCCTATCCCGCGACGCCCGCGAGCGGCAGCGGCGGCACGACGGGCGGAGGCTTCCTCGCCCCGCTCGCCCCCGTGAACACCTCCTCTCCCAATCACACCATCAACACCTCGCAAAGCGCGGACCTCATCACCGCCGCGCTGCAGACCGCCCTGAACGCCGGCGGCATCATCGTCTTCAACAACGCCGGCCCGGTCACGATCACCCTCACCGCGGAACTCTACCTCCCCGCCCTGCTCACCGCGGTGATCGACGGCAACAACAGCGTCACGCTGAGCGGCGGCAACGCCCGGCGCATCCTCCAGAAGGGCTGGCAGTCCACCCTCACCGTCCAGCGCCTGCGCTTCATCGACGCCCGCACGCCCTCGAGCGGGGCGGCGATCAACGTGGAGAACTGGGACGGCGCCCTCACCGTCATCGACTGCGACTTCGACAACTGCAGGACCACGTCCGCCGGGCCCGACATCGGCGGCGGCGCGATCCGGGCCACGGGGCAAACCCATCTCCAGATTTCCGGCTGCACGTTCCTCGACTGCTGGGGCAGCAACGGCGGAGCGGTCGTCAGCCTCGGCTGCCAGCTCACGATCATCGACTCTTCATTCGACACCTGCCTGGCCTTCGGCACCGGCGGCGGCGCCGACCAGGGGGCCTCCGGCCAGGGCGGCATCGGGGGCGCGGTCTACATCGACGGCGTCAGCCAGAACGCGATCCTCCCCCAGTTCCGGCTCTCCGGCTCCGTGTTCCGGAACAACCAGGCCAACGACCACGCGGGCGCGGTCTTCGGCTACACGATCGACGGCACCGGTTCCTCCACGACCGTCGACGCCTGCACGTTCAGCGGCAACGTCGTCTCCGGCATCAACGCCAACGTCGCCTCCTCCGGAGCCTTCTACACCCAGAACGGGACCACGACGTTCACGGACTCGACCTTCGACGGCAACGACTCCCCCGGCGTCGCGGGCGGGATCTTCGTCAGCACCCCCGGCACCCTGACGATCGCCAACTGCACGCTGCAGGGCAACCATGCCGACGGCCTGGGCGGCGCGCTCTTCCTGTCGTCGGGCGGGGCCACGATCACGAACGTCACGATCGCGGACAACAGCTCGGATCTGTTTGCCGCGGGGATCTTCCGGGGTTCGGGGACGGTGACGCTGAAGAACACGCTGCTGCAGAACAACACGGCGACCGATCCGTGGAACGGCTGGGCGGTGAATGTGCAACTGACGGACGGCGGCAACAACCTTCAGTGGCCCGTCACGCGCGGCCCGGGCGGGGCGGCGGACACCCTGGCGACGGCGGGCGTGACGCTCGCGGACGCGTTGCTTCAGGCGCTCGCGGCGAACAGCGGCCCCACGCGGACCATGGGCCTTCCGCTGGGCAGTCCGGCCCTGAATGCGGGCACGGCGACGGGCGCCCCCACCGTGGACCAGCGGGGCCTGCCCCGGGTGGGCGCCACGGACATCGGCGCCTTCGAGCGCCAGTGAGCTCAGCCGTCGCAGCTTTCCGTGCTCAGGAAGTCCTTCTTCAACTGCTCCGCCGTCCCGGGCGTGAGCGTCAATCCGGTCCGCAGGTCGTGCAGCGTCATGCCGAATTGCTTCTGGGCCGCTTCGGCGACCTGGGCGATCTCCTCCCAGGCCGTCTCGTTCACGTTCCGCTGCGGCACCGAGAGCCCCAGGCCGTTCGACGCGGGCACCGGGAAGACCTCCACGCGCCGGCGCAGCGGCATCACGACCTTGTGCAGCGCCGCCCAGTCGACGGGCTTCGAAGATTCCAGCATCAACGTGTAGCCCATCACGCCTCCCCTTCGCCGAAGAAGACCACGCCCGTCACGTGGGCGGCCAGCCGCTCCTTGAGCGCCTTCCGCACGTCCGGGCTCACGTCCTGCTCCCGGTCGTCGAACCAGACCTCCTGGCTGCCGCACTTCTGTTTCTTCCCGAACCAGGCCACGCGGGCCAGCGCGAAGCGCGCGGCGCGCTCCACCTGCTCGGGCGTCGAGAGCTTGTGCTGAAGGATGTGCGTCGCCGAGCCCTTCTCCTCGTTGAAGAACTCGGACGTCGCCCCACCCCAGTCCAGCGAGAGCGGATCCATGGCTTCCCCTTTAGTCAGACCCGGACAATTATAGCGTAGACTTGGCCCGATGGACCTCGAGGCCCGCATCGCCGGCGTGCTGCTCGGGACCGCCCTGGGCGACGCGCTGGGCCTGCCCTGCGAGGGGATGTCCGCCCGGCGCATCGCGCGCCGCTTCGGGCGCCTCGACCGCTTCCGCCTGCTCGGCCGCACCGGCTACGTCTCCGACGACACGGAGCAGAGCGCCCTGCTCGCCCAAAGCCTCGCCCGGAATCCGCAGGATCCGGCGCGGGCCTTCCGCCGCTCGCTGCTGGGCTGGTTCGGCCGCCTTCCCTGGGGCGTGGGGCTCGCGACCGTGCGGGCCTGCCTCCGGATCCTGCTCGGCCTGCGGCGCAGCGGGGTCCGCTCCGCGGGAAACGGCGCCGCCATGCGCGCCGCGGTGCTGGGCGCCGCGATCCGGGACCCCGCACGACGGCAAAGCCTGGGCCGCTCCCTCGCCGAAGTCACCCACACGGATCCCCGGGCGGTGGAGGCGGCGCTCTTCACCGCGGAACTGGCCGCCGCCGGACCCGCGCCGGCGCGCGCAATTGTCAGCGATCCGATCCTGGGTCCGGCCCTCGATCGCGCGGAGGCCCTGGCCGCGCGAAGCGCTTCCACGGAAGAAGCGGCGCGCGAACTCGGGACCAGCGGCTACGCCGTGCACACGGTGCCGTTCGCGCTTTTTTGCTATCAGCGCTTCGGAGCGCGTCCGCTGGAGGCGCTGCAGGAGTGCATCGGCGCCGGCGGGGACACCGATTCCATCGCCGCCGTCCTCGGCGCCTGGCTGGGCGCGCGCCACGGGGAGGCCGGCCTGCCCGCCGGCCTGATCGCGCGGCTTCACGACGGTCACGCGATGTGCAACTTTAGGCAGCGACCAGCCCTTCCATGTGCAGAGGCGCT
>CAZUJF010000014.1:0-124129 GCA_964619955.1 uncultured Planctomycetales bacterium
GAGGTTGGGTCGCCAAACTATTTTTCTGGGGGGTCAAACTGGCGAAGTTGGGCTAACGATCGTTGAGGACGACCGCCTCGCCGCTCAGGCGGGCGCAGGACCGGAGCAGGACCCGCCGCGTGGACACCTCCGGATACCCGGCGGCCGCCTCCCGCAGGAGCGGGAGATCCGCCGGCAGCGCAGCCCGACCCAGGGCCGCCGCCGCCGCACAGCGCACGTCCGTCGCATTCTCCAGTCGGCGGATCGCCGAGAGCAGCACCGGGACGGCCCGCCGGTCGCCGATCCTTCCCAACGCGTCGGCCGCCGCCGCCCTCCAGCAGGGAGTGTAGTCGAGCTGGAGGAAGTGGACCGTGGGCTCGTCGGGCGAGGGCCGGCCGTGGCGCGCCTCGTTCAGCTCCGGCGCGAGCACCGCCGCCAGCGCCTCGAACGACGCCGGATCCCCCAGCGCGCCCAGCGTGCGCGCCAGGTAGAAGAGCGTCCAGTGACGCACGGGCGTCCACGCGGGATTCCCCAGCGTGCGCACGACCGCCTCCTCCGGCTTCGCCAGGAAGCGCTCGAAGGCCCGGCGGATGCGCGGCTCGTAGGCGCGGTCGCGGCAGACGAGCGAGAGGATCTGCGCGGAACGGTTCTCCGGCCCCGGCTTCCCGCCCCACGCGGCGTGCACGGTCGAAAGGGCCTCCTGGATCTCCTTCGAGCCGGCCGCCCCGGCATCCCCGAGCAACGCCAGACAGCTCTCGATCACCTCCTGCTCGCGGCCTCCCCGGCGCAGCAGCCGTCCGGCGATGATCTCGTAATCGTCGTTCCCCAGCAGCAGCGCCCGGTCCGGATCGGTCGGCACGGAGCGGATGATCCGGGACGCGAGCGGCCCGCTGCGGCGGGAGCCCAGCGCGTCCAGCGCCTCGAAGATCCGGAAATGCAGCGGGCTCGCGTGACAGGCGTACAGCGCGGGATGGTCGCTGTACCAGCCGACATAACGCCAGTACTCCTGCAGACGCGCGGCCGCCCCGAGGAGGACGTCCTCGCAGGCCCCCGTGCCGATGCGGCCCAGCGCCTCGACGCAGGCCTCCGCCAGGAAGAGGTTGCCCTTTTCGGGGTCGAGGTTCCGCTCCAGGAAGCCGCCCAGCAGCGGGATGGATTCGAGGTCGCGGAGCTGGCCGAGACTTCTCACGGCCGCCTGCAGCGTGCGCGGATTCAGCGGCGAATCGGCCGGGAACGTGAAGCGGTCCGTGCGGTCGTCCTTCAGGAACGGAGGATAGGGGTTCTTCCCGCCCTCCGCCGAGACGAACGCGCGCAACGCGGCGGCGGCCGCGGGACCGGCCCCGCGGCCCAGCGCGACGGCGGCGCGGCGCCGGAGCGCGGCGTCGTTCGCGGCGAGATCCCTGATCAGAGACTCCTCGACGGCCGGCGCGGCGATCCTGCTTCTCCAGGCCTCCGCCTGGCGCCGGCGGTCCGTGAGCGGCGCGAAGGCCTCGAACGGCTCGGCGCGTCCGAGCAAAGCCTCCAGGGCCGTGGCGGCCGCCTGGGCCGCGATCGGATCCTCGTCGCCCAGCGCGTCCAGCAGCGGCGCCAGCGAATCGCGGTCCCCGCAGGAGGCGAGCGCCAAGGCCGCGGCGACGCGGACCTCGCGGACGGGATCCTGGAGCTTCGCGCGCACGGCCGCCGCGGAAGCCCGGTCCCGGAGGATGGCGAGATGCTGGAGCGTGGAAATCCGGGAGGCGGGGTCGGCAGCGGCCAGATCCGCCTCCAGGGCGAGGCGCTCCCCGAGCCCCGTGGCGGCGGGCCCGCCCGCATGCCGGTTGATGGACGCGATCTCGCGGAAACGCTCGAACTGCAGGTCCATGAGCCCGGTGACGCCGGCGTTGTTGCCCCGGAAGCGGGGCGGACGGCCCTGTCCCAGGAGGCGCAGCGGCGCCGCGCCGAGCGCCAGGGGCTGCACCGGCCGGGCCGACGGGGACGCCTCGCGCGGGGCGTGGCAGCCCACGCAGGAGCGGTGCTCCCCGGGCCGGACGTAGATCCACGACATCTCGTTCAGCTCGGAACGGCCCTCCGCATCGACCGCCTGCAGGGCCAGCGGCGTGTCCGCGGGCACCTCCACGTGGAAGGAACCGTCGGAGGCCAGGGGGACGAGGCCGAGGTCCACCGTCTCGTGCCCCGCGTGGACGATGTGCGAGTGCGAGGAGCGCGTGGTGAGGCCGACGCCCGCCAGCACCCGGACGGCCCGGATCGCGGACCAGTCCGCCTTCGTCTTGGTGGTGAGGCGGACGTTCTGGCAGAGCAGGAACCCGGTGGCGTCGGGGCGATCGGCCTTCCGCCGGTCGACGGCGCTCGGCAGCACCGGCGGGCGCGGACGGGCCCCGAGCGCGACGGGCGAATGCAGGGATCCCGTGGGGAGCGCATACAGCCGGGTGAGGCGTCCGTTCGCCGGGTCGAGGACGGCGAGGACGTCCGACACCGACTGTTTGCCCTCGTGGCGCAGGACGGTGCAGAGCAGCCGGCCGTCGGCGAGCGGGGCGAGGTCGCCCAGTCCGGCCGGGAGGCGGGCGTAGCGGCGCTCGGGGTCGCCGGGCAGGCCGACGAAGGAGCCGCGGTTGGAGATCGCGGCGAGCCGGCCGTCGGGCAGCGGGGCGGGGCTGCCGTAGCCGAAGGCCCGGAGGCGGCTGCCGTAGTCCGGCCCGGATTCGGCCCCCAGGGCGGTCAGGCCGCCGGTGCCGTCGGGCCGCATGACGTGGATCTGGGTCTCGACCTTGGCCCGGTCGAAGAAGTTGTCGGTGCGGATGAAGGCGACGCTCCCGTCGGCCATCACCTTGGGCTCGTTGTCGAAGATCGGCGTGAAGGTGACGGGATGGATGTCGCGGCCCCCGGCCTCCATGACGAAGAGGGCGCGCGCCGGCGGCGCGTGGTACTCCTCGAAGGTCCCGATGCGGGTGGAGGCGAAGATGATCCGGCCGTCCGGGAGCTCGGCCGGGTCCAGATCGTGGAAGGGCCCGTCGGTGAGGCGCTCCGGCGCGCCCCCGGCGGCGGAGAGGCGGTAGATGTGGAAGAAGGATTCGCCGGGGGCGGCCATGGACAGGTAGATCCAGCGGCCGTCGTAGGAGACGCTCGGCGATCCGAGGCAGCCCGTGCCCGCGTCGAGCAGCAGCCGGGGCCCGGATTCCGGCGGGTCGAGGCGCAGCGAATACAGCTTGCGCCCGATCTTCGACGGCGTGGGCAGGTCGAACTCGGTGTAGGCGCGAGACCAGTCGCCCGCGCGGAAGCACACGCCCCAGGCGTCGCCCCGCTGGGGCACGTAGACGCTGCAGTCGTCCGCGATGAAGGCGACGGCCGCGGGGGGCTTGAAGTCCGGGCCGGGCGCGTCGAACGCGCGGGCCGGGGCTGCGCCGCTGCGGGCGGCGGCGCGGGCGGGGAGCCTGCCCCAAGGCGCGGTCCCCATCGGGCCCACGATGCGGGCCGGCGTCCAGTCGGCCCCCTCGACGAATTCGGGGTGGGCGAACTCGACCGGATCGGGATCGGCGGACACCTTCCAGGCGGGGTCGCTCAGGATCTCCAGCGCCGGACGTCCGGCCATCTCGATCTTCACGGCGGCCACGAGTCCGGCGGCCCCTCCGAGATTGCGGCCCCGGACCCCGATGACGTTGAGCCCCCGGACGAGGCGGGACGACAGGTCGTATGTTTCGGCGGACTGCCAGACCTCCGCGGCGGCCCCGGCGTCGCCGCCGAGCCGGGCTCCGTTGACGAAGAGCTCGTAGTCGTTGTCGGCGGTGATGACGATGCGGGCGCGCGCGGGGGCCTGATCGAGTTTGAGCGTGCGGCGGAAATGGCAGAGGGGGACCTCCGGCGCGGCCCAGATCCAGGACGCGCGTTCCAGGAGCGCGGCGGGATCCTCCGCGGGGGCGGACTGGAGGGCGGCGGCCAGGGTCAGCGTCAGCGCCAGAAGCATCGGGTCATCCTCTTTAGGGCCTCAGTCCCAGAGCGACCGCCAATACGTCCGGTCGGTGGCGAAAACGTCGAAGGGCCCCGCGCCGGGTTTCTCCGTGAGGACGCCGTAGCGGAGCATTTCACGCAGATACTGGGCGTTGGGCCTGAAGCGGGCCGACCCGAAATTGCCGGCGTCCTCGAGGGAGCGGCGGCCGCGGTCGACGGCGTCGCAGAGGGCGCGGAAGTCCGGGTCGTCCGTCCCCGCGAAGACGGGCGGGCCGCAGCTCTCCCAGCCGCCGGCGCTCCTCGCCAGGGGCGCGAGCAGCAGCGGTGAGGCGGCGGGGGCCGTGAAATTCAGCAGGATGTTCTCGCTGTAGCGCAGGAGGGGGTCGTTCTCGCGGACGATGCGTTCGTAGGGCGCCGTGGAGCGGCCGGGGGACGAACCCTCCCCGAAGCGGCGGCGGTAGGGCAGGGGCCGGGCGCCCGCGACAGCGGACCCGCCGAGGGCGTGGCAGGAGGCGCAGCGGCGCTCCAGCACGGGTTTCTGGACCGCGAAGACCTCCGCGACGGCCGCGGCCGCCGTCTGCTGCTGGGCGTCGTTGCGCAGGGCCGCGTAGGTGCCGGCGAAGGTCGCGCCGCTTTCGATCCAGAGCCAGAGCAGCCGGCGCTCCTGCGGGGAGAGGCGCGCGCCGTGGTGGCCGCCGTCGAGCTTGGAAAGGAGCGGGCTGGCCGAACTGCCGATCGAGCGCGGCGGCTGGTTGCCGTAGCCGTTGCGGCCGTCCGCCACCTGGCGGGACGCCAGCAGGGCGTAGTAGCCGTGGCTCCAGTGGGGCCCCATGTCGCCCGTGAGGAGGACGTGTCCCTCGCGCCGCTCCGGACGGTGGCAGGCGACGCAGTGGCGGTCGAGGACGGGCTGGACGTCCCGCTTCATGTCGACGACGTCCGGGAAGCCCGCGAACGGCTCGATGCGGCTGGGGGGGCGCTGGAGGGCCAGGAGATCGGTGGAACTGCCGCGGGCGGACGGGGTCCTGCCCCGGCGTTCGTGGCAGCCGACGCAGCCCAGCGTCTCCCCGGGCGCCACGCTGGCGAAACTCTGCATGCGCTTGAGCGAGCGGTCCTCCGCGTCGAGGGAGACGAAGAAGATCTGCCGCTGGGCGGGGGCCTCGAAATACGCGGAGCCGTCGGCCTCCACCGGGACGGTGCCCAGGACGCGTTCGAGCGTGAAGGTCCCCAGCCAGGTGAGCACGTCCGGGCCGCCGCTGAAATTGACGGGCTTGGGGAGGGACTCCAGCACGAGCAGCTTGCGCACGTCCCCGGGCCGGAGGTCTCCGAGGTTGCGCCCCTCGTTCACGTCGGCGAGGACGAAGCGTCCGGTCTTTTCGCCCGCCTTCGCGCGGGGGGCGGGCACGGGCTCGCGGGGCCGGGGGACCAGCGGCCGCGGCTCATGGACGCCGCCCGAATCCGCCACCGTGAGGAAGCTCTCCACGCCCCCGCGGCCGTCGATGAGCACGAGGTCCCGGTCCTGGGCGGCGAGGACGCAGTCCTCCGAGAAGGGGAAGGGGTCCTTGACGAGCTTCCCCTTGTGGAGCGGCCGGGCGCCGCCCGGGTCGTCGGGCCCCGCGGAGGGGGAGACGAGCGTGGCGATGCCGGCGTGATCGCTGACGCCGTGCCCGGGGGAGAAGTTCGCGAGCACCTTGTCGGACCCCGGCACGGGCTTGGCGTCGATCATGACGACGCCCGGCCTCATGTTGCCGTAGTAGACCGCGTGCCCCGAGCCGTCGGGAAACATGGTCCAGAGGTGGTGGAAGTCGACCTGGCTGCGGTCGACGTACTCCCAGCGCGTGTAGAGGATGCGTCCGTCCGGCATGACCCAGGGGGTGTTGTCGTGTTCGGTGTTGGCGGAGACGAGGCGGATCGAGCCGCCCTGCGGATCGCAGCGGTACATCACGCCGACCTGGGTCATCCAGCAGTTGACCCAGCGGCGGCAGCGGGTGGAGACGAAGACGATGTCGTCGTCCGGCAGATACGTGGCCTCGTAGTCGTCCCAGGGCCCGTCGGTGATCTGGCGCAGCCCCGTCCCGTCGGAGCAGATCTCGTAAAGGTGGTAGACGTCCGTCCCCGCCTTCCGGAGGGAGAAGAGGATGCGCCGGCCGTCGTAATGGACCTGCGGATCGCGGACGGAGCCGCCCCGGGCGTCGAAGATCACGCCGACCCGGCCGCTCTGCAGGTCGACCTTGCAGAGGCGCCCGGTGTCGGGTTTCCCGTTCCCGGCGTACGCCTTCCGGGAGGCGTCGCCGCAGTAGTAGCCGACGTTGGCGTACCAGTGCGGGTCGTCGTAGCGCCCCCGGGCGGCGAAGACGATCTCGCGCACGCCCTTCAGGGGCCCCTCGAGGGCGCGCCGCAGCAGCGGCCCGTCCAGGCGGGCGCGGGGCGCGGCCGCTTCCTGGGCGGGCAGGCCGCCCGGAAGGGCGAGCGCCAGCAGGAGCGGGAGGAGCGGCCAGGTATTCATAACCCAGTTACTCAACACCGGGGCGCGAGGCCGCGTTGGGGGGAACGTCGCCGGCGGGGCGCTTCGTCCGGAAAGATAACGCGATTGACTGAAACGGTCCACCGGAAGGACGGCGTCGGGCGTAGTGTCAGCGGTTCGTCGCGGAAACAGCTTCCGGAGGGGTCATGCTGATCTGGCTCGCGTTCTGGCTGCAGTCCGGCGCCGGCGTGGAGATCGTCGTGTCGCCGCAGGGTCTGGACTCCAACCCCGGCACGCGGGAGGCGCCCCTGGCCACGCCGGCGCGGGCGCGGGACCTGGCGCGGGAGCGCCGCGGAAAGGGCCCCGTCGTCATCCTGCTGCGCGGCGGGACGTACGCGCTGGCGGAGCCGCTGCGCTTCTTGCCGGAGGATTCCGGAAGCGAGGGCGCGCCGCTCACGGTGGCGGCCTTCCCGGGGGAGCGGCCGGTCCTGAGCGCGGGGACGGCGGTCGGCGGCTGGAAGGTGGAGGAGGTCCGCGGCATGAAGCTGTGGACGGCGCCGCTCGCGGGGGCGCCGCGGCAGCTCTGGGTGAACGGGGTTCGGGCCGAGCGTCCGCGCCTGCCGAAGCAGGGGACGTTCCGCATCGAGAGCCTGCCCGACCTGAAGAAGGACACCCCCTGGAACGGGGGCCAGACGCGCTTCAAATATGCGGAGGGGGACCTGAAGGCCTGGCACAACCTCCAGGACGTGGAGGTCGTCGCGCTGCACTTCTGGGTCGATTCCCGCATGCCCGTGCAGGAGCTGGACGAGGCGTCGCGGATCGTGACGCTGGGGCGGAGGAGCATCTTCCGGCTCACCACGGATCACGGGAAGACGCCGGCGTGCTACTGGGTCGAGAACGTCTTCGAGGCCCTGGACGGCCCCGGGCAGTGGTACCACGACCGCAAGGCGGGCAGGATCTACTACCATCCGCGGCCTGGGGAGGATCCCGCCACGAGCGAGGCGGTCGTGTCCCGGCTGCTGCAGGCGGTCTCGATCGAGGGGCGTCCGGCCGAGAAGGCCTTCGTGGAGCATCTGAACTTCCGCGGGATCACGCTGTCCCACGGCGAGGCGTCGAGCCCGCCGGCCGGCTGGCCCGACAGCACGGTGGCCGGGCCCTACCAGGCCGCGTTCACCTCGCCCGGGCTCTTCCGGGCCGCGGGCTACCGGCACGGGGCCTTCGAGGACGGCCAGGTCTGCCGCACCGGCAGCTACGGGCTGGAGTTCGGCGCCGGCTGCTCGGACATCCTCGTCTCCCGGAACGAGATCTTCGACCTGGGGGCGGGCGGCCTCAAGATCGGCGAGACGAAGTTCGCCGCGGAGGAGCCGCTCCGGACGGGGCGCTTCACCGTCGCGGACAACCGCATCCACCACGGCGGCCGCATCTTCCCGAGCGCCGTGGGCGTCTTCGTCGGCCACAGCGGCGGGAACCGCTTCGCGCACAACGAGATCTCCGAACTGTATTACAGCGGCTTCTCGATCGGCTGGTCCTGGGGATACAAACCCGCCGGCACGCACGACAACATCGTCGAGTTCAACCACGTCCACGACCTGGGCAAGGGCCTGCTCTCGGACATGGGCGGGATCTACACGCTGGGCGTCTCCCCCGGCACCATCATCCGGAACAACGTCTTCCACGACATCGAGTCCCAGACCTACGGCGGATGGGGGATCTACTTCGACGAGGGCACCACCGGGGTCCTCGCGGAGAACAACATCGCGTACCGCTGCAAGTCGAACGGCTTCCACCAGCACTACGGCAAGGAGAACACCGTCCGCAACAACATCTTCGCGCTCAACCGCGACGCGCAGATCGCGCGCAGCCGGAAGGAGCCCCACTTCACGCTCGCGTTCGAGCGGAACATCGTCTACTGGAAGGAGGGCAAGCTCCTCTCCGGGAACTGGGACGGCGGGCAGTTCCGCTGGGAGAAGAACCTCTTCTGGAACGCGGCGGGCCCGACGCAGGGGCTGCCGGAGGACTGGAAGGCGAAGGGGCTCGACAAGGACTCGCTGATCGCCGATCCGCTCTTCGTCGATCCCGGGAAGGGCGACTTCAGGCTCAAGCCCGGGTCCCCCGCGCTCGCGCTGGGGTTCCAGCCGATCGACGTTTCCGGCGTCGGACCCCGGCCGCGCTGAGCGGGCCTATTTCTTCCGGAGTCCCTGCAGGAACGTCGCGAGGCCGGCGAGCTGGCGGGGCTCCAGGCCGAGCGCCGCGTTGTCCGGCATCAGGGAGAGGTCCAGCTGCCTGCGGCGGCTGATCGATTTCTTGGACAGGATCTTCGGGGGGCCCTCCACGACGCGGACCGTCACCGAGGCGCCGTCCTCGCCCGAGACGAAGCCCGTCAGCGTCTCGCCGTTCTCGAGCTCGAAGAGGTGGGCCTCGTAGCCGACGAGGATCGCCGCGCTCGGGTTGAGGATCGCGTCGAGCAGCCCGCGCCGGTCGAATTTCTCGCCGATGCGGCTCAGGTCCGGCCCGACGTCGCGCCCCTCGTCCCCCGCGCGGTGGCAGGAGGCGCAGGCGGCCGCGGGGCTGAGGAAAACGCGGCGGCCCTCGGCGGCGTCGCCCTCGAGGGCGGCGAGCTCCTCGATCGGGGGCAGGGGGCGACCCGCGGACGTGGTGCGGACGAAGGCGCGGCTGGCGAGCGCCCGCACGGTGAGGTCGGGGTTCCGGCGCAGGTCCTCCGCCGCCTGGGAGGCGTACTCGGGCGGAAGCTTCTTGTCGAGGGCGAGGGAAACGAGGATGGCGCCGCCTTCGGGGCTTCGCGCCAGGGCGGACGCGGCATCCCGGCGCGCGGCCGCGGGCTGGGCGGCATCCAGAAGCGTCCGGCGAAGGGAGGCCGCCCGTTCCCCCTCCGAGGGCCCGTCGTGATGGACGAGGAAGCGGATGCCCGCGGAGCCGGCGCCGTCGTCGACCCCCGCCCGGCCCTTGAGGGTGTCGAAGCCGCTCACGTCGTAGACGAGGACGGAGTCGGCGCAGGTTCCCAGCCCGTCGGGATGAACGACGCCGGAAACCCGGAGCGGAAGCCCCTGGCTGTTGAGGCCGGCGCGGACCGGGCCCTCGGCGCTGATGCATTTCAGCCCGGAGAGGGGGACCTCCCGCGCCCGGCCCCCGGGGTCCGTGCCGAGCAGGCGCGGATTGAGCCAGTCGGCCCCGTCGCGGGAGCCGCCGCCCGTGCGCCGGGCCGCGAGGTAGAGGCGTTTCGCGCCCCGGAGATCGATCTCGAAGTCGACCGCGCCCTTCGTGAGCGCGGGGCTGCTGAAGCGGGGGGCGCCGGGGAGCAGGACGGCGCCGATGCGGTTCTCGATCCGGACCCCGTGGGCCTTCCACTCCCGGCCGGCCCGGTGGGAGAGCCAGGAGGCCGCCCGCGTCCGGAGGTCCTCGGGGCCGCGTTCGGCGATCTCGCGGACCGCGAGGGCGGCCGCCTTCTCCTGGATGAACGCGAGGGCGTCGATCGCCTGGCTGCGGGCGGCGGCGGGCAGGGCCGCGTCGAGGGCGCGTTCGAGGAAGGCCGGGACGGCGGCGGCGGGATGCAGCCGCCAGGCGATGTCGGCGAAGGCCGGGGTCCAGGAGGAGGGCGGGCCGGGGCTGCGGGCCAGGAGGGCGTCGTAGAGTCCGGCCTCGATCCCCTCGGCCCCGCTGCCGAGGGCTTCGAGATACCAGCGGTCGCCCGCGGGATACGCGGCGGCCAGGACGCCCAGGAGTTCGAGGCGCCGCGGCGCCGGGAGATCCCGCAGCGCGAGCGCGAGTTCCCGGCGCACGGCGGGGGAGGCGTCCGCGGCCAGTCTGCCGGCGAGCTCGGGGATCCGGGCGGGGGCGCACTGCTCCAGGGCCCGCAGCGCGGTGATCCTCAGTTCCGGATCCGGATCCGAGAGGAGCGGGTCCACGTCGGCCCCGATGCGGGCCAGCACCCAGACCGCGCGGGCGCGGAAGAATCGGTTGGGATGCGAGAGCAGGGCCCGGAGCGCCGCTTCGCTGCGCCGGCCGCCGGCGGCCAGGGCGAGATAGCCCTGGTAGCGCAGGCCGGGCGCGGGGCTCTTCAGGAGTTCGATCTGGCCTTCGACGGTCGAGGCGTCGACCGCGGGGGTCCTGGGCGCGGCCCCCTTCGGGGCGACCCGGTAGATCGTCCCCTGGGCCTCCCGGTCCTGGGTGAGATGGCCGCCGACCACGGGATCGAACCAGTCGGCGACGTAGACGGCGCCGTCGCCGCCGACGGCGATCCCGCTGGGGCGGAACCAGAGGCGGGGGTCCGAGGTCTTCTTGTGCCACACGTAATTGGGATCCTGGACGCCCGTGGACGTGAGGAAGGGGAAGGCGGAAAGGCGGAAGCCCGCGCCTTCCGGGGTCCGGCGATAGCCCCAGACGACGTTCTGGCCGGCCTCGCAGGAGAGCAGCAGCCCGCCGTCGAACGCCGCGCCCAGGGCCCCGTTCTCGTAATAGGCGATGCCGGTGGGGGCGCCGTTGCCGTAAACGTGGCCCGAGGGGATGACGCCGGGATCCTCCTGCCGCCAGTGGGCCACGGTGACCGGCTGCCACGGCATCCGGTCGGCCTGCCAGCTCCGGGTGCCGTCCTTCGAATTGTAGCCGCAATCGCCGTGGCGCATGAGCCAGGTCGTGCGGCAGCTCTGCGTGTCGTCGTTGTCGTTCATCCAGACGTCGCCGAAGGAGTCCGGGCAGGTGCCGTAGGGGTTCCGGAACCCGTGGCCGAGGACGCTCAGGCGGCTGCCGTCGGGCTCCACGCGGACCATCACGCCGCCGGTGTAGACGCGGCCGTCGTCGCTCTTGAGGCCCGGGGTGTTCTCGCGGTTGTGCGGGGTGCCGCCGGTGTACCAGCTTCCCGCGCGCAGGGTCCATCCGGAGCGGTCCGTGACGACATGGGGGCCCGCGTTTCCGGCGTTGCCGTACCAGCGTCCGTCGGGCCCGGCCGCGAAACGGTGGAGCCCGTGGTCGTGATCGAGGCCGCCCCAGCCGCCGAGGAGCTTCTCCTTGCGGACCACGCGGTCCTGCGCGTCCCGGGTGTACACGAGGAGGGCGGGGGAGCAGGCGACGACGACCTTGTCCCCGAGCACGGCGAGGCCCAGGGGGGCGACGAGGTCGGGGTCCTGGACGAAGACTTTCGACGAATCCGCCCGGCCGTCGCCGTCGACGTCCTCGAGGATCACGATGCGGTCGCCTTCCGGCTGCGCGGGGGGGCCGTCCTTCTTCGTGTTGAAGCGCCGGTAGTTGACGCCCTCGCTGACCCAGAGGCGGCCGCGCTCGTCCGCGTCGATCGAGGTCGGGTTGCGGAGCAGCGGCGTGCGGGCCCAGACGCGGACCTCCAGGCCCTCGGGGGCGCGGAGCGCGTGTTCCAGGGCCGGCGCCGGATCGTCCTGGGGGGCGCCCGCGAGGAGGGCCAGGGCGAGCAGTCCCGGAAGGGTCGAAGGGCGGCGGGCGACGATCGCGTGCATATGGTTAATGACATTACGTATCTGGCCGGGCGGGCGTTGTGCGGTCTCTATTGTTCCGTTTCCTGAAACTTGTCATACGTAACCGTATTAAGTAGAGGGAGGCCGGGGAGGCCTTCCGAAAGGGGACGGGATGGCGGCACTGTGGGGCTGGGTGGCGATGGCGGCCGTCGGGCTGGCGAGTTCGGCGGCGCTCATCAGCGAGGGGGCGTTCGGCGCCTGGAAGCCGTGCGATCTCTGCGACGGGGTGCGCCGGGTGTCCCTCCTCGAATCGGGCGCGCCGGGGGAGACCCGCCGGCTCCGGAACGAGGCCCTCAACGGACTGTACCGCGACCATGCGGACGAGCTGTCCCGGGGGCCCGGACGGGGGCCCGTGGACCGCTTCAGCTCCCTTCTGAAGCGGCGGCAACTCGCGGCCTTCGGGGACGTCCTGGAGGCGGAGGGGCTCTGGCGGAAGGGGGCGGCCGGGACGGGCGTCGTGGAAGGCCGGGGCCTCGAGGCTCAGCCCGCGTACCGGGAGGCCCTCAGGCTGCTGGAGGAACACAGCGATTTCTTCCTGGCGGGGATCCCGGATCCGGAACTGGACTTCGGACGGATTCCCGACGGGCTCCGCGAAGAGGCCCGCCGGGCCTATGCGCGGCTGAATCCGGACGGGCGCTTCGCCGGCGGCTTCGACCACCCTCTGTACCTGGCGGTGCTGAGGGAGGCGACCCTCGAACATCGATGACCTGCAACGTGTGCCGGGGCCCCGCAGGGGCCGCCGGCGGGGATGGAGACCGGATCAGGAACGTGGAAAGGAAAGCACCATGGGCGGCGAGAAATCCCTCTATGAGCGGCTGGGCGGCTACGACGCGATCACGGCCGTGGTCAACGACCTGCTTCCGCGCCTGACGGCGGACCCGCTGCTGGCGCGCTTCTGGCAGAACCGCGGCGACGACGGAGTGGCCCGCGAGAAACAGCTCCTGATCTCGTTCCTCTGCTCCTCGGCCGGCGGGCCGGTCTACTATCCGGGGCGGGACATGAAGCTGTCGCACAAGGGCATGAAGATCAGCGCGGCCGACTGGACCGCGTTCCGCCGGCACGTCGACGCGACCCTGGCGGCGTTCAAGGTGCCGGCCCGGGAGTGCGGCGAGGTGGTGGGCTTCATCGAGAGCACCCGCAAGGACATCGTGGAATGACGGCGGCCGGGGGACCCCGGTGACGGCGCTGGCGGCCGTCCTGGCGCTGCTCTTCCAGGACCCTGAGGCGTGGGAGTTGGCGAAGCGCCACGCCGGGGTCCACCGCTTCTCCACGCTCTTCACGGCCCACGACGTGCGGGACCGCCTCGCGGACGGGGAGAAGCTGTCGGCGGCGTTGGACTGGTGTCGTCGCAGCGGCGTCACCAAGGTGTACCTGGAGAGTTTCCGGGACGGCTACCAGGCGCGGCGCGAGGACCTGGAGCGCGCGCGGACCCGGTTCCGCGAGGCCGGGTTCGAGACGTCGGGGTGCATCACCCCCACGCAGGTCGGCAAGCCCTCGACGGGCTGGAAGATCATCGCCTGCTACAGCGACGCCGCGACGCAGGACCGGCTCCAGGCCGCCTTCGAGGCGGCCGCCGCGCTCTTCGACGAGATCATGGTGGACGACTTCTGGTTCACCGACTGCGCCTGCGCGGTCTGCGATGCGGCCCGGCGGGCGAAGACGGCGGTGGTGGGCGGCCGTCCCCATCCCGTCGCGGGCGACGGCTGGGCGGACTACCGCTGCGAACTGCTGCTGCTCCTGTCCCGGGAGCGGATCCTGGCGCCCGCCCGCCGGGTGAATCCCCGCGTGAAGGTGATCGTCAAATATCCCCAGTGGTACGACCGCTTCCACGAGCGGGGCTACGACGTGGTCCGCGAAAGCGCGGAATTCGACCGCATCTGGGTGGGGACGGAGACGCGGGATTACGCGGACGCGCGCTGGGGGGGCACGCCGCAGTACGAGGCCTACTTCATCATGCGCTGGCTGGGCGGGATCGGCGGGGCGAAGTGCGGCGGGGGCTGGTACGACCCCTACGGCACGACCCCGAAGACGTACGTGGAGCAGGCGCGGCAGACGGTGCTGGGCGGGGCGCGGGAGTCGCTGCTGTTCTGCTACGGGTCGCTCCTGAAGGACACGGGTCCGGCGAACGTGGAGGTCCTGCGGCGCGAACTGCCGGAGCTCTTCGCCGTCGCGGGCGAGGTGGGGCGCCGGACGCCCGCGGGCCCGGCGGCCTACAAACCGCCTGGCAGCGATCCGGGAGGGGAGCCCCGCGTCTTCGATTTCGCGGGGATGGCGGGACTGCCGCTGGTCCCCTGCCACGAATTCCCCGAGGCGGCCCCGTCGGCGTTCTTCTCCGCGCACGCGATGAAGGACCCCGCCTTTCCGGAGAAGCTCGCCCGCTTCGTCGCGGCGGGCAAGCCGGTGCTCCTGACCGACGGCCTCGTGCGCGCCCTCGGCGAGCGCGCCTGGCTGAAGTCCCCGGAGGTCCGGACGGTCCGCCTGGGGAAGCGGGTGCAAGCCTTCCTGGAGCTGCCGGCCGCGGAGCTCGACGCGCTGAGGGAGCATCTCCTGCGCCCGTTCGGGACGACGCTGAAGGCTCCGGCGGGCGTGGCGCTCTGCCTCTTCACGGACGGAAGCCGGGTCCTGCAGAACTTCACGGACGCCGCCGTGGAGGCGGAGTTCAACGGCGGGCGTCTGACGCTGGCCGCGCGGGGCTGGTCCCTGCTCTGGAAGTAGCCGTTCAGGATCCCGCCGGACCGGCGTGGGAACGCAGGTCGATCGCGACCGCTTCGGGCGCCGGGCGGTCCTTCTTCCGGGCGTCCGGCCGCGCGTCCCCGGGGGACCGGAACGACCTCCGGATGAGCGGGGGATGCTGGAAGAGGTTGAAGCGGAGCGTGAAGCTCGTCCAGCAGGCGAAGCCGAAGGCGGCCACGGACTGGCAGCGTTCGGCGAGGGTGGGCTTGCCCAGCGCCTCGTACACGCGCTTCTGGAGCCGGCCGATGCCCCGCCGCACCTCCGCGGTGGGCCCCAGGAGCTTGCCGGTCAGGAAGATGGGGTAGGCCACCCGGATCTCGTCGGCGAATTTCCGGGCCTTGGCCCTGAGGTAGGGGACCGTCGAATCCTTGAGCGTGAGATAGCCCTCGAGCCAGCGCTCGACGGAGCGGAAGAGGGTGGGTCCGAGCCGCTTGAAATCCTCCTCGAAACAGCGCCGCTGCTCGGCTTCGATCTGCTCGGGGGTCATGGACCCGTGCCGGACCAGGGAGTGGAACCCGGTGCTGCTGTGGAAGAAGAGCTCGAGATCGTCCTTCACCTTCTCAACCAGCGTCCCCTCCTTGATGACCTGCTCGTGGAACGGAGTGCCGGGGCAGGGCCCGTAGATGAGGAACTGGGTGAGGACCGGCTTGAGCGCCAGGAGCCCGCTGAGCTCCTCCTCGATGATCTCGGGCGTCTGGTAGGGAAAGCCCACGATCATGGAGGCGAGGATCGTGATGCCGTGGCGCCGGAACTCGTCGAAGATCTCCGGGACCGGCCGGCCGGTCTGCTTGGCGTAGCCGGAGCGCGTCCCCTCGTAGCCGACCCAGAGCCCGTCGATCCCCATCTCCAGGATCTCGGTGACCTTGTACTGGCTGAGGGCCTTGATGCTCGCGAAGCAGAAGATGGAGAGCGGGACGCCGGCCTTGAGGACGCAGTCGCGGAACTCCATGGCCCGCTTCTTGTTGAGGAGGAAGTCCTCGTCGAGGATGAGGATGTTGAGCTTCGGATCGTGCGCGAGGTAGCGGCGGACGACGCCGTAGAGGTCCTCGCCCGTGGGCAGCAGCCGGATGTGCTTCCGCTTGAAGAAGTGGGAGGTGCAGCAGAAGTCGCAGCCGTTGGGGCAGCCCAGGCCCCCGAAGATGATCCCCGTGCGGGAGACGTCCCGTCCGAAGATCCTCAGCGGGTTGATGATGAGCGGGTGGTCGTAGGGCATCTCCCGGGGCGTCTCGCCCAGGATCCGGCGCATGAAGGTGACGCCCTCCTCGCGGCAGATCTCGTCGCCGTAGGGCTTGAGCATCTCGTCGGGCGCGACGGTCCCGTAGCCGCCCAGCACGATGCGGCTCTTCGGGGAGTGCTTGCGGATCAGCGCGACCGTCTCGCGCATCTTGTGGTAGGTGGCGAGGACGAACGAGACGCCCACGACGTCGTACCCGTTCTCCAGTTCGCGGATGAACTCCTTCTTCGAGGGGTACTGGAGGACCACGGTCGGGGCGTCGAGGTTCTCCGCGATGTACTCGAGGGAGAAGTGGATGTGGTGGGAGCGCGGGCTGAAGAGCCCCTGGGCGCGCGTCACCTGCTCGTGCAGCAGCTCGTAGCCCACGCTCGGCGAGTCGCCGTAGCGCACCCCGAACGGGCGGCAGACGCTGGTGAGCAGGACTTTGCGCGGGCGGTCGGACATCATGATCATGCGGTGCGACTTTAACAGGTCGGCCGGTCCCCCACAACCAAATAACCACGCTAATCAAAAAGAAAATAGCGGCGCTTTCTGAGACCGCCGTTAGGATAACCGGGTTACATAGGTGAGACGGTTGCGGAGGTGCGGCATGGGTGCGGTGGCGGCGGCGTTCGCCGCGGCGGTGTTCGCGGGATGGCCGGCGGCGGCCCAGGTCCAGGCGCCGGGCGCGGAGGCGCGGGCGGAGCTCGCGAAGGGTCCGCTGCGCGGGCTGGAGTCCGTCGTGTTCGCGGCGCGCGCCTCGGGCACGGACGGGCACTGGTACGCGAACTTCTCCTATTACGCGCGGCAGCCCGAGCGGAAATGCTACGGGAAGCCGGGCGGGCGGCTGTGCCGGCTGGATCTGGCGACGGGGGCGGCGGTCACGCTGCTCGACGATCCGCTCGGCGGCGTGCGGGACCCCCAGCCCAGTTACGACGGGACGAAGATCCTCTTCTCCTACCGGCGCGGCGGATCGGAGCACTACAACCTTTATGAGATCCGCCCGGACGGCACGGGGCTGAAGGCCCTCACCGAGGGGCCCTGGGACGACTTCGAGCCGGCGTGGCTGCCGGACGGGGGCATCATCTTCGTCTCCTCGAGATGCAAGCGCTGGGTGAACTGCTGGCTGACGCAGGTGGCGGTCCTCTACCGCTGCGACGCGGACGGCCGCAACCTCCGCCCGCTCTCGAGCAACATCGAACACGACAACACCCCCTGGGTGCTGCCCGACGGCCGGATCCTCCACACGCGCTGGGAGTACGTGGACCGCAGCCAGGTGGACTTCCACCATCTGTGGACGCTGAATCCGGACGGGACGGGGGCGGCGGTGTACTACGGCAACCAGCAGCCCGGCGTCGTCATGATCGACGCCAAGCCGATCCCGGGCAGCGACCGCGTGCTGGCCACGTTCTCGCCGGGTCACGGCATGAAGGAGCACGAGGGCCCCTTCTACGAGGTGGATCCCGGGCTGGGCCCCGATCATCCCGGGGGGGCGCGCCCCTTCGCCAAGGCGAGCGGGCGGGATCCGTATCCGCTCAGCCAGGACTGGGTGCTCTTCGCCGCGGGCCGGAGCCTGAAGCTGGCGGGCCGGGACGGGACGGTGCACGTGCTCCACAGCGACCCCGCCCTCGAACTGCATGAACCCCGTCCGCTCGTCGCGCGTCCGCGGGAGCCCGTGATCCCCTCGCGCGTCCGCCTCGACCGCCCGACCGGGGAGGTCGTCCTGGCCGACGTGAACGTGGGGCGTTCGATGGACGGCGTCGCGCGCGGGGAGATCAAGAAGCTGCTCGTCCTCGAGACGCTGCCCAAGCCCATCAACTACACGGGGGGCATGGATCCGCTCACGTACGGCGGGTCGTTCACCCTGGAGCGCGTGGTCGGCACGGTCCCCGTGGAGGAGGACGGCTCCGCCTACTTCGAGCTGCCCGCGCTCCGGAGCTTCTTCTTCGTCGCGATGGACGAGCAGGATCTCTCCGTGAAGCGCATGCACAGCTTCGTGACGGTGCAGCCGGGGGAGCGCCTGAGCTGCGTGGGCTGTCATGAGCAGCGCACCCGGGCGATCCTGCCCTCCCGGCTCCGGGCGCTGGGACGCGAACCCAGCCGCATCCGCCCGGTGGAGGGGGTGCCCGAAGTCCTGGACTTCCCCCGCGACATCCAGCCCGTCCTCGACCGCCACTGCGTCCGCTGCCACGACTACGACGCGCACGGCGGGGAGGGGCCCCGCGCGGGCGGCGTGAACCTCTCGGGCGACCGCGGCCCGCTCTTCTCGCACAGCTACGTGACGCTGACGCTGCGGCGGGAGTTCGCCGACGGGCGCAACGAGCCGCGGGGGAACCGCGCGCCGCGGACGAGCGGCACCTCGGCCAGCCCGATCATGAAGCGCCTGGACGGCTCGCACCACGGCGCGACGCTGTCCGCCGCGGAGAAGAACCTCCTGAGATACTGGATCGAGACCGGGGCCCCGTACCCCGGCACCTACGCCGCGCTGGGGACGGGGATGATCGGCGGCTACGACGAGAACCGGCAGGTGGGCACCGACGCGGCCTGGCCGCAGGCGGCCCCCGCCGGGGAGTCGATCTCCCGCCGCTGCGGCGCGTGCCACACGGGGGAGCTCCGGCTGCCGAAATCGCTGTCGGACGAGGGCCCGCTCTCCTTCTGGAGGCCGGACTGGAAGGACCCCCGGCTCCGGCGGAGCCGGCACCTGGTCTTCAACCTCACGCGGCCCGACCGTTCCCTGGTTTTGCTGGCGCCGCTGGCGCGCGCCGCCGGGGGCTACGGGACCTGCCGCGGCGCGGACGGGGCCCCCGTCTTCACCTCGACCTCCGATCCCGACTATCGGAACATCCTGGCGCTCTGCGCGGCGGGGAAGGACCGTCTCGAACAGATCCGCCGTTTCGACATGCCGGGCTTCCGTCCGGACCCGGCCTACCTCCGGGAACTCGGACGCTATGAAGTGCCGGGGGTGGAGAAGGCCGGTCTGGACGTCTATGCGATGGACCAGGCCTATTGGCGCTCCCTTTGGTGGGTGCCGCAACCTCAAATCGGGCGGTGAGTCCGCCCTTCCGGGAGAACGGGTCATGAAGAAGATCACGAAGGGCCTCCTCTGGAGCCTGCTGGCGCCGGCCTGCCTCCTGCCGTCGGGCGTCCGTTCCGAAGGACAGGACTCGGAACGGAAGGCCGCCTTCCGCTCGCCCTGCGCCGTGGCCGTCGCGCCGAAGGGGGACCGGATCTACGTCTCCGATCGCGGAGCCCGTTCCGTCCATGTCGTCGAACTGAGCGCCGGCTTTCCCCGCCGGGAGCTCCCCTGTTCCGGGGAGCCGGCGGAACTCTGCCTTTCGCCCGACGGAAGCCGGCTTTACGTGGCGGAACGCGGCGCCTCCTCGGTGGCCGTCGTCGACACCGCGCGGGGCGATTGCGTGGGGCGGATTCCGACGGACCGCTGGCCGGTGTCGCTGGCGCTCGATGCGGTCGGGGAGCGGCTCTTCGTCGGATGCGAGGACACCCATGTCGTGCTGGCCTTCGACCTGCGGAGCCCGGCGCCGAAACTCCTCCGCCGCATCCCCGTCCTCCGGGAGCCCTCGTCCATCGCCGTGACGCCGGACGGGAGCCGCATCCTGGTGGCCAACCGCCTGCCGCACGGGCGCGGGACCGATCCGGACCTGGCCGCGGCCGTCACGCTGCTGGACGGGCGTACGCTGGACCTGGTCGCCCACGTCCCGCTGCCGCCGGGTTCGTCGGGCCTGCAGGGGGTCTGCAGCAGTCCGGACGGGCGCTGGGGCTACGCGGTCCACGGGCTCGGCCGCTTCAAGCTGCCCATGACCCAGCTGGAGCGCGGGTGGGTGAACACGTACGCCCTGAGCATCGTGGATCTCGCCGCGGGCGCCCGCAAGGCGACGGTGCTGCTGGACGATCTCATGCGCGGCGCGGCGGACCCCTTCGGGGTGGTCTGTTCCGCCGACGGCCGGCACCTGTGGATCTCCCACGCGGGGGTCCACGAGGTTTCGAAGATCGACGTCGGGACCCTCCACGAACTCCTGGCCGGGAAGATTCCCGACAAGCTGGCGCCCGCGAAGGGCGGCTACGCCCCCGGCATCTGGTCGCGGATCAAGAAGGATCCCCGGGCCGCCGCCGAACTCTCGGACGAGTTGTCCGCGCTCGGCGAGGCCGGGCTCATCCGCCGCTTCCCCTCGGGCGGGCTGATCCCCCGGGGCCTGAAGCTGTCCCCGGACGGGAAGGACCTCTTCGTCGCCCATTGGGGCTCGGGCATGGTGTCGCGGATCGCCACGTCCGGCGGATCGGCGCCCGAAATCATCGCCCTGGGAGCCGCCCAGGAACCCGACGCCCCGCGCCGGGGGGAGATCCTCTTCCACGACGCCACGCGTTCGTTCCAGTCCTGGCACAGCTGCGCGACCTGCCATCCCAACGACGGCCGGGTGGACGGGCTGCGCTGGGATTTCGTGGACGACGGCCTGGGGAACGGGATGGACACCCTGGTGCTGCGGTACATCCACGAGACGGGCCGCCTGCACCGCCTGGGGACCCTCAAGGACGACTCGGATGCCGCGCGCCACGGGCTGACGTTCACGCACATGATCGTCCCCAGCGACGGCCAGGTGGCCGATCTGCAGGCGTATCTGCGGTCCCTGAAATCCGAGGCGAGCCCGCACGTCGGAGCCGCCGGCAGCCCGGAGGACCGCGTGAAGCGGGGCAAGGGCCTCTTCGAAGGCAAGGCCGATTGCGCGCGCTGCCACTCCGGTTCCCGGACCACGGACCTGAAGTTCTGGAACGTCCTGGACGCGGGCGGCGAGGAGGCCGGCGTCCGCTACAAGACCACGTCGCTCGTCGAGCTGCACCGCAGCGGCCCGTACCTTCACGACGGGCGGGCGCTGACGATCGAGGAGGTCCTCACCACGTTCAACGCCCAGGACCGCCACGGCCGGACCCGCGGGCTGACGCCGGAGGAGCTCGCCGACCTGGCCGCCTACCTCCGCTCCCTCTGACCCCGGGAGGGCCCCCTCCCGATTTTTTTGCTTGTTTTCGCCCCCGGGGGAGGGTACGGTCTGTATAGTTAACATGGTTACTCATCTGGCCGGGCGGAGGTGCTCATGATCCAGGGAATGACGGCCGAGCGGGGCGTCGACTTCGTCATCTGCGGTCTCTGCGGAGGCCAGTTCCGGGCGATCAGCAATTCGCACCTGACGCGCCGGCACGGATTCGATCCCGAGAACCCCATCCGGGAATACCTGGAGATGTTCGGACTGGAGTCCGCGGAGTGCGTGGAGACCCGGCAGCAGCAGAAGGAGGCCTTCCGCGAGCACCTGGACCGGCACGGCCGGAGCTGGTCGGCCGAGCGGGTCTGCCGGGAGATCGCGCGCCTGCGGGGCCTGAACGAACCCCTGAACTCCAAGCACATCGTGCAGCATCACCAGCAGCTGATGATCTCGGCCCGGGAATACTACGGGACCTGGGACCGGGCCCTGGAGGCCGCCGGGGTGGAGGTCGACCAGGTCCGCCTGCACAACCGCTGGACGCCCGAGAAGATCCTGGGGCTGATCCGGGAGCTGGCCGCGCAGGGCTGCTCCCTGGCCTACACCGAGTGCAACGCCCGCGGGGACGGTCTCGCCCAGGCCGCCCGCCGGGCCTTCGGGGACTGGAAATCCGCGCTCCGGGCGGCGGGCATCGAAGAGCCCTGGACGGGTTGCCGCCGGTCGAGCGCCGCTGCCGGGGAGGCCGCTCCCCAGCGGAAGGCGCGCTGGACGCCCGAAAGCATCCTCAACGAAATCCGGCGCATGGTGGAGGCCGCCGAGACGCTGCAGCCGCGCCAGGTGGCGCAGGGCCGGGGCGGTCTCTGGTCCGCGGCGCGCCGCGAATTCGGAAGCTGGGCCCGCGCCGTCCGGGCGTCCGGGGTGCCCTACGCGCATGCGGAACGCGGCGCGAAGGGTCCCGCCTTGAGCCTGCCGGCGGCCGCCGCAGCTCCTTCGCAGGAAGCGCTGCCCACGGTCCACGAATGGCCCGTGAACTCGCCCGTCGTGGCCTGATCAGCGCGGCCCGGCGTCCTTGAGCGATTCGAGGTACGCGACGAGGTCGGCCAGTTCCTCCAGCGAGAGTCCCGCCTCGATCCCCTCGGGCATGAGGGAGAGCTCGCTTTCCTTCCGTTCCACGATGTCCGCCTTCCGGAGCTTCAGCCGGCGGCCTTCCGCGTCCACCAGGGTGAGCTCCCGGGCATCCTCGCCCCGCACCGCCCCGGCGAGCAGGGCTCCGGACCGCGTCGACAGGAGGGTCTGCCGGAACCCGTCCGCGATCTGCCGGGAGGGATACAGCAGCGACTCCAGCAGGACGGCGCGCGCATACTTCCCCCCCACGCCGCTGAGGTCCGGGCCGACGTCGCCCCCCGGAAGCCCTCCGGCGCGGTGGCACTTCACGCAGGCCGCCCCCTTCGCCCCGTGGAACAGGTCCTTCCCGCGGCCCGCATCCCCCCGATGGTCCGTGGCGTAGCGGACGTAGGCCTCCCGGTCGGGCCGTGCCGCGGCCGCCGCCGGCGTGACGCCGATCTCCTTCAGTGCGGCCCGGCAGCGTCCCCGGACGTTCGTGCTCCGGGCCTGCAGCCCGGCGGTGTAGACGTCCCTGGCCCGCGGATCCGGGACGAGCGTCAGCGCCTCCTGCGCGTCCTCCTCCGTTTCGGGATCGCCCCAGGCCTTCACGAGCGCCGGCACGGCGGCGCGGGAGCGCAGCGGCCCCAGCGCGCGGATCGCCGCGCGGCGGAGCTCCCCGCGGTCCGACTCCAGCGCGCGGACGAGCTCCGCGGCGGCGCCCAGCCGTCCGAGCGCGCGGACGGCGGCGAGGGCGGGGCCCGGCTGGGCGTGGCCGAGCTGGCGGGCGATGCCCGGAACGGCGTCCGTGACGTTGAGGCTGCCGAGGGCGTCGATGACGGCGCTCAGGTCCGCGGGGGGCAGGGAGCCCGCGAGGAGGGCGGCGAGCGGGGCCCCGAATTCGGCGGCGTCGATCCGGACGGCGGCCTCGGCCGCCTCCCGCAGGAGTTCCGGATGGCGCGCGGGGTTCTCGAGGATGCCCGCGATGCCGCGGACGTCCTTCAGCAGCGAAAGGGCGCGGAGCGCGGCGCCGCGGACGGAGGCGTCGGCATCGGAGGCGAGCAGGCTTCTCAGATCGGGGATCGCCGGAGTCTCGCCCACCCGGCCCAGACCCTCGGCGGCCCAGCGCCGCGTCGCCGGGTCGGCGCTGCCGAGACCGGAGCGGAGCGCCCCCACCACGAGGGGGGATCCCTCCCAGAGCTCCGTCTTCTCGATGCGCGCTTCGTGCGTGCGGTCGTCCTCGGTCCAGCCGTGGGGGCCCCGGCGCCACCAGACGCCGTCCCAGGGCGGCGCCCGGCGATGCTGTCCCGCCAGGATCCGGAGGGCTTCGGCGCGGGCGCTTGCCGGCAACGCGGGATCGGCGAGCGCCTTCACGGCGTCCGGATCGGCCAGGTCGTCGAACACCAGGGCGATCTGCCGCGCGACGGCGGGCAGGGGATGACCCAGGGCGGCCGCCAGCGGCGTCCAGACGCGGGGCCGGGCCAGGCCGATGCGCCGCAGCGCCGACACCGCCGCGGAGACGAGAAAGGCCTCCGGGTCGTTCAGGAGCTCGATCAGAGGGGCCACGGCTTCGGGATCTCCGGCGCGTCCGAGCGCCGTCACCGCCTGGAGGCGGACGGAGCCCTCCGGGTCCCGCAGGAGGCCCCGCAGGGGGGCAAGGGCCGCCGGGCTGGGGCGAAGCCCGAAGGAACGCGCGGCCTGGGCCCGGAGGCCGGCGTCGGCGTCCGCCAGCGCCGCGAGCGGGACCGTGCCCGATTCGTGGAGCGCCCAGAGCGCGTGCCGGCGCGCCCGGGACGGCTGACGGGCGTCGGCCAGGACGGCCTGCAGCGCGGAGGCCGCCTCCGACTGGCGGCCGAGCGCGCGCTGGGCGGCCAGGCGGATCCGGCGGTCGCCATGGCCGAGGGCGGCGAGCAGTTCCTCCCGGGGGGCCTCCGGATCCTTCCCGGCGGCGGCCCGCAGGTACCAGGCCGGCGGCGGCTGGGCGCGGGAGGCGCCGGTCCACTCGACTTTCAGCACCCGTCCGACCTCCTTCTTGGAGCGGCCTCCCGGATGGTTCCAGTCGGCGACGACGAACCCGAGGCCGTCCGGGGCGGCATCGAGGGCGATGGGACGGAACTCGCGTCCGCGGGACAGGATGGCCTCCCGTCCGGCCAGGTCCCAGGTCGATCCCTTTCGGACCATGCGGAGACGGACGAGTTCGGAGCGTCCCCAATCGGCGAGGATGAGGTCATTGTCGAAGTCCGCCGGCAGCGCCCCCTCCGTGCAGGCGAGCAGGCCCGTGCAGGCGCCGTAGCCCAGATCGGCGATCGGCGGCTGGGCCGGCGGGCGGAGGGGTTTGAAGTGGTAGGGATAGCCGTAGTAGGCCCCGTCGCGGACGTGGTAGAGCCCGGACGGCCAGACGGCCATGTGGCAGTTGTTGTCGGCGATGAACGGGTCGTCGTGCTCGTTGAGGGCGACGTCGAGCATGTTCCGCGTCCCTTCGCCGAACGTTTCGAGCGCGCTTCCGTCGGGCCGGAACGTCCAGACGCCCCCCATCCTCATCTGGAAGGGGCGTCCGTCGCTGCCCGTGACCCCGAAGAGCCCCTTGGATCCGCTGGTGGAGTAGAAGCGGCCGTCCATGCCGAGGCGGAGATTGGCCGGGACGTGCTCGTTCATGGCGTTGGGCTCCCAGGGACGCGGGAGCGTGCACTCGAGGAGTTCGCGCCGGTCGAGCCCCTGGTCGCCGCCGTCCCGGAAGACGGTCAACCTGGGGGCGTTCTGGACGTAGAGCCGGCCCTCGAGATAGGCCAGACCGAAGGCGGCGTACAGGCCGTCCGCGAAGACCGTGACCCGCCCGTCGGGATGGATGCAGACCACGCGGTCGACGGGACGGTCGACGGGGCCGGTCTGGTCCATGTGATCCTCGGCCACGAAGATGCGTCCGTCGGGGGCGCAGCAGACGGCGCTGGGAAAGCGGACCTCGGGGGCCCGGGCGACGAGCGAGACCTTCCATCCGGGGGCGGGCCGGGGCAACTCGTCGGCGGCCGCCTGGAGCAGCGCCGCCAGCAGGAAGGGGCTGAGATTCATCCGGAAGTCTCCTCATCGGGGATTCTGGGCGGGCCCATCCTAAATCAATACCCAGGTTAAGCAAATGGAGTTGGCGGAGATTCGTAACGAGGGGTCGTTTCGGGCTTATGAACGGGATCGACGAGGGATGCATCGGATGAGAACCGGATGGGTGCTGCTGGGGATCCTGGCGGGGGGCTGCGGCGCGCCCCAGGCGGATCCTCCGGCGGGGCCGGAGCCGCTGTCGGTCAGCGGACGCTATCCCCATCTGGCCCTCTTCAACCGGCAGGGGGAATGCGGGATCGGGGCGGTGGTGCCTTGGGCGGGCCGGCTGTGGACGCTCACCTACGCCCCGCACCGGCCCGGGGGCAGCGACGACAAGCTCTACGAGATCGACGACGCGCTCGGGTTGAAGGCGCGGCCGGAATCGGTCGGGGGGACCCCGGCGAGCCGCCTCATCCACCGGGAGTCGGGGCAGCTGTTCCTGGGTCCGTACGTGATCGACCGCGAGGGGGGCGTCCGGGTGCTGCCGCCCTCGGTGATGCCGGGGCGGCTGACGGCGGCGGCCCGGCACCTGACGGATCCCGCGGGCAAGGTCCTCATCTACGACATGGAGGGCCTGCTCTACGAGGTGGACGTGAAGACGCTGGAGGTGAAGCGGCTCTTCGTCCGCGCGCTGCCCGGCTGGCACGGGAAGGGCGGCTACAGCGGACAGGGCCGCCTGGTGCTGGCCAACAACGGCGAGGAGCCGGTGGGCGCCATGGACCGCTACAAACCCTTCGACACGCAGGTGCCCTTCGAAAACGGCGGGGAGAATGCGGGGGCGCTGGGGGAATGGGACGGGCGTTCCTGGACGCTGCTGGAACGCCGGCAGTTCGCGGAAGTGAGCGGTCCCGGGGGGATCGAGGGGGCTCCGAATCCCGGGGCTCCGCTGTGGGCCCTCGGCTGGGACCGCCGCTCGGTCCTGCTCAAGGTGCGGAGCGGGGGCCGCTGGAGCACCTGCCGCCTGCCGAAGGCGGATTATTCGTACGACGGCCGCCACGGATGGCACACGGAGTGGCCGCGGATCCGGGAGGTCATGCCCGGTCGCTATCTCGCGAACATGCACGGCGGCTGGTTCGAGGTTCCGGCGGCCTTCGAGGGCGCGGGCGGTCCCGCGCTCCGGGCGATCGGGTCCCACCTCAAGATCACGGGCGATTTCACCGGCTGGCGGGGCCGGATCGTGTTCGGCTGCGACGACGCCGCCCAGTCCACGTTCGGGGGCGCGGCGAGCCTGGTGGGGCAGTCGCAGTCCAACCTCTGGTTCGCCTCCTGGGGCGATCTGTCCAGGGCGGGGCGTCCGTCGGGCTTCGGC
The DNA here is from genome assembly GCA_964619955.1 of uncultured Planctomycetales bacterium. Lineage (GTDB taxonomy): Bacteria > Planctomycetota > MHYJ01 > MHYJ01 > JACPRB01 > JACQFK01. The sequence continues at coordinate 26,318 of CAZUJF010000014.1, forward strand.
GGGCCCTGGCTCGAGGACGACGTGGAGGCCGGGGCCGTGTCGGATCCGCTCCTGATCGCGGGCTACCCGGGCCGCGTCGTTCACGTGTCGCACGCCGAGGCGCGGAGCGTCCGCTTCACGCTGGAGGCCGGGAGCTCCGGCGCCTGGCGGCCGGTGGCGGAGCTCGACGTTCCCGCCCAGGGCTACGCGTTCCAGGTGCTGCCCGCGGACCTGGCCGGGGACTGGATGCGGGTGCGCGCGGGCTCGGCCGTGCGGAAGGCGAGCGTCTACGTCCATTGCGGGCCGGGAGGAGGGGCGCTCACGGACGCCCGGATCCTGGAGGCCTTTCCGCGCCGGGGCGAAGCGGCCGCCCCGGGGCGCGTGCTCCTGCGCAGCGCCTCCGGCGGGCGCGGGACGCTGACGGTCGTCCGCACGGGCGCCGGCCCGGAGGAAAGCTGGGAGGTGGATGCCGGCCTGAAGTTCCGCCGCTCGCCCGTGGAGGCCGCCGAGGCGCCCCGGCCGCCCGGTGCGGCGGATCATCCGGGCCTGACGATCGGGGCGGATGAGGCCTCGGCCTTCGTGATCGAGGGGTCGACCCGCTTCCGGCTTCCGGTCGCGACCGGAACACCCGTTCCGGAGTCCGGCCGGATCGTCCGGGAGGCGGTCACGGAGCGTTCGCTTCTGAACGTGGCCGGAACCTTCCACCTGCTGCCCCGGGCCAACTCCGGGGGCGTGCGGAAGCTCAAGCCCCTCTGCACCCACGACCGGAGCATCGGCGATTTCTGTTCGTGGCGGGGCCTGCTCGTCCTGGGGGGGCTGAGGCCCGACGCCGTTTCCGGGGACGGGCACGTCTTCCGCGCGGAAGGCGGCGGCCCCGCCCTCTGGTTCGGGGACGTCGACGATCTCTGGAAGTTCGGGAAGCCGGTCGGCCGGGGCGGCCCCTGGCGGGGTAGTCCCGTAAAGCCGGGCGTGCCCTCGGATCCGTACCTGATGACGGGCTACGACCGGAAGACGCTGACGCTGTCGCATGATGCCGGGAGCCCCGTCGAGTTCGGCGTCGAGGTGGACGTGACGGCGGACGGCCGCTGGCGTCGCTACGCCCGCTTCAAGGTGCCCGCGGGGGAATCCCTGACGCACCGCTTTCCGGAGGGGTATGCCGCCCACTGGGTCCGCGTCGTCGCGGACGCGGAGTGCCGGGCGGGCGCGACGCTGCTCTACGAGTAGCCCTCAGCGCCCGGCGGCCGCGATCAGCAGATCCTGCTTGGCCTGGAAATACTTCACGGGGCCGCGGTACCAGCGGCGCACGCCGACGGGATCCAGCAGGGCCGTCCAGGGCAGGGGCGCCGGGGCGCCGCCGCCCACCGAGACGAGGCCGTCGTACGAGCGGTGGGGGATGAGCCAGGAGGCGTCGGGGGCGGCCGCCAGGGCCCGCGCCGTCGCCTCGTCGGCCAGGAGCACGCGATACGTGATCCCCTGCTTCTCCACGAAGGAGCGCACCTGCTCTGGCGTCGAAGCCACCGCGACGGCCAGGATCCCGACCCGGCCCGGCTCCTCGAAGCTTGTCAGGGACTGCAGCGTGGCCGCCTCGCTGGAGCAGGACGTGCAGGCCGGCGACCAGACGTGCAGCAGGGTGAGCGGGGCGGGGTCCGCGGACACCGGCCGTCCCTCGAGATCCCGGAAGCGTCCCTCCTTCAGGATGCGGCGCAGCGGATCCTCCCTGGGCGCGGGAACCGCGGCGGGCGGGCGCGGGCCCTCGGAGGCGAGGATTCCGGCGCCCTCCTTCAACGTGAGGAAGCGGTCCGCGGGAACGTCCCGCAGCTCCTCCACCCGGCCCGAGGGCCAGCGCACGACGAGGCGGTCCGCCTTCTCATGGACCCCGAGGCCGAAGTGGAGCGCGGGTTCGCTCTGCGAGAGGAACCCCGAGCCGCAGGCCAGTTCGCGGGTGAGGCGGTCCGTCCCCGCCTCCACCGTCACGCGCGCGCCGATCCCCATGCGGTTGCTCTTCGTGCCCTGGAGCCGCAGGTGCAGGAAGCGGCCGCCCGCGCCCTCGTTGTGCAGGAAGGCCGCCCGGTCCAGGAGGGTCCGCACCGCGATGTCCGGCCGGCCGTCCCGGTCGAAGTCCGCCACCGCCGCCGCGCGGGAATCCGCGATGAGGTCGCCCCCCTCGGCCCAGCCCGCCTCGGTGAAGCCCCCCCGGCGGTTGTTGCGCCAGAGCTTGTTGTGCTCGTAGCCGTTGAAGGAGCGCAGGCCGACGTCGAACCGGCGCAGGCCCTGCCGCCACTCCGCCTCGTGTGGAACCACACTTTTCCAGAGGGGCGCTCAGGTGTCCTCCGGATCGGAGCCGGTCCAGAACCCGTTGCAGCCGTAGAGGTCCAGAAAGCCGTCGTTGTCCGCGTCGATCCAGACCGTGCCCCAGGCGAACTGCCCGTAGTCCACGCCGGCCGGACGCGCGACGTCGGCGAAGGCGCCGCCCTCGTTGCGGAAGAGGCGGTTGCCGCTCGTCATGCCGTCGAGCGTTCCCAGGATGCGGGTCCGCATGCCCGACAGGAACCAGGGCACCGGCAGCAGTTCGCGCTTCTTGAAGAGCCAGCGCCCCGCGTTGGAGTACATCCCCGCCGCCATCATGTCCAGGTCGCCGTCGTTGTCGTAATCGCCGAAGGCCGCGCTCATGCCGAAGGCGGCGCCCCCCATGCCGCGGGACGTCGTGACGTCCGTGAAGCGGCCGCCGTCGTTGAGGTAGAGCGTGCTGCGGCTCCAGTCGTTGCAGACGAAGAGGTCGGGGTCCCCGTCGGCGTCGACGTCGCCCCAGGCGAGGGAGAAGGTCCAGCCCCGGTCCCCCACGCCGGCCTCTTTCGTGACGTCGGCGAAGCGCAGGCCGCCGAGGTTCCGGTAGAGGACGTTGGGGTGGCCGTTGGAGGCCTCGAGGCCGGGGAACTCGTTGAACGAGTCGCCGTAGACGCCGAGCGCCACGTCGAGCAGACCGTCGCGGTCGTAGTCGGCCACGGCGACCGAGGTGGGGAAGCCGCTGTATTCGAGGCCGGAGGCGGCGGCGGGTTCGAAGGTCCCGTCGCCGCGGTTCCTGAAGAGGCGGCAGGGGGCGCGCTCGCAGACGATGAAGAGGTCGAGGTCGCCGTCGTTGTCCGCATCGAAGAAGACGGCGCTGCGGGTCAGGAGGGGCGGCCCCTCCAGCCCGGCCCGCGCGGTCACGTCCTCGAAGCGGCCGTCGCCGCGGTTGCGGAAGAGGGCGTTGCGCAGGCCGTCGCAGTAGAAGAGGTCCGTCCAGCCGTCGCCGTCGTAATCGGCGGCGGCCGTGCCGGCGTCGGCGTTGATCACCTGGTGCAGGCGCCCGTCCGGGACGCCGGGGTCCGCGGCGCGGTGGAGGTAGTCCGTCCCGTTCTCGCGCGCCACGTCGCGGAAGCGGGAGCGGGTCCCGAGCACGCATTCTCCCTCGAGGATCTGCTGTCCCGTCACGCGCCACGCGGCCTCCTCGCGTCTCAGGGCGAAGCGGAGGCGGAAGCGGTCGTTGCGGAAGCGGCCGTCGGCGTCCTGCCCCATCACGCCGAGGAGGAACACGGCGTCCGCCCCGGCCTCCGCGACCTCGACGCTCCGGGGCTTGAGCTCGGCGCGGGCGATCGTCCGGAAGCTCTCGAGGTAGCGCCTCCAGGCGGCCAGGACGGCGGCGCGGGGTTCGGCGCGGGGCGGCCCGGCCCAGGTCCGGATCTCGGGGGCGCCGCCGGCCGCCGCCGCGGTCCAGCGCGAGGGCTCCGGAGCCTCGCCCCGGACGTCGTCCGCGTAAAGGGCGTCGAGGAGTCCGGGCGTCCCCCGTTCGAGCGCGGAGGCGAGGCGGCCCAGCGCGGAGAGCACGGGCTCCTCCGGGAGGGCGGGGACTTCGTACTCGCGGAAGGGCAGGGGGTTGCAGCCCAGGGCCGCGAGGCAGGCCAGGAGGGCGGCGGATCTCGCGTTCATTCGCGCACGCGGGCCGTTCCGTCGAAGTAGGCCCGGTACTTCGGCCAGCTCCAGACGGCGATCTTCCGGCCCACCTCGAGCCCCACGATGTTGTCGGTCGGGATATGATAGCCGCCCAGCGCGCGGGAGAGCGCGGCCATCTCGGCCGTGCCGCTGAACGTCGGCAGTTCGAGGCGCACCTCGCGGTCGTCTTTGAGGGCGGCCGGCACGCCCCCGAAGGCCTGCATCTGCGGAACGCTGCAGCCCAGCTCCGTCAGTTCGCCCGCCTTGCGGACCGCGACGGCGCCGAAACGGTCGCTGCCGGTGAAGAGCTCCAGCATCCGGGCGGCGGCGCCGCTGGCCGTCGCATGGCCGGAGGTGTAGCCCGGGAAGGGCGGCGTGACGAACGTGGAGGGCGAGTAGGGCAGCCACGACTCGCCCGGGATCAGGCCGAATCCCTTGCAGGGGCCGAGGTAGCCCCGGATCATCCGCCCCTTGTAGAGATGGCGGATCAGCGTCCAGGGCCGCGAGGTGTCGTAGAAGCGTTTCGTCTCCCAGCAGGAGATGAAGGCGTCGAACACGATGTTGGCGATGGAGAAGAACAGCCGGACGTCCTGGTCGAGCGTCTGGCGGTCCCGCCGGGAGACGTCGGCGGCGAAGCGCAGCCAGTGGCCGGACTGTCCCGTGGAGCGGGGGCCGTCGCGCATGAACTCGACGACGGATTTCTCCTCGAGACTGAGCCGGCCGTTGTACTCGATGCAGGCCTCGACGTCCTTCCGGAGCTGCTCGCTGCCCACCTTGGGCTGCGGTCCCGGGCGGAACTGGCTGCTGCTTTCGAGCGCGAACGGCTTCACGCGGTACCAGTGCGGCGTGAGGAAGGGGCAGTAGATCGTCCCGCCCTTGCCGTCGTCGAAGGGGAGCTCCTGCCAGCGGTCCGGGTCGACGACGCGGTCGCGCGGATTGCGCGGTTCGTAGAACGTGTAGTCCGAATAGGCCCCGCCCCTGCCGCCGGGCTCGTCGCCCAGCTGGTTGGCGCCGTCGCGGCTCCGGTACGCGATGAGGGCGGCGGCGGCGCTGTTGCCGACGCCTGGCGGGGTGGCGGGATCCGTCGAGACGTCGTCCGGATCGTGTCCCTCCCGGCGCATCTGCTCCGCCAGCCAGGCCGCGTCCTCGGGGTAGACGAAGCGCAGCATGCGGAAGGCCGCATAAGCGACCGCCTTGGATTTGTTCTCCGTCGTGCGTTCGGCGGGGGGGCGGCGCAGGGAGCCGCCGAGGCGCGTGCCGACGGCCCGGTCGTCGTAGGCGGCCCAGGCGTCGTACACGGCCGTCAACACGAGGGCCATGTCCCTGGAGAGGATGGTCGGGCGCGCCCCGAAGCGGTCGACGGAGCGTCCTCCGGCCTCCTGGAGGATGTCCAGCCAGCGGTACGCGGCGCTGGGGCCGGGATGCGGGGCCATGTGGAGCAGGACCCCGGGGGCCGGATCCGGCCTCTCGGGCGGCGGCGCGGGGGGCGTCGAGCATCCCGCCAGGATGATCCCGAGGGCGGCGAGCAGCCCCGGGAGAACGGATCGGGGACGGGCGAGCATGGCGGTCTCTCCGGTTTGCCTTATCTGGATGAGTCGGTTAATTATATACGGAGCGAGGGAGGGGAGGGGAAGCGAAAAATGCGGCTCCGGGGGGCCCGGAGCCGTCGCGGAGGAGGCCGGGAGTGTCCGAAGCGCCCGCACGGGGGGTCGAACGCATCCGCTGGTGGCGGCCGCCCGGCCTCCCCGGCGCGGAGGTGCTGGAATGCGACCACTGCGACAAGCTGTGGAAGGTCTACCACGAGACCTTCACGGTGTGTTCCATGCTCGACGTGACGTCCCGCTGGATCTACCGCGGGCGGGAGCGGGTCACCCCGAAGGGGGGACTCATGCTCATGGAACCCGGCGAAGTGCACGTGACGCGGCAGGTGTGGGGGCCGGGCCGCTACCGGGTCCTGCTCCTGCCGGCGGCCGAGGTGGCGGAGGCCGCCTGGGACCTGGGGTCGGGGAGGGGGGCTCCGCACCTGGCCCGGGCCGACCTGAACCTGCCCCCCGTCTCCCGGGCCTTCGCGCGGCTCCATGAGAACCTGGAAGGATCCGGCACGCTGCTCGAGCGGCAGTCCCTGTATGCGGAGTGTCTCCGGCTCCTGCTGGAGCATGCCGCCGAGGGGCGGCCGCGGCCGGACGCCGACGCCTCCCGGAACGGGATCCGGGCGGCGCGCGACTTCCTGAGGGAGCGCAGCGCCGACAACGTCAGCCTGGACGAATTGTCCCGGGTGGCGGGGATGAGCCGCTTCCACCTGCTGAGGCGGTTCCGGAGGGAGGTGGGGGTGCCTCCCCACACGTTCCAGATCCAGATGAGGGTCGCGCAGGCGAGACGCCTGCTCGCCCGGGGCGTCCCCCTCGCGACGGCGGCCGGTCAGGCCGGCTTCTACGACCAGAGTCACATGACCCTTCATTTCAGGCGCATTCTCGGCGTCACGCCCCGGCAGCTGGCGGCGGGGGCCCCGGCCTTCCGTCCGCGGATCCGCTGAAACGGCAATTTCTTCCTAGACGCGAACCTCCAATTGATTAACATGGTTGATCATTTGAATGAAAACGTGCCCGCTCTTTGTGGGGCGGGCGTCCGTGGGTCCGGTCGTGAAGGGGGTTGAGCATGGGCATCCGGTGGTGTTTGAGGGCTTCGGCCTTCGTTCTTGCCCTGGCGCTGCTGCCGGCGTGCGGCGGCGGCAGCAGCGGAGGGGGCGGGGCGGCGGGCCCCGAGGTCGTCACGCTGAGCGGGACCCTGGGGGGCGGCTACGTGCCGCTCGGCCTGAAAGGGCCCCGGGGGCTGGCGGTCGGCGTCGACGTGGACCGGGTCCTCGCGATCCAGTCGGAGCAGGGCCGGATCGGCTCCTTCAGCATGGTCAACAGCAAATCGGCGGACATCAACCCGGACGGGACCTTCAGCATCGCGCTGGAGAAGGACTACGACTGGATCCTCGTCCTGGTGAACACGACCGCCCCCCTGGCGACCGACCGCTTCGTGGGGTACATCGACCTCTCGGCCGGCGGCCCCAACTCGCTCCTGCTCATGCCCGCCACGGAGGCCACGACCAGCAGCCATGACATGGGCGCCATCGCCGCCGCGGGCGACACGGCCGTCGCCACGAACCCGCTCACCTCGAGCCAGCTCTCGCTCACGGCGACCCAGCTCGGCAATCTGGCGAAGAACGACGACCGCTTCAAGAGCGTGAAGAACCTGGTGCTCAACTACGATTCCACGAGCGGCATCTATTACACGCTGAGGCCGGACTTCAAGTGGAGGGGCACCTACGCGAGCATCCAGAACGCCTTCCCCGACCTCGTCGCCACGCCCGCCTTCTACACGTACAACGCCTACAATTTCCAGCTGGATTCCAATTCCACCGAGGTGACGATCGAACAGATCGGGGCGTCCGGCGTGCCGAGGGTGGCCGTCGAACTGTTCACGCCCGTGGGGACCACGGCGACCTCCACTTCCCCGGCCCGGACCTACGACCTCACCACCCCCATCGCCAACAACGCCGCCGTCAATTCCGCTCCCGCGCCGGACGGTTCCATCGAGTCGACCGACGACGACTTCTACGCGACGAACCGCTATCCCCCCATCTCCTACTCCTTCGGGTCCAGCCTGGGCGGCACGATCCCGGACGGATACTGGTCGTACAAGGTGGGCGCGGTGCAGAAGGCCCAGTTCGACGTGGCCGTGGCCAAGCCGATCGATCCCGCGGGCAAGCCCCTGGGCGTCACGCCCGTCATCCGCGTCAACACGGAGGCCGTCACGAACCGCATCACCTCCATCGACATCCAGTGGTACTACCTGGACGGGGGCGTCTACGTCCCGCTCAGCGACCTCTCGCTGCTGTCCCACCTGGTCGGCACGGGCGACGTCTACCTCGACAACCGCATGACGGGGTCGGCGTACGAGAGCATCACGTTCAACCCCTCCACCGACACCAGCATCGTCCCCCCCTCGACCTGGTACTTCGACACGGCGACGGGGCCGGGGTACCTGGCCGAGAGCATCGGCATCTTCTACGAGTCCTCGGGCGTCGGCTTCTTCTTCGACTTCTTCAAGCCGTGACGGCGCGCTGAACTTTCCGGCCGGGGCGGCGGCAAGTTGCACCTTGCCGCCGCCCCTTCGCGTTTATATAGTTAACCGGGATGATTATATGAACACCGAGGTGCTGAGATGCGGGATCGATGCGGATGGGGACGGGCTCCGGCGGCCGGTACCCTGGTCTGGGCGGGCTGGCTGCTGACGGCGGCCCTGGCGCAGGAGGCGTCCGCGCAGGCGCTGCCGGCGGGCTGGACGGGCGAGGACATCGCCAACACGGTGGCCGGGACCTCCGCGTTCGACGCGGGGACCGGCGTCTGGACCGTCGACGGGGAGGGGGGCGACATCTGGAACAACGCGGACCAGTTCCGCTACACCCACCGCGCCCTGAGCGGCGACGGCGTCATCGAGGCCCGGGTCCTCAGCGTGGAGGCCACCGACGGCTGGGCGAAGGCCGGGGTGATGATCCGCCAGTCCACCGCGGCGGGATCGGCCCACGGCCTGAGCTGCATGACGCCCGCCAACGGGACCTCCTACCAGCGGAGGCTCGCGACCGACGGGGCCAGCGCGAGCGACAACACCGGGGGGCTCGCCGCGCCCTACTGGGTCCGACTGGTGAGGGCCGGGGACTCCTTTACCGCCTTCAGCTCCGCGGACGGGACGACCTGGACGCAGACCGGCGCGGCGCAGACGATCCCGATGGGGGGCGCGGACGTGCGGGTGGGGCTCGCGGTGACCTCCCATGTCGGCGGCACGCTCTGCACCGCGACCTTCGACCGGGTCCGGGTGACGCAGGGGGGCGTCGTCCTCTTCGAATGGCTGCCCGCCGCGCCCGTGCTCACGGGAACGCCGGGGGACGCCTTGGCGTCGCTGAGCTGGACGGCCGTCACCGGGGCCACCGCCTACAACGTTTACTTCGGGACCGCCACGGGCGTGTACGGGCCCACGGCGATCTACTCCGGAACCGCGCTCGCCTACCTGCGGACGGGCCTGACGAACGGCGCGAACTATTACTTCATCGTCCGCGCCGTGGTGGGCGGCCTCGAAGGGGCGGACTCCAACGAGGTCCTGGTCGTGCCCGCGGCGCCGCCGCCCCCGCCTCCCCGCTACAACGACCACGAGGAGGGCACGCTCGACGGACGCTGCGCCTGCGGGTCGGCGTCGCCCTCCGGCCTTACGGCGCTCCTCGCGGGGCTGGTCTTCCTGCTGCTGCCGGGGCGGCGCCGCCGCTGAAACTCCCCCGCACCCCGTCTCGTTAGATAACCAGGGTTACCAAAAAGGGGTGACACGAATGCGCGGGCCGCTTCTGGGGGCGCTGGCGGTGCTGCTGTTCCTGTCGCCGGGGGCGGCAGGCCTGCACCGCCGCGTGGGCGCCCAGGTGGTCGAGGGGCGGACCCGGCCGGCGAAGACGGGGACGCTCATGAAGATCCTGTTCAAGCCGTGCGGAGACCGGCTCGAGCAGGCTTTGAAGGGGGTTCCCGGGGGAGAGGGGGCCTGGGAGCACATCTTCGAGCAGGCGGTGGTCCTGAACGAGCTGTCGTACGCGTTCATGGACGACGGCCGCTGTCCCGACAAACGCTGGGCGGACGCCTGCGCGAAACTGCGCGAGGGGTCGTTCGCGGTCATGACCGCCACGGACCGCAAGGACGTGAAGGCGGCCCGCGCCGGACTGGCGCTGGTCAAGGCCTCCTGCGGGGCGTGTCACCAGGCCTGGAAGCGCTGAAATCTCCCGATCGAAGGAGGCGGCCGTGCACGAATCGCAGGCGAGCCGGCGTGAGTTCCTGGGTCGTTCGGTCTCCGCGGCGGCGCTCACGGCCGCGAGCATCCCCGTCTGGGCCCATCCCGGCGGGGCCGGCCCGATCCGCATCGGACTCGTGGGCTGCGGGGGCCGGGGCATGGGCGCGGTGCAGAACGCCTGGGCGGCCGACCCGGACACGCGGCTGGTGGCCCTGGCGGACCTCTTCCCGGACCGGGTGCAGAACGCCCGGAGGATCCTGTCCCAGAAGGGGGGCGAGCGCGCCGCGCTCACGGACGACGCCTGCGCCTCCGGATTCGACGCGTTCAAGCGGGTGATCGAACTCTCGGACGTCGTGCTGATCGCCTGCGCGGCGAAGTTCCATCCGCGCTACAGCCGCCTGGCCCTGGAGGCCGGGAAGCACGTCTTCGTCGAGAAACCGCACGCCATCGACCCGGCCGGATTGAAGGAGTGCCGGAAGGCCGGCGAGACCGCCCGGAAGAACAAGCTCTGCCTCGTCTCCGGGCTGCAGAGCCGGCACGACTCGGGCTTCCGCGAGACGGTGGCCCGCATCCACGACGGGGCGATCGGGGACATCGTCGCGATCGAGGAGAACTTCCTCAGGGCCCCCTACGGCCTCGTGAAGCGCCGGCCCGAGATGAGCGAGACCGCCTGGCAGTTCAGCAACCAGTACCACTTCTCGTGGCTCTGCGGGGACGACGTCCCCCAGTCGCTCGTGCACAACCTGGACCGCGCGGCGTGGGTGATGAAGGGCGCCGCCCCGGAGAAGTGCCACGGGATGGGGGGGCGTTCCGGCTCGTTCGGCCCGATGTTCGGCGACGTCTTCGATCATCATGCGGTGGTCTACCAGTACGCCAACGGGGTCCGGCTCTACGCCTTCTGCCGGACGGTGGTGGAGTGCTACGACGAGAACTCCAGCATCCTCATGGGAAGCGAGGGGCGCTGCTTCCTCCGGTCCTGCCGGATCGAGGGCAAACGTCCCTGGAAGTACGAGGGCCCGCGGAACAACCCCTACGAGGAGGAGCACCGGCGGCTCTACGAGGGCGTCCGCTCGGGCGTGCCCGTGAACGACGTCGAACACATGGTGCTCAGCACGCAGATGGGCGTGATGGGCCAGTTCTCCTGCTACACGGGCAAGGAGGTGACCTGGGCCCAGATGGAGGCGTCCGAGTGCGTGCTGGGACCCCGTCCGGAGGACTGCCGCTTCGACATGGAGCCTCCGGTGCGGCCCGACGAGAAGGGGAACTACCCCGTGGCCCGGCCCGGGGAGACGCGGGGGCTGCCGTGATCCTCCGGCTGGCGGCGGCGCTGCTGCTGCTGCTGGGGCCCGGCCTCCGGGCCCAGGATCCCGGGCCCGCCCGGATCCTGCTCGTGACCGGGCACGACGGTCCCTGGCACGACTGGAAGGCGACGGCCCCGGTGGTAAAGGAACTCCTGGAGCAGGACGCGCGCCTGCGGGTGGACGTCCTGGACAAGCCCCACGACCTCGGCACGACGGATCTCTCGGGCTACGGCGCGGTCGTGCTGCACTTCAGCGCCGGCGTCCTGAAGGATCCCGCGTGGAAGGATCCCGGCGAGGACGCCCAGCAGGGCCTGAAGGCCTTTGCGGCCCGCGGGGGCGGCCTGGTGGTCCTGCATTTCGCCTGCTTCGCCTTCCGCGACTGGCCCGGCTACGCCGACCTCGCGGGCCGCGTCTGGGACCGCCGCCGGGGGCACGATCCGAGGGGTCCCTTCAAGGTGGAGATCGCCGACCCGGAGCACGAGGTGACCCGCGGCCTCGACGCGTTCATGGCGGACGACGAGCTCTACACCTGCCTCAGCGGCGAGCGGCCGGTGCGCACCCTCGCGCACGCGCGCTCGGCCGTGGACGGGGCGCTGCATCCCATGGCCTTCGTGTTCGAGGCCGGGAAGGGCCGGGTCTTCCACAGCCCGCTCGGCCACGACGTGAAGGCCTTCCGCATGCCGGGCACCGCGGGGCTGCTGCGCCGCGGGGCCGCCTGGGCGGCGGGCCTGCCCCCGCTCCGCTGAGGCCCCCGGTCCGTTCGCTGCAACTCCGTATGCGTAACCGTGTTATGTAGACAGGCAAGGGTTGGAGCGGATCGCACCGGGCCGGCGGAAGGAGTTCTCGTCATGAGATATTTCATTCCGGGCGGCGGGCCGCTGGCCTGCGCCTCCCTTCTCGTCCTGATCCTCGCGGGGTCCGCCTCCGCCCGCCAGGAGGCCTCTCCGGTGCTGGCCCGGGCGGAGGAGGCCGCGCGCAAGGCCGCCGCCGAGGCGGCGGAGGCGGGGCGCCGGCTCCAGGAGGCCCAGGCGGCGGACAAGGCCGCCGCCGGACAGCTCGCGGCGGCGAAACAGGCCTCGGAGGCGGCCGCGAAGGACTCCGGCGCCGACAGCGCCGAGGCCCGGGCCGCGAAGGCCGCGCTGGCGTCCGCCGAGGAGGCGCTGCGCAAGAGCGCCGCGGCGCTGAAGGCCGCCGTGCAGGACTGCACGACCAAGGACCTGGCCGCGCGCAAGGCGGCCGAGAAGACGCAGGCCGAGAAGGTCTTCATCGCGTGGACCGTTCTGGCGAGGACGCGCGCCGATCGCGCCAAGGCGGAGAAGGCCCTGGCGGACCGCCTGACGGCGGCGCGGCGGAGCGGCGACGCCCCCGGGGATGCGGCCGCCCAGCTTGAGCGGGCGCTTTCCGACGCCCGGAAGGCGGAGCGCGCCGCGAAAGGAGCCTACCGCCGGGAGGAGGCCCGGGTCCTGGGCGGGCTCAAGCCGCTGCCCGAGGAGCGGTGGACCCTCGAGACGGCCCGGCATCTGCTGTTCCGCGCGGGCTTCGGCGGCACGCTGGCGGATGTGGAGCGCCTCCACGCGATGGGCCTGTACGACGCCGTGGATCATCTCGTGGACTGGCGCGAGCAGCCCGAGCCGGCCCCCGCCTTCGAGGCCGCCCCCTACGAACGCGCGCTGGCGTACGAAGCGCTGCTGGAGCCGGGGGAGCGGGCCCGCATGGACCAGGCGCGCGGGGACCGCCACCGCTCGCAGATCAACGAGCTGCGGAAGGACTGGGTCCGGCGGATGTGCGAGAGCGCCCGGCCCCTGCAGGAGAAGCTGGCGCTGTTCTGGCACAGCCACTTCGCCACCAACTACGCGGATCTGGAGAACGTCCAGCTCATCCAGCGCCAGAACGAGGCGTTCCGCGGCCGGACCGCCGACAACTTCGGCACCCTCCTGCGGGCCATCGTGCACGACCCCGCGATGATCCGCTACCTCGACAACCACAAGAACTTCAAGAAGTCCGGCAACGAGAACTTCGGACGGGAGATCCTCGAGCTCTTCACGATGGGGGAGGGGCAGGGCTACAGCGAGGAGGATCTGCGGGAGGCCTCCCGCTGCCTGACGGGGTACAGCTTCGACAACGCCTCGGGCCTCTTCAAGTTCCTCGCGTCCAAACACGACGAGACGCCGAAGAAGGTGTTCGGCAAGCAGGGCGCCTGGGGCGGCGACGATCTCGTCGACCTGATCCTCCAGCAGCCGCAGCCGGCGGAGTTCATCGGCGCCAAGCTGTTCCGCTATTTCGCGCACGAATCCCCGGACGCCCTGGTCGTGGGGACGCTGGCGAACGTGCTGCGCAAGAGCAACTACGAGCTGGCGCCGTTGCTGAGGACGCTCTTCCTCTCCGAGGAGTTCTACGGGGAGCGCTCCGCGGGGGGCCACATCATGAATCCGGCGGAGCTGATCGTGGGGACGGTCCGCATGCTCGGGCTCAGGAACGTGGACCACGCCTCCGTGGACCGGGCGCTGCAGGGCATGGGCCAGACGCTGTTCGAGCCCCCGAACGTGCGGGGCTGGGAGGAGGGCCCCGCCTGGATCGACGCCACGCGGATCCTGGCCCGCTACAACGGGGTCTCGAAGTTCATCGAGCGCAGCGAGCTGGAGCTGACGGACGTGCTCGCCGGGCGGGGCGTCTGCGGGACCGAGGCGGTGGTGGACCATCTCATCCGGACCTGCCTGTCCCGTCCGCCCTCGGCGGCCAAGCGGCAGAAGCTGATCGAGACGCTGGGGGTGCTGCCGCCCGCGGCGGAGTGGCCCGCGATGAAGTCGGATCTCACGCGCAGGCTCAAGGCGGTCCTGATCCTGATCACGAGCATGCCCGAATTCCAGGTCACTTGAATGAAGCGGAGGTTGACGATGCTGCCTGACACGGAGACACGGCGCGGATTCCTGAAAACGGGCCTGGGCATCATGGGCGTGGGGATGGGGCTGCCCGGCTACCTCGTCCAGACGGCCCTCGCGGCCCCGCAGGCGGCCGGCGGGGAGCGCATCATGGTGGTGCTCCAGCTCAACGGCGGCCATGACGCCCTCAGCGAACTCGTGCCGTACGGGCACAAGGAGTACGCGGAGGCGCGGAAGGTCACCCGCATCGCCGACACCGAGGTCCTGAAGATCAACGACGAGCTCGGGCTGCATCCGAACTTGAAGGGGTTCCAGGCGCTCCTGAAGGAGGGGGCCTTCGCGGCCGTCCCCGGCGTCGGCTACCCCAATCCGAATTACAGCCACTTCACCTCGACCGACATCTGGCACATGGCCGATCCCCGCGGCCGCGCGCTTCCGCACGGATGGCTGGGCCGGGCCTGCGACCACGCCTTCAAGGGCAAGGGCGATCCCAAGCTGAGCGTCGCCGTGGGGAGCAACCGGGCGCCGCTGGCCCTGGTGGGCCGGGAGTACCCCGGCATCAGCTTCAACGACCCCGAGTCGTTCAAGTACACCGGGGATCGCGGGGACGCACGTCTCATGTCCGCGTACAAGGACCTGAACAGGGAGGCCCCGGAGACCTGCCCCTCGGAGAGCCTCAAGTTCGTCACGACGGCCGCGGGGGCGGCCAACGCCTCCAGCGAGCTGATCCGGGAGGCCGTCAAGGCCTACAAGAGCAAGGTCGAGTATCCGAAGTCGGGACTGGGCCGGAACCTCCGCACCATCGCCGGCCTGATCTGCAGCGGCATGTCCACGCGGATCTATTACACGTTCCAGGGGGGCTACGACACCCACGAGGGCCAGCGCGTCAAACACGACAAGCTGATGATCGAGTTGAACGACGCGATCACGGCCTTCCAGGCGGACCTGGCCCTCCAGGGACAGGCGAAGCGGGTGCTGACGTTCACCACCAGCGAGTTCGGCCGGCGCGTCAAGGAGAACGGCAGCGACGGGACCGATCACGGCGCCGCGGCCTCCCTCTTCCTCTTCGGTCCGGGCGTCAAGGCCGGGATCTGCGGCAAACACCCGAGCCTGAGCGACCTGGTCGGCGGCGGCGGCGGCAGCCTGAAACACCAGGTCGACTTCCGCAGCGTCTATGCCACGATCCTGGAGAAATGGATGGGGATCCCCGCCGCGCCGATCCTGGGTCAGGGATTTCCCCTGCTGGATTGCATCGCGTGAACCCGGCCTGGCGCTCCTCCCCGGGGGTAAATCCCCCGGTCGCGCGTTAAAGTCCGCAGGGAGCGGAGGGACGCGCTGCATCGAGGGGGTGGCATGGAAGTTGCTTAATCGAGCACTATTGTTCCCGGTCCGTGTGGGCCGTGGGACGGCTTCGGAAGGCTCCAGAGGGATCGCGGGTGCTCGGGATCTATACCCTGTCCGTGATCGCGCACGTTCTCGCGGCGGTGGTCTGGGTGGGCGGGGGCGTGTTCATCTCGCTGGTGATGGTGCCGGTCCTGAGACGGCCCGAGCACCGCGCCCAGGCCGCTCCGCTGCTGGGGGCGGCGGGACGACGCTTCCGGGGCGTCGGGTGGATCTGTCTGGGCGTGCTGCTGGTCACGGGCGTCTTCAACCTCTGGTGGAGGGGCTATCGCTGGAGCGACGTCGCCCAGGGCACGATCTGGCAGGGATCCTTCGGCCGCCCGCTGGCGGCGAAGCTCGTCCTGGTCCTGGTGCTCGTGGTGCTGACCTTCTTTCATGACTTCGTCCTTGGACCCCGGGCCGCGGCCGCCGCGCGCGAAGACTTCGGGGGTGCGGAGGCTCTCCGGCTGCGCCGGAACGCCTCCTGGGCCGGACGGACGGGCCTGGCGATTTCGCTGGCCGTGGTCCTGTTCGCCGTGATCTTCGTTCGCGGCTTGTTCTAAGAGGAGACCCCCATGAGCGTGGTGACCCGCGGAGAACTCGATCTCCGGACCTGTGCCCCTGCATCGCATCTCGACCTGCTTCTGGCGCGCTTCGACGAGCTCGCGGAAGGGGGATCCCTGAGCGTCCTGTCCCAGGAGGACCTGCGCCCCCTCTACGAAAAACTGCGGGAGGCCCGGCCCGGCATCTCGGGCTGGTATCCCCTGGACGCCGGAGGGGTGCAGCGCGCCGAGGTCCGGCGCCTCTGCCCCAAGGACTCGGAGACCAGCATCAACGAGTACTACGGGCGGGATCATGACGAGATCGACGTGCTCCTCGTCTACCTGCGACGGGATCTCGAAAAAGCCGCGACGGCGGGGACCGGGGCGCCGCCCTCCGTCGCCCCCCTCTTCGAGGCGTTCGACCGCCGGCTCAGCCGGCACATCCGCTGGGAGGAGGGCATCCTCTTTCCCGGGGTGGAGGAGAAGCAGCCCGAGCTGGCCGAGGGACCCGGCCGCGTCATGCGCTGGGAGCACTGCAAGATCCACCAGTTCAAGGGCCAGCTGGCGGATCTGATCCGCGCCGGCGTCTCCACGCCCGCCAAGGCGAAGGAGGCGGTGCAGTTCATCGACCACCTGCTGAACGTGCTCGTGCCCCACAATCACAAGGAGGAGTCCATCTACTACCCGATGTCCGAGCACGTCTTCACGCGGGACGAGCAGGCCAGGGTCCTGGCGGCGACCCGGGCGATGGCATGAGCCCGTGCCGCGGCTCCCTGCTCCGGTTGATGGAGGTTCACGAGCGCATCGATGAGCGCTTCGAGATCCACCGGGACCGCCTGGTGGAGCTGCGTTTCGGCGAAGCCCTGGAGGCCCTGAAGGACTTCGAACGGGAGCTCGTGCGGCACATGACGCAGGAGGAGGAGTTGATCCTTCCGCTCTATCGCGAACGGGTGGGGACGGTGCCCGGGGGGGACCCGGAGCTGTTCCTCCTGGAGCACGCCAACCTGCTCCGGAACCTGGCGTCCCTGAAGGAGGACCTCGCGAAGCTGGCGGCGCAGCCCGGCGCCGGGGTCCGCGACGTCCATCGCTTCATCGACCGGGAGCATCTCTTCCTCCATCTCATGCAGCACCATGGACTGCGCGAGCGCAACCTGCTCTATCCCCTGCTGGATGCGCGGCTCGAGGAGGGCGAACGCGAGGCCCTGCTCCGGACCTGCGTTTGGGAAGAGGGGGCGTGATGGGCGCCGACCTCAAATGGCTTCCGGTGGTGGATGAAACCCGCTGCAACGGCTGCGCCCGCTGCGTGGAGGCCTGCGGGCCCCGGAGCCTCGAACTCCGCCACGGCCTGCCGGTGCTGATCCGGCCCGACACCTGCGGCAGCGAGGAACACTGCATCCCGGTCTGCGACAAGAGCGCGATCATGATGCGCTGGACGGCGGGCATCGGGGACCGCCATATCGGCCGCTGGCTCCGGCCATGAAACGCGTGGTGGTCGTCGGGGGCGGCATCACCGGCCTGGCCTGCGCCAGCGCCCTCCGCGGACGCGCGCGGGTCACGCTGCTCGAGGCCGGGTCCCGCTGGGGGGGGCAGATCGCCACCCGCCGGGTGCAGGGCCATCTGGTCGAGGGCGGGGCGGAGTCGCTCTACGGCCTGGGGCCGGAACTCACGGATTTCCTTCGCGGCCTGGGGGTCGATCTGATTCCCGCGTCGGCGGGGCTTTCGTCCGTCTATCACCGGGGGCGCCTGCATCCGCTGCCCCCCGGCCTGGCGCGCGGGGCGCCGGACCGGCCGGGCGCGTTCCTGGCGGGACGCCTGCTCTCCCCGGCGGGGAAGCTGCGCATGGGCTTCGACCTCCTGCTGCCCCGGGGGCCCACGGGGAGGGATGTTTCGCTGGGGGAGTTCCTGGAGCGCCGCCTGGGACGGGAGGCCCGGGAGCGGATCGGGGAGCCCCTGCTCGCGGGGATCCATCTGGCGCGCGCGGACGAATTGAGCCTCCAGGCCACGTATCCCGGCCTCGCGGCCCTCGAACGGGAGCACCGGAGCCTGTTCCTCGGACTGCGCCGGCAAGGGGCCGCGGCGCCGGCCGCCCCCGCCCAGGCGCCCCGCGGCGGAATGGGGGAACTCGTCTCGAGGCTGCTGGACGGCATGCCGGAGGTGGACGCCCGTTGCGGGGCGGCCGTGCGCCGTCTCCAGCCGATGTCGCCGGAGGCCTCCGAGCCGCGCTGGCGGATCGTGCTGGACGGGGAGTCCCTCACGGCGGACGCGGTCGTGCTCGCGGTGCCGGCGAACCGGGCGGGTCCGATGCTGGCGCGCGATTTCCGCGGGCTCGCGGCCGCGCTGGCCTCGATCCGCTACCGTTCCTGCGCGACCGTGACGCTGGCGTTCAAGGGCGCGCCCCCCTTCGGCGCGACGTCCCTGTACCTGCCCGCGGAATTCAGGCACGGCCTGGCGGCCTGCTCGGTCCCCTCGAGAAGATATGCGGGAAGGGCGCCGGAAGGGGGCTGGATGGTCCGCTGCTTCCTGCGGGAGGCGCTGGTGGATGCGGCGGAGGCGGCCCTCGAGGGGCTGGAGGAGGCCGTGGGTCCCCTGGGGATCCCGCTCTTCACCGAGGTCCAGGCCTGGCCCCTGGCCCGGCCGGTCTACGAGCTCGGCCATCTGGAGCGCGTGGCGGAGATCGAACGGCGGACGCCCCCCGGCCTGTTCCTGGCGGGCAGCGCCTACCGCGGGGGAGGGGTGCCCGACTGCATCGCCGACGCGCGCCGGGCGGCGGCGCGCCTCCTGGCTTCCTGAATCACTCCTTCTTGTCGGCGAGTTCGAGCAGGACCGTGGCCGCGCCCCCCTTCACCTCGGCCTCCGCGGAGACGCTCTTGTACTTCTCCTGCCAGACCTCGAACGTGTACTTCCCGTCCGGGATCCCCTTGATGGAGAACTTGCCGTTCGCATCCGTCACGGCGAAGAACGGGTGCTCCACGACGCCCACCCAGGCGCTCATCCAGGGGTGCACGTCGCACTTCATCTTGATCATGATCTCCTTGTGGGTGAACTGCTTCTTCTCCTCCAGGCCCTTGGTGGGCTGGCCGAAGTTGAACTCCTTGTTCACGAACGGCAGGCCGTGGACGTTGTGGAGGAGGTCGTCGCTGTTGCGGATGAGCAGATCCTGGCCGATCATCACCCCCACCACGTGGGGGTCGTAGCGGCAGCCCTTCTGATCGAGCACCGCGGGCGTCTTGGGGATCTCGAACGACTTCCCCTCGAGACCCGACTTCACGTAGACGAAGGCGTACTGCACCCCTCCCTCCGGGGAGACCACCACGTCGTCCTGGAGCAGGGGGTCGGCGTGCATCGCCGAGCATTTCGGATCCGCGTCCATCTTGATCTTCCGGCGTTTGGGCGGATCGCCTTTGAGCTTCACCGTGCCGGACACCCCCTCCCGGGGAGCCGGGGCGCCGGCCGCTCCTCCCGAGGGGAGCAGGGCCAGCAGGAGCAGGGCGAGCGCCGGGATCGGCGACGCGCGCATGGCGGGACCCTCCTATCGGGAAAGCGCCAGCCAGGGGGTGACCAGTTTCTTTCCGTCGCGGTCGCCGCTGGCGCCGTCCCAGACTCCGAACGACACCGCCGCGGGGCTGCGGCCGGCGAAGGAGGCATCCCCGGCGCCTCCTTCCAGCGAGCGGATGAAGACCACCTGCCAGCGTCCGGCCGTCCAGATCCCGCGGCCCGACACGTTCTGTTCGGCGAGGGCCTGCGGGCGCAGGGTGCCGAAGCCCTCGGCGTTGAGATCCTCGACCGCCGACGGGGGGACGGGGTTGGCCAGGGAGTTCCCCGCGGCCCAGGCGGTCAGATGGGCGCGGTCCTGGGAGGGGGCCGATTCGATGGGGCCGTGCCCGGGGAAGGAACGCCGGCGCGCCTCCGCCGACTTCTCGTAGAAGTAGCCGTCCACGGCCATGCCGGGATGGGCCGACTCGACGTCCCTGAAGTGGGCCAGGTCCAGCTGGCGGCTGAAGCGCCACTGCCAGAGGTTCACGGGCCGGCCCTTCTCGCCCATGGTGAAGGAGCCCGGCGGGTCGCTGAGCGGGAACATGATGCCGGCGGCGTCGGAGAAGTCCTTCATGCCCAGCACGCTTCCGTTGACGCTCGAGTCGTCCCATTCCAGGAGGAATCCGATCTGGTCGCGGGACTGCAGCACGCGGACGCTCAGATGGGTGGAGGCCTGGGCCCGCTGCCACATGGGCATCAGCGGGACGAGGGCGGCGGCCGCCTGCGTCCAGGCGGGATCCGCGGGGTCGGAGGGGACCCTGGCCGTCGACGTCGGGACGATGGGCCGGAGCCCGTCGTAGGCGAGGGAGGGGCGTCCGGGAGGCAGCATGGATTTGACGTAGTGGGCCAGGGCCCAGCGCTCGTCGTCGGCGAGATTCTTTTCGTAGGTGGGCATCGGGGTCCCGTTCATGCCGGTGGTGAAGCGCTGGTAGATGTCGGCGACCGTGTCGCCTCCCTTGAAGATGCCGTTGGTGAAATTGGCGGGGGGGTTGGGCCAGCCCCAGCGGTCCACCAGGGTGTGCGCCGAGGGTCCGTCGCCGACGCCCGTGGCGCCGTGGCACTGGCCGCACTGCATCTTGTCGTAGAGGACGCGGCCGCGGGCGAGGAGGGCGGGGGTGCACGCGGGTGCGGCGCCGACCGGCAGCGGCTTGATCTCCTTGGCCTGCGCGAAGAGGGTGCTCTTCTTGCCGCCCGCCTCGACGACGGCGAACCCTTTGAGGTAGTCCATGAGCGAACGGCGCTCCTCCTCGGGCAGGTGGGCGAACGAGGGCATCGCGGTGCCGGGGAGGCCCCGGGTGAGGGTCCGGAGCAGATCCGCGTCGGTCGGCAGTTCGCCGCTGGCGGTGGAGCGCAGCTTGAACGTGGCGGTGGTGAAGTCGCGGGGTTTGGGGAAGAGGAATTCGGCGGCCGGGCCGTTGCCCCGCCCTTCGGCCCCGTGACAGACCTGGCAGTGCAGGGCGTAGAGCTCCTTGGCGCCGCCGGCGGCCTGGGACCCCGGCGAGCCGTCCCCGCGCGAGGCGGGCGTGCAGCCTCCGGCGGCGGCCAGGAGGGCGGCGGCGAGGAAGAGGGCGATACGGGTGGCGTTCATGGCATCCTCGTTCATTCAGGCTCGGCCAAAGTACACGTTCCGCAGGCGTTGTCCGTTTCGAGTTCCGGGAGCCGGAGGTCGGTCGGGCTGAGGACGACGGGACGGGCGTCGAGGCGCTCCGCCTCCTCGGCCACGAAGCGGGCGAAGGCCTCGCCGAGCCGGGCGTAGAAGGGGGAGTCCCCCGATTCCTTCAGGCGCCCGGCGAGGGCGCCCGTCCAGCGGCCCAGGTGCTCGGCGATGAAGCGGCGCTGGGCCTGCAGGCAGACGTCCGCCTGCTCGGCCTTGCCCTCCTCCCGGGCCTTGGATTCGAGGGCGACGAGCACCTGCATGAATTCGAACTCGACGGCCAGATGATCCACGCGCTCGGCGGAGGGCGGGGTCAGGCCGAAGGCGCGGTAGAACCCCGCGAGGTCGGCCAGCTGCTGGCTCTGCATGAACACGTGGGTGGTGCCGTAGCAGGTTTCGTACGGGGGGGCGCTGGACGTGAGGCTGGGGCCGAAGACGCGTTCGTGCTCCTGCGGAAGCGTCAGGGAAAGCAGGTCCTCCAGCCCCTCGGTTCCGGGGACGGCCCGGAGCAGGTCCGCGGCGCCGGGATCGCCCTCCTGGGGAAGGGTGAGGCGCGCGAGCGCCCCGTAGACGTCGGCGCGGTTCATCACAGGCTCCCCACCCGCTCGGCGGGCCGTTCGTAGAAGGGCTCCTCGACCGTGGTCCGGAAGATCTCCTTGTCGCGTTCGTCGAAGGCGATCACGGTGTCGTTGTAGAGGGTGAACTTCTTCCCGCGGATCGTCGTCTCGTACATCTTGGGGCCTTCCTTGATCTCGTAGCGGAAGACGATGATCTGGCTCCGACGGAAGAGCTGCAGGACGGCGAGCAGCTCCCGGTCGGGCACCGTGTAGGCGTCGATCGCGGCGTCCACCCCGGGGCCGAACATCTGATGGAGGTAGGGCCGCGGGACCCAGCGGGGCGGGATGTAGTAGCCGTTGGGCTCGGTGCCGAACTGGGGATACAGCGGGAGGGCGACCTTGGCGACCTTGATGAGGAAGTAGAGGGGGTTGTAGCGGTCCTCGGCCCAGGCGCCGTCCTTGCCGATCTTGACGAGGCCCTGCAGGCGGATCTGGCCGATGCAGGCCCCCATGCAGCGGGTCTCCATGGGGCGGCCTTCGGAGAGCGGATCCTTGCCCTCGATGCGGGGGAAGCAGCCGACGCACTTCTCGCTCGTGCGGGTCGTGGGCCGGTACATGGCCTTCTTGTAGGGGCAGGCCTCGACGCACTTGCGGTAGCCGCGGCAGCGGCCCTCGTCGATGAGGACGATGCCGTCCTCGGGCCGCTTGTAGACGGCCTGCCGCGGGCAGGCGGCGACGCAGGCGGGATAGGTGCAGTGGTTGCAGAGGCGCTGGAGGTAGAAGAACCAGGTCTTGTGCTCGGGCAGCTGCACGCCCTGGTTGTTGATGCCCATCGTGTCGGCGCCGGCGTACTTGGTGGAGACGTCCTCGCCGGTGTTGGGGTTCCGCCATTCGTCGTCGCCGGGGATGTAGCCCAGGACGCGCTTCTGGCCGTCAGGGTCGGCGCGTTTGTCGACGGCCTCGAAGATCGTCTTGCCGTCGAACTTGCCGTAGGGCCGCTTCGCGTCGGGTTTGGACGCGTCCCAGGTCTGCCCGTCCGGGTTGGCCTGTTCGAGCAGCTTCAGGGTCTTGAGGTCCCAGTTCTTGGGGTAGCCGCCGTAGGGTTTCGTCTCGACGTTGTTCCACCACATGTGCTCCTGGCCCTTCGAGAAGGTCCAGGTGGACTTGCACGCCATGGTGCAGGTCTGGCAGCCGAGACAGCGGTTGGTGTTGAAGACGAAGGCGAACTGCCGCTGGGGATGCTTCTCCTCGTAGGGATAGGCCATCGGGCGGCCGAGTTGCCAGTTGTAAACCTCAGGCATGGTCCACCTCCGCATCCTTCCACGCGAATCGCACCTGGGCGCCGTAGCCCCCCCGCACACGGGCGATGAGGTCCTTCACGTACGGCTCCCCGCGCTCCACCAGGACACGGTGGGCGGCGGCGTAATAGGGGGTCTGGAAGATCTTGAGAATCGGCTCGTCGGCGTAGCCCATCAGGAGGAACTCCTCCACGAAGGCCTCCGCCATGGCGGCCTGGGTGTCCCCGGGGAGGGCGACCCCCTGGAGGACCATCGGGTCGTCCGATTCGAATTCCTTATCCACGGTCCACCTCGATCATCTTGCCGTTGATGTACTGCTGCATCGCGGCGTCCTCGGACCCGGGGCTGGTGCCGCCCATGCCCTGTTTCCAGCGGCCGATGCCCTGGAGGCCGCCGTTCTCCGCCTTGGTGATCTTCACCAGCGTCTCCTTGGGCGTGGTGTTGACCATGTGGTTGTCCCCCTCCACGCCGAAGACGAAGCCCATGTTGACCTTCTGCTTGTGGAAGAGGGTGTCCGTCTGGTGCATGGGCATCAGCCAGCCGCGCGTGATGGACTGCTGCGAGCCGTAGCGCAGGTTGGACTGGTATCCCGTCTCCGCCGAGAGAGCCCGCCCGTCAGGCCGCGTCTCGTGCGCCTTCACCGAGCGCTCGGTGGCGATGTAGGGCGCGTGTTTCATCATCACGATGCTGTAGGGATAGGCCGGGTTGTACTTCACCCGGAGCATGCAGCGGGCGACGCGGTAGAAGGGGTCGTCCGGCCGCGCCCCGCGGTAGGGCCGGTCGGCGGGGTTGGAGTCGACGTAGACGTAGTCCCCGTCGTGGATGCCCAGGTCCCGGGCGGCCTGGGGGTTCAGGTGGATCTGGTGCTCGCCCACGCCCGGGGAGCGCAGGTCGTGCCGCTGCGGGTCGCCGAAGTTGGAATCCCAGATCATGTTCCAGTCGCAGGAGCTCCACTGGGAGTGGACGCGGTGCCGGGTCTTGGGCGTGAGGCAGTAGAACTTGAAGCCCTTCTCCCAGAGGGGGTTCTTGGTCAGCTTGGCGTCCTTCCAGGCCATCTTGATGTTGCGCACATGGCGGGCCTCGGCGTCCATCTCCTCGGGCGGGATGCCGAAGTCGTCGGGCCGCACCCAGGGGTTGGAGGAGACGATGACGTTGGGGAGATACGGGGTGGCCTCGGGCCCCTCGCGGTGCACGATGAAGTTCTCGCCGAACGTGATGGCCTCGGGGATGTCGCAGTAGGCGTGGAGGCGGCCCGTGTCGGTGTAGAAGGGCGCGTTCTCCTTGATCTGCTCCCAGAACGTGGTGCGGGGATGGGTGCGGAACATCATCAGGCAGGAGCCGGGCTCCCCGTACTTCCCGTCCATGATGTCCTTGAACTTGTAGCCCCGCAGGGTGGTGGAGGCGTCCATGAGCCGCTGGATGTAGACGTCCTCGCGGTTCTCGTGGGCGAACTTCCAGTAGTCCCGGAAGCGCTGGTCCTTGTGCAGGTCGCCCAGCGCGGCGGTGATGCCGGCGAGGATCTTGAGGTCGTCCTTGCTGTCGTAGAGCGGCTTGATGCCGCCCTTCCAGATCTGGAAGAAGGGGTTGGAACAGGAGCCCGTGATCTCGTGCGTCTCGCTCTCCATCCAGGAGCTGGCGGGCAGGCCGAAGTCGGCGTACTCGATCGACGCGGTCATCTCGATGTCGATGGAGACGATCATGTTGATCTTGGGATCGACGTTCTTGATCATCTCGTACGCCCACTTGGCGTTGTTGATCAGGTTCACGTTGGTGAACATGAGGGCCTTGGTGGGGCTGGGCATCGAGGTCTTGCCCGTGAAGCACTTCCGGCCGTATTTCGGGGTGTTCACGACCAGGGGCTTGTCGCCGTGGTTCCAGTAGGCGACGGCCTCGTCCCGCGCGTAGGCGCCGACGTGGATGTCCTTGCCGTCGGTCTCGGCATTCAGGTCGGGATGGAACGGGTCTTCCGCCACCCAGTTCTTGAAGCCCTTCCCCGTCCAGGGCGAGCCCTGGAAGAGGGCGGCCTTGTAGTTGCCGGCCCAGGTGTGGCAGCCGGCGCCCGGCACGCCGATGTTCCCCGTCAGGATCAGCGGCAGGTATTCCGCCCGGTTCATGAGCGTGGCGTGGAACCAGTGGTTGATGCCCTCGCCGATGTGGATGGCGACGGGCTTGATCGTGGCGATGTCGTTCGCCAGCCGCTCGATCAGCTCCTTGGGGGAGTGGGTGATCTCGTGGACCGTGTCGAGGTCGTAGTCCTTGAGGTGCTCCTTGTACATCTCCCAGAGCGGGATGACCTCGACCTCCTTGCCGTCGGCGAGCTTGACCTTGAAGCGCCCGTCGAGGGCGCAGTCGACGTCGAACTTCGCGCCGACCTGCTCGCGGTGCAGGGGCTTGGGGGCGCCGGCCTTCTTGTCCCAGACGACCGGGCAGCAGATCTGCTTGTGCTGCTCCGCGGTCAGCCCCTGATAGTCGTAGCTGTAGGGAAGCTTGGGGCAGACGTGCGCGGCGTCCAGGTCCTTCGCCTTCAGGCGCTGGAGGGTGTCGGTCCGCACCAGGAGGGGGAAGTCCGTGAACGACTTCACGAAGGGCTCGTCGTAGAGCTTGCGGTCGATGAGGATCTTCGCGATGCCCAGCCAGAGCGCGGTGTCCGAGTTGGGACGGGTGGGGATCCAGTAGTCCGCCTTGGTGGCCGGCGGGGAGAACTCGGGGGTGATCGTGACGATCTTGCCGCCGCGATCCATGATCTCGATGAACCAGTGCGAGTCCGCCATCTTGTTCTCGACCAGGTTCTTGCCGACCGCGATGTGCAGCTTGGAGTAGCGGAGTTCGTTGAAGTCCACATCCGAGGCCTGGAGTCCGTGGACGTAGGGATGTCCGGGGGCCTGGTCGCCGTGCCAGGTGTAGTTGTCCCAGACCCGGCCGCCTTTGGCCTTGTCGGGCCCGACGCCGCGCACGTGGGCGTCGACGAGGGCCAGGGTGTTGGAGACCCGGTACATGCCGTATTTGCCGAGGACGCCGAGCAGGCCCATGCCGCCGCGGCACTTGATGGTCCGCGTGCCGGCGCCTTCCGCGGCCTCGATCATCTCCGGCTCATACCCCTCGTCGCGGAGGCGCTGGGCGCCCTCCGCGCCGGAGTACTGCTTGGCGACGGACGTGAGACCCGCGGCGATGTAGGAGAAGGCCTGCTCCCAGGGCAGGCGGAGGAAGCGGTCGGAGCCGCGGCTGTCGAACTTGTATTTGGTGCGGAGCTCGGGGGTGAGGTAGGGGAAGCCGTCGTCGGCCCACTGTTTCCAGCCGGCGCGCACGATCGGGTATTTCAGGCGGTAGGGGCCGTAGATCCGGCGGGGCAGCGTGTAGCCCTTGTTGCAGGTGCGGGGCCCCCAGTTCCAGGTGGTCGAGTTCCCGTAGAGATCCTTGATCTTGCCCATCTCGTAGGGGGCCTCGGTCCGCAGGGCGATCCCGTTGCGGACGAACGCGCGCAGCCGGCAGGCGTGCGTGTCGTTGGGCGAGCAGACGAAGGTGAACGTCGAGTCGTAGCGGTACTGGTCGCGGTAGGTCTTCTCCCAGTCCCGGTCCGGATACGTGGAGAGGGGATTCTCGGTGTGCGACTCGAAGAGGCGCAGGCCGAAGGCGCTTCCGGGGACGGCGACGGAGGCCGCGCCGGCGACGGCGCCTCCGAGGAACTTCCGACGGCTCAGATCCATGGGGAATCTCCTACCAGTGGCCTGACTTGAATTCGTAGAGCTCGACGCAGCGTTCGCAAAGGCCGTCCTCGGCGGACCAGGCGGGGAAGTCCTCGTGGACCCGGTCGGCCAGGACCCGGTCCTGCTCGCGGCTGGGGAAGGTCCAGTGGAACGTGGAGAACTGGCAGAGCGGGCAGCGCCCCCCGGGGTAGCCCCGGACGGGCACCTTCGCGAAGCGGGTCAGCAGCAGGCGGGGGTCCGCCGCGAAGTCCACCAGCTCGGCATGGGAGTAGAAGGCGCCCGCGCAGAATCCCTCGAAGGCCGCGGACCGGATCGGGAGATCCACGCCGGACCAGAAACGCATGACGTGTTCGCCCCAGACCTGGTGGCTTCTCAGGGGCGCCTGGCCCCGCCGCTCCGTCCGGGCGTCCGTATGGGCCCCCCAGAGGACCGAAAGGCGGTCGCAGGCGACCGTATCCAGCGGGGGCGGAAGTTTCGGATAGGCGAACTCCGGGAGGAGCATGTCCGCCACATGGGACCACTCGTGACGCAGCCTCAGCGTCAGCTGGAGGAGGTCGTCGAAGCGCTCGGGGAACAGCTTCACCAGCATCGCCGTCCGGGAATCGGGCAGGAAGCAGCCCTCGAGCTCCTCGGGCGCGCTCACGCGCACCGGCAGGTCGACGGCGGGGAACTCCCGCTGGACCGACACGAAGGGCTGGTCCAGGCCGAGGGACAGGAACAGGTACTTGTGGAGGCTGGCGAGGCGCCCCTCGTCGCGGTGCACTCCGGCCGCCACCAGGGCATCGAAGAGCCGGTGATATTCCGTCCCGGCCCCCCTGCGTCCGGCGTCGACCTCCCGCCGGACGACCGTTTCCACCAAGTGCGGCTCGAAGCTGATGGTCATCCAGGTTAACCAACAGCAAGCGGCGGGCCACGCTCGAAAGGGCCTGGGCGCCTGGAAATCGGGGGTGCAGTGACCTTTCGGTCTCAAAGCCCCTGTTTCAGTGACCGATCGGTCTCGGATTCCGGGCGGGTACTTCCCCCTTTGCGACTGCGGAATTTTCCGCTGCCGACGCGCGCCTTACATCTCGATGGTCAGCTGCAGGAACACCCAGTCCATGTCGCGGTCCGTACCCGGGGTGTTCTCGATGTAGGAACCCGCGAACACGTGGGACCAGCCGGCCCAGAGCTTGACGTGCTTCGTGGCCGCGAAGCGGACGTGGAGGTCGAGTTCGCTGCCGATGCGGTCCCCGGCCGAACCGGTCGCGTCGCGCCGGACCGCGGCGCCGGTGGCGTTGTACCAGGCGTCCTCCTCCTGATCGAGCCGGAAGACGTGGAAGTCGAGATGCAGGCTCAGGGCTTCCTCGGGGGCGATTTTGAAGTAGACGGCGAAGTCGCGGCCGTTCTTGAACGCGAAGATGTCGGCGACGCCCTGATAGAGGTGCCCGAAGGGGAAGAGCGGGTCGAACGTCTCGATCGTCCCGTCCGCGGCATCGCTGTCGCCGCTGGCGTGCGTGTACTCGACGCCGAGGCGGGGTTTCCACGCGACGTCGAGCGTGTAGCCGAGCGTCAGCGCCGCCGCCCAGGCGCGGACGCTGTCGTCGTCGACGCTGCCCCGCTGCAGCATGCCCTCGGCGGAGTAGTCGAGGCCGAGCGCCCTGCCTTTGGCCCGCAGGCCGAACGTGTAGTCGCGCCGGTCGTGGACCGCGGCGGGGATCGACTCCCCGGGCTGGCTGTTGTCGTTCAGCAGCCGCCCGAAAACGTAGAGGTCGACCTCGTGGTTCTCCAGGCCCGTGAAGGAGCCGTAGAGCCCCCAGAAGTCCTGGTCGTCCTCGGCCCCCGTGCCCTCCTTGATGACCGTGTAGAACGCCTCGGCCCAGAAGATCTTCGTGCCGTAGCGGACGCGGCCGCCGTCCCAGGCCCGCCCGATGTTGCTCCAGTCCAGAGGGCTGACCAGGCGCTGGTCTCCGTACTGGAACTCCTGACGCCCGATCTTGACCGAGAGGCCGCTCTCGAGGATGTCCTTGAACTCGACGAAGGCCTGGTGGACGTCGAAGTTGTTCTCGTCGCTGGCGACCGAAGCCTCGTCGCCGAAGGTGCGCTGGTCCTGGGGCTGGAAGAAGACGTCGATGTTGTCCGCGAGCTTCAGCTTGAGGTTGAGCCGGATCCGGGAGAGGTAGATGTCGTCGTCCTCGCGGGACGCCGCCGAGTCGGTGTAGGAGAGGAGATCCCGGTACTCGGCGCGGAGGCAGACCTGTCCGCCGAGGCTGATCCGCTCGGAGAGGATCTTGATCAGGGCGTCCGCGGACGGAAGAGCGGCGGCGGGTTCGTCGGGTTTCGCCGGATTCGCCTGGAGGCAGAAGCAGAGCACGAGGCCAAGCAGCATGGAGATCTCCTCATTCAGGCGGGGACACAGCGTCTCCCCCGGGTCTTATAGCAAACCGCGGGCCAGCGGCAGAAGCACGAACGCCGCCGCGCTTCGCGGACGCCAGGGACCCTTTGGTCCCTGAACCCGGCCTGGGATGACCGATGGGTCCCCCTCCGGCTCAGAAGCCCCCGTTGAGGCCGTGCTTCAGGAGCTTCCGGTAGAGGTGGCGCAGCGTGATGCCCAGCTGCTCCGCGGCCAGGGCCTTGTCCCCGCGCGCGCCCGACAGGACCGCCTCGATGTGCCGCTTCTCCGCGTTGTGCAGCGACAGGGGGTTGCTGGTCGGCGGGGCGTCCGTATCGATGCCCAGATCCCCCGCTTCGATGACGGGGCCCGGCGTGATCAGGCAGGCCCGCTGGAGCACGTTGCCCAGCTCCCGGATGTTGCCGGGCCAGCCGTAGGAGACGAGGGCGGCCTCGGCGTCCGGCGCCAGGGTCTTGGGGTGGTTCCGGAGCGGGGAGTGCCGGGAGAGGAAGTACTGGCTCAGGAGGCGGATGTCCTCCGGGCGCTGGCGGAGCGGGGGGATGCGGAAGCGCAGGACGTTGAGGCGGTGGAAGAGGTCCTCGCGGAAGGTCCCCTTCTTGGAGAGGGCCTCCAGGTCCTGGTTCGTGGCCGCCAGGATCCGGACGTCCGCGCGGATCTCGGCCGGGTCCCCGAGGCGCCGGTAGGTGTTCCGCTCGATCAGGCGCAGCAGCTTGGCCTGGACGGCGGGGGAGATGTGGCCGATCTCGTCGATCAGCAGGGTGCCCCCCTCCGCGATGGTGACGAGTCCCGGGCGCGTCTCGTCCGCCCCGGTGTAGGCGCCGCGCTGGTGGCCGAAGAGTTCGCGCTCCAGGAGCTGGTCGGAGAGGGTGCCGCAGTCGACCACGATGAAGGGCCCCTCGCTCCTCCGGCTCCGGCGGTGGAGGAAATGCGCGAGCACCTCCTTGCCCGTGCCGGACTCGCCCTCGATGAGGATGGTCGCGTCCGAGGGGGCGACGCGCTCGGCGGTTTCCACCAGGCTCTTCATGCCCGCCGCGGCGTAGATGAAGTCCTCGGGGGAGGACAGATGGTGGAGCACCTCCTCCTTGACGCGCCGGTCCCGGGTCAGGGCGCCGTGTTCGAGGGCCTTCTCGATCGTCACGTCGAGCTCGGCGGTCCGCACGGGCTTCGTGAGGAAGCCGCTGGCCCCCCGCTTCATCGCCGTGATGGCGGCCTCGATCGAACCCTGGCCCGTGACGATGATGACCTCCAGGAAGGGCCAGCGGTCGCGCGCCAGCTGGAGCAGCGTCAGTCCGTCCATCCCGGGCATGCGGATGTCGAAGAGGGCCACGTCGAAGGACTCCCGCGAAAGCAGGCCCAGGGCCGTCTCGGCGTCCGGGGCGGCATGCACCTCGAAGCCGCGGTGTTCGAAGCGCTCCTTCATCGTCTCGCGGAATCCCGCCTCGTCGTCGGCGATCAGGAGCCGGATGCGGCGTGCGGGCATGTCAGGCCCCCTCCGTTCCGGCGTCCCGCCGCAGGGTGACGGAGAAGGTCGTCCCGAGCTCGGCGCTGGTGGCGACCCCGATCTTCCCGCCCATCGCCTCCACCATCCGGTGGCAGAGGAAGAGGCCGAGCCCCGTGCCGCGGCCCACCGGCTTGGTCGTGAAGAAGGGTTCGAAGATGCGGGGCAGCACGTCGGGGGGGATGCCGGGCCCGGCGTCATGGACGGACACGCCGACGGAGTCCTCGGCCGCGAAGGTCCGGAGCTCCACCGCCCCCTCCGGCCCCGCCGCATCCCGCGCGTTCAGGAGCAGGTTGAGGACCACGTTCTGCAGCAGGCGGGGATTGGCCCGGGCGGTCGGGATGCCGGGGTCCAGCAGCAGCTTCGGGGAGATCCGGCTGCCGCCCAGGCGGACGAGCTCCCGCATGCACTCGTTGACGTTCGTGGGGGAGCGCTCCTGGTCCTCCTTCCGGGCGAGGCCCAGCAGCGCGTCGATGATCTCCTTGCAGCGGTAGACATGGTCCGAGATCCGGTGGAGGTGCTTGGGGAAGGGGGCGTCGAGCCGCCGTTCGTCCGCCAGCTCCCGGAGATAGTCCGTGCTGGCGGAGATGGAGGCGAGGGGGTTGTTGAGCTCGTGGGCGATGCCCGAGGCCAGGGTGCCCACGGCCGCGAGCTTGCTGCTCTGGTACAGCTGCTCCTCCATGCGGCGCTCCAAGGTCACGTCCTGGATGAGCAGCAGGCGCGTCGACAGGTGCTCCGAGGCGTCGCGGACCAGCGTCTGGGTGACCAGGTAGCGGCGGTCCCCGCGGACGTGGTCGAGGGAGCAGGGGCGTCCGTTCTGGGCGGCTTCGCGGGCGCCGCAGCCCTCGCAGGGGAGGGACCGCCCGGCCAGGGCCTGGTGGCAGGTCTCCCCGGGGCGGGCCGCGGGGAACCAGCGCCCGGCCTGGTCGTTGGTCCAGGTGACCCGGCCTTCCGAGTCCAGGATCACGAGGCCCGCGCCGATGCCCTGGATGATGCCGTCGAGCTTCTCCTTCTCCCCCGCGAGCTCCGCCGTCGCCTGGTGGAGGTCGCTCATGATCGTGGTGATGAAGTGCGTGGCGATGAAGACCGCCGCCGCGAAGGCCAGCAGCAGGCCGAGGAGGAAGTTGTTCGTGAAGACGGGGAGGAAGTCGAGGCGGTGGGAGGGGATCCATCCCAGGAGTTCGAAGAGGGCCATGCCCGCGAAGAGGGAGAAGGCGACGCCGGCGATCAGGTGGCTTTCCCAGCGGCTCAGCAGGATGCCCGCGATGATCACGTGGAAGAGGTAGAAGAGGAAGAAGGGGTTCGCGGCGCCCCCGGAGTAGTGGAGGAGCCCCGTGAGGGAGACGAGATCGAGCAGGATCTGCGCGGGGGCGGAGGCCCGGGGCGGCGGGTCCCGGCGGGCCAGCACCCCGAACACCGCGTTGTAGCCCGCCATGAGGCCGATGATCGCGGCCATCGGCAGGAGGGAGGCGGCGGGAAGCAGGTGCAGCAGGGGCCCCGTCGCCGTGACCGTCAGGGCGACCCCCAGCACGGCCACCCAGCGAAGACGGACCAGCCAGAGGAGGCGGTGGCGCAGTCCGGAGAGGCGGGTACCGGCGGAGGGGAGATCCTGGTGGAGCGAGACCGCCAGCCCGGCGAGCAGCAGGGAGGCGACCGATCCCCGGAGCAGGTGGCTGGCGTGCAGCACCTGGGCGGAGGCGCCCTCCAAGAGGACCTGCTCCAGCACCTCGTAGCCGGCGAAGATCGCCCCCCACGCGGCCAGCACGGGGACGAACCAGCGGCGATATCCCGTCATCGGGGTTCCCTCGGAGCCCAAGCTTCCAAGGCGGGTAGGAGCAAACCGCGTTCCACGCGGAAACCCCCTTGCGGGATCCGGGTCTTTCCGGGATATCCCGCGGATTTGCGTGGAATTCCGGGGGCGAGGCGGGGTCTCGGATTACTCTTCCGGGAGCCGGAGATCCTCGGCGGACGGCCCGGAATCCAGAATCGACGAGGGCGTATGGGCCTCTTCCCGCTCCATCATGTCCAGGAAGAAGGCGCTCAGGGTCGGATCCTGTGACAGCTCGGCGAGGCTCCGGTAGAACTCGCAGGACTGGTTCTCCAGGCGCTCCACGAACGCCAGCAGCTGCTCCGTCTCCGGCCGGAGCCGGCCCGCATCCTGAAGGCAGGCCGGGAAGTGCCGCTTGAGCATCTCGTGCACGCCGACGCGATCCAGCCTCCACGACTCCGGCCAGTCCACGCCCTCCTCGGTGCGGCGGACGACCTCCTCGTGGGCCTCCTCGTCCCGCGCCATGTCCCCGAGCACGCGGGCCAGGCGCCGGGATTGGGGCCGGGCCCGGCGGGACAGCGCCCTCAGGAGGCGGGCGCAGCGTTGTTCGGCCAGGCGGCACAGGTGGAGGTGTTCCTTGGGCGAGAGGTCCCGGATGTGCATCGTTTCCTCCTTCGGGGCGGCGTCATGGCGGCCCCGGCTCCGCTTATATAGATATACAGGTTAATTAAATAAGGGGTTGTATGATTCCGGCGCTGGCGGCGCTTTTCATCCTGGCGGCCCAGGACGCGGACCTCCTCCGGGAGGCGGAGGCGCGGATCCTCCGCCTGCGGACGGGGGAGGCGGCGCTTCGGGTCGGGGACGGCGGGCGGCCGGCGGCGGGGGTCCGCGTGCGGGCGTCGCAGGTCTCGCACGAGTTCCTGTTCGGGGCCAACCTCTTCGGCTGGAGGGAGGACGGCGCCGCGGCGTCCCAGGCCGCGTACCGCGGGCGCTTCCAGGAGCTCTTCAATTACGCCACGCTTCCGTTCTACTGGAGTTCCTACGAGACGGAGCCGGGCCGGACGGCGGAGCGGCGGCTCCGGGCGATGGCGGCCTGGTGCGCGGAGCGGCGCATCGCGGCCAAGGGGCATCCGCTGTTCTGGCACGAATGTTTCCCGGGCTGGGTGTCGGGGGAGCCGCCGCTCGAGGCGCTGATGCAGCGGAGGGCGGACGAGCTGGTCGGCGGATTCCGCGGGCTCGTCGACCGCTGGGACGTCATCAACGAGGCGCTGGCGGCCCCGCGCTTCACCAACGTCTACGGCGCCTGGGTGAAGGACATGGGGGCCGTCGAGGCCGCCGCGCGCTGCCTCCGCTGGGCGCAGCGGGCCAACGAGGGCGGGACGTTCGTCGTGAACGACTACAACGTCGGCGAGGCCTTCGCGAAGCAGCTCCGGGTCCTGAAGGAGGCGGGGGCGCCCGTGCACGCCGCCGGCGTCCAGAGCCACATGCACGCGGCCGAGTGGAGTCCGCGGAAGACCTGGGACGTCTGCGAGTCCCTGGGCCGGGCGGGCCTCCCGTTGCATTTCACGGAGGTCAGCATCCTGAGCGGCCCGAAGGAGGCCTCGATGAAGGACTGGCATACGCGCCGGCCCGCCTGGGCCTCCACGCCGGAGGAGGAGGAGCGGCAGGCGCTGCTGGCGGATCGTTTCTACACCCTGCTCTTCAGCCATCCGTCGGTGGAGGCGATCACCTGGTGGGACTTGTCCGACGAGGGCGCCTGGATGGGGGCACCCGCGGGCCTGCTCCGCAAGGACATGACGCCCAAGCCGGCCTACGAGCGCCTGCGGGCCCGCATCCGGGGGGACTGGTGGACCCGGGAGGTCTCGGGCGAGACGGGGGCCGACGGGGGTCTCACCCTCCGCGGCTTCAAGGGCGAGTATGCGGGCACGGCGACCCTGCCCGACGGCCGGGAGAGGGCGTTCCGCTTTCGCGTTCCGGGGGGACCCTTCCGGATCGAGTTCTGATCACTCCTCCAGGAGATCCCTCAGCGCCTTCCGGAGCTGTTCCAGCTCCCGCTCCTGGTCCGGTCCGTAGGAGCCGAGGCGCTGGGCGTAGGTGTCCATCCACGTCAGGAGCCGGGAGCGGTCGTCCTCCTCCAGGCGGACTCCCTGGTGGCCGGCGCGGAGCAGGGCCCAGAGCGGGCTGGTCCGCGCCGCGCCCTCCCCGGCGTGGGAGCGGCCTTCGCGGTAGCCCTCGAGCACATGGTCGCGCAGGCTGGGCTTGCCGTGGCTTACGAGGGTCTCGTAGGCGCGTTCCGGGGTGAGATCCTTCCCGGCGCCGGGCCGGCCGGGCTTGTGGCAGGAGACGCAATGCCGGTCCAGCACCGGCTGCACGAGACGGTCGAAGCGCAGCGGCCAGGATCCGGCGGGCCCCGTCCGGATCCTCGAGGGCTCGCGGGCGGCGGCCAGGGGCCGCCGGTTGGCGGGCGTGGAGTGCCGGGGTTCATGGCAGCCCACGCAGGAGAGGAGTTCCCCCGGCTGGACCGAGGTCACGCTGCGCATGGTCTGCACGGCCGTCCCTTCCTCGTCCAGGGCCTGGAAGAAGAGGGGGATGCCGGAGGGCGCGCGGAAATAGGCCGAGCCGTCCGCCTCGACGGGCACGGTTCCGAGGATCGCCTTGCCCGGATCGTCGCGGGTCAGGCCGAGCTTCGGGGAATCCATCTGGGGCTGGACCTTGATCGGGACCGCGACGACGCGCAGGCTCCGGATGGACCCGGGGGAGACCTTGTCGCCCAGCCCCTGGGCGACGTTCTGGATCAGGAAGCGTCCCTCCTGCGGCCCGTCCCAGTTCAGCGTGCTGCTGAGCACCGGGGGCTGCGGGCGGGGGCGGACCGGCACGGGATCCATGCAGGACAGGGCGGGGTCCCGGTGCAGCAGCTCGCGGTTTCCGAACGCGTCGCAGAGATAGAGACCCTGTCCCTCCGCCTCGTTCACCTGCCCTTCCCGGCGCAGGGGTTTGTGGCTCCAGGAGGCCAGGAAGACGTCCTCCGAGAGGGGATGCGGGCCCGAGTACCAGGTGGCCGGCCATCCTTCCGATTCCGGAAAGCAGACTTCGGGCGTGAGCCGCTCCAGGGGGCCGAGATCCTCCGAGCCCAGGTCGGGATCGAGCAGGCAGATGCTCCCCCCGGTGATGGAGTGGTGGGCGGAGGCGGTGAACATGAGCTTGGTCGAGCCCGGCACCGAGCGGGTCTCGAAGATCGCGTGGGGGTTGCGGGTGTGGTTGCCGTAGACCAGGCGGGAGTTCGAGCCGTCCGGCCGCATCGTCCAGAGGCTCATGAAGGGCATGTTGTCCCGGTCGATGTAGTCCCAGCGCGAGTAGAGGAGGCGGCCGTCCGCGGCGACGGACGGGGTCCACTCGAAATTCTCGAAGGAGGAGAGGGGGCGGAGGGTGCCCCGCTCCGGATCGAGACGGTGCAGGGTGTAGACGGCGACGGGCCGGTAATCCCCTCCGCCGCAGCGGACGAAGGAGTCGGGAAGGGAGCCGCGAAGGAGGGTGCCGGCGGCGGAGCTGGAGGTGCACTGGACGGTGCTTCCCCGGCGGGTCGAGAGGAAGGCGATGCCGCCGTCGGGAAGATAGCGGCCGTCGAAGTCGTCGTAGCGGCCCCGGGTCAGCTGGTGGACGCCGGTCCCGTCGATGCTCATCTCGTAGAGGTGGTAGAAGGCCTCCTCCGGCAGGGCTTCCTTGTCGACCTTGTTCCGGAGCTCGGCCACGCCGGGGAAGTGGCGCGCGTAGGCGAAGAGGATGCTCCGGGCGTCGGGGGAGAGTTCGGGACGCAGGAAGCTGCCGGGGGGGAAGCCCGGGGTGAGGCAGGTGAGCTGGGGGGTCTCCTCCTTCCAGGCCTCGAGCAGATAGAGCCCGCCGCCGGGCCGGGACCACCAGCCGAAATACTGGTCGGACATGTGGCTGTAGCGTCCGGGCGCCCTCTTGGCGAAGAGGATGCTCTTGAAGTCGAGCAGGGGATTGGAGAAGGCGACCCGCCGGCGGAGGGCCGCGGCCCGCCGCAGGCGTTCCTCCGGAGGGGCCTCCAGGCGTTCCAGGCGGCGGAGTTCCGCGGCGGCGTCCCCGGGGGCGGAGGCGCCGAGCGCGGCGAGCAGGGCCCCGGTGCGTCTCAGGATCACGCGGGCGGGGTCGTCCCCCGCGTGCGGCGTCCGCAGCTCCGCATGCCGGACGCGGCCCGGGACGACGGGAGGCTGCTTCAGGAGCCGCTCGAGTTCCGTGCGCTGGACGTCCAGGTCGGCGTCCAGGTTCGGGGGGGCGGCCTCGCGGGTGATGCCGCAGGGCCGTCCCGGATCCTGGGCCCGGGCCAGGAGTCCGGCCGTCAGGACGAAGAGGCAGAGGGGGCGCACGAGGATCATGACGTCTCCTTTCGCGCGGCGGGGTCCTCTCCGGAAGGCCGGAGGGCGTCGAGTTCCATTTCGAAACAGAGGTCGTCGCGGCAGAGGACGGCGGGGCTGAGCAGGACCGGCAGGGGGGGGAATCCGCACGGTCCCCGCAGGGCACGGAAGCAGACGGCGACGGCTTCCGTGCGGTGGTAGGCGGTGGCGCGGGTGACGTGTTCGAATCCGAAGCCCTCCTTCCGCAGGAGGGCTTCGAGGACCGTCAGGGTGCGCTCGATCTGCTCCTTGGGGCGGCCCGGGAACACCGTGTAGCCCTGCACGTCGATGCTGGCGGTGCCCGAGACGACGAGCCGGAGGAAGCCCGGGGAACTCACCCGGGTCGCCCGGCTGAAGGCGCTGCCGTACTCCGTGGCCGCCCCTTGCAGGGGCGAATCCACCGGGGTCGCCGGGGCGCCCGAGCCGGGATCCAGCGCCCAGGCGGCCAGCGCGAGCGCCTCCCCCCGGGGCGGCCGCCCCCCGATCGCGGTGCTGGCGGGAAGCTGATGGAGCCCGAGCCTGCGGAAGAAGTGGGTCCGCACGAGGTTGAAGGATCCGTACCAGTCGAGGATGTCCCTCGAGGCGAACCAGGTGCGCAGCAGATGGGACGGCTGCATCCGCACGTCGCGAAGCATGGCCTCCAGGTTCTCGAAGAGCGACTCCGCCTGCATCGACCGCGGGGCCGAGGCGTCGGCCGGGCCCATCCCCCCGATCATGAGGTTGCGGCCGTGCTCGTCCTCGAAGAGCCTCGCCACGGGTCTTCCCGCGAGCGTCAGGGTGTGAACCGTCCCTCCGCGCAGGGCGCTCGCATGCAGGCCGGAAAGGTGCCCCCCGGACTCCCCCTGCCCCTCGACCCAGTGGAGCGGCCAGTCCACGGGACCGAAGCCCTGCTCCAGCCCCTCCCGGAAGGGGGCTTCCGCCTGCAGCGGACCGTGCACCTCCAGGCGGACCATCGTGAGGTCCTCGTCCCGGAGCCGCGCGGCCAGGCGCCGTCCGAACGCGCGGGGCGTCTCCTCGGGGATGGGCAGGAGCGTGAAATCGGCCCTCGCGGGCCTTCCCCCGCCCGGGACCGGCGGCGACAGCGGCGCGCCGGCGCCCCCCGGCGCCCTTTGGACGGCAAGCGGCTCCATCGGATACATAACATAGTTTATTGGTTGCCGGTTGTGCAAGCCCCGCTTTTCGGGTCGAATCGGAGCCCCGGAGCGGCGCTCCCCGGTGTACAATTAACGTAGATACCTAAATGGGGGTTCCGATGGACCTGATGGAGATATCCTTCAAGGAGTGCCTTCTTCTGGGCCGGCGCGCCGAGCGCCGCTGCGCGGGCATGTTCCGTGCCCTGGCCGGGAGGCTGGGGCCGTCGGAGGGCCAGCTGGTCCGGAAACTGCTCGCCCTCGCCGTGGAGGAGGAGGGGCACGAGGCGGCCGTGGCGAGGCTCGACGGCCGCGTGGACTTCCCCCGGACCTGGCATCTGGACGAGGACTCGATCAGCCGGGCGCTCGAGGAGCTGTTCCCCACGCTGTTCTCCAGGAGGGAGGAGGGGGTGGCGATCGACGCGTCGACGGCGCTTTCCCTGGTGAGGTCCGTGGAGGAGGAGTCCCACCGCTTCTACCGGGACATCGGCGCGCTCGCCGCCGACGACGAGGTCCGCGCCGTGATCCGGGAACTCGAGGAGCAGGAGGCTTCCCACCGGGACGTCCTGGAATAGCGGGCGAACAGCCCCGTTCCCGGCGGGACGGAATCTTCTCCGGCCGTTCAGGGCCGCCCCCGATCAGGGATGGCGGGCGGTTCCGGCGGGCGCGCCCTGCGGGGCCGCGTGGCCGTTGCCCCCCGCCGCGGCCTTCAGGAGTTCGGGACCCCGGGCGAGGAGTTCGTCCTTCGTGATCTCGCCGCGATCGACCCGTCCGAGCAGCGCCCGCTGGGCCGCATAATCGGGGTTCACCACTCCGGCGCGGCTCTGGAGCATGCGCCAGGCCTTCCGGCGCTCCACGCAGAAGACCACCATCTGGCGGGACAGCGAGCGGAATTCCATCTTCCCCTGCTCGCCGGGGATCTTGATGAAGACCCCGAAGTCGGGCACGAACGCGCGGTGCTCGACGAGGAGGTGGCGGCGGTGGACGATGTCGTCCTGCGTGATCCGCAGCATCATGTGTTCCAGGGGCACGAGCTCGGCGGCCTGTTCGGGTTTCACCTTCTTGAAGTGCACCCGGAAGCGCGACTCCGTCGCGGCCCAGTGGGCGACGGTGTAGCGGTACTTCTCGCCGGTGGGTTTGAATTCGGCCTCGAGCCAGTCGCTCTGGAGGGAGGGGTTCCCCTTGAGGTCCAGGGCCTCCGCGTAGGATTCGCCCTGGCGGGGGTTGAAGACGAACTCGGGAAGGCCGCGCGAATCGCGGGCCCGCTGGGCCTGGAGGAGCGAGACGTCGTCGGCGACCCCGTGCTCCGGCGGGCAGGTCGTGAAGCTCTGGAGGAACGCCGTGCCTCGGTACTCGAGGGCGTCGAGGATCGTCTTGTAGAAGCGGGCGGCGTTGGCCATCGAGATCTGGGCGACGAAGGGGGAGCCGTGCCCCGAGGTCAGCGCCTCGGCGACGTTCTTCATCTCGACCATCTTGCCCTGCGTGGCCTCGCCCACCTGGTTCATGTCGAAGCCGCCGGTCAGGGGCGAGGAGTCCGAGTTCTGCCCGCCGGTGTTGGAGTAGACCTGGGTGTCGAGCATCACGACCTTGACGTTGGGCCGGTTTTGGAGCACCACCTTCGAGACGTTCTGGAAGCCGATGTCGCCCATGCCGCCGTCGCCGCCCACGGCCCAGGCCTTGGGGAGCTCGGCGATCTCGCGCTCGCTCATGAGCGCGTCGCTGAAATGGCTCAGGTCGAAATACTCCCGTGCGGAGAGCGGCTCGCCGGCGCGGTCGAGCAGGGCGTCGCAGAGGCGCTCGGGGATGACGGAGCGCCGGGCGTGGTCCACGATGAAGCTCTCGCCGAAGAGCCAGGCGACGGTGGCGCCGTCCTGGAAGAGGGAGTTCATCCAGGGGTAGGGGTGCGGGTTGTTCGGCGGCGTCGAGCTGAAGACCGTGTTGCAGCCCGTGTGGGCGCCCATGGCCATCACCGACATGCCGTTGGCCAGGCGGCCGTCCACCGCCTGCAGGTCCTTGTGGTTGAAGGCGTCCTGCCGCAGCACGGCGGCGAGGGCGTCGACGAGCTCCGCATCGGAGATCGCGGCGCGCGCGGCGATGCGGGCGGCCGTGTCCTCCTCGTCCTCGCCGCCCAGGCGGAGGATGAGGTGCGCGAGGGCGAGGCGGAAGCGGTCGTAGGCGGCGCGGTCGGACGCGGCCAGCGCCTCCAGCCGGGCCCGGCCCTCCTTCAGCAGGCGCTCCGCCTTCGCGCGGAGCCGGTCGGCCTTCGCGTGGAAGATCGGGCGCATGTAGGCCTCGGTGAGCGTCGCGATGGCGCGGAGGACGCCCTTTTCGCCGCAGCCGGCGCAGGATCCGTCCCCGGCGACGAACGCGTCGTAGTTCCGGCGCACCATCAGGTGGTTCCGGAGCGCCGCCATCTTGGAATCCTGGGGCGCGTCCGCGTTGTAGAGGCCCAGGTAGCGGGACGGGGTGTCGGGAAGCAGGTCGAGGAACGCCTTCGCCGAGACGTGCTCGGCGTTGATCGCCTCGGTCTCGGGCTCCATGCGGAGCGCCCCGTGGTCGCAGGCGGCGACGCAGGCGGAGCAGCCCTTGCAGAGGTCCGACACGAAGATGCCGAAGAGGCCCCCCGAGCCGGCCGCCTTCTTCTCCTGCGTGGCGAAGATGGCGTTCGTCTTGGCGTAGGCGAACGGAAGGCGGTCGAGGACCGCGCCGAATTCCTCGCGGGTCTGGTCGGAGATCCCGGGGGCGTCCGCCAGGACGCCGCGGAGGATGCGCCCCAGCGGGACCGCGCCCTTCTGCTGGACCGCGGCCTTCATCTCCTCGCGGGCCTTGCCTTCGATCTCCTTGAGCATGCCGAGCAGCGCGTCCCGCTCGGGGGCCCGCGTGAGGTAGCCGCGCGCCGCGGTGCGGAGGATCGTCGCGAGATCCTGCGCGGTGTTGGGGAGCGCGGTGTCCGGGCAGATGGCGATGCACTCCATGCACTGGGTGCAGTGCTCGGGCATGAAGACGGGGGTTTCGCGTCGCGAGACGTATTTCGAGGCGGTGGCGCCCGTGGCGGCCGCCATGACGCCGACGGCGGAGAGCGGCGTGGCGGCCTGGTTGTATCCGAGGCCCGCGCGGAATTCGCGGTCGAACGTGGCGACCGCCGCGAGGGGGGCGCGGGCGGGCTGACCGGCCGGGGCCTCGAAGCCGCGGCAGCCGCCGCAGCCCTCGAGGGGCAGGATCGCCGCGCCCCGCAGATTGGAGCGGTCGGCCGCGTCCGGCGCGCCGTAGGGGACCTCGCGGACGAGGTCGAAGCCCTGCGTCATCACCTCCATGTTGGAGGCGACCACCGCCTCGCCGAAGCGGCCGAATTTCTTGCGGTACTGTCCGAGCACGACCTCGTGGAACTGCTCGCGGGTGATGCCGTTCTGCTCCAGGAAGGGCGAGACGCGGAAGAAGGCGCCGAGGAAGGCGTTGCCCTGCATGCGGAGCTGGAGGTCCTCGCGGTCGGTCGCCTTGCGGGCGATGGAGAAGCCGGGCAGGGTGTAGAGCCGGATCTTCCGCTCGAGGATCTCCCGGCGGTAGCGGCGCGGGATGCGCTCCCAGGCCTCCGCGCCGGTGTCGTCCGACTCCCAGACGAAGGCCCCGCCCTCGGCCATGCCGTCGAGGGGGTTCGTGTGCGTGAAGGCCTTCGGGTCGCAGCAGAGGACGACGTTCACGTGCCGCAGGTCGCAGTTGACGCGGACCCGTTCGGGGGCCGCCACGAGGAAGTAGGACGTGGGGGCGCCCTTCTTCTCGGAGCCGTACTTCGGGTTCGCGCTGATGTGGATGACCTCCTCGGGGCGTCCGAGGGCGTCGACGCGCTTCTCGCGCCCGGCGAGGTAGTCCCCGAACTCGCCGAGGATCGCGCCGAGGTTCTTGCCCGTGGTGATGGCGCCCCAGCCGCCGATGGAGTGGAAGCGGACGGCGATGGACTTGTCGGGAAGGAGCGAGGGCCGCTCCTCGGCCTGGACGCTGTAGGGATGGTCGACCCCCAGCACGAAGAACGAGGCGCCGTCGGCGGCCTTGCGGCCGTCCTTGCGCGCGATGCGGCCGGTCGCGTACTCGTAGGCGCCGAGGATGTGCTCCGGGCGGAAGTCGCGGGAGCCCAGGCCGTAGACGCCGGAGTAGAGGCGCGGCAGCTGCGCCGGGGTGAGGGCGGGGAGGGTTTCGTCCGCCGGATGCGTCCCGACCTGGAGGGCGCGGCTGAACGCGGTCCGGATGTCCCGGCCGAGCGGGTTCTCGCCCGCCAGCGGGTCGTCGGAGCGCTCCAGGACGATCACGTTCCGCTTGCCGGCCAGCGCTTTCACGACCGCCGCCGCCGGGAAGGGGCGCAGGACGTTCACGTGCACCGAGCCGACCTTCGCCCCGCGCTTCGCGCGCAGGTGGTCCACGGCCGCCTCGATGTTCTCCGCCGCGGAGCCGAGCGAGACGAAGACCGTGTCCGCATCCGCGGTCTTGTGGCACGAGACGAGGCCGTAGTTCCGCCCGGTGAGGCGCCCGAAGTCCGCGTAGGACTGCTCGAGGAAGCCCAGGATGGGCTCGATGAAATTGTTCCGGCGGGCGACGATGCCCTGCATGTAGTGCTCCTGGTTCTGGACGGGCCCCAGGAGCGCGGGGTTCGCGAGGTCGATCAGCGCGGGCACCCGCTTGCGCCGGGGCCCGAAGAGGGTGCGCTGGGCGTCGGTCGGACAGTCGATCACGTCGTCGGGCGAACCCAGGAACTCGCGGATGAGCTCCGCCTCCTGCATGAGGAAGGTGCGCTCGAGGTGCGAGGTGAGGAAGCCGTCCTGGCAGTTCATGCCCGGGGTCAGGCTGAGTTCCGTCACGCGCCGGAGGATCAGCGCCTGGTCCGCCGCCTGCTGGGCGTCCTTGGCGAACGTGATGATCCAGCCGGTGTCGAGGGCGCTGTAGACGTCGTCGTGCCCGCAGTGGACGTTCAGGGCGTGTTTGGTGATGGCCCGGGCGACGATCTCGACCACCATGCTCGAGAGCTTCCCCGGCGCATGGAAGTACTGCTCCAGGCCGTAGAGGAGCCCCTGGCCCGAGGTGAAGTTGACCACGCGCTTTCCGGTGACGGAGCACGCGATGGCGCCGCCCTGCGCCGCATGTTCGCCCTCCGCCTCGATGGCCAGCAGCGGCCGCCCGAACACGTTGAGCTTGCCCTCGGCGTAGGCCTGCTGGAACAGCTCGCCCGCCTCGGTGGAGGGGGTGATGGGATAGAAGATGCCCGCCTCGCTCAGCCGCGTCTCCGTGTAGGTGGAGATCAGCTGGTTGCCGTTGGCAGTGATCCGGACTCCGGGATACTTGGGAGGTGTGACCATGGATGGCTCCTCACGAGGGGGACAGACACGATGATTCCAATGATACCTTCGGGCGCCGGGTCGTCGCCAATAAATAACCTCATTATCTAAAAACGTCCCTCGCGCACCGGAGGCGCGGTTCGGGCCCGGCCGGAGCGCTGGACGGGAGTCTGTCATCGCAATATCGGGGCCGCGCGATTTCAGGGGGACGACCGCCGGGAGGAGGGAGGGGAGGGGCGTGGGATTTCGCGCGCTCGCGGGATTCTCCGCGGTCCCCCGGAAGGCTCCCGCCCCCGGGGGCGTGGCACGGGGATTGCGCACCCGGGGGGCGGCAGGTGCGGCGGCCGGGTTTCGGAAGGAGCGAGGCATGTCCCAGGCGTTCGCGATCGGTCCGGAAACCCGGATTTCGGAGCTGCTCGAACAGCGTCCCGAACTGCGCCCCGCCCTCCAGTCCCAGGGGATCGATCTCTGCTGCGGGGGCAGTCTGACCCTGACCCAGGCCGCCGAGCTCCGGGGCATTCCCGTGGCGGACCTGCTGGCGGCCCTGGGGGCCGCGCCCCCGCCGGGACAAGCGGCGCTCGTCGGCGGGAAGGATTCGCTCCGGGGCGTGCTGGCGGCGCATCCGGGGACGGGGGAGGTGTTCGCGCGGCACGGGCTCCTGGGATGCGGAGGAGCCGACGGGCCCGACGAGCGGATCGACTTTTTTGCGG
This sequence comes from uncultured Planctomycetales bacterium, assembly GCA_964619955.1. GTDB lineage: Bacteria > Planctomycetota > MHYJ01 > MHYJ01 > JACPRB01 > JACQFK01. The sequence continues at coordinate 70,157 of CAZUJF010000014.1, forward strand.
CGGCCCACCGGGTCGATCTGGCGGTCCTGCTCCGGGAATTGAACGAGGCCGCCGCCCGCAAGCCGGAACCCGCGGCCGTCCCCGTCCAGCTGAGGCCTCCTCCGCCCCCGGAGCGGCCCCTCTTCGTGCCGTTCCTGAGGGCGGCGCTGCTGTCGACGGCGACGCTGGGGGCGAGCTTCGGCGCCTACAACCTGCTCGTCATCCACTGGGTGCTGGGGGAGCATCCCCCCTCCCACAACTGGGTCCACGCGGGATTCCAGATCTGGGGCTTCGTCCTGCTCTTCATCATGGGGATCTCCACCCACACGGTGCCCCGCTTTCTGGGACAGGCCCTCGCCTATCCGGGGGCGGTCCGCCAGGCCTGGTGGATCACGATCCTGGCGCAGCTCCTCATCGGCTGGGGCCGTCTCGGGGAGCTTCTGCCGGGAACCGTGCCGGCCGCCGCCCTGGGGCCGGTCCTGCAAATCGCGGCCGTTCTGATCTGGGGCGCCGCGCTCTTCCGGACCTGGCGGCGTTCCGGGGCGACGCTCGAACTCTTCCACGTGTTCCTGGCCGTCGGCACCCTGTCCTGGCTGGCGGCGGCGGGAGCCCTGGTCGGAGGGGGTGTCGAGGCGGTGCTGGAAGGCGACGCGGAGGCCGCGGTCCGCTGGAATCAGGCCGTCTACGCCCTGGCGCTCTTCGGGGGGACGATGGGCTGGATCCAGGGGTTCCTGCTCCGCGTGGGCCCGGTCTTCCTGGGGCTGCGCGCGCCCTCCCGGCCCTGGCTGCTGCTGAGTCTCGGCACCGGTCCCCTGGGGGCCGCGCTGCTGGCGGCGGGGTCCCTGAGGGTGCGGCATCCGGAGGGGCTGCCCCTGATGGATGCGGGCCTGCTCGGCATCGGCCTGTCCCTGCTCTCCTACGTCCTCGGGTTCCGGCCCTTTTCCCGTCCGGCCTCCGAGGCGGCGGGGGAGCACGGCATCTTCCGGAAGGGCGTCCGCGGGGCCTGGGCGTTCGCGCTGCTCTTCGCGGGGCTGGCCGGAATCTACGGCGTGCGGAGCCTGGCGGGCTTTTCGGCGCCCGGGCTGCTGCTCGACGGCGCCCGCCACGCCTTCACGGTGGGCTTCGTGTCGCTGCTGATCCTGTCGTTCGCGGGACGGGTGGTGCCGGTGTTCACGGGGGCGGATCTGCACCGTCCCCGGCTCTGGGCCTGGAGCCTGGCCCTGCTGGCGGCGGGCGTGCTGCTGCGGGAGGCCCAGGTCCTCGCCCCCGTCTTCCGGAGCCAGGTCCCGCTGTACGTCTCGGGCCTGTCGGGGATGGTGGCGGCGGCCGGCATCGGCGGCGCGGCCTGGTCGATCTGGGGCACGCTGCGCGGGCGCCGCGACGCACGCCGTCCGGCGGCCGCTCCGGGGGTGATCAGCGCCGACGACAAGATCGCGGGGCTGCTGGAGGCCCATCCGGAGGCGCTGCCGATCCTCATCCAGGCCGGATTCACGCCGCTCGCCAATCCGGTGATGAGACGCATGATGGGGGGCATGGTGACGCTGCGCCAGGCCTGCGGGATGCACGGCATCGGACTGCCGGAGCTCCTGCAGCGCCTGCAAGAGGCGTGTCCGCACGGCCGCGCCGCCGCGCCGCCGCCGCCTCCGAAGCCCGCCGCCAGCGCCGGACCGCCGCCGACGCGGGAGGAGCTGATGGACGTGCTGCGCGGGGTCCGGGATCCCGAACTGGGGGCCAACATCGTCGACGTCGGCCTGGTCTACGAGATCACGCCGCGCGCCGGGGGCGACGTGGAAATCCGCATGACGCTGACCGATCCGGCCTGTCCGCACGCGGCGGTCCTCCTGGAGCAGGTGCGCCGGGCCGTGGGCTCGCGTCCCGGCGTGCGTCATGTCGAGGTCGCCCTGGTCTTCGAGCCGCGCTGGACTCCGGAGCGCATGACCGAGGCGCTCCGCGTCAAACTGGGGGTCGCATGAACGCGGCAAGACCCGGGGTGATCGCCTGCACGGATCCGCTGGCCGAACTCCTGGGGGCGCGGCGGCCCGGCGAGCCTTTCGAGTACGCCTACGCCGACGTGGTGAAGCTCAGCGGGCACTCCTGCCCGACCGTGGCGTCCGCCTTCCTGGCGACGGCGGCCGCCCTCGAGGCCCTCTATCCCGGGGCCCTGCCCGTCCGGGGTCAGATCGAGGTGGTCCTGGGCGGGGCTGAGGACGACGCCGCCCTGGGTCCCATGTCCCAGGTGATCGCGTTGATCACCGGGGCGGCGGGTCCGACCGGCTTCGGAGGCCTGATGGGGAGGCACCGGCGGCGCGACCTGCTGCGCTTCGATCCCTCCCTGGAGGGGCGGATCCGCTTCCGGAGGACCGACACGGGGGACGCCGTGGAGCTGACCTGCACGCCCTCCCGGGTTCCCTCGCCGCCGGAGCTGGGAGGGCTGCTGTCGGCGGCGCTGAGCGGCCGGGGGACGCCCGCCGAACGCGGCCGTTTCGCGGAGCTCTGGCAGCAGCGCGTCACGGAGATGCTCGGGGGGGACCGCGACCGGGTGGTGCAGCTGCGCCGGCTCTGAACCCCGCCGGGACATGAAACGCCCGTTTCGTTGACGCCGTTATGTAGTCACTCGGACTTCGGGAGGACTGATGCCGATACCCGTGTCGTTCGACGCCGTGCGGGGGGAGCACTGGGTGGACTCCGTGGCCCACGGCCGTCCTCTCGGCGGCGTCTTCGGGGTGGACGAACTGCTGGCGCTCGCGGGCGCCTGTCTCTTCGCGGCGAGAACCCAGAGGCAGACCCTAGAGGGGCGGGTGGCGGAAGCCTCGCTGCCGGCGGAGTGCCGGGGGCTCGCCTCCGATTTCGAGGCCGAGCTGCACGCCGCGATCGACGTCTATGCCGGGCTGGCGGAGGCGCTGTACGACATGAAATACGAGGACTGCTACGAGCCGCAGGTCCGGGCGGTGGTGTGTTCGGTGGAGGGGCGGTCCCGGGTGGTCCCGCTCCAGGGATACCGGCCGCAGGCCGGGGATGGCCCGCATGCCGGCCCGATGGATCTTTGAGGGCCGGGGCCCCTACTCGGGGCGTCCGTGCCGCGCGAACTCCTCGAATCCGAAGGTCCGCCCGCTGAAGGACGCGGCGGTCTGCGGCGATTCGAAGGCCGCCAGCTCGGAGGCCATGGGGGTCTTGAGGCCCTTCCGGCGGGCGTAGACCGCGCGCCGGGCGTCGATCCAGCGGCCGCCGGCATGATCGACGACCCAGACTTCGGCGGGGGGCGGCCCCTTCTTGAGCCGCTCCGCCAGGCAGCCCAGATCGTCGAACTTCGCCACCGCGCCTCCGGCCTGCCGCAGCTGGGCCGCGTAGGGAAGTTCGCTGATGATCATCCGGCAGACGTCGCACGCGTCCTCGCCGAGCGCCAGGGGCGCGGGTCCGGTGGAGGGCTCCCCGCAGGCGGCCAGGAGCAGGATCCACCACGCGCGCCTCATCGGACGTTCATCCTCCGGAAGATGCCCCACCCCGCGAGGGCCATGCCGCCGGTCCACGCGAGCAGGACGCCGCCCAGCAGGGCCGCCGCGCCGGCCGTGCCGAACGCCTTGACGGCGTAGATGCCGGAGGGCCCGAGCACCTCGAGCTTGGTCGAGAGCGTCAGCAGGCAGAAGACCTTGGCGGCCTGGAGCGGGTTCAGGAGGGCGGTCCAGAAGAGGGCGGAGGGCCCCAGCAGGCCGCCCACCACCAGGCCGAGGGAGGCGGCGTCGAGCACGAAGGCGAAGAGCACCCAGATCATCAGGACGGTCACGAGGGCCCGCATCCGGGAGGCGGCGGCCACGCCCACCAGGGTTCCCCCCGCCAGGCTCGCCAGGCCCAGCAGCACCGCGGTCAGCGCGAGCGTGAGGAACGCGGCGGCTCCGGAGGTGCCGGTCTCCCAGCCGACGATGAATCCCGCCAGGCCCAGGCCCAGGCTGATCGAGAGGGCGAGGCTGATGCCCTGTCCGCCCAGCTTCGAGACGAACACGGCCCCGCGGCCGACCGGCTGGGCCAGGAGGTATCCGAGCGTGCCGTCCTCGCGTTCGCCGGCGAGGCCCAGGGCGCCCACGAGCAGCCCCAGGAGGGGCACGAAGAGCAGCATGAGGTTGAGCAGCCCCGCGACGGTCCGGCTGAACCCCGCGAAGCCCAGCGCATCCGCGCCGGAGAATCCGAGGTAGGACACCCCCAGCGCCAGCACGCAGAAGACGCCCGTGACGCCGGCGAACCAGCGGCTCCGGACGGCGTCCCGGAGTTCCCGGGCCAGCAGGATGTTCATGCGTCCTCCCCCTCCTCGGGGATCCTGAGGCGGATCCGGCGCGGTTCCACGCCCGCCTCCCGGAGACGCTGCAGCAGGGCGGGGGCCTCCTGCGCGGGGATCGAGACGTCGAACGAGCCGTTCCAGACGGGCAGCGGGCGGGCTTCGGGGCAGGACAGGATCCCCGGGAGGAGGCTCTTCTCGGCCTCCCCATGAGCCTCGATGCTGAGGATCATGCGGTTCGCGGGGAAGACCTGCTCCGGCGATCCTTCGCGCGCGACCCGTCCCTCCTCCAGCAGGATCACCCGGTCCGCGAGCGAATGGACCTCGCTGTGGCGGTGGGAGGACAGCAGGATCGTCTTGCCCGCCTTCTTGAAACCGGCGAGCAGCGCGAGGAGGTCCCGGCGGGCGGCGGGGTCCAGGTTCGCCGTGGCCTCGTCCAGGAGCATCAGCGGCGGATCCCCGATGAGCGCGGCGGCGACGGAGAGCCGCTGCTGCATCCCGCCGGAGAAGATCTCGATGCGGCGGTCGGCGTCCGCTTCCAGGCCCACCTGCTTCAGGGCCTCGTCGGCGCGGCCCGGAGGCACCCGCCGGAGGGCGGCCAGGAAGCGCAGGGCCTCCCGGGCCGTCATGGGATGGAAGGCCGGATGCTGGGGGACGTAGCCCAGGCGCGCCCGGGCTTCCGGGCCGCGGGCCCGGGCGTCGAGGCCGTCGATCTCGATCGTTCCCTCGTGCCGGATCAGGCCGAGGATGCATTTGAGCAGGGTGGTCTTGCCCGCCCCGTTGGGGCCCATCAGCGCCACGGTCTCGCCCCGGCGGACCGAGAACGAGAGCCCCTGCAGGACGCGGCGCGTCCCGAAGGAGGCCGAGACGCCCTCGACGCGGAGGATCATCGCAGGCTCCGCCAGGCCCAGAAGGCCGCCCCGAGGGGGATGAACGTGAACGCGAACGTCAGCAGCATCATGTCCGGATGGAAGCGGGCCCCGGGATCCCTCCGGGCCACCGTGGGACGGACGGAGGGCCGGGCGTCCTCCAGTTGCAGCTCCCCCGCGCTCGAGGGGAAGATCCGGCCCGCCCGTTCGATCGCCAGGATCGAGGGGCTGAACCTGAGAAAGGCCAGCTCCGGGTGCGCGGAGGTCAGCGATTCGTAGACGCTCTCGGGGCGGTAGGGGATCTCGCTGAAGCCGTCCCCGTCGGCGTCGTAGGCGGGGTGATCCCCCCAGTAGTTCCCCTCCCAGAGGTTCTTGCGGGAGTCCACGCGGCCCAGGAACTCGACGTGGGCCAGGTTGTCGACGAAGGTGTTCGCCTCGAAGCGCACGCGCCGCGTGTCGGGCAGGATCGAGACGCCCGCGTCGTTGAGGGCGAACACGTTGCGCCGGATCGTGCAGGACGCGTTCTCCTGGCTGGGCGAATTGTCGAAGAAGATGCCGCGCGTGTTGTCGACGAACACGTTGTCCTCCGCCAGGACGTCGTCGGCGTCCTTCAGGAGCATCCCGTAGGCGCTGGGGCCGCGGCTGCGTTCGAAGCGGTTGTTCTTCATGCGGATGCGCCGGCTGTACATGATCGTCCCTCCGACCTGGTTGTCGGAGAATACATTGCCCACGAACTCGTTGTCGTCGCAATTCATGTAGTGCAGGCCGTAGCGGCTCCGCACGATCCGGCAGTCGCGGACTTGCGTGCCGCGGGCGAACCAGATGATGAAGTCCCGGGAGTCCGTCATCTCGATCTGCTCGAGCAGAGTGTCATGGGAGTACCAGAGGCGCACCCCGTCGCCCCGCCGCGGCATGGGGAGGGCCTTGCCCCCGATCTTCAGGCGCCGGAAGAAACAGCCGGAGGACTGGGAGATGTAGAGGCCGAAGAGGACGTCCTCCAGCCGGCAGTCCTCGATGCGGGACCCGGAGGCGTTCTCAAGGCGGACGCCGGCGTCCTCCTCGGAGAAGCTGTCCCCGCTGCCCCGGATCGTCAGGCGGCGCAGGACGACGGCGGCGTCCGTCACGGAGACGATCGTGCCCCGGCCCCCGCCGTCGAGGATCGCCCCGTCCCCGCCGTCGATCGTCAGGGGTTTCCCGATGCGGACATGCTCCCGGTACACCCCGGCCGGCAGCGACAGGAGGCCGCCGGAGGGCGTCCGGTCGATCCGCTCCTGGAGCGTGGCCTGCAGGAGGAGGGCGGCGAGTTCAGGGAGCATCGTGGCCCGCCCCCGGGGCTGAGGGCCTGCTCAGCTTGCGTCCGATCATCGCGGCGGCGGCCAGGAGGACGGCGCCCGCGATCTGGAGATAGGTGCCGGGTCCGAGGCTGGAGGTGACGTCGAAGTTGGCGATCTTCTGGGTGCCGATCAGCTTCGGGGTGAACGGTTTGACGGTCATGCTCATGGGGCTCGTGGGGTCCAGCGCATGTCCGGTGTACCACAACCAGGCGTAGAGGTCGACCAGCATGCCGATCGGAAAGAGGACCAGGGGCAGGAGGAAGAGGACCTGCCAGAAGGATTTCTTGAACGCGGAGGCCACGATCGCCGAAAGGCAGACGGCCACGAGGAGGAAGGCCCCCACCTGCCGCTCCAGGACGGCCATCTGGGCCACGGGCCTCATGCCGACATAGTGGTTGAGGATGTCGACCTCCTGCACGTCCCCCTCGACATGGTTCAGGTAGACCTGCAGGTTCAGGCCGTAGGGATACTGGGGCGCGACGAAACGGCTCACCCAGAGGGGCTGGGTGAAGCTCAGGGCGAAGAGGCCGCAGACCAGGACCGCGAAACCCACCCGGACCGGGGTCCGCGTCAGCCAGCCCCAGGTTTCCGAGGGGCTGGGGGCCGGCGGGGCCCCGGTCCGGGTTGCGGGGGCTTCCATCTTACTTGGCGGGAGCGGCTCCGCCCTCCGAGGGTGCCTTGCCGCTCTTCGAGTCGCGGGGTTCCACCAGGAACCAGCCCGTCATCTCCATGTGCAGGGCCGAGCAGAACTCCGTGCAGTACCAGGGATAGACGCCCTCATGTTTGGCCACGAATTCCACGGTGGAGGTCTGGCCGGGATCCAGCGAGACGTTGACGTTGTGGCCGTGCAGGGCGAAGCCGTGGGTGGCGTCCCGCGCGCGCTCCACGTTGGTCATGTGGATCGTGACGTGGTCCCCCTGCTTGACGCGGATGATGTCGGGGCGGAACTGGCTGCGCACCACGCTCAGGAAGATCCGGATCTTGTCGGGCCCCTCGCGCACGATGCGCTCCTGCCCGATGTTGATGGCGAAGGGGTCCTTCTTCATCGTCTTGGGGTCGATGCCGTTCTCGGGGTACACGGTCCAGGCCTTGAGCAGCTTCGTGGGGATGATGTTCGCGGCGTGCGGCTCGGCGATGCCGATCGGGAGGTCGTAGAGGATCTTCATCTTCTCGCCGCTGATGTCGATGAGCTGGCAGTTCTGCGGGTGCAGGGGCCCCACGGCGGGGTAGCGGTCCACCGACCACTTGTTCAGCGAGAGGATGTACTTCCCGTACGGGGTCGCGGTGTCGCTGCCGGGCGCCGTGAGGTGCCCGATGTTGTACTGGACCGGGAGCTTGTCGATCACGGTCCAGGGCTCCTTGCCGCCCTTGTTCCCGGGCAGCGTCCACTTCACGATCGCGCTGTCGAGGAAGTGGCTGGTGTAGGCGTAGCCCTTCTCGTCGAACTCGGTGTGCAAGGGTCCCAGGCCGCTCTCCACGTAGCCCTCGCGGCAGGCATCGTACTTGAGCACGGGGATCCCGAAGCGGTCCACCTTTTCGTAGTTCTTCGCGGCGATCGCCTTCTGGATCTTGTCGAAGGAGAAGATCGTCACGTGCGGATCCAGCTTGCCCGCGGCGCAGATGTACTTGCCGTCGGGCGTGACGTCCACCCCGTGCGGCGATTTCGACACCGGGATGAAGAAGAGGACCCCCTCCTTCGCCGCCGTGTCCATCGAGAGGACCGGGATGCCGGACATCTTGGTGGTCTTGCCGGCCTTGGCCAGCTCCTCCGCGCGCTTCCAGTTGATGACGTGGACGAAGTCCATCTCGTTCTTGGACGCGCCCACCTCCATCGCGGGCCGCCCTTCCAGGGTTCCGCCGTAGGACATCTCGGTGTTGATGGAGTTGGTGAACATCCAGCCGAGGCTGTCCTTCTTGCCCGCGGAGATCAGGTCCTGGAAGTAGGGGGGCAGTTCGATCTGCCACGACTCCTCGAGGCGGATGCGGCCGGCCTCCTTGTCGAACTTGTGGAACGTGATCATGCCGCGGTATTTGTCCGCGTACTGCTCGATGGGCTGGAAGGTCCCGAAGGGCTGGGGCGCGGGGAAGAACGTGCTCGTGACGAAGTATTCGCTGTTGGGCGTCCAGTAGTTGCCGTGGTCGCTGACCGTGTTGGGGGTCTTCACGATCTGCTTGCACTTGAAGTCCCGGAGGTCGACGATCGCCAGGCGCCCGCCGGCCTTGTCGGCCGCCGCGATATAGCGCCCGTCGTAGACGCCGTCGGTGAGCGAGAGCTTCGGATGGTGCAGGTCGCCCCACTGGAGCGGGACGTCCTTGTAGAACTGGCCCTCCGCGACGATGTCCCGGCTCTCGGTGGACCCGGTGAGCCAGCCCTGCCAGGAGTCCGCCCCGTAGACGGGGATCTCCTTGAGGATGCGCATGGAGGGCAGGCCGACGGCGATGATGGAACCGGAATGGCCGCCCGAGAGGAAGGCGACGAACTCGTCGTCGTGTTTTCCGGGGCGGGGATAGGTCTTCAGCGCGGCCTCGACCTCCTCGGGCGCCAGCCCGCGGTCCTTGATCACCGCGTCGGCGGAGCCTCCCAGGCTCACGGAGGGGGCGGCGGCGCCGCCGCCGGACATCTTCGCCTGTCTCACGACGAAGGCGGAGGTCAGGACGGCGAGGATCGCGAGACCCAGGGCGACTCGGGACAGCGTCGGCGTGTTCATGGTGTCTCCTATTCTTTCTTTTTAATTGTTCTTGGGGGCCGCCGCGGGCTTCGCCGGCGGCAGGGTCTGCAGATACTCGATCACCTGGTCGATCTCCTTGCGGGTGAGCCCGGGGCTGGGCATCGGCACCAGGTGCTCCTCGAAGAGCTTCCGGGCGTCGGCATCCGTGGCGATCATGCCCGGCGGGTCGGCCAGCCAGCGCGCCAGCCATTCCTTCGTCCGGCGCTGGGCCACGCCGGCCAGATCCGGCCCGATGATCTTGCCCTTGCCCACCGTGTGGCAGCTGACGCAGCCGGCGGTGAGGAAGGTCCGCTCGCCCGGGGGCAGCGGCTTGTAGAGGCTGGTGATGTAATGCGCGAGATTCCAGCGGTCGGCCTCGCCGAGGGACGAGCTGAAGGAGGGCATGGGCGTCCCTGCCATGCCCGAGACGAGGATGCGGTAGATGTCGTCGGGACGATGCCCGCTCTTGAACGAGACCTCGCCCCGTTCGATGTCGGGGACCGCGATGGGGTGGTCGAAGACGTCGACCAGGGTCGCGGCCGAGGGCCCGTCGCCCCTGCCCGTCGTCCCGTGGCAGGCCACGCAGCCGATCTTGCTCTGGAAGAGCTCGCGGCCCTTGGCCAGGTCGACGGCGCCCGGCCCGGGATCGGCGGGGAACTTCAGTCGCGTCTGGGCCGGGGAGCGCTTGAAGTGATCGATGACCCGGCCGTCGTCGAGCACGTGCTTCGTCAGCGTCTTCACGTAGGCGACGAGGGCCCAGCGTTCGAAGGCGGTGAGGTCGCCGTAGGCCGGCATGCCCGCCGCGGGGATGCCCTGCGAGACCGTGCGGTACAGGTCGTCGTCGAAGGGCATCTCGTCGGGGACCGAGGTCTTGAATTTGAAGAGGCCCCGGGTGAAGTTGCGGGGCCGGGGCTCCCTCAGGGCGGCGGCCGGCCCGTCGCCCTTGCCCTGGACGCCGTGACACGTCGTGCAATGCTGGGCGTAGATGGGCGCGCCCGCCGCCGCCAGCGTCTCCAGGGCCGCAGGGGGGCTCTGGACTTCGATCTCCACCCAGCGGGTGCGCCGCCGGGGGGGCGCTTCGGGTTCGGGCTCCGCCGGGACGGCCGCCACGGAGGGGGCGATCGCCCGCGACGCCTGCGGGGACGGAGCGGACGCCGGCGACCCGGCGACCGGTGTCAACGCGTAAAGGATCGTTGCGATCGAAAGCACGGACAGCACGATCGGCGTTCCCTTACCCTGATCCTGCTCAGCACTTGCCATGACGGTCTCCTCACCTAGCGGAAGACCGTTGAGCAAAGATGGGGCCACACCGCAATCCCCAGACGCCTAGGGCGTTATAGGGGTGGGTGGACTGCGTAAAATTCCGCGCTTCTGCGGTCTACTTCGTGGATTCCAGCCTGAGACCGGGGCCCTATTGGTCGCCGTCGTCGGGCGGGGGCGGGGGCGGAGGGGTGCGGGGCCGGCCGATATCCGTGAGGTCGAGGGGAAAGATTCCCCGGGCCGGGGCGGGGCTTTCCGCTTTGAAGCTGAGATTCATCTTCTCCAGGTCCTTGAACTGCGGATCGGCGTTGAGGGTGTCCCCCCGGATCCCCGCCCCCGGAGCCCCCGCCGGGGTGGCGTTCATGGGCAGGCCCTCGATGCGGTTCGCGCCGCTGTAGAAGATGTTTTTCGTCCAGGTCGAGACGGCGTCGATGTGCTCGATCCGGATCGCCCCGAAGGCGTAGACGATGTTCTTCTCGAAGCTGAACTGGGAGGACTTCGGGAACGTGAGCCGGGCGTCGCCCGCCACGACGAAGACGTTGTTCCGCAGCGTGTTCTGGGAGGCCATGTGCCCGTGGAAGGGCCTCGGCACCCGCCAGGCGAGGTTCTCCTCCACGACGCAATCCCGGCTCCCCTCGTCCAGATAGAACGCCGAGGATCCGTAACCGCCCGTGTCCTGGATGTCCCGGGCCAGGTTCCGGCGGACGAGGCAGTCCCGGGCTCCGAAGAGATAGATCGCGGCGCCGTCCCGGAGCACCTTCATGCAGTCGTAGATGTCGTTGCCCTCGATGCGGTGGCCCGCGCCGCCGTAATTGATCCCCGTGTAGGGGCAGTCGTGGACCTCGTTGCGGAGCACCCGGCATTCCCGGTTCTCGCGCCCCCCCGTGTAGATGCCGATCGCGCTCGGGAAGAAGACCCCGACGCGGCGGACGTGGTTGGCGGACACCACGGAGCCGTTGCCGCCCACGTAGATCCCCCCGGCCCCGCAATGCTCCACCGTGTTCCCGGACACGCGGATCCGCCGGGCCAGGCCCGAGGCCTTGATGCCGGTGCCTCCGACCCGCGACACCTCGAGGGCCTCCAGGACGCAGTCCTCGGTGTTCTCGAGATCCACCGCGCCGCGATAACGGGCGGCCGCGAAGCCCCCGGCCGCGAGGGGGGTGTTCGTCACGGAGACGGCGAGACGCCGGAGCGTGATCTTGACCGCCGGGGCGTCCTTCGCCCCCCGGAGGGTCAGCACCGACTGCGTGACGGGGACCCAGGCCTTCAGGCTCTTGACGTCCTGCCCGTTGAGGGGCCGGTAGACGATGCGGGACCGCTCGCGGTCGTGGAACCACTGGCCGGGACGGGTCAGGCCCTCCCGGGTGTTCCAGACCACGTAGGTCCGGACCCCGAAGGCCCCCGGAGGATGCCCGCAGGGGGACGAGAGCGTGAGCGTGCCCGAGGCCGCGTCCCGCGCGCTCACGCCGACGCAGGATTCGTCCCACATGTGGAAGACCGTCACCTCCGCGTTCTTCAGGGACAGTTTCGCCGGCAGGTCCTCCGGCCGCGGCTTGAGGGACGTCAGCTCCTCGGGGGTGGGTTTGCGCTCCCAGCCTCCGCCCGTCGAGGACATCCATTTGACCGGGAATTCCGAGCGGTGCTCGAAGGTGCCGGTTTCGGGGAAGCGGGCGCGCGGCGAGAGGCGCCCGTCCGCCATGAACATCCGGATCGTGGATCCGGCGCAGGCCGCGGGCAGCGGCGCGGACCAGAGCCCGTCCGCCTCCGCCTCCCAGCCCTCGAGGGGCAGGCCCCCCACCAGCTGGGGCAGTTCCTCGCCCGACCCCTCGATCGTGAGCCCCGAATCGCGTTCGTCCAGGACCAGGGAAACGCCGGGGTATTCGCCGGGCTTCACCAGGATCCGGCGCACCGCGTCCGGCCCGGCGGCCCGGACGGCGTCCCGCGCGCGTTCGAGCGTCCGGAAGGGCTGCGCCGACGTTCCGGGTCCCGCGTCGTTTCCGTTCGGGGAGACGTGGAAGGTGCCCGGGCCCGCGGGGGACGCCCCCGCGGCCCCCAGGATCAGGATCGTCGCGGCGAGCAGTCGCATGGCGGCTCCTTGAGTCGTTGACGGTGAAACCAGGTTAACTACAATACACGACAGATCCGGCGCGGGGTGCGGCAATTCCGCCTCCCGCCGGGGGGGAGGGTTCCCGATGCCGACGATCCTGCTGGCCTGCCTTCTGTCCGTCCAGGCGCTTCCCGGGGAGGGGCGGGTGTCCGAGGGGCTCGGGGTGAACATCCACTTCACGGATCCCAAACCCGGCGAGCTGGAGCTGCTCGCGGCCTCGGGGGTCCGCTGGGTCCGGATGGATTTCGCCTGGTCCGGCACGGAGCGGGAGCGGGGGCGCTACGACTTCTCGGCGTACGAGCGGCTGCTGGCCGCGCTGGACCGCCACCGCCTGCGCGCGCTCTTCATCCTGGACTACGGCAACCGGCTCTACGACGGCGGCCGCTCGCCCGCGAGCCCGGAGGCTAGGGCGGCGTTCGCCCGCTGGGCGGCCGCGGCGGTCGCGGCGTTCCGCGGCCGCGGCGTCCTCTGGGAGTTCTGGAACGAGCCCAACCACCCGCAGTTCTGGAAACCCGCCCCCGCCGTCCGGGACTACGCCGCCCTCGCCCGCGAGGCGGCCCGCGCGATCCGCGAGGCGGCCCCCGGGGAGCTGCTCTCCGGCCCCGCCACCTCCACGATCGATCTGCCGTTCCTCGAGGAGTGCTTCAAGGCCGGGGTGCTCGAGGACTGGGACGCGGTCACGGTGCATCCCTATCGCCAATCGGGGCCCGAGACGGCGGCTTCGGAGTACGCCGCCCTGAGGCGTCTCATGGCCCTCCATGCCCCCCGGGGCCGCGGGCTCCCGGTGATCTCGGGCGAGTGGGGCTACTCGGCGGCCTGGAAGAAGTTCGATGAGGCGAAGCAGGGGCGCCATCTGGCGCGCCAATGGCTCGTCAATCTGTCGAACGGGATTCCGGTTTCCATCTGGTACGACTGGCGGGACGACGGGACGGATCCCGCGGAGGCCGAACACCATTTCGGGATGGTGTCCCACGCCTACCGCGCCGGCGAGGATCCCGTCTTCGCGCCCAAGCCGGCCTACCGTGCCGCGCAGACGCTGACGCGCACGCTGGCGGAGGGCGAGTTCAGGCAGCGGCTGCGGCTCGACGACCCCAAGGCCCGGGTCCTGCTCTTCGCCCGGCAGGGGGAGCCCCGCTGGGCGGCCTGGAGCGCCGCGGGCGAGGGGCGCCGGATCGCGCTCGCCGCCGGCCCGGGACGCTTCCGGACCGTCGGGCACACGGGCGAGGACCTCGGCGTCCGGACGGCGGGGGCGGACGGCCTCCTGAACCTCGTTCTCGGCGAGGCCCCGGTCTACCTGGTGCCCGAGGAGGCTTCCGAGCTGTCCCGGCTGCTCGCGGCCGTCGATCGCGTGCCGCTGGAGGTCGTGGCGCCGGCGGGGGAGACGGAACTGAGCCTGCGCGTGCGCAATCCCCTGAAGCGGAGCGTGAAGATCCGCGCGGGGCGGCCGGAGTCCGAAGCCGTCCTCGAGCCCGGCGCGTCGGCGGCGTGGACCTGGCGGATCCCCGTGGAGCGCGGCCCCGAACCCGTTCCCCTGCGCCTGGCCCTGGCGGCGGAGGGGCTGGGCGGAGCCGAATTCGAGACGCTCGTCCTCTGTTCCAATCCGATCTCCGTCACCGTGCTTCCCGCGTCCGCGACGCTGCCCCTGAGCCTCGCCTCCGCCGGGCCGGTCCCGGTCGAGGGGACCGTGATCGCCGACGGCGAGGGGCTGGACCCCGCGGTCTCGCGGGCGTCCTTCACGCTGGGGGCCGGGCGCGCGGAGCTCCTCGTGGAATTGCCGCTGAAGCAGCCCCTCCGGGGGCCCTTCCGCCCGAGGATCCGCCTCGTCGACCGGGCGGGTGCGCTCCTGCGGGAACTGGGGGGGACGACGTTCCGTCCGATGGACGGCTTCGCTCCGCCGGAGGCGGGCTATGCGACCTTCCTCGAGGGGGACGCCGCGGTGTCCGGACGCGCCTCGCTGACGTTCGCCGCGCCCCCGGAAGGGCCGCCGCCCGGCGGCGCCGCCTGTCTGCGCATCGATGCCGAGTTCGGGGCGGGCTGGAAGTTCCTGCGGCTGGAGTCCCGCGCCGCGCCGCCGATCGAGGGGGTTCCCAAGGCTTTCGGGCTCTGGATCCACTCGGACGGCGGCGGGGCCGTCCCCCGCATCCGCTTCAAGGACGCCTCAGGACAGGTCTTCCAGCCGAACGGGCCGGCCCTGCTCTGGAAGGGCTGGCGCCACGTCCGCTTCGCGATGGACGGGGAGGGGATCCCCTCCTGGGGCGGCGCGGGCGACGGGATCCCCCGTGCGCCGTACCGCTGGGACACGGTCTTCCTGCTCGACGGCAACCGCAAGGGCGGGAAGAGTTCGGTGACGATCGCCGGGCCGGCGTTCTCGGAATGAAACGGCCTGCAGGGGACCAGGGTGGCGGAGCGGATCGACTCGGGGAGTTATAGCCAGAAATTTAATACGATCCGCTCCGCAGCCGTGGCCTCCTCCGGTTTCCGTCTGCCGATTAGTTAACCGGATACGTTATACGGACGCAAGGGAAAACTTCAGCGGCCCTCCGTCCGGATGAGGCCCATCACGTCGAGCGCATAACGGGTGTAACTCGTGTAGGTGCCCCGCAGCCAGAGCAGGACGCGGGTCCCGGCCGGCGCCGGGGGCATCTGCGGCCGGAGCTGGTCGCTCTCGGAGTCGCTCGTGATCGCCGTCAGCGCCCACCCGGTCCCCGCGGGATCCGGCACGCCCCGGTAGAGCTCCCAGTGCCGCTTCCCGTCGCGCTTGCTGATCAGCGCTTCGCCGCTGCGGGGGTCGGCGTTGGTGGAGAACACCACCGTGGCGGCGTCCGCGGGGTCGATCGCGACGAGCCCGCTGTAATCGTCCTCGCCCGCGTACAGCCGGGTGCCGGCGAACGCGAGCGGGGCGTCCGCCCAGGCCTCCCCGGTCCAGCGGGCGACCCGGTAGCGGAGGTCCTCGCCCCCCTGTCCGCGCGGGAGGCCGGCGGAGTTCATCTGCACGGAGTAGGCCACGACCGGCCGCCCCGAGGGATCCAGCTTCACGTCGCAGGGCCAGGCCACCCGGTCGGGGCCCCCCTGGAACACGCACGTGCCCCGGTCCGGGGAGGCCAGCCCCTCCTCGAGCGGGCCGAGCACGCGCCCGTCCGAGCGGTGCAGCTTTCCGTCGCGCAGGAAGACATGGTAGAGGCTGTTGTCGGCGTCCCGGGGATGCCCCTCGGTGTAGACGAGGTGCACGACGTCCCGGCCGTTGCCCGCGTAGCGCACGTAGGGCCGCGCGGCCTTGGAGCGGATGAGGACGGCGCCCGCCGACCACGAGGCCCCCTCGTCGAAGGAGACGGCGTACGAGGGCTTGAAGAGCCCGTCGAGGCCCCTGAAGAAGTCGTAGAGCCGGGGTTTCCCGTCCGTCATCCGGAAGAGGTTCGAGTACGTGACGCGGCTCGAGGGCGTCGGGACCGTGACGAGCAGCGGGCCCCAGCGTTCCGGATCCCCGGGTTCGGAGAGCCTCGAGTAGAAGCGGTTCTCGGAGCCGTGTTTCGCCCAGACGGCGAGCACGCGTCCGTCGGGCCGGGCCATGAAGACGGGGGAGTCGTGATCGTCCGCCTCCAGGCGGTCGTGCAGCTCGATGCGGCGCGTGCCGCCGCCCGCCAGGTCGTGGACGAGGACGTCGATGTCCCCGCGCCGCTCGGGATCGCCCCGGCCGTCCGCCACGACGCCGATGAGGAGTTTGCCGGCGTGGATGAGGGCGCGGGGATCCTCGAACCAGCACCAGCCCCCGTCCTCGGCGATCCGCAGGGGTTCCGCCTGGGCGAGGACGAGGAGCAGGGCGATCGCGTTCATGCCGGCTTAATAACGCTGGAGCAGGTCCAGCATCTTCCGGTCCAGCCGGTGTCCGCGCCACTCCTCGTAGACGACGTCGCTGCGGCCGCTGTCGAGCACGCCGAAGGAGCCCCGGAAATTCCAGAGCGCCCAGCCCCAGCCCGCCTCCTTCCAGTTGCGGAGGCAGTCCTCCATCCAGGCCAGGGTGGTCGCGTGGGGCGTGTGCTGGAACGCGCCCCATTCGCCGACGTGGACGCCGACCCCGGAGGCCTCGAGGGTCTTCCAGGGTTCGATGGTCTCCTTCCAGAGCGCCGCGCGGTCGGTCTGGACGGGACAGGATTCGGGATCGATCCCGCCGCCGGCGTCCAGGCTGAAGTCGCCCGGCGGCCGGCCCCAGGGGCCCGGGGAGGGATGCACCCGCTGCGGCGCCGCGGGCGGTCTCTGGAGGCTCAGCTGCGACCAGCTGAGCCAGTCGCCCTCGACGACCTCGAAGCGCAGTTCCTTCGTGCCGGCGGGGACCTCCGCGGCGTAGTCGCGTTCGTATTCGTTCTGGTAGCAGTCGTACTCCTTCCGGAAGACGACCTTCGACCACTCTCCCGCTCCGGGTCCGGGTTCGAACGTGCGGTCGAGGATCGGGGTTCCGTCGGCCCGGATGAGCAGGCGGGCCTTGCGGGAGACGGCGCGGACGCGGAAGTCCAGGCGGGCGGCCCCGCCGGGGGGCAGGCGGAGGATCAGCGGGCCGGGGCCGCCGGGGCCGCGAAGGGTTTCGCCCGGTCCTCCGCGGACGGGCCAGCGGGGCAGGGGCCAGCGGTCCGAGCCCTTGATCCAGCCGGCGCGGAAATGGCTGATCCCGAACGGCTGGTATCCCCGCGTGCTCTGGGCGACGCCGAGGGAGGCCAGTTCCGGCACGGGCACGTTGCCCCACGAACTTCCGTCGGCGATGACGAGGCGTTCGGGGTCCTCCTTCCGGATGGCCTCGACGAGTTTCCGGGCGACGGCGAGATAGGTCTTGCCGTCGATCTTGGGGGGTTCGTTGAGGAGGTCGAAGGAAAGCCGGGAGGAGGGCACGCCCTTGTAGCGCCGGGCGAAGGCCGCCCAGTGGAGCGCGCAGAGATCCTGCGCCTCGGCGCTGGTCCAGAGGTCCGGCGTCTCCGCGGGCGGGTTCACGCAATAGCCGGGGGCCCGGTGGAAATTCAGGCTGACGTGGAGCTGGTGGAGGCGGCCGAACTCGACCGCCTGGTCGATCTCCTTCAGCGCCTGCTCGTTGAATGTGCGCGGGTCCCCGTCGCCGATCCAGATGCGGTAGTCGAGGGGCAGGCGGACGAAGTCGAAGCCGAGCTCGCGGATCCACTGGAAGTCCTGCTCCCGGTAGGGCTTGTTTCCCTGGAGGGTGAATTTCTCGAGCAGGTTGAAGCCGCGCCAGCGCGGGAGGCGGGCCGCGGACTGGGGTTCGGCCTTGAGGGAGCCGGCCGAGCAGAGGAGGATCAGCCCCAGGGCCCGCGTCCACGCCGGGGCCTTCATGGCTTGGGGAGTTCCTGCAGCCGGATGGGGAAGCGCGAGGTCTCGGGGGCTGCGGCCGCCGGCGCGGGGGCGGCGTCGCCGAAGGCCGGGCGGCGGGTCCAGCTGCGGCGGGGACCGGGTCGGAGCATCCAGAGCAGCAGGAAGAGCGTCGAGCCGATCCTCAGGGCGGTCGGGAACCAGGCGGGGAGCGTCTGGCGCAGGTCCACGAGCATCCCGTCGCCGGGGAAGGCGCCGAAGCCGAGCAGCATGGGGAGCCGGAACCCGTAGTAGCACACGAGCGAGGCGGCGGCGAAGAGGTGGCCCAGGCGCGTCGGGGAGAAGAAGGGCAGCAGGCGCAGGACCAGGTAGATCGCGAGCGTGACGCCCAGGCCCGCCAGGGGCGGCCCGTAGAGGGTCTGGAGGGTGGGCGGATCCAGGGGCAGGCGGTAGTCGGGCGTCTGGAACCAGCCCCAGATGAAGCCCGGGAATCCGCCGACGAGCAGCGCGGAGGAGAGCTTCCCCACGAGACCGGCGCGCCCCGTCCGGGGATCCATCGCCGGCGTCGAGTCGGGGCAGACTTTCGTGCAGCGCCGGCACGCGTCGCAATGCGCGTTGGGAATGACCACCGCGGGGCGGCTGCCGTAGAGCCGCTCCACGGGATGGACGGGGCAGAGCGAGGCGCACCAGCCGCTCTTCCACTCGAAGATCAGCCCCATCAGGACGGCGAGCGCGCCGGTCAGAGCCAGGACGCCGGCCGTGGTCGGCCCGTCGATGTTCAGGTGGGAGTGCCGGAGCGGGATGATGACCAGGAGCAGCAGCACGGCGAGTCCGTGGAGGTATTCCTGGGCCCGGGGGGAGAGCGGCCGGCGCCACGAGAGCCCGAGATGGCGGGGCAGCAGGGCCGTGGTGGCGAGCGGGCAGATGTTCCTCCAGACCCCGGGGGCGAGCACGAGCAGCAGCGGCGCGACGGGGATGAGGACGTCCCAGAGCAGATGCAGCCCGAGTTCGGGGCGCCGGACGAGGCAGGCCAGGAGCCCCAGGCCGGCGAGCCAGAGCGCCGCTTGGATCCCCCGCCACACGCGGGACTTCCCCTGCATCTCGGCTTCAGCGCTCATGGTGTTTCCAGGAAGGGGCCCCTCCCGGGGAGTGGGAGGCACTCCGTCGGGAGGGGCAAGTGCGTGATGAACGAAAGAAGCTCCCCCATCGGACGGTCGGGGCGGACCGAGGGGAGAGGAAAGAACGGGAGGCGCACGAACCAAACGTCCCTTGAGCTACGGCCCCGGAGCGGAGCGATGGCGGCCATGGCTGAGATCTCCGTCCGGCCGGGTCTTCCGCCCCCGTGCGGGAGGCGCACGGGGGCGGAAGGGGCACGGCCGTGCTTGCTAAGCGAAGAGTCCGGCGACGGGTTTGGGCGTGTGCTCGGGGAAGAAGTTCCTCGGCACGTCGCACTTCATGTGGTTCCTCAAAACGTCGGCGAACACGTCCCGGAAATCGACGGCGATGGGCAGGTCGCGTCCGTCGGCGAGGACCTTGCTTTCAAGGCCGCGCCATTCGCCGTGAACCTTGCCGCCCTTGACGTTGCCGCCCAGGGCGAACATCACGCCGCCGCGGCCGTGGTCCGTGCCGCGGGTGCCGTTTTCGTCGGTGTTGCGGCCGAACTCGCTCATCACCAGGATCATGGTCCGGTCCAGATGATCGCCGAGATCCGTGGCGAAGGCCGCGAGGGCGCCGCCGAGTTCCTTCAGCATGCGGCCGATCGCCCCGTCGATGTTGCCTTCGTTCGTATGGTGGTCCCAGCCGCCGAAGTCCACGCAGGCCACCTCAAGGCCCACGTCCGCATGGATGAGGCTGGCGATGTCGCGGAACTTTCCGCCGAACCAGCCCGGATACGAGGCGCCCCGGCCGCCGGAACGCGGGCTGCGGAGGGCCTCCTTGTAGCGCTTGAGGGTCTCCAGCGTGTCCTGGCCCACCGAGACCACGACATCCTCCTCCTTGCGCTCCTCCATCATCTTGGGCTTGTCGGCCTTGGGCGCCTCGACCATCTTGGTCTTGTCGCCGCTGTAGAGGTTCTCGAAGGTGCCGAGGACCCGGTCGTTGTTGAGGATGTTGGAGTCGGGCACCGCGAGGGCCGGACTCGGGCCGCGCAGCGCGCGCGGCAACAGGTTCTGCTGCGCCAGGGCGCGGAGCGAGAAGCCCTTGTCCTTCTCGAACCGCTTGGCCCGCTCCTGCGAGGCCTGCAGGTAGCGGTTGAGCCAGCCCTGGGTCACGGTGCGCATGCCGGGGGCCCCGTACTCCATGAAGTCCTGGGCGTCGAAATGGCTGCGCGTGCCGTGCGGCGAACCGACGTTGATGATCGGGGCCAGCTTCCCGTTCTCCCAGAAGGGCATCAGCGCCTTGAGGGAGGGGTGCAGCCCGAACATCCCGTCGAGCTTGAGGGCCGACTCCTCGCCGCCGGCCGGCTTGGCGACGGCGATCGTGGGACGGATGTCGTAGTAGCGCTTCTCGCCGTGGGGCACGAGCGCGTTGAGCGCATCCATGCCGCCGCGGAGGTAGACCGTGACCAGGGTCCGGACCGGGCCGTCCGCGACCGGGGCGGCGGCCTTCTTGCCCGCCTGTTGCGCGAACGCCGAAGCGGCGCCCGGCAGGAGGCCTGCGGCCGCGCCCGCGCCCGTCAGGCGAAGGAAGTCTCGTCTCTGTATTTCGGGTGTCATCGGATATCTCCTCATTTCTCTTTCAATTACTGTTTCTGGAAGTCCGGGGATCCCAGCAGGATCCCGACGATCGTCGACCCCAGGCTCGCACGAGCGGGACGGGAGCTCCTCTTGAGCTCCGCGTCGATCATGGTCT
The DNA here is from genome assembly GCA_964619955.1 of uncultured Planctomycetales bacterium. Lineage (GTDB taxonomy): Bacteria > Planctomycetota > MHYJ01 > MHYJ01 > JACPRB01 > JACQFK01. The sequence goes on from CAZUJF010000014.1 coordinate 90,838, forward strand.
GGAGCTTGCGGTACGTGGACTCGCTCACGCCGGCCCCCGGGAGGATCTTGGCGATGAGGAGGTCCATCCAGGTCTCGGGCTTGTCCTCCGGCAGGTCCCCGTAGAGGGTGTCCGGGATGCGGATCCCCTCGGCCTGGTTCGCGGCCAGGCGCGTGGCGAAGACCCAGCGCGTGGCGATGGCGCCCGGATCGCGCCAGGCTTCCGCCTGGTCGTAGTACCCGGTCGGATCCTGGCAGCGGTAGGGGGATTCGTTCATCTTCCCCAAGGCGTCGATGACCGACTCCCACTTCTCCACGACCGCGCCCGTGACCCGGATGGCGCTGGTCACGAATTCGAAGGGGCGCTTGTACTTGTCCCGGAAATTGCGCCGTGCGTAGAACTCGGGATCGTTCGCGATGGCGGCGTAGACCTTCGAAAGGTCGCCGCGCGAGGACCGGAACACGCCGGTGACCCGCTTCACCATCGCGGGGTCGGGCTCGTCGTTGACGAAGAAACGGCACAGCTTCCAGCTCAGGAAGGAGGCCGTCCCCGGATGCCGCTTGAGCATCTCCAGGGCGAACTCGCCCTCGGTGGTGCCCTGCTTCGTGGCGACCGCGCCCTTGAGGAACTGCTTGCGTTCCGTGCAGTGCAGATCCCGGTCGAAGCGGAACGTCCAGTTGTCCCGGTCGATGGTCCAGCCGGTCAGCATCTTGGCCAGGTTCACGACGTCGTCCTGCGTGTAAAAGCGGTCGACGCCCAGGGTGTGCAGCTCCATGAGTTCGCGCGCGTAGTTCTCGTTGAGCCCGCGCTGGCGGGCGATCGCGACCGCCTGCCGGGCCTGGTTCGGATCCTTCGTCTTCCTCAGGACCTGCTGCTCGATCGTCTTGAGCTCGCCCGACGGGGGCGGGGACCGCGAGAGGTGGTTGTCCAGGTAGTAGAGCATCGCGGGATGGTGCGCGGAGGCGTCGAGCATCTCGCCGAAGTTCCCGAGGGCGTGATTCTTGATCACCTCGAGCTCCCATTCGGGGGCGAGGAACTTCACGTCGTCCTTGTCGATGGAGACGCTGAAGTGGTTGCGGAAGAAATCCGCCGCCGCCTCGCGCACGTGACGGTTGCTGTAGACCGCCCGGGCGAGGACCCAGGACTGGAGCTCGCGGCTCGGCGTGTCCTGCAGTTCGCGCGCCTTGCGCTTGGCCTCCTCAGGGGCGTTGTCGGGCACCGTCTTGTTGTACTTCTGGATGACCTCCTTGCTCGAGAGCGCCACCGAATCGAACTTCTTCAGGTAGGCGAAGAACCAGTCCGACTCCTTGATGTCGCCCTTGCACTGGCGCTCCAGCCACTTCGCGATGCCCTCTTCGCGGACCTCGGCCACGAGGGCCGGGGTCGCGCCGGGGGTGAAGCGGTTGAGGAAGTGGGCGATCTTCTCGCCCTCGCTCAGCGGCGCGGACGCGCCCTGCATCACCTGCGTGGATCCCTTGGGGCGCTGCGGCAGCGGCGCATCCCCGTCGTCCTGCCCGACGGCGGGCGGACCCAGCACGGCCAGGGCCCAGAGGGCCCCGGCGGCCATGAAAGCTCCTCTCAGACGCATGATCCCCTCCAATCTTGGGGCGGACCGATGCGCCCCCGCCGCCGGCACCGTGCCGGAGGACCGGGCAGGGAAACAGACCCCGCGCACCGCCGCATCCCGCTCCTGTGTCATCCTTATGCTCCTGGTTTAACTACATAACCACATTAAGCAAAAGAAAGTTGCAGGGAAATGATTAATGGGGTTTCGCGGAGGGGATTGCGCTTGACCCCGCCCGGGCCGGCCCTAGAATGGGGGTGTGAAACAGGAACTTGAACGCTTCCTCCGGAACGCGCACATCTTCTCCCGCCTCGTCGAGCAGGTGCTCGAGGAGGGCTATCTGGCGCAGAGCGCCGGAACCAAGCTCACGTTCGGACAGCTCAACATCCTGAAGTTCCTCGCCCGGCCCGGCCGGAAGCTGATCAAGGACGTGGCCCGCTTCCTCAACGCCTCCTATGCGGCCGCCTCCAAGGCCGTCACGAGGCTCGAGAAGAAGCGGCTCGTGAAGACGGCCACCTGGGGGGAGGACGGCCGCGCCGAAGTCGTCCATCTGACCCCCAAGGCGCAGGGCCTCATGAAGGATTACGAACGCGTCAAAGAGGAGCGCCTCCTCGCCGTCATCCGCGGGGAGGACATCGAATTCATCGCCCGCGGGCTCGAACAGGGCATCGGTCTCCTGCTGCGCGAGCGCGCGGTCGCCGGCAACCCCTGCCTCGGCTGCGGCGTCTATTACAGCCCCACGTGCGCGGCGCGCCTCTTCGGCAAGAACTGTCCCATCACCGAGGAAGCCGAAGCCAAGGCCGCCGCGCACTGAAAGTCCCGTCCCTTGCGGACTCTGGCATGAATATTGCTCTTCCCGGGGCGTGGAATCTCCTCTGCTCATCGTCGACGGCGTCCTGGACGGACGCCTGACGGCGGGACAGGTGCTTGCCGAGGCCGGCTACCCCGTCCGGCACGCCTCCGGCGTCGAGCAGCTGATCCGGCTCATCCCGGACCTGAAGCCCCGCCTGGTCCTCTTCGGCTCGCCTCCCGACGGGGAGGATCCCGCTGCGAAGGTCTGCCGGATGAGCCACGGGACCTGCATCCCGGTCGTCCTCATGGTCCCCGCGGGATGCCAGGCCCCCGCCGTCGGCCGCGTTCCGGGCCTGCGCGCCGTCGTGTTCACCCCCTGCCGGCCCAGGACGCTGCTGGAGGTCGTCCAAAACGCCCTCTTCTGGAAGCGCTGTCCCCACCAGATCTCCCCGGCCGGGTGTTTTCCCCGGTCGGGACCGGAAACTTCGCGCCTGGACAGCGTGACGTGATTCATCAAAGGGGGCTGTCCGGAGAACCGTCGGACGGGACGGCGGACGCGGGGGAGTCCTGCCCGCTGATCGGACCGCCGGTCCCCGGCGCCTTCGCCGCCGGCGGCGTGCTCGTCGCGAGAGGGTGTTCGGGGCGCTGCTGCCGCCGGCATCCCGCCGACGTGGGCCTTCGGGAGGATCCGGACCTGCGCCGGGATCTCGGGGAGGCGATGCCCCACGGCCGCCGCTGGCTGCTCCTGGGCGGGCCGGATCCCCTGGCGGCCCCGTTCGCGGCGCTGCAGGACGTCCTGCGCCGGGTGGCCGAGGCGTATCCGGAGGCGCCGCTGGCCTCCCTGGCCGGGCCGCTCCTGGGCCGGTCCCGGACCCCGGACGAACTGCAAGGCCTGGCCGAACTCGGGTTGCGCCGGGTGATCTTCTACCTGGGCTCCGCCTCGCCGGTCTGCCGCGTCTCTCAGGGGCGTCCCTTCACGGAACTCTGCCGCTCCCTGGACCTGGTGCGGGGCGCCGGACCCCGCCTGAGCCTGGGGCTCGTGATCTCGGCCCATCCGTCCGGGTCCGGCCCGCTGCCGGAATCCCACGCGGCCGACACGGCCCGCTTCATCCGCCGGCTCCGGCTCCGGCCTTCGGACGCGGTGTATCTGAACGGAGCCCCCGGCCGGGGCCTCCGGCCCGGGGACGAGCCGTCGATCCTGAGGACGCTGATCGCGGCCGATGCGGCGCGCGGCGCGGGCTGGGAGGAACTCCGGGACGAATCGGGAGCAGGGGACTGAACTCGGGGCCTGTCTCAGCAGGCCTCGTGAGCCGCGGCCGGCGCGGGCGCGTAATCGCACCAGGGATCCTCTCCGAGCCAGCTTCCGGTGAGCGCGTAGGCCCGGGACCGGGATCCTCCGCACATCGCCTTGAAGGGGCAGATGCCGCAGCGGCCCTGCAGGAGGAGCGGGTCGCGCAGCGCCTTGAAGACGGGGCTCTCCCGGTAAATCTCGGACAGGCTGCTCTGGCGGACGCTGCCGGCGTTCACCGGGAGGAAGCCGCTCGGGTAGACCTGGCCGTAGTGGGAGACGAAGAGAAAGCCGTTGCCCGCATTCACCCCGCGATGGGCCAGGGCGGCGACTCCGGCCTGCTGTCCGGGATGGTGCTTCACGCGGCCGAGTTCCTGGTCGTCGTGCTGGCGCAGCCAGCGGCGATAGTGCGGGGCCTCGGTCACCTTCAGGATGTACTTCCGCCGGGCCTGCGCCCGCGCCAGGATCTCGAAGGCGGCGTCGCATTCGTGCGGCGTCAGCCCCGGCAGCCCCTGGCCCCGCCCCGTGGGAACCAGGAAGAAAACCTCCCAGAAGACGACCTCCAGCTGTTCCACCAGCGCGGCCATGGATTCCAGATGACGGGCCGATTCCCCCCAGACGCAGGTGTTGATCTGGTGCGGAAGGCCGCACTCGCGGGCCCAGCCGACCGCCTCCAGGGTCCGCGCGAAGGCGCCCGGAACGCCGCGGAAGGCGTCGTGCAGATCGGCGCGGGGGAAATCCAGGCTGAAGGCGATCTGGTCGAGCCCCGCCTCCTTGAAGGAGCGCACCAGATCCCGCGTGAGCCGCGGCGTGGCCGCGGGCACCGTGGCCACCCGCAGCCCGCGCCACTTGGCATGCCGGATGAGGTCGGGCAGGTCGCTGCGCGAGGCCGGATCTCCGCCGCTCAGGACGAGCAGCGGAGTGCCCATGTCCGAGACCTGGTCGATGAGGCGGAAACCCTCCGCCGTCGTCAGTTCCCCGGGGATCGGCCCGGGCATCGCTTCCGCCCGGCAATGCCGGCAGGCCAGTTCGCAGGCCTGCGTGGTCTCCCAGATCACCAGGAAGGGGGAGCGGTCGAAGTCGACGTTCCACTGCGGCGGGGCTCCCGGGGCCGGGGAGGGCTTCGATGTTTCGCTCACGGGGGAGGGAAAACGCAAAGGGCGTGCCATCGACCGCCCCCTCCACAGCTTCCGGGGTTCGGGGGGATACTCCGCCACCTTGCGGGAATTTCCGCGTTGCGGGGGCTATTACTGAAGCTGGAAGTCCGGCGAACCGAGGATGGCCGCGACCAGCGGGGGGCCGATCTTCGCCGGTCCCGCCTTCGGATCCTGCTGGAGCCGCGAACTCACGAGGGTCTCCAGCAGCGTCTGCGTCTTGGGGGAGACCCCGGCGACGGGCAGGAGGCGCAGCGCCATCGCCTTCGCCCAGGTCTCCGGGCGGGCCGGATCCAGGATCTCGTAGAGCCGCGCCGGGACCCGGACGCCCCGGAGCTTGCCCGAGGCGAGATCGTCGGCGAAGGTCCAGCGGGCGGCGAGGGACCCCGGGTCGCGCCAGGCTTCCGACTGGTCGTAGTACCCCGTCGGGTCGGGGCAGCGGTAGAGGGGCTCGTTCATGCCCTCGAGGGCCTTGAAGATCACCTGGGGCTGGTCCACCTCGGCCCCGGCGGCCCGGAGCGCGCTGACGACGAACTCCCAGGGGCGCTTGTACTTGGAGCGGAAGCGGGCGGGGGCGAGGAACTCCTCGTCATGGACGATGGCCTTGAACACCGCGGGAAGATTCCCCTGGGTGTCGCGGAAGACGGCGGCGATGCGGTCGACCAGACCCTCGGGAGGGCTGTCGTCCACGAGCCAGCGGCAGAGCTTCCAGGCGAGGAAGCGCGGGCATTCCGGCCGCGCCAGGATCCGTCGGATGGCCTCGCGCCCTTCCTCGCCGGGGGACTTCGCGTTCTCCGGGATCACGCCGCCGAGGAATTCCTTGTCCCCGCCGCAATGGAAGCGCGGGACGAACTCGAACTCCGGGGGCGCCTCGCCGTGCCGGCGGAAGGTCCACCCCGTCAGGCAGCGCGCGAGCGAGGCGACGTCCGCCTGCGTGTATCCGTTGTCGACGCCGAGCGTGTGCAGTTCCAGGAGCTCCCGGGCGTAGTTCTCGTTCAGGCCCCGCTGCGACTTGGGGGTGAACTCCTCCGGATCCAGGCCCCTCCGGCGCGCGCGGGCCTCCATCGCCGCCAGTTCGGCGGGGGAGGCGGGCTTCCGGGACAGGCTGTTGTCGAGGTAGAAGAGCATGGCGGGGTGGGTGGCGGTGGCCAGCAGCAGCTCGGGGAAGCTCCCGAGGGCGTGCCGGTGGATGACCTCCCGCTCCCAGTCGGCGGCGAGGAATCGGACGAGCCCCTTCTCGGTCGTGAGGCTGAAGTGGTTCCGGAAGAAGTCGGCGCTCACCTCCCTCACCGGGTTGGCGCTGTAGAGGGACCGGCAGAGGATCCAGGCGAGCATCTCGCGGGTGGGGATGGCGGCCTGCCGCAGGGCGCGGGCCTTCTCCTCGGGGGGCGCCGCCTTGTCCGGCTGCTTGTGGAACTGCGCGGCGACCGCGGCCCGGTCGAGCGCGAGCGTCGGCAGGCGGCCGACCCGTTCCGTGAACGCCTCGGGTTCGGCGCAGGCCCCCTTCCACTGCGATTCCAGCCAGGCCTCGAGCCCTTTCGCGCGGACCTCGTCGACGAGGGCCGCGGTGGCGCCGGGCGTCAGGCGGTTGAGGACGTGCACGATGCGCCGGTCGTCGTCCCCCGCCGCGCCGGAAGCCGCCGAAGCCAGCGTGAAACCCGAGAGCAGGATCCAGCCGAGGGTGCGCATTCGGCCTCCGTCGCAATCGACTTCCGTTCCGACAGATGAGTAACTCGGTTACGTGACAAAGGTTGCGCGGATTCGGACGGGTCGGGGTCAGCGGGGCCGGACGAGGCTGAAATAGAGGCGCCCGAACGCCTCCTTGGCCAGATGGGGCAGGAGGCCCGGGCGGCCGAGGCGGGGCGGGGCCTCCCGCTTGAAACGGGCCAGGGCGGCCCGCCGGAGCGCGGTGGAGAGCATGCAGAAGGCGCTGCCGTCGTAGCGCGCCTCCGGGTCCCGCTCCTCCAACTCGGCGATCGCGTTGCGGGCCACGACCGCGGCCTGGACGCGGGCGGCGGAGCCCAGTTTGGGGGCGGCCAGCGACGCCGTGTCCCCCAGCGCGTAGATCCCCGGTCCGGCCTTCAGGGTCTCCGGATCCGCGGGCACCCAGCCCTCCCGGAGCAGCCCCGAGGACGCCAGGAAGGGCTGGGGAATGTGGGGGGGGATGAGGACGAGGAGGTCGAAGGACGCGGAATCCCCGGAGCGCGAATGGAGGAGCTTCCGCGAGGGATCCACCCAGGCGGGGGCGAAGCCGGTCCGGAGGCCGATCCCGCCTTCCTTCAGCAGGGCCCGGACCGGCGCGGCGGCGCTCGGGTCCCGGCTCTCGTCGGGGAGGGGGAAGAGGCATTCGATGTCCGCGGCCCCGCGCAGGCCCCGGCGCCGCAGAGAGTCGTGCAGGAGCAGGGCGAATTCCGCCGAGGCCAGGGGGAAGCGGTGGAAGGGGGAGGCGGACGCGACGACGATCCTCCCCCTGCGGAAGGCGGCGAGCGCCTCGCCGAGCCGGTGCGCGGAGCGGCGGCAGTGGAAGTTGTGGGAGGCCTCCCGGGATCCGGGCACGGTCGAGTGGTCCATCCGGGAGCCCGTGGCCAGGACCAGGACATCGTACGAAAGGCGGAGCCCCGATTCGAAGTGCACGATCCGGCGGCCGGCGTCCACGCCCGCGGCCCGGTCGACCGTCAGCTGAACCCCCCGCCGGACCAGCGAGTCGAGGCGGGCGGCCGGTCGGATGCGGTCGCCCCGGAACGGCACGCGGGGGAGATCGGGCTGGTACAGATGGTCCCCGTGGCTGTCCGCCAGGCGGACCTCGATGTCCGGCGCGCGGCGCGCCACTTGATTGGCCACGGCCAGTCCGCCCACCCCCCCTCCCAGCACGAGCAGACGTTTCATATCGGTTAACCGGGGTACGCAATAGGCGTGCCCGCGCGGCGGGCGGGGGGGGGGCGCCTGCGCCTCCGGCCCGGGGGAGGGGCTGGCAAGGGGATTGCTTGGAAACTCCCCTCATGAACCTGCTGCCCCGCCTTTCGGTGGTCGGCCTCTACTGCGTGCACTACCTGACCTGGAAGGGCCGCGGCGCGAATCTCGGGGAGATTTCCGAGCAGGGTTGTCTGGGGCTGGAGGAGACCCGCGAGGCGCTGGACCGCCTGGTCCAGGGGGGCATCCTCGAGCGGGGGGACGGCGGCCGCTGCCGGGTCTCCTATGACCCGCTGCACACGAGCGTGCGGGACATCCTGCTCTCCCTGGAAGCCTCCCCTCCCGAGGCGTCCGGCCGCTCCCTCGGGAGCCGGATCCGGACCATCTTCAACCGGCTTTTCCACGACATTCTTGCCGATCTCAAGGTGGTGGAATTGTTCAACGGGAAGCCGGTGCCGGTTCCCTGCCTCGCCGAGACCCCCCGGGACACGGACTGAGCGCTCGTGAAATTTCCCTGGGGGCGTGGAAAAATAGGGGTCCGGGCGGGCCGGCACGGCGTCCCCCGCCTGCCGGACCGGGCCCGGAGGGGGCTTCGGGCGGGGGGCGGGCACGGGACTTGCGTCGGGGATCCGGAGAGCTTCGTGGACGTGCTTCGACAGCTTTGTTGAGCGAGGGTTCCATGGCCGGCACGCTGGTGGCCGCGGCGGGGTCCCCGCGCCTGCTTTCGGACGACTTCGGCCGGATCGCCACGAAGCTGAGGATCTCCATCACCGACCGCTGCAACCTTCGCTGCCTCTATTGCATGCCCGCCCGGCCGCAGTGGCTGCCGCGTCCGGAACTCCTGACCTTCGACGAAATCGAACGCCTGGTGCGGGTCGCCTGCTCGCTGGGGGTGGAAGCGGTGCGCATCACCGGGGGCGAGCCCACGGCCCGCCGGGACCTGCCCGTCCTGGTGCGCCGGGTCGCCGCCGTGCCGGGCCTCCGGGACCTCTCGCTGACGACCAACGGGATCCTGCTGAAGGAGTTCGCCCGTCCGCTCCGGGACGCCGGCCTGCACCGCCTCAATGTCAGCCTGGACACCCTCCGCCAGGAGCGCTTCGTCCACATCTCCCGGAGGGACGGCCTCGGCCGGGTCTTCGAGGGGCTGGAGGCCGCCGCCCGGGCGGGTTTCGAGCGCGTGAAGATCAACATGGTCGTCATGCGGGGCGTCAACGACGATGAAGTGGTCGAGTTCGCGGGCCTGGCCCGCTCGCTTCCCTGGGAGATCCGCTTCATCGAGTTCATGCCGCTCGACGGGGACGGGGGCTGGTCCCGGTCCCAGGTGGTCCCCGCCGCGGAAATCCTGGCGCGCATCGCCGAGCGCTGGCCCCTCGAACCCTCGGAGCCGCAGGGTTCGGCTCCCGCCCGCCTCCGGCGTTTCCGGGACGGACGGGGAACCGTGGGGGTGATCGCGAGCGTCACGGAGCCCTTCTGCGACCGCTGCGACCGGATGCGCATCACGCCGGACGGGAAGCTCCGCCCCTGTCTGTTCTCGGGAGCGGAGACGGACCTGAGGTCGCCGCTCCGGTCCGGCGCATCCCCGGAGGAACTCGCCCTTCTCATCCGGGGGGCCATGGCGCGCAAGGGATTCGGGCACGGCATCGGCTCGCCCGCGTTCCATCGTCCGGAGAAGACGATGCATCAGCTGGGCGGCTGAGGGGTGAGTCAACTTTCAATCCGTAGGTGCCCGCCGATGCGGGCAACCTGCGGATTGAAGCTTAGTCGAACCGCTGAGTCCGGCGCGCGTCAGGCGGTGGGCCGCGACACCCAGTTCCAGAGCTTGCGTCCCCAGGAGGCCTGGCAGGCGGTCTCCAGGGCCTCGTAGAGCTCTCTCAGGAACTCGCCGACCCCGGCGGGCCGCGCGGAGGGATCCCGGCTCAGCGCCCGGAGGCAGACCTGCTCGAGCGGCCGGGGCACCGCGGAATTGAGCCGGCGCGGGGCGGGGAAGGCGTCGCGGCGGATCCTCAGGGACCAGTCGGCGGGGCGGGGACCCTCCCAGGGACAGGGGGGCTTTCCCGTCAGGCACTCGTAGAGGATGGCGCCGAGGCCGTAGACGTCCTCGCGCACGTCCCCGGGGGCGTCGAGCCGCTCGGGGGGCATGTACTCGGGGGTGCCCGACGCCTCCAGGAGGCCCGGGGGGCCGGCGAGCGCCCAGTCGATCAGGACCGTCTCGTCCATGCCGACGAGCACGTTTCCGGGTTTCAGATCCCGGTGGAGCAGTCCCCGGGCGTGGGCATGCGCCACGGCGTCGCAGACGCGGGGCAGGAATCGAAGGTAGGAATGCCAGCCCTGCTGCCGGGAGCTCCGGGCCCCGGCGGCATGGAAGTCGCGGATCAGGTCGGCGAGCGAGGGCGTGCGGACCAGGCGGAAGACGAGGTAGGGCACGGGGGCGTCCGGCGGCGCGATCTCGTGGATCCGGACGATGCCCGGATGGTCCAGCTGCGCCGTGAAGCGGCCCTCGCGCTCGAATCCCAGGCGGATCTCCGGATCCTGCTCGCGGCCGGGCCGGGCGAATTTCAAGGCGACGTTCCGCCGGCTCTCGTGATCGTAGACCTCCCAGACCTCCCCGGAGGCCCCCTTGCCGAGCCGGCGCAGGCGGATGAAACGGTCGCCCGCGAAGCGGCGGCGATCGAAGCGCTCGATCACGTCGGCCCGGTTCCGGAAGCGGTTCAGGTATTCCTCCAGCGGAGGCAGCCCCCCCCAGGGGCGCAGGGAGCGCGCGAGGAACTCCTCCTCGAGGAGCTCCGCGGGCGCGGATCCGTCGGAGAACTGCGGGCCGTAATCTTTCAGGAGCGGGCCGGGAGGCGCCCCCCAGGAGAGGCGGAGATGTTCGCCGATGAGGTCCTCCATCGCCTGCGCGCGCTGATCGTCCGGCACGGCCTGGAGATACGTCGCGAGGGAGGTGGGCGGGACCCGGATGCCCTCGTTCCAGTCCTTGCGGAGGTTCCGGAGGGCCGTCGCCCAGGCGCCGTAGCGCTCCACGTCGCGGCCGCCCCGCTCCGCCTGCCGTGCGATCAAGGGGAGGATCATGGACGGTCCTTTTGGAACGCGGCCGAGAGGTCCCGGAGGATGCTGCGCACCAGCCGGGGTCCCAGGCCGAGCGTCTCGGAAATTTCGGAATCGTCGGAGCCCTGGAGCCGGAGGTCCAGGATCTTAAGAGCATTCGAATCGACGGAGCGCAACAGGACGCACCGCTGCTCCAGCCAGGGTCCCAGGGCGGCGCTCACCTCGGGCGAGTAGGGCGGGCTTCCCGTCCAGGACGCGGGGGGCTCCTCGCCCGGACACGGCCCTTCGAGGGCCTCGCCCAGGCAGGCATCCAGTTCCCGGGTGAAGATCCGGGGGTTCTTCTGCAGGGCGGCCCAGGTGGAGGGTTGTTTGGAATGCAGGGCGCGGCCGGCGGCGTCGGCGATCCCGGCCCCGTTGATGCGCGCCGCCAGCGGCGTCTCGCCCGCCCGGACGAGCACGTCCAAGGCCTCCCGCAGGAGCAGGCGGTGCGGCGCCGAGGCCGGGGCCCTGAAGATCATCCGGCCTCCTGGCTGCGCCCCCGGACCGAGGCCCCGTTGAAGGGAACCCACTGCATCGTGATGAGCTTGTCCGGACAGACCTCCATGCAGTTCCCCTCGCCGTCGCACAGCTCGGGGTGGAGGACCGTGGAGAAGTCCCAGACCAGTTTCAGGCAGCCGTGTTCGCAGGACTTGACGCAAAGGTTGCAGCCGTTGCAGTAGTCCCGGTTGATGACCGGCAGCCACTTCCGGGGTCCCGCGGCGGCCTCCGGCTCCACGCCGGAGGCCGCCACACCGCGGATCCAATCCCAGAAAACCACGGCGCCTCCTTCGTCATCCTTGGGCCGGCTGCTCCGCGATCTGGGGCTTCGCCGCGCTCGGATCCTCGGCCATGGCCAGGACCGACTGGGGCACGACGAACTGCTCCTGGGAAGTCTGGCTGGGGCGCAGGTGGAACCAGCGGGTCACCATGAACCAGGTCAGCGGGAACACGCCGCCCAGCACGAAGACCACGATGCCGATGCCGCGCATCCAGGTGAGGGTCTGGAAGACCGAGCTGCCGAGATAGGCCTGGGAGCGCGCGTAGGCGTATCCGTAGGCGTCGTTCATCGCCACCATGAGCTGGTGCACGCCGACCGGGAAGAGATCCAGCAGCACCATGAGCATCAGGCCGATGTTGAGCGACCAGAAGCTGGTGCGCAGCAGGCTTCCGTTCCAGCGCTCCGGCGCGACGTTCCAGCGTCCGCAGAAGAGCATCGCGGCGATGGCCAGGTTTCCGTACACGCCCATCAGGGCGGCGTGGCCGTGGTTCACCGTGAGGTAGGTGCCGTGCTGGTAGTAGTTCACGATCGGCAGGTTGATCATGAAGCCGAAGACGCCCGCGCCGAAGAAGTTCCAGAAGTTCACGCCGACCAGGAAGAGGAAGGCCTCGCTCAGGCCGAACGTGGACCGGGAACCCTCCCGCTTCTGGAGCTCGGCGATCGTGTGCCCGGGCAGGTGGCGGAAGCGCCAGGCGTCCACCGTCAGCAGGACCAGCGGGGCGACCTGCAGGCTCGAGAGCACCCCGCCGAGGGCGATCGTCTCGATCGACTTCGCGTTCCAGTAGAAGTTGTGGCTGATGCCGATCATGCCGGAGCCCAGGAAGAGCACCGCCCCCAGATAGACGACGCGCGCCGCCGTCTGGTGGCTCACGAAGCCCATCAGGTAGAGGAAGTACGCCACGACGATGGTCGTGAAGAGCTCGAAGAAGGCCTCCACCCACATGTGGATGGTGCACCAGCGCCAGAAGTCCGCCACCACGAAGTTCGTGTCCGGGGCCGCCACGAAGGAGGCGGTGAACATCAACGTGATGCCGGCGATGCCGTAGACCATCCAGTTCGGCAGCGACCAGCTCTGCTTCTGCCGGAGCGCCGGCAGCAGCCCGCGGACGACGATCACGAACCAGACGATGAAGGAGGCGAAGAGGATGTACTGGTAGATGCGCCCGATCTGCATGAACTCCCAGCCCTGGATGCCGAACCAGCGCGTGTTGGCCTCGCTCATGACGCCCTTGACGCCGATCGGGATGCCCGCGGCGCCGCCCACGCCCACCACCAGCAGCATCCAGAAGAGCGCGTTCACCCAGGCCAGCTGGCCCTTGGGCTCGGGACGGCAGATCAGCGGCAGCACCCAGATCGTCGAGGCGAACCAGCACACCGCGATCCAGAGCACCGAGATCTGCGAGTGCCAGGCGCGCGAGACCGTGACGGGGATGATGCTCGTGATGTTGAGCCCGACGTAGTCGCCGAGCGTCAGCATGCCCGCCAGGACCTGGATGCAGAAGAGGATCGCCGCCACGGCGAAGAAGGGGTAGGTTGCCCGCTGCGTCGGGGTGGGCTTGAAGCGGTCCACCGAATCCGACGTGGCGAAGGGCGCCAGCTTGGCCTTCTGCTGCTCGAGGACGGCCTCCTTGTCGAGCTTCCCGTAGTAGTAGAAGATCACGCCGATCGTGAGGATGACGATCAGCGTTCCGATGATGCTCCAGAGGACGAGCCCGCCGTGCGGGAGGTTGCCGGCCAGGGGGTCGAAGGGCCAGTTGTGGGTGTAGCTGTAGGTCTCCCCGGGGCGCGCCGCCGCGCAGAGCCAGCCGCCCCAGAAGAAGAAGGAGGCCAGCTGCCGGATCTCCTCCGGCTGCGTGATGTAGTTGGGCTGCTTGAAGCGCTCGATCCCGACGAGCTCGCCGCCGTCGCCGAATTTCTGGGCGGTGTACGTGATGAAGCGCCGGTAGGCGTGCGCCTGGGCCGCCGAGATCTGGATCGCGCCCGGGGCGTACTTCGCCTCCTTGGTGGACCCGAGCTTCTTGTAGTACTCGGGGTCGTAGCGGTTCTGCTTGAGCTCCTTCTGGACGAGCGACTGGACCATGCTCTTACGCTGGTCCTCCTGGGGCAGCTTCTCCTTCCAGGCCGCGTCGTGGAACTCGTTCATCCACACCGCGGTCCGGTTGAGGGCCTCCGCCGTGAAGTCGGGGCCCCGCATGCCGCCGTCGCCGAGGAAGCTGCCGTATTCCATCAGACCGTAGCGGAAGAAGACCTGCTGGCCCAGCGCGACGTCCTCGGCCGCGAAGACCGGCTTGCCCGCGTCGTCCACGAAGTCGCAGACCGGGGGCGCGTACTGGTACGTCTTCACGCCGATGTAGCCGACGACCGCGACGCTGACGGTGAAGATGATCAGGAAGATCTTCCACCAGTGCTTGCGCTGGTCGATCCATTTTAGAATGTTCATGTCCGCGCTCCCTCGTTCAGGTCCTCGTTCTCCATATCCGCATATATAACCACGTTATGTATTTGAAAGTTGTGAAAATCGGCGGAACCTCGGGAGGCTTTCCTGTATAAGGGCGGGTCCCCGGGGCTTATGAAGGCGGGAGGAGACCTCCGATGAACGCAGCCGCGATCGCGACCCTGCTGTCGGCCCTGGCGCCCGCCGCCCAGACCGTGCTCGTCGAGGCCGAGGGCTTCAAGGATCCCGGCGGCTGGACCGTGGATTCCCAGTTCATCCCCGTCGTCGGATCCCCCTACCTCCTCGCCCACGGCCTGGGGCGCCCCGTGAAGGACGCCGTCACGACCGTGGACCTGCCCGGGCCCGGGACCTACCGCGTCTGGGTCCGCACCAAGGACTGGGTCGCGGCCTGGAAGGCCCCCGGCGCCCCCGGCCGCTTCCAGCTCCTCGTGGACGGGACCCCCCTCGCGGCGGACTTCGGCGACCGGGGCGCGGACTGGCACTGGCAGGACGGGGGCCGCGTCGACATCCCGCGCGCGGCCGTCACCCTCGCGCTCCGGGACAAGACCGGCTTCGACGGACGCTGCGACGCCGTCGTCCTCTCGAAGGATCCGGACTTCGTGCCGCCGTCCGAAGGCGCCGCGCTCGCCGCCTGGCGCCGCCGCAGCTCCGGCCATCCCGACGCGCCCCTCGACGCGGGCGACTTCGATCTCGTCGTCGTCGGGGGCGGCTTCGGCGGCATCGCCGCCTCCCTCGCCGCCGCCCGCCTGGGCTGCCGCGTCGCCCTCATCCAGGACCGCCCCGTGCTCGGCGGCAACGGCAGCTCCGAGGTCCGCGTCTGGTCCATGGGCGGCACCCGCACCGGGCTCTTTCCGCAGCTCGGGGACATCGTCGAGGAGTTCATGGACCGCGCCACGGCCTCCCCCGGCCCCGCCGCCGAGTTCGGCGATGCGCGCAAGGAGGCCCTGGTCCGGGCCGAGCCCGGCATCGCCCTGCACCTGAACCACTACGCGTTCGCCGCCGGGGTCCGGGAGGGCCGCCTGCAGTCCGTCACCGCCCTGGACATCCGCTCGGGCCGCGAGGTCCTCTTCCGCGGACGCCTCTTCGTGGACGCCACCGGGCACGGCAGCCTGGGCGCCCTCGCCGGCGCGGATGCCACGATGCAGGAGACCGGCCACATGGGCATGAGCAACATGTGGCGCTGGACCGACACGGGAACGCCCCAGACCTTCCCGGAAACCCCCTGGGCGCTCCCGCTCGCGATGAAGGATTTCCCCTATCCGAACCGCGGGAAGGGGGAGTGGTTCTGGGAGAGCGGCTTCGACCGGCATCCGCTCCGGGATCTCGAATACACCCGGGACTGGAACCTGCGCGCGGTCTTCGGCGCCTTCAGCGCGATGAAGAACGGCGACGGACGGGACAAACACGCCGGCGCCGCGCTCGAGTGGGTCGCCAGCGTCGGGGGCACCCGCGAATCCCGGCAGCTGCTCGGGGACGTGATCCTCACGCGCGAGGACATCGTCGGGAAGAAGGAATTCCTGGACGGCTGCGTGCCGACCACCTGGGACATCGACCTGCACTATCCGAAGCAGGAGTTCGCCAAGAAATTCCCGGAGGACCCCTTCATCTCCCGGGCGGCCTTCGACCGCAAGGTCGACCGCAAACAGGGCTATCCCGTGCCCTATCGCTGCTTCTACTCCCGGAACGTCCCCAACCTCTTCATGGCGGGGCGCTGCGTCAGCGTCACCCACGAGGCCCTCGGGACCGTGCGCGTCCAGCGGACGGGCGGCATGATGGGGGAGGTCGTCGGCCGGGCGGCCGCGCTCTGCCTGCGCCAGGGCTGCGACCCCCGCGACGTCTACTCGGCGCACCTGGAGAAACTCAAGGAGCTCCTGCGGCTGCCCGGCGCCACCCGACGCGACGTGGCCCACGAGAAGTAGCCGTGTCGTCCCTGAAGCCGGCGCTCTGGACCCTCCTGAGGCTGGGGATGGTCGCGGCGCTCGTCGGCCTGCTCCACGCCCGGCATCAGCGGCTGCGGATGCGGGCGGAGCGCCCCCTGGTCCTGGAGGAGGTCCGGGCCTCCCTGCCGTCGGCGGCGCGCCTCGAGCCTGAGCGCGGGCCGCGGGGAGGGGTCGTCGTCCGGGACGCCGGCGGACGCCGGATCGGACATGCCGTGCGCACGTCGCCCGTCTCCGACCGGGTCCCGGGCTACCGGGGCCCCACGGATCTGCTGGTGGTTTTCGACGAGGCCTTCGTCGTGCGGGACGTCCGCATCCGCGACAGCGCCGAGACCCGCGAGCACGTGGACGACATCCGGAGCCATCCCTCCTTCCTGGCCGGATGGAAGGGTCGGACCTGGGGGGAGATCGCGGCCGCGGACACGGACGTCGACGGCGTTTCGGGGGCCACGCAGACGAGCCTGGCCATCGCCGAGGGCATCGCCCGGCGTCTGAGGGAGGAGGGGACGGCGCCGCCCGCGGCTCCTCCCTTCCGCTTCCGGATCCGCGATGCGGTCCTGCTCGCGGTCTTCGCGGCCGGAGCACTCCTCTCGTTCCGCCGCTTCCAGGGCCGGACCTGGATCCGCCGCGGATATCTCGCCGCGGTGATCCTGTACCTGGGCTTGATGACGGGGGACCTGCTCACGCAGCAGCTGCTCCTGGGATGGGTCTCGTCCGGGATTCCCTGGACGGCGGCGCCCGGGCTGGGGCTGCTGGCGCTGGCGTCCTTCCTGCTGCCCGCCCTCAGCGGCCGCAACGTGTATTGCGCGCAGGTCTGCCCCTTCGGGGGGCTCCAGGAACTCGCCGGGCTCGCGTCCGGACGCCGCCACGCGCTGCCCGATCCCTGGAGGCGCGGACTCCGCCGGCTGCCGCCGCTGCTGCTGCTCTTCGGACTCCTGGCCGTCTTCTTCGGGGTTCCCGTCGAGCTGGCGGATCTGGAGCCCTTCGATGCGTTCATGATCCGGACGGCGGGGGCGGCGTCGCTGGCCTGGGCGGCGGCGGGGCTGCTCGCCTCCGCTTTCGTTCCGCGCGCGTACTGCCGCTACGGCTGTCCCACGGGTTATCTGCTGGGCTTCGTGCGTTTCCGCGGCGGGGCGGAGCGCTTCGGAGGGCGCGAGGGGCTGGTGCTCGTCCTGCTCGCCGCCGCGGCGGGGGTCCACTTCCTGGGGGGAGGCGGATGAGCCGTCGACGTCCGGCGCTCTGGGCGCTGCTGCTGCTCGGACTCGCCTTTCGAGGCGCCTGGGGGCCGCCGCCCTCCGGCGTGCTGTCGGGCCGTTCCATGGGATCGACCTGGACCGTGCGCCTGGACCGTCCGCCGGAGCCGGGGCTCTTCGCGGCGATCCAGGGGCGGCTCGACGGGATCGACGCGCGGTTCAGCACCTGGCGTCCGGATTCCGAACTCATGCGCTTCAACGCGCGGCGGGATGTGGGCTGGGTGCCTGTTTCCGCGGAGTTCCTGGAGGTGGTGGAGGCGGCGCTCCAGATCCGGGAGGCCACGAAGGGAGCGTTCGATCCCGCCGTCTTCCCCCTGGTCCGGGCGTGGGGTTTCGGTCCGTTCCGGGCGCGGCGACTTCCCTCGGAGGAGGAACTGGGGAGGCTGCGGCGGGTCCTGGGGGAGGGGCGTCTGGAACGGCGCGGCGATCCGCCCGCCCTGCGCAAGACGCATCCGGACCTGGAGCTCGACCTTTCGGGGATCGTGGAGGGGTTTGCGGCGGATGCCGTGGGGGCGCTGCTCGAGGGGGCGGGGCATGCCGACACGCTCGTGGAGATCGGCGGGGAACTGCGGGTCCGGGGCCGTGCGCGGCGGGTGGCGTTGGAATCGCCGTCGGGCGGCCGCCCGGCGCGGCTGGGGCCGCTGTCGCTGGGCGTCGCGACCTCGGGGACGTATCGAAACTATCGGAGTGCGCCCTCCGGGTCCGTCTCGCACATCCTCGATCCCCGGACGGGCCGGCCCGCCGCCTCGGGGGTGATCTCCGCGACGGCGGTCCACGCCTCGGCGGCGACGGCGGACGCCTGGGCGACGGCGCTGCTGGTCCTGGGTCCGGAGGGCCTGGCGCTCGCGGAGGCCGCCGGCATCCCCGCGCGGCTCCTCTTCCAGAGCGGGGAAGAGCGCCAGACGCCCGCTTTCGTCGGCTTGCGTTCGGAGTGAGGGGTGCCGCGTGCGGGCCGGACCTGGCGGCGCAAGTTCTTGTCTCTGGATTCCAAGACGTGAAGACCGACGGATCTTGGGATGAGGGGCCCGGTTCAACCCGCCTCTGAGCGGGCCAGGCTTACGTTTTCGGCCAACCCCGGGGGCGCTTCGGGCATTCAAAGGCCATGCAGGCAGCCGGGTATGGGAGGGCCGCCATCGCGGGGGCCGTGATCTTCTGCGCGGGCTACCTCGCCGGACGAGGGTGCGGCCGTGCGGCCCCGGAACGTGCCGGCGGCCCGACCCGCGTCGCGAAGCATGCCTCGCAAGATCCGCTGGAGCCGTCCCGGGATGCTTCGGATGCGCCGCCAGCGGAAACCAGGACCTTGACTGTCCTTGGGAACACGCCCCTCGGGGAATCCGGCAGTGCCGCCGGCCTGACGCAGAAGGCCGTCTCCACGACCCCCCCTCCACGAGCCGCCGCGAAAGCCACCCCCCCATCCTCGGAACTCCCGGGATCGGAAGCCTCGCCCTCGACAGGTGAGGGCGGCTTTGCGTTTTCGAGGATTCGAGGCGGGGTCCGGGTCGCCCAGCGCAGCACCGCAACGCCGAAGAAACACCCGTTCTCGGATCCTCGATGCGAAGCGCTGCACGCGGAACCCTTCACTCCCGAAGACCAGGCGACGGACGCTGAGGGCGGGCTGCGCTGGGCCTTCGTCTGGGTCAGCTCCGGCGTCCCGGCCGGCGAGTATCCCGTGCCCCAGCAGCCCGTCCTCCTCGACCAGACAGGCTGTCGCTATGTGCCGCACGTGCTCGGTGTCCGCGTGGGACAAGAGCTCCGGATTCGGAACAGCGATCCGCTGCTCCACAACGTCCACGCGCTGCCGTTCAGCAACAAGGGGTTCAACTTCGGTCTCCCCGACCGGGGCACGGAGGAGGTCCGCCGCTTCGAGAAGCCCGAGACCATGGTCCGGGTGAAGTGCGACATCCATCCTTGGATGAACGCCTGGATCGGGGTCGTCGAGCACCCCTTCTTCGCCGTCACCGGAAAAGACGGCGGTTTTGTGATCGACGGACTCCCCGCCGGACGCGTGACCCTCCGCGTCTGGCACGAGCGCTTCATCGCCGAAGACGTCGAGGTCGACGTCCGGCCTGCGCCGCTGCAGACCCCCGTGAACGTCGTTCTCCGGCGCTCCCGCTGACGTCCGTCCCCCATCCGTCGCCGCTCATTTCTCCAGCGACTCCAGGAGGGCCGCCGATGCGGGATCCTTTGGCGCCGCCTCGCGCAGGCGCGCTCTGCGCCCGGGGAGCGGAGCATACACCGGTGGCAGCCGGACCTGGCGGCGCAAGTTCTTCTCTCTGGATTCCCAGGTTCAAGTTCCTTGACAACTCCGGCGCGTCATTTCAGTGTACAGGAATGGCCGTGTTGATGCTCGCCCTGGTCCTTCAAGCGGAAGGGAAAGGTCCCGACCTGAAACCTTGGGAGCGGCTGGAGGGGGCGCTCTATATCGGGCGGAAAGAGGTGGAGTTTGAGGCTGAGGCAGAAGCGCGAGCCTATGCCGGGAAGGCCGGCGGGGAAGTGACGCGGACGGCCTCGGGGTGGGGTGTCTACAGCGAGATGCGGGTCGATCTGATCAAGGAGATCTGGCGGAGACGGCTGGAGCAAGGGGAAAGACTTGTGGATGGGATCCTCCTGGTTCCCTCCGGAAGAGACTTCGATACGAAGAAAGAGGCGGAGGACTATTCAAAGACAAGACAAGTGAAGGGCCCTGTTTATCAGACAAAGACGGACAATGGGGTTTTTTGGTGCGTGGATTATGACAATGAGAGAAACCTCCTTGCGCTAGCCCGGGATAAGGTAAGGGCGGAGGGCATGGCGGCGCGCTGGTTTCAGGTGGAGGTCGCTGGTTGGCAATTCAAGCTTCTCGTCCCAAGAGCAGGTTTCTTTGTGGCCCATCGGGCCTACAAGGGGACCCGGCTGACCGGGATCTTCGAGGGCCCCAATCGGCGGGAAGTCGGGGTTACCGTGTTCTTCCCGGAAGAGGATCTCCGCCATTCCTTCGTCGGGAGGTCGCTGTTGAAGCGGGGAAGCCTGGAGGAAATTGAAGGCTGCAAAGTCTTCAGGACGGGAGAATTCGGGGTCGTCTTCCAATGGGAGTTGCCGGGGAACCGGTATTTCATCATCGAGAGTCCGACGGAGATCCCCTCGGAAGTGATCCAGGCGTTCGTTGGTCGTTACCCCAGCGTCTGGGGGAAAGATTTCAAGATCGACATGTTGGCTTGGGCGAAGCGGGAGGCGGAAATCAGTCTGCAGGGGATGGAACGTTCCGTTAAGGCGGAGCCTCCTCTTAACCCCCCGGAGCAATACCTTCAGGATTACAACCAGGAGTTTGCCAACATCGCGATCTGGTTCGAGGTGGGAGAAGGGATCAACCTGAGGTCGAACCGCCCGGAGGAGAGCCGGCGGCGGCACTTGGAACGGTTCAAGGCGTGGTGGGAGCAGGAGAAAGCGACGATCCGGCTCCGCAAAGGCGCGCCGCTGGACATCCACGAAGTCTACCGGCGGTCCACCCTGCTGCCGAAGGACTGGTAGACGGGACGGCCTTGAGCATGTTCGCGGGGTTTCTCGCCCTCATCCTCGCCAACGCCGCCGTGGGCGCCGGAGCGTGGCGTGAGGCGCGTAGCGGGGCTTCTGGAGGGGTCCGCATGCAGATCCCGATGGAGAAAGTATAGGACCTCCGGACGAGGCCGGGATCTCTTTCCCATCTGGCCGCCTCTTGACGTGGCGGCCGGAGAGCCTAGAATGTAGCCACATGTATAGCTACGGAGGGAAGCCATGAAGTTCGCGACCGTGAGGGTCCTGAAGAACCGGACCTCGGAGATGCTCCGCACCGCCGCCGGCGGCACGGACGTCCTCATCACCTCCCACGGCAGGCCCGTCGCCGTCCTCCACGGCATCGACGAGGGCGACCTCGAGGATTTCATCTACAGCCGCCACCCCGGCCTCCGCAAGTCCATCGAGGAGGCCTGGCGCCACTACCAGAAGCACGGCGGCTTCTCGGCGGACGAGATCCTCCGGGATCTCCAGAAGAGGAGCAGGAAACGCCGTGGCCCGCTTCGAGCTTAGGTTCGACGAGCGATCCAGGGAGGATCTCGAGGACCTCTCCCCCGACGTCGCCGCCCGCATCGTGCGAAGGCTGGCCGAGACGCAGGAGAATCCCCGGCCCCGGGGAGACACCGTCAAACGGCTCCAGGGATTCTCGGTCCCCACGTACCGCTTCCGCGTGGGCGATTATCGCGCCGTCTTCCGGATCGCCGGGACCTTCGTCGTCGTCCTGCGGATCATCCACCGGAGCGAGCTGGAGCGCGCCCTGCACGACCTGGCGTAGCGGGGCGATCCGACGGTCGCTCATTTCTCGAGCGATTCCAGGAGGGTCGCCGTCGCGGGATCCTCCGGCGCCGCCTCGCGCAGACGCCGCGCCCAGCGCAGCGCCCGCACCCGGTCCCCCGACGCCGCCGACCACTGGGCCAGCGCCGCCAGCATGTCCCGGTCGTGGGGGGCGTACTCCAGGGCCTCCTCCAGCAGCCGGATCGCCGCGGCCCGGTCGCCCAACGATTCCACGCCCACGGCGTGGACGTACGCGTAGCGCGCCATCCGCGGCGCCAGACGCGCCGCCCGCTCCAGTTCGGGGAGGGCCTCGGCCCGCCGGCCCTGCCGGACCAGCAGCAGCCCGAGCGAATGCCGCAGCGGCGCCTCGTTCGTCACCCGCTTCAGCCCCTCCCGGAGGACCGCCTCCGCCTCCGGCAGACGCTCCTGCAGCGACAGCGCCTCCGCCAGGTTCACGTGCGAAGGCGCCAGCGCGGGCAGCAGATCCCGCGCGCGACGGAAGGCGGCCTCGGCCTCCGGAAGCCGGCCCCGGCGCAGCGCCAGATTGCCCAGGTTCAGCTGCCCCTCCGGACGGTCCGCATGATGCTCCTGCACCGCGATCCATTCCTTCAGGACGCCTTCCAGGACGGGACGCTCCGCGGACGGGATCAGCTCCGCGGGCGTGTCGATCAGCCCCTCCGCCGCCTGCAGCCGCAGGGTCCCGACGGGATCCCGGAGCAGCGGGACGAGCAGCTCGACCCGGGTGCGGGGGTCCGCCGTCGCAAGCGCGCTCAGGGCCCCCTGGCGCACCAGGATCTCCTCGTCCCGGAGCCCGCGCCGCGCGGCCAGGATCTGCCGGGGCCCCGGAATCCCCGCCAGCAGCGAGAGCGCCGTCCCCCTCACGATGGGGGCGGCCTCGGGATTCCCCGCCAGCTCGGCCAGCTTGAGGTCGGCGCCCGGAGCGGCGGCGCGTCCCGCCTGGAGGATCTCGCCGAAGTGCGCGGGCGGACGTCGTCCTCCGGTCCACGAAGCCACCGCCGCCGCCGCCCAGTCGGCCGTCCGCTCCGCATGGCAGGCGGCGCAGGCGTTCGGCGTGCCCAGGCTCGCCGTCAGGTCGGGACGCGGCACGCGGAAGCCGTGGTCCCGGCGGGCGTCCACGCCCATGTAGACCCGGGAGGGCATGTGGCAGTCCACGCAACGCGCCCCGGGGCCCTCCGGACGGTGATGGTGGTGGCTCTCGACGTCGTAGCGCGCGGGCTGGTGGCATTGCGCGCAGAGGGCGTTTCCCTGGAAGCGCAGCCGCGCCGCGTGGGGCTCATGGCAGTTCGAGCAGGTCACCGACGCGCGGTGCATCTTGCTCTGCAGGAAGGAGCCGTACTCGTAGACCTCGTCCAGGATCTGGCCGTCCGCATGGTAGAGCCCCTCGTCGAGCAGGCTGAGGCGATGCGTGTCCGCGAGCGGCCGGCCGTGCCGGTACTCGGGACTGAGCGTGGCGCGGCGCGCGTGACAGCGGGCGCAGGTCTCCACCTCGGCCCGCTGGGGGCGGCGCGACTGCGGACGCGCGATGGCCTGCCCCGGATCGAAGATCCAGCGGGACTCCAGCCCTTCCTTTAGGAGGACGTCGAGCCCGCGCGTCTCGTCCTCCTCGCGTTCCGCCGGCTTCCGGCCCGCCCACGCGACGTGCCGCGACCCGGGGCCGTGGCAGGCCTCGCAGGAGACGTTGAGCTCCGACCAGAACGTCTTGAAGCGGTCCTCGCGGGCGTCGTAGTTCTTCCGGAAGCCCGTCACGTGACACTCGGCGCACATGAAGTTCCAGTTCTGCATCGGTCCCGTCCAGTGCAGCTCGTCCCCCGGGGGAATGGGTTCGGCATAGAGGGGGAACCAGCGTCCGCCCCCCGCGGCGGCGGGACGGCTGTCCCAGCAGAGCCCGGGCACCTGGATCCGGCCCCGGGGGAATTCGACCAGGTACTGCTGGAGCGGGTCCGCGCCGAAGCTGTGGGTCACGGGGTAGTCCTGCGGCGTGCCGTCGGGCCCGTCCGTGCGGATCCAGGGCCGGCCGTCCCGCGTGAAGAACGTCGAGGTCACGCCGTGGGCCTTCAGGGTCGATCCGTCGAAGCGGCCCAGGACGGAGCCCTCCCCGACGGGGTTCATCGCCCGGGCGTGGTCCGACGTCTCCCACAGCGCCGACTCCCGCGCGTGGCAGCCGGCGCAGGCGGCGCGGCCCACGAAGGCGGCCGGCGGGGGGGCGGACGGGCTCCGCGGGAAGAAGAGCACGCCCGAGACGACTCCCAAGGCGAGCAGCGCGGCCAGGGCAAGCGCGCGTCCTCCCGGCCTCCGCCGGGATGCAGGGGGCAGTTCCATGAGGCTCCGGCCGGTTCAGACGCCGGGGATCAGGGAGACGACGTCTCCGGCGGAAACGGCGCTGGCCGGTCCCGCCTCCTCGGTGTTCACGGTCAGCCTTAGCATACCGTCCAGACGCAATCCGGGAAGGGCCGTCTGGAGGGCGGCGAGCACGTCGTCCACCGTCCCCCCCGACGTGGAGACGCGGACCTGGGACGCCCCCGCCAGATCGGCGAGGGGGCCGTGGAGCCGGACGTCGATCTCCAGGAATTCCGCCATCGTCCGGCGTCAGGCCATGAACCCGAGCGGGGCGAATTCGTTGGGCCGTTCGGCGGCGAGGGCGTCGAACTTGGGGATCACCTTGTTGATCGTGGCCGCATCGTCCCCGAAGTGCTTCGCGAAGATCTCGCCGAAGACGGCACGGTAATCGGTCCAGTGGGTGAGGTAGCGGCCGCTCTTGGAGGAGAAGACGCCGCCGTCCTTGTTCCAGGCCTCGGGCGAGGGGGCGTTGTAGACGCCGCCCTTCACGCCGCCGCCGGCGGCCAGCATGATCATGGCGTTGCCGTGGTCGGTGCCCTTGCTGCCGTTCTCCTCCGAGGTCCGGCCGAACTCGGTCACGGTGACCAGCAGGAGGTCGTCCCACTGGTCCCGGAGGTCCCGCGAGAGCGCCTGGAAGACCTGGGCGATCTGCCGCAGGAGGCCGGGGTAGGAGCCGTCCAGTTTCCCCTGGTTGCCGTGGGTGTCGAACCCGTCGAGGTTCAGGCCGAGGAGCCGGACCGGGGTTTCCTTGAGCAGCTGCGCGGCCTGGCGGGCGGCCGTTCCGAAGCCGCCCTTGGGGTATTCCGCCCCGTGGGCCGGGGCGTACGCGTCGGGGTTGATGGCCCGGAGCCGCTGCATCACCTCGGCCATGGTGCATCCGAGGTGGTGGATCTCCTGCCGGTAGGGCTTGGACGGATCGTCGGGCGCGCCCGCGTATTCGCCGAGGAACCCGCTGCCCGCGGACGACCCCTCGGGGACGCGGCCGAGGAGCTTCACGTTCTGGGCGTCCGTCCCGTCGAAGCGGAATTTCCGGATGTCCGACGAATTGGGGATGGCGTAGCGGCCCTTCAGGGCGACCAGCTGCCGGTCCGAGAGGCCGAAGCCCGAGAAATGGTTCCTGAGCAGGTCGAGTTTCTCGAGGGCCTGCCGGTAGAGCATGCCCTCCTGCAGGTTGGGCTGGTCCGTCGTGCCGTTCTCGTAGAACTGCTGGCTGTCGAAATGGGACTGGTTGTGGTTCTTGTAGCCCACCCGGTGCAGCAACGCGAGCCGTCCCTCCCGGTAGATTTCCATGAAGGGCTCGAAGGCGGGGTTGAGTTCGACGAAGCTCTGCAGCGAGCGGTCGACCTTGGCGCGGGGGTCCGTCCCGTCGAGGCGGATCGTCTCCCCGGGCGCGAGGAAGAGGGTGGGGCGCGACTTGAGGCTGTAGTTGGGGTCGCCCCGCGGGATCAGGGCGTTGAGCCCGTCCATGCCGCCCCGGAGGAAGATGTAGATGAGCTTCTTGCCGCCCGCGGCGGGGCCGGCCGCCCAGAGGCGCCGGTCCAGGAGCCCGGGGCCCAAACCGAGCCCGAACGCGGCAAGGGCCGCGCCGTTCCGGATGAAGTCGCGACGGTCGATGTTCACGGCAATCCTCCTCACCACTACTGGTACTGCCACTGGGGGAAACTGAACAGGAAGGCCAGGGTCTGTCTCAGCCGGGGTTCGAAATCGGGGTTCGTGCGCACGAGGGGGAGGGGGGCGCCGTCCGCCCCGCTGCCGAGGAAGCGGGCGATGCGGCCCTCCTGCGCGGCGCTCAGGGATCCCAGGAAGAGGGTCCGGTTGAACGCGGCCGCGATCGTCGCGGGGCTTTCGAGGTCGGCCTCCGCGAGCAGCCGGAGCGGGTCGGCCGCCAGGTCCGCGGATTTTCGGGACGAGGCCCCGGAGAGGAGGTGCGTGAACGCCAGCCGCTGCTGGAAGCTGCCCATCTCGATGAGCTTGCTTCCGATCTCGGGCCAGCCGTCGGGCTCCTTCCGCGTGAAGTACTCCATGCCCATGCCCTGGAGGAGCCGGGGCAGGTCCTTGCCCGGGCCGCGCGCGTCGGCGGCCCGGATGCTGCTGCTGATGAACTCGAAGGGATCCTTGATCTTCGACTGGAAGGCGCGGTCCGACCAGAACTCGTCGGACTTCAGCAGGGTCCGGACCACGTCCCGGAGGTTCCCCTTCGGGGTGCCGGCATTCCAGGTCTCGAGGCAGCGCTTCAGCAGCCCCGCGTACGGTCCTTCCGAAGGGGTCCGGAAATCGATCTCGTCGCCGACCAGCTTCCGGATGAGCTTCACGCAGATGAAGAGCGGGGTCGAGGGGTGGTCGAGGATCCTCCGGATGGCGAGCTCGCCCTCCTCGAGCCCCGCGGTTCCGTCCCTGCCCGCCACCTCCAGGACCTGCGGCGTCCCCTTGAAGAGGGTCTTCCGGTCGGCGGCGTTGTGCAGGGCGGGCGTGTAGTGGAAGGTGAAGACGCCCGCGGGGTCGCCGGTCTCCAGGCTGCCCGGAAGGACCTGCCGGTCGCTGAGCGTGGGCCGCAGCGTCAGGTCGGAACTGCCCTTGCCCACGTTGAGCGCGACCAGGGCGAGCACGTTCTCCCCGGCCACCAGGTGCTTCTTGAAGGCGTTGAGGTTGAACTGGATCTGCGGGCCCGCCTCGTGGCCCATGGGCGCCACCGCCTCGAAGGACAGGGGCTGGCCGGGCTTGCCGGGGGCGTTGAAGCGGGCCGCCTCGACGCCGTTCAGATACGCGACGAACCCGTCGTCCACGTCCACCGTCAGGATGAGGTGCTGGCGCAGCGCCGCGGGATCGGCGAGCGTGAAGGTCTTCCGGAGGAACAGCGTGGTGTAGCCGTTGGCCATGTCCGCCAGCGTCGTCGCGTCGTCGTTGTCCCCGTAGCCCACGCTGGCCGGCCCCCGGAGCCAGGACGCATCGTTGAAGCCGGGTTTGCTCCAGCCCTCCGGGGGGTTCTGGGTGCCCTTGAAATAGCTCCAGTCCCGGGCCGAGGCGGGCACCAGGTCCGCGGGGGCCGCGAGGACGATGTCCGACACCTTCACGCCCGTCGGCGCGTGGGGGTCGCCGGCCTCGCGGAGCGGGACGCGGGCGACGCCCCAGCCGGTGAAGCAGCGCGCCAGCTGCTCGATGTCCTGCTGCACGTAGCCGTGATCGACGCCGAAGCTGTGCAGTTCGAGGATTTCGCGCGCGTAGTTCTCGTTGGGGCGGCCCTTCACGTTGAGGACGCTGTCGAGATAGATGAGCATGGCCGGGCTGCGGGCGCTGAAGCGCAGCAGGTCCTCGAAGGAGCCCAGCGCGTGTCCGCGGAAGTACTCGAACTCCTGGTGTTCGAGATGGGCGGCCTCGCGTTTGGCCTCGGCGGCGGGGAAGGCGTCGCCGGCGTCGGAGTTCTGCAGCGCGTCGATGTATTCCGCGACCTTGGCGCCGTCCGTCGTGAAATGGTTCTCCCAGAAGATCCCCAGGACGGTCTGGAGCTGGCGCCGCGAATGGACGGCCTGGAGGTGCGCGAGCGTCTTGAGCTCGGCGAGCCCGCGGATGCGTTTGCCGAAGCCGCGGTCCTCGAAGAGCGGCGCGGCGAGGGCCTCGAGGGCGGCGTCGTCGATGGATTCCGGCCGGAGCTGCTCCTCGATCCAGGCGTCGACGCCGATCTCCTTCACGCGGAGCGCGTCGGCGCGGGAGGGGCCGTGGGCCGCCCGGTTGAGCAGGTGCGAAATCCTGCGCTCGTCGGGGCCGCCCCCGGGGGCGGCCGGGGCCGCGCAGGGCAGCAGGAGGAGCAGGAGGAGGGAGAGCCGGAGGCGGCGGGGGAAGGAGCCGGACATGGGAAGTCCCTCCTGGACATCCGTCCGCGGCCCGCCGCATCCACCCGCCCGCTCCGCTCCGGCGGCCGCATAATTTAAGTAACCTAGTTACTATACACGTCCAACGCGGGGTCGTGGGGGCGCGATGAAAAAATGTCCGCGCGGGTCAGCGCGGGACGGCGTCGGCCGGGGGGAGCTCCCCGCGGAGCAGGCGGGCCCCGGCGCCCGCGAGCTTCAGGTAGAAGTCGGACGGCAGCCCTTCATAGCCGACGAAGCGGACGCCCTCGCCGGACGGGACGTCGTTCGTGCATTTGAAGATCGCCGTCGCCTCGTCCACCTCGTCGAACATCGCGACGTAGATCATGGACGCCCCCGCGCGTTTCGCGGCGAGCAGCTGGGCCCAGAAGAGCTCGCCCTTGAGCCGCGGGATCTGGTCCAAAGGTTTTCCGTACATGTTGTGCCAGCTGAAGCCGGGAAAGACGACGGGCAGGTAGTCGACTTTCGCCTCGCGGCACCAGGCCAGGTCCGGGACCCAGACCTTCTCGCCGTGGGCCTTCGCCTGCGCGGGCGTCGCATAGCGGCCCACGGTCCAGGGGCTCAACACGTCCGCCTTCCGCAGCAGCTCGCGCACGGCCGGGTCGGGGCTGGCGTCGCGCTTCGACTCCCTCCAGCCCGTGGGGACGCCGAGCATGACCGAGCAGCCGTCCGCGCGGAGGAACTCGACGAGCGCGGCGCATTCCTCGAGGGTGTACTCGCGGCCGTCCCCGAAACCGACGCCCCAGACGGCGACGAGGGGTTTGCCGCGATGACGGAGGTAGGCGGGGTCGTCGCCGATCTTCATGCGGGTGCGCAGGGCGCGCCAGTCGTCCTGGAGCGCGGGCAGGCGCCCGGCCTTCAGCCCGGTGAGGTCGTACATGACCGCGTAGGCGCGGCCGGCGCGGTTGGCCCCCTCGCGGCAGGAGGCGAGCACGACGTTGTTGTGGCGCAGGGTGCGCGGGTCGCGCAGGCCCGCGGCGAAGCGCTGCACGAAGGCGCCGTCGATGCCGTAGTCGCGCATCCATTGGAAATGCCGCCGCACGGTCGCGGGCTTCCAGGAGCTGAAGACCTCGGCGGCGCGGCCGTCGGCGTGGACGAATCCCGTGGCGAAGCGTTCCTCGGGCGCGAGTTCGGAGACGTCCGGCCAGAGGTCGATCTTGGCGTTTCCCGGGGCGAAGGGTTTGTTGCGGTCCTTCGTCCAATGGGTCCAGCCGCGCTCGGCCCCGTCCCCGGCGGCGTTGAACCAGCCCTGGTAGCCGGCCATGAGTTTGCCGTCGAGCGTGGAGGTGTCGACGCCGCGGACCGAGGGCCCCGCATAGGGCGCGAGGGGTTCCTCGGAGGCCTGCGGCGCGAGCAGCAGCAGGAGCGTCAGGATCGGCATGCGCGCACTGTATCCGAAGCGGCGTCCTATTTCAGTTCCAGCGTCAGGGCCCGGAAGCGGATTTCGACGGGCCCGCCGGAGTGCAGCTGGAGCGCGAAGATCCCGCTCCGCGCCGCCTTCGGGTCGTCGAGGTCGACGCAGGGCCGGCCGTTGATGAAGGTTCGGATCCGGCTGCCGACGGCCAGGATCTCGTAGTCGTTCCACTCGCCGGTCTTCACGAAGGCGTCGCCCGGCTTGTCCCAGAGCAGGCCGCGTCCGTGCTCCTCGTAGAGCTTGCCCCACCAGCCCGGGCCGATGTCCGCCTGGCAGCCCTGCATCTCGCCGTCCGGCAGCGCCTTCGAGCGGAACTGGATGCCGCTGTTTTCGAAGCCCTTGTTCTGCATCGGCATCTTCACCTGGAGCGTGAGGCGGAAGTCGCCCGCCACGAGGCGGCTGCGCAGGAACTCGTTCCGCGGCTCGCCCTTCAGGCTGCGGCCCACGATCTCGCCGCCCTCGACCTTCCAGAGCGACGTGTTCCCGTCCCAGCCCTCGAGGTCGCGGCCGTTGAAGAAGGACTTTGCGTTCTCCGCGGTCGCCGGGACGGGGTCGTTCGGACGGCCGGCGGAGCGCAGGTAGGCGAAGAGGTCCGACGCCTCCTTCGCGGGGAGGTTTTCGAGCAGCCCCTCCGGCATCACCGAGTGGCGCGTGAAGGCGGCCGAGAGGACGCGGCGGCGCGGGATCCGTTCCTCCTCCGCGTTCACGGGGCGCAGCACGATCTCCTCGGGGCTTTCGCGGACGAGCAGGCCGTCGAGCACGTCGCCGTCCTTCGTGCGCACCCGGAAGAGCCGGTAGCCGCCCTCGATCGCCGCGCTCGGCGTGACGATCGCGCGGAGCAGGTTCTCGGGGTCGCGCAGCCCGATGCCGTCCAGGTTGGGCCCGATCGGCCCGCCCTCGCCGCGCAGCGTGTGGCAGGTCTGGCAGGTCCGGGCGAAGACGGCCTTTCCGGCGGCCCCGTCGCCGGGACCCTCCTGGAGTCTGCGGAAGCGGTCGAGCTTCTCCCGGAGGGCGCGCGCCTCGGCCTCGCCCAGCAGGGGAGGCGGGTCGGCGACGATCCGCTGCTCCGCCCGTCCGTGCAGCCCGGTCCAGGGTTTTCCGAGCGGGACGTGGAAGACCGGATCGCCCGACGCGACGGGTTGATTGTGGAATTCGCGGATCTGCGCGGCCGTCCGCTCGACGTTCCAGACGCGGTATTCGGCGAACTCGCCCGCCGTCCCGCCCCCGGCGTTCGTGCGGCCGATCTGCAGGCCCTTCAGCGGAGGGGGATGCGAGCCTTCCGCCGGGTCCGGCTCGCCGTCGAGATAGATCCGGAGCGCGCCCTTCGCGTCGCGCGTGACCGCCACGTGGGTCCAGGTGGAGGGGGCGATCGCGCGCCGGGCGATGATGCGGTCCCCCTGGCCGGGCCCCGCATAGAGGCGCAGCCGGGCGTCGTGGAAATTGAAGTCGGCGCCGCCGAAGCGGCAGAGGATCCCGTCCGCGTTCGTGATGCCGGGGTCGAGGCGGACCCAGGTCTCGATCGTGAACGGCCCCTCAAGGTCGATCGCCGTCGCGACGTAGTCCTCCTCGCCGCCGTTGAGCCGGAGCACGCGCGCGCCGCCGTCCGGGACCAGGCCGAGTTTCTCCCGGGCGTGGGCGTCGAGCGTGTCGGCGGGCAGGCGCCCCTCCGTGACGGCCCGGACCAGCGCCTGCGCGCGCAGCTGCGAGGCGGAGAGCTGATCGACGGCGCTCTTGCGCAGCGCGGGGGCGAGCGAGGGCCAGAGTTCGATGACGGCCCCTTCGCCGCCGTCGGTGGAGGCGAGCGCGATCACCGCCTCGCGGCGGAGCTCCGGGTCGGCGCTTCCCGCGAGCTCGCGGAAGAGGGCGAGCGGGGCGGCGCGCATCTCGCGCAGGGCCTTGAGGGCGGGCAGGGCGCGGCCGCCGCGGGCGAGCGCGACGACCTCGGGCTCCAGGGCCTTGAGCCGGAAGGCCGAGGCCAGGCGGATCAGGTCGTCCGGCGCCGCCGCGCGGACGGCGTCGGCCAGGGGCAGCCCGGAGGCGTCGATCCGCTGCCGCACGCCGTAGAGCACCTCGATCGTGCCGGGGAGGGCGAGGAGTTCGACGAGGACTTGGCGCACGTCCCCGTTCCCGGCCTGCCGGGCGAGCAGCACGGCCTCCTCGGGGGAGGGGACGCGGGGCTTCCGGCCGAGCATCCCCGCGAGCGCGGCGGCGGCGCTCTTCTCCTCGAGCGCGAGCAGCGCGAAGGCGCGGACCTCCTCGGGCAGATCCGTCGCCGAGGACAGGTACCCGGCGAGTTCCTTCGGACGCTGCTCCAGGGCCCGGCGGATGAGATAGCGCTCGAAGGCGCGTTCCGCCGCGGCGCCGGTCTGCACGAGATAGCCGCCCTGTTCGGTCTTGACGGTCGGGCCGTCGAGGGCCGGCGGCAGGAGCTTGAGGAGCGCGGCCGGGTCGCCCGCCGCCCGGATGCTTTCCGCCCGGACCAAGGGATCCGAATCCTCGATCGGGCGCCCGAGGATGCGGACCGCCTCGCGTCTGACGGCGGGGTCGGGGTCGCGGAGCAGGGCCTCGTCGATCGGCTCCCCCAGCCCTTCCAAAGACCAGAGGGCCAGGAGGCGGCCGTGGGTCCCGCCCCCGGCGGCGATCTCGCGGAGCCGCGGGGCGAGCGCCCGCGCCGGGCGGTCCACGATCTGGTGCCAGGCGGCGCGCGCCTCCCAGGTGCCGCCCGAGCGCAGCAGGTCCGGGAGCGCCTCCGCGGGGGTTTTCGTCAGATCCCGCGGCTCGGCGTGCGGCCGCGACGCCGGACGCACCCTCCAGATGCGGCTGCGGGTCTTGTCCCGCTCGGGATGGTTCCGGGGAACCTCGTTGTGGGAGATGATCTTGTTGTACCAGTCGACGACGTAGAGGCAGCCGTCGGGGCCGGTGTGGATCGCGACGGGCCGGAACCATTCGTCCGTCGTCGTGAGGAAATCCTCGAGCTTCTCGAGGCGCCGTCCCGCCCCCTCGCGGTGGACGCGCACGGCCTGGAGGCGCCGCGTGATGGGATTCGCGAGGAACAGGACGCCGTCCCAGGGCGCGGGGAAGACGCCCTCGTCCTCGGCGCAGGCGAGCCCGGAAAGCCCGGTGCCCCCCATGCGGAAACCCGCCAGGGGCGGGGTCCACGGCGCGTAGGGCCGCGCCTTGTGGTTGCCGATGCCGGGGTAGCTCGCGCCCGCCTGGAAGGGGACGACGGAATAGCCCAGGTCGTTCGCCTCCTGGATCCAGAATTCCCCGCGCCGGTCGAGGACGAAGCCCCAGATGTTGTTCAGGCCCCAGCCGACGACCTCGAAGGCCGAGCCGTCCGGCTTGAAGCGGCCGACCTTGCACTGGTCGAACGCGGTGAGGGCGCCGTCCTTCGTCCGGACGCGCGACGCGTTGAACGCGCCCTGGGCGAGGTAGATCCAGCCGCCCGGGCCGCGCGTGAAGCGGTGGGGCATGAGGTGCGAGTCCTGGATGCCGAAGCCGTCGAGGACGACGTCGCGGGCGTCCGCCTTTCCGTCGCCGTCGGCGTCCCGGAAGAAGAGGATCTCGGGTCCGTGGCCGACGAGGGCGCCGTCCTTCCAGGGCAGGACCGCCATGGGCATCGCGAGGCCGGAGGCGAAGACGCGGGGCTGCTGCCGTCCGGGCCTCGTGGGGGTGTCGAAGACGAGGACCTGGTCCTTCCCGCCGTTCCGGTAGAGGGCGGCCGCAGCGGCGGGGTTCTCGTTGCCGTCGACGGGGTACTCGCCCGCCGTCACGGCCCACATCCGGCCGGCGTCGTCGAACGCGATATCGACGATCTTCGGGACATCGGGGTCGGCCGCGACCAGTTCCACCGCGAAGCCGGGCGGGACCGTGAAGGTCCGTTGCTCCTCCTCGGCCGGCAGGGGGGAGCGGGGGGACTGCTGCGCTCCTGCCGCCCTCGCGAGCAGCAGGAGCGCCAGGAGCCGCAGCGCCGGGATCCTCACACGAAGCAGTCCAGGGGGGCGAAGCCCTCGCCCAGCACCGGCCGGCTCGGCGCGCCGAGCCATTTCTCGAGCACCGCGGCGTAGACGCAGCGGAAGTCCACCGCGTGTTTGAAATTGCCCTGGGGGTTGAGGTCCTCGAAACTGGGGTGCTTGAAGTGCACCCCGTGCTTCAGCCCCG
>CAZUJF010000015.1:0-115280 GCA_964619955.1 uncultured Planctomycetales bacterium
CTTGGGACCTTCTTCAGCCCCAGGATGCGATGAGCCGACATCGAGGTGCCAAACCGCGTCGTCGATGTGGACTCTTGGACGCGATAAGCCTGTTATCCCCGGAGTACCTTTTGTCCGATGAGCGATGGCCCTTCCATTCGGAACCACCGGATCACTAGGCCCTGCTTTCACATCTGCTCGACTTGATCAGTCTCGCAGTTGAGCACCCATCTGCCCTTGCGCTTGTCACGCGATTGCCAACCGCGTTAAGGGTGCCTTGGGACTCCTCCGTTACTCTTTTGGAGGATTCCGCCCCAGAAAAACTGCCCGCCTAACACTGTTCCTCGCTTGGATTCACAAGATCGAGGTTAGGATTCAAACTAGACAAGAGAGGTATTTCACCGTCGACTCAGCCCGGGCCGGAGCCCAGGCTTCAAAGTCTCCCTCCTATCCTACGCAAGGCAAGTCTAAACCCAATATTAGGGCTGCAGTGAAGGTTCACGGGGTCTTTTCGTCTTGTTGCGGGTAGGCGGCATCTTCACCGCCGTTTCTATTTCGCCGAGCACCAGTTGGAGACAATGGCCAAGTGATTACGCTATTCATGCGCGTCGGAACTTACCCGACAAGGAACTTCGCTACCTTAGGCATGCGGAGAACCCGGTCGCCCGGGTGATCGGACTGTATCTTGAGTCCTTGCACTCATAAGTCGGGTGACGGATGAACTGGCTGACTTGACCTTTACGCACTAGATTTCTTAGCCCGGGGCGTGAACTGTTTCGTGCACTGACTCTCCGGCGTGCAGTCTCTGAGGATCCCTCGAGACTCGCGTCTCTCGGTTTCCTGCGGATTGTCCGCACCTCACCATTTTTACCCAGGCCTTGCGGCAGGGTAGGGGAGGATGCCCGGAGTTTCCCGCATACAGCCGGATTTATTGAGGGCCCTATGACTGCCTGACCCTCATAGTTAGGGCCGCCATTCACTGGGGCTTCAGTTAGGAGCTTTGCCTTGCGGCGGACCCCACCCCTTAACCTTCCAGTATTGGGCAAGCGTCGGTCTGCATATGTCCTCTTACTTGAGTTGGCGCAGACCTGTGTTTTTGATAAACAGTTCCCCAGCCCGCTTTGCTGTGACTCTCAAGAGCTTCAGATGTAAAACCCTACACCCTTAAAAGCACCCCTTCTTCCGAAGTTACGGGGCTAGTTTGTCTAGTTCCTTCAACTGGTCTCACTCGAGCGCCTTAGGATACGCTCCTCGCCTACATGTGTCTGTTTTAGTACGGTCACCTGCATTCGTCCCGTCGAGGCTTTTCTCGAAAGCATGGCATCAACCGGTTCATCCCCCTTTCGAGGGACTCCTCACAAGTCTCAATGTTAACGGAGCACCGGATTTGCCTGGCACTCCCATCTACACTCGCAAACGCGCATTTCTATCCGCGCGACGGTATAGCCTTCTCTACCCCCCCATACGGTAATAACCTTATACAGGTGGCTGCCGAATATTAACGGCATTCCCATCAGGTACGCCTTTTGGCCTCCCCTTAGGGACCGGCTAACCCTGGGCCGATTTACGTTGCCCAGGAACCCTTAGGCTTACGGCGTGCAGGCTTCTCACCTGCATTAGCTCGCTACTTAAGTCCGGATTATCACTTCCAAACGCTCCAACACCTCTTGTCGAGATATCTTCGCGGCTGTTTAGAACGCTCCCCTACCACATGAAACGATCAACGAACGTTTCAAGTCCGCGGCTTCGGCACTGAGCTTGAGGCCCGATCATTTTCGGCGCGGGAATGCTCGACCAGTAAGCTGTTACGCACTTTTTAAATGATGGCTGCTTCTAAGCCAACATCCTGGCTGTCTTAGCATTCCCACATCCTTTTACACTTAGCTCAGATTTTGGGACCTTAGCCGGCGGTCTGGGCTGTTTCCCTTTCGAAGAGCAAGCTTATCCCCACCCTTCTCACTGCCGAGGTAGTCGTCACGGTATTCGGAGTTTGGTTGGGCAGGGTAGTCGGGTAGACCCCCAAAGCCCATTCAGTCTCTCTACCCCCATGACGTAGTTCCTCGACGCTGACCCCAAAGTCATTTCGGGGAGAACCAGCAATTCGCCAGTTTGACTAGTCTTTTGCTCCTACACGCAGCTCATCTCAGAAGTTTTCATCCTTCACGAGTTCGGACCTCCCCCTGATTTTACTCAGGGTTCATCCTGGCCGTGCGTAGATCACTGGCATTCGGGTATGCTACGTGGCACTAATTCGCCCATTTCGGACTCGCTTTCGCTCCGCCTCCGGTGCAGAACACCTTAGGCACGCACCACACAGCAACTCCCGGACTCATTAAGCAAAAGGCACCACGTCAGGCCTTGCGGCCCTCCGAGTGTTTGTAGGTGTATGGATTCAGATCTTTTCATTCCCCTCTCGGGGTGCTTTTCACCGTTCGCTCGCGCTACTTAGTTCACTATCGGTCTCCGAGTAATCTTTAGTCTTAGGCGATGGTCCGCCCAGATTCACGCCTGTTTTCCCGTGGCAGGCGTTACTTGGGATATTCCCAAAAGGAACAACACGATCTTTCGCTTACGGGGCTGTCACCCTCTATGGCCGGCGTTTCCAAGCCGTTCAACTAGATGTGCCGTTTGTCAAACCTTCTCCCGCGGAGTGGCAGGGAAAGGATATCCCACAACACCGTGCACGCAACGCCCACTCGCTTGACACGTGCAGCGGTTTAGACTGTTCCGCTTTCGCTCGCCGCTACTGACGGAATCGATGACTCTTTCTCTTCCTGTGCTTACTGAGATGTTTCACTTCAGCACGTTCGCTCCCTGGGTTGCCCCAGGGTTCCGGAATTTTCATTCCAGAGGGTTTCCCCATTCGGAAATCCACGGGTCGAAGCCTGCTCAGCGGCTAACCGTGGCATATCGCAGCTCGCAGCGTCCTTCTTCGCTTCTCGGAGCCAAGGCATCCCCCATACACCCTTAGTAGCTTATCCGCATATATTGGAGTACCAATACATGCTGCTAATTATCCTAAGCGCTGGTTTACCTTATTTTCTCAGCCTTTGACACGAACCTAGACGGTTCGTGTTAGACCTTCCCGTTTTTCACAGAGCCGCCGACCTGCCGGAAACCTGTTCCGACAAGCCCGTACTGCCAAATTTTCTGTTCCGCCTGCTGTCCGACGTCAACCGGCCGGCGAGCGCGTCTGCCGTCGCCTTTTCAACGTCCTAATCGCGACTCATTGCAAACGCGTGTTAGAGGTGAGTGCTATACACCTCAGGTAAGCGGTAAGTATATCTAGGGATCGCTCCGAGTCAAGAAAAATCAGCGGTAAATTTCGAAGAAACTAGTTGTTCCGCCCCAGATCCTTCCAGGGACGGACCGCCTCCTCCCGGGCCTTCGTCACGGGACGCACGTCCCCGCCCCGGTATTCAAATTGGAGTTCCCCCACGTACACCGCGTCCAGACGGTGGAAGCCCGCCCGCTGGAAGCGCGATTTGGGATTGGCGGCGTCGTACTCCGCCCCGA
The DNA here is from genome assembly GCA_964619955.1 of uncultured Planctomycetales bacterium. Taxonomy (GTDB): domain Bacteria; phylum Planctomycetota; class MHYJ01; order MHYJ01; family JACPRB01; genus JACQFK01. The sequence continues at coordinate 3,496 of CAZUJF010000015.1, forward strand.
CGGGAAGGAATTCGGGGTCGATCGCCGCCTTCTCCGTGATCTTCTGCGTGGACGCCACCGTTCCCCGCGCGTCGTAGGACCACTGCTGCCGCACGTAGCGGACCGTCGCCCGCATCGGCTTCTCCGGCGACGCGTCGGCCGGGAGCTCGAACATGTTCTTGACCACGCAGCCCTCCTCCTTCTGGAAGAAGTCGCGCGACACCAGCACGTCGGAGGGCGCCTTCGGCTTGCCCTCGGGCCCCAGGCACGCGGCGCAGGGCGACTGGGTCTTGTTGAAACCGGCGGGGTGCTGGATGTACGGACAGTGCCCGCACGACTTGCAGAGGTATTCCGCGGAGGGCACCGGGAGGATCAGCCGCGCTTCGCAGGTCTTGCACTTGTAGTTCAGCACCACGAAGGCGTTCTCGTCGAAGCTGAACGTGTTCAGGATCGTGCCCGTCGGCGCCGCCATCGCGGGGTTCGCGGCCGCCAGCGCCAGCCCCTTGCGCAGATCCTCCTTGCGCTGGTTCGCCTCGTTGTTGAGGTTCTGGAAGTGCAGGTGGATCTCCTTCTGGAAGACCCGCACCGCCTGGTCCCGGGGCGGGGGCTTGCAGGCCAGCAAGGAGGCCGACAAGACGGCGGATGCCAGCAGGAACGTGATACGCATAGGACGCTTCTCCCGGTTCTGTTTCCAGGGGTGCGACGGCGTCGCTCCCTAGTTCAGGACGTAAAGCGTAGCGGGAAATACGGCGGGCGACAACAAAAAGATGGGCGTCAGCGCGGATCCAGGCCGAGGCGGAACAGCAGCGCCCCCAGCCTGAAGGCCAGCAGGACGATGTACGTCCGCGGCTCGGGACGCGCCCTCCGGGCCGAGTCCACCACGCCCAGTACCTGGGCGCTGCGCGCCAGGCCGACGTGCGGACTGGCGTCCCCCTTGTGCATGAACCACGACTGGGATCCCGAGTCGATGCGGCCCACGAGGCGGTGGACCTCCAGCGCTCCTCCGGCCTCCAGCAGCGCCACGTCGCCGGTCCGCGGGCCGCGGGCCCGGTGGACCAGCACCATCTGGCCGTCCTTCAGGGCCGGTTCCATGCACCCTCCGGAGACCGTGACGGCCGTCGCCCCCCGCCGCTCCAGCTCCGTTTTCACTTCGCGGAACGCGGGGCTCAGCCCCTCGGGCGGCGCGGGCTTCTGCAGGAAGGCCCACACGATCGCCCACATGCCCGTCATGATCCGGCGGCTGCCGTCCGCGGAACTGTTCCTCGAGGGTCCCCAGCGCACCGGCATCGACTCGCGGAACGGAGCCGCCCCCGTCGCCGGGCCGTCCTCGAACCAGAACCCGCACATCTTGTGCGGCATCACGATGTCCCGCTCGCGCAGGTCCCGTTCGTCGAGGGGGAAGAGGCCGCAGACGCCGGGACGGTCGTTGTAGACCAGGCAGCGGGGGTTGCCGTCCTGCTCCGCGTAGGCGGGGCAGCGGAAGACCAGCTTGCAGCAGGCGCCGCAGCGGCTGCACGCCCCGCGGCGCCGCGACAGCATGTTCAAAACCTTCTCGCGGCGGAAGGAGACATGCAGGGCCCGGCGGAGCTTTCCCCAGCCCATGACGACCTTCTGCCGCAGCGTGTACATGGATTGCGGGATTATATCGACCCGGTCCGGCGTTCCGCAAAGGATATGACGCGCGGCGGCTCGACGCAGGGGCGCCCGATTTCCCTTGATTTGGACCCCGTCGCTTTCTAAACTGCCCCGCTATGCCTGACCAGAAAGAAGCCCTCAAGAAGATCGTCGCCGACCTCAAAGAGAAGGTCGGGAAGGAAAAAGCCGCGGGGAAGGATTCCAAGAAGGATCCCGCCTTCCGCGCGCTCCGCAAGCAGCTCAAGCGCGCCCAGCGCAAGCTCGCCCTGATCACGCCCCTCGGCCACGAACAGAAGGTGGCGCGTCAGGCGAAGTTCGTCGACATGATCACCAAGCGGCTCGGGGAGCTCACCCAGGGGGCCAAGAAGATCCAGGCCAACCCCTATGTCCGCTCCTGCAAGAAGAAGCTCAAGTCGCTGAACAAGCTCAAGAAGCGCCTCGACCGCAAGGCCAAGAAGGCCGCGGCCAAGGCGGCTCCGGCGGCGGCCGCCCCCGCGGCGGCGGCTCCCGAAGGCGACAAGAAGTAGCTCCCTCTGACCTATCCTGTCATACTCGGGGGAGATACTCCACCCGGAGACGGCCGTGAAAGAATACGTGCTGGGCGGCGGACCTGAGCCCCTGAAACCCCGGTCCATCGACTACGCCCGCGAACTCAATCCCCAGCAGCTGGAAGTGGTCAACGCCGGGGAAGGCCCGCTCCTCGTGATCGCGGGGGCCGGCAGCGGGAAGACCCGCACCCTGACCTACCGCGTCGCCCGCCTGCTCGAATCCGGGGTCCGCCCCTCCGAGATCCTCCTGCTCACGTTCACCAACAAGGCGGCGCGCGAGATGCTCCGGCGCGTGGACCAGCTCCTGCCCGGCGAGGAACGCCGGGTCACCGGCGGCACGTTCCATTCCGTCGGGAACATGGTGCTCCGGAGGCATGCCGCGCTGGCGGAATTGAAACCCGGCTTCACCATCCTCGACCGGGAGGACTCCAAGGAGCTCATGGGCGACGTCTCCGGCTCCCTTCGCCGCGAGGAGGTCGAGCTGAAACTGCCCAAGGCGGACATCCTCCTGGAGGTCGTCAGCTACGCCCGGAACACCGGGGCCAGCTTCGAGAAGGTGCTCGCGCGCAAATATCCGCAGCTCGACGAGGTGCGCGATTTCGTCCTCACCTCCTGCCGCCGCTACGAGGCGCGGAAGCGGGACCTCAACCTCGTCGATTTCGACGACCTGCTCGTGCTCTGGCACCAGCTGCTCGTGATCCATCCCGACGTGCGCGAGGAGCAGCATCGCCGCTGGAAACACATCCTGGTGGACGAATACCAGGACACCAACCGCCTGCAGTCGGGGATCGTGGAGGCCATCGCCGGGCCCTCCGGGAACCTCATGGTGGTGGGCGACGATTCTCAGTCGATCTACTCCTTCCGCGGCGCGGACTTCGCGAACATCATCGGTTTCCCGGAGCGGCACCCGGGCTGCAAGGTCTTCAAGCTCGAGGTCAACTACCGCTCGATCCCGGAGATCCTGAATCTCTCCAACCAGTCCATCGCGCACAACGAACGGCAGTTCCGCAAGACGCTGCAGTCGGTGCGGCGCGAGGGCGGGCTCCCCGAGGTCGTCGCGGCCGGCACGGCGGACGAACAGGCGCGCTTCGTGGCGCAGCAGATGCTCCGCCTCAAGGACGAGGGCTACCCGCTGTCCGAGATGTGCGTCCTCTACCGGGCGCATTACCACTCGATGGAGCTCCAGATGGAGCTTTCGCGGATGGGCATCCCCTTCGAAATCCGCAGCGGCCTGCGGTTTTTCGAGCAGGCCCACGTGAAGGACATGGCCTCGTACCTGAAGATCGCGGTCAACGGCAAGGACGAGCTGGCGTGGAAGCGCGTCCTCAAGCTGGTGCCCCGGGTGGGCAAGGCCACGGCCGACAAGGCCTGGTCCCTCGTCGAGCAGGAGCGCTTCGGCGAGGTCAAGGACGCTCTTCCCAAGGCCGCCCGGAAGGGCTGGGAGGATCTCGTGATCCTTCTGGGGCGCCTGCGGGAGCGGCTCAACACGCCGGCCGACATGATCCGCCTCGTGCTCGACGGCGGCTACCAGGATTATCTCGCCTCCACGTTCCCGAATTTCAACGCCCGCGTCGACGATTTGAAACGCTTCGCCGACTTCGCGCTCCGCTTCAAGGAGGCGGAACAGCTCCTGTCCGAACTCGCGCTCACCTCCGGCGTGGCGGGCAAGGACGCGATGGAGGAGGCGGCGGACGAGGACCAGGTCGTGCTGTCCTCGATCCACCAGTCCAAGGGGCTGGAGTGGCGCGCGGTCTTCGTGCTCTGGCTCGTGGAAGGGAAGTTCCCCGATCAGCGCGCGCTCCGGGAGGACGGCGGGGAGGAGGAGGAGCGGCGGCTCTTTTACGTTTCCTGCACCCGGGCCAAGGACAGGCTCTACTTGGTCTTCCCGACCGTCGCGGACGAGCGCTACCTGATGGGGGTGGTGCAGAAGCCCAGCCGCTTCATCAAGGAGCTCGAGCGGACCTGCTACGAGGAGGCCACGGTCGTCCTCGACAGCGACCGGGAGTGATTACTCCAGCCGCTTTCGGATCGCGTCGAAGTCGATCTTGCCGGCGTGCTGGGCGCAGATCTTGACCGCTTCCGATTTCGCCCGGGCGCTGCCCATCCGCTCCAGCAGGTGCACCTGCTCCCAGGCGAGGTGCAGCCGCGCCTTCAGCGTGTGCGCCTTCTTCTCCGCCGCCAGCAGTTCCGCGTAGGCCCGCTCGGGGTCCAGGGCGGCGGCCTTGATCAGCGCCAGCCCGGCCAGGTCCCCTTCGTAGATCCGGCCGGCCTGGTAGCCTTCCGGCGCGGGGTTCACCAGGGCGGCCACCTCGGCGTGCCGGTCGAGTTCGATGAGGCAGCGCGCGCGGATCGCGACCGCGGTCACGCGCTCTTCGGGAGTGAGCCTGGATTCGTTGAGGGCCTGGAGCAGGTCCGCTTCGGCGCGGGCGAAATCCTCGCCCGCCGCGCCCGGGTCGTAGCGCAGCACCCGGAGCGCGTCGAAGTAGCTGTCCCGGCCCGTCTTGAAGGGCGAACAGCCCGCCCCCAGCAGGAGCAGGGCGACGACGCCGGCCGCCGCTAGCGGGTGCATCGCACGCTCCTGACGACCTTGTCGAACTGCTTCCGGTGCTTTTCGAATTCCTCCTTCTTGCAGCCGATGACGACGGTGACGAACACGTCGACGCGATCGACTACCACACCCATGTACTTGTAGTCGCCATCCGTGTACGTGACAATCATGCCCTTCTTGTAGTCGATCTCATAATCCTGCTGGGTCTCAGGTACGCAAACGAACGTCTTCAGGGGCATGTCGGGCCAGGAGACGGTGGCATGTTCGGTAAGGGTCACCGATGCATGTCCTTCCGTGAAGTCTCCTGTAGGTTTCTTGTCCCCCAGGGGGCCCTTGCCCACGACGCGACCGTCCTGCGGGCCGACGGTCCATCGCGGCGGGAAATTGACGCTCCACCCGGGCCCGTCGTAGCTCGTGGGCCAGGTCTTGTAGAGGTGGTATCCCCCGAAGCCCACGCCGATCAACACCAGGATCGCCAGAGGTTTCCCAAAGGAAAACGGTTCATTTCTGGCCATAGGTGAAATCCCTCATCGATCCGTCGCGAATCGCCGCCCGGATCTTCCTCATCAGTCTAGCATAGAAGGCCACGTTGTGGAGCGAGAGCAGTTTCGGGCCCAGCATCTCGTCGACGGCGAAACAGTGGCGCAGGTAGGCCCGCGTGAAGTTGCGGCAGCAGGCGGCGTCGCAGTCCTCGTCCAGGGGGCGCTCGTCCTTCGCGAATTTCGCGTTGCGGATCCGGATCAAACCCTCCCGCGTGTACGCCATCGCCGTGCGGCCCATCCGCGTCGGCAGGATGCAGTCGAACATGTCCACGCCGCGCTTCACCGCCTCGACGATGTCCCGCGGCATGCCCACGCCCATCAGGTAGCGCGGACGCGCCTCCGGCAGCCAGCCGCAGGTCTGGCCCACGAGGTCGTCCATCTGGGCGGGCGTCTCGCCCATGGAGAAGCCGCCGAGCGCGAAGCCCGGGGGATCCTGCGCGGCGATCGCCTCGGCGGACTCCTTCCGGAGCTCGGGGAGGATGCTGCCCTGGACGATGCCGAAGAGGGCCGTCTTCGCCGTCCGGCTCCGCTTCCACCACGCGTGCGTGCGGTCCAGCGCCTTCCGCGCCGCCGCCGGGTCCGGCGGGAAGGGGATCGGCTCGTCCAGCGGCATGATGATGTCGCTGCCGAGCTTCTCCTGGATCTCCACCACCCGCTCCGGCGTGAAGCGCAGCGTGGCGCCGTCGAGGTGGGACTGGAACGTGACGCCGTCCGCGTCGATCTTCCGGAGCCCGGCCAGGCTGAAGACCTGATAGCCGCCGCTGTCGGTCAGGATCGGGCCGCCCCAACCCATGAATTTCTGCAACCCGCCGAGCTCCGCGACGCGGTCCTCTCCGGGGCGGAGCGCCAGATGGTACGTGTTGCAGAGCAGGATCTCGATCCCCACGGAGCGCAGCTCCGCCGGTTCCAGCCCCTTCACCGCCGCCTTGGTGCCGCAGGGCATGAAGGCGGGGGTTTCGAAGGTCCCGTGCGGAGTCTGGATGCGTCCCGCCCGGGCGGAGCCGCAGCGCGCGTCGATCGTGAACTCGATTCCCATGGGAAGGGGGGCGATTTTAGGGGGCCGCTCCGAGCGGCGTCAAGGTATGGTATCGGTCATGCGGCGAGTGCCGGCGCTCCTGCTCCTGCTGGCGGGCTGCACCCCCGAGGCGCCGCCGGAGTCGCTCATCGTGGTGGACGGCATCCGCCGCCACCAGGCCTTCCTCGCCGACGACGCCCGCGAAGGCCGCCTCGCCGGCAGCCCCGGCGGCCACGAGGCCGCCTTGTACATCGCGCGCGCGGGCCTGGATCTCGGACTGCTTCCCGCGGGTGTCGGCGGCACCTGTTTCCAGCCCTTCGGTCCCGCCGCGGCGGGTCCGGGCGAGGTCGGCAAGAAGAACGTCCTGCTCTGGCTGCGCGGCCGCGACAGCGCCCTGCGCGATGAATACGTCGTGGTGGCCGCCCATTACGATCATGTGGGCCGCGGTCTGAAGGGGTCTCAGGGCGGGAAGGTCGGCGAAGTCCACAACGGGGCCGACGACAACGCGAGCGGCGCCTCGACCGTCCTGGAGGTCGCCCGGGCCGCGCTGCGCCTGCGCCCCCGCCGCTCCGTGTTGTTCGCCTGGTTCGACAACGAGGAGGAGCGCCTGGAGGGCTCCCGGGCCTGGACGTCGAATCCCACGCGGCCGCTGGGACGCTGCCGCGCGATGCTCAACTGCGACATGATCGGCCGAAACGAGACGGAGAAGATCTACTGCGGGATCGAGAAGGTCGGCGGGAAGGCGCGTTTTCCGCGCTGGGAGGCCCTGGTGCGGGAGGGGGAGCGCGCCGCGGGCGCCGCTTTCGACTGGACGGAGTTCGATCCCTTCATCAAACGCAGCGATCACTGGCCCTTCATGGAGAAGGGCGTGCCCGCGATGTTCTTCACGGGCGGGCTGCACGCCGACTACCACAAGGACGGCGACGATCTCGAGAAGATCAACTTCGAGAAGGAGGTCCGGGTCGGCCGCATCCTCCTCGACTTGCTACGGCGTGCCGCGGACGGCGACGAGGTCCTGAAATCAGCCCCGTGATGCCTGCACTGAGCGAGCCTCCGCGCAGCGGAGGCGAGTCGAAATGCTTGCACTGAGCGAGCCCTCCTGCAGGAGGGCGAGTCGAAGTGGTGCCGGGGACCGGACTTGAACCGGTAACCTACGGCTTATGAAACCGCCGCTCTAACCAATTGAGCTACCCCGGCCGGGGGAGCGGCAATATAGGGCGGGGGCCGGGAGGAGTCAAGCCGGAGGAGGGCGGGGGGAGGATTGCACCCCTTCGACGCGCTGCGCTCGCTCAGGGTGAGAAGAAGGACCGGTTCAGGATTGCGCCGGTCCTGCTGCTTAGAAGTCGAATTGGAAGCCGATCTGGTTGAAGATCATCATGTCGCCGCCGTCATAGGCGACCTGCGGCTGGTAGCCGAACGTGAAGCGGTAGTCGCCGCGCACCCAGTGGAAGCCGAGATAGGCCCCGACGAAAATGCCCGGGCCGCTGATGATCCCGTCGATGTCCCCGAACTCGGCCCAAGTGGCCCCGCCCTGCACCCGGATGAGCAGCAGGTCGTTCTTGATCAGCAGGAAGTCCAGGCCGCCCGAGAGCAGCCAGAACTGGTCCTGCTGGTGGTCGTAATAGGCGGGAAGGTCCCGGTCGATTTCGGAAATCGTCCATTGGCCGAAAACGCCCCAGCGATCCAGGAACGGGATCGCCGGCATCGGAAGGCGCAGGGAGACGCTGGCGCAGACTTCCGCCGCGGCCTCGGACTTGAAATCCCCGCTGAAGGAGACGAAGCCGAACCACAGGCCGCCTTCCATGTGGTCCCAGTCGAAAAGGGGGCGCGTGTGTTTGCCTTCGCCCGGACGGGGCGCTTTGCGGATGAACGTGAAATTCTCGCGCCACTCGCGCTCGTCGTCCTGTTTCTTCGCCGTTTCCGGACCCCACTCGCCGAGGCTGCGGGGGAGTTCCGCTTCCTCGCCAGCCAGCACCGTCGAGGCGGACGCGAAGAGGCAGAGCACCACGAGAGGAATCGCGATCTGCCGCTCGGTCATGGAAAACCCGTCTCCCCGCCGTCCTTGATAAAAGGACGCGACTCATGATAGAGAGCTTGCATAAACTTGCAACGAAATATTGTATGGGTCTGGCAGGGTAAGTAGAATCTCAGCGGTGTATCCATCAGGCGGGTTGCCCCCGAAGGGAGAAGCGGTGATGGCGAATCGATCGAGCGGGATCCAGGCGACGGCGCTGCTCTTATGCCTGGTCTTGGGCATGACGGCTGCGGCAGAAGCCCAGAACGTGACCATCGGCGCCGGCCAGCCCGGGCCGGTGGTGAAGCGGACGGGCCTCCTGACCATCGGATACAACTTGACGGGATCCCCCGGGGGATTGGAACTCACCATGGCGCCAGGCAGTCCCCTGATGCCGGCGGTGGCAATCCCTGCAAATACGGAAGTTGTACGTCTTATCAACCCAAATATTGATATCGCGACCACGCAAGCAGCTCTGATTCCCGGAGTGGCTGATAATTACATCATGGTGGTCTGGGAGGGTTTTGTAATCCTTCCCGCTGCGGGAGACTACTTATTTCGAACCATTTCGGACGATGGCATCCGCTGCTGGCTTGTGGATGTGGCGAAAGGTACGCCGGATGTAGGGAATTGGAACTACCGTGGCGAGAATGCGGGTGAATCCGTCACCCTGACCGGGTTGGCGGCGGGCAGGATTGCCGTTCGAGTGGAGATGTTTGAAGGTGCCGGCGGCGCCGCCGCGCGGCTTCGTTGGACGCCCCCGGGTGCCACCGGCGAGGTGGCCATCCCGACGGCCAATCTTGAACCGCCGGATGGACCGAACGCCCCTGTGCTTACGGTCGTGGCCCCGGCCAACAATCCCACCCCTCAAATCAACATCAGCTGGACGCCCTCGGGCACCGGCGTGGCGGCCACCAGCTGGATACTTTCCCGGGGCACCGCTCCTGGCGGGCCTTATACCCAGTTCGGGGCTCAGACAGGGACGACCTTCACGGACACCTCGGTGACCTTCGGCCAGGCGTACTACTACGTGGTTCAGGGCACCGCGATGACCGGCCTCCTGATCGGCACGCCCTCGACCGAGCAGACGGCCACCTCCCAGCGTCCAGCCATCGAAGTCTCCCCGTTCAACGGGCTGCAGGTCAGCGAGAGCGGGACCACCACCGGCTTCACCGTGACCGTCAACACCGCCGCCCCCGCGGGCACGGTGCTTACCATCACGAGCAACGACCCATCCGAAGCGTTCGTCAGCAGCGCTGCGGTCCCCACCCCGGCGGCGGTCATCAACATCCCCCTGGCCACCGGCTTCACCGGCGCCATCCCCATCACCATCACCGGCGTGGATGATTCCGTCTCCGACGGGGACATCACCTACACCATCACCCCGACGGTGACGAACTATCCCGGGCTCGTGATTGCGACCACCTCCTGCACGACCATCGATGACGACACTCCCGGCATCACCATCAATCCGACCACGGTGTCCGTCGGCGAGAACGGCGGTACCGTGAACTTCCTTGTCGTGCTGAACTCCCAGCCCACAGGCAACGTCGTGATCAACCTGGTGAGTTCGGATCCCGCCCAGTTCACCGTGACCCCCTTCGTCACCCTGACGACCGCCAATTGGAACACCGGGGTCACGGCCACGGTGACGGGCGTGAACGATGCCATCATCGAGACCAACCGGAACTACCCGCTGGTGACGTCGGTGGATGCCGCCGCGACGGCGGACGCGCTCTATGATCCGCTGGACCCGGCGGATTTGATCGTTGTCGTCATCGACGACGAGGCGATCCCGGATGCGGACGAGGCCTGGGGCTGCGGCGCCCTCGGCGTCGAGGCCTGGGGCGTGCTCGCCCTTCTGGCGCTGCTCCGGCGCCGCAAGACCTGATCCGGCGAAATCATCGAACGGGCGGTCCGGTTTCGGCCGGGCCGCCCGTTTTTTATTGAGCGGGCTCCTGCTGCCGGGACGTAACGTAGGCGTCCCCTTGAGCTATCGAGATCGAGACAACTAAGGAACCCCTTTGATGAGCTTCTTGGCCTTCAGCCTCGCCGCGCTCCTGGCCGCCCAGGAACGCCCCCTCGTGCCCGGCTTCGATCGCCTCTTCGAGAAGGATCCCGCCGAGGCCGGACGCCTGCTCCTCGGCGAACTCAATTGCGTCACCTGCCACAAGCCGGAGGGGGCGGCGGCCGAGCACTTCTCGATCAAGGAGGCCCCGGTCCTCACGCTGGCGGGCGACCGCGTGCGCCCCGAATGGGTCCGCGCCTATCTCGCGGACCCGCAGAAGGTCAAACCCGGGACCACGATGCCCAAGGCCACTCTTACGCCGGACGACATCGAGGCTCTGACGCATTTCCTCGCGACCCTGAAGTCCTCCAAACCCGTCGAGCCGCCGGCGGGTCCCGCCCCGAAGGGGAAGGACCTCTTCAACACCCTCGGCTGCGCCGCTTGCCACGATCCCCTGGGACGGGAGCCGCTCATCGGCTCCGTCCCGCTTCCGGATCTCCGGGCGAAGTACGCGAGCGCCGCGGTCCTGGCGCGTTTCCTCATGGATCCCGCCCACGTGCGGCCGTCCGGTCGCATGCCCAAGATGAACCTGACGGCGGGGGAGGCGATGGCGCTGGCGACGTCGTTCATCGGCCTTCCGCCGCGCGCGTCCGACGATCCCGCCGAGACGCTGCCCGGGCTGGCCTGGGAGGCCTATGAAGGCGCCTTCGGGAAGCTGCCCGACTTCGACGCCCTCAAACCCTCGGCGGGCGGCACTTCGGAGCGTTTCGATATCGGCGTTTCCAAGAAAGCCGACAACTTCGCCCTTCGCTGGCGCGGCTATCTCGAGGCGCCCGCCGACGGTCTCTACACGTTCTCGACGAACTCCGATGACGGCTCGATGCTTCGGATCGGCGACACGGTCATCGTCAACAACGACGGCGTCCATGGCGGCCAGGATGTCGTCGGCGCCATCAGCCTCAAGAGGGGGAAACATGCGTTCGCCGTGACCTACTTCGAGGCCGGCGGCGGCGAGGAGTTGTCGGTGAAGTGGCAGGGCCCCGGCTTCGCGATGCAGAACATTCCCGCCAAGGCGCTCAGCCGTCCGGTGGCGGGCGTTCCGGTCGCCCGGGCTGCGGCCGGTCTCGCGGAGGCGGCGTTCATGCCGGAGGCCGCCCTCGTGGAGAAGGGACGCGGCCTCTTCGTCCAGAAGCGCTGCTCGTCCTGCCACAAGGCGGGGGACCTCAAGCCGCTGCCGTTCAAGCCGCTCGCCCAGGTCAAGCGCGAAGGCTGCCTGATCGGCGCGCCGAACACGGGCAAATTCCACCTGACCGAGCCCATGACGAAGGCCATCCGCGCGGCGCTGGACGTGTTCCAGACGATCGCCGAGAAGCCCACGCCCGCGCAGAAAGTGGATCGGGCCCTGGTCACGCTCAACTGCCTCGCCTGCCATGAACGCGGCGGGAAGGGCGGCGTCACGCCGGAGCGTTATCCGGTCTTCACCACCGCCTACGAGGACACCGGCGACGAGGGCCGCCTCCCGCCGCATCTCAACGGGGTCGGCGCCAAGCTGCGCAAGGACTGGCTGAACACGGTCCTCGGCAGCGGCCAGAAAGTGCGGCCCTACATGCACACGCGCATGCCCGTCTTCGGCGCCGTCGCCACGGCGGGTCTGGCGGACGCGTTTGAAGCGGCGGATGCCGCCGCGGCGGCGGAGTCCAAGCCGCGGGATCCCAACCTCGTGAAGGCCGGGCGGCAGCTGGCCGGCACCAAGGGCCTCTCCTGCGTGACCTGCCACACGTTCCAGAACCACAAGTCGCTCGGCATCCCCGGCATGGACCTGGTCCACATGGGGTCGCGCCTGCGCCGGGACTGGTTCGGGAAGTACCTGCTCGATCCTCCCAGCCTGCGTCCCGGCACGCGCATGCCGACCTATTGGCCGGACGGGAAGAGCGTGCGCAAGGACATCCTCGAAGGGGACACGCCCCGGCAGATCGAGGCGCTCTGGCAGTTCCTCGCCGAGGGCTCGAAGGCGGCGCTCCCGGTGGGCATCGGGCCCCAGCCCATCCTCCTGCAGCCCGCGACGGAGGCGGTGATGTACCGCAACTTCATCCAGGGCGCCGGGGCCCGTGCCATCGGCGTGGGCTTTCCCGAGAAGGCGCACTATGCGTTCGACGCCAACCAGCTCCGGCTCGCCTTGATCTGGCAGGGCGATTTCATCGACGCGTCCAAACACTGGGTGGATCGCGGCGCGGGCTTCCAGGGTCCGGCCGGGGAGGCCGTCGTGCAGCTTCCGGAAGGAGCCCCCTTCGCGGTGCTGGCGGAGGAGACGGCGGCCTGGCCGAAGGAGAGCGGTCACAAGGCGGGGTATCAGTTCGTCGGATACGATCTCGACGCGAAGCTGCGGCCCACGCTCCGTTACCGCTGGGAGGACCTCGAGGTGACGGACCTCATCCTGGCGGTGGACGGCAAACCCGCCCCGCATCTCACGAGGACGCTGTCCTTCAAGGGGACCGTGAAGCCGGGGACGCTGTATCGGGCCGCCGCCTCGAAGAAGATCGAGGCGGCCGGCGACGGGGCCTGGAAGCTCGACGGCGGCTTGACGATCAAGCTCGACCGGCCGGCCCGCCTGCGCACGGTCGGCGGCCTGATGGAACTGCTCGTGCCCGTGTCCGACGCCCCTCTCACCCAAACCTATCTTTGGTAAAGCGATGATGACACTTGCCGCGCTCGCCCTCGGCCTCCTCCTCCAGCAGAAGGACACGGAGGACGCGATCTACCCCATGCTCAAGTTCCCGATCCCGAAGGAGATCCTTCTGGAGGCGGGCGGCATCGAGCTCATGCCGGACGGCAAGACCGTCGCGGTCTCCACGCGTCGCGGGGAAATCTGGATGGTCGAGAACGCTTTCGATGCGAGTCCCGCGAACGCGAAGTTCCGGCTCTGGGCGAGCGGCCTGCACGAGGTGCTGGGCATCGCGTGGAAGGACGGCTGGCTTTGGGCGCAGCAGCGCGGCGAGTTCACGAAGATCAAGGATGCGGACGGCGACGGCCGCGCGGACACGTTCCGAACGGTGAACGACGGCTACGAGATCAACGGCGATTACCACGAGTACGCGTTCTCCACGAAGCCCGACAAGGAGGGCAATTTCTGGGCCGTGCTCTGCCTGACGGGGTCGTTCAGCAGCGCCGTGCCGTTCCGCGGCTGGTGCGTTCGCTACACGCCCGACGGGAAGCTGATCCCCACCTGCAGCGGCATCCGCTCGCCCGGCGGCATCGGCATGAACGCGGAGGGGGAGGTCTTCTACTGCGACAACCAGGGGCCGTGGAACGGGACGAGCGCGCTCAAGTGGCTCAAGCCGGGGACCTTCCAGGGGCATCCCGACGGCAACAAGTGGTACGCGCTCGCTCCGAACATGGGGCCGCGCCCGCCCGACCCCAAGAGCGGCAGCCGCTTCCACGTCGAGATGCAGCGCATTCCCGAGTACATGCCCCCGGCCATCCTGCTGCCGCACGGCAAGGTGGGCAACAGCGCGAGCGGCATCGCCTGCGATACGACGGACGGGAAATTCGGCCCCTTCAAGAAGCAGCTCTTCGTGAGCGACCAGTCCTTCAGCCAGGTGAACCGCGTCTTCCTGGAAAAAATCAACGGCCGTTATCAGGGCGCCTGCTTCGTCTTCCGCCAGGGCTTCGGCTCGGGGAACGTGCCTTCGATCTTCACCCCGGACGGCTCGCTCTGGGTCGGCGGGACGAACCGCGGCTGGGGTTCGCGCGGCACGGCGCCCGGCGCCCTGGACCGCGTGGTCTGGTCCGGGAAGACCCCGTTCGAAGTCCTGGAGATGAAAATTCAGAAGGACGGCTTCGATCTCGTCTTCACGCAGCCCGTCGACAAGACCGCGGCGGGAAGGCCCGAGACGTACGCGATGAAGAGCTGGACCTACAAGTTCCAGGCGGAGTACGGCAGTCCCGAGGTGGACCCGGCCGTGCAGACGATCAAGTCGGCCACGGTGAGCGGGGACGGCCTGCGCGTGCGGCTGGTCGTGGACAACCTCCAGATCGGGTCCATCCACGAGTTGAAGCTGGGCGTGTCCTCGACCGAGGGAAAGCCCCTGCTGCACGACACCGGCTGGTACACGCTCTGGAGCCTGCCGTAGCCTGGGGCCGGGTTTTTTGGTTTACTGCCCTCGCGGTGAAGATCCTCCTCATTCTGCCCAGCCTCGAGGCGCCCTCGGGCAAATGGCGCCTGCTGCAGTTCGTGCCGCATTTCCGGAAGGCGGGGCACACGGTGACGGTGGAGGAACTGCCGTCCGGCCTCATGGCCCGGCTCTCGCAGGCGAAGCGCGCGGCCGCGCATGACGTCGTCGTCCTGCAGAAACGGCTGCTGCCCAAGCTGCTGGTGAACCGGCTGCGCGCCCACGCCAGGGTCCTGATCTTCGAGTTCGACGACCTGATCACGCTCAAGAGAAACGAGGAGGGCGGGGTCCGGGAGTCCCCGACGAAGGACCGGCGTTTCCGCCGCAGCATCCGCGCGGCCGACGCCGTGATCACGAGCAACGAGACGCTCGCGATGGAGGCTCGCAAGGTCGCCGCCGATCCGGAGCGCGTGAAGGTCTTCCCGACGGTCATCGACCTGGAGCGCTGGAGCGGGACGCCCGCGCCCGATCCCGATCGGCTGACCATCGGCTGGATGGGAACGCCCTCCAACCTGGCGTCGATGGAGATCCTCCGCGTGCCGCTGCTGAAGCTCTGCCGCCGGCATGAGAAGCTGGTCGTGAAGATCGTCTGCGAGGAGGCCTTGCCGCTCGAGGGCGTCCGGGTCATCCACAAGCCCTTCGCCGCGGCGGACGAAGTCGCCGACATCCGGTCCTTCGACATCGCCGTGGCGCCGCTGGTGGAGGACTCCTGGACCCGGGGCAAGCTGTCGACCAAGGTGCTGGCCTATTTCGCCGCCGGGCTGCCGGTGGTCGCCTCGGACGTGTCCGCGAACCGGCTCTACGTGAAGGACGGCGAGAACGGCTATCTGGTGGGCACGCTGGCGAACTGGGAAGAGCGCCTGGGCCGGCTGCTCGAGGACGCGGCCCTGCGGAAGAGCCTGGGCGCGAAGGCGCGCGCGAGCGTGGAGCAGGACTACTCCCTGACGGCCGCGGTCCCCAAGTACCTCGCGCTCTTCGAAAGCCTGCGCAAACCCTGAGCGCCGGCCTCGCCTGGCGCGACCAACTCCGAGCTACCCGCTACAACCCCGGCAAACCCTCCTACTGCTCCTCGATGTAGCGCAGCAGCGTCCGCACCATCACGCCGGTGCCGCCCGCCGGACGGTAGGGCTTGTCGCTCTCCACGAACGCGGGGCCCGCGATGTCCAGGTGGGCCCAGGGGATGCCCTCCGCGACGAACTCCCGCAGGAAGAGGGCGGCGGTGATCGCCCCGCCCCAGCGCCCGCCGGAGTTCTTCATGTCGGCGACGTCGCTCTTGATCATGTCGAGGTAGTCGTCCTCGATCGGCAGCGGCCAGAGCTTCTCGCCCTCCGCCTTGCCCGCGGCGTGCAGGTTCTTCTGCAGCTTTTCGTTCTTGGTGAAGATCGCGGAGATGTCGTTGCCCAGGGCGACGACGCAGGCGCCCGTGAGCGTGGCCATGTCGATGATCTCGTCCGGCTTCAGCTTCGAGGCGTAGCTGAGGGCGTCGGCGAGGATGAGGCGCCCCTCGGCGTCCGTGTTGATGATCTCCATGGTCTTCCCGTTCATGGCGCGGAGCACGTCCCGGGTCTTGTAGGCCGCGCCTCCCGTCATGTTCTCGGTGGCCGCGAAGATGCCGTGCACGTTGATGCGGGGCTTGAGCTCGGCGAGGGCGGAGAAGACGCCGATCACGGCGGCGGCGCCGGACATGTCGTCCTTCATGTTGAGCATGCCGTCGGCGGGCTTGAGGCAGAGGCCGCCCGAGTCGAACGTGATGCCCTTGCCGACGATGGCGACCGTCTTGCGGGCCCGGGGGGCCTTGTACGTGAGATGCACGAAGCGGGGCGGTTCCGTGGACCCAAGTGAGACGCCGATGAGCCCGCCCATGCCGAGCTTCTTAGCCTGCTTCTCGTCCAGCACGCTGATCTTGATGCCGCCGCGGGCGGTCTTGCGGGCCGCATCGGCGAGGTAGCGCGGCGTGCAGACGCTGGGGGGCTCGTTGACCAGGTCCCGGGCGATGATCGTCGCCGCCACGTAGGTCTCGGCGCGGCGGACGACGTCGGCGTCGGCCTGAACGCGGATCGTCCGCAGTTTAAGGGGCTTGTGGTTCCGGGACTTCCAGCGCTTGTACTCGTACAGCTGGAGGAGGAAGCCTTCGACGGCGGCATGCGCGTTCTCGGCGCCCGCGGGGGGCGCGAGGGAGACGTCGGCGAGTTCCAGACCCCGGACCCGGACGGCGGCCGCCGCGGCCGCGCGGCGCAGCTTCTCCGTCGTGAACTTGTCCTTTTTTCCCAATCCCGCCGCGATGATCCGCCGGGCGGGCTTCCCCTTGGCGGGGTAGGCGACGAGCACTTCGCGTTCCTTGCCGCTGAAGTTGTTCGCCTTGGCCTCCGCCTGGAGGCCTTCGAACTCGCCTTCGAAGAGGAACGTGACGAGCGTTTCGCCGCGGGGCGCGCCAGCGATGAGTTTCATGGGGTTCCTTTCCTGGCCGAAATCACGGCCGTTGCAGCTGGTGGAGGGCCTGGGTCACCTGTTTCAGACCCTGATGGATCGTCTCCTCGACGGTTCCCAGGGAGATCCTAAGAAATCCGGGGGCGCCGAAGAAGTCCCCCGGCACCGCCAGCGTATGAAATCGCTCGCGGAGCAGCGTGGACAGCGCCCTCGCGTCCGTTCCCGGCGGAAGCCGGAGCAGGGCGACCGTGCCGCCCTCGGGCTTCACCATCGCGAGCCCGTCCTGGCGGGCCAGCCAGTCCTCGAGGATCGCGAGGTTCCGGGTCACGATGTCCCGGCAGCGCTGGATCAAGGCCGGCGCGCGCCTCAGGGCAAGCAGGGCGATGGATTCGCAGGGCGCCGGGACCTGGTGCTCGAGGTAGGAGAAATGGATCTGCGCGCGGCGGATGAAGTCCTCCGGACCCGCGAGCCAGCCGATCCTCAGCCCGCCGAGGCCGTAGACTTTCGAGACGGTGCCGATGGACACGAGATTGGGCCCCAGCGAGGCGGCGGGTTTCAGCCCCGGAGCGAAGGCGGAATCGAGGTAGGCTTCGCTGACGACGACGGTGGCGCCGGCGTCGCGGGCGATCTGGCCCAGGGACTGCAGCTTCTCGGGCCCCG
Organism: uncultured Planctomycetales bacterium; assembly: GCA_964619955.1. GTDB lineage: Bacteria > Planctomycetota > MHYJ01 > MHYJ01 > JACPRB01 > JACQFK01. The sequence continues at coordinate 21,041 of CAZUJF010000015.1, forward strand.
TGGCGGCGCCGCTCGGATTGTGCGTGTTCGTGAGGAAGACCGCGCGGGTGTCCCTGCCGATGCTGCGTTCGACCTCCTCGAGCTCGATCTGCCAGCCGCGCTCGAAGCGCCGCTCCAGCGGGCGCAGGACCGCGCCCCGTTCCTGGCAGTTCCTCAGGAGCGGTTCATAGACCGGGCTTTCGACGAGCGCCCCCTGGCCGGCATCCAGCAGCGCTCCGGCCGCCAGATGGATGCCCATCGTGGCGCCCGAACAGAGCAGGATCTGGGAAGGCGGCAGCCCGTAGCGGCGCGCCAGGAGCTCCTTCAACTCGGGGGAGCCCTCTTCGTTGGGGGGGAGCAGACGGATGTCCTCGAGACGCAGCCCGAGCTCCTCCGCCGTGAGCGCCTGGATGTTGGATTTGGCGAGGTCCCAGCGGACCCGGCCCATGTGGGCGCGGGCCCAGTCGAGGTAGTCGAGCTTCCGCAGCATCAATCGCCGGAGAAGTCGCTCAGCTCCAGGCTCGGGCCCTGATAGCCCTCGATGTTCCGGGTGTACGTGTGCAGCAGACCCGTCGCGGTGCAGGGTTTGCCGATCCACTTGAACCAGTCCTGCCCGCGGAGGAAGAGGTCGAGGTGGGGCAGGTAGATCTTCAGGCCGCTCTTGAGGACGAGGATGCCGTGGATGCCGCGGATGTGGTCCAGGCGGCCGGTGAGGGACAGTTCCCGGCCCGCAAAAGGTTCCAGTTCGGCGACGTCCACGGCCGCGCTGGGGCCGGAGACGTCGAGCTCGGGCTCGGGCGGCGCGGCCACCGGGGCGGCCACGGGACGTATGTCCTGGGACTCGTCCACCTCGTCCGAGACACAGCCGGCGAGCGCGAGCAGGACCGCCATCAGCGAAAGGCGCATGGACACGGATTATAGTCCCCCCCGGAAGCCCGGCAACAAAAACCTTGGCACCGCCTAAGAGGACGTGATAGAAAAGCCGCTCCTTTCACGGAAAATCATTTTCGGAGAAGCTTCCATGAAGATCACGTCGGTCAAGGGACGGGAAGTCATCGATTCGCGCGGCAACCCCACGGTCGAGGTGGACGTCGTCGCCGGCGGCGTGCTGGGGCGCGCCATCGTTCCGAGCGGCGCCTCCACGGGCGAACGCGAGGCGATCGAGCTGCGCGACGGCGACAAGGGCCGCTACCTCGGCAAGGGCGTGCTCAAGGCCGTCGAGAACGTCAACGCCGTCATCGGACCCCGCCTGATCGGCATGGACGTGACGCAGCAGAAGATGATCGACGAGGTCATGATCGCCATGGACGGCACGCCGACGAAGGCGAAGCTCGGCGCGAACGCGCTGCTGGGCGTCTCGATGGCGGCGGCGCGCTCGGCGTCCAACCTGCTCAAGAAGCCCCTCTACGACTACCTCTCGGCCGGCAAGGGCGTGACGCTGCCGGTGCCGTTCATGAACGTCATCAACGGCGGGGCGCACGCGGACAACACGATCGACTTCCAGGAGTTCATGATCGTGCCGAAAAAGTTCTCGAGCTTCCGCGAGGCCATCCGCGCGGGCGTCGAGGTCTTCCACGCGCTCAAGGGCATCCTGAAGAAGAAGGGCCTGTCCACGAACGTCGGGGACGAGGGCGGCTTCGCGCCGAACCTCAAGTCCATCGACGAGGTGCTCTCGACGCTGATGGAGGCGATCGAGAAGGCGGGCTACGCGGGACGCATCCAGCTCGCGCTGGACGTCGCGGCCAGCGAGCTCTGGAAGGAGGGCTCGTACGTCTTCAAGAAGTCCGACGGGGCGGTGAAGACGAGCGAGCAGATGGGCGACCTCTACGAGGGCCTCTGCGCGAAATACCCGGTCGTGTCGATCGAGGACGGCCTCGGGGAGAACGACTGGGACGGCTGGAAGAAGCTCAGCGTCCGGATGGGGAAGAAGTGCCAGCTCGTCGGCGACGACCTCTTCGTGACGAACACCGAGATCCTCCGCAAGGGGATCAAGGAGGGGCTGGGCAACGCCATCCTCATCAAGGTGAACCAGATCGGCACGCTGACGGAGACGATCGACGCGGTGCTGATGGCCCAGGAGGCCAGGTACGGCGCGATGATCTCCCACCGCTCGGGCGAGACGGAGGACGTCACGATCGCCGATCTCGCGGTGGCGCTGAACGCCGGCATGATCAAGACCGGGTCGGCCAGCCGCACGGACCGGATCGCGAAGTACAACCAGCTGCTCCGCATCGAGGAGGAGCTGGGCGCGCGCGCGAAATTCGCCGGGAACCTGTAGCCTTTACGGGCTCGGGCTGACCGTGACGGGGCGTCTCGGTTTCAGGGGCTTCAGGTCGTCGCCGAGCTCGTAATAGACCGGGGCGCCCGTGGGGAGCTCCAGGTTGACGATGTCCGCGTCCGAGATCCCGTCCAGGTGCTTGATCAGCGCGCGCAGCGTGTTGCCGTGCGCCGCGACGATCACGCGCTGCCCCGACTTCAGGGCGGGGGCGATCTTCTCGTGCCAGAAGGGAAGGGCGCGGTCGATGGTGTCCTTCAACGATTCGGTCTTCGGCATCTCGCCCGGCCCGTAACGCCGGTCGTTGCCGGGGAATTCGGGGCTCCAGCTTTCGAGAGGAGGAGGGGGGACGTCGAAACTGCGGCGCCAGATCTTCACCTGTTCCGCGCTGTGTTTCGCGGCGGTCTCGGCCTTGTCGAGCCCCTGCAGCGCCCCGTAATGGCGCTCGTTCAGGCGCCAGGTCTTGTGGACGGGGATCCAGAGCAGTTCCATCTGGTCGAGCACAAGATGGAGCGTGGTGATGGCCCGCCGCAGATAGGAGGTGAAGGCCACGTCGAAGGCGAAACCCTCCTTCTTCAGCACCGCTCCGGCGACGGACGCCTCGCGGACCCCCTTGGGGCTCAGCGGGACGTCGACCCAGCCGGTGAAGCGGTTCTCCTGGTTCCACTGGCTTTCGCCGTGGCGGATGAGCACGAGCTTTTTCACGGGGATCTCCTCCTCAAGGCCGCGAAGCATAACAAAATCAGGAGCCGTCGAAAACCCGGGATCTCTCCGGAGTGCTATAATCCCGCAACCATGTTGCGATCGCTGGCGGCGCTGGGGCTGGTCCTGTTCGCGCGGGAGGCCCGGGCGCAGGAATGGACGCCGCTGGACGCCCGGTCCCAGGCGCTCGGGGGCGCGGGCGTGGCGTTCGCGGAGGGCGTGGACGCGTCCTACTGGAACCCCGCCGCCCTCGCCGCCGGGGGGCAGCGCCCGCTCGATTTCAGCACCGGTTTCGGGTTCGATTTCCACGTCAGCACCGGCTATGCCTTCGCCGGCGACGTCGCCGGGGACGTCGCCCATCTCCTCGACCTCTACGATGCGATCGGGTTCGACGCCCTCCAGGATTCCCTCAATGCGGGCACGGCTCCGACGGACGGGGACGTCCAGAACCTGATCCGCGTCGTGGACGGGATCGCCTCCCTGGACGACCCGGGGAAAGGGCTGCTGTCCACGAGCGGCCTGGCGATGCAGCTCCGGGTCGGCCCCTTCGGCCTCTTCGCGCGGGGGACGCTGGTCCTGGGCGGGGATCCGATGGCGGATCTGGGCGCGGTGGGGGCGCTCAGCAGCGGGGGGCTCAATGCGTTTTTCCAGAACATCAATTCCAGCCCGGCCCTGTCGCCGGCGGGAAGCGCCCTCGCCGCGCAGCTGGCCGCCTGCGGCCTGACCACCAACAGCAACGCCGGGAGTTCCACCGATGCGGAGGAGCTCGCCTACCAGGCGCAGCTGGCCCTCGGGGACGCGGCGATCTCCGATCCCGCCTTCCAGCAGGCCCTGTGCAGCAGCGTGGCCGCGATGGTGGCCGGCGCGGCGGCGGAGGACACGCTCTACAATTCCGATGCGGGCGTCATCCTCCGCGGGGTCGCCCAGGTCGAACTCGGGGTGGCGTTCGGCCTGCCCCTCATCCCCACGGTGCTCGAGGCGGGCATCGCGCTGAAGGAGGTCATCACGGAGACCGTGTACCGCCGGGTCACGATCGCCGAGCGGGACCAGGGCGACTCGGGCGGCGAGGATCTCAGCGATGCCGTCCGCGACGACCTCCGGGATTCCCGCCGTCGCACGACCCGTTTCAACGTGGACCTCGGCGCGAGGTACAGCCCCTGGTCCTGGGTGAGCGCGGCGGTCTCCGCCCGGAACCTCATCCCCATGCGGGTGGACATCGCGGGCCCCGAGCGGGACCTCGAGCTGGAACCGCAGGTGCGGGCCGCGCTGCTCTTCGCGCCCTTCTCGATCCTCCGGGTGGGGGCCGACCTCGACCTGCTCGAGACGGAATCCCCCGTGCTCCCGGACTACCGGTTCCGGCATTTCGGCGCCGGGGTCGAGCTCGATCTCTGGGTGTTCAAGCTGCGGGCCGGGTACGCGGACAACCTGGCGACGGATGAATCCGACGGGGCCGTCACCGGGGGGCTGGGGCTGGCCTTCCTGGGCGTCCGCCTGGACCTGGGCGTCCGCTACGGATTGACGACCACGGAGGTGGTCCGCAGCGGGGAGATCGACGCCGACGCGCTGGACCTGCCGCAGCAGCTGAGCCTGGGGCTGACCCTCGGGGTGGAGGTGAAGTTCTGATGCGCCTCTTCGTCGCGGCGCTGCTCCTCGCCGGCGGTCTGGGCTGCGCCCGGCCCCGGATGCTGTCCGTCGGGGAGGAACTGCCTCCCCCGGGTCTCCAGGAGGCCCGCGTGATCGTGTATCGCCCCGGCCAGCGGAATGCCGGCCACGACTACGCGGTCTTCGACGGGGAAACGCTCATCGGCTTCGCCCAGTCCGGATGCCGCTTCGAGTACCGCTGCTCGCCCGGTCCGCGGCTCTTCTATATGCAGGGCGGCCGCGACGCCGCCGTCCAGGCGGATCTCGAAGCCGGCCGGACGTATTACCTCAGGGCGGGGGAGCGGCCCGGCTGGTTCAGCCTGCAGATGCTGCTGGAACCGGTGGCGTTCCAGGAGGCGGCGGAGCAGGCCGGCGACTGCGGCCGGCGGGAACTGGATCCCGCGCCAGCCGCCGCGTTCCAGGCCCGGCGGGGTGGGGAAGCCGCCGCCCGCGTGGCGTTCTACCGGGCGAATCCGGCCGAATGCCGGACGCTCGATCCCGGGCAGGGTTCCCCGGCTGGGGGCCGTCCTTGATGATGATGCTGAGCCTCCTGGCCGCGCTCCTCCTGCAGGAACGCCATGAACTGCGGGAGTTCCGCGGCGGCTACACGCTCGTGACGCCCGAGGGCATCGACGCGAAGCGCTCGTGGCCTTCCGTGGTGGATTTGAACACCTCGCTGGTCTTCCCGGGCCGCGTGGTGCTGCGTCCCGACCGGCGCGAGGGCGGGCTCGAGGAGGCCTTCGTCCGCGCCTGCCTCGCCGACGCGAAGACGCGTCACCGGCTCGATCCGCAGCGCGTGGCCCTGGCGGCCTCGGACGAAGCCGCCCCCGAGGCCCTGGCGGCCGCCGGCGCGGCCGGGGATCTTTTCGCCGCCGTCATCCTCGCGCGTCCGGCCCGCTTCACCCCTCCGCGGCGCTCGCCACCCTGCCTGATCCTGCTCGACCGGAGCCACCAGGATCGCGGCGGCGCGGCCGCGGCGGCGCTGCTCATGAAGAAGGCGAAGCTCGCCGTGCAGGTGCAGCCGCTGGAATCCTCCGATCCGGGGGCCTGGCTGGACGGCGCCGGCCCGCCGAGACCCGCCCACGAGGCCATGGACGAGTACGCCCGGCAGTCGCGCTATCTCGACGCCTCGCTGGCGGCGATGGATCTGATGGACCGCCCGGAAACCGAGCGCTTCGCCCGGAGCCGGATCCAGTCCTTCGAGGGCGCCGGGTTGATGTCGCTCGCGCGCGTCGAGCTGGCCGTGGTGGACCGCCGCTACAAGGACGCCTACCTGCGCTGCAAGGAGGCCGCCCGCGAATTCGCCTGGCTGCCGGTGGGGGAGAAGATCCGGAAACGGCTCGCCGAACTGGAGGCCAAGCCGGAGGTCCGGAAGGCCTTGGGCGAAACGGATTAGCCCTGTTTCCCCGCGAGCGCCTGGAAGAACTGCACCACTTCCTGCTCGATGCCGTCGAGTTCGTTGAGCAGCTGGACCATGTCCACGGGTTTGCTGCGCATCACGCGGCGCGTGGTGTCCTTCGTCCGGGCGATCTGCCCCTGGATGCTCTCGACCTCGCCCGCCCGTTTCAGCACGACCTCCTGGATCTTGTCGACGACGTCGAGGAAGTGGGACTGTTCGCGCGGATGCACCCGCATCCGGATGGCCCCGCGGAGTCGTTCCAGGCCGACCTTGATGTCCTGCTGGTGTTTGTCGGCCTTGGCGGCGTTGCTTTCGTTCATGCTTCAGGCGGAAGGGTACGTCCAACGCCCCGGGAATGCAAGAAGATCAATTTCGGGAGAACTCAAGCCTGTCCTTCCGCACGCGGATGCGGACCGTGTCGCCCTCGTGCAGCGCCCCTTCGATGAGGAGTTCGGAGAGGGTGCCCTCGACTTCGCGCTCCACGGTGCGCCGCAGCTCCCGGGCCCCGTAATCCGGATGAAAGCCCTTCTCGGCCAGCCAGCGGGGGACGTCGCTTTCGAAACGCAGCGAGAGGGGGACCCCCGACGCGTGGCGGCTGACCTCCTCCAGGAAACGGCCGGCGATGCGGACGCATTCCGCCAGGGTGATCGGGTTGAAGAAGACCACGTCCGTCAGGCGGTTCACGAATTCCGGGCGGAAACTCGCCTTGAGGGAGCGGGAGAACTCGTCGAGCAGATCCTCGCGCGCCGGACCGTCCCTGCGGAAGCCGATCCGGTGCTTCAGCGCCTCGGCCTCCTCGGCGCCGACGTTCGAGGTGAAGATGATCAGCGTGTTGGCGAAATCCAGGCGCAGGCCCTTGTTGTCCGTGAGAAACCCCTCGTCCATGACCTGCAGCAGGAGGTTGTGGACCTTCGGGTCCGATTTCTCGATCTCGTCGAAGAGCACGGTGGCCGGGCCCTCCTTGCGGCCGACCTCCGCCAGCACCCCGGGGTTGTCGTGGCCGATGTACCCCGGGGGCGCGCCGATGAGCTTGGCGTATTCGTGGGGGAGGGCGTACTCCGAGCCGTCCACCCGGAGCATCCGGGAGGCGTCGTGGAAGAGGTAGAGCGTGAGGGCCTTCGCCAGCTCCGTCTTGCCCACGCCGGTCTGCCCGATGAAGAAGAACGTGGCGATGGGACGCGACGGATCGCGAAGCCCCGTCATCGCCTTCTTCACCGACCGTGAAACGGCGCTGACGGCGGCCTCCTGGCCGATCACCTGGCGGGCGAGCTCCGCCTCCATGTCCTGGAGCCGGCGGTAGTCCCGGACGGGCCCCGGCGGGGCCTGCTCCAGGAGGTGGATGCCGGGGTGGGCCTCCTCGCTGGATTCGACGCTGATCTTGTGGATCTCGAGGGCGGGATTCACCTCGATGCAGAGTTTGTAGAGGGCGTCCACATGGTCGAGGTGCTGCGCCCCCAGGCCCAGGACGCAGGCGTTCACCACCAGGCCCACGTAGCTCCGGCGGTCGCTCAGCCGGGCGGTGTGCAGGAGATGGGTGATCTCATCCGCCGAGTAGCGGCGGATCTTGAGGAAGGCGTCCAGCGGGTCGAAAAACTTCAGGACGACATTCGGCTCCATCCGAATCATGCGTCCCTCCTATGCAGGCAGCAGCGCTGCTACATAAGTCTACGACGCTTTGAGGAAGCTGCTGATGGAAAATACGTGGTAGAGCACAAAGGTCCCGCCGGCGGCGCCCAGGGTCATGAACGCCATGGTCAGGGCCGACGCTCCCGCCTTGAGGCGGTTGGGGAGGCGGAGGTAGTTCACGATGAGCAGGAGGATCGAGGCGGGGATCGTGGCCAGGATGCCCCAGACGGCCTGCTTGGGCGGGGTGAGGCTCATGAACCTGATGGCGGCGCAGGACAGGGGCCCCAGCATGCCGACGAAAAGGGCCATGCGGAGGCGTCCGTAGCCCTCCTCGTCCTCCCGGGCCCGGACGGCGGAATCCGCGAACTTGTGGGCCTCGTGCCGCTTGTCGTTGTCTTTCATGGTTTCAGGACGATCTTACCAAATACCTGCCGGGTTTCCAGCAGGCGGTGCGCCTCGGCCACCTCGGAAAGGGGCAGGACCCGGTCGATCACGGGTTTCAGGCGGCCGTCGAAAACCGGCTTGAGCGCGTCGGCCAGCTCCTTGTTGTTGCCCATGGTGCAGCCCAGGATCTCGATCTGGCGGTAGAAGACCTGCCGGAGGTCCTCCTCGGGGTCCGGTCCGGACGTGGCCCCGCAGGTCACGAGGCGGCCGCCGCGGCGGACGATCCGGAGGCTTTTCGCCCAGGTGTCCCGGCCGATGTAGTCCACCACCAGGTCGCAGCCCCGCTTCCCCGTCAGCGTGCGGACGCGCTCCACGGCGTCCTCCCGGGCGTGGTTGATGACGACGTCGGCGCCCAAGGCGGCGAGGCGCGCGCATTTCTCGTCGCTCGACGCGGTCGCGATCACGCGGGCCCCCGCCAGCCGGGCGTACTGCAGGCAGGCGACGCCGACGCCGGCCCCCGCGCTCCAGATGAAGACGTCCTCGGCGGCGCGGAGCCGCCCGCGCGTCATGAGGAGCCTCCAGGCGGTGAGGGCCGTGAGCGGGACCGCCGCCGCCTCCTCGAAGGACAGGCGGTCCGGGATCGGGATCAGGTTCTCGGCGGGGACGCAGAGCAGCTGGGCGTCCGTGCCGTCCCGGTGTTCGCCGTAGACCCGGTAGGCGAGGCAGAGGGGCTTCTCCCCGGAGGCGCAAAACTCGCAGGTGCCGCAGCTGGTGGAGGGGGAGAGCAGGACGCGTCGGCCGGTCTCCCGGACGATGCCGGCGGCGTCGCTTCCGGGGATCAGCGGATACGCGGCGACGGGCAGTCCTTTGCGCACCCAGAGATCGAGATGGTTCAGCGAGGCGGCCTTCACCTCGAGCGTGAGCTCGCCCGGCTTGGGGACCGGGTCGGGCAGGTCGCCGAAGCGGAGCGCGTCGAGCCCCCCGGGGGCCTGGATTCGCACGGCTTTCATGCCCGGATTGTACGGAACGCCCCGGGGATTCCGGGTCCGGAATCGGACCTTTGCCGTTATGATCGGGGCGTGCCGCGTCCTCCGGTCATCAAGTCCTTCCTGATCGCCGACCAGGTGCTTCAGGACCGCCTGACTGGGAAATGGTCCGTGATCGGCATCTTCGACCGCGTGCTGGCGCCGAAATATCCCGTCATGCATCCCACCGTCGCCATCTACCTGAAGCTGGGCGATGCGCAGGGCCGCTACCGGATGCGGGTCGAATTCCGGGATGCGGACGACCGCCGGGTGGGGGCCTTCGAGGGCGTCGAACTGGACGTGACGGAGCGCACCGGGGACGTCGAGGTCGGCCTGCCGACGCACATGCTTCCCGTCGAGAAGCCGGGCCGTTATCAGTTCCAGCTCTACATCAACGATGAATTCGCGGCCTCCGCGGAACTCCATGCCGTGCTGATGGACAAGCCGGCGGCCCCGCCCGCGCCATGAGCGACCTGCTCCTGGTCAACGGGCGGATCCACACCGAGGATCCCGCCCGCCCCCTGGCCTCCTCGCTGGCGGCCCGCGACGGGCGGATCGAATCGCTCGACGAACGCCCGCCGGCGCGGCGCGTGGTGGATCTGAAGGGGGCCTGCGTCGTCCCGGGCTTCATCCGGACGGCCGTGCATCTTCCGGCCGCGGGACGGCGCCTGCTGGGGCCGGAGGCGGCGCTCGACACCCTCATCCTCGCCGCGCAGCGGGAAGCGCTGCCGCTGGGCGTCGTCGCCGTGCACGATCTCCGGGTCGGGGAGGAGGAACTCCGGGCCTTGCGTTCCCTCGAGCAGGGCCGCTCCCTGCGGCTCCGCGTCCATGCGGTGTTCCGGCATCCCGATCCGCGTCGCCTGGCGGAGTTCCTGCGGGAGACCGCCCCGCGGGGGGCCGACGGCGGCTTCGAAGCGGGGGGGCGGCTGTCGCTGCGCGCGGCGGGGATGGGGATGGAGTCCGGCGCCGCCGCCGTGGAACAGGTGGGGCGGGCGGCGCTGGATCGCGGCTGGCAGTTCGTGCTGGAGGCCGACGGGCCCGAGGCCGTTGCGGAGGCGCGCGCGCTGTTTCAGCGTCTGGGAGCGCCCCCGGAGGCCCGCTGGAGGATCGAAAGCGGCGCGGTCGTCGATCGCCTGGATCCGACCGGGGAGACGCTGTCCGCGCTCACGCACCTGGCCGCGGCGTCGGGCTTCATGAACGGGGGGATGCTGGCGCCGGGGCGGCCGGCGGATCTCGTCGTGCTTTCCGGCGAATGGACCGGGACGAGCCGGCCCCGGGTCCTGTCCACGGTGATGGACGGTCGCGTGGCCTACCAGGCGCGGGAGGTCCCCGGGTGACGGCCTCCTTCGGCATGATATAATCGCTGTCTGCATGAGGGTGCTGATCGCCGACACCGCGAGGACGCGACGCGCGCTGCTCCGGGAGTCCCTGGGGAAGCTGGGCATTCCCGCGTCCCAGGTCGAGGAATGCGGCCTCGGCGACGAAGCCCTCAAGATCCTGTCCCGCAAAGTCGACCGCATCGACGTCGTGCTGGCGGACTGGGATCTGCCCGGGGCGGAGGGGCGCTCGCTGCTCGACAAGGTCCGCGGCCTGGACGGCGGCGCCGGGGTCGCCGTGGTGTTCCTCGTGTACGAACACCGGCGCGCGGATGCGAAGGAGGCGCTGCGTCTCGGCGCCCGCGATTTCCTCGTGAGGCCGCTGACGGAGGAGGACCTCCGGACCAAGCTCCGGAACCTCGAGGAGAAGCAGACCATCCGGCGGACCCGCGCGGCGAGCGACATGCTCAAGAACATCGTGTCCACCGCGGAGCCCGAGATCGACCTGCCGTTCCTCATGACCCTTCCCTCCGCGATCATGAAGGACATGCTCAAGCGCGCCGACAAACACGACTGGGAGGGCGGCGTCGAGATCCTGAAGGCCGGGGCGCCCGTGGATGCGCTCTACGTGATCACGGTCGGCGAAATCGAGCTGGTGGACGCTTCGGGGCAGGTCATCGAGGTCTGCAAGACCGGGGACCCCTTCCTGGAGCTGCCGTTCCTCTCGGAGCAGAAATCGCCGGCGCTGGCACGGGCGAAGACCTGGACCCAGGGTATCACGCTCTCCCGTGCGAAGCTCGCGGAGCTGATCTCGAAACATCCGCTGACGAGCATGCACCTGAGCGCCCTGGTGGCCCGGAAGTCCAAGCAGGCGCAGCCGCAGGCGCCGGGGAGCAATTCGGAGCTCCAGGGCAATCTCAGTTCGATGGGCTTCGCCGACGTGATGCAGCTGCTGCAGCTGGGCCGCAAGACGGGGACCCTGTCCCTGGTCCAGGGCGCGGAGAAAGGCGGCATCGAGATCGAAAGCGGGGAGGCGCGGCATGCCTGGACCCCGACGCTGACCGGCGAGGACGCCTTCTACGCCCTGGCCTGCTGGGACGGCGCGAACTTCGCGTTCACGTCCGGGCCGGTGAAGCAGCCGAAGAGCATCCAGACGCCGACGATGTCGCTTCTCATGGAGGCGATGCGGCGCCATGACGAGCAGAAGCGGGGCTCCGACGCGGGTCCCGATCTGAACCAGCTCTTCGGCGTGTGACATGGAGATCCAATATTGCGGCGGCTGCGGATTCCTTCTCCGGGAGGGGGACTTCGTCAAAGGCAAGGCGCGCTTCCTGGACAACCGCCCCTACTGCTCCGAGTGCCGGCCTCCCGAACCCGTGCCCCTGCCGCCGCCGGCCGGCGCCGGGAAGCGGGCCGGATCCTCCGCCCGCCTTCCCCGGATCACGGCGTCCGCGGTTCGCGCCCCTGGACGCGCCCCCGCCTCGAGCCGGGGCCTGCAGGTCGGTCTCGCGCTGGCCGGCGCGGCGCTGCTGCTGCTCCTGGTGTTCGCGTTTTCCGGCCGTCCGTCCGCGGCGCCGGCGGCTCCTGCCCTCCGCGAGGACACCCGCCGCGCCGCGCAGCCTCCGCCGGCGCCGCGCCTGGACGAGGCGATGGAAGTCCGCCTCGCCGAACTGGAGGGCAAGGTCGGGCGGACGCCCGATCCGGACGGCATTCTGCAGGCCTGCGACGAACTGCGTCCCAAGCTGAGGAACACGCCGCTGGCGGCGCGCCTCCAGCATGTGGAGGAACGCGCGCAGATCGCGAAGCGGGAGCGCAACCTGCGCGCCCAGGTGGACTTCGCCCTGGAAGAGGTCCGGAACATGGAAGCCTCGGATGCGACGGGGCGGAGGGCCGCGGACGTGCGCCGCCTGCTGACCGCCACGGCCGCCCTGGCCGGGGAGCGCCGGGCCGAGGTCGAGGCCGCGCTCGCCGCCTACGAGAAACGCCTGGCCGCCGGTCCGGCCCTGGGTCGCGAAGGACCCTTCGAGCCGGATGCCGACGGATACGTGCGCCACTGGCTGCTGCTGGGGATCTTTCCGAACCCGGAGCATCAGGGATTCGACCGCGACTATCTCGGCGGCGAGGGGAAGGCCGCTCCCAAGGCCCGGGATCGCGTGAGCTTCGAGGGGGTCCCCCGGGAATGGAAGTCCATCTTGTTCTCGGAGTCGCTCGCCAACCTGATGCTGGCGAACCTGGGAATCCCGAACGGGAACACCCCGGTGGTGACGTATGCCTTCTGCCTTCTGGAGTTCGCGGAGGACTTCGAGGGTGAACTGCGGCTGGGGTCGGACGACGGCAACGTGGTGTGGCTTGAGGGCGCGGAGATCGGGCGGGTTCATCAGCATCGGGCGACGAAAACCGACGAGGACCGTTATTCGGTGAAGATCCCGAAGGGCTTTCACCGCCTGCTCCTCAAGGTGGAGCAGGGGGACGGGGATTATTCGTTCATCCTGCGCTTCATGCGCGGCGACGGACAGCCGGCCCGCGGCCTCCGGATCTGGAGGTGAGGGCCCCTACTTCCGGCGCGAGCGGACCAGGTCCCGGGCCGTGCGGAGGATCTCCTCCGGCTGGGGGAGGATGGCGCGCTCGCCGACGGGGCCGTAGCTGACCCGCGAATCCTTCGTGGCGATGCGCTCCACGTCCACGCGCCGGCGCAGGTCGCGTTCCCGGTAGATCACGTCCGCGATCGCGGAGCCCGCCCCGCAGGTGCGGCGGTCCTCCTCGACGATGAGCACGAGGCCGCAGTCGTCCGCCGCCGCGCGGATCGCCGCCTTGTCCATCGGATTCAGCCAGCAGAGGTCGATGAGGCGGACGTGGATGCCCTCGGCCTCGAGCATCTGCATCGTCCGGAAGCAGAGCTGCGTCGTGGTGCCGTACGTGATGATCGCGAGATCCTTGCCGTCGCCGTAGCGGCGCGACGAGCCGGGCCAGAGGACGAAGTCGTAGTCGGGGTACTTGCGCTCCATGAATTCGTCGCGGAAGCGGTAGCGCGACTTGGCCTCGCCGTAGAGGACGGGGTCGCCGCAGAAGGCCGCCGCGCGCAGGATGCCGACGGCGTCCTCCGAATTGGAGGGCGCCGCGAGGCGGATCCCGGGGTAGTGCAGGAGGGGCCCGTTGGCGGATTCGCTGTGCCAGAGCGCGCCGGCGCCGCCGAGATAGCCTCCGTAGGCCATGCGGATGATCATCGGGCAGCGGTAGGCGCCGTCGGAACGCCAGCGCAGGGTGGCGACGTTGTCGACGACCTGCTGCCAGGCGGGGGAGAGGTAGTCGCGGAACTGGACCTCGACGATGGGGAGGAAGCCCTGGAGCGACCAGCCCACCGCGCGGCCGACGATCGCGGCCTCCGCGATGGGCGCGTTGAAGACGCGGTCGGGTCCGAAGCGGCGCTGGAGTCCCTTCGTGATGCCGAAGACGCCGCCCTTGCCCTCGAGCTGGGGATTCTTCGCGAACTGCTCGCGGGAGAGGTCCGCGACGTCCTCCCCCCACATCACGGCCTCCGGGAGCAGGTCCATCAGCTCGCCGAGGCAGGTGGTGATGGCGTCGGCCATGACGAGCGGTTGCCCCGCGCTCGGGCTCTTGCGCCCCTTCACGGACTCCGCATAGATGCCCTGGGCTTCGACGGGGTCGTAGGCGTAGATGTTCGTCGGCAGCCGGGCGACGTCCGTCTTGGGGAGCGTGAGGACTTCGTCCACGGCGGCCAGGATCTCCGCCTCGACCTCGGTCTGGATGGCCTTGAGCTCCTCGGCCGAGCTGATGCCGTATTCGATGAGTTCGCGCGCGAAATTCAGGATGGGATCGCGTTCGTCGAATTCGACGGCCCAGTCCTCCTTGGGGCGGTACTTGCGCATGTCGTCGGTGGAGGAGTGGCTGTAGAGGCGGAGGACCTTCGAGTGGACCATCACGGGTCCGCGTCCGCCGCGGCAGTGGTCGACGGCAATCTTGAAATTGGCGTAGGACTCGCGGAAGTCCAGGCCGTCGTTGGCGATGTAGAGCAGTCCGGGCCAGTGTTTGAAGAGGGCGCCCACGTCGCCCCCGGGGACCTGTTCGCTCACCGGCACCGAGATGCCGAAGCCGTCGTCCATGAGATGGAAGAGCAGGGGGGACTGGAAGTTGATGGCGGCGCGCAGGCCCTCGTAGACCTCGCCTTCCGCGGTCGTGCCGTCGCCCGTGGCGGTGTAGACGATGGAGTCGGGGGGGAACTGGCCGTCGCCGAGCAGTTGGCGGGTCATCTTGACGGCTTCGGCGAGTCCGGCGGCGGGCAGGACGTTGGCGCCCGTCGGGCTCAGGTAGGGACAGATGGCGAGGCGGGGATCGCTGAAATGTTCGGACATCTGGCGTCCGCCGGAGTTGGGATCCGCGGCGGCGCCGACGGCCTGCATGAGCATTTCGCGCGGGGTCATGCCGCGCATGAGGATGAGGGCGCGGTCTCGGTAGTAGCCCCAGAGCGGGTCGGTGGGGCGCAGGAGGAGGCCGAGGGCGCAGAGCGCGCTTTCCTTGCCCGCGCAGGAGGCGGAGAACCAGGCCTGGCCCTGGCGCTGCAGCATGAGCTCCCGATCGTCGAGTTTCCGGGAGACGAGCATCGTGCGGTAGACGCCGATGAGCTGGTCGATCGAGAGGGAGGGATGGTAGGCGCGGACGGCCTCGGGGTGGGGTTTGCCGTTGGAGGGCGGCCCCCAGGCGTGGTCGACGATCTGTTTCCAGCCCGACCCCTGGGCGACCCTCTCCAGATAGCGGGTGAGCGATTCGAGCGCCATCCGGGGTCACTGTAGCGGCCGGGAGGGGACAGGGAAAGGAAAAGTCGGGTCAGCACTACGTGGAGAGTCCTGCGCGTGCGTAGGTGCGTCGAAAATGCACTCCAATTGCGGAAGGCGGAGTTACCATTGATCCTATGAAAGTAGTTTA
This sequence comes from uncultured Planctomycetales bacterium, assembly GCA_964619955.1. Classification (GTDB taxonomy): domain Bacteria; phylum Planctomycetota; class MHYJ01; order MHYJ01; family JACPRB01; genus JACQFK01. The sequence goes on from CAZUJF010000015.1 coordinate 36,329, forward strand.
CGCACTCTCTTTTTCTCTTGGGTGGCTACTTCGGTGCCTGAAGCCAGTCTTGGTTGCCCTGCTAACCTTCGCCTCTTTGGGTTTGGAGGTCCGATCTCAGGATGGCGGGAAGAATACGGGGTACGGTGAGTGCCTTACGCATAGAAAGAAGATCACTCCCAGCACGCCATGTTCGGGATGCACTGCGAGCAGTGTTCCCGCCGGGAGCGTTGGCGGTTCCCCCCAGAACGCAATGCTGCGGCAGACGGCGGGCCTCTTGACCTCGATGATGGGGCAACTGATGGCGGGAGACCCCGGAATGGCGGCTCGTATGGAGGCTGCGGCCGCGGCGAGCGCAGCGGCCGCTGAACGGGCGGCCGCGGAGGCGACCCGGCGGCAGAACGAGGTGTGGAAGCGACTTCGCGGCCAGCTCAAGCTCGACACTAACTTCGATGGGGATGCCGGAGGTGGCTTGGTCCTGAAGGGTGTGGATGTCGACCCCGGACCGACAGGCTCAGGCGGCGGCGGACTGGAGCTCAAACTCGGAGACGATGGGTTGAAACCTTTGGGTACGCGGGCCGCCGCCAACAGCGGCCCTCCGGAGGGACCGCCGCCGAACACCGACCCGATGGTGGTGGATCTCCGGGACCTCCAGCAGGCTTCCTACATGGTTGGTGTGGCGGAAACCGCGCCCCCGGAGGACGCGCCGATGCTCTTTGATCAGGCCTTGCTGGCTGCGAACGGCGATAAATCCTTCTCCGGCGGGGCGCCGGCCGGTATTTCGCAGGGTGCTCCGGACGGCAAGGGATTGCAGGTCTTCCAGATGGCCAACCGGGATTATCGGAAGGCCAGGGATGGGCGTATGCAGATCACCGAGATCTTCAACGAGGCGCAGCGTCAGCGGACGCAGGCCAACTGGATGGGCCGAGAGGCGATCGCGGACCTGGAGAAGGCCAAAGCCCGATTGGCGGATGCTGCCACGCTCAAGGAAAAGCAGCGCCTAATGGTGGAAGTCTTTGCGGCGCAGAAGGCCGTGGATGAAGCCTGGGCCAAGGCACGGGCGGACTTGGAGGTGGCTCGCGTCCGTGAGAACCGGGCCAAGGAGGAGGCGATCCGGGTGCTTCGCGCGAACGTTGCCCGAAAGGACCCCGCCACGTTCCAGCCGCCTATCCCCAGCGTGCCCAGTTTCAGCGAGAAACAGTGGCTCCAGACGCAGCAGAGAATGATCTCCCAGCGCGCCGCCCTGGAACAGCGCACCCTGGGTCATCAACTGGCACTTCAGGAGTCCGAGGTTCCCAAACCGACCACCTGGACGCACATGCGTGAGGGGACGATCCTGGGCGCCGCGACGAATGCGCAGAAGGCAAAGGAACAGTACAAGGAGCCGAGCGCCTTTACCGGGATGACTCCGGATGAGGTGAACGAGGCGGACCGGCTTGCCCGGGAGAGCGGGAAGGAGGGGCTTGGAGGGGCGATGGTGGTCTCCTTTGGGACCCCGAAGACCGACACGCTACCCCAAGTCGCACAGGAAGTCGTCCGCGTCGGAGGGGATCATATGACGGACGGCTCCTTATCCCTGAGCACGCCTGAAGGCAAACAGGCCGTGGCGGAGTTGTCCGGGAAATCCTTCGATCGTCTGGTCGCGCATAGCAACGGCGCGTCGGTCGCCGAGGCGCTGATCCGGAAAGATTTGATCAGGGTGAACGAGTTGAACGTCATCGGGGGCGATCGTTCCCTCCTCAACCGCCCTGCCTTCCAGCAGCTTGTGGACTCAGGAAAGGTCAAGCGCGTGGTGGTGTGGATCCATTACAACGATCTGGTCCCGATGGTGAGCGCGCCGGATCAGCTCCTGCTCAAGGACAATATCGCCCAGCGCGACACCTATGCGCTGGAGAGGATCGCGCGAAAGATCACGGGTGAACTGGAGGGGGGCGATTCACGCGTGGAATACAGGTTCAGCTGGGGGGAGGGGGACGGCCGCCTCTTGGGGCCCCACGATCACGAGTCGTACAAGGAGACGATCCGTGCGGCCTATGGGACGTCTCGAAAAGAACCCAAGGATGCTCCCGGGAAATAGAGAGGTTATGGCTCCGGTCAATGCTTTGAAGGTTGGGAGCCTGGGAGGCGTTACGGCTTTCCTACTGTGCTCCGGATGCGCCTTCGACCGAATCGAGGTGTCTCGTCCTTCCTTGAGCCTGCGGGACGCGCAGAAGGCGGTGCTGGCTTCCACCCTGTCCAGCACGAGCGCCGGATGGAATGGCGCGGCCTTGCGGGTCAACCGCCACCGCATGGTTCGCGAGTCTGGAAGCAGGGACGGCTATGCGTTCACCCGCATGATGGATATCCGGGTGGAAATACAGGGCAACGAGTTCTGCGTTCGCTGGGGCGAGGCCCAGGAAAGCGGATGGGTTTATTTCAAGACCCGGCAGGACGCCGTACGACTCGCGGAAGCATTGCTGGTCCTGAAGGACGCCTCGGGCACCCCCGTCACGGAAGAGGCCGACTTCGCCGCTTTCCTCGCACTTGCGAAAGGGCCGCGCCCGGAGATGCCGGACGCAACGCGAGCGGACAAGGCGCTCGCCGAGGACGCCTTCAGGCGAAAGGACTTCATGACTGCGCTCTACGCGTACGGCGACGCCCTGGACAAGTATCCGCTGTGGCCCGAGGGACAGTACAACGCCGCGCTGCTGGCGGCCGAGGTGGAAGACTTCGAACTGGCCGCCCACCACATGCGCCGCTACCTGGTGCTTGCGCCCGATGCCAAGGATGCTGCGGCCTCGAAGGGGAAATTGCTTCTTTGGGAACGAAAGACGAAATCATGAAGGCCGCGGCGGCTTTGGTCCTGCTCGCGTCCGGATGCGCCTTCGAACGGATCGAGGCGACGGGGAAGCCCATGTCTATTCGGGAGGCTCGAAAGGCGCTCGTGTCCTCCCTCGACGGCCATATTGGGACCAAATACAACGGCAAGCCCGTGCGCCTTGTAAAGCTCAACCGGCACGGTGCGACTTTCGAAGCCGGCGGGCGAAGTGGACAGCTCACCTTCGCTCAGCTGAGAGAATTGTCGATCCGGCGGAGCAACATTTCCGCTATTGGCGGGAGCGTTCCGGGTGGTGTCGTTGATGTAAATGGGGCGCTGCTTTGGTTGGTACCGGGCCCCGACGAGTCGCAGGCCTACGCCCACTTCGAACGTGGTGCAGCAGAGCTGTTCGTCAATGCCCTCATGACGCTGAAGCGGAGCGCCTCACCCTCTGACACCAGGGAGGATGTCGAGTTTGCTGCATTCGCTGCGAGCGCGAAGACCTGGCTGGCGTCGGGGACCCGGATGCCGATGCCCGATGATGTGCTGGCCGACAAGGCTTCAGCGGAGGAAGCCTTCAAACGCAAGGACTTCATGGCGGCCGTGTTTTCATATGGTGACGCCTTGGAAAAGTACCCGCACTGGCCGGAAGGACACTACAACGCGGCGTTGCTGGCGGCGGAGGTGGAGGACTTCGAACTCGCCGCACATCACATGCGCCGCTACCTCGCCCTGGCCCCGGACGCTAAGGATGCCGTCGCTTCCAAGAGCAAGTATTTGCTATGGCTGCAAAAGACAAAGCCGTGATTCCGGTGGCAGGCGCCTGCATCGCCGTTCGTAGGGAGTACTTATGAATCAAGGTGTCCGCCATTCCATAATACTGCTTGCCGTTGCAATGGCCCCGGTGGGATGCTCGGGCATTGCAACCTTCCCAGTAGCCCCGCCTGCCAAGTCGTTGACCGTCCGCGAAGCCCGCAAGGCCATCACGGAGGCGTTTGCACATGCGAAGTCCTTTTCCGATATCGCTCAATTTGCAGTAAATCGGCACCGGGTCGCCATTACGTGGCAGAACGCGCGCAAGTCGACCATCATCTTCGCCGACATCAGCTCGATGAGAGTGGAGCGTTATGGTGAAGACAATTGGTGGGCGCATTACACCCCTACCTCCCCGAGGCCTCGAGGGCCTGTCCAGCCGATGAACCATTGGTCCTTTCAAAGCAAGGAGCATGCCGTTCGCTTTGCAGAGGCTCTGCTTGCGGCACAATCTGCCGAGTCCGCCCCCGACACGGAAGAGCCAGACTTCGCGGCATTCCGCATCCAGGCGCAGGCGTGGATCAACCTGCCGTCCAGACCGGCAATGCCTGAGACTGCGCTGACCCTCAAGGCTGTGGCTGAGGAGGCCTTCAAGCGTAAGGACTTCGTGGCCGCTCTCCACGCGTACGGCGATGCGCTAGACAAGTTTCCAATGTGGCCTGAAGGACAATACAACGCGGCGCTGCTCGCTGGGGAGGTGGACGATTTTGAGCTCGCCGCACACCACATGCGCCGCTACCTCGCGCTGGCCCCGGATGCCAAAGACGCTCCCACAGCCAGGGAGAAATACCTGCTCTGGCGGCATAAGGCCAAATCATAGGGAGTGAACATGGCTCATCGCCGGTTGGGCTTTCTAGTCGGGGTCGGCCTCGTCCTGCTCACGGGCTGCGAGGTGGCCCAGAAGATCGATAGGCCCGGCCGGGTGATGTCCGTTCGGGACGCGAGGAAGGCGCTGGCCGCATCGCTGAAGCGTCTCATAGATGTGCTGGACCGCAAGGAAACGGTAAGTGTCGTCCGGTGGGATCGGCAGGGGGCGGTATTCCAGGAGTCGGGCGCGTATGGTGGAAAGATCATCCTGAAGTTCTCCGAGATGGATGACTTCGCTCTTGTACGTGAACCTGAGGCCAAGCCTCCCTGCACCAAAGTGACCATGAGGGGCAGGGCTCTGCAATTGGTGGAGGGACGATCCGTTCATCATGATCTGCATGCCTTCTTTGAGCCGGAAGCCGCCGTTTTGTTCGTCGACGCGATTCTTACTCTGAAGGCGGCCGGGCCGGCACCGGATACGGAAGAGCGAGATTTCGGAGTCTTTAGCGGACAGGCGCAGCAATGGCTCCTATCCCAGACCCGCCCCGCCATGCCCGATGCCGCCCGCGCTGACAAAGCGGCGGCGGAGGAGGCCTTCAAGCGGAAGGAATTTGCTGCTGCGCTGGAGAGCTACGCGGATGCCTTGGAGGCTTTTCCGCTGTGGCCGGAGGGACAATACAACGCAGCTCTTTTGGCCGCCGAGGTCGGGGATTACGAGCGTGCAGCTCATCACATGCGCCGCTACCTCGCCCTTGCCCCGGACGCCAAAGATACCGGTGCGTCCAAGGAGAAGTTCCTGCTGTGGCAGCGTAAGGCCAGGGAGTGATCCTCGGACAAGCTCGTGCCTAACGCGTGAGCGTCGCGGTCGACGCATCCGCGAACGCCTTCTGCTGCAGGTCCAGGCGGGCCGCCGCCGGGGCGCCGTCGCTGATCTGGAAGCGGTAGCGCGAGACGTAGGGCGTGCCGGGCTCGATCGAGAAGTCGCCCGCCTGGGGCACCGCCCAGTTGAAGAAGGGCTCCGTGTCATGGATCCGCATCGGCTGCGGATAACGGAAGTTCGAGGGGTGGTTCAGGAAGCCGACCGTCGCCGGGGCGCCGTCGACGGACCCCGTCATCGCGCACCAGCGGGCCCGGGTCGTGTGGCCGTCCGCGCGCGTGCGGCCCTCGCTCGTGAGGAACTCGCAACCCGTCTTGCCCTCCCAGTCCTTCGAGCCCCGGAAGCCCACGCCCCCGTAGCGGTACTGCTTGATGACGAGCGGCTCCTTCGTGGCGCAGGTCTGCGTGGAGACGAGGTCGAAAAGAAAACCCTCGCCTTCCGGCGTCGCCCAGACGCGGAGCTCCCAGATCTCGTCGAGCGCCTGCTTGGCACCCTCCGGGGCATTCAGGTTGACGAAGCGATGCCGCGCGCGGAAGCCGCCGAACGCGGGACCGCTCCAGGTCTCCTCGATCTTGAGACATTCGATGCGGCCCTGTTTCTCCTTCGATTCCCAGAAGTTGGATTTGCGGCCCTCGAACATCGAACTGGTCCAGGCCCACCAGAGGCCGTGATGATGCAGGTGGTTGGAGGGGTAGTCGTTCGTCACAATCTTTCCGGACGGCGTCCAGATCGGATGCACGTAGCCGCTGCGGGTGAAGACGGGGTCGACGCCGTCCGGGGGCGGCACCGGGGCGGAGGCGTAGCGCAGGATCTTCCGCCCGGCGTGGCGGAGTTCCACGCCCCTGCCCTCGAGATCGACGACCTCGACGCGGGGGTAGGCTTTCGGAGCGGCGGCTTCGATGCGATAGGCGCCGTCGCCGGCCGGCTGCATCCAGTAGACCCGGGCGCCGGATTCCTGCGCCGGGACTTCGAGACCGTCCGCCACGCGGACGACGCGCCAGGGCTTCGAGAGGTCGAAGCCGGCGGGCAGGGCGGCCTCCGCCGGGACCGTGTCCCCGAGGGCGAACGCCAGCAGCGCCAGGCAGTTCATGCTACTTGTGATCCTGCTGATGATGCAGCCGGAGCAGATCGGCGCCGAAGTTGTCCGCGGTGTCGTGCCATACGGAATGCACGTGATTGGCGCCGTTCTGGACGTTGTCGTATTCGATGATGAACGACGGGCCCTGGACGCGGTAGTAGTGCGGCTCCCCGCGCTCGAGGCCGCCCGCCCAGGCGAAGGTGATCTTGTCCTTGCCGGCCTTCTCGATCTTCGCGAGATCCTGCTCGGCCAGTTCGCTGCGCAGGCGCTGGGCGTACTCCTTGATCAGCGTCCAGAGCTGCTCCTGCTGGCCGGCGTCGAGTTTTCCCCACGCCACGCCGGCGGGTTCCAGCAGCCGGACCTTCTGGTCGGGGACGAGGATGACTTCCTTGGGGGCGTCCTTGGTGGTGATCGCCGCGGTCTGGACCTCGCCCTTGAGGGACTTGATGAGCGCGCGGCCCATCTCCTCGTCGTTGCCGAGGACGCGCAGGCCCGCGCGGGGGCCGCTCTTCACCTCGCCGGGATTCGAGCCCATGAACGAGGGCGTGGCGGAGACGGCCTTGCCGCCCGCGATGCTCACGTTGATGGAGAGGTGATGGCCCTCCACGCGCCAGCCCCAGGCGCCCTTCATGTCGGGCACTCCGAAGATGGACAGGTAGTAGAGTTCGGGGTCGCGGACCATCTTTCCGTTGGGGCCTTCGAGTTCGCGAAGGATCTGTTCCAGGCTCATGATCGTGAGCGCCTTTTCCGCGCCCTTCGTGCTCAGGCCGGTGCCGAGCAGCGCGAGCGCGAGGCGGCGCTGCTCCTCCTTCATGGCTTTCAGGGGGAGGCCCTTGCGCGCGCGGGGGATGAAGTGCCAGTTCAGGCGCTCGGCGTCCTTGAAGGCGAATTTCGCCTGGGCGGCCTGCGCTTCGTCCAGCCCCTTGAGGAAGGCGTTCGCCGCCCCGCACATCTCCTCGGCGACCTTGTGCATGTCGGGCGCGCTCGAGGAGCGCGCCTGCGAGTTCAGCACGACCGCGCTCATCAGCGCGAGACCGGCGGCGGCGCCGATCCAGGGGGCGGAGCGGAAGCAGCGGGGGGCGTTCATCGATTTCTCCTCGTTAGGGTGGGCGTCATTCTATTCATACGCCGCCCGACCGCCAGGGTTTCCGACGAGGAGGAATAGGGAATAAGGAATGAAGAATCCAAGAGCCGGAGGATCCTGCTCCATATAATCGAGTTTCGATGCTTTCAGCCGCCGCTTTCTGGATCGCGCTTGTCGTTCACGACGAGAAGCTCTCGGTGTCGCGCATCGAGGTCGGCGGCGCGGAAACGGCCTGGAGCCTGGTGCTTCCGCTGGAGGGCCTCGCGAAAGTCCTCAAGCTCCCCGCCGAACCCCTCGATTTCGAGGACGAGGACCTGCCCCTGCTGGCCCCGGAGCTCGGGTCCTATCTGGCGCGGGCGGTGACGCTCGAATGCGGGGGGCGTGCCTTGCCGTTCCGGATGGGGGCGCTGAAGGGGCTCCGGGAGATCCATCTCGCCACCGGCCGGCCCTATGTCGCCCACGTGGAGGCCCGCCTGGTCTTCGCCACGCCGCAGGCGCCGGAACGGATCAAGCTGAGCGCCGCGCTCTTCGCCACCGTCACCGAGGCGCACAAGGCGCTGCTGGACGTCCGCTGGGGGGAGAAGTCGCGTCGCTGGCGCCGCACGGGGCCCTTCGAGCTGGAGCTCCGCCGCGAGGATGTGGACCCCACCCTGGCGGGCACCGTCTCGCTCTTCGTCCTCTGGGGCATGGAGCACATCTTCATCGGGGCCGACCATCTCGCGTTCCTGCTGGCGCTGCTGCTCGCGGCGTCGAAGCTGGGGGACATGGTCCGCATCGTGACCTCGTTCACGGTGGCCCACAGTCTCACGCTCTTCCTCGCGTCGATGGACGTCATCCGCCTGGCCCCCGCGCTGACCGAGGCGCTCATCGCGGCCTCGATCGTTTACGTCGCGGCGGAGAACCTCTGGCTGAAGGAGGCCGGGCACCGCTGGATCCTCACGTTCATCTTCGGGCTGGTGCACGGCCTCGGATTTTCGGGCGTGCTGAAAGAGCGGCTGGAAGGACTCGACGGGATCCTTCTGCCCGTGCTGTCGTTCAACCTGGGCGTGGAAGTCGGGCAGCTGGCCGTCCTGCTCGTGCTGTTCCCGTTGCTGGCCCGGCTCCGCCGCGGAGCGGACGCGGAGGCTTCGCAACGGCGGCAGCTCCGTTTGCTGCGCGGGGGTTCGGTCCCGATCCTGCTGCTGGGTCTGGGCTGGCTCGGGGACCGGGTCTTCCAGTGGGGCCTGATGCCGATATGAGCGGACTGCTGCTGGTCCTGGCCCTGCAATCCGGCATCGACTGGAAGCCGGACTTCGAGGCCGCCCGGAAGGCGGCGGGGGGGAGGCTGCTCCTGGTCTCCTTCGTGATGAAGGGGCGGCCCGTCGCCCAGGCGATGGAAGAGGAGACCTTTTCGAATGCCGCGGTGCGGCGGCGGATCGGGGAGGCGTTCATGCCGGTGCGCCTGGAGGCCGTCCAGGGGGCCGACCTGTTCCGGGAACTCATCGGCGGCCGCGGGGCGCTCGCGAGCGCCGTCGTGGACGCCTCCGGGGACGTGGTCTCGATCCTGCCCGGCTACGCCGGTCCGGAGGACTATCTGCGCTTCCTGCAGCGCGCGCAAGCGGGGTATCCGGCGCTGGAGGCCGCGCGGCAGGCGTGGATCAGGCAGCCGGAATCGCTCGGGACGCTGTTCGAACTGGGCGAACGCTACCGCGAACTCGACAGCCTGAAGCGCGCCGAGGACATCTGGGCCGAGGTGGCGGACCGCGCGGAGCGGCTGCCCGTCCTGGAGGCGGCGGAGCGGCGGGCCGCGGCGGCCAGTCACGAGCGGCTGGCGCGGAGGCGCGTCCTGCGGGGGAGGATCCCGGAGACGCAGCGGCATCTCGGGGAGGCCCGGCGCCTGGACGGGGAGGGCCGGCTCGAGGCGGGGCTCCTGCTGAGCGAGGGGCTGGTCCGGGGGCTGGAACGGCGGCATGCGGAGGCCGCGCGGATTCTGGACGCGGCCCTTCAGCGCTTTCCCGCCCATGCCGAAAGAGACCACGTGCTTTTCGCGCTCGGCTTCGTGCTCCATCAGGACCGGAAGGACGCGCGGGCGCTGGCGGTGCTCGAGGGCATGCTGGCCGAGTACCCGAAATCCGCCTGGGCGGCGGCCGCCCGGGAACAGGTCGGGCACATCAAGAATCCGCAACCGGATCACGAGCATTAGGGCAATAGGTTTAGTCCGTGTCGACTTTGCAACCCCCGAAGGAGAGAAGAACCATGGAACTCTTGTCGCGTCGCGATGTGGTCCGGCAGTTCGGCCTGGCGGGCCTCGCGGCCGCCTTCCTGCCCTCGAAGGTCTGGGCCCGTCCGCTCGGCCAGGACAAGATCCTCCTGGGCGACGGCGCGCACAAATACGAATGGATCCCCGGCTGGGCGAAGCTGCCCGAGGGGATGAAATACGTGGGCAGCACGCACGGCAACGTCGGCATCGACGCGAACGACCGGGTCTACATCAACACCGACACGGAAAACGCCGTGATGGTCTTCGAGTCCGACGGGAAGTACGTGAAGGGCTGGGGCAAGGAGGTCAAGGGCGCCCACGGCATGAAGATCGCGAAGGAGGGGGACAAGGAGGTCCTCTGGCTCTGCTCGCTGAGCCGCAGCGAGGTGCTCAAGTGCACGCTCGACGGCGAGATCCTGATGACCATCCCGTTTCCGGAGAAGTCGGGCGTCTACAAGTCGAAGGGTGAATACAAGCCCACCGGCGTGTGCATCGGGCCGAACGGCGACGTGTACGTGGGCGACGGCTACGGGAAGAGCTGGGTCCACCAGTGGAACGCCAAGGGGGAATACCTGCGTTCGTGGAACGGCTCCGAGCGCGAGAAGGGCGCCTTCCGCACGCCGCACGGCATGTGCCTTGACCTGCGCGGCAAGGACCCGCTGGTCGCGGTCGCCGATCGCGGGAACGGCCGCATCCAGTGGTTCACGCTGGACGGCAAGTTCGTCACGGAGGCCCGGGAGGGCTTGCGCGCGCCCTGCACGCTCTACATCCGCGGCGAGGACATCGTGATTCCGGACCTCCAGGGCCGGGTCACGATCCTCAACAAGGACAACAAGCTGGTCGCGCACATGGGCGAGACCCAGGACAAGAACCTGCTGGGCAAGAATCCGGTGAAGCCCGAGCAGTGGGTCGACGGCCAGTTCATCGCCCCGCACGGGGCGGCCTGGGACTCCAAGGGCGACCTCTACGTCGAGGACTGGAACGCGACGGGCCGGGTGAACAAGCTGAAGCGGCTGGCCTGAAGAAGAACCGGGCGGCGGTCCCGACTTCTTGACGGGGCCGCCGCTCGAATTCTATACTCCGCTCATGCCGAATTCCTGGGTCAAGGTCGGGACGGTGCAGAGCGTCGCGCCCGGCTCCGCCGTCAAGGTGGAGGTCAACGGACAGGAGCTGGCCGTTTACAACGTGGACGGCAAATTCTATTCCACATCCAACATCTGTCCCCATCAGGGAGGACCCCTGCACGAGGGCATGCTCGAGGGATGCGGGATCGTCTGTCCCTGGCACGCCTGGGTGTTCGACGTGACCACCGGCCAGTCTCCGGTGAACCCCCGCGCGAAGATTCCGTGCTATCCGGTCAAGGTGGAAGGCGCCGACCTCTATGTCGGCATATAGGAGCTCGCCATGGCTTACGTGATCGCTGAACCCTGCGTCGGGACCAAGGACAAGGCCTGCGTTCCGGCCTGTCCGGTGGATTGCATCTACGAGGGAACGAAGATGCTCTACATCCATCCGGAGGAATGCATCGACTGCGGCGCCTGCGTGGAACCCTGCCCGGTGCAGGCGATTTTCCCGGCCGATGAACTGCCCGAGAAGTGGAAATTCTACGCCGAAGTGAACAAGCAGTTCTTCCCGGACAAGAGCGACGACAAGGCCTGGGCGGGCCATCCGTTCCCGTCCGAGAAGCTGCAGAAGCCGCCCGAGGCCCACTAAGGAATTCGAGATTCAGGAAGGGCGCCCGGGGGAGACCCCGGGCGCCCTTTTCTTTTGCCTATCCTTCCGGGCCCCTTCACGGGTGCTATTCTTCGTACGCGGGAGGGTGAGCCATGAAACACGCCGGATGGGCGCTGCTGGTCGCCTCGGGTCTGGTCGCGGGCGCGGTGCCGCAGGACAAGACGCAGCTTCAGACCGCGCTGCGGGACACGGAAGTCAAAGGCGACTGGATCTACGACGATCTGCCGGCCGGATACGCGCAGGCGAAGGCGTCGGGCAAGCCGCTCCTGCTCACGTTCCGCTGAGTGCCCTGAGCGTCCTGCAAGGGCGTGGACCGGCAGGTTGCCGGCCGACAGGATCCCGAGCTGGCGGAGCTGCTGTCGAAGTTCGTCTGCGTCCGCGTCATCCAGGCCTGGGATCTGGACCTCTCGCTGTACCAGTTCGATCCGGAACTGACCTGGGCGGCGATGTTCCTCAACGCGGACAAGACCATCTACGGCCGCTATGGGACGCGGTCCGACCACAAGGACACCACGAAGCACCTCTCGCTGGAGGGCTTCAAGAAGGCGCTGCAGGGGACGCTGGGCTTCCACGCGGGGTACCCGGCCAACCAGGCGGACTTTGCGGGGAAGACGGGCCCGGCGGCCCCCTGGAGGGTGCCCCAGGAGATCCCGGAGCTGAAGGGCAAGCCGAACGTGAGGCCGGCGGACGGCACGCGGGGCGGTTGCATCCACTGCCATCAGGCGGGGGATGCGACGGCCTGGAGCCTGCGGAACCAGAAGTCGCCCGTGCACGACCGCATCGTCTGGCCGTATCCGATTCCCGAGCGGCTGGGCCTCTCCCTGGATCCCAAGGAAACGGCCGTGGTCACGGAAGTGGACCCGGGCAGTCCGGCCGCGAAGGCGGGCTTCAAGACGGGGGACCGGATCCTGAAGTTCGGCGGTCAGGCGCTGCTGTCCATCGCCGACGTCCAGTGGGTCCTGCACCGCACGGAAGATCCCTGCAGCGTTGAGGCTGAGGTGGAGCGGGCGGGGGCGAAGGCGAAGCTCACCCTCTCGGTGCCCGCCGGCTGGCGCCGCAAGGATGAATTCACCTGGCGGGTGATGGCCTGGAGCCTGCGGCACCGCCTGCTGGGGACGCAGCCGTTGGAAACGATGTCCGCGGACGATCGTGCCAAAGCCGGGGCCCCCGACAAGGGCATGGCGCTGCGCGTGAAGGGCTTCCCGCCGAACTACGTGAAGGAGCGGAATCTGGAAGGCCCCAAGCTGCTCAAGGCGGGGGACGTGATCGTGGGCGTGGATTCCCAGAGCGCGCTCGTCACCGAGTCGGATCTGCTCGGTTACCTCTTTCAGAAGAAGGCGCCGGGGACGGCGGCCGTCCTGAAGATCCTCCGGGCGGGGAAGGTGGAGACGGTCACGCTCCCGATCCCGTGATCACTTCCGGGGTCTGCGTTCGATGCGGGCCTCCGGCGGATCCTCGTCGCCGACCTTGAGCTCGCGCCGCAGGCGCTGCAGCTCCGCCTCGAGGTCCTTCTGGACCGCGGCGGCCTCCGGCGTTCCGTGGATGTTCTTCAGCTCGCGGGGGTCCTCCTGCAGATCGAAGAGCTCCGAATAGGCGACCTCGGGCTCGTAGAAGCGGACGAGCTTGTGCCGGGCGGTGATCACGCCGTAATGGCGCCGGACGCTGTGGGGGCCGGGGAACTCGTAGTAGTGGTAGTAGAAGCTCTTCCGCCAGTCGGCGGGCGTCCGGCCTTTCATCAGCGGCACGAGGCTGCGCCCCTGCATCTCGGCGGGGACCTCGACCCCCGCCGCCTCCAGGAACGTCTCCGCGAAATCCAGGTTGGAGACGATGTCGCGGTTGAACGATCCGGGCGGGATCACGCCCGGCCAGCGGGCGAGCAGCGGCGTGCGCAGGGACTCCTCGAAGATCCAGCGCTTGTCGAACCATCCGTGCTCTCCCAGGAAGAAGCCCTGGTCCGAGGAGTACACGACGATCGTGTTCTCCTCCAGGCCCGCCTCCTTCAGGTAGGCCAGCACCCGGCCGACGCTCTCGTCCACGGAGCGCACGCAGGCCAGGTAGTCGTGCATGTAGCGCTGGTACTTCCAGCGGATCAGATCCTGTCCCTGGGGGTTCGCCTTGCGGAAGGCCTCGTTCCGGGGCTCGTAATAGGCGTCCCAGGCCTTGCGCTGCTCGGGATTGAGCGCGTTCATCGGGATCAGTTTCAGATCCCTCTGGGTCATCGTCTTTTCGATCGTCATGTCCTGGGCGGCTTCCGCGGCGCCGCGCCCGGCATACGTGTCGAAGAGCGTGTCGGGCTCCGGGTATTTCCGGTCCTGGTCGTGTCCCAGATGGCGGGGGCCGGGCTCCCACTCCCGATGCGGCGCCTTGTGCTGGGACATCAGCAGGAAGGGCTTCTTGGGGTCGCGGCTCTTGAGCCAGTCGAGGGACAGATCCGTGATGATGTCCGTGACGTAGCCCTCATGTTTGACCCGCTGGCCGTTGCGGATCATCGGAGGGTTGTAGTAGGCCCCCTGGCCGGGAAGGATCTCCCATTGGTCGAACCCGGTGGGGTCGCTGACGAGATGCCATTTCCCGAAGAGGGCGGTCTGGTAGCCCGCCTTCTGCAGCAGCTTGGGGAAGGTGAGCTGCGCGCCGTCGAAGCGGTTGTTCGTGTTGTTGTAGAAGCCGTTGAGGTGCGAGTACTTGCCGGTCAGGATCGTGGCCCGGCTGGGGCCGCAGATGGAATTCGTGACGAGACAGCGGTCGAAGCGCATGCCTTCGCGTCCGAGGCGGTCGATGTTCGGGGTCTCCAGGAGCTTGAACGGATGCCCGTAGGCGCTCAACGCCTGCCAGGCATGGTCGTCGGAAAAGATGAACACGATGTTGGGGCGCTCCGCGCCGGGGACCGCCGAGCCGGGGGAGGCGCAGGGGAGCAGCAGGACGGCGGAGAGGGCGAGCAGGCGCATCGGCAATCCTCCAAGGGTGTGATAGGAACACCCGCGGGGGGCCCGGAGTGGCGGGGTTCCGGATTCAAGCCGGAAGGATTCCTCCTGCGCTGGACGTCCCGGGATGTTAGAATGCGGGGACCGTGCTCGAAGAAGAAGCCGAAGTGGGGATTCTGGCCCTTGAAAAGGGGCTGATCAGCCAGGACGCGCTCAACGACTGCCTGTCCCAGCTCTCGGACCACCCGCACCAGTCGATCGTCGAACTGCTGAGTTCCCGGAAGCTGCTGCAGCCGAAACAGATCGAGGCGCTCCTCAGGGAGGCCAAGCAGAGGATTCATTCGCGGTCCGGTTCCTCGGAGCCGGCCGAGCCCCGGGGCCCCGAAGCGGTTCCGGCGCTGGAGGACGTCGTCCTTCCCGCGCCGGCGACGGTGGACCTGGGGGTCCAGCCCGAAGCCATGCCCGCCGAGGCGGCCCGGGCGGCGAAGGAGCCCACGAACCGCATCGGCGAGTATGTACGCGTCCAGCAGATCGGCAGCGGCACGCATGCCGTCGTGTACAAGGCGTGGGACACCGTCCGGAACGCCTGGGTGGCGCTGAAGATTCTCAAGGATGCGGGCGGACCCGAAGGGGCGGCGCATTTCGTCGGCGAAGCCCGCCTCACGATCGGCATGGATCATCCGGGCATCGTGCGCATCCACGGCGCCGGTCCCATCGAGCTCGGGGGCCAGCCGACGGCGTGGGTGGCGATGGACTTCGTCGAGGCGGAGCCCGCGGACGCCCTGCGCAAGAAGGGGATGACGGTCAGACAGGCGGTGGAGATCGTCCGGGACGCCGCGCTGGGCGTGGAATACGCCCACGGCCGCGGGATCATCCACAAGGATCTCAAGCCGCGGAACATGCTCGTCGGCCGCGACGGCAAGGTGAAGGTGGCGGATTTCGGCCTCGCCGCGGTCGCCGCCACGCTCGGGCCGTCGGAGGACAGCCTGCTGTCCCGCACGATCCAGGTCCAGGGGACGCCGCAGTTCATGTCCCCCGAACAGGCCTTGGGCCGCACCGGCGACATCCGGGAGCGCTCCGATATCTATTCGCTGGGCGCGTCGTTGTACTACCTGGTGACCGGCCGCCCGCCCTTCGACGGCTCCACCGCGATGAAGATCTGCTTCGCGGTGGTGCGGGATCCGCTGATCCCGCCCTCCCAGATCAACCCCGACGTGCCGTCCCAGGTGGAGCAGATCGTCGCGCGCGCCATGGCGAAGGATCCGGTGCGGCGTTACGACTCCGCGCGGCATTTCGCCGAGGACCTCGGCCGCTTCCTCGAGGGCGTCCCGATCCTCACGGACGACCAGATGCGCCTCACGCAGGGCGTCGCCGCGCTCTACGCCGGCCGCCTCGAGGAGGCCATCCACATGTTCAAGGAGCTGATCCGCATGGAGATCGCGGGCCGGCTCGGCTCCCTGGGCCTCAAGTCGGTCATGAAGCAGCTCCAGGACGGCGAGGACGGCGTGACGCTCGCCATCAAGCAGCAGACGAAGAACTACGACATCCGCACGCAGCGGGGGGTCTACCGCTTCGCCAAGGCGATCATCACCTCCCTCGACGGGGAGGATCCCTCGGCCTCCTGCAAGGCGGCCCTGGAGGATTTCGTCACGGCCTGCGAACTCCGGGCGGAGTCCACGGCCGCCCGCATCAACCGCTCCAACGTGCTCATCTTCGGCGGACGCTTCGCCCGGGATTCCGGGAAGGACGTCTCCGGCGTCTTCCAGATGGCCATGAAGGATCTGGACGCGGCCCTTTCGTTCGATCCGACCTGCAGCCCCGCCTATCACAACCGGGGCATCGTGCGCTTCTACGTCGGCCAGGCGGCCAAGAAGGCGGGGGGCGATCCGGAGCCGGAATACCGGAAGGCCATCGACGATTTCTCCCGCGCCGCGGAGCTGGATCCCACGTACGCGTACATTTTCAAGGATCTGGGGGTCGTCAAGATCTCGCTCTCGAAACACCTGCTCGGCAAGGGCGAGAAGGTCAAGTCGCTCTTCGAGCAGGCGGTCGCGCACCTCGACATCGCGGTGCAGCTGAACGGGTCGATCTACGGGGCGGTCTACGAACGCGGCCAGGCGCTCTTCGCCCTGAAGGATTTCAAGGGGGCGATGCGGGACTTCAAGCGCTGCATCGAGCTCGATCCCAGCCGGGAGAAGAAGGTCCAGGCGCTCATCGACGAAGCCCAGAAACACGCGGACACCCGGAAGGCGTAAGCGTCGTCCGGCGGGGGAGAGGGGATGGCCGGGAAATTCGAAGCGCTCGACTGGGCGGTGCTGGCCGTCTACCTCGTCGGCACCTCCTGGCTCGCCGACCGCCTGGCCGGAAAGAAGCAGACCATCCGGGATTTCTTCCTGGGCGGACGCCGCCTGCCCTGGCCCGCGGTCTGCGGATCCATCGTGGCGAGCGAGGTCAGCGGCGTCACGTTCGTCGGAGTCCCCGCGATCATCTTCGCCGTCGGCGGCGACTACCGCTTCCTCATGCTTTCCATCGGCATGATCCTGGCGCGCGTCGTGGTCGGCTACGTCTTCGTCCCCGCGTATTACCGCCAGGAGATCTACAGCCCCTACGAGTTCATGGGGCGTCGTCTGGGGCCGGTGGTGGACCGCGTCGCGACGCTCATGTTCTTTCTGGGCGGCTTTCTGGCCCAGGGCGCGAGGCTCTTCCTGGCGGGCCTGGTGCTGGATGCGATCACCGGGATGGGGCTGACGGCGTCGGTGCTGCTGCTCGGGGCGATCTCCGTGGTCTGGACCTGGATGGGGGGCATCGCCTCCGTGGTGTGGACGGACGTGGTCCAGTTCGTGATCCTCTTCGCCGGAGGCCTCATCGCGCTGGTCGCGGTGATCTGGGCGGTGCCGGGCGGTTGGACGGCGATCGTGGAGGCGGGCCGGGAGGCGGACAAGTTCCGGCTCTGGGATCTGAGGCTTGACCGGACGTCCAAGTACACGCTTTGGGCGGGGCTTTTCGGGGCGTCGTTCCTGACGATGGCCTCCCACGGCACCGACCAGATGATGGCGCAGCGGCTCTTCTGCTGCCGCAGCGAAAGCGACGCGCGCAAAGCGGTGATCTTTTCGAGCATCAGCCAGCTGCTGCCCGTCCTGATGCTCACGGTGGGCGTGGGGATCTTTGCGTACTTCCGGCAGTTCCCGATGAGCGCGGCGGAGGCGGCGCTCTTCAAGCAGGACGACGACTATCTGCTGCCCATCTTCATCCTGAAGGCGATGCCGGCGGGGATCAAAGGGCTTCTGTTTGCGGCGGTGTTCAGCGCCGCGACGGCCACGTCGACGCTGTCGGCGATGGCGCAGACGGCGCTCTCCAGTTTCTACCTGCCCTGGGCGAAGAACCGGGATGAACGTCATCTGATCCGGGTGTCGCGCGTCTTCGTGCTCCTCGCGGCCGTGGGGCTCTGTGGAACCGCGCTGCTTTGTTCGCTCATCCGGGACACGGCGATCCTGGACCTGGCGCTGGCCATGGCGGGCTACACGTACGGGGCCATGTTGGGCATGCTGCTGCTGGCGCTGCTCCCGGTGCGGCGCGATGCGCGCGGACTGGCCTGGGCGGTGCCGCTCTCCATCCTGCTGGTGTTCTCGCTGAACTGGCAGCATCAGTCCTGGGCACGTTGGGTGGCGGGCGTCGGCGTCGGCGCCGTGGCGGCGACCGGGGTGGGCGGTCTGGGGCGGGAACCTTTGAAGTTCATTACTCTTTTCCTGTCGTGCCTGGGCGTTCTTTGGGTGGCGTTGGTGCCGACGGGAAAGAACGAGGCCGGGGATCTCGTTTGGTTCAAGCTGGCGTATCCCTGGCATTATCCGCTCGGTACGGCGCTCACGCTGGGCCTCGGGATCGCCCTCGGCCGGAAAACGCTTGCCGCTCCGGAGAAGCCCTCCGTATCATCCGGGCCGTGATCGTCGATTACCACATGCACACGCCGCTGTGCAAACACGCGGCGGGGGAGCCCGAGGAATACGCGCGGCGGGCCATCGAGCGCGGCATCGACGAGATCGGCTTCTCCGATCACACGCCCATGCCGACCAGCTACGACCCCGACTGGCGCATGAGTCTCGACGAATATCCGCGCTATGTCGATATGATCCGCCGCTGCCAAAAGTCCGTCCCGCAGCTCACCATCAAGCTGGGACTCGAGGCGGACTTCCATCCGGGGACGGAGGACTACGTCCGGGACGTCATCGCGCGGCATCCGCTGGACTACGTCATCGGCTCGGTGCATTTCCTCGGCGACTGGGGCTTCGACAACCCCGAGCACGCCCATCGCTTCGACGAACAGGACGTGTTCGCCGTCTACGCGCAGTACTACGACCTCGTGATCGGCCTCGCCCGGACGGGGATGTTCGACATCCTCGGGCATCCGGACGTGATCAAGAAGTTCGGCCACCGTCCTTCGCGCGATTATGAAGGGCTGGAGCGGAAGGCGCTGGAGGCGGTCGCCGAGGCGGGCCTGGCGCTCGACGTGAACACGAGCGGATTGCGCCGTCCGGCCCGGGAGATCTATCCCAGCCTGCGGATGCTGAAAACCGCGCGTTCCCTGGGCATCGGGATCACGTTCGGGTCCGACGCCCATGATCCGAAGCAGGTGGGCGAGGGATTCGCGGAGGCCGTGGCGCTGGTGAAATCCGCCGGGTACGGCGAGTTCCGCCGCTACACGGCGCGGCGCTTCGAGCGGATTCCCCTCCCGTGAAGGCGCTGACGCCGGAAATCATGGCGGGCCTCTGGCGGTCCTACCGGGCCGACGAGGCCCCCGCCGATCCCGAACTGGCCGCAATGCAGAAGTTCATGGTGCTTCACGGGGACATGCATGAGATCTGGGACCGCCTCCTGGCGGATCCGAAGACGCCGCTCGAGATCGAAGGCGAGAATCTCCTGATCCACATCGCGATCGACAGCGCGGTCGAGCGGGCGCTCGCCGAGAACCAGCCCCCCGGGCTTCAAGCGCTGTTCTCGGCGCTCGTCCAGAAAGGGTTCCCGGAAGGGGACGCGTTCCACGTCCTGTCCCAGGCGATGCAGCACGAATTCCTGACCGGCGCCGGGGCGGGGCGGGAGATGGATCTCGGGGACTTCTTCAGGCGCGCGGCGGACTATTGCCGCCAGGCCATGGAGCAGGCCTGAGGCGGCGGCTATACTTCCGGCACTTTTCATGCTGAGGATCGATTCATGGACGAATATCTGACCGGCGCGGCCCTCCTGAGCCTCGTCACGCTGACGCTGATGGAGGTGGTTCTCGGGATCGACAACATCGTCTTCATCACGATCCTCACGGGCCGGCTCCCGAAGGAGCAGGAGGCGAAGGCGCGGCAACTGGGAATCACGCTGGCGCTGGGCATCCGCCTGCTGCTGCTCTTCTGCATCAAGTGGATCATGGGGCTGACGAAACCGCTGTTCATGCTGCCGCTCATCGACAAGGAGATCTCCGGCAAATCGCTGATCCTTCTGGGGGGCGGCCTCTTCCTGATCGCGAAGGCGACGCACGAGATCTACGACAAGCTGGAGGGCGGCCACGGGGAGAAGGCCTCCGGGGGCGGGAAGGCGTCCTTCGGCGCGGTGCTCGGACAGATCCTGGCGCTGGACATCGTCTTCTCGCTCGATTCGGTGATCACCGCGGTGGGCATGGCGAAACACATCCCCATCATGGCCGCGGCGATGATCATCTCCGTCGTGGTGATGCTCGTGTCGGCCGGCGTCATCGGCGGCTTCGTGAACCGGCATCCCAGCATGAAGATCCTGGCGCTCAGCTTTCTGCTCCTCATCGGCGTGATGCTGGTGGGGGAGGGCTTCGGACAGCACATCGACAAGGGCTACATCTACTTCGCGATGGCGTTCTCGCTGCTCGTGGAGATCATGAACATGCGGCTGCGCAAGAAGCACGCCCCCGTGCATTTGCACTCGGATTTCGAGTCTGGAAAGTAGCCGCCGCTCCGCGGTTCAGGACAGCCAGGACGCCATCTCGCGCGCTTTCGCGTGGATGCGGGGGAACCCGTCCGCGAGGGCCGGCTCGAACCCGTGAAGGGCCTGCATGCCGGGATCCATCGATTCCACCCGCCTGCGGTTGCCGTCGGGATCGTCGGGTTTCAGGGGAAGGTCGGCGAGACCGCAGGCGCCGTGGACGAGGCCCGCAAGCGCCTCCACCTGCGGCATGGCCTTGAACGCCGCGGGGGGCAGGTGGTGATAGGCGACCGCCTGCGTGATGGCGGGCGGAAAGTTCCAGTGATCGCAGAGGAAGGCGCCCACGTCCTCGTGAGGCTGCCCGAACATCTCCCGCTCGGCTTCGCCCAGGGGCCGTCCCTCCTGGAGCCGGGCCGCGAGGGGGGCGACGCATTCGGGGAAGAACTGCCTCAGGATGGTCTTGCCCACGTCGTGAACCAGCCCGGCGATGAACGCGTCCTCGGCGAGCGCCCGGGCGCTCCGGGCCTCCGCCAGGGCCTGCGCCCACAGGGCGGTGAGGACGCTGTGAAGCCAGATGCGGCGCATCGCGTCGCGGTCGCTGCCCCGGAAGCGGTCGAGCAGCGTGGTGGCCAGGGCGACGTTGCGAAGACCCTTGGTGCCGATCCGGGCGATGGCGTCGCGCACGTTCGTGATTTTCCTCGGGGCCCCGAAGGCGGCCGAATTGACGATGCGAAGCAGCTGGGCGGTCAGAGACGGGTCGGCGGTGACGGCCTTCTCAAGGTCCTTGAAGTCGCAGTTCGGGTTCTCGGTGAGGGCGATGATGCGCTGGACGACTCCCGGCAGGGCTCCGATGCTCTTGATCCGCCGGAAGACGCCGCGGACCTCCTCCCAGGCCAGCCGGGGGGCTTCCGCGGCGGCCGGGGCGGCCGACTGGTTGCGCTGGGCCAGGTGTTTCCGGAGATCCTCCATGAGGCCCGGGAGCCGGGCGGCTTCCATGCGCTCGGCGAACACGAGGCTGTGGAGGAAGAGGTCGGAAGGGTTCTTCTGGAGGCCCAGGATGTCCTGGACCTGCGACTCGCTCATTTTTCCGCCGCGCCGGGCGAGTTCCCCGAGTTTGGCGCCTTCCTCCCGGGTCTGGGCTTCGAGGAGGGAGAGGACGTCCGAGAGCGTCAGGTAGCCGCGGAGCTGGGACAGCTGCCCGAAGCGCCGGTCGAGACCGCTGAAGAATCCGATCTGCGCGCCGACCTGCTCCGGAGTGAGGATGGATTTCTGGGCGAGGAATTCCGAAAGGATGCGCTGCCAGGTCGGAACCGTCGTTTCCATGGGCCTCCCCGGGACTTCCGCCCTCTTCATGGTATCACGAACCCCGGGGCGGCGGCTGCAAAGCGGACGACTCAACGTTTGACCCTTCTCCGCCGGGTCTGTTAAGGTTGGATTCCATGTCCCGCATCCGGGTCCTCTCCACCGACGTCGTGAACAAGATCTCGGCGGGGGAGGTCATCGAACGGCCCGCCAGCGCCGTCAAGGAGCTGGTCGAGAACGCCCTGGACGCCGGGGCGACGGAGATCCGCGTCGACCTCGAGGAGGGCGGCCGGAAGCTGCTCCGGGTGACGGACAACGGCGGCGGGATCGTGGCGGAGGACCTGCCCCTGGCCTTCGCCCCGCACGCGACCAGCAAGCTGCAGTCGGCGGACGACCTCTTCCGCGTGGGCACGCTGGGCTTCCGCGGCGAGGCGCTGGCGTCCATCGGATCCGTGGCGGAAGTGCGCCTGCTCAGCCGTCCGGCGGACGCGGAGGCCCGGGAGATCGCGGTGGACTGCGGCCGGATCGGGGCGCCGCGCCCCGCCGCGGGCGCCCCCGGGACGATGATCGAGGTCCGGAATCTCTTCGCCAGCGTTCCGGTGCGCCGGAAGTTCATGAAATCCATCCAGGTGGAAACGGAGCATGTGAGCGACGTGCTGGCGCGCTTCGCCGTCGCGCACCCCGGACTCCGTCTCGAATACTTCGTGGACGGGGAGCGCCGCTTTTCCCTGGCCCCCTCGGACCGCCGGACCCGCATCGCCGCGTTCTTCGACGCCGAGACCGCGGGCGCGCTGAAGGAGATCGAAGCGCCGGATTTCCACGTCTACGCCGCCCCCGCCCAGTTCTCGAAACTCAACGCCAAGGGGCTCTGGTTCTTTTTGAACGGCCGCTTCATCCGGGACCGCGTCCTGATGAAGGCGGTGGGGGAGGCCTATCGGGAGCTGATCCCGCACGGCCGTTATCCGGTGGCGTTCGTGTTCCTCTCCGTGGCCCCCGATGAAGTGGACGTCAACGTGCACCCGACGAAGATCGAGGTGCGCTTCCGGAACCTCTGGCGGCTGCATGACCGCCTCGCCGCGCTCATCCGGGAGAAGCTGCTGGAGGGCAGCCTGGACCACCGGCTGACGCCGCAGCGCATGACGGACCACGCGGAGGGGACGGGCCCGGGGCCTTTCGCCGGCGCGAGGACCGATCCGTCGGGGGGGCGCGCGGTCGTGGACTTCTTCAGCCGGGAGCCCGAACTGCGCCTGGCGTCGGCCTCGCCCTCCGCGCCGGAGGCCCCCGCGCTCTTCGCGACGGGGCGCCGCGTGTTCCAGCTTCACCAGCGCTACCTGGTGGAGGAGGTGGAGGACGGCCTCCGGATCATCGACCAGCACGCATTGCATGAGCGGGTGATGCTCGAGGAGTTCCGGAAGCAGTTCGCTCGGGCGGCGGTGGCGAAACAGAAGCTCCTGCTTCCGTCGGTGCTCACGCTGACGCGGGATCTCCGGCGTAGGCTCGACGAGCATCGCGAGCTGCTCGAATCCTTCGGCTTCGAAATCGAGGATTTCGGACACGACGGGGTGGCCGTGCGCGCGGTGCCGGCGCTGGTGTCGGAGCACGACCCCGCCACGCTGCTTTCGGATTTCCTGGATCTGGCCCGGGAGGCGGACCCCGGCGTCCCGGTCCTCGAGCGGGCGCTGGAGTTCATGGCCTGCCGGGCGGCGGTGAAGTTCGGCAAGAAGCTTTCGGACGAGGAGATCACCCGGCTGCTGCAGGACGCGGCGGCGATCGACTTCTCGGCGACCTGCGCGCACGGGAGGCCCACGGGCATCCGGCTGACCCTTCAAGATTTGGAAAGGTTCTTCCACCGATGAAACAAGCCGATTTCGAAGTGTTCCAGCCCTCGAAGGGCTTCCGGGTCTTCGTCCACCCGACCTCCAAGTTCAAGACCATCTCGATCGTGGTCTACGTGCACCGCCCGCTGGGCGACCAGGCCACGCCCCTGGCGCTGCTGCCGTTCGTGCTGCGGCGGGGCTGCAAGGGGCTGCCCGACATGCGGAAGATCGTGGTGTATCTGGAGGGCCTCTTCGGGGCCTCCTTCGGGGCGGACGTCGCCAAGCTCGGCGAGCGCCAGATGATCGTGCTCCGCTTCGACGTCGTGAACGACCGCTTCGCGCCGCAGAAGATCCGGGCGCTCGAGAAGTCCCTCCAGTTCCTCTGGAGGATCCTCGCCCAGCCCGTCGCCGGGAAGGGCGGCCTCAACGCCGCCTTCGTGGGCCAGGAGAAGGAGAACCTCAAACGCCTCATCGAGGGGATGATCAACGAGCGGATGACCTACGCGTACGAGCGCTGCATCCAGGAGATGTGCCCGGAGGAGGCGTACAGCCGCTACGAGTACGGCCGGGTCGAGGAGATCGAAGCCGTCACGCCCCGCTCGCTCAAGGACCTTCATGCGCGGGTGCTCGCGGAATCCCCGGTGGACCTCTTCATTTCCGGGGACGTGGACGCCGCGGGGGCCGCGTCGCTGGCGGGGAGGATCTTCAAGTTCGGGAACCGGCGGGTGAAGGCGCCGCCCGCCACCGAGATCCGGGCCGGAGGCGCGCCGCTGAAGGAGGTCGTGGAGCGGCTGGACATCGACCAGGGAAAGGTCGTGCTCGGCTGCCGGACGGGCATCACGTGGGGGCATGCCGACACCTTTCCCCTGGTGATGTACAACGGGCTGCTGGGGGCCTTTCCCCATTCGAAGCTGTTCGCCAACGTGCGCGAGAAGGAAGGGCTGGCCTATGCCTGCCACTCCTCGGTGGAACATTCGAAAGGGCTGCTCTTCGTGACGGCCGGCATCGATCCGGGGAAGTACCGGAAGTGCGTGGAGGTGATCCGCGCGCAGATGGACGACGTCGCGCAGGGGAGCTTCAGCGACGACGAATGGGAGAAGACGCGGCTGACGATCGCGGACCGGGTCCGGTCCCGCGAGGACAGCCCCGGCGCGAAGGTCGCGGCCTTCCTCGAGATGAGCCTCAACGGGCATCCGATGAAAGGGGAGGAGATCGTGGCCGCCGTGAACAAGGTCGCCCGGGAGGACGTCGTCCGGGCGGCGAAGCGGGTGAAACCGGACACGCTCTTCTTCCTGACGCGTCCATGAGGATGTCGGCCTGGGTTCCCGGACTGGAGGCCCCCTTCCTCCGCTTCTGGAACCGCAGTTTCGCGTCGCGGCGGAATTTCATCCCCCTGACGGCGGAGACCTTCCGCCGGCGCGTCACGGGCGGCGGCATCCCCGGGGAGCGCTTCGACCCGGAGGATCTGATCGTGGCCCGGGAGGGCGGCGAGGTCGTCGGGTTCGTCCATGCCGGCCGCCGCAGCGCGGCCGTCTGCCGGCGTCATGATCCCTCCTGGCCCGGGGGGACCCAGGGCACGCTGAATTTCCTCTTCGTGGACCCGGAGCACCGGAAGCGGGGGCTGGGTTCTCAACTCTGGCACGCGGCCCTCGAACACCTGAAAAGGACCCGGCAGATCATCCTCGACGGCCAGTGTCTGAATCCGTTCTGGGGCAACTCCCAGGGGCCGCGGACGCCGCTCTGGGGAACGCCGGAAGGCGTGTCGGTCGGCTGGGACGATTCGGCCACCCAGAAGTTCCTCGCGAGAAAGGGTTTCGCCCCGCGCTTCCGGGCGATCCAGCTCTCGCGGCGTCTCGAGGAGGCCCCGCTCCCGGCGGCCGGCGAGGCGCAGTTCCTTCCCTGGATGCCCGTGCTGGGCGCTCCGCCCGCGCAGAAGCGCCGGATGAGGGCGGAGGTTTCCTTCGAGGTCGCCGTCGACGTCCGGCGGGGGCGCGTGCGGGGCCTGCTCGCCTATTTCCCCCTCGCGGAACTGCGCCCGGGCCTCTACGCGATTTACGAGGCGGCGGTGGTGCCCTCGGAGCGGGGGGGGGCCCTCGGCAGCCGCCTGCTGGGGGCGGCGCTCGGACGCCTCCGGGAGCGGGGCGCGCGGGAGGTCGAGGTGCTGACCGTCCCGGAAGTCTCCGCCTCCGCCCATCGGATCCATCTCGAGGCCGGGTTCCAGCCGGTCGCCTCCTGGGCGATCTATTGAGCCGATTTGCCGCAACTCGGACCGTTCCCCCGGGTTGAACAGGGCGACATGGACAAGAGCTGCCAGGGATTCCGGGACCGGCATCCGAGCCCGTCGGAGGAGGATCGCGCGCACGCGTCCTCGTGCGGCGGGTGCCGGAGTTTTGCGGCCGCCTGGGATCTGCTGCGGGAGTATCCGGAGATCCAGGCCTCCCCGCGCTTCCTGGGCGGCGTCCGCCGCAAGCTGGCGCCGGCGGTGCTGCGCTTCCTCGCCCCGCTCGCGGCCGCCGCGGCGGCGCTGCTGCTGTCCGTGGTGGTCTTCCACGGCCCCGGTGCGGACCGCATCACGGAGGAGGAGCGCGAACTCGTCGAGAACCTGGACCTCCTGGAGAACTTCGACCTGCTGCGCTCGTTCGAGGCCGTCGACGCCAACGCCTCCACCCTGCTGGAGGAGCGGCGATGAGCCGGACCCTCCTCGTCCTGACGCTGCTGCTCATGGGGGCCCCCGCGGGCGCGCAGACGGCGGAGGTCGCGATCGACCGCCGGAAACTCGAGCTCCTGCGGAAGATGCCGCCCGAGCAGCGCGCCGAATTGAAGCGGCGTCTGGCGGAGCTCAAGACGCTGCCGGTCGTGGAGCGCGAGCGGCTGCGGGACAACCTGCGGAAGATGAAGTCGATGACCCCCGAGGAGCTCAAGGGCGTCCGGGAGCGGACGACGCGCCTCTCGGGCGTGGAGCAGAAGGAGTTCGCCGAAATGGCGGCGGGCTTCTTCAAGTGGTCCCAGCGCATGGGATACCGGGAGGGCTTCCCTCGGGGCCTCTTCTTCCAGTGGTTGAAATCGGAGAAGCCCGGCAAGATGTCGGAGATCCGCTCGATGGAGGCCGGGCCGGGCAGTCCGCGGGTCGACGAATTCCTCAAGCTCTACCATGAATTCCGGAGCGTCGCGCTGGCGCGCACCGAGGCGCACGTGCGCCGACACGCCTGCGCGGAGGCCGGGCAGGTCGCGGCCCTCCGGGAGGTCGCGCCGCACGAGTTCTGGCCCCGCTGGCAGGAGCTGACCCGGAGCTGCCAGGCGCGCAAGGCCCAGCCCGGCCCGGTCCCCCAGCGGCCGCTCGACGCGCCGAAGAAGTAGGACCGCCCGCCCGCCGCGCCGTATAATCGAGCCGGCATGTTTCGTCCCTCCATCCTGCTCGCCCCGCTCCTCGTCGCGGGCTTCGCCTGCCGTCCGCCGGAGCCGCCGGCGGGGCGGCCCTCCAGGATCGCGTTCGCCGTCGAACGGGAAGGCCTCGACCAGGACATCCTGCTCCTGGACCCGGAGGGCGGGGAGCCGGTCGCCGTCGCCGTCGATCCGGAATTCGACGAGACGCCCGCCTGGTCCGCCGACGGTTTCGGACTCCTTTTCAGCTCCCATCGGAACGGGGTCTACGGGATTTATCTCTGGGAGCGGGACGCGCTGCAGAAGGTGACGACCGCCCCGTTCCGGCTTTCCGCGCCCTCCTGGTCGCGCGACGGCCGGCGCATCGCCTACATGTCCGACCGGGGAAGCTGCTGGGAGATCTATTCCTGCACGGCCCGGGGGACGGGGGAGATCCGTCTGACGGCGGGCAAGGAGTCGAGCCTCTGGCCGGCCTGGGCCCCGGACGGGGAGCGCATCCTCTTCGTGGGCGAGCGCGGGGGGCAGCAGGATCTCTATCTGATGAAACACGACGGGACGGAGCCCAAGGCGCTGACGAACGACCGCGCGTGGGACGGGCGTCCCTCATGGTCCCCGGACGGCAAGTCGATCGCCTGGCCCTCCGAGCGGGAGGGCAAGATGGCGATCTTCGTGATGGACGCGGCCAAGGGCGAGGCCCGGCGGATCACGCCGCTGCAGGGGGAGGCCGACGAACCCACCTGGTCCCCCGACGGCCGCCGGATCGCGTTCGTCTGGAACAAGGACAGTTTTCGCGAGCTCTATGTCGTGGATGCGGACGGCCGGAATCTCCGCCGGCTGACCACGCTGCGCGGTCAGATCCACTCTCCCGCCTGGTCGCCCTTCCTCCCGGCCAAACCGTGACCCGACTCCACCGCAGGATCCGGCGGGGCGTGCTGCTCGTGGAAGGGGCGATCGGGACCCGCCTGATGCAGGCGGGGCTGCGTCCGGGTCCGGATCTCGATGCGGCGCCGCTGACCCGTCCGGATCTGCTGGTCCGTCTGCACGAGGAGAGCCGGGCGGCGGGCGCGGAGGCTTTGAAGACCCACACCTTCGCGCTCCGCGGGACGGGGACGGAGACGCGGCGGCGGCTGGAGGCGGCGGTCCGGATCGCGCGTCGGGTCGCGGGCCGCGCGGGATTCGTGCTGGGATCCCTGGGGCCGCTGCCCGGGCTGGAGCGGCGCGCCGCCTGGCTGGCGGAGGCCGGGGTGGACGCGATCCTGCTGGAAACATTCGGAGCGGCGGCGAAGCTCTGTCGCGCGGTGAAGGCGGCGAAGCGGGCGGGATCGCCCCTCATCGCCCTGATGACGCCCGGGACTCGGGACGGGCTGCGGGCCGCGCGAGACGCGGGGGCGGATTGGGTCGGCGTGAACTGCGTCGTGCCCGGGGCGGCGTTCCAGGTCCTGGCTTCGTCGGGGGATCTGCCGCTGGCGGCGCTTCCGTCGGCCGGCCTGCCGGGTCCGGGAGGACGTCATCCGCTTACGGCCCGGGCCTGGGCGGAAGGATCCCTGCGGCTGGTCCGTCTCGGCGCGAGGATGATCGGGGGCTGCTGCGGAACGACTCCGGCGCACCTGCGGGCGTTAAAACGGCTCTTGCGATCCCTTTGAAAGGATTGCAAGCCCGGGAGCGTCCCCATAGAATGAGACGCATGCGCTCTGCAGCCGCGGTTCTGGCCGGCCTTTTCCTCGCGGGATGCTACGCCCGGGAGCCGAATTATTCGAATTACGGCGCCCGTCCGCATGAGTGGGTCCTTCCGGGTCCGGACTACGAGCGGAAGGTCTTCGGCCCCATGCCGATGGACGAGGTGAAGGCGTTCGTCCGGGACATGGAAGGCAGCGGCTGGGAGGTGATCGGCTACGAGCCGGCCAGCCTGCCCGAGGACATCATGGTGCACACGACGGAGCTGGACGTGCCCGCTCCGCCGAAGCGCCGCTGGACGCCGGATTTGCCCAAGACCATGGACGATCGCGTGGAGGCTCCGAAGAAGGCAGGCATACCGCCCTATCTCGACGAGGGCGTCAAGGCGCACCGGCAGAAATACCTCGTCATCCTGCGCCGCTGGCTCTAGGCGGCCGGGCCGTCTTCATCCGCTCCGTCGTGATCCCGGGATTGAGATTTCATGATTGAACGACACAAGACCCGCGAGGTCCCCTGCGGAAAGCTCGTCATCGGCGGGAACCAGCCGATCTGGGTGCAGTCGCTGACGACGACGAAAACCTCCGACGTCGAGGCGACGAAAACCGAGATCCGCCGCATGCTGGACGCAGGCTGCGAAATCGTCCGCGTGGCGGTCTTCGACGTCGGCGACGCCCAGGCGCTCGGCGCCATCAAGAACTTCATGGGCGACGTGCCGCTGGTCTCCGACATCCATTTCAATTACAAGTTCGGCCTCGAGGCGGTGAAGCAGGGCGTCGACAAGGTCCGCCTGAACCCGGGCAACGTGGGCGGCCTCTCGGGCCGCTTCGACCAGGAGGGGAAGGAGCGCGTGAAGGCCGTCGCGGACGCCTGCCGCGCGAAGGGCATCTGCATGCGGGTCGGGGTGAATTCCGGCTCGGTGGAGAAGGACCTGCTCGACAAGTACGGCTGGGCCACGTCCGAGGCGCTGGTGGAAAGCGCGATGCGCCACTGCGAGTGGCTCGAGCAATGCGACTTCAAGGACATCGTGGTCTCGCTCAAGTCGAGTTCGATGGGCTCGGTGGTGGACGCGTACCTCAAGTTCGGCAGGGCCACGGATTATCCGATGCACGTCGGCGTCACGGAGGCCGGCCTGCCCGGCTACGGGACCATCAAGAGCGCGATCGGCATCGGCCGCATCCTGCTGGACGGCCTGGGCGACACGATCCGGGTCTCCCTGACGGGGGACAAGGCGCTGGAGATCAAGGCGGGTTTCGACATCCTGAAGGCGACGGGGCGGCGCGTGCTCGAGCCCGAGATCGTGGCCTGCCCCGAATGCGGGCGGATCCAGATCGACCTGAAGTCCATCGTGAAGCAGGTCGAGGACCGCATCAAGGACGTCCGGGTGCCGATGCGCATCTCGATCCTGGGCTGCGCGGTGAACGGCCCCGGCGAGGCGGCGGAGTCGGACATCGGGGTCGCCGGCGAGCGCGGCCAGGGAATGATCTTCAAGAAGGGGAAGCTGTTGCGCCGAGTTAAAGAGACGGAGATGGTGGACGAGCTCGAGAAGGAAGTCCGGAAGCTCGCCGCCGAACTGTCCGCGGAGGGCGCGGGCTCCTCGTCGCTCCCGATGAAGGTGGTTACCAAGAGCTGATGGCGAACTACACCAGCATCCGCTACGGAAAGATGCGCACCGTGGGGCGCTTCAAGACGGAACGCGAGGATTTGCGGGTCCGCGACCGCTGCCTGATCAAGACGGACCGGGGCAAGGAGGTCGGCGAGGTGCTGACCCCGCTGGCGGCGATCCCGGAGTCGGTCGCGCCGGAGAGCCTCTGGGACGTCGTCCGCCTGGCCGAGCCTCAGGACCTGCAGATGGCGGCCCGGGTGGAGTCGGAGAGCGTCCCGCACGCGGTCCGCTTCTGCAAGGACCTGGTCCAGAAGCTCAAGCTGCCGATGAAGATCTCGGACGCGGAGTACCTGCTCGGGGGCGAGCGGGTGATCTTCTACTTCACGTCCGAGACCCGGGTGGACTTCCGGGAACTGGTGCGGCTGCTGGCCCAGGAGTTCCGCACCCGGATCGACCTGAAGCAGGTCGGCGCCCGCGACCAGGCGCGCCTGGTCGGGGACGTCGGCCATTGCGGGCTCGAACTCTGCTGCCGCACGCACCTCAAGGAGCTGGGCGGCATCTCGATGGACATGGCGAAGATCCAGAAGCACACGGCGGATCCGTCGAAGATCACGGGCCGCTGCGGCAAGCTGCTGTGCTGCCTGCGCTACGAGTACTCGACCTACAAGGATTCCCGCGAGGTGCTGCCCGGGCGCGGGACCCGGGTCCAGACGCCGAAGGGCGTCGGCATCATCGTGGACCAGAACCTGCTGCTGCGGGAGCTGACGGTGCAGCCCGAGCTGGGCGACCGCTACATCGTGAAGCTCGAGGAGATCAGCGGGGCGCCGCCCGCGGTGGCGGGCTGCAACGGCTGCTCGACGGGCGCCAAGCCGGAGGCGCCGCCCGCGGCGGCCGCGGAAGCGACGGCGCCGGCGGGCGTGGAGGGCGCCGCGGCGCCCGCGCTGCCGCCTCCCGTCGCCCCGGGAAAGTTCATCGCGCAGCCCCGTCCGGCGGGGACGCCGCCGCCCAAGGCGGGCCAGCCCTCCCGGCGCGAGCGTGCTCCTCTGGACCGCCGTCCGGGGGTGGACGCCGGATTCTGGATGTCGCTGGGACCGGCCTCGGAACTCGCTCCGGGTGCCTCGAAGGAATACGAGCTCGGGGGCGCCAAACTGGCGCTCTTCAACGTGGACGGCGTGGTCCACGCGCTCTCCAACGAATGCAGCCACCAAGCGGGGCCGCTCGGACAGGGGAAGCTCGAGGGCTTCTCGGTCAGCTGTCCGCTGCACGCGTGGAAGTTCGACGTCACCACGGGGCATTGCCTCTCCGTCTCCGGTTCGTCGGTGCGCAAGTGGGAGGCGGCCGTGGTGAGGGACGAGATCTGCGTCCGGATCGGGGGTCGGCTCGTGGCGAAACCGGCGCCGGCGCCGGCGCCCGTCGCCGAAACCCCGCCGCCTCCGGTGACCGCGCCGGAGGTTCCGGCCGCGTCCGCGGAAGCCCCCGCGCCTCCCGTCGCGCCGGGGGCGCTTCCGGAGGGCCCGGGACCGATGCCGCCGCTTGTTTGACGCCCCGCGGGTCACTTGATAGATTGACTGCCCTATGAGCCTCATCGAAGGGAAGTTCGGGAAGAACATCGTCCTCACGAACGTGGATTCCGTGGTCAACTGGGCGCGGGCGTCCAGCCTCTGGCCGATGCTCTTCGGCATCGCCTGCTGCGCGATCGAGATGATGGCGACGGCCGCGTCCCGTTACGACTGGGACCGCCTCGGCGTGATCCCCCGCGCCACGCCGCGCCAGAGCGACCTGATGATCGTGGCCGGGACCGTGAACGCGAAGATGGCGCTGGTGGTCAAGAAGCTCTACGAGCAGATGCCCGAGCCGAAGTACGTGCTCGCGATGGGGGTCTGCGTCATCGGCGGCGGCCCGTACTACAAGTGGGGCTACTCGGTGGTGAAGGGGGTCGACAAGGTGGTGCCGGTGGACATCTACGTCCCGGGCTGCCCGCCGCGCCCCGAGGCGCTGCTCGACGGCATCATCAAGCTCCAGAAGAAGATCTCCGAGAAGACGCTCGCGAAGGTCGCGGAAGGGACCGGCGAGGCGCAGGAGGTCAAGCCGGCGGTCCCCGGCCGGGCCCACGCGTACGCGCAGGTCAAGCCGCTCAACTAGGTCCGGATCCGAACGATTATGGCCACGTCCGCCAAGCCGCTCGAAACGCAGGAGATGCTCCTGAACATGGGGCCGCAGCACCCGTCCACCCACGGGGTGCTGAGGCTCATGATCCGGACGGACGGCGAGATGGTGAGCGAGGTCACGCCGGTGGTGGGCTACCTGCACCGCTGCGCCGAGAAGATCGGCGAGAACCTGCGCTACGAGCAGTACGTGCCGTACACGGACCGCATGGACTATCTCTCGTCCATGAGCGACAACCTGGCGTTCTGCCTGGCGACGGAAAAGCTCATGACGGTGGAGATCCCGCCCCGGGCGCAGGTGATCCGGGTGATCATGGCGGAGCTGAACCGGGTCGCGTCGCACCTGCTGGCGTTCGGGACCTTCGGGCTGGACATCGGGGCGTTCACGCCGTTCCTCTACGCCTTCCGCGAGCGCGAGATCATCCTGAACATGTTCGAGTACGTCTGCGGCGCGCGGCTCACGTACAACTACGTGAAGATCGGCGGCGTGATGCGGGACGTCGACAAGAAGTTCATCGAGATGGTGAAGAACTTCCTGGCGATCTTCGACGACCGCCTCAAGGACTACAACGAGCTGCTTTCCTACAACTCGATCTTCCTGGAGCGCACCAAGGGGCTCGGGGTCATCAGCGCGGAGCAGGCGCTGGACTGGGGCCTGACGGGGCCGAACCTGCGCGCCTCGGGCGTGAACTACGACATCCGCAAGGCGATGCCGTATTCGGGCTACGAGAAGTTCCAGTTCAACGTGCCGATGGGCCGGAACGACGTCGGCGTCCTGGGCGACTGCTGGAACCGCTACTGGCTGCGCATCGAGGAGATGCAGGAGTCCTGCAAGATCATCCGGCAGGCGATCGACGGGCTGCCCGCCGGGAAGCATGCGGCGGACCTCCGCAAGATCAAGCCGGCGGCGGGGGAGGCCTACACCTGCATCGAGAACCCCCGCGGGGAGCTGGGCTTCTACATCATGAGCGACGGATCCGAGACCCCCACCCGCGTCAAGGTCCGGGCTCCGAGCTTCGTCAACCTCGCCATCATGGCCGACATCGGCCGCAAGAACCTCATCGCCGATCTCATCGCCATCCTCGGGTCGATCGACATCGTCCTCGGCGAAATCGACCGTTAGCAATCCGTGGCCCGTTTGTGCAAATGTGTATTGACGAACCCATGCACTATGCTACCATAGGGGCGTGGGTGAGCTGCAGGCGTTCTGCCGGCGCTGCCGGAGGCAGGTCGAGCAGCAGGAATTCGACGAGGGTACGGCCCTGCGCATGCTGGGCCGCATCTACTGCATGTCCTGCCTTGAGAAGCGGATCCACAACTGCGCCAGCTGTTCGAAGGAGATCCAGGCGGGGGATTACGAGGCGGGGCGGGCCGTCGTTCTGCATTCCCGCCGCTACTGCGAGATCTGCGCGCTCCATGTCGTGCGCCGGTCCTCGTCGACCACCTCCCGGCGGATGAAGGTCCCCAGGGCCGGGCCGCTGCCGGTGGAGCCCGTGGCGGCGATCCCGGAAACGGCCGCCGAAGCGGAGTTGCGGCGCGCGCGGCGCTTCATTCCGCCCCGCGACTGCGTCCTCATGATCCGCGAAGGCGGTCTGGGCGGCCTCCTGGGCGGCAACCGGGTCCGGCTTTGGATGGACGTTTCGGAGGGCGGGGGGCGGGCGCTCCTGATCGGCACTTATGGGTTCGGCGGCGATCTGGAGGGCGAAATCCACTACGCCCCCCGGAAGCTGGTCCTTCCGTTCATGGGACGCATCCGCCACGTCAAGGCGTCGACCCTCCATGCCGACTGCCAGTTGATCGGTTTCTCCTTCGTGGATCCCGAGGAGGGGCTGCGAAGCTTCCTGCGCGAGCTGACGACGCGGCTCGCGGAACTCGCGCCGCCCCGCATTCGCGACCAGGAGCCGCCCGCCAGCGCCCGCCCCGCCTGACCCGGGGCTGTGGACGGCCCCCGCGGAACGCCGATAGAATAGGCTGATGCCCGAACGCGAGACGCTGGAGGCGGACGTCCTCATCGTGGGGGCGGGGCCCGCCGGGCTGGCGGCCGCGATCCACCTGGCCCGGCGGTCGAAGGCCGCCGGGAACGCGCTCAACATCACCGTCATCGACAAGGCCCGCGAAGCGGGCGCCCACAGCTGCTCCGGCGCCGTCATGGATCCCAAGGCCCTGCGCGAACTCTTCCCCGACTTCGAGGCCCGGGGCGCCCCGATCGAGTCGCCCGTGGAGGAGGATTTCCTGCTCTTCCTGACGGAGCAGGAGGCGGTCCAGGTCCCGTTCCTGCCCCCCTCGCTGCGGCAGCACGGGAATCTCATCGTCGCGCTCGGGCAGCTCGTGCGCTGGCTCTCGAAAGAGGCCGAGGCGCTCGGGGTCAACGTCTTCCCCGGCTTCCCCGCGGTCGACGCGATCGTCGAAAAGGGCCGCGTCGCCGGCGTGCGCACGGGGGACAAGGGCGTCGACAAACACGGCGCCCCGAAGGGCGGCTTCGAGCCCGGCGTCGATCTCAAGGCGAAAGTCACGCTGGTCGCCGAGGGCACGCGCGGGCACCTCGCGAGGATCCTCATCCAGCGCTTCCTCCTCGACGACAAACGGGCGCCGCAGGTCTATGCCACGGGAGTGAAGGAGATCTGGGAACTGCCGGCAGGCTCCGTGCCCCGGGGACGGGTCGTCCACACCATGGGCTGGCCGCTGCCGCAGGACGTCTTCGGCGGCGGTTTCCTCTATTCCATGTCGAAGGACCGCCTCGACCTGGGGTTCGTCACGGGGCTGGACTACAAGGATCCCTTCACGGACCCGCACCTCAACCTGCAGAGACTCAAGACCCACCCGAAGATCCGGGCGATGCTGGAACACGGAAAGCGCGTGGAGTACGGCGCCAAGACGATCCCCGAAGGCGGCTGGGAGGCCGTTCCGAAGCTCTACATGCCGGGCGCGCTGCTTCTGGGGGACTGCGCCGGGCTCCTCGACGCCCAGAGGCTCAAGGGCGTCCACCTCGCGATCCAGAGCGGCCTGCTCGCCGCCGAGACCACCCTGGAGGCCCTCAAGCGCGACGACGCCTCCGAGATCACGCTCAAGGACTACGCGGACCGCGTCGAGGCC
The DNA here is from genome assembly GCA_964619955.1 of uncultured Planctomycetales bacterium. Lineage (GTDB taxonomy): Bacteria > Planctomycetota > MHYJ01 > MHYJ01 > JACPRB01 > JACQFK01. Next base: position 71,627 of record CAZUJF010000015.1, read on the forward strand.
AGTTACATCAAGACCGAATTGTGGAAGGCGCGGAACTTCAAGAAGGGCTTCAAGTTCGGGCTTCTTGCAGGCGCGGCCGGGGCGGCCGCCGGGGAGTTCACCGGCGGCTGGAGCCCCTTCGGCTCGCTCCGCATCGGGGCCGGCCACGCCCGCATGCAGACCATCGAACGGCGTCACGGGCGGGCGGACGCGGTCCCGGAGGATTTCAAGCCCGACGAACAGCTGACCTTCTCGAAGCTTTCGAACGTCTTCCATTCCGGGACGACGCACGAGGAGGACCAGCCCTGCCACCTGAAGGTGCTCGAGCCGGACCTCTGCGCGACACGTTGCACGAGGGAATACGGGAACCCCTGCCGGCATTTCTGCCCGGCCTCGGTCTATGAGTGGGTCCAGCCGGAGGGGCGCCTGCAGATCAACTTCTCGAACTGCGTGCACTGCAAGACCTGCGACATTATGGATCCTTACGGCGTGATCCGCTGGGTGCCGCCCGAAGGGGGCGGGGGGCCCGGCTACCAGAATCTTTGAGGGGCGAGGCATGGGAGACTTCAAGAACTTCATCGACGGCCGCTGGACGGCCGCCCGCTCCGGCAAGACCTTCGAGAACCGGAACCCCGCCGACCTGGACGACGTCATCGGGGAGTTCCCGCTGAGCGGGGCGGCCGACGTCGAGGCGGCGGTCGCCGCCGCGAAGAAGGCCTTCGACGCCTGGCGCCGCACGCCCGCCCCGAAGCGCGGCGAGCTGATCTTCAAGGTGGGCGAGGTCCTGACCCGCCGCAAGGAGGAGATCGCGCGCGCGATGACCCGCGAGATGGGCAAGGTCCTCAAGGAGGCGCGCGGCGACGTCCAGGAAGGCATCGACACCGCGTGGCTGCACGGCGGGGAGGGCCGCCGCCTGCACGGGTTCTCCGCCCCGAGCGAGCTGGAGAACAAGACCGGCTGGACGATGCGCGTCCCCGTCGGCGTCTGCGGGCTCATCTCCCCCTGGAACTTCCCGCTGGCCATCCCGACCTGGAAATCCTTCCCGGCGCTCGTCGCGGGCAACACGATCGTGCTGAAACCCGCGAGCGACACGCCGCATTGCGCGCACCTGCTCTTCGAGGTCTTCGAGGAGGCGGGCTTCCCCCCGGGCGTCGTCAACCTGGTGCACGGCACGGGCGCGTCCGCGGGGACGCCGCTCGTCCGGCATCCCGACGTGCGCGTGATCAGCTTCACGGGATCCTCGTCCGTCGGCCGCGAGATCCACGCGGAGGCGGGTCGGCAGCTCAAGCGGGTGTCTCTCGAATTGGGCGGAAAGAACGCCCAGATCGTGATGGACGACGCCGACCTCGAACTCGCCGTCGAAGGCGTGTTATGGGGCGCGTTCGGCACCTCGGGGCAGCGCTGCACGGCGACCTCGCGCCTGATCGTGCAGGACACCGTGCATGACGAGTTCGTCCGCCGCCTGCTGGGGCGCGCGGCCACGCTGCGGGTCGGTCCCGGCCTGGACGAGCGCAACGAAGTCGGGCCGCTGGTCAACGCCGGCCGGGTCAAGGCCCTGGAGGCCTGGGTGAAGACCGGGATGAAGGAGGGGGAGCTCATCCTGGGCGGCGCGCCCGCGCGCGAGGGGGCCCTCAAGCGGGGCTGCTTCTTCCAACCCACGATTTTCGACCGGGTGAAGCGCACGGCGCGGATCGCCCGGGAGGAGGTTTTCGGGCCGCTGCTCTCCGTCCTGACGGTGAAAGACCTTGACGAAGCCGTGGCCTGTTTGAATGATACCGCCTACGGTTTGTCCGGATCCGTGTATACCCGGGACGTCAGCCGGGCCTTCCGCGCGATCCAGGAGCTGGAAACGGGCATCGTGTACATCAACGCCCCCACGATCGGAGCGGAGTGCCATTTCCCGTTCGGGGGCGTGAAGGACACCGGCAACGGCCACCGCGAGGGGGCGCAGCCGGTGTACGAGGTCTTCACGGAGTGGAAGACCGTCTACGTGGACTACAGCGGTCGGCTGCAGAAGGCGCAGATCGACAACCGGAAGCAATAGGCCGAGGGCAGGGAAGAGCATGAAGATCGGGATTCCCCGGGAGACGGGCGCGGGCGAGCGGCGGGTGGCGCTGATCCCCGAGACCGTCAAGAAATTCGCGGCGAAGAAGATCGAGACGATCGTCGAGACGGGCGCCGGCCTGGCCTCGTCCGTCTCGGACGCGGAGTACCAGGCCGCCGGGGCGCAGATCGCGTCCTCGTTCGCGGACCTGGCCCAGAAGGCGGACGTGATCGTCAAGATCCTCCGGCCCTCCGACGCCGAATTCGCGCTGCTCCGCGAGGGGCAGGGCCTCGTCTGCCTGCAGTACCCCCTGTCCAGCCCCGACTTCGTGAAGGCCTGCGCGGCGAGGAAGCTGCTCACGATCGCGCTGGACATGATCCCGCGCACCTCGGTGGCGCAGGCGATGGACGTGCTGTCCTCGCAGGCGAACCTGGCGGGTTACTGGGCGGTGGTGGCGGCGGCGACGCGGCTGCCGAAGATCTTCCCGATGCTCATGACGGCGGCGGGCACGATCACGCCCTCCCGGGTCCTGATCATGGGGGTCGGCGTCGCGGGCCTGCAGGCCATCGGCACGGCGAAGCGCCTGGGGGCGATCGTCGAGGCGACGGACGTGCGCCCGGAGACGAAGGAGCAGGTCGAGTCGCTCGGCGGGAAGTTCCTCCAGGTCCAGGGCGTCGAATACAAGCAGGGCACGGGCGGCTACGCCGTCGAGCAGTCCGACGAGTACAAGAAGAAACAGGCGGAGATGGTCTCCCAGGCCATCGCGAAGTCGGACGTGGTGATCACGACGGCGCTCATCCCGGGCCGGAAGGCCCCGGTCCTGGTGACCGCGGAGCAGGTGAAGTCCATGCGGCCCGGCTCGGTCGTCGTGGACCTGGCCTCGGAACAGGGCGGCAACGTCGCGGGCTCCGAGGCGGGCAAGGAGGTCGTGGTCGGCGGCGTCACGATCATCGGCGGCCTTTCGGTGCCGAGCAACGTCGCGGTGCACGCCAGCCAGGCCTTCTCGCGGAACATCGAAAAACTGCTCGTCCACCTCACGGCGGACGGCGCCTGGAAGCTCGACCCGGCCGAGGAGATCACCAAGGGGTGCGTGATCACGAAGGACGGCGAGATCGTCCAGGCGAAGGTCAAGGAGACGGTCAAGTAATGGACATCGATCGACTGCTGTTCGGGACGTACATCTTCATGCTGGCGGCCTTCCTGGGCTACCAGGTCATCTCGAAGGTGCCGCAGCTCCTGCACACGCCGCTGATGGCGTTCACGAACGCCATCTCCGGCATCTCGCTGGTCGCCTCGCTGGTGATCGCGGGCAAGCACTACGAGCATCACGGGTTGCTGATCAGCCTCCTCGGCGCGGTGGCGGTGACCGCGGCCACGATCAACGTGGTCGGCGGCTTCCTGATCACCGACCGCATGCTGCGCATGTTCAAGCGGAAGGAGGCGGCCAAGTGAACCTCCTCTCGCTGGCGCTGGACCAGGCCCACGGGGCCGCCGCGGGCGGGGCGGACGTCCGCACCCTGATCTACCGCGTCTCGCTGCTCGTGGCGTCCTTCCTCTTCCTGCTGGGGCTGCGGGGGCTCTCGAATCCCGAGACCGCGCGCCGCGGCATGATGCAGGCCGCTTTCGGCATGCTGCTGGGGGTGGTCGGCACCCTGGTGCAGCGCGACATCGTGCACTACCACTGGATCGCGGGCGGCCTCGTGCTGGGCACCGTGATCGGCGCCCCCATGGGCCTCTGGATCCCGATGACGAAGATGCCGGAGCGGATCGCGCTCTCGCACGCCTTCGGCGGGCTCGCGGTCGCGCTCGTGGGCGTGGCGGAATACCTCCACCAGGGCCCCGCGATGGGCAAGTTCGGCATCGGCGCGATCAGCTTCGAAGTCCTCATGGGCGCGATCACGTTCACGGGCTCGATCATGGCGTTCGGGAAGCTGCAGGGGTTCCTGCCGGGCAAGCCGATCACGTTTCCCGCCCAGAACGCGCTGAACCTCCTCCTGCTGGGCGGCTGCCTGGCGGGCATGGTCGTGCTGATCTTCAAGCCCGAATTGGGCGGCCTCTTCTACGCGCTGGCGGGGGCCGGGACCCTTCTGGGCATCCTGCTGGTCATCCCCATCGGCGGCGCGGACATGCCCGTGGTCATCTGTCTGCTGAACGCCTACGCGGGCCTCGCGGCCGCGGCCTCGGGCTTCGCGCTCGACAACAACGTGCTCATCATCTGCGGCGCGCTCGACGGCGGCTCCGGCATCATCCTCGCGCTCATCATGTCCAAGGCGATGAACCGCTCGTTCGCGAACGTGCTCTTCGGGGCCTTCGGGAGCGACGGGGCCGCGGCGAAGGGCGCCGGGGCGAAGGGCGGCAACGTCCGCGAGGGGACGGTCGAGGACGCGGGCGAGCTGCTCAAGATCTCCCAGTCGGTGATCATCGTGCCCGGCTACGGCATGGCGGTGGGGCAGGCGCAGCACGCCACGCGCGACCTGGCCAACGCCCTCGCGGCCAACGGGACGAAGGTCAAGTACGCCATCCATCCCGTGGCGGGGCGCATGCCCGGGCACATGAACGTCCTGCTGGCGGAGGCGAACGTCCCCTACGACCAGCTCTACGAGCTCGACGCCATCAACAACGAATTCCTGCAGACGGACGTTTCGATCGTCGTCGGCGCCAACGACGTGGTCAACCCGGCGGCCAAGACGAGCCCCGGCAGCCCGATCTTCGGGATGCCGATCCTGAACGTCGACCAGTCCAAGGCGGTGATCGTCCTGAAGCGGTCGATGAACCCCGGCTTCGCCGGCATCGAGAACGAGCTCTTCGTGCTGCCGCAGACGATGATGGTCTTCGGCGACGCCAAGGCCACGCTCGGAAAGATCACGGCCGTGCTGAAGGGCGGGGGACACTAGGCCGTGTCGCCCCGGGCACGGTCCGCCATCGGCGCGGCGGCGCTCGCCGTCGGGGCGCTGGTGGTGTTCGCGGGGTTCATGCAGGAGAGGCTCGCGGCGGTCGTCGTCGGCAGCCCGATCCTGCTCCTGGGGCTGGTCCTGGTGGGGCTCGCCTTCCGCCAGGTCGGCCGGGAGATCCATGCCGCGCAGGCCCGCTCGGAAAACGCCCTTCGGGAGGCGATCGCCGAAAAAAGGGATGGAAATGCCCCAAAGCCGCCGTTATAGTTCTCAGCTTGTCGATAAGGAGGGTTTATGAGAAACGCGATCGTGGCGCTGGGCCTGGTGGTCCTGCTGACCTCGAACGCGGCCGCGGCGGTCGCGGCCGACGTCAACGAGGTCAAGGTCACGCTGAAGGGTCTGAACTGACCCACCGGCTGAGGGAAGGCCATTATGGCCAGCCTCAAGCGCCTGTCAGGCGCTAAAACCGCGACCCAGGACGATTTTGCCAAGGGCGTGGGCACGTACATCGTGGAGTTCGACGCGATGCCCAAGGTGAAGATCGCCGACATCAAGAAGGAAGTCGGCAAGTACGAAGTGGTGAAGGTCGCCCTCAAGGTGACGGCGGTCGTCGAGGGGAACAAGCTGGGGGACATCACCCTGTGCAACCCCAAGGACGAGGACCTCCTCAAGGAGATCGCCGCCAACAAGGGCAAGAAGCTCGTGATCTCCGGGGCCTTGGAGGAGGACGCCAAGGGCGTTCAGACTCTGACGCTCTCGCGGGTCGTGGTCGCCCCGTAGACCATCCAGCGCAATCCGGAAGCCCTCCGGGACCGAAAGGCCCCGGAGGGCTTTTTTTTCGCGCGCTGCGTATAATCCAAACCCCCATGAATCTCTATCTGAACGGGAAGTACCTGCCGCTCGAGGAAGGCCGCGTCTCCGTCGAGGATCGCGGCTTCCAGTTCGGCGACGGCGTCTACGAGGTCGTCCGCTTCTACGGCGGCCGGCCCTTCCGGCTCGCGCAGCACCTGCGCCGCCTGGAGCAAAGCGTGAAGGGCGTCGAGATTCCGCTCCCGGAGCCCGCGGAGAAGATCGCGGAGGTCTGCGGACGGGTGGCAAAGGGACTCGGGGACGCGCAGGTCTACCTCCAGGTCACGCGCGGGGCCGCGCCCCGGGCCCATGCGTTCCCGAAACAGACGCCGCCCACGCTCGTGATCTACGCGCGCGCGGCGGCCGTTCCCGATCCGGACCGGAAGCTGCGCCTGAAATCGGTGCTCGACGACCGCTGGGGGCGCTGCCACCTGAAGGTCATCTGCCTGCTGCCGAACATCCTGGCGAAACAAAGGGCGGCGGAGGCGGGATGCGACGAGGGCCTCTTCGTCCGCGACGGCCGGGTGACCGAAGGGACGGCGTCGAACGCGTTCTTCATCGTGAACGGGGCTCTGTGCACCCACGCGGCCGACGCGCACATCCTCAACGGCGTCACGCGGGAGGTCATCCTGGAACTGGCCCGCGAGGCGGGGATCCCGGTCCGCCAGGAGGCGCTGACCCTGGCGCAGGCGATGGGGAGCGACGAGGCCTTCATCACGGGGACGATCACGGAGATCGGGCCGGTCGTCGCGATCGACGGGAAGCCGCTGGGCGCGGGGGTTCCGGGGCCGCTCACCCGGCGGCTCCAGGCGGCCTTCCGGGCCCTGGCCGCGCGTGAATGCGGCACCTGATTCCCCATTCCTCATCCGGAATTCTTCCCTATACTACTCGCATGTCCGAACACCCCGCCGGCGGCTCCTTCGAAACCAGCCGCCACCTCATGGATTCGGCCGCCCGGCTCTCGTTGAAGAACTCGGTCCTGGAACGCCTTCTTTGCCTCTTCAGCGGTCCGTTCGACGTGGACCGGCTCCACCAGGACATCCTGGACACGGCCATGAGCGCCGTGCCCTGCGAGGCATCCTCCATCTTCCGAGTGGACGCCTCCGACGGGCTGGTGCTGGTGGCCGCCCGGGGACGCGTGGCGGAGAAGATCGTCGGCCTGCGCCTCAAGAAGGGGCAGGGGATCGCGGGCGCCTGCGCCTCCGACCGCCGCATCCTGCCCGTGAGCGACGTCGCGAGCGACCCCCGGCACGCCGCGGCGTACGCGCAGTCCCTGGGCTTCGAGACGCGTTCGCTGCTCGCGGTGCCGATCCTCTGCGGCGAGGACTGCCTCGGGGTGATCGAGCTGATCAACAAGACCGGAGGCGACGAGTTCCAGCGGCACGAGCTGGAGCTGGTGGAGCGCGTGGGCCGCACCGCCGGGGACGTGATCGTGCTGAAGACGCTGGCCGCGGGCCCGGCGCCCGCGAAGAAAAGCCGCAAGAAGGGCAAGTAGGGGACGACCATGGACATCGACGCGATCCTGAAGGAGCTCGTCGCGCGGCGCGGCTCCGACCTGCATTTGAAAGTCGGCCGCCCCCCGCTCATGCGCATCGCCAGCGACCTGCTGCCGAGCGAATTCCAGACTCTGGACGATGCGGACATGAAGGAGATGCTCGGGAAGATCCTCGGGCCCGAGGGCTGGGCGCGGCTGGAGGAGGACTACGAGGTGGACGCCTCGTACGAGATCGCGGACGTGGCCCGCTTCCGCGTCAACGCCTTCAAGGAGAAGGGCCGTTACGGGGCGGCCATGCGCGTCATCCCGCTGTCCACGCCGACGCTCGACGGGATGGGGCATCCCGCGGTGCTGAAGGACATCTGCCAGGCCGCGCAAGGCCTGGTGCTCGTGACCGGCCCGACGGGCAGCGGCAAGTCCACGACGCTGGCCGCGATGATCACGCACATCAACGAGTCCGCCCCGTTGCACATCGTCACGATCGAGGATCCCATCGAGTTCATTTACACGGACAAGAAGTGCACCATCCGGCAGCGCCAGCTGGGGCGGGACGTGAAGTCCCTCGCCGAGGCGCTGAGGCGGGTGCTGCGGCAGGACCCCGACGTGATCCTCATGGGCGAGATGCGCGATCCGGAGACCATCGAACTGGCCCTGCACGCGGCGGAGACGGGGCACCTCGTGTTTTCCACGCTGCACACGAACGACGCGAAACAGACGATCGACCGCATCATCTCGACGTTCCCGACGGATTCGCATCCGCAGATCCGCGCCCAGCTCGCCCTGGCGCTCCAGGCGGTGGTGAGCCAGCGCCTGGTGAAGCGGGCGGACGGCAGCGGCCGCATCGCGGCGATGGAGATCATGATCAACTCGCCGAACATCCGCGAGCTCATCCAGGAGGGGAAGACGAGCTCCATGGAAAAGGCGATGGCCGCCTCCGGGGATTTCTACCGGATGCAGACCTTCAACCAGGCGCTGGCGAAGCTGGTGCAGGACCGCGTCGTCAGCGAACAGGAGGCCCTCGGCGTCTCCACGAACCCCAACGACCTGAAGCTGGCCCTGAAGGGGGTCCAGACGGCGGCCGTCAACCGCGGGACGGAGACCCGGCCCGCCATGAAGATCAACCGGACCTTCTGATCCATGGATCTCTCCGGCCTGAGATTCGCCTCGTCCTCCTTCTATACCGTCCACGGCGAGATCGGCCGGGGCGGCATGGGCATCGTGCTGCTCGCGGAAAAGAACAGCGAGGGGGTGTCCGACCTGGTCGCGCTCAAGACCATCCGGACGAAATCCGCCGACCACGAGGCCAAGCTCAAGGAGGAGGCCAACATCGCCACCGGCCTCCGGCACGAGAACATCGTCAAGACCTACGGGCTCGAGGCGGTCCCCTACAGCCAGCTGCCCGCCGAGTTCCTGAAGGAATTCGACCTGCTGTCGTACGAGGCGGCGCGGCGGCAGGCGGTTCCGCGGCCGGTCCCGGGGGCGAAAGCGGCGGATCCACGGCTCAAGCTGAAGCCCGCGGCGGCCGGCCCCGAGCAGCGCCTGCTGCTGATGGTGATGGACTACATCGAAGGCACCGATCTGCGGACCTTCCAGAACGACCACTACAAACGGGACCTGCTGATCCCCGTCCCGCTCGCCGCGTTCATGATCAGCCGCATCGCGCGTGCGCTCGCGTATGCGCATCAGACGATCATCCATCGGGACATCTCCCCCGAAAACCTCCTGGTCAACCTGCACGGCGTCGTGAAGCTGATGGATTTCGGCGTGGCGGTCAGCACGGCGGAGGAGGGGCTGACGGGGAAGGTGTCGTACATGTCCCCGGAGCAGATCTCCGGATTCGCCGTGGATGCGCGCACGGACCTCTATTCGCTCGGACTGGTGCTCTATCTGATGCTGACCGGGGTGCATCTGCAGCGCGTCCCCGGCCGGCTGGCGACGCCGGAGAAGGTCGAGCTGGTGCGGAAGCTTCAAGGCCGCCCCTTCCTGCCGCCGAACAAGGTGCGCCTCGACATCCCCGGCCCGATCTCGGACATCTGCATGAAGATGCTCGCCCCGGACCGGGAGCAGCGCTATGCGCGCGCGGAGGACGTGGCGCGCGATCTCGAGCAGCGCTACCTGTACGCCAAGGGCTTCGGGCCGACCAACAATTCGCTCCAGGCCTATCTCGAGATCTTCGACGCCAACTTCAAGGAGATCGCCCCGCAGCAGCTCCAGCAGCTGCCGTTCCTGAACGGCGAGCTCCGGCGCCCGCTCTCGGCGAAACTCTACAGCCCCGAAGGCCGCCTGCTGCTTGAGGAAACCCTCCAGCGGTGATGGACGGCCGGCCGCCGGCCGACTACAATCCCCCCGCACTTTTTTGAGGACGACGCATGAAACGGAGCCTTTTCACGCTGTTGATCATGGCCGGGACGGCGCTGGCCGACGATGAAGTCAAACTCAAGAACGGGGACCGCCTCAGCGGCAAGGTGCTGTCCCTGTCGGGGGGGAAGCTCGAGCTCGAAACCCCGCATGCCGGAAAACTGCTGCTCGACTGGGGGCAGGTGGTGTCCGTCAAGACGGACGGCAAGGTGAAGGTGCGGGTGGCCACGGGGGAGACCTTCGAGGGGAAGCTCTCCGCGGGCGCGGAAAGCCGCCTGAAGATTGAGACGGAAGGGGCGGCGGCGCCGATCGAAGTCGATCCCGCCAAGGTCACCCATTTCAATCAGCCGCCCACGAAGTGGCATGGAAGCGTGAATCTCAGCGCGCGCGCCACCGACGGCAACACGCATACCCAGAGCGGCCTGCTCGGGGTCACGCTCAACCGGGCCACGGAGGACGACGATTTCATCATCCGGGCGATCTACCGCTACGGCGAGAAATCGGGGGAACTTCAGGAGCGCAACGGATACGGTTTGACCAAATACAGCCACAAACTCGGCGGCGACCTTTACGGGTTCGCCTCGGCGGAGTTCCTGTCCGATCAATTCAAGGACCTGACGCTGCAGACCGTGCTCGCCGCCGGATTGGGATATTCCCTGGTGAAGACCTCCTGGATGGACTTTTCCCTGGAGGCCGGCCTGGCCTGGGTGAACAACGACTACCGCCGGCTTCAGAAGGACGAGGATCATTTCGGCGGCCGCGCCTCCGCCCACGTGCGCCTCGATCTCTTCTGGGGGTTCCAGTTCAAGGACACGTTCACGATCTACCCGAATTTCGAGGACTCCCAGGACTTTCAGATCCGCAACGAAGGCACCCTGACGAACAACCTGGGCCAGGGCTGGTCGCTGGTCGGCGGGGTGATCACGGAGTACGATCGCAAGCCGGCGCCCGGCGTGCACCGGCACGACGACACGTATTTCTTCGGCCTGGGATACAGTTTCTAAGGAAGGACCTGGGATGGAAATCAAAGGGCTGAACACGGCGCGGAATCTTGGAAAGGAATTCCGGGACTTCCTCACCAAGACGAACATGCTGGCCCTGGCGCTCGCCGTCGTCATCGGCGGCGCGGTGGGCAAGGTCGTGGACGGTCTCGTGAAGCATCTGCTGATGCCCGTGATCGGGATCGTCGATGCCAAGGGGGACTGGCGCCAATGGTCCACGGAGATCGGCAGGTTCAAGCTGGAATACGGTCAGATCCTGGGGTTGCTGGTCGATTTTCTCATCGTCGCCATGGTCGTCTTCTTCGTCACCAAGGCCCTGATCAAGCCGGCGCCGCCGGCGCCGTCCAAGGTCTGCCCCGAATGCCGGGAGAACATCCATCCGGAGGCCACCCGCTGCAAGTTCTGCACGGCGGTGCAGCCGAAAGCCTGAGGCGGCTTCAGTCGGGGGCGCCATTCGGCCGATGCAGTTGAGAAGGGGACCGCGATCCCCCCGCCATGACTGAAAAGAAAGAGCTGCGCATCACGTACGAGCCGCGAGGCCCGGCGGTCGTGATCCATCTCGACGGTCCCGCGGACCACATCCAGTACTACAAGCTCGAGGAGGCGATCCAGACCCAGCTCGACCACAAGCAGATGAGCCTGGTCGTGGACCTCACCGAGCTGACCTACATCTCCAGCGCGGGCATCAACGCCCTGGGGCACGCCGCCGCCCAATACGAGAAGATCGGCGGGCGGCTCTGTTACGTCCGGCCCGCGAAGACGGCCCAGTGGCATTTCTTCACCACGATCGGCGTGGACCGCATCTTCCCCTGGGCGGCGACGCTCGAGGAGGCCCTTCAGCGCGTGGCGCCGCCCTCCGCCCCGCGGTGACGCGCCCGGGCCCGGCGGGAGGCCCGCGATTTCCGGGCCCGCAGCTTCTCGATCTTCTGCAGTCGCTTCGAGGTCCCGGGGGACTGCCGCTCCTCGATCCGGTCGACGAGCTCCCGCAGCGCCAGGAAGCGGTTCAGGCTGAGCCGCCGCTCCCGCTGGCAGCGGATGTGGAGCCCCAGCGGGGGATACGCGAGCTGCACGCAGCTGTTCGTGGCGTTGATCTTGGAGCCCCCCGGCCCGCCGCCCTTGATGAACGATTCCTCGATGGCGGCGGAATCGATGCCGAGCCTCTGGATGCGGCCCTTGAGCTCCGCGATCTTGCCCGGCGAGACGTCGAAACCGGCGTCGAGGTTCATGGGGTATCATAGTAGCAGATGAGGATCTTGCTTCTGGCGCCCCTGCTGCTCCTCTACCATCCCGCCGATGTGACGGGGGTCGGGGCCCAGATCCTGTCGGACGATTCGGTGCGGCTGTATTGGACGCTTCCCAACGATGCGTCGGTGACCGGGGTGACGATCTTCCGGGAGCGCATCGACGGCGACGACGACATCTACCGCTTCGAACTGCAGGGTCTTCAGACCTCCTACACGGACGGCGGCACCTCGGTCACGCGGTCGTACCGCTACTGGATCCACACGCGGGATGCGCAGGGGGATCTGAGCGACGGGGTCTGGGTGGAGGTCATCGGCGAAGGCGACTACTACGATGATGACGACGATGACTGGGAGCTCTGGTGCTGGGCCCGGTCTGCGGCGTCGCCGGGCGTCCCGGCTTCCTGGCTGGCGGCGGTCTTCGGCTTGCTGCTCCTGCTCGCCGTGCGGCGTTAGGTCCGGCCGGCGGCCTTCTTGAATCCGGTCCACATCAAGGCCAGACAAGCCAGGATCAACCCCACGTGCAGGCCGGCAAAGAACAGCAGTTCATCGAGCTTGCCCAGCAGCCGTTGCCCCAGCGTCGTGTCCCCCGGATAGCTCACCCAACTGCTGAATGCGGCCAGGTAGGGCGCCGGGTTGATCAGGTAGAAGACGCGATCAGTGCTTCTGAGGGAAAAGACGATGAGGGTCATCAGCATCAGGAGGAAGGGGAGCAGGAAGTAGAGAAACAGCATGGCTCCGAAGGCGTTCGAGAAGGCGCGGCGAAGCGAGGGCGCGCGCAGCGAGATCAAGGCGGAGAGCGTGTAGATCAGCAGGATCGGCAGGGCGACGGTGAGTACGATCAAGCTCCAGGCCCAGAGTTCGGCGCCCAAGACCAGCGATACGGCCGTGCTGGCCAGCAGCAGCAGGCCCGCCAGCGGGATCAGGTCGGCCAGTCCTCCCAGCAGCTTGGATCCCAGGATCTGCGCGCTGCTCAGCGGAGTGGTCAGGAGGATGTCCCATTTGCGCTCCTCCTTCTCCTTCACGAAGAGCCCGGCGCCCGCGCCGACGGCGAGCAGGAGCAGGAGCAGGCCGCCCAGCCAGACGAGCACGGCCACCCCATAGCGTTCGCCGCCGGAGAAGATGAGGCTCAAGGGCGCCAGGACGCAGAGGAAGATCGCGAGCGCGATGCGGAAGCGCCGGCCCAGGCGGCTGCCGGAGCCGGATCTCAGCTCCTTCCAGAGCAGCGGCCAGCGTTCCCAGACAGGGGGATGCGAGGAGCTGGGTACGCTGGGGGGCATGCCGGGGAAGAGCATGTTTTCGAGCTTCGCCAGCGTGCTTCGGGATTCCAGGAGGACCCTGAGCCGGCGTCCCGTGAACCAGACCAGCAGCAGCGCCTGGGCGAAGGAGACGGGCACGGCGAAGATCCAGGAGTCGACGGGCAGGCCGCTGGGGCCGAAGCTTCCGGCCATCGCCATGCCGAGGGCCCAGGCCGGATGCAGACAGGCGATGGCTCCGATCACGAACATCTCCGGGAGCCCGCGTGTCATCCACAGCAGTAAGGCGGGGGCGATCGAGTAGAGCGAGAGGATCACCACCGAGCTGATCGCCGCCCCGGCGCCCGTCTTGAAACACGAGGAACAGAGCAGGGCGGTGCCCGCCCCCAGCGCCCCGCAGGCGAGCGAGAGCCCCGTGCACCAGGCCAGCGCCGACGGCGGCACGCCGCCCAGGAAGACGCAGATGGCGAGCACCGGCGTGCCGGCGAGCACCACCATGAGCGGCTGGGCGAGCGCGGCCTGGAACTTGCCGAAGGCGATTCGGAAAGAGGACAGCGGGGTGAGTCCCAGCAGGCCGAGCGTTCCGCCCCGGGTCTCCCGCGTGATCTGATCCGAGCCGCCCGAGATGCCCTGCAGGGTCGCGAAGAGCACCTGGAAGACGGCGAAGACGCTGAACAGCTGCCGTCCGATCGTCGCGTATTCCGAGAGGGATTCCCGCGAACGGAACCGCGTGAAACTGTGCCAGAAGGAATAGAGGATCATCCCCACGAGGCCGACGTAGAAGACCCGGCCCGCGTAGAGCGTCCAGCTCCGCGACCCCGCGCGGAGTTCCTTGAGCATGACGGGATCGGGGAACCAGGGGGCCATCTCAGCGTCTCCCCAGGCGGCGGTCCGAACCCCACACCATCGACGCGAGCAGCCCCAGGGATCCCGTGATCCAGAGCGATCCGAAGAAGAGCAGCCGGGCGACCGCTTCGTGCCGCAGCGCGAGACTGGGCGGCCTCAGGGACAGGGGCTCCAGGACCCAGACCGGATTCAGGCAGGAGAGCAGATAGAGCGGCCCCGGAAGCGCGGCGCCTCTCGCGCCCGGGGGCGCCAGCAGGGTGATCAGCAGCGGCAGCAGGAGCAGCACGCCGCAGATCAGGCCTCCGGAGATCAGGAAGGCCCCCTGGACGCTGCGCGCCCGCAGGGAGGCCCAGGCGCCCAGGAGGTAGATTCCGAGCAGGAACACGAACATGACGCCGCTGTACACGAAGAGGCCGGTCGGCCCCTCCCACCACGAAAACGCGAGCGATACCAGCAACGCCAGGTTGAGGACGCCGAAGGCCTCGGGACCCAGGACCCCCGCGGCAAGCTTGCTCAGCACGATCCGGGCGGTGGACAGCGGCGTGGACAGCAGCAGTTCGAGACGGCGTCCCTCCTTCTCCGACGCGAAGAGCGTCGCGCCCGCGGTCAGCGAGAGGGCTCCGAAGAGCGAGGCCAGGAAGAGAAACGACGCCAGACTCCGCCCTTGCGAGAAGGCCCAGAGCAGGAGGATGAAGAGGAAGCCGTAAACCGCGGCGGACCAGCGTCCCATCGTCGTCCAGACGGCGGCCGCGCGCGTGACGTAGGACAACCAGAGGACGGGATGCTGTTCCCACAGCTCCGCATGCGGCGTCAGGATCCCGAGTTTGACCCAGCGCTGGAAGATGTTCGGGTCGAGCGGCGCCGGCGGGAGCAGCGAGGCGCCGCGCTGCATCCGGACCACCATGACCGTGGCCGCCCGGCCCAGCACCCAGTACGCGATTCCGAAGGAGGCCAGCGTGGCCGTGGCCCAGGAGAAGGCGTATCCCGACGAGGGTCCCGAGGGGGTCAACAGGAGGAGCGGCGCGGTGTACAAGGGGTGCAGGAACGGAGCGATGAAGATCACCGGAAAGCCGCCCATCAGCACGATCGCCAGGGGCAGCAGGCTGTACGCCACGAAATAGCCGAAGCCCAGGAGGATGGCCTTGGGCACCGTCTCCGCGACCGCCGAGGCCCGGAGGCCGAACGCGGCCCCCAGCATCGCCAGCGAGAACGTGAGCGCGCTGCTCCAGAGCAGGTCCAAGGGATCCAGCCCGAGGTAGACGCAGAGCGCCAGCGCCGGGACCCCGGCCAGGAGCAGGGAGCCCGCGTGCAGGACGGAGGCCTTCCATTTGGACCAGACGATCCTTCCCGCGCCCAGCGGCGTGGAGAGCAGGATCGCGAGCGTGCCCGAACGGCGTTCCTGGACGATGCGTTCCGCGGAGCTGCCGAGGGCGGCCAGGAAGACCAGCAGCATCTGCAGCGGGACGAAGGTCCGGAACAAATCGCGTCCGAAGCTCGCGTACTCCGAGGCCTGGGCCAGCGAAACCCGGGCCACGATCGTGGTCCAGAACTGGTAGAGCAGGATGCCGCCGAGCCCCACGTACGCCACCCGCGCGGTGTACGTGTGGCCGCGCCGGGAGCTGACGAGGATCTCCTTGAAGGTCAGCGCGTGCGCCATCTCAGGCCAGCTCCCCCTTGGTCAGCTTCAGGAACGCGTCCTCAAGCGTGAGCTCCGCGATCCGGAAGAGCTTGAGCCGCAGCCCCTCCTGCAGGATGAGGCGCGGGATCTCGTGCGCGTCCCGCGAGCCCGGTTTGAGCGTGACCTTGAGCTGCCCCTCCGTCTCCACGACGGACAACACGAAGGGCTGCGCGGCCAGCAGCTTCTGGGCGCGGGCGGCATCATCGAAGACCTCCACGAGCCAGACGTCGTCCCCCTGCACCTGGGCCATGGCCTCCTTGAGGCCGCCCGCATACAGCAGCCGGCCCTTCTCGATGAGGCCGATCTTGTTGCAGAGGTCGGCGAGGTCCGCCAGGATGTGCGAGGAGATCAGGATGGTCTTGCCCATCGCGCGCAGCTCCTTGAGCAGGGCGCGGATCTCGATGCGCGCGCGCGGATCCAGCCCCGAGGCGGGTTCGTCGAGGAAGAGCACCTTGGGGTCGTGGACCAGGACGCGGGCGAGCCCGAGGCGCTGCTGCATGCCGCGCGACAGGGTCCCGATCAGCGCCTCCTTCTTTTCGGTGAGGTCGGTGAGTTCCAGGACGCCGTCCACCGTCGCGCGCCGTTTCGGCCCCGTGATGCCGTAGGTCGAGGCGAAGAACTCGAGGTACTCCCGCACCTTGAGCTCCTCGTAGACCCCGAAGAAGTCGGGCATGTACCCGATCACGCGGCGGACCTGGTCGGCGGAGCTGCGGACGTTCCGGCCGTCCACCTTCGCCGTCCCGGAACTGGGCTCCAGCAGCGTGGACAGGATGCGGATGAGCGTCGTCTTTCCGGCGCCGTTGGGCCCGATGAGGCCGAACATGTCGCCCGCTTCGAGCGTGAACGTCGCGGACTTCAGGGCTTCGTGGCCGCCGTAGGACTTGCAGAGGTCGGTGACTTCGATCATGGGGGAGGTCCCTGAAAGATCCGGTGGAGCACGACGGTGGAGACTTGCGCGGGCGCGGGGCCGAAGCGGATGATCGGGCCCGCCTGTTTCGGCCACGCGAGCAGGACGCTCCCGCCGGCGTCGATCCAGGGACGGGCGTCGAGACGCCGGGCGATGCCGCTGAGCGCTTCGAGGTCCTCCCGTCTGGGCGGGAAGCTCAGCCCCATCAGGCAGCGCCGCACGAGCGGGCGGACGTTCTCCTCCAGGATCGTCCCTTCCGGGCCGACCTTCATGGCCCAGTTCTGGTTGTCTCCGGCCTGGTTCAGCGTGAAGATCTGTCCGTGGGCCTCGAGGAAGGCGTCGAGGTTCGAGTAGTGGCGCGCCCCCGTGAGGCTGCGTTCGCCGGGCGCGAGCGGCCCCATCCAGTAGAACCCTTCCGAGGTCGCGAGGAAGGAGGACTCATACTCTCCGCCCGAAACCGTGATGCGAAGGGTGATCTCTTTTTCGGACCTGGACTCGATGCGGTACTGGACCGGCGCGGGACCGCTTCCCGGGCGGTCCAGGACGGCCAGTCCGGTGCTCAGCCGGTTCAGGCGCCAGGAGTGGGTCTCGCGGGGCCCTTCGCCATGGACGACCGTTGTGTCGACGAGTTCGCCCATCACGTCGTTGTAGAGCGCGCGGGCGATGAAATTCGTGCTCACGGGGTCCGCTCCGCCGGAGATCCCGTACTCGCCGTCCGCCGGCGCGAGCAGGCCCGCGACGGAGCGCACCCGGGAGCTTCCGGATTCCGGGAAATGGTCGATGACGCTGATCTCCCGTTGATGCGCGGCGCGCTGGATGAAGGCGCCGCCGCTCACGAGGATGACGACCGTGAACAGGGCGACGTAGCCGGGGAAGCTGAACCAGGTCCATTCGAGGCGCTTGAGCATCCGGAGCAGGAGGTAGTCGAAGGGGCCGACGACGATCACGTAGAGGATGATGAGGAGGAATAGGCCGCCGATCTGCGGGGGCTCGACGTTGGGGAACTCCGCGGCGTGCCGCGCCAGGGCGACGTTCCCGATGAGGCCGGGGGCGCGCATCAGCAGCTCGGGCCTGGCCGGCACCGGGGCGGGCGTTCCCAGGAGCCAGATCCAGAAGGCGGAGGATTCCTTCCAGGCGGGGAACGGATCCTTGGAGAGATCGAAGGCGATGAACGTGACGCGGCCCCCGGCCCGGCGCTCGTCCACGACGAGCGGGACCTCCTCCTGTTCGAGCAGCACGCGCCCCCGCTGCCGGGTGCTCTCGAGGACCACGACGCGGCCGTCGGGCGGCGGGGCGACCGGCCTCAGGCCGTCGAGCAGGAGGAACTCGCGTCCGGTGCCGAGCTTGACGGGCAGCAGTCCGGCCACGGCGCTGCCGCCGAAGTCCGCGGCGCTGGAGCGACTCACGATGAAGTGTCCGCCGGCCTGGATCCATTCCGAGAGGGCATCGACCTGAGCGGGGGAGCGGAGCTCGCCCGCACGCCCGTCCAGCCAGAGCAGGGCGTGAAGCGAGAAGTAGGCGGCGCTCTCCTCCGGCAGTTCGTCGGGCAGGATGCGGCTGAACTCGCAGCCCGCCTTCTCGAATCCGCCCAGGGGGGCGCGGCCGACGACGGCGACGAGGCGTTTGCCGGCCTCGACCGTGCGCACGGGCAATTCCCCCAACCCGAGCGTGCGGCCGTTCGCGTTGAGCGCATAGACCCAGAGGCTGTGGCGCTCGCCTTCGGGGGCGGGAAGGGCGAGCGACAGGCGTTTCCGGGAACGGGCGGGGAGGATCAGGACGCTTTCGTGGACCGCGCCGATCCGGCCGTGGAGTTGCTCCCACGGGGGGCGGGCGCTGTTCTGGGACGCGCCGGGGGCCGCCCAGGTGACGCGCAAGCGGATGGGACGGTCTTCCGTGGCGGGGTTGTCGAGGTCGATCTGGACGGGCGCCGGCTCGCCCCGGAGGACCCGTCCGCCCCAGCCGCCGATGCCCGAGACCTGAAGTTCCTGCGGGGCCTGCACGGGGGCCAGCAGGCAGAGCGAGAGGAGGAAGGACATGGATCGGCTCTATTCTACCTCAAGAGCCTGTCCAGAGGCGCGATTGAGGAGGTTATAAACCTTGAACCGCCTGTATAATAGATGCCGAACCCGGCATGGGGCCCGGTTCGAGAGGCGAGGATATTCATGGCACGGATCGATCTTCAGTGCGTCTGCGGATTCTTCTTTGCGGTCGCGGACCACCAGCTGGCGAAAGCCGCCTGTCCCTCCTGCGGCAAGCCCGCGGCCCGGCCCGCCCCGGCGGCGGCTGCTTCGGCATCCGCGCTCGATCACAAAAAGCTCAAGCTGATCATCGGCGGCGGCGTCGCAGCGGTGGTGCTGTGCATCGCGGTGGTCGTGCTGGTGCTCATGAGCCGGAGCGGTGAAAACCCCTACGAAAAGGAACTGGAGCGGGCGGACAGGAAATCGCCGCAGAAGAAGACGGCCGTCGAGGCGGCCACGCCGTCCGCGCCGGGAGGCGCGGCTCCCAAGATCCCTCCGACCAAGGTGCCGGTGACGGCGGCGGTCAAGACGCCCGCCTCGACGCCGGCGAAGGCGGCGCCGTCCTCTCCGCCGCCCTCCAAAGCCGCCGCGCCCAAGCCCGGTCCCGTGACGTTGAAGAACCCGCTGAGCGCCGAGCTGGCGAAGCGCCTGAAGGACGAGATCTTCACGCTGAACCCGTTCTATCTGGGGTCGGTGCTGGAGGGCTATTCCCCGGAACGCTTCACGCAGCTTTCGAATGGCGCCCAGGCGACGGACGAAGAAGCCGCCCAGGTCATGAATCTCCTGAGCGGGGCGCGCTCGAAGGCGGCGCGCGACGACCAGTCCCGCATCCTGGAATTGTATGCGAGCGCGGAAAAGGAGGCCTTCGAGGGGCTGCCCGTCGACCGCGTGAAGATGAAGGACGCGCGCGTGATCCAGTGCCGCATCGTCGAGGACGGCGCGGAGGTCGTGAAGGTCGAGCGGCGTCTGGCCGGCGGCGTGGGCGGCTTCCTGAATCTGCGCCGCGAGGAGATCGAGCTGATCGAGAAGGGGAAGGGCATCGGCGCCGACTGGCCCGCGCGCTGGGAACTGGCGTTGAAAAGCCCCCCGGCGCAGCAGCAGGCCACCTGGGACTGGTGCAAGACGAACGCGCTGACGGGTCAGGCCAAACTGATGGCGTTGCTGCTGCTCAAGGGCGACCCGTCGATCCAGAAGGCGCGGATCGAGGCGGGCCTGGCGCCCGATCCCGTGAAATTCTCGGAGGACATGGCGCGCGGCGGCATCATTTCGTTCCAGGGGCGCAACTGGGGGGCGAAGGAGCTCAAGCTCAAGTTGTTGAAGGACGGCTACGCCCTCATGGACGGGAAATGGTTCGGCAAGAAGGAGCGGACGATCTCCGTCCCCGGACTTTTCAAATATGAAGGCCAGTCGGACCAGCCGGTGCAGATTTCATCGGTGACGGCGCCGCTGTCCCACGACGAGGAGACGGTTTTCAAGCTGGCCCTCGACGCCGGCTCCGGCTCGTTCTCCGAGCAGCCCGAAGTGCGCCTGCTGCGGCGCTTCTATGCGCCCACGCTCGGCGTGATGCCCAGTGCGCCTCTGAAGGGGGGCGGATACAACGTGCCGGTGGATACCGTGGAGACCCGATATCAGCTCCGCGTGGACAACGGCAGCCCGGGGGCGGGCACGCCGACCCAGGGCGAGGTCCTGATCTCCGTCCCGCTGGACGTGCCGCTCCTGGAGGCGTCGGTGATGACGCTGGCCGAAGTGAAGGGGGGCGGCTCCATCACGGTGTATCTGGTGAACGGCGACGGGCCGCGGACGAAGCTCTACACCTGCAGCGGCAAGGAGGACGGCCTCCACAAACTTCCGGATTCCATCAAGGGACGCACCCAGGTCGATCTCGCCGTGGTCATCTCGGCGCCGGCCGCGTATTCGACGAAGGCGGAGCGGCGCACGGCGAGGCCGGTGAAGAAGAACAACAACCGGGTGATCGAGCAGGGGATCGTGGTGGTGCACTACCGGCTCATCCCGGAGTACAAGGCGGTGCTTTTCCCCTCGACCTCGAACACGTTCGAGGTCTTCCGCCTCAAGGCCCAAGTGGCCGAATCCCTGCCGCTCTACGACAAGCTCTTCGAGCAGTGCCCGGAGCTGCTCAAGGAAGAGGCGCCGAAGTAGGCGGGGGTCGCGTCAATTCCCCGCGCCGCGGCGGGCGTAGGCGCAGAGCAGGCCGAAGTAGCGCGCGAACGCGGCGCGGTCGGGCGGGGCGAGCAGGCCCCACCACTGGCCCACCTCGCGGGCGTCCTGGACCGTCAGGTCCGCGGCCCGGAAGCCCAGGGGCGCGGCGACGTCCATCAGCGGCTTGGGCAGGCCGGGAACCGGGGCGGGGGAGCTCGCGACCTTGACGCCCTCCGTCCGTCGCTTCAGCTCCTCGATCACGTCGCTGAAGGTCTGGAACTTCTGCACGGTCTCCAGCGCGAGCGCTTCGATCTGCTTCGTGGCCGCCTCCACGACGGCGCCCGAGATGACCGGCGCGGGGCCTCCCGGCGTCGCGGGAAGGGGCCCGCTCAGCACCGGACGCGGGATGCCCAGCTCGCGGCGCGAGCGCTCGTGGGCGGCGTCCACCGTCAGGATCCGGTACGCGACGTACTCCTTCTCGAGACGCAGCCCCTTGTCCCGGCACCAGTCGAGCAGCAGCACGAGCTGGGGCGTGGAGCGCCCGGCCGCCTTGAGTTTGTCGGGGAATTCCACCGCGGCTCCACCGCCCTTGACGACATTCTTCACGTCCGCGCTCGGAATGGTGACCACCCCGAAGCGCGATTTTACCCGGACATGCTCGGGGGTTTGCTGGATGACCGTGCCCTCGACCTTGCGTCCGTCGTTGAAATGGATCACGTCGACCGCCGTGGGCTCCTTGAGCTTTCCTTCGATCTCCAGGAGCTTGGCTTTGAACTGGGCCTGCTCGGCCTCGAAGCGCGGCAGCAGGTGCTCGCCGACGCGCTCCTTGAGGAACTGCAGGTCCGCCAGCACGCCCTGCTTGCGCACGAGCAGATCTTCCAGGTGCTTGAGGTCCTCCGGGGGGACGAAGCCCTTGTAGCCGGGCGGCAGCGCGTCGAAACGCGCCTGGACGGCGCGGAGCGAATCGGGCGAGATTTCGACGATGTCCTCGGGCGACACCGTCGAGGGCTCGGGGACCGCGGAGGCGGGCGTGCCTCCCCGCGCCTCCACGAGCAGCGCCGGATGGCGGGACATCTGGAGCAGTTCCTTCGTCTCCTCCGGGAAGTGGAGGAAGAGGGTGAGTTTCGTGCCGTTCCTCAGGACGACGGCCTGTTCCAGGGCGCCTGCGCGGAAGGTCTGCAGGAAGCCGCTGAGGAGGCGGGCGGCGTCGAGGCCGCGGAGGGGCAGCAGGTCCCGCTGGCCGAACGCCACGATCCGGTCGCCCGCGAGGAAGTAGGGTTCCAGTGGGGGCTTCTGGTTGTGCTGGGCCAGGTCGTCGAGATTCGCGCGGACGACCCCGTCGAGCTCCAGGAGCCGGCGGAGCAGCGCCTCATGTTCCTCGGGCAGGGAGCGGAAGCGGCAGACCTCCGAAACGATCCCGGCCAGGTTGATGAGCTGGATGGTCTGGTAGATGTCCCGCTTCTTGCGGTCCAGATCCGCCGCGGCGGCGCCCGTGGGGCGGTCGGCCGCGAGGGGGGCTTCGACGGGGCCGACGGAGACAATCCGCTGCGAGGGTCGTGAGCCTGCGGATGCGCTCCCGGATCTCGGGGAGGCGGACTCCTCTTCCGGCGGCGGGCCCGAAGGGGAAAGAAGGGCGATGACGCCCCAGGTGAGGCCGCCGAGGACGACCACGGCGATGCCGAGCCCCACGCCCATCCGGTGGAGGGCGGCCTTGCGCTGGTGCTGCAGGGCGATTTCGACCGCGGTGAAGACGGCCTGGCCGGGTTTGCGGCCGGGGATGCGGACCATGACCCGGCAGGACGGGCAGGCCACCTCGTGCCCCTGGGTGGAGTCGGGGATGAAAAACGTCCAGCTGCAGACGCAGTTCAGCGTGATTCTGGCCATGTGGACTCGCTCCCTCCCTGTTCTCTGAATACTACACTATGAGACGCCGGGTGTGAACTACTTGAGGCTTCCGATGTGGGCGCGCCACTCCGCCTCGACGGCGGCGAGGGGTTTCCCGAAAGTCCTCTCCAGGCCGGCGGGCGTGACGGCGTCGGTGAGCGGGAGTCCGCGGCTCAGGAGCAGGTGGGTCAGCGCCCAGGCTTCGGCGCAGACCAGCGAGCGCCGGGGCAGCACGCCGTCGTGGGGAACCGCGAAGAACTCGGAGCCTCCGGCCAGCAGCCGTTCCAGGGGAATGAGCTGGTTCCGGGACGCCGCCTCCCGCAGCAGCGTCAGGTGCGCCGGATGCGCCCCTCCCGGGAGCCAGTCGCCGTTTTCCACGGCGCAGCGTTCGTAATAGGAGGCGAGCCCTTCGTTCAGCCAGAGCGGCAGGGCGGCGGCGTCCGGTCCGTCCAGGTGCGTGAGCGCGTAGGCGTGGAAGACCTCGTGCTGGATCACCTCCAGGAGCTCGCGGGTGGGGCCCGTGAGGATCTTCCGGCTTCGGCGCTGCGTTTCCGCGGCCTCCTCCAGGCTCCGGGCCGCGAGACGCCGCCGCTCCGACAACCGCTCGCGCTCCTTCTTCTCCCAGACTTTCAACTCTTCGAAGGCCTGGCGCTTGGCCCTTTCGAGTTCCACCTGCACCTTGGCATCGTCGCCGGGGGAGTTCCGGCGCATGTCGCCGGCCCTCCGCTCGATCTCGTTCTTGCGGTCCTTCAGCTGCTTCTCGAAGGCCTCATCGGCCGCTTTCAGGGAGGCCTGCGTC
Organism: uncultured Planctomycetales bacterium; assembly: GCA_964619955.1. Taxonomy (GTDB): domain Bacteria; phylum Planctomycetota; class MHYJ01; order MHYJ01; family JACPRB01; genus JACQFK01. Next base: position 95,030 of record CAZUJF010000015.1, read on the forward strand.
TCCTCGAGGCGGCGCCCGGCCTGCTCGAAGTCGGTCCGGGCGGCCGTGATTTCGTCCGAGGCGAGGGGATTGACGGCGACGACGACGCCCAGATCGGGGTCGAAGGGAAGGTTCCCCGCGGCGATGCCGTCCCGGAAGCGGGTGAGATCGGCGGTCAAACCGAAGAGGAAGACGGGGATTTTCAGGGGCTCGTTCCTGCGGACGCGGAAGCGGCGCCGCAGGGCCGCCAGGGCATCCTCGAGCGTGAGGGCCGCCTCGCGGGTGACGGACTCCTCCAGCGTGGTGTAGAGCTCGAAGTGGGCGCCCTGGACGCGGAGCCCGCTCAAGCCGAGGAAGTCCGCCGGAAACACGTTGAACCCGGCGAGCGCGTCGCGGAGACGCTGGGGGCGGGCGGCGGCGGCGGCCATGCGCTCCGCGAGCCGGGGCCGGGCCGCTTCAGGCACCCGCTCTGCGCGGACGATCTCGCTCCGGGGGAGCGTGAGCCGCGCCAGACCCGCCGCCTCGCCGCGGGGTCCGCGCAGCAGGGTGTCCAGCGTGATCCCGGTTTCCTTCTCCTCGAGGATGCGGCCCTCCTTGCGCGATCCATCCTTGAGGTGGACGACGTCCAGCGGTTCGGGCGCGGAGGCCGGCGGGGCATCGAGCCTCAGAGCCGGGAGCGGGGGCGGCTTCGGCGGCGGGGGCGGGGCGGGAGGGGGCGGCACCGGGGCAGGCTGCGGCGCCGGCAGCTTCAGGGCGAGCGTCCTCAGAGCGTCCGCATCCGCGCCGGGCGGGAGGTCCAGCGTGTAATCCAGGCCGGCGCGCCGCACCTGGATGCGGAGGGGGGCGGCGGGTCCGGCGCGGAGGCGCTGCTGGACGGCTTCGTGGAATTCCTGGGGACGGGTGGCGGGGATCCCGTCCAGGGCGAGGACGGTGTCGTGCGGGCGCACCCGCTCCGGAAGCACCGCGAGCCCGGAAAGTTTCGCCAGGCGCTGGAGTTCCTGTTCGCCCCCGTGGATCTGTTCCTGCAGGGCGCTGCGGGCGCTCTCCATCGTGCGGGACGCCAGCACCGCCGTCACGAGCGCCGCCGCGGTGTTCCAGTCCGCGAGCTTCCGGATCCGCTTGTCCTCGACCGGCCGGGGAAGCGGCGTCGTCGTGACCGGCTTCAAGGAGATCGGGGCGGGGGGTCTGTCCTGCAACGGCGGCAGGAGATCGGGCGCGGAACGCCTTCTCCCCGTGAAGAAGACCACCAGGAGGACGAGCGCCGCGGCCACGACGAGTCCTCCCGCGGCGAGCAGCACGACGGGATAGAGGGGGCGCTGGAGCTGCGGCGGGAGCAGGGGAGGCGTCCCGGTCTGGGTCGGCGGCTCCGTCGACACGGATTCGCCGCAGCCGGGGCAGGGGACGCGCGGCGGGTGGAGTTCCGGGACGAGGAAGGCGGCGCCGCACGCGCAGATCAGCCGCTTTTTGCCCATGTTCTCCATGGATTATACGGCGGTTTACTTCCTGGGGAGCGATTCGAGGGCTTTCGATTTGACGGGCGATTCGCCGGGCAGCGTGGAAAGAAGAGCCGCCTGGCCGCGCTCCAGGGCCTGCTGGGGGCTCCAGGTCCAGTCCTGGAGCAGCGCCCAGCGGCGCACCCGGTCGATCTCGTCGTCGTTCAGGGACCATCCGGTGGTGCCGGAGGCCATCAGATTGATCGTGTCCTGCCGGTGCGGCAGGCCGAAGGCATGCCCGATCTCGTGGGACGTGACGCGGGGAAGCGGTTCGTCCACGCCGCCGCGGACGCGGCGCAAGGCGGCCGCGTCCTTGACGAGAATCGCATCCGCCCCGAAGTAGACTCCGTTGACGGGGAGCTGATGCACGTAGTAGACGTGGAGGCGGCCGGGCTCGCGCAGCGCGGGCCGCACCGCCTTGAAATCCGCGAGGCGCTCCGCTTCGAAGTCCGGAGGCACGACGGCCTCCTCCTCGACGATCGCGTCGACCGCCAGGGCGATGCCCGCGCGATTCCAGATGCGGTTGACCTTCCCAAAAATCCGGCGGATGTCGTCGTCCTTGAGCCGGCAGTGGAGGGCGTCCACGTCGGGGCTGCGGAGCCGGTGGACCTTGACGGGCACGATGCGGAACTCCTCGAAGGCGCAGGTCCGGGTGGCTTCGTGGACGGCGGGGTCGAAGGGGACGTCCTGGGCCAGGAGCGCGCAGCAGACGGCGGCGCCGAGCGCCTTCAACGCACGATCTCCAGGCGGGGCTTGTCCGTGGGGAACGCCTCCGCGACGATGCGGGCGTCCGTGACGCCGCGCTCGTGGAGTTTCCTGAGGCAGGCGTCGACGTCCTTCGACTGTATCCCGAAGAAGAGCCCGCCGGAGGTCTGGGGATCCCAGTAGAGCGCCTGTTCGCCGGGACTGAAGTCCCCCTGGAAGGTGATGCCGCCGGCGACCAGTTCCTTGTTGGGTCCGCTGAGGCCGGTGCTGAGGCCCTGGTTGAGCAGTTCGAGGGAGCGCGGGAATTTCGGCACCTGGCGGTCGAAGTGGCGGATGCCGAGCTTCGAGGCGCGGGCCATGCTGAGGGTGTGTCCGGCGAGCCCGAAGCCGGTGATGTCGGTCGCGCCCCGCGCGTCGAATTCCATCATGGTCTCGCAGGCGATCCGGTTCAACTCCGCCATCTTCAACGCAACCGGCCGGAATTCGTCCATCGTCACGAGGCCCTTCTTGGAGCCGGTGATGTAGACGCCGCTGCCGACGGGTTTCGTGAGGATGAACTTGTCCCCCGGCCTCGCCCCGGAATTGGGGGTGTAGTGTTTCGGGCTGACCATGCCGGTGACGGAAAGGCCGTATTTGAGCTCGTCGTCCTTGACCGTGTGACCGCCGACCAGGATCGCACCCGCCTCGTGGGTCTTGTCGAGCCCGCCCTGCAGGACCTTCGTGAGGAGGTCCACGCCGGCGGCCACGGGGAACATGCAGAGGTTTAGGACGGCGAAGGGTTTCCCGCCCATGGCGTACACGTCGCTGATGGAATTGGCGGCGGCGACCTGGCCGAAGAGGAACGGGTCGTCGATGAACGGCGTGATGAAGTCGGCGGTGAGCACCAGCGCCTGTTCGTCGTTGATCCTGTAGACGGCGGCGTCGTCGTTCGTCTCGACGCCGACGAGCAGGCTGGGATTGCGCCGGAAGTCGAGTTTGCTGAAAAGCCCCTGCAAGTCCAACGGACTCAGTTTGCCCGCTCAGCCGCCGCTCTTGGCGAAGGTGCGGGGGTCGAGGCCGCTGTCGCAGGAGGACATGATAGGGGCTCCTCGAAGGTTTCAGGTCCGGGAACGATCCAAGTCTAGCGCCCCGGCGGCCTCTTTCCATCCCCCATTTCGTATGGTATACTGCATTGAACGATGGGCGGAATACTGGCGAAGGTCCGGTGCATGTGCGGCCGGCTGCATTCGCTCGGGTGGAAGCGGGCGATGGACGGCCTGGGGGTCGCGCATTGGCGCTGCACGGATTGCCGCCGCCGTTTCGTCCTCACGTATCAGGAGCCCGAATCCTTCGTGCCGATCTATCTCGACCCGGGGGTTCGTTCGGTCGAGCCCCGGGAGACGGGCGCCTCGAACCCGCTCAAGAACGTCAAGACCCCTCAGCCCCCGCCGGCGATCGAGTTCGGCTGCCGCTGCGGGGAACGGCTGACCGCCCATTCCTGGATGTACGGCGGCACCACGACGTGCTCCAGCTGCCGGGGGTCCATCCTCATGGTCCTTTGCTACCACACCCGGGAGAAGCGCTTCGTGATCCGGCCCGAATACCCGCACACCGCCGTTCAGGCTTGAACGGGAAGCGTCGATATTCTGTCGGGAATTGTTTCCGCTCCGCCTCCGCGGTCGTACTATAGGCGGAACGTCAACCCTGTGATGGGATCGGGTGCTGGGGTAACTCATAGGAGACCACGCGCATGAGCCAGGGCAAAATCAGCCGCCGGGACTTCGTCAAGGCGGGCGGGGGCACGGCGGGCGCCGCGTTCCTGTCCAACATCCCTCTGGTCCACGCCTCGGGCCAGGAGCAGACCATTTCCGTCGGCCTCATCGGCTGCGGCGGGCGCGGCACGGGCGCCGCGGAGAACTGCCTGGAGTCGTCTTCGAACGTGCGCCTGGTCGCGATGGGCGACATGTTCGAGGACCGACTGAAGGGCTCCCGGAAGAGCCTCTCCAAGAAGGAGGGCTACAAGGTCGAGGACGACCACGTCTTCACCGGCTTCGACGCGTACAAGAAGGTCCTCGAGAGCGGCGTCGACATGGTCATCCTCGCGACGCCCCCCGGCTTCCGCCCCTACCACTTCAAGGCGGCGGTCGAGGCGGGCAAGCACATCTTCTTCGAGAAGCCGGTGGCCGTGGACCCCTTCGGCGTGCGTCTCGTGATGGAGTACGGGAAGATCGCGAAGGAAAAGAAGCTCGCGGTCGTCGCGGGCACGCAGCGCCGCCACCAGAAGTCCTACGTGGAGACGATGCAGAAGATCCACGAGGGCGGCATCGGCGACATCGTCGCGGCGCGCTGCTACTGGAACGGCGGGGGCGTCTGGGTCAACCCCCGCCGCGAGGGCCAGACCGACGTGGAGTATCAGCTTCGCAACTGGTACTACTACACCTGGCTGGGCGGCGACCACATCGTCGAGCAGCACATCCACAATCTGGACGTCGTGAACTGGGCGCTCAAGGGCCATCCGGTGCGCGCGCTGGCCGTCGGCGGCCGGCAGGTGCGCACGGAGCCCCAGTTCGGGCACATCTACGACCACTTCGGCGTGGACTTCGAGTATCCGAACGGCGTGCACGTGCATTCCATGTGCCGGCACTGGAACAACCTGCCGAGCAACGTCAGCGAGGCGTTTGTCGGCACGAAGGGCAAGAGCAGCGGCTCGAACGGCCTTTACGACCACGCGGGCAAGCAGCTCTGGAAGCCCGAGGGCGGCGGCAAGAACCCGTATGTGCAGGAGCACACGGATCTCATCGCGTCGATCCGCAAGGGCGAACCCCTCAACGAGGCCCATCAGGTCGCGGAGAGCACGCTGGTGGCCATCATGGGCCGCGAGGCGGCGTACACCGGCCAGATCGTCGAGTGGGACAAGTTCCTGGCGTCGGATCTGAAGATGATGCCGGACAAGCTGGACATGAACACGCCGATGCCGGAGCCCAAGGTCGCGACTCCGGGCAAGAAGGCTTGATCCCGTAATTTCCACGGGGGGCGCCGGACGAGACGCTCGTCCGGCGCCCCCGCCGTGTTTCAGGAGGGCGCATGCTCGAAATCCCCTTCGTCCATGGCGGGGCCCAGGACCCCACGATCAAGGTGGGGCTCATCGGCTGCGGGGGCCGGGGCACCGGCGCCGCGCAGAACGTCCTGGAGTCCTCCGAGAACATCAGCGTCGTGGCCCTCGCGGACATCTTCCCGGACAAGGTGAAGAAGTCCCGCGAGGTCCTCGAACGGGGCAAGGATCCCGGCGTCAAGATCTCCGACGACTGGTGCTACAGCGGCTGGGACGCCTACCAGCGGATCCTCGAGTCTCCCATCGACTACGTGATGCTCTGCCAGCCCCCCGGATTCCGGCCGCCGCATTTCGAGGCGGCCATCGCCGCGGGCAAACACGTCTTCGCGGAGAAACCCGTCGCGGTGGATCCGGTCGGCGTCCGGAAGTTCATCGCCGCGGGCGAGCTGGCGAAGACGAAGAAGCTCGGCGTGCTCCCCGGCACCAACGGCCGTCACTCGCTGATCCAGCGGGAGGCCGTCCAGCGCCTCCACGACGGCGCGATCGGCGAGATCATCGCGGGGAGGATCTACTTCAACACGGGCTATCTCTGGGAGAACGCGCGCAAGGAAGGCGAGAGCGAGATGGAGTGGCAGATCCGGAACTGGTACTACTTCGACTGGCTCTCCGGGGACCACATCGTCGAGCAGCACGTCCACCAGCACGACGCGGCGAACTGGGTCCTGCAGGCCCATCCCGTGCGGGCGACCGGCGTGGGCGGACGCCAGGTCCGCACCGAGGAGATCTACGGCAACATCTACGACCACTTCGACATCGACTACGAGTACCCCAACGGGGTCCATGTGATGTCGATGTGCCGCCAATGGAAGGGCGTGCCGGGCCTGGTGGGGACGGAGTGGATCGGCACGAAGGGGAGGGCCTGGCTGGCCTACGGGAACACCGAGATCCACGGTCCGAACGCCTGGAAGCCGGATTTCAAGGAGCCGTCGTCCTACGTCGTCGAGCACCGGGAATTCGTGGCGTCCATCCGCGCCGGCAAGCCGATCAATGACGCGACGCGGATCGCGGAGAGTTCGCTGACGTCCATCATGGGCCGTGAGGCGGCCTACACGGGAAAGATCGTCGAGTGGGATGCCCTGATGAAGTCCGACCTCGACCTGTCCCCGGCGAAATACGAATACGGCCCGAACCCCGTGCGCCCCGTGCGGCGTGCGGGCAAGGTCTGAGCCGGATCAGCGCCTCCGTTTGAAGGCGAGCAGGGCGGCCAGCCCGGCCAGGAACGCGGGCCAGGGCGCCTGAAGGCCGGAGCTGCCGCAGGTGCAGTTTCCGTCCCTCCCGCCTTCGTCGTGGTCGTTGTAGCGGGGCCCGGAGATGGAGTATCCCGTGGCCTGGGGCGAGTTGGCGCTTGTTCCGGCGACGCCCACCGCCTGGACGACGTAATAGTAATTCGTAAACGGGGTGAGGTTGACGGTGTCGGTGTAGGTCGTCGTGGGCGCCAGGACGTTCGCGATCTGCACGGGCGTGCCGGCGGGGGTGTCGCTGCGGAGGATGTTGTAGCTGACCGCATTCGCGACGGCCGCCCAGGTCAGCGTGATGGAGCCGAGCTGGTCGGTCGTGGCCGTGAGGGTGGCCGGGGCGGCAGGGGGGTTGAAGAAGGTCCAGCGCACGATCTCGTGGATGGCGTTCTGGCCGCCGGTGCCGGCGGTGAAGCCCACGAAGGCGGTCCCGCCGCCGATCACGGTCGGGATGTCGATGGTGTACGTTTGCGAAGCGGTGGCGTTCGTCACCGTGTCGGTGATCGTGACGTCGAGCGTGGTCCCGTCGTAATCCAGATCCGCCCTGAAGATGTTCGTGGTGTGGAAATCCAGCCCCGGGTTGAGCTGGGTCTCGGGCGTGGCGGGGCCGGCGCCGTTCTGGTAGATGCCCGTGTAGCTGTTGGGGCTGGGGTAGTTATCGAATTTGACGGCGACGCTGGTGGCGATGCCGGAGTATCCCAAACCCCCGCCGGTCGCCCCGAGGGCTCCGGCTCCGGCGCGCTGGATCACGAAACACATGCCGTCCGCCTGGTTGCCGGTGCCGTTGGAGAACTCGAATTCGGAGGAACTCGTGAACGTCGCGACGTTCTGCTGCGTCGTGAAGTAGCAGCTTCCCGCCTGGTTGCCGACCGCCTGGGTCAGCTGGATGCGGCCGCCGGCGAACACGGAGCTTCCGTTGTTCTGCAAACCGGTCGTGGTGCCGAAGCCGCCGGAAAAGTCGACTTGCGCGGCCGCCGGAGTGGCGCCGAGCAGCGCCAGCAGGGCCCAAGCCGGTCCTGATTTTCCCATCACCCACCTCCCGTGTCCCGAGAGCTATCTGGAATATACACCCCCGGGACGCTTCGAACCCTTTGAAAATGGGAGGGGCGGGCGCTATTTGCGGACGGCCTTCAGCGCCTCATCGAGCGGCTTGGTGAGTTCGTCCGCCTTGCCGTCCTCCTTCAGGGCGATCGGCGGGGAGGCGACGTCCGTCTTCGAATCGATGAGCACGACGGCGGGGGCGGTTTCGGCCTTGTACCTGGAGAGGATGTCCCCGCGGGCGGGCTCCAGAACCCAGAGCAGCCGGCTCTTGCGGTCCCCCAGGTCCTTCATGAGCTTGGCGGTCAGTTTGACCAGGTCCGCCTTGGGGTCGACCAGCACGAGCGCCACCGGCTTCTTCGCCCGTTTGCCGAGTTCCAGCGCCGATTTGAGGGAGCCCTGCCAGATCGTGGGTCGGCCGGGATTCTTCTGGGCGACGCCGTCGATCTCCCGGAGGACGCCCGCCGGATCCCGGGAATCCATTTCGCGGATCTGCTTTCCGTCGGGATCCGTGTAGACCACGGTGGGGAAGCCCTGGATCCCGTATTTCTTCATGAGGGCCTCGTTCTGCCCGCGTTCCGAGCAGTCCACGAGGACCGGGACGAGTTTCTGCGCGGCGGCCACGACCTTGTCGTCGGAGAACGCAACTGCGTTCAGCTGTTTGCAGGGGCCTCACCAGGTGGCGGTGAAGTACAGCATCGCCGCGCGGCCCTCGACCCTCGCCTTCGAGAGGCCGAAGTCCGCGTCGCGGACCCAGTCGACCTTGCCGCCGTGTTCCTGGGCGGAGGCGATGCCCGCGGCGACCAGCCATCCGCCGAGCGTCAGGAGCGCTCGCTTCATAACGTGCCCTCGAATCATCCCTTAAGGATACCCCGCGGAGCGGAATCCTGGTGCGGCGAAAATCCGGACGCCGCGGGGGCTTTCGGATCGTATGAGGAGAGTCGACCCGCAGGTATACTGGCGGGCCGCCCGACGGGGGTCGCCGGGCGTCGCCTTAATCTAGGAGGAGCCCATGCTTGAGCGCAGCTCGCGTAGAGAGTTCGTGAAGACGGGATCGGCCGTCACGGCCGGAATGCTCGCCGGCGTCCCGCTGGTCCATGCGGCCGGCCAGGAGCAGACGATCAAGATCGGCCTCGTGGGCTGCGGCGGCCGCGGCAGCGGGGCCGCGGAGAACTGCCTGGCCTCCGCGCCCAACATCCAGCTGACGGCGCTGGGCGACGTCTTTCCGGACAAGATCAAGGGCTCCCAGCGCACCCTGAGCAAGCTGGCCGGCTACAAGGTGGCCGACGAGAACACGTTCAGCGGGCTGGACGCCTACAAGAAGGTGATCGACAGCGGGATCGACCTCGTCCTGCTCGCGACGCCCCCCGGGTTCCGGGCGATGCATTTCGCCTACGCGGTGGAGAAGGGCATCCACGCCTTCGTGGAGAAGCCGGTGGCCGTGGATCCGGTCGGCGTCCGGAAGTTCATCGAACTGGGCAAGAAGGCGAAGGAGAAGAAGCTCGCCGTCGTCGCCGGCACGCAGTACCGCCACCAGGTCAGCTTCATGGAGACGATCCAGCGCATCCATGACGGCGCGATCGGCGAAATCACCGGCGGGCGCGCGTATTACAACACCGGCACCCTCTGGTCGCGCACGCGCAAGCCGGAATGGAGCGACATGGAGTGGCAGCTGCGGATGTGGATCTACTACGACTGGCTCTCCGGCGACCAGCCGGTCGAACAGCACATCCACACGATCGACGTGTCCGACTGGGCCATGGGCTCGCGTCCCCTGAAGGCCGTCGCGACGGGCGGACGCCAGGTCCGCGTCGAGCCGGAATTCGGGAACGTCTACGACCATTTCACGATCGATTACGAGTACCCGGGCGGGAAGCACATGATGTCCATGTGCCGCCAGATCGCGAACACGGCGAACCACGTCGGCTGCTACATCAGCGGGACCAAGGGCGAGGCGGACATCTACAAGGCGACGCTCAAGGATCACGCCGGGAAGGAACTGTGGAAGTTCAACGGCGAGATCTCGATCGCGAAGGCGTACATCCAGGAGCACACGGACCTGGTGAACTCCATCCGGGCCGGCAAGCCCATCAACGAGGCGGAGCAGGTGGCGATGTCGACCCTGACCGCGATCCTCGGCCGCGAGGCGGCGTATACGGGCAAGGTGATCACGCACGAGGAGATGCTGGCGAGCGACCTGGACCTGTCGCCCGCGAAGTATGAATACGGGCCGAATCCGGTCCGTCCCGCGCCGCTGCCGGGAAAGGAGCGGTCCTAGGCCGTCAAAAACAGCCTGGCTGTTTTTGCGGTGCGTTAGTCTTCCGGAGCCGGGGCGGTGAGGCGGGCGAAGCCCGGACTCTCGACGCGTTTGCGCCGCCGCTCCTCGATCCACTGGAGCCAGACGTCGCAGCCCGGACGCGAGGCGGCCAGCTCCAGGGCGCGGGGGGCTCCCAGGACGCAGCAGGCCGTCGCCAGCGCGTCCGCCGTCATGCCGTCGGGCGCGACCACGGTGGCCATCTCCTGGCGCGTGAGGCCGAGCCCCGTGGCGGGATTCAGGATGTGGGAGTAGCGGACGCCGTCGATCTCGACGAACTGCTCCGTGTCCCCCGAGGTGGCGACCCCGCAGCGCGACAGCACGAGGATGCGGGAGCGGTCCCCGAGCAGCCCGATCTTCCAGCCCGCCTGCCCGGGAGGCGGGTCGCCGAGCGCGAGGCCGCCGCCGGTGTCCACCAGGGCGCGGGTGATGCCCGCAGCGGCCATCGCGGCCAGGGCCCGGTCGCAGGCGTAGCCCTTCGCGATGCCGCCGAGGTCCAGCCGCATGCCCGGCGCGACGAGCAGGACGGAGTCCGGTTTGGAGAGGATCATCCGCTCATGCCCGGCGAGCGCCCGCGCGGCCTGCAACTCGGCGGGTTCGGGAAGCCGCCGCGACGCGCGGGACTGCCGCCAGAGCCGGACCAGGGGGCCGACGCTGACGTCGAAGGCCCCGCCCGAGGCGCGCGCGATCTGCTGCGCCGCGTCCAGCACCGCGAAGAGCTCGGGGGAGACGGGCTTCGGACCCAGTCCGGCGGCGGCCGAAAGCCGGCTGAGTTCGCTGTCGGGGAGATAGTCGCTCATGCGGGCGTTCACCGCGCGCATGACGTCGAAGGCGGCCGCGGCCGCGGCGGCGGCGCGGGCGGCCGAATCCGCATAGAGGACGATGCGGACCCGGGTCCCCATGTGGGGCTCCTCGAACTCGTGCCTTGCCAGCGGAGCGGCTTCCGCTACAATGCAGCCCGCCAGGAGGGCTGCGAGCAGCGCGCCGGTCGCGGTCGTCCCTTTCATAAGTCGCGCCAGACTAACACACACGTCCCATGAAGCCCAAACCCCAGAAGCGCAGCCTCACGCAAGTCGGCGGCAAATGCCGCCTTTCGGGGGACCCGTCCGCCGCCGGCATGCTCGCCGCGAGCCTCAAGGTGGAACGGGACGAGAAGCTGATGTACACCCACGGCTTCCACCCCTATCCCGCGCGGATGCATCCGGCGTGGGCCCGCCAGGCCCTCGCGCATTTCCCCTCGAAGCGGATCTTCGACCCCTTCGTCGGCTCCGGCACGGTGGCCCTCGAGGCGTTGCGCTGCGGCGCGGAGTTCCTGGGCCGCGATCTTTCCCCCGTGGGGCTCGAAATCGCCTGGTGCCGCACGCGCAACTGGCATCCCGACCGCTGCCGCGAGTTCGAGCGCCGGGCGCTGGCGATCGCCGACCGCTCCTACGCCCTGGTCGAACGCGCCGAGTTCGAGCTCCCCGAGTGGGCGGAGGCGGAGAAGACCTGGTACGACCCGCACACGCTCCGGGAGATCTGCGCGATGTGGACCCTGATCGGGGACGAGGCGGAGCGCGACAAGGACTACTCCCGCCTGATGATGGGCGTGCTCTCCTCGGTCGTGGTGCGCCTCTCCAAGCAGATCAGCGACAGCGACGTCAAAATCGATCTCTACCACCGGCCCAAGCCGCGCCACGCCGCCCTGCGCACGTACCGGGAACGCATTCCGGAGCTGGTGAGCGGACTGCTCCAGCTCAGCAGCGACCTCTACAAGCGCAAGGTCGAGGTCAAGGAGCCGCGCCTCGAGATCGGCGATGCGCGCGACATCAAGCTGCAGGGGACGGTGGATCTGATCCTCACGTCGCCGCCGTATTCCGGCGTCTACGACTACGCGAAACACCAGGACCGCCGGTATCCGCTCTACGGCGTGGACGGCAAGCAGGCGGAGGTGAAGGAGATCGGCTCCCGCTTCGCCGCCGGGGTGAACTACAAAGAGGACATGGCGCTCGTGCTCAAGGGCATGTGCGAGGCGCTCGCCCCGAAAGGCAAGATCCTGCTGCTCATCGGGGACGGCATGTCGGGACCGGCGGACCGCCTGCTGACGGAGCTCGCCCCGGCCGCCGGCCTGAAGCTGGTCGCCGGCGCCTCCCAGAAGCGGCGCGAATTCACCGGCGCCCTGCAGAAGGAGGAGCACCTCTTCCTGCTGCAGCCTCTGAAGACGGCCGCTACTTCCGCCCCTTGAACTTCTCGTGGAGCCGGGTGTGCTTGGAGTCCAGGGACACCGCCCGGCCCGCGATGAACATCCAGACGACGTCCGTGGCGACCTCGAGCGGATCGCCCGTAGTGATGATGAGGTCCGCGTCCTTGCCGGCCTCGAGCGAGCCCGTGCGCGCCGAGACGCCCAGGATCTCCGCGGCGCGGATCGTGACGCTTTTGAGGGCCTCCTCCCGGCCCAGCCCGTGGGCCGACGCCCAGGCCGCATGATAGGGGGTGTTGCGCGAGTTTCCCTGGAAGGACTCGGCGGCGCTGATCGCGAAGGGCACCCCGGCCTGCGACAGTTTGGCCGCGTTCGAGGCGACGGCGTCGGCGGGATCGTGCGGCTCCAGCGGGATGCCCAGGGTCCCCGCCAGGATCACGGAGGCGCGGTGCTCGTACAGCTCCTTGGCGACCTTCCAGGCCTCCTGGCCGCCGGAGATCACGGGTTTCAACCCGAATTCCACCGCGAGCTTCAGCGCCTCGCGGATCTCCTTCGCCCGTGAGGCGTGAAAAACCACCGGGCGCTCGCCCTTCAGGTAGGGCTGCAAGGCGTCCAGCTTGAGATCCCGGCGGGCGACCGTCTGCCGTTTCGCGGCTTCGAACGTGTCCTTGAGGAGCTTGGAGCGGCGCTCGAACTCCTTCCTGGCGTCGGCGTCGTCCCCGTCCGGCTTCTCGGGCATGTCGACGTGCAGCGCCACGGCCTCCTGGATCGACATTTCGGAGGGCGTCCATCCCGCCAGGCGGATGAGCGCGCTCTGGCCGGAGATCAACCCGCCCTCGGGCCGGGTGAGGGCGCTCGTGATGCCGTTGGCGCGCGTCACGGGAATCAGCTCGCTGTGCGGATGCACGGAGTGCAGCGCCTTCAGGTCCGGCTGGATCAGGCCGATCTCCGTCTCGTCCCGGGTGCCCGCCACGGAGCCGATTTCGTTCAGGCCCAGCGAGGTGTGGGCGTCGATGAGCCCCGGATACACGGAGAGTCCCTTCGCGTCGAGCACGGCCGCTCCGGCGGGGACCTGAAGATCCGCCCCGAGCGCCGCGATCTTCCCATCCTTGAGGAGCAGGGTGCCGACGAAGGACGGCGCCGTGACGGGGAAGAGGCGCGCCCCGGTGATCGCGACGAAGCCGCTGTTCACCAGTGGGCCGGGTTCGCGGCGCGGGCGCTGCTCCGCGCGGAAGTCCGGCGTCGAGTTCCGGACGGCCTGCCGGGCATCGAAGACGGCCTCCCCGTCGATGAGGGTCAGCACGCAGCGGGAATAGGGGGACAGCGGATGCCCGTTGTAGAGCGCGAGGTCGGCGCGCTTCCCGGGTTCGACCGAGCCGCAGGAGGCCTCGATCCCCAGCTGCTTCGCGGGATTGATCGTGAGCAGCGCGAGCGCCTCGGCGTCCGAGAGCCCGCCGTACTTGACGGCCTTGGCGGCCTCCACCGTGAGATGCCGGATCTGGTGGGGGAGGTCCGAATTGATCGAGGTGAGAATGCCGGCCCGCGACATCATCGCGGCGTTGTGGGGGATCGCCTCGTAGGCCTCGATCTTGTAGGCCCACCAGTCGCTGAACGTCGAGGCGCCCGCCCCGGAGGCGAGGATCTCGGGCATGACCCGGTAGCCCTCGAGCACGTGCTGCAGCGTGGACACCTTGAAGCCGTTGACCTTCGCCGCCTGGAGGATCATGGCGATCTCCTCGGAGCGGTAGCAGTGGCAATGGACGCGCAGATCCCCGTTCAGGACGCCGAGCAGGGCGTCGAGGCGCAGATCGCGGCGCGTCAGCGGATCGGTGCGCCGGGCGGATTCGTAGCCGCGCGCCTCGGTGAAGGCGCGAAGGAACACGGCCTCCACGCCCATGCGGCTGTTCGGGAAGCGCTTGCCGCGGTTGCCGGGGAAGTTCGCCTGCTTGGGGTTCTCCCCGAGGGCGAACTTGATGCCGCCCGGGGCGCCGGGGTAGAGCAGGTCCGCCGGGCGGGCGCCGTACTTCATGCGGATGACCGCGTTCTGACCGCCGATCGCGTTGGCGCTGCCGTGGAGGATGTTGGCGGCGGTGACGCCCGCGGCGGCGGCGCGGTGCAGTTCGACGTCCGTGGGATCGAGCGCGTCGGCCACCCGGACCTCGGCCGTGATGGACGAGGTCATCTCGTTCAGACCGCCTTCCGTGGCGATATGCGAGTGGCAGTCGACGATGCCGGGCATGAGGTGCAGCCCCGCGCCGTCGACGACCGTGACGCCCTCCGGCACGGGAAGATCCTTGCCGACGGAAACGATCAAGCCCGCGCGGATGAGGACCGAAGCCTTCTCGAGCAGGGCGGCGGGGACGATCGTATGGACGGCGGCGTCCTTGATGAAGACGGTCCCTCCGGTCCGCAGCTTCGGGATGCGGTCGGCGTCGAGTTCGACGGCGACCGGCACGGCCTGCGCCGCGGGAGCGTCCTCCTTCTTCTCGTCCTTCTTCGAGTCCGGCGCCTTCGCGTCGTATTCGAAGAGGCGTCCGTCGGCGACCAGGTATTTGACCCGCGTCTTGCGGTCCCCGAGCGGGGCGGTGAGGGCGACGAGATTCGCCGCGCGGCCCTTCTCGACGCTGCCGTGGGTCGCTTCAAGTCCGAAAAGCGCGGCGGGGGTCGTGGTGAGCGCGGCGAGGGCTTCGTCGCGGGTCAGTCCGTGTTCCACCAGCAGCGCCACTGCATCCAAAACCTCGGGGGGACTGTCGAGGCCCTGGGAGGAGAAGCAAAGCCGCACGCCCTGGTCCAGCAGCTTGCGGGGGCTCGTGAGGGATTCCTTCCAGACCCGTTCCAGCTCCTCCTGGAGCCGCGCGGGGAGGGCGTCGGCGTCCTTCTTGGGCTCGGGCTTCTTGGGGACTTTGAGCGAGTACGCGACGGGGATCCGGCGCTCTTTGAGGACGTCGGCGACCTTCCAGGCCTCGGCTCCGCCGCTGACGCCGAGCTGCAGCTTGAATTCATCGGCGAGCGCCACGGCCCGGAGGATCTCGCGGTCGCTGCCGGCGTCCATCCAGAGGCGTTCCTCGCCCTTCAGGAGCGGCTGCAGGGCCTCCAGCGCGGCGTCCAGCGGAGGACGGGGGCTGCCGGCCTTCCAGGCGCCCCAGCGGCGCGCGTAGTGCTGCCCGTCGAGCAGGAACTGGCGCGCGTGCGCCATGAAGCCCATGACGGTGCCGGGGTAGCCGTCGCCGGGGTTCTTGAAGCCGCCCTGGAAGCCCGCGCCGCCGCGGATCAGGGCTTCACGCCGGGGGCGTCCCGAGAGCGTGATCAGCGCCGCGCGGCCGCCGATGTATTCCTCGGCGAGCGCGGAGCGGACGACGGTGAAGCCGGCCCCCTGGACTTTCTTCGCGGCCTCTTCGCCGATCGAGATCAACGCGGCGGCGTCGATCTCCGGACGCAGTCCGCGCCGGTTGGCCTCCTCCATGCGGGGCGGGGCCTCGCGCGTGGCGTCCGGCTTCTCCCCTTCGGCGAGGCGCAGTTGATCGATGCCGCGTTTGGTGTCGGACAGGCCGCTGCTGCAGCGGCCGTCGATGAACCCCGCGTAGAGGA
This sequence comes from uncultured Planctomycetales bacterium, assembly GCA_964619955.1. GTDB lineage: Bacteria > Planctomycetota > MHYJ01 > MHYJ01 > JACPRB01 > JACQFK01. Next base: position 110,652 of record CAZUJF010000015.1, read on the forward strand.
AAAGGCCGGCGGCGTCGATGACCTTGGCGTCGGGGGGGATGTCGAGGCCGGCGCCCGCCTCCTGGATCAGCCCGTTGCGGACGAGCACGACGGCGTTGGCGATCTTGCGGCCGGGTCCGGCCTGCAGCGTCGCGTTCTTGAAGGCGAGCGGCGGCGGGGAGGTCTGGGGGGCCCCAAGCAGCAGGAGCGCGAAGACCAGCAGGCGCCGCATGAAAGCTCCCTCAGGCCGCGGGTGCGGGCGATTTCTTCTTCGCGAAGAGGGTGCTCAGGCCCAGCAGGGCCACCCCCGTGAGGGCGGCGCCGCCGGCGAGATACTTGGCGAAGAACCAAAGCGTCTTCACCTGCATCGGATTCTCGCCCTTCTCCTTGTCGATGGGGAGGATGGTGATCTCAGGCAGCTCGGAAGGGCGGACGTACTTCTCCGCAGGGACGAACACCAGCGCGGTGGTCTCGTCGGTGGGGAGCCCGTAAAGGGAGATGACGGCCTTCCGGTACTGGGGGGATTTCCTGTCCATCCCGGCGGGATCGAAGAGGATCTTCTCCTGTTCGACGAGGGCGGGGTCCTTGGCCGGGATGAGGTACGCCTCCACGGCGCCGCTGGCGATGCCCCCGATGACGGGGTAGACCGCGGCTGCAAAAACCAACGCCAGGATTCCACCGATGCGCAGCAGTTTGTTCATTCGTCTAGCAATCCGGTGACCTCGAAGGTCACGGTCCATTCGTCGTTCACCTTGCCGGCGGCCTGCTCGGAGATCTTGATCCCGAACTCGGACAGTTTCACCTTGAACGTGCCGCTGAAGGCCATGCCCGGCTTGTCGCCCCAATTCGCCTTCTGGACGAGTTCGAGGGGGATCTCGCGGACGCCGATGTCGAGGGCCACGGGCTTCTTCACCCCGTGCATCGTGAACGTGCCTTCCACGGCCCAGGTCTTCGCGTCCTTCTTCGCGGCCTTGGTGGACTCGAACTCGATGAGGGGGAATTTCGCCGAGTCCAGCCACCCGGCGGAGAGCATGTGCTCGTCCCGGGCGGCGATGCCGGTCTTGAGCGAGGTCACGGGCAGCGCGAGGCGCACCTGGCCGGAGCCCTTCTCGGCGTCCACGCCGGCGAGGCCGCCGAGGATCTTGGTGGCGGCCGTGACCTTCTCGAGTTCGGTCTCGGACGTCGCCGCGAACTGGGCGAGCTGGGGCTTCTTGCCGAAAACGTATTTCTTTCCGGCGATGCCCACGGCGGAAACCTTCGGGGGGCGGATGACCTTGATCGGGCCATCCTCCCCGTCCGCCGGGCCGGTCGCCGGTTCCAGGTTCGCCGGGGCGACGGTGCAGCCCCAGACGTCGATGGACACCTCGATCTCCGGCTTCACGGTGGCGACCGCGTTCTCGGGGATCACGATGCCGTAGTCCGCGAGCTTCACGATGAAGGAGGTGGTGACCTTGATCCAGGCGCCGTCACCGAGTTTGGCCTTCTTCGAGAGTTCCTCGTTGAAGTAGCGCACCGTGGCCGCGATCTCCAGGTCCTTGGTGACGCCGTGCATCGAGAACTTGCCGGGGATCTTCCAGGAACCGGGCGGGGCGAACGAGGCCTGGTCGGCCTTGAATTCGATCGTGGGGAATTGCTTGGCGTCGAGCCACTGTTTGCCGAGCATGGCGCGGTCGCGGTCGTCCATGCCGGAATTCAGCGTGGCGGTGGGGATCGTGAGCGCGCAGCGTCCCGTTCCCTTCTGGAAATCGATGGTCGCCGTCCCCCGAAGCTTCCGGCTCTGGCCGATGATGTCGGTGATGTCGGTCTTCGAGCGGAATCCGACGTTGGTCTTGGCCTCATTGCCCCCGAAATGGAACGTGCTTTCGCCCGCGGCGAAGACCGGGCCCGCCGCGGGAGCGGCGGCCGGGGCGGCGGCGGAGGGCGCGGGGGCCGGCTTCCGATCGCAGGCGGCCAGGCTGAGGAGGAGGACGGCCAGGATGGCGTTTCTTCCCATGGGTGTAGTTCTCCTTTGCGTGTGCGGGAATTCTACGCAGCGCCCCCCCGGGGCGGCAAGGGGAAAGACCCCCTTTTATACGGGTCTCAGGGCCTCGGTGTAGGCGGCGATCAGGGCGTCGGCTTCTTTCTCCGTGGAGAAGCGCCGGGTGGCTTCCGCGCGGGCGGCGGTCCCCAGGTCGCGGCGCAGCGACGGATCCCTCATCAGCCGGAGGGCCTTGTCCTCGAAGTCGGCGGGATCCCGGTAGAGCAGGCCGCAGAGGCCGCCCTCCAGGAGATCCCGGTTCCCCGGATTGTCCGAGGCCAGGATCGCGGCGCCGGCGCTCATGGCTTCCATCAGGGCGTTCGAGAGCCCCTCCGAATGCGAGGTGTTGAGGACGACGTCGCCGGCCTGGTAGACGGCCTGCATGCACTCCTGCGGGACGACGATCTGCTGCACCCAGGGGTGCGCCTCCATCCGCCAGGCGAGTTCGCGGCCGAGGCTCGGATCGATGAGCGGACCCGCCAGCACCAGCCGGAGGGCGTCATTCGTCCCGTGAAGGGGAGTTAGGCCATCCACCGCGAAGAGGGGGTTCTTCACCTGCCGCAGGCCTCCGGCGAGCAGGAACACGAAATGCTCCTTCTCGAGCCCCAGGGCGCCGCGCAGGTCGAAGGGGGTCCGGCCCAGGAGGACCCCCTTGGGGATGAGCCGCGCCCGGGGGATCCGGCGGGCCAGCGAGGGGTTGTACGTCAGCACCACCCGGGCCTTCCGGATCGCGAGATCGATGATCTCGCGGCGGGAGGGATCCTCGTGGTCGATGTTGAGGTCGGTTCCGGAGAGGGTGAGCACCGAAGCGGGGTGTCCGAGGGGGACGAGATGGCGGCCCGTTTTCCAGGCGTGGTAATAGTGGACGATGTCCGGCGCCTCTTCCCGGAGCCGGCGGCGCAGGGTTTCCTCCGGCACGTCCGCCGGAGCGTGGACGATTCGAAAGTCATGGCCCCGGGCCAACAGCGCCAGGCGGATCCGCCGCAAGGTGACGGCGTTCCCGCTGAGCGAGTCGGGGTCGGCCGGCGAGAACGCCAGGATCTTCATGAGGGGGAGAGGTTAACAGCCCGGTCTGCAAGGTCTATAGATTTCCGAAATGGGCGAGACGGATGGCCTGCCCGTCGAGGAGCCGGGGAAGCCGCTCGTGGGTCAGTACGCGCCGCTCGTTCTCGTGGGTCCCGGGATGCAGCATGAGTTCCGTGATTCCGGGGCGGACGGACGCCAGGAACGCGGCCATGCGCCCCAGCGTCCAGGCTCCGCTGAGCGAAGGGCCGGCGAAGGCGTCCACGCTGCGCATCCCCGCGGCGTGATAGACGGGGCGGGCGGCGGCCGCGAGCCGCGCGTAGTCGAGGATCTGCCGGCGACGGTCCTTCCGGATCGCCGCGTGCGGATGGACGTCGGCGGGGAGGCGCACCCAGCGGAGCTTCCGTTTCCGCGCCGCGCGCGCGACGGGGGCGGCGAGCGGCCCGTACACGTGCAGATGCTGATGCCCGTCGAGATGCGTCAGCCTCAGGCCCCTGTCGAGCAGCCGGTCGATCTGCGCCAGGGTTTCCCGTTCAACCTCCTCGGGGGCGAAGTGGTTCCGGAGCGCCAGGCGCCGGGCTTCGGCCTTCCCGTGAAAACGGCCGTCGGGGCCGGTCAGCGTCCGATGCCCCCGGATCAGCGGCCGGCCTTCGCTCAGATCCAGATGGAGGCCGAGGTCCAGGGACGGCGGGAGGCGCCGGAGGGCGTCCTCGAGGGCAGGCCCGTTCGCCAGCAGCGACGCGGACGTCACGATCCCCTGGAGGTGAGCCTTCAGGATGCCGTCGTTTCCCGCCTCCGTGAGACCCAGATCGTCGGCGTGGGCGATGAGCCGCTTCATCGGCGCATCGCCAGATAAGGCCGGGTCGTGAACTGCAGGACACCGGGCTCCTCCTGATACTCCGAGAGCCCCCGGGCGCGGCGGTCCTGGAGGTATTCGCCGAGTCCGGGGTGGACGGCGTTCATCTCCTCCCAGGTAAAGGGACGGGGCTCGGCCGGCAGGTTGCGGAAGCGGAACTGCTCCGAAAGCAGGCCCTCGAAACGCCGGGTGTCGGCAAGCGACAGCACGAACGTGAGCAGCTGCCCCCCCGCTTCGAGATGGTCGGGGGCTGAGCGGATCAGCGGCTCCAGATAGCGCAGGCCGTCGGGGCCGCCGACCTTCGGACCGCGGGCGCCGGGGGGGGCGGGCATCTGGGGCGGGTTGCTCACGATGAGGTCGAAGAGGCGGCCGTCGACGGGATCGTAGAGGTCCCCGGCTTTGGCCCGGACTTCGACGCGGTTGCGCTCCGCGTTGCGCCGCGTGCACTCCACGGCGGCGGGGGAGAGGTCCGTCGCCCAGACCTCCCGGGCGCCGAGTTTGGCGGCGGCGACGGCGAACAATCCGCAGCCGCAGCCGAGATCGAGCACGGATTTCCCCCGGACGCTGAAAAGGTACTTCAGCAGGGACAGGCTCGCCGGACCCGGACGGTGCACGTCGTCCGGGCACTCCAGTTCGAAGCGGCAGGGGCTCTCGATCGTCAAAACGTCGGTCATGACCGCGGGCGATTGTATCATCGTCGCGTGGCGCGTACTGAGAAGTCGCTTTCCGACTCGCGGGTGAAAGTCCCGTCCGG
>CAZUJF010000016.1:0-109178 GCA_964619955.1 uncultured Planctomycetales bacterium
CCAGTCGCCTGAAGGCGAGGGGTTTGCTGATCCCCGAGGTGGGGACTCTAAAGGGACGGTAGCCGGTAGTTAGTAGCCGGTAGCCGAAAGAAGCGGCAAGGCTACTCGAAGCTCAGGACGGCCTCGAGCTTGCGGCTCTTGACCGTGATCTCGCCGACCTTGCGACGCTCTTCCTCGTTCGTGTTGGGCTTGCGGATCATCTCGACCATGTCGGTGGCCGACTCGAGGGTGGCGGAGAGCATCAGGGACACCGGACGGTTCTTCCCGGTGTCGTAGACCAGCGTGCCCGACTTCAGGGTCAGCGTGACCTGCGTGTTCGGGTCGGCGCCCTTCCCCGACAGCGTTCCCGCCAGGGTGATGTTGGCGCGGCCGCCCTCCACCGACTGGCAGGTGCATTCCAGCTTGCCCGTGCCTTCGACCAGCGCGCCCGGATACAGCAGGGGCAGCAGGTCCTTGGATTCCACCGACCAGCGGGCGCCGGCCGTGGCGTTGCCCCCGGGGGGCAGGATGCGGACGAGGTCGTTCCAGGCCCCGAGGTTCTGGCCCTCGGCGGGCGCGGATCCGCCCTTGACGTCCTGGACGCTCCAGCCGGCGTCGGTCCGGACGGCCAGATAGGTGTTTCCGGAGAGCGCGGTCGCCTTTTCCTCGAGCGGGGTGTCCGTGCCGCTGCGCTGCAGGCGCGAGGACAGGCACTGGATGCGGACCGAGCGGGCATCCACGCGTTCCTGGGAGTAGGCGTCCTTGCGGGAGACGTTCAGGAGCTTCGTGGCCTCCCCGTTGCCGTCCCGGACGACGATGTCGAGTTCGACACTCGACTCGACCTTGATGCCGGTCTTGTCGGCGGCCTGAAGCAAGAGCGCGAGCGCAAAAACAGCGTGCATGAACGATTCCTCCCGTAGGTCGAAGTTCGATCTTATAATACCCCCCGCTCCTGTCAAATGAAAGTCTCGGACTTCGACTTCGCCCTGCCCCCGGATCTGGTGGCCCTGGAACCCGCCCCGCGCCGGGACGGCTCCCGTCTGCTGGTCCTGCACCCCGACGGCCGCATCGAACACCGCCGTTTCCCGGACGTCGTGGAGTATCTGAGGGGTGAGACGGTCTACCTGAACGACACGAAGGTGCTGAGGGCGAGGGTGGCGCTCCTTCGGGACACGGGGGGGCGGGTGGACGCCCTGCTGGTAAGGCGCCTGGAGGAGCGGCGCTGGCTGTCCCTCCTGGATGCCGGGGGGCGGCTGAAGGTCGGGGAGGAGCTGGGCTGGGGGGACGGGGGCCGGGTCCGGCTGTCCGCCCGGGACGCCGACCATTGGACCCTGGACTTCGACACCGAGCCGGATCTGGCGCGGGTGGGGCGGCCTCCGCTGCCCCCCTACCTCAAGCGGGAGGCCCGGCCGGAGGACGACGAACGGTACCAGACGGTGTACGCCCGGAACGAGGGGGCGATCGCGGCGCCCACGGCGGGGCTGCACTTCACCCCCGAGATCCTCGCGCAGCTCAAGACCCGCCGGCTCACGCTGCACGTGGGGGTGGGGACGTTCAAGCCGGTCCGCTGCGAGGAGGTGGAGGAGCACCGGATGCATCCGGAGCGCTACGAGATCCCGGAGCCCCCGGAGGGCCGGGTGGCGGCGGTGGGGACGACGAGCTGCCGGACGCTGGAGACCTGGGCGCGGACGGGGCGGACGTCGGGGGAGTCCGACCTCTTCATCCATCCCCCCTTCGAATTCAAGGTGGTGAAGACGCTGCTGACGAACTTCCATCTGCCCAAGAGCACGCTGCTGATGCTGGTCTGCGCCTTCGCGGGCCGGGAGCGCCTCCTGGAGGCCTACCGGGAGGCGGTCCGCGAGCGCTACCGCTTCTTCAGCTACGGCGACGCGATGCTGCTCCTGAGCTGACCCCGAAAAAAACAGCCCGTCTGTTTTGTCGTGTCCCGGGACACGACAAAACAGACGGGCTGCTTTTTTCGGGGTGCGGGGGCCTCAGGCCAGGAAGGCGGGCAGCTTCTTGTCGAGGCTGACGTCCACCAGCTTGCGCAGCAGGACGTAGGAGAACTTCGGCCAGAAACCCTCCTGCTGGCCCGAACGGTGCTCGAAGGCCTCGATCTCCTTCGCCTGCGCATCCATGAAATCCACCATCTTCTTGAGCGCGAAGGTCTCCTCGATCCGGAAGTCCTTGTTGACCTCCGCCAGCTCCTCGCGAACCTTCACGGCGCTCGCCACCGGCACAGGCTCCTCTTTTCCGCCCGGCGAGACCCAGAGCGGCTTCGGAAAATCCACGGGGACCAGCAGGCAGGGGCGGTCCCTCAGGACGTGAAGGTGCGGCCAGCGCTTCTCGGCGGCCCATTCCGTCGCATTCTTGAGCCAGGTCTTCAATTCCCGGACCAGGCCCATGCGCGCGACCTTCAAATTGCAGGCCCGCCCGCCTTCCGCCTGGTCCCAGCCGCCCGGGGTCCCCTTCTGGGAACGGATCCCGTCGTTGACCTGCCGGATCACGGCCTTCACCTTCGCGCGCTCGCCCCACCGGGCGAAGAACCCGCGCTTGGAGTGAACCTCGCGGTAGGCGAACCAGAGAGGTTCGACCCGGCCGTCGAAGCCGGGACCGCATCCCGCCCGGCGAAAAGTGGTGTCCGCCCCTGGCTCCGCCATCCCGCCCCCCGCTGTGGCTTCCGCTGCGTCCGCTACCGCTTGCGCCGCTTGAATTCTTCCAGCTTCGACAGCTTCCGCGTCGTGGGCGGCGGAGGCTGCACGGGCACCCGCCGCGTGCTGGCGGGCCCCGCGGACGAGCCCCCCGGCTTTCCGCCCAGGTTGACCATCTTCATGATCTTCGATTCCGGCGCATCCGGCGACTCCCGGTACTCCAGCGAACGGAAGCCGTCGATCTGCTCCTTGATGTCGTCCGCCAGCTCCCGCGGCGTCGAATAGCGCAGCTCCTTGTCCTTCGACATCATGCGCTCGATGAAGTAGTGCATGTGCTTGGACACGCGCTGGTTCTTCATGCCGCCCGAGTTGAGCGACTCCATCACCTGCTTCGCCATGACCTCGAGCGAGTCCGACCCCGAGAACGGCGTCTCGCCCATCACCATGTGGTAGAGGGTCGCGCCCAGCGAGTAGATGTCCGCCCGGACGTCCAGGTCCCGCTGCCCGCGCGCCTGCTCGGGGCTCATGTACTGGACGGTGCCGCTCGTGGTCTCCTCCTCGCCCGTCGACTCCGCGCCGATCTCCTGCGCGAAGCCCAGGTCGATCACCTTCACCCCGCCGCCCTTGAGGAGGAAGATGTTTCCGGGTTTGATGTCCCGGTGGATGATGCCCCGCGACTGCATGTAGTCGACGCCCTTGGCCGCCTCCTCGATGATCTCGAGCGCGCGGGCCTCGGAGAATCGTTTTTCCCGGTCCAGGGCCTCCTGCGCCGACTCCCCCTCGAGATATTCCATCAGGAGGTAGCACAGCGGGCCCATCATGCCCTGGCTGTAGCCCTTGACGATGTTCGGATTGTCGAACGACACGAGCAGCCCCGACTCGCGCTGGAAACGCCGCACCGCCCGCTCGTCCTTCGACAGCGACGGGTGGATGATCTTCAGCGCCGCCTTGCGCCCGTGGTCCACGTCCTCCGCCAAGAAGACCGTCGCCGTGCCGCCCACGCCCAGTTTGCCGACGATGCGGATGCCGGGGATGGGCTCGTTCGGGCCCGCCGCGCGGGCCGGGGCCGGCGGGGCCGGCGCGGTCTTGATCCGCTGGGACACGGGCGCGGGGCGGGAGACCCCCGTCGGGGTCGGCGCCGCCGCGGCGGGCGGAGGGGCCGCCTTCCGGGCCTGCACGATCTTGTTCGCGGCCGCCGACAGCGTCTGGATCTGCTGGGCCGTCAGCACGCCCCGGTCCAGGCAGATCGATTCCACCGTGCGCGCCTCGGCGCCGGCCGGCCGTTCGTTGAACTCCGCCAGGATCTCCGCCGCCTCTTCGTGGGTCAAAAAATTGTTCTTCGAGGCGATCGCCATGAAGACCATTTCGAAGTTCGGCATGAAGCCGTCGATTCTAAGGGCGCGCGGCCGGACAAGTCAATTTGAGTCCGCCGTAGCCCATCCCCGACAGGGCGAAGGAGGATGAACCCGGGACATTTGCCCGACGGGGGGTTATACTCCTGAAGTTGCACACTGCGAGGATCCTCATTTGATTCGGATGGAGCTGTCCCGCATCATCATCAGCGAGACGAACGACGAGCAGGTCATCGTCCTCAAGGAAAACGAGGGCGACCGGGCCTTCCCCATCGTCATCGGCATCTGGGAGGCCGTCGCCATCGACCGCAACATCAAGGGCAAGAAGACCCCCCGACCGATGACCCACGACCTCATCGAGAACATCATCGGCGGCCTCGACTCCAAGCTCGAAAAGGTCGTCATCACCGACCTCAAGGACCGCACCTTCTTCGCCCGCCTCTTCCTCAAGCGGAACGGGAAAAGCGTCGAGATCGATTCGCGCCCCAGCGACGCCATCGCGCTCGCCGTCCAGATGAAGGCGCCGATCTGGGTGAACGAAGCGGTCATCGAAGAGGTGCTGTCGGCCGGCACGAACGGCGGCGGACTGCCCGGGCCCGAACCCGAGCCCGGCCCCGAGGACGAGGGCGACGAACCCGAGGAAAAGTAGGCTCAGGGCCCCTTCCGCGAGAGCACCAGCCCCACCACGCCGTTGTAGTAGAGCAGGATGTCCGTCGCGCCGTCGGAATTCACGTCCATCACCTGGATCCCCTTCGGATGCCGCTCCACGGGGATCCTCCAGTGGGCCGTGCCGTCGAAGCCGATCCGCTTTCCCCGGCCCGTCTCCTCCACCACGCCGGGATGGATGAGGAGTTCCTTGCGCTTCGGGTCCATGACGAGCAGGTCCGGGCGCCCGTCGCCCGAAAGATCCCCCCGGATGAAGACCAGGGGCACCGCGCCCGCCCCCGTCTTGTTCAGATCCTCCCGCCGCACGAAGATCCGCTTCTCGAAGACCGGGTCCGCCAGGAAACTGTTGCGCGCGGGATCGAATTGGAAGACCTCGTACGAAAGCGCCACGTCCCCCAGCAGCACGGCGTTCACCGCCTGCTTCATGAGGTCCGTGCGCAGCCGCGACGTGACCACGTCGAGGAAGCCGTCGCCGTTCATGTCGATGAACTCCGGGTCGATCGAGACGCCGTCGATCGCGATGCGCCGGTCCGCGACGAAGTTCCCCTTCCCGGTTCCCAGGTGCAGGTAGACGTTCGTGCGGATCGAGTCCCAAAGGCCCAGCTGCCCCTCGACCTTCGTCACGACCAGGTCGGCGAGCTTGTCGTTGTTGATGTCCGCGAACTTGATGAAGCCGATGTTGACCGTGTCCTTCTTCGCCTCGTCCCGCAGCGTGGGCACCGTGTAGGACACCTTCCAGGGCCGCGTCGACACGAAGACCCCCTTCTCCTTCTGGAGGAAGTACGTGACGGTGTCCTTCAGGATGACCACGAGGTCCGAGAGGCCGTCCCCGTTGATGTCCACCGGCTCCACGCGCGGCAGTTCGCTGAACGCCACCAGGTGGGCCGGCACGAACTCGGGCGCCTCGGCCCGCCCGCCCACCGCGATCGCCCGGGCCGCCCCCTCGGGCAGGTCCGCCTCCAGCCGCGCCACCCGGCCGAAGACGCCGGGGGCCGTCTGGAAATACACGCGATAGCCGTCGTCGAGCGGCACCACCAGGTCGTCCAGGCCGTCCCCGCTGAAATCCATGCGCCACTGCCAGACCGGGATCTGCTTCAGCGAAGGCGCGTGGAAGAACGTCGGCACGTGGATCAGCTTCACCGGACGCTCCGCCGGCCCCTTCTCACCCCAGGGATAGACCCAGACGCCGTCCTCGGCGAGGAACCCGATCTCCGTGCCGCCGCCGGGCAGGAAATCCCCGAACACGAGCGCGGCGGCATCGTCGCTCAGCGGCCAGAGCAGGTCGGGGGTCTCGCGGAATTTGTGATCCTTCTGGAAATGGACCGCGATCCAGCGCTCGGGGATCTTCTTGTCGAAGTCGATCGAGAGGTTGACGATGTCCGCGCGGCCGTCGCCGTCCATGTCGTAGTTCAGCGTGGCCTGCCGGCGCCCGTGCACCGAGAGATACTGGATCCCGAACTCGCGGGACTGCGCCTCCGCCGGAAGGGCCGGCGCCAAAAGCAGGAGCGCGGGAAGCAGGGAACGCATCAGCCCCTCATCATAACGTATAATCCCGGTCCTTCCATGAGCGTCGCTCGCACGGTGGACTTCGGCGGGACGGACGACGAACTCGCGAAGTACCTGCTCGAGTTCGCCGGGCGCCTGCGCGCCCTCGTCGCCCGGGACCGGCGCAAGGGCGCCCCCGAGCGGAGCTGGATCCTTTCCGCGGGCGCCTGGCTCTCCCCCAACCCGAACAGCCTCCCCTTCCGCCTGCGCATCCGCCGAGAAGGGTCGACCCTCCACCTGGAGCCGACCGCCGTCGCCTTCCCCTGGACCCGGGCGAAGACCGCCCGCATTCTGGCGTTCCGCCAGGGCCAGCTTGCGGACTACCTCACGCAGCGCAGCCGCGGCTCGGGTCCGGAGAAGTTCGACGAGCTCCGCCTTCGCGAACCCTTCGCCCCCTACGGCGGGGATGCGGCGGCCCTGACCGCGTCGTACACCTGGGCGGCCGCCTCGGGGCTCGCGGCCCTCGCCGCCGCCGTGCTCGCCGGAACGGCTGTGTTTCTCCCACTCCTGGCGCTCGCCGGGCGCGAAATCGCGGAACGCGCGTCGGCCCTCTCGGGCGCGGGCGGCCTGGTCCTCCCCTCGCCCGCCGAACTCGCCGGCCGCGGCGCGGGCGCCCTCCTCGGCTCCGCGTTCGTGTTCGCCTTTCCGATCGCCTTCCTCGGGGGCTTGCTGCACGCGCTGGCGCTCGCCGTCGCCGACCTCCATGTCCGCGCGTCCCGCATCCCCCAATCTTCGTTCCTCTTCCTCGCCCTCCTCGTCGGCGTGGGCCTCTTCCCGTACTTCCCCTTCCTCTGCTGGCCCCTCGCGCTGGTCTTTCCCGCCGCGATCCATGCCGCCCACACGTTCGTCTGGGCCCGGCGGCGGGAGCGCGTCCGCGAGGGGCCCCGTCCCCGCCGCCTCGTGACGGCCGCCGGCTTCGTGCTCGCCATCGGCCTGCTCGGCGGGGTCATGCCGAAACCGGCCGCCTCCAAGGACCTCACCGACCGCATCGCCCTCTTCCGCGACAAGGTCCTGCTCGGCCACCCCCTCGGCCGCCAGGCGGCGCTCTTCTACTACCGCCACACGCTCTTCGCCGCCGATCCGCTCAAGGAGTTTTACACGGTCGATGAACAGCGGGCGGTGCGCGCGCAACGCATTGCGGTCTGCCCCCGGGAGGATGCGGCGGCGGCGCTGCGCGCGCTGGACTTCAGCGTCCTCTCCTCGGGCGCCGTCTACGACGTGATGCTCGGCGACCGCGGCCTCTCGCGGGACGGCGTCGTGATCCCGCTCAAGAACCCGGCCGACCGCCAGGAACTGCGCCGCGCGCTGTCCGACCTCAGCGCGCGCACGTTCCGGGGCGGCCCCCTCCGCGACGTTTCCTGGCTCGGCTGGCAGGCGCTGTATCTCGGCGGCCCCGTCGCCGCGCTGCTGCTCTTCCTCGCCCTCTCGACGCCCTTCGTCTCCGTCCTGTTCCGCGTCCTCCAGCCCAAGGCCGCGCTGATCACGCTGACGGTCTGCCTGCTGAGCACGTTTCTCACGATGCTCTGGGCGGAGTCCCGCTCCGCCGGCGGGACCGAAGCGCTCGCCGCGCTGCGTGAGAAGCCGGATGCGGAGCGCCTCCGCCCTGCCCTGACGCACGCGTCCGTCGCCGTGCGGCACGAGGCCGCGTACCGCGCATCCCAGCTGCCGGACACGGCGGCGCTCGCCGACGCGCTGCTCCAGGCGGTGGACGACGCGGATTTCCGGGTCCGCCTCTGGGCCTGCGCCGCGCTGGGCCGGAGCAAGGACCCCCGCGCGTACGAGCGGCTCGTGGCGCGGCTCTCCGACCGGGAGTTCTTCGTCCGCTACCGCGCCGCCGAGGGGCTCGGCCTCCTGAAGGACGTGCGGGCGGAGGGGGCGCTCGTCAAGATGGTCCGCGACGGGACCTGGTACGAGGGCCTCTACGCGCTCCACGCCCTGCGCCGCCTGCGTCCGGAGCGCTATTGATGGACCCGCTCTCCCCGTTCACGTACACCCGGCGCAACCTCCGCAAGGTGCTGCCCACGCTCATCATCCTGACCTTCGTGGTCTCGCTGGTGGTGGCGATCCTCTCCGTGATCGGCGGCCTCAAGGAGACCGCGCTGGTCTACACCCGGGAGTACGACCACTGGAGCATCCTCTTCCCGCGCAAGGACACCCGCATCCCCAAGGAGGTCCGTGAAGCCCTCGCCGCGCATCCCGCGGTCGAACGGATCGTCGACAGCCGCAACTGCTTCATGCGGATCAAGACTTTGATCGGCCCCGTCCCCTACCATCTCCGCGCCGCGCGCGTCGAGGACCATGAATACCTGCTGCAGCGCGCCGGCGCCCGGCTCGCCTCGGGAACGCTGCCCCGCGCGGGCACGAACGAGGTCGCCCTGCATTCGAGCCTGATGAAGGCGAACGGCTGGGCGCTGGGCGCAGAGTTCGGCATGGAGGTGAACGACGACGACTGGATGCCCGGGCGCTTCCGCGTGACCGGGATCCTGGAGGGACCCGCCCCCCTGGGGCTCGCCTCCTTCGAGTTCCTCAACAACCCGCTGATGTACGCGTTCTCGGCGAAGCTCTGGGAGCGGCTCATCGTGGTGCCGAGGCCCGGACGGCTCGAGGAGCTCAACGCCCACCTGCGCAGCGGCAAGGACGCCAAACCCTTCGACCGGACCCGCGCGGTGGACGAGGTCTCGCAGAGTTTCGACCGCATCCTGCTCGTCTTCCGCTTCGTGTCCGGGCTGCTGATCGTGGTGGTGGCGCTCGTCACCGGCCTGCTCAACAGCATCTTCTTCGCGCAGCGCCTGGACGAGTTCGCCCTGCTGCTCGCGATCGGCCATCCCCGCCGGCGGCTCTTCCGGATGGTCTTCGGCGAGACGGCGCTGCTGATGACGCTGTCCTGGATCCTGGGCGTGCTCCTCGCCCTCGGCCTTTTCGCCGCGTTCCGGCAGTTTGTGCTGCTGCCGCGCGGGGTGCCGATGCCGCTCTGGCATCCGGTCCCGGTGCTGATCTCGATGGCCCTGCCCGCGGTCGCGCAGGCTTTTGCGAACGTCACGGTGTTCCGCCGCCTGCGGGCGCTGGACCCCGTCACGATCATCGAGCGGAGGGGCTGATGCTGGCGGGACGCGATCTGAGCCTGGCCTACCGCGACGGCGGCAGGGAGTTGCGCGCCGTGGACGGCGTGGCGCTCGAGGTCGGCCCCGGGGAATTCGCCGGCATCCTGGGGCCGAGCGGCTCCGGCAAGAGCTCGCTGCTGTATCTGCTCGCGGGCCTGAAGCGGCCGACGACGGGAAGCGTGAGCTTCGACGGACGGGATCTCGCGGGGCTGTCCACGGACGCGCTCGCGGAGCTCCGCCGTGCGCGTTTCGGATTCATCTTCCAGAACCACTTCCTGATCAACCACCTGACGGCGCTGGAAAACGTCCGCGTCCAGGGCTCCGGCGACGCGGAGCGGCTGCTCACGGAACTCGGGATCGCCGCGTGCCGGGACAAGTTCCCCTGGCAGATGTCGGCGGGCGAGCGGCAGCGGACGGCGATCGCGAGGGCGGTCGTGCACCAGCCCGCGGTGATCTTCGCGGACGAGCCCACGGCCTCGCTGGACCGGGTCAACGCCGCGGGGGTCATGGACTGCCTGCGCCGCGTGAGCGCGGGCCGGACGCTCTTCGTGGTGACGCACGACGAGTCGATGCTCGCGGGCGCGACGCGGGTGCTGCGCATGTCCGCGGGCCGGCTGGTCTGAGCCGGCACGCTATCCCGCTCCCATCAGCCGAGGGGGACCGGGGAGCCGGGGGCCCGCCTCGAATCCTTCAGGCAGGATCGCCGGCCGGAATGCATTGACGCCCCCGCGATCGGCGGATACCTTCCGCTTCCGACCCATGGAACGGGCGCATGGGCGCCCTCATGGGTTCCTCAATAGGAAGGTCTCCGGACATGAAAAACTCTCTTTCAAGCGCGATGCTGGCGGCGGCCCTGATGCTCGGTGGAAGCTCCCTCGAGGCGGGCGGCGGCAAGATCCCCGCGGCCGCGAAACTCCCCGACATCCGGACCGTGGTGCCGTCCCACCTCCAGATCGTCAACCCCGGGACCGGCGAGAAGAGGGAGCTCCTGCGCTTCTCCAACGGGGTCGCCAACCTGGGCGACGGACCCTGGCGCATGCGGCCGGGATTCCCCCTCGGCGACATCACCCAGCCCCAGCTGGCCATCCAGGAACTGCTCGACAGCCGCGACAGCTCGGGCGCCGTCGTCGCCCAGAAGGTCGTCAGCCAGTTCCAGTGGCACGTCACCCACAACCACTGGCACATCGACTCCATCGCCCTCTTCGAGCTCCGCCACTCCAAGGGCGGCGTCGCCTCCAGCGCCGACATCGGCGGCCTGGTCGGCAGCAGCACCCGCAAGACCACCTTCTGCCTGATCGACTGGATCCGCTACGAGGGGAACACCAACAACGGCAAGAAGACGGACCGCGCCTATTTCGACTGCGCCGGCGAGAACCAGGGCGTCAGCGTGGGCTGGGTGGACCAGTACCATCACGCCACGGACGGCCAGGAGCTAGAGCTCACGAACGCGGCGCCCGGGTACTACTACCTCTACAGCGTCGCCAACCCCGACGGCATGTTCATCGAGAAGGACCCGACGAACAACTCCGCCTGGGTCATGTTCGAACTCACGCGCGACAGCGAAGGCAACGCCAAGATCTTCCCGATCGTGGATTCGCACGAGGCGGAGGGCACGGGGCTGCCCCTCACCTCGACGGCAAACCGTTGAGTCGCCCGTAAAAACCCTTTCCTTTACGAGCGACTCACCCTCCGAAGCCACCCCCAAGGTTCTCGGCGAAGGAGGGTATCGTCAGCCGTAGGAAATAGCGGTTTTTTGCGGCGGGCTCAACCGTCAGTCTGATTTCAGCCGCTTCTCGATCCAGTCCGCCTCGTCGCGGAAGCCGTAGCGGCGGTTCAGCTCGAGCAGGCGGCCGTAACGCGCCCGGCGATCCCCTCCCGTGTTCCACTCGAGCTTCCGGAGATCCACGGGACAGAGCCGCAGCGGCTGTCCGTCCTGCTCCGCCACCGAATTCGCGCCCTGCATGAGACAGCGCCACTCCGTGCAGTGCTCGATTGAGAAGATGTGCCCGGTCTCGTGCACCACGAGCTTCAGGGCGCGGTTCAGGAAGAGGACGGGGTCGTCGCTCTGCAGCCGCCGCAGGGAATAGGCCCCGGTGCGCGCGGCCAGGCTACCCACGCCGAACACGTAGTTCAGCCCCGGCGAATAGAGGTCCTCCTTCGTGAGGCCGAGACAGACGATCGCGTCCGTCGGCAGCTGCCGCACGAGCCCTTGGGCGACCTTGTTCGCGTCGTACTGGTCCCGCTTCTCGACGTAGGCCCGCTCGATCATCGGCGCCGGCGGCAGCAGCTTCGTCGGAACCCCGAAGAACGCCTCGAGGTACTCGCGCATGCGCTCCACGACCCGGGCATATTCCGCCTCGCACTTCGGGCTGAACGGCAGACGGCCCGGACGCGAGGCCAGGGGCTGGATGTAGATCGTGGTCCGGTGCGGGCAGCGGCGGTTGACGTTCGAGGCGGCGTACGCCTCCAGGCTCTGGGAAGCCTCGTGGAAGCTGTGCCGCCACTCGCCGGGTTCGGGCGGTCCCAGGCGCTCCTGCCCCGTCTCCGTCTCCGGGGGCGGCAGCGCGGGCCGCGGCGCGCTCCGGCAGTCCCGGCAGGGGTCGGGCGGGCTCCAGCCCCGCGCCCGGAGCACCCCATACGCAATCGCCAAGGTCAGCGGCCACGTGAGCACGAAGAAGATGATCTTGAAGCGCATGCCCATGGGACGCCGGATCACATCCAGAGCGTGCCTTTTTGATGGCGGCACTTCGGACATTCGTAGAAGTCGGGCTTGGACATCATGTAGAGGGCGAAGGGGAACAGCAGGATGGTGCACTTCATGAGGAAGGCCACCCGCGGGCGCCAGGCGAAAAAGCGCTCCTCCATCAGCCCCTCCTTGCACTTGCCGCAGCGGAGAGGGTTCGCGGAGGGCGACGAGGCCCGGGCCATGCGCTCGCGCTAGACCTTCGCCTTCGCGGCCGCGGTCCCGTAGACGTCCAGCCAGGACGCGCGTTTCGCGTCGCGGCCCTGCACCACCGCGAAGAACTTCTCCTGCAGGGACTTCGTGATCGGACCCGGCTCCCCCTTGCCGATCGCGCGGCCGTCCACCTCGCGGATGGGCGTCACTTCAGCGGCCGTGCCGGTGAAGAACGCCTCGTCGGCGATGTAGAGCTCGTCGCGGCTGAAGCGCTGCTCCTCGATCGGTATCCCGCTCTCCAGGGCCAGGCGCATCACGGTGTCCCGCGTGATGCCCGGCAGCACGCACGTGAGCGGCGCGGTCTTGATCCGGCCGTCGCGCACGATGAACAGATTCTCGCCCGACCCCTCGGCGCAGTAGCCCTCGGTGTCGAGCATGATCGCCTCGTCGTACCCCAGCGACTTCGCCTCGCGCTTGGCGAGGATGCCCGTCGCGTAATGCCCCGTCAGCTTGCCGCGCGTCATCACCGAGTTGGGGTGCCAGCGCGTGAAGGACGAGATCTTCGCGCGGATGCCCTTCTTGAGGGCGTCCTCGCCGAGATACGCGCCCCACTTCCAGGTCGCGATGAAGACGCGGATCGGATTGTCGCCGGGATGCACGCCCATCACGCCGTCGCCGATGAAGGCCACGGGGCGCAGGTAGCCCGACTTGAGCCCGTTCGCGGTCAGGGTCTCCTTCGCCGCGGCGCAGAGCTCGTCCACCGTGTAGGGCAGCTTCATCATGCCGATGTGGCACGAGTCGGCGAGCCGCTTCATGTGCTCCTTCAGGCGGAAGACGCCGGAACGCCCGTCGGCGAGCTCGTAGGCGCGGATGCCCTCGAAGGCCCCCAGGCCGTAGTGGAGCGTGTGGGTGAGCACATGGACCTGGGCGGCGTCCCAGTCCACGAGCTTCCCGTCCATCCAGATGTACTTGAGCTTCTCCACCATGTCCCGCGCCCTCTAAAAAATCGCCTTCCCCGCTCATCTTCCGACAAGCTTGAGGAAGGCTCTCTCGTCGAGAATCCTTATACCAAGTTTGAGCGCCTTTTCAAGCTTGCTGCCCGCCCCGGGGCCGGCGACCACGAGCGTCACCGTCTTCGACACGGTGTCCGCCGTCTTGCCGCCGAGCTCCTGCACGAGCTGCTTCGCCCCGTCGCGCGTGAGCTCCTCGAGCCCCCCGGTGAAGACCACGACCTGGCCGGCCAGCACGTCCCCCTTCCGCTCGGGCGGACGGATCTCGATGCCGCACGCGAGCAGCGCGTCCACGCGACCCGCGTTGCCCGGATCGTCGAAGAAGCGCCGGATCGAGGCGGCGACCGCCGGACCCACGTCGCCCACCTCCTCCAGCTGCTCGAGTGTCGCCGCCCGGAGCCGCTCCACCGAGCCGAAATGCTCCGCCAGCGCCCCCGCCGTCGCCTCGCCGACCTGCCGGATTCCCAGCGCGTTGATGAACCGCGCGAGCGTCGTCCGCTTCGACCCCGCGATCGCCTCCAGCAGGTTCCGCGCGAGTTTCTCGCCCATGCGCTCCAAAGTCCGCAGCCGCGCCTCGTCGAGCGCATAGAGATCCGCCGGCGCCTTCACCAGGCCCAGGTCCACGAACTTCTCGATCCACTCGGGGCCCAGCCCCTCGATATTCATGGCGGGCCGGGAGCAGAAATGGTCGAGCGTCCGCTTGAGCTGCGCCGGACAGCCGAAGCCGTTCGTGCAGAAGAGGTCCGCCTCCGTGCGCTCCACGGGCGCCCCGCAGACGGGACAGACGGACGGCAGCGCCGGCTTCTCCGCTCCCGACGGCCGCCGCGTCTCGATCACCTTCACCACGTAGGGGATCACGTCCCCGGAGCGCGTCAGGACGACGGTGTCCCCCACCCGCACGTCGAGGCGCTCGATCTGCGCGGGATTGTGCAGCGTCGCGTTGGACACCGTCACGCCGCTGAGCGGCACGGGCTTCAGGCGCGCGACGGGGGTCAGCTTCCCGCTCCGCCCGACCTGCCAGTCGATGCCGAGCACCTGGGTGTTCTCCTCTCGGGCCGGAAACTTGTACGCGATCGCCCAGCGCGGGCTCTTGGAGCGGCTGCCCAGGGCGTCCCGGACCGCCAGGTCGTCGGCCTTGACCACGATCCCGTCGATCTCGTGATCCAGCGTCTCCCGCGCCTCGAGCAGGCGCCGCCAGTACGCCTGGACCTCCGCCACGGAGCGCACGATCTCGTAAGGCACCACGGGCAGCCCGAGGGCCTTCAAGGCGCGCATGGATTCGTCGTGGCTGCGGAACTTCAGACCCTTCACGACGCCGAGGCCGTGCGCCTGGAAGCGCAGGGGGCGCGAGGCCGTCACCGCCGGGTCCAGCTGCTTGATCGAGCCGCTGGTCAGGTTGCGCGGGTTCGCGAAGGGCGCCAGCCCCTGCTCCAGCTGCCGGCGGTTGACCTCCCGGAAATCCTCGATGCGCAGGTAGGCCTCGCCGCGCACCTCGAGCAGCTCCGGCGCGCCCTCGAGCCGCAGCGGCACCGCCTTGATCGTCCGCACCGCGTGCGTCACGTTCTCGCCGGTCCGGCCGTCCCCGCGCGTCGAGGCCTGCACCAGCCGGCCCTGTTCGTAGACCAGCTCGAGGGAGTCCCCGTCGATCTTCGGCTCGACGCTGAAGACCCAGCCGCCCTCGCGGCCCAGCTCCCGCTCCATCTGCGCGACCCAGGCGGCGATCTCCGCCTCCTCGTAGGCCTTGCCGAGCGAGAGCAGCGGCAGCCGGTGCTCGACCTTCTCGAATTTGTCGAGCGCCGCGCCCCCGACCTTCTGCGTGGGGGAATCCGGCGTCACCCAGTCCGGATGCTCCGCCTCGAGCGACTCGAGCCGGCGGTAGAGGCGGTCGTACTCGGCGTCCGAGATCTCGGGGTCGTCGAGGACGTAGTAGCGCCGGTTGTGCCGCTCCAGCTCGCGGCGCAGGGATTCCAGCTCCTCGCGCGCGCTCACGGACCGTAGACCTTCCGCCGGACCGAGGCGACGACCTGGGGGTCCGGCCCGGGCATGTCGGCCACCGTGCCTTCGAAGAGGCTGCGACGGAGGAACAGCGAGGAGGGATTGTCGGGCGCCCCCCGCCGGGCCGCCTCCCGGAAGAGGGCCGCTTCCGCCTTCTCCAGGCCGTTCGCGCGGCAGAGCCGGAGGAACAACCGGCGGCCCACCATGCGGTCGCGCCCGGAGAAGACGGTGTAGAGGATGAGCGCGGCCAGCAGCGCCCCCAGGAGGAGGAACAGGAACACCGTTCCGGGGCCGTGGCTCTGGGAGTACTCGCGGAAGCTGCGGCTCGCCTCCCGCAGCGTGTCGATCTGGAACAGCGGTCCGCTCACGGGAGCCCCCCCGGCGTGTTCTGCGTCGCACGCGCCAGGATCTCGGCGATCTTCGCCCTCACCTGCGGGCTCGGTTCGATCTCCGCCCGCTGGAGCAGTACGTCGACGCCGCCGGGCAGCCGGAGTTCGCCGAGGGCCCAGACCGCGGAGAGCCGCATGAGCTCGCGCTCGTCCCGGAGCATGAGCAGGAGCGTCGAACGGCCTTCCTCGCGGCCCAGGTTCCAGAGGGCCTTCGCGGCGTTCGCACGCACCCGGTTGTCGGGGTCCTTGAGGAACGGCAGGAGGATGGGCACCGCCCGCGAGTCGCCGGAATCCTCGAACGCCTCGATGGCGTTGGCGCGCACGCGCCGGTCGGGGTCGCTGAGCGCGACCACCAGCAGGCGCATGCCTTCCGCGCTGCGCGTGAGCTGGACGATCTTCAGCGCGGTGGCCCGGACGCGGCGGTCCGGATCGTTGAGCAGCGCCATCAGGTTCTGACGCAGGTCGGTCTCCGCATCCACGTAATCGACGACCTTGAGGGCGCGAAGGCGGCGCTCGGGGTCGAGGGAGGCGATCTCCTCCGCCAGGCGGTCGACGATCCGGGGGTCGATCTTGGCGAGGGCCCGCGCGGCCATTTCGCGAGTGGCCGGGTCCAGCCGGTCGAAGGATTCCAGGTAGCGGTCGAAGCTCCCCCCCGCCACCTCGCGCATGGCCACGCGCCGCACGTCCTCCGAGGCCGCATTCAGCAGCGGCAGCAGCATCCGGGTCTTTTGCGGGGGATTCACGCTGATGATCGTGCGCGCCGCGGCGAGCTTCACCTCGTCGGCCGGGTCCGACAGGAAGGCCTGGGCCAGCTCCAGCAGCTCCGGATACTCGAGGGCGTCGAGCGTGGACAGCACGCGCACGCGCACGTCGGCGTAGGGCGAACCGCGGAAGAAGAGGATGAAGGAGTTCCGCCGCCGCGCCTCCAATCCGGAGCGGGAAAGGAACTCGATGATCCTCTGGGCGACCTGGGGATCGATGTCCGGCGCGGATTCCACCGAATGCCACCAGGGGACGTCCTTGGTCCGCTGGGCGAGCGTCTCGAAACGCTCGGGGGGCATCCGGGAAAACACCGACGCCAGCAGCGCCGGGAAACCGGGATCGCGGCGGCGCTTGAAGACGTCCACCGCCGCCTCGTGCAGCCGCGGACGGCCGTCCAGCAGAAGCCTGAAGACCAGCGCCAGGGCCGGCTCCGACACGGCCAGGGCGAGCGCGTTCACGAGCGCCGCGCAGGCGGCGACGTCGGAGCGCGACTGGAGGAGTTCCCCGACGACCCCGAAGAGCTCGTCCCCCGATTCGATGGCGATGTCGATGAAGATCCGTTTCCCGTGGACGGAATACGAGCGCAGCAGCGGGCCCATGGCGTCGTGGAGAACGGCCTTGTGCTCGTCCACGAAGCGGCGGCTGTCGGCATCCCCGTGGAGACGGGCGGTCACGAGGTGGAAGTAGTACTTGTGGGCGAGCGCCTCCAGATGGTCCCCCACGCTGTCGCGCACGACGGCCGAGGGATCCTGGAGCCCGCGGAGGAGGATCGTCGCGGCCTCCTTCGGGGAGATCGCGGCCAGCACCTCATAGCCCGCCCGCCGGGACCACTCCCGCGTCGAGCGGATCTCCTCCAGGGCCGCCTCGCGAAACAGCGCCCCGCGGGCCAGCAGCCGTTCGCGCACGGAGGGCAGGAGATCGACGTAATGCAGGATCACGAGGTCGGGGCGATGCAGGCCCTGCGGATCCGAAAGGAGGTCGAGGGCGGCGGACTGGATTTCGGCGTAGGGCTCGCGCAGCGCCGCCTCCAGGAGCGGCAGCTGCTGCTCCGGAGGAAGCTGCGCGAGGACCCCGAGCGTGTCCGCCAGCCCCATGAGGGGCGATTATACGTCCGGGAGGGCCGCCACGAGCGACTTGAAGAGCCGTCCGCGCTCGGTGAAGTTCCGGAACATGCCCCAGCTCGCGCAGGCGGGCGAGAGCAGCACCGTCTCGCCGGGGCGGGCGGGGACGCGGACCGCCTCCTCGAGGGTCCCGACGCGCACGAGTTCGGGCACGCGGCCGCAGGCCCTCAGCGCCTCCTCGATCAGCGGGGCCGTCTGCCCCAGGAGCACGACGGCGCGCACCGGCTTGGACTCGATGCAGCGCGCCAGCGGCCCCCAGGGGGTCTTCTTGTCGAAGCCGCCGAGGATCAGGACGAAAGGGCCCGGCAGCGTTTCGAGCGCGGCGATCGTGGCCTCGGCGTCGGTCGCCTTCGAATCGTTGTAGTACGTCACCCCCCGCTTCTCCGCGACGTACTCCAGGCGGTGCTCGACGCCCGGCAGGCTGCGGAAGACCTCCTCGCAGACGCCCCGCCACGGCTCCCAGTCCCCGCCGTCGACGGCATGGACCGCCGCGGCCGCCGCCGCCATGTTCTGCTCGTTGTAGCGGCCCGGCAGCCCGCGGCGGCCCGCGAGGTCGATGTACGCGGGCATGCCGCCGTCCCGGAATTCGAGCCCGGGGCCGTCCACGATCGAAACCCCCGGATCGGCGATTCCCCGGCCGGTGAACGTGTAGACCTGCGAAGGGGCCGCCCCGGCGAAGGCGGACACGAGGGGGTCCTCCCCGTTGAGCACCATCACGTCCCCGACCCGCTGGTGGGCGACGATCTGCCGCTTCGCCTCCGCATACGCCTCCATCGTCCCGTGGCGGTCGAGATGATTCGGCGTGAGGTTCGTCACGACGCTGATCGCCGGGCTGCGCCGGAGCGCGCCCAGGGACTCCAGCTGGAAACTCGACAGCTCGAGGACCACGAGATCGTCGGGGCCGATCTCCGCGGCCTGCTCGAGCAGGCAGACGCCGATGTTGCCGCCCACCCAGGAGCGGCGCGGATGCTTCTTGAGCACCTCGCCGATCAGGGTCGTGGTCGTCGTCTTCCCGTTGCTGCCGGTGACGCCGAGGATCGTCCGCGCGCGGCAGAGCTTGAAGAAGAGGTTCATCTCGGTGTCCAGCGCGGGGGCGAGCGCGAGCAGCGGATGGGACGGGGGGATGGCGGGGTTGACGATGACGAGGTCCGCCTCCCGGAAATCCCGCTCGTCGTGCCCGCCCAGGCGGAACGTCACGGGGAGGCCCGCGAGTTCGGCGACGGATTCCCGGAGCTTTTCCTCGGGCGCCTGGTCGGTGACGGTGACCCGCGCGCCGGCGCGGGCCAGGAAGCGCGCGACGCCGCTGCCGCCGCCAAAGAGGCCGAGCCCCATGACGGTGACCCGGCGGCCCGCGAGGACGGGGGTCTCCGCCAGCAGTGGCAGCGTCATGGGTTCCCCTCTCCTCGAGAGCGCCCTCAGGGCGACTTGACGGCCGCCCGGCGCCGCAGCTCCTCCGCGCGGCGGAGCACCTCCTGCACCTCCTCCTTCGAGACGGGCGCGGGCTCCAGCGTGCGGACCAGGTCCACGCGGTCGGTGATCGTGAACGGCAGCAGGACGTCGGTGAGGAAGTCGAGGGGCATGATCTGCCACCAGGGCGGGGACAGGGTGACGAGTTCGCTCACGAGCCGGTACCCGGAGAGCTCGACCACGAGTTCGCGGGTCCCGTACCAGAGGTATTTCATCTCGCAGGGCGTGACGCCGACCTTCTCGCCGTCGAGATAGACCACGGCCCCGGGGGGCTCGGAACGGACGGCCAGGATCCGCTCCACGCAGCCGCCGAGGCAGGGGGCGGCCCCCAGGATCAGGAGCAGGAGGACCGCGCGACGCAGCACGCGCGAATCCTAACACCCCCCTTCGCCCGGGGTCAACGCCCGCGGATTGACGGCCCCGTGCGCGGGGGGGATAATCCGGCGCATGAAATGCCTCCTGCTCGGGGCGGGCTACGCCACGCGACTGTACCCGCTCACCCGCGAGAGGCCCAAGCCGCTGCTCCCCGTCGCGGGCATCCCCATCCTCCAGCGGATCTGCGAGCAGGTGCTGAAGGTGAAGGGGCTGGACCACCTCTACCTCGTGACCAACCACCGCTTCGCGCCGCAGTACTACAACTGGCTCCGCGACTACCAGACCCAGCGCGCCCTGCCCATCCCCCTCGAGATCTTCGACGACCTCACCGGCTCCGCCGAGGACCGCCTCGGCGCCATCGGCGACATCCAGTTCGTCATCCAGAACGCGAAGATCGACGACGACCTCCTCGTCGTCGCCGGCGACAACCTCTTCCAGTTCCCGCTCCAGGACTTCGTGGCGGCCGCCCAGCCCCGGGGCAGCGCGGTCTGCCTGAAGGATCTCAAGTCGAAGAAGCTGGTCTCGCTCTACGGGGCCGTCGAGGTGGACAAGACGGGCAAGGTCGTCGACTTCGAGGAGAAGCCGCCCCGGCCGCGCAGCACCCTGGTGAGCGTCGGGGTTTACTATTTCAGCAGGGCCCACCTGCCCCTCTTCCGTCAATATATCGAGGCGGGGTACAAGAAGGACGCCCCCGGCTTCTACCTCCAGTGGCTGCACCAGCAGGTCGACGTCTTCGGCCACGTGGTGGAGGGGGAATGGTTCGACATCGGGGACATCGACTCCTACAATCAGGCGAACGAGATCATGATGAAGGGCAGCAGCTCATGAGAATCACCGCCCTGGCCCTCCTCCTGGCCGCCGGCGCCGGCTGCTTCTACGACGGCCCGAACCCCTGGAACACCGAGTCCGACCGCGAGGACTATCTCGAGCTGAAGGAGCAGGGCTGGCTGCTGGACCAGGACAAGCTCTGGGACGCGCCGCAGCTGGCGGCGGTCGTCCACGAGGAGGCCCAGCTGGACGCCTGGCGCGACACGGTGCTGGTGCACGCCGAGCGCGGGGTGCTGGACCGCATGCGCGAGCAGTCCGCCTCGAAGCTTTCGGCCCTCGACGGCCTGCTCCGCTCCCACGGGGCGCTCAACGAGAACAACAAGGAGCAGATCACGGAGGCCTACCGCCTCTGGCGCCTGGAACAGCGCCGCTTCCAGCTCATCGAGCACCGGCTGGCCCAGCCGTAGCTGCCGGACTTCGCCTCCCGCCTATCGCCTTTCGCCCTCCCTGGCGACGAGGTCGATCACCGCCACCTCGGGCCTCGAGAGGAAGCGCACCCGCGGCGCCGGCCCGCCCTCCATGCCCACCCCGCGGTGCACGTACATCGGCACGCCGTCGACGTCGTAGCGCCCGCGCTCGTACTTCTTGTGGTACTTCCCCAGCGTGATCACGGCGCCCCAGAAGGGCAGGCAGACCTGGCCTCCATGCGTGTGGCCGCAGAGGAAGAGGTCCACCCGCTGGCCCGGCGCCCGGGCCCGCAGCTCGTCGACGGCGTCGGGCTTGTGGTGCAGGAAGATCGTCGGGACCCCGTCGTCCGCGGGCGGCAGCACCTCCCGCAGCGACTTCATCGGCGCGATGCCCAGGGCCGCCAGGCGCAGCCTGCGGCCGTCCTTTTCGATGAGCTTCGTGTCGTCGACCAGCAGGCTCGCCCCGGAGCTCGCGAAAAGTTCGGCCGTGATGAACTTGGCGTCCCAGTTGCCCTCGGCGCCCACCACGCCGTAGGGGGCCTCCAGCGCGCCCAGGAACTCGCGCAGCGCCGGGCCGGCGCCCCGGTGGTTCATGTAGTCGCCCGTGAGCAGGATCAGATGCGGCTGCTCCGCGCGGATCAGCTCCACCACCCGCCGCTCGCGGGGGCCGATCTGCTCCAGGTGAAGGTCCGAGAGGTGGATGATGCGGAAGCGTTCGTGGCCGAGCACGGGAGTTTTCACCGGAAGCTCGGTCCGGGTCACCTCGACCCAGTGCGCCTCGACGACATGCCCGTAGGCGAAACAGAGGAGGTAGGCCAGGAGGACAGCCGCGCTTCCCCAGACGACGGGGCGCCGCTCCACCCAGAAATGCTGGTCCGGCGGGATGCGGCCGACGCGGCGGGCCAGGCGGTAGGAAAGGGCCGAGCCCAGCAGCAGCAGGGCCGCCAAGGGGGTGAAGAGGATGAGCGACAGAAGGAAAGTGGCGTCCAGCGGAAGCGAAGGAGCGAACATCCCTGCCTCCCCGGGAATCCTCCGTCGGCGCCGGCGGAGCGGGTTTACGGCTGCGCCGCCGCCCGCTCCTTGATCGCCTTCTTCATCCGCAGGATGCCTTCCACGGCATCCTTGCTTTCCACGTCGGAATGGAAGGCGCCGTCATAGTTCTCCAGCGCGGCGTCCAGGTTCCCCGCCGCCTCGTGCAGGCGGCCCAGGTCCATCTGGATGCCGTAGCGGACTTCGTTGAACCAGATGCCCTTGAGGGCGTCCTCGAAATGCCGGATGGCCTGCGCGCCCTTCTTGGCGGCCAGGGCCTCCCGCGCGAGCGAGAGGTCGGCGAGGGCCGAATCCGAGTAGACGGCCGAATCCACGACGTCGAAGCGGATCACCTCGAACCAGGCCTTCTTGTCGTAATCGCCCATGACCTGCCCCTGGATGCGGACCAGGCTGAAGCGCTCGGCCGAGACCAGGCTGGAAATGCTGGGATTGAGCTTCTGGAGGAAGAGCAGCGGATAGCTGCGGGCGCGCTCATCGGCCTTCGAGAGGTCCGATTCGATCCCCCAGGCCGAGAAGGCGATGAAGCTCTCGGGAGACATCGTGGTCCAGAAGGGGACGAACCCCGACTCGCCCACCCGGTTCAGGATGGCGTAAAACTCCACGCCCACGAAGAGGTAGCCCGTGGGATTCGCGATCACGCGGCCCAGCTCGACCGGCGCGAACGTCCGCGTCGGGTTGCGCTGGAAGTCCCGGTTCGTCCCGTCCACCAGCCGCTCCAGATCGCCGTGCCAGTAGGTGCAGGCCGAAAGCCCGCCCAGCGCCAGCACTGCCAGAAGCATCGTCGCACGGCGAATGACCGACTGGATCATGAGAGACCTCCCAAGTTCTGAAAAAGTGGCCGGTTAAATCTAGCACATCCCGGGGACCTGTCAACCAAAAAGCCAACCCTGCGGCGGCCGGGATCGTTGAAAGGGGCGGTGAGACGCACCCGCGACTCCGGCGTGGCCCTCGTGCTCGCCCTGCTCCTGCTGGTCATCCTGGCGGTGGTCATCGGCCAGATGACCCTGTCGGGGCTGCACCACCGGACGGCCGCCGAAAACCACGTCGCGGACCTGCAGAACACCTACGGGGCCCGCTCCGGCTACCACCAGGCGCAGCTCCTCCTGAAGGCCGATGCGGAGAAGGCCCCGGAGGTGGACGGCCTCCACGAACGCTGGGCCCGGCCCTTCGAATTCGAGCTCGGAAGGGCGACGGTCCGCGTCCAGATCCTCGACTCCGCCCGCTTCGTCAACCTCTCGAAACTGACGAACGCCAAGGGGGAGGCGGACCCCTTCGTCGGCGCCCAGCTGCGCCGGCTCGTCCGGACCCTGCGCCAGCCTCCGGACACGGCGGAGCGGATCATCGACTACATCGACGCGGACAGCCGCGGGGAGTTCGAGATCCGCACCCGCAACGAGCGGCTCAACAGCCTGGACGAGCTGCTCCGCATCGAGGGGCTGGAGCCGGTGTTCGTCCACGGCGGGGACTACAACGGCCAGCCCATGCGGGGCCTGAAGGACTTCCTGACCCTCTGGCCCAGGGACGAGGCGGAGGCCGGCGCCGCGGGCGCCTGCAACCTGAACACCGCCTCCGCGGAGGTGCTGCAGTCGCTCGCCGACGAGATGAACCCCGCGCTGGCGGAGGCCGTCGTCGCGTACCGGAGCCGGCCGGGGCCGACGGGGCTCCCCCAGGCCTTCGAGAAACCCGAGGACCTGAAGCGCGTGCCCGGCATCAGCGACACGCTGTTCCAGGCCGTCAGCGGCCATGTCGCGGTGAAATCCTCGACGTTCGAGATCCGAGCGCGCAGCGCGGTCGGCAACGTCGAGAAGACCTGGCTCTACGTGGTGGGGCGCGCCGGGTCGCCCAAGGCCCCGGGGGAGGCCCCGGCGCCCGCCCCCGGCGCCGCCCCGGCGGCGGGGACCCTGACCCTGATCAGCTCCCAGATCCTCCACGACTTCCTCTCCACCCCCGCCCCGCCGGAGGCGGAGAAATAACAGGAGATACAGCGACCCTCCTTCGCTTCTCTATTGGGGTGGAGCTACGGAGGGTTTCGTCCGCCGCAGGAGCGGCGGACAAAAAAAGAGGGCCCCGGTTTCCCGGAGCCCTCTTCATAATCGTCTTCAAAACGAAGACTGTTCAGGCGTTGCTTCGCGTTAGAACGTGACGATCACCTCGGCGCCGATCGTGTCCTGCTTCTCGCGATCGTGGCTGGATCCCTTCCGGAAGATCTCTTCCGAAGACTCGTCATAGCGGTACTCGATGCGGACGATCATGTTCTGGCCGACCCGGAAGTCCAGCGTGAACGTGATGTCCGTGAGGTTCTGGTGCGTGCCGGTGCGGTAGCCCTCTTCGTCGCGGAAGCGCTCGAAGCGGATGACCGGGGCCATCCAATCGACCACCTGATACTTGACGTAGAGCGCATATCCGTTCCAGGTCGCCCCGCGCTCGCCGTGGACCTGTTCGTCCTCGTCGAAGCGCTCCCAGCCCCAGTCGAAATTGGCCCCGACGGTCAGCTTGTCGAACGTGGCGACCAGGATGAGGTCGAGCAGCGTGCGCTTGTTGCCGTCCTCACCCGCGTTGTTGTTGTTGCCCTCGGCCCCGTGGTAGACGTTGACGAACGCCGACACGTTCGGGACGGGCGTCACGGCGAGCTGGAACTCCCAGGTCTGGGCGTTGTTGTTGTCGACCATGTTGTCCCAGCCGTTCACGTACCCCACCAGGATCTTGACCTTGTCCTCGGCGAGGGAGTACTGCGCGCGAACGCCGGTATGCGTGAAGGGGATGGCCCAGGTGAAGAGCAGGCCGCGCGAATAGTTGTAGTTCTCCTTGCTCTCGATCACCTCGGATCCGGCGAGCGTGACGAACTTGCCCGCGAAGAACTTCAGCCCCGGCACCGAGGGCAGCAGGATTTCCGCGTAGGCCTCCTGGACATCGAAATTGTCGACGTCGCCGTCGCCCGACGCGTCGAAGGCGTCGGCGTCGCTGCCCACGGACAGTTCGATCTTGTATCCGATCACCATGTCCGAAGAGGCGGCCCGCTCGAAATTCAGCTGGGCGTTGTGGAGGTAGAAGCTGTTCGCCGTGTTGTCGAAGGCGCGCACGACGTTGCTCTTGGAGTCCGGCTGGTGCCGGTTATAGACGTACCCCGTGTCCACGAACCCGGAGATCTTCGTCTCCTTGAAGAGCGTCATCAGCGGGTTGAGCGGCGCCGCCTGCGCGGCCATCAGCTCGCCCGAGCCCGCGTCCTTCCGGGCCGCATCCGCCTCGACCTTCTGGGTCTGGTTCAGGGTGCGCTCCTGCTTGAGCGCCTCGACC
The DNA here is from genome assembly GCA_964619955.1 of uncultured Planctomycetales bacterium. GTDB lineage: Bacteria > Planctomycetota > MHYJ01 > MHYJ01 > JACPRB01 > JACQFK01. The sequence goes on from CAZUJF010000016.1 coordinate 24,889, forward strand.
TCCTTGCGGAGGGCGTCCAGCTGCTGCTTCACATCGTCCTGGGCCCAGAGCGGAGACGCACTCAGCGCCACCAGGGCCATCACCACGCCAGTAACGCCACGCATCAAAGGCTCCTTTCTAGACTCAAAACCATCAACCCAGTCCGAAGCAGCACGGCGCTACCGCCTGCCCGGTCTACTTAACGCAATCTTCGTGCCAGCCACCCATATGCATCCGGCCACGCCTATCCCCCTCCCGGGGAAGGACTTAGCCGGAATGAAAAGATAGCGCCGAAGCTTAAAACCCTACCGCCAGGTATGCTTTTTACGCTAAAGCTACGTGCGGGACGCCGTCTCCGCTAGACGTCCAGCACCATCCCCTCTTTCGCGCTGACGACCTGGTACTTGGCCTTCATCCGCACGGCCCGGGCCCGGGCCTGCCGCTCGATGGCGGCCAGCCCCTTGTCGTCGTGGGCGGGTTCGTGGTGGAAGAGAACCAGCTTCTTCACCGTGCTGTCCTGGGCGAGCTGGAGCACCTGGCTGATCGAGCTGTGCCCCCAGCCCCGTTTCCCCTTGTATTCCTCGTCGGTGTACTGGGAGTCCGCGATGAGGACGTCCGTGTCCTTGCAGAAGTCCACCACGCGCTGGTTGCATTCCTTGATGAACTCCGACCGGCGGTGGATGCCCGTGTCCGCGGCCGCCGGGGCCCGCTCCGCCAGCACGTCGTAATACGGCTCGTTGTCCCCCGTGTAGATCACGGAGCGGTCCTTCTGCCGGATCTTGAACGCGAGCACCCGGATCGGGTGGTTCATGGACTTGGTCGAGACTTCCAGGTCGCCGATCGAGAAGGTCTCCTCCCCGAGTTCGGTGAACTTCACCCGCGCCGCCAGCTCGACTCCCCGCACGGGGAAATAGCTGTACTGCATCTGGAACATCAGGGCCTCCTCGAGCGACTTCTCGAGCGCCCGGGGGCCGTAGATGAACAGCTCGTTGCCGGGGACGTAGATCGGCGTGAAGAAGGGGAAGCCCTGGATGTGGTCCCAGTGCGTGTGGGTGATCAGCATGTGGACCCGGACGGGCTTCTTGGCCGCCATCAGCTGGAGCCCCAGCTCCCGGATGCCCGTGCCGGCGTCCAGGATGACCACCTCCGTGCCGCCCAGGACCTGGACGCAGGAGGTGTTCCCGCCGTACTTCTGCGTGGCGGGACCGGGACAGGGGATGGACCCCCGGACCCCCCAGAATTTCACCTTCATTTAAGGCGGAAGGATACTGCAAGTTCGGAACGGGTGTCAAGGACGGGCTCCCCCGCTATAATGCCGCGCTTATGAAGCTCCCCGGGACGGGTGTCATCCTCGCGGCGGCCGGCGAAGGCCGCCGCCTGGGCTACGCCCTCCCCAAGGCCCTCGTCCCGCTGGCCGGCAGCCCCCTCTTCCTGCACTCCCTGAGGACCTTCGCCGCCCTGCCCTTCGTCCGGGAAGTCGCCCTCGTCCTGCCCGCGGAATGGATAGACCGGGTCCGCTCCAAGTACGGCCCGGTCCTCAAGCGGCTGAAAGTCAAAGCCCTCGTTCCCGGCGGGGCCCGGCGGCAGGACTCGGTCCGCCTCGGCCTCGCCGCCACCTCCGCCCCCCTCGTGCTCGTCCACGACGCCGCCCGGCCCCTGGTCAGCAAGGCCTGCATCCGGGCCCTGGCGGCCTCCGCCGCCGCGCACGGTGCGGCGGTCCTGGCGGCGCCCGCGGTGGACACGATCAAGATCGCCGACGCCCGGGGGCGGGTGGTCTCCACGCCGGACCGCGCCCGCGTCTGGCATGCGCAGACCCCGCAGGGCTTCCGCCGCCCGGTGATCGAGGCGGCCTACCGCAAGAACGGCGATGCGGACGCGACCGACGACGTCCAGCTCGTCGAGCGGAACGGCGGCGCGGTCTGGATCGTGCCCTCGGATCCGCTGAACTTCAAGGTCACCACGCCGGACGACCTGCGCCGCGCCGCGCGGCTGCTGCGCTGAGCGTTCGGGCGCCGAACGGTCGGGGTGCAAAAGCATGGACCCCCTTGCGGGGGTCCATAGATAGGAGAGGGGTTAAATGGGTTGCATCTATGTTTTCGGCGGCCCATATGGGTGCCTTGAAGGAAATAATCCGAACGGCTGAAAATAGGCTCAAAACCTCAGGTCGGCGCCGAAGAGGACGGAGCGCGCCTGGTCGCGGCCGCCGCTGAGTTCGGCCAGCAGATCCGAGTCCGCCAGCCAGGCCCCCTTGAGCCACATCTGGAACGAGGCGTTGTAAGCCCAGGTCGCGCTGAGATCGCTCTCGATCCCCCAGTCCCCGGAACGGTAGGCGGCACCCGCCGCCGAGCGGACCGCGGCCGGGGCGCTGAAACGGCCCACGTCGAGCCTCAGGCGCAATGGACGCCCCGAGACCTCGAAGGGCCCCGCCCCGATCCCGGCCCGGACGACCTGCACGTTCGTGTCGATGTCGAGCCCGAACTCCGCCGATTCGAGGATCAGGAAGCGGTTCTCGTTCTCGCAGGACTGGAACCCCTGGTCGCGGGTGTCGCTGACATGGCGGTCGCCGGAACGCACCGCGAAGGCACCTTCGATCCAGACTTTGGAGGCCGTCCAGCGCAGGCCCGCCTGGCCGGCGTAGGCCTCCTTGCGCACCCTGCGGGGATCCTCCTGCAGGGGGCCCCGCTGCCCGTAGATCTCCACGAAGACCTCCAGGTCCCGGTTCTCGAAGAAGTACCCGTCGTACCCGGCCCCCAGCGTGCCGACGGATCCGAGGTCCGGATCCCCGCCGGAAAAAACCGTGAAGAGCAGCCAGGCGGCCGCGCGTTCGGAGAGCAGCGAATTGACGACGAGCCCGTAGACGGATTCGTCCTCCCCCGTGTCCCCGAACTCCCCGTGGAGCGCCCAGAAGGCCTGGACCGTCATGGCCTCGAAGGGCGTCCAGAAAGCCCGGAAGCCCGCGGCCTCCCGGATATCCCGGTCCGTCGTGGCCCGCATCTGACCGGAGACGGGCGCAAATCCCTCGAAGAAGCCCTCCGATTCGCCCAAGTCCAGGAAGAACGCCTCGTCATGGGGGCGATTGCGGTACTGGAAGCGCTGGATGCCGACCCGCCAGTCGAGCGCGTCGGCCAGGAAACGCCGCACTTCGATGTAGCCGAGCTTGATGTTGACCGCGTCCTCCTCCGGCTCGCTGGAGAGCGGCCGGTTGACGCCTTCGTCGAAGCTGCGGTTCTCGAGTTCGAGCACGCCGCTGACGTCGTCCTCCACCTCGGCATCGAGCCGGAGGGCGAAGCGGCCCGTCCAGGCGTTGGTGGACGACGCGTCGGGGGCGGCCAGGCCGTTGAGCGCCCCGCCGGCGGCGTTGACCGTGCCTTCGCGGTACAGGTAGCGGGGTTCGATGCGGCCGCTGACGGTGACGCGGGCCGCGGCGGGCCGGTCCTGAGCGGGCGCGGGCGGGGCCTGGAGGAGGAGCAGCGCGCCCAGAAACAGCATGGGGCCGAAGGTAGAGGAATCGCGGGGGGGACGCCAGAAAAAACGGTCCGTGCGGGAGCCGCCCCCCCCCCGACACGAATCCAGACCGTCTGGATTCGTGTCGGAAAGAGAAGGGGCGAAGGCCCTTGCGGACCCCCGCCCCTTCCGGAACAGGCCTGGATTAGAAGTTCAGGTCCATGCCCAGGACGAAGACCTGGGTGTTCGCGCTCGCGTCCGGGTTCACGTCCGGAAGCATGCTCTCCTTGAGGATCTCGTTGCCGAAGAGCAGGCCGAGGGACGCATGCAGGACGGCCTGCTTGCTCAGATGCCAGCGGATGCGGAAGTCGATCTCGTAGCCGAGCTCGTCGTTGGTGTCGCCGCCCGGAGTGAGGACCTTTTCGGTGGCCTCGAGCACCCCGAGGATGGCGTTGAGCTCCAGATCGTCCTTGCGGGCCGTGCTGACCCGGGTGCCCAGCCAGATCTTGAACGCCTGGTAGTTGGAGTCCCAGTCGAAGCCGTAATAGGAATCCTCCATGACCAGGAGGTCGTTCAGGCTCTCGTAGCCGGCGAAGCGCTCGGCCGTATGATCGCCCGGATCCTCGTCACGCTCCCCCGAGAAGCTGGTGAAGCTCGCCCCGATCCAGATCGGCATCGGATTGCCGACGGTGTAGTTGTACTGGACGCCGAGGGTGTACGCGCTGCCTTTGGCATAGATGGTCTGGCCACTGCCCGCCAGGTACCCGGCCACTCCGCGCTGCAGGTAGCCCTCCGCGAAGACCTCGAAAGCGCCGTCCGCCAGCTTCAGCGTGCCGCCCGTGCCGAACGTCCAGATTTCAGCGTCGGACTCCGACACCGGGACGCCCGCCGCATTGGTATCCGCCTGGAAGAGGGCGATGATGATCCCGAACTGACTGCCCTTGCCAAGGGCGTCCAGCTTGTAGAGGACGTCCAGGGCGTACATAGCCTCGCCGTCGCCGGTGGCCCCCCCTTCGATCACCGCGGGCAGCAACACCAGGTCCACCTGGATGGAGGCCCGGTTGTACGTCAACACCGCGCCCACGGGCAGCAGCTCGTCCACGAACGCGGCCTCGGCCAGGCGGGCGTCGCCGTTGTCCCGCAGGGTGAACGTGCCGTCGCTGTCCAGATTGCGGGTCACCGTCTGGGAGCGGCGCGGGTCGAAGGCCATCGAGCCCCCCTGGCCGCGGGGGTTGAACGACCAGCCCGGGGTGCCCCCCACCAGCTCCAGCCCTTCCAGAAACAGGTCATGAATGATCATCTGGGCATCCCGCAGGTCGATGGGCACCGATTCCGAGGTGCCGTAGCGGCGGATGCCGTCCTGGTCGCCGCCGGTGCCCGTGGCGGACGGGCTCCCGTCCACGCGCAGCGTGCCGACCTCGACGATCACGGTCACCTTGTTGGAGAGTTCCGCGGTGAAGCGCACCGCCCACTCGCCTTCGAACGTGTCCTCGCCTTCCGAGCCCGGGACGGCCCCCGCGCCGGTCGGATTCGAGAAGCTGTCCGTGAACGCGGTGACCTGGGCCGCGCGGTAGACGTAATCCAGCTCCAGCTTGCCGGTGATGATGATCCGGACGGTATCCCCGCGTTCCTGGGACGTGCTCACCGGCCGGTTGGTCCCCTGCGCTCCCTCCTGGGCGCTCAAGGGAAGGGCCAAAGCCAGAAGGGCCGCCAGGGAAGTGACGCCGAACTGCCTTCTCATACCCCCTCCTATCCAGTCTCTCCATCCCCCGCCAAGGGGGACGGCATGTCCGATAATCTAGCGTTCTAGGGGGGCTGGGGGCAAATAAAAAAGGGGCCCCGTCCCTTTCGGAACGGGGCCCCTGAAAGAGCAGCTTGGCGCTAGAAGCGCACGTCGAAGCCGGCCGAGATCAGGTAGGCCGTATCATCCGAATCGTTGCTGGAGGTGCCGCCCGTGGCGTCCTCGAGGATGTCGGAGGAACCCAGGTAGCCCAGGTTCAGCATCAGGTCCACCTGCTTGTTCAGGTGGTAGGCCATCTTGATGTCGAACTCGTTGCCGAGCCCGTCTTCCTTCTCCTGGAGCGCGGCGTCGTTGTAGTCTTCCGTCGCCTTGAAGAAGGCCAGGACGAAGGACAGCTCCAGGTTGTTCTTGCCGGAGCCGACCGAGAACGACACGCCGCCCATGAACTTCAGGGCGGTGTAGTTGCTGTCCAGGTCGAACCCGAAATACTGGTCCTCCATGATCAGCGTGTCGCGGACGTTCTCATAGGACATGAACGTGTCCACCCGGTCGTCTCCGTCGGTGCTGGTGTCGTTGTCGCCGGAGAGATAGGTGATCTTGGCGCCGAACCAGATGTTGTTGGCGTTGTCGGGCAGGCGGTACTCGATGCCGATCTGACCCGCGCGGCCCCGGGCGGAGACGGTCTCCTCACCCGAGCCGCCGACCTGCTGGCCGGCCTTGCCGGTCTGGAAGTAGGCTTCGCCGTACAACTCAAGCCCGTTGGCGAACTTCAGCGTGCCGCCGAAACCGACCGTGATGACCTTGGTCTCGTCGTCGAACGTCGCCCCGCCGGGGCCCGTGCCGAACGAGTTGAGGGCCAGGATCATGCCGATCCGGCTGCCTTTGCCGACCGAATCCAGGTTGTACCAGAGGTCGATGGCGTACATCGCCTCGTCCTGGGAAACGTTGCCCGCTTCGGCGATGACCGGAAGCAGGACCAGGTCGAGCTGCAGGGCGTCCTTCGCGTAGGTCAGGACCGTGCCCAGCGGAAAGAGCTCGCCCGCGTCATCGGCCCGTCCGCCGAAGGTGTTGGCCGCGCCGATGGTGTCCTCCGAGGTGCTCCACGCACGCCCGAAGACCTGGGAGTGACGGGGGTCGAAGGCAAACGCGTTGCCCCGGCCGCGCACGTCGAAGTTCCAGGTCGAGATGCCCAGCTGGGCCTTGACCGCGGGGGAGAACACCTCGTTGATCATGAGGTGGGCTTCGCGGAGGATGACCCCCGAAGCGCCCAGGCCGGTGAACTGGTTGTTCCCGTCGCCGCTCTCTTCGATGCGGCTGCGGCCGACCTCGATCTGGACGGAGACCTTGTCGGTCAGGTCCACATCGAAGCGGATTCCGAACTCACCCTCGATCGTGTTTTCGCTGTCGCTGTGATCGCCCGCGCCGGGCGCGGTCGCAGCCGAGTCCCCGATCGACGTCATCGAGTCCGAGCGCTGCAGATAATCCATGCCCAGACGGCCGCTGACGTTGATCTTGACGGTGTCGGCGCGGTCCTGCCGGCTCGTCACCGGACGGTCCTGCGCGACGGCGGCCGTCGCGACGAGGCACAGCGCCAGCGCCGCCCCCGCCGAGATCCCCTTCAAGGATCCTGACAACTTCACCATGTCGTTCCCTCCAAAAAAACTTGCCCAACTGCTTGGGGCGCCCCCACACAGGGGCGCCGGCACCTTCCCGGCGTCGACCGCATCCGGGCACTACAACTGCGGCCCGCCGACGCGGGCTCGCCGGTTCGGGTGGCTCCGGCACGGTCCCACCTGCGACCGGCCGTGAGGGGCCCCCGGCGGGGCCGCCCCAAGCCTTGCCCTACGGCTTACATCCGAGCCTTCCGGCTCGCCGCCCCCGGCCCATCGGCCTGGGCGCAGGCCCCACAAGAGGGCCGTGGCCGTCCCGGACGCCCGTCCCCGCCCTTCCGGGCCGTGGAGATAGGCCGACTCCGAGCCGGCATGTCCACTATCGACGGGTCCCGGGCCGGCCCTGAAGGTGATTTGTAAATTATAATTTATAAATCTTCATGAAGCAGGACCCGGAGCTGCCGGACGGCGCCCGCGCTGCTGCGGGCCACCTTGAAGAAGCGGCGCCCGTAGAGGAAGCCCTCCCGGCCCGCATGACGGTCCCAGGCCAGCAGCGCGTCGAAGTAGCCGAAGAGGTTCACCAGCACGATCGGCTGCCGGAGAAAGCCGGTCTGCCGCAGGACCAGGATGTCCCCCAGCTCGTCCAGCGTCCCGTAGCCCCCGGGGAAGACCACCGTCGCCGCCCCGCCGCTGAAGAGCCCCGCCTTGCGCAGCGCGAACGTGTGGTACGCGTGCATCGAATGCAGCCCCCGGTGCCGCTGCTTCCAGAATTTCCGGAGGATCACCCCCTCCACCCGGCCGCCCGCCTCCAGGGCCCCGTCCGAAGCCGCCCCCATGATGGAGTGGCCCGCCCCGCCCCCCGTCCGCAGCACCCAGCCCGCCTCCGCCACCCGGCGGCCGAAGTCCCGCGCCGCTTTCGAATACCGCGTCTCCCCGTGATCCGCCGAACCGCCCGCCAGCACAATTCGAAGCATCCGAATCCCCCGCGTCGATTTCCTGTCGAGTAGATCGGCGCTTTCCCCACTCCTCGTAGAGAGGAACCTTTAGGAGACCCGACATGCTGCTGCTGCTCGCCTGCCTCCAGCTCCAGGGCGACCCCCTGGCCGATCTCGCCCACCCCGACTCCTCCCGGCGCCTGAAAGCCCTCGAGACCGTTTACCGGGCGAACAATCCCGGCCAGCTCGCCCGCCTGCTCCCCCTGCTCGGAGACCCCCAGCTCCGGATCCGCCTCCGAAGCGCCGAGGCCCTCCGGAACCACCCGGACCTCCTCCTCCGCGCCTTCAAATCGCCCTCCCCCCTCGCCCGCCTTCACGCCTGCCGGGTCGCGGGGAAGGACCTGGAGGACGCCGTCGTCGAACGCCTCTCGGACCCCGACGCCCGCGTCCGCAGCGAGGCCGCGAAGGCGCTGAAAGGCCCGGCGGCCGCGGCGAAGCTCGCGGAACTGGCGCGGCGGGACCCCGACCCCATCGTCCGCGCCCACGCCTTCGAGGCCCTGGCTCCCGCCGAAGCGCTCGCTCTGCTGCCGGCCGCCGCCAAAGATTCGCAAACGCCGCTCCGCCAGATCGCCGCGGAGCGCGCCGCGGCGCTGGGCGACCCCGCCGTCCTGGAGGCGCTGCTCGCCGACCGCGACTGGCGCGTGCGCTCGGCCGCGATCGCCTCCCTCCCCCGCTCGCGCGACGCGGTCGGCTGGCTCATCGCGCGGATGGACAAGGAGGAAAGCCGGCTTCAGACCGAGGTCCAGCGGCGGCTCGAGTCGATCTCCGGCAAGGACCTCGGCCCCGAGCCCCGTCCCTGGCGCGACTGGTGGGCCGTGAACCGCGAGACCTTCATCCCCTCAGGCACGCCCGGGGCCGCCGCTTTGAGCGCCCCCCAGACCCGGGCCGCCGCGTTCTTCGACATCCCGATCACGTCCACCCGCGCCCTCTTCGTGCTCGACCTCTCGGGCTCCATGCGCGAACCCGCCCCCGGCGGCGCGGGCAGCAAGCTCGACGCCGCCAAGCAGGGCATGATCGCGACCCTGCGCGCCCTGCCCGCCTCCGCCCGCTTCGGCATCCTCGGCCTGGGCTGCAACGAGGACGGCGACTACGTGGACCGCGACAAGAAGACCTGGGGCGGACGGCTGCTGCTGCGGCCGGCCTCGCCCGCCGCGAAGGCGGACGCCGAACGCTTCGTGAACGGCCTCGAGGCCCGGGGCTGGACCAACCTCTACGACGGACTCGAACTCGCGCTCGCGGATCCGGACGCCGACACGATCTTCCTCTACTCCGACGGCGGGGCCTCCAAGGGCGCGCTCGTCGCCACGGCGGAGATCCTCGAGGAACTGCGGCGGCGCAACCGCTTCCAGCGGATCCAGATCCACACGGTCGAGATCCCGGGCGAGAAAAACCCCGCCGACAACCGGCGCCTGCTCGCCGAGATCGCCGCGGCGACCGGCGGACGCTGCCGTCTCCATGAAGCGCCCCGCCCGAAACGCTGATTCACGGGCGAAGCCCGCCGTAGCCCACCCCAAGGGGGCGAAGGCGGGAAGCGCGACTTCACGAAAGTCTTCTTGGCCTCCGGCGGCGGCGCGGAGTAGAATTCATTCATGGCGACCCGCAGCGTGCCGATCCTCACGGACGAGCAGCAGGTGGAACTGCTCAAGAAGGGCGACCGGAAGGCCGGCGACGTCCTCATCCAGCGCCACAACCGCCTGGTCGCGCGGGCCGTCTACGAGGTCGTCCGGGACCTCGCGGCCGTCGAGGATCTGATCCAGGAGATCTTCATGAAGATCTTCCGGAAGATCCACCTCTACGATCCCGCGCAGGGCAAGTTCACCGTGTGGCTCACGACGGTTTCGCGCAACGAGGCGATCAACCATCTGCGGCGCATGAAGCGCTCGCGGCACGTGTCGCTGGACGACACCGCGCCCGACGGCGGTTTCTCCCCCATCGACCGTCCCAGCCAGCAGGCCTCGAAGAAGGAGACCTGGGGCAAGGTCATCGAGGCGATCCACCAGCTGCCCGAGCCGGCCCGGACCATCCTCATCAAGCGCATCCTGGAATCGAAGCCCTTCGACCAGATCGCCAAGCTGCTCAAGCAGCCGGTCGACACCGTGAAGACGATCTACTACCGCAACACCGAGGCGCTCCGGAAGAAGCTGGGCGTCTCGACGCCGTAGGAAGGCGGTAGCCGGCATCCGGTAGCTCGTAGCTGGGCAGCCATCCCGACGCGATCCCGTTCACCGCAAGCCGCAAATCGTTCACAATTCTTGGCCTCAAGCCGCCCAAGAGGGCCTCCTAGAAGCAAAAGACTGGCATCCGCTTTGCTCTCCTCGGGGTTGTGACGCAATCGCCGGTCGCTCTTCCCGTGCGGCGACTGGGAACGCTGGCCTGGCGGCTGGTCCTCCTCACCGGAGGTCTTTGGCTCATGCGGCTGCTGCATGGAGGCGAGCTCAACACGCCCATCACCCGGGAGGATCTGCTCTGGGACCTGAAGGTCCTCTGGTATCACCGCTGGATCTTCGGGGCGGCGGGGATAGCCCTGATCCTCGGAGCCTGGGCGGGTGCCGCTTGGGGGTTCGGAAAGCTATGCGGTACGGATCCCGACAACGGCCGCCCCGCAGCGCTTGGGCTTCGCGTGTTTCTCGCGGTCGGATTGCTCGACGCGCTGGGAGGAACCTTCCTCCATTTCATGCCCCCGTTCCGGGCCGGGACTGCGGCGATCCTCCTCCTGCTGACCCGAAGCCTCGCCGTCACGTATGCGGTTCCGGCACTCGTCTTTCGATTCGGCCGCGGAGGTGTGCTCCGGATTGTATTTCCGAGCCTGCTCCTCACGGCCATGGGGCTGGGCCTGTGGTCGACTCGAATGCAGGTTCAGGACCCCACGCCCCCGATCAAAGACCACTTCGCCCAACAACGCATCTCGGCCATTAATACCCTGGGAGAATTGCTTCCTCATGCGGACGCTCCGGAAGCCTGGCGTGCCTATCTCAAACTCATGAGAGCATTCAGAACCACCGGCTCTCCCGGCATTCAGGATCTCCTCAACGCCCCGGGACCCTACTTCTGGCTGGAACGGAAGCTCCTGCTGGACTACGGACGCGAGGCAATCCCGCTGTTGAAGGCGGGACTCCGCAGCCCCTACCCGATGGTCCGCCGCCGTGCCGTCTGGACCTTGGCGTACTACTCGGACGACCCGGAGATCGTTCGTGCGACAATTCCCCTGTTCGAGGATCCGGACGACGAAGTCCGGGACATCGCCGTCAGACTCCTGGATCCCGAGGGATTCGATGCAAAATCACGTCCCCTGCCGGCCCGCTTGAAGGAGACGCTGGGACCCCTCAAGAAATTGATCTTCGATCGGGATCCGCAGAGGCGTTATCAGGCATTGAATGCCCTGATCCATCAGGGGGCTGAGGAAGCGATCACCGAGCTGGCGGCGATCGTAAAATGCGACGGCGTTGGAAATTCCGGAAGCCGTGCCGTGAACGCGCTGTGCCGCCTCGGATCGACTCCAGCGATCAGGGTGCTCGCCGACCTGCCGGACGAACCTTCTGTTGATCTTTCCGCGTTCCAGAAGAAGCCCCTGGCAGCAGCTGAGATCGAACTCTTGGTGCAGCGACTGGGAACAAAGAGGGATGCAGCAGTCCAGGCCATGTTGTGGCATTGTCTGCCGGAGCAGGGGCTCCGGCTCTCCCCGCCGTCCACAAACCGCCTGCTCACGCTCGCGACAAGCACCGACAAGAACCTCCGCACAGTCGCCCTCAGGGTCTTGTCGCACCTGGACGACCCACGGGCAATCGAGGTTTGCCGGAAAGATCTGGAAAGCGGTACCGAAGTCTGGAGCCTGGAAGGCCTGCGGCGGAACGGCCGGGCCGACGCGGAACAGGTCATGAAGGCGTTCAACCGCTCCCCCTTCATCTCCTACCGCCCTGACAGCAAGGACGTCGATTTGGCGCCACTGCTGGAAGTCTGGGCCCTGGATCCCAGCCGCTCGGCTCAACATCGTTCGAGCGCACTCCACAACCTCAAGCTGATCAATCCTCAACGGGCCGGACAGGTGGCCATGAGGATTCACGCGCAGGGACCACCGGAGACGCCTCCCTCCTGGCTGCTGACGCATCTGGAAGCCCCGGAGCTTCTTGAAGTTGTGGAGCATAGTGATGGGAAGCTTCTCGAAGCAGCTCTGCTGTGGTTCGCCCGACTGCCGGCCCCTCCCGAACCGAAGCGGCTGCCTGAGTTGATCCGGTCCACGACCTCAAGACAGGTCCGTACTTGGGCCCTCCAGCTTGCAGCCAAGACCTGCTCCCGCGCTGCTATTCCTGCCCTCTGGGAAGTCTTCCATTCGCTTGGGCAGGGGGCCCCTCCGGAGGGAAAACTGGGAATCCTCTGGCAGATCGCGCAGTGTGGCGACCCGGCGGTACTTCCAAGGCTCCGAGAATTTGCCTCACTCCGCCCCACGAATGACCAGCACGGGCAGCACGCGACGGGGATCGCCGATCTGTTCGAAGGTGCCTCCAAACCCGAGGTGCTGCTGGATCTCCTGGGCCGATCCCGCAGATGGTATTGGGATGCCTACTGGCAAGTTCTGGGGCGAGATGCAGCCAAGGCCCTCGTTGGACTGGGAGAACCCGGTCTGGACACGCTACTCTGGGCCGCGGAGGACCCTGAACTTCGTTGTCTCGTCCTTGATGCTCTGGGCCGTTCCGCCTCACCCCAAGCCCAGGAAACGATCACCAGATTCTTGTCCCACGCGGACGGAAAAGTTCGCCGGGCGGCAGCGCTCGCGCTCGGGCGGCGGCCCGATCCGAAGACGCTGGAACTTCTGAAAGAGCTCTCATCAGACCCCGTACTCGACGTACGAGAGGCCGCTGCGTGGGCCATCCAGGAGATCACGGGAGTCGACTCGGGCCTGCGTCTCGTGGACGAGATCCCCCCGAGACTGGAACGCGTCCCAGGTCCTCCGTAGCTACCAACTACCCGCTTCCAGCTACCGCCGGCTCTTCAGACTTCGCTCCGCCTGGCGCCTCACGGCCTCGTCCGCATCCCCGGCCGCCGCCTGCTCCAGCGCCAGCTTCACCGCGGGATCCCCGGCCAGCGGACCCAGCGACTCCGCCGCTTCTTCGCGCACCTTCGGCGAAGGATCGCGCTGGACCCGGAAGAGCAACGCGGCCTGAAAGCGCGGGTCCGTGACCTTGTCGAGCTGGCGGCAGATGTCCGCCCGCACCTCGGCGTCCGCTGACGCCTCCATCAGCAGCAGCATACTCTCCACCACCTCCGCCGTGCGCTCGAGCGGCGCGGAGAAGCGCAGCGTCCGCAACGCCGCCAGCCGCTGGCCCGGCGTCAGCGCCGTGTCGAGGATGCGCGCTTTCAGCACGGGGGCGCGATCGATCGGGACCGGGGCCGGCGCGGCCGGCGTCCGGGCCTCCGCCAGCTCGCGCTCCAGCACGGCCACCCGCTCGCGCAGCGCCGGATCGCCGGGGGCCGGCGCCGGAGCGGGCACTGCGGGCACGGGATCCGCGACGACGGGAGCGGCCGTCTTCACCCGCTCGATCCGCGACAGCTGCAGGCGGAGCCGTTCCGACTCGGCGATGCTGGAGCGCAGCGCGAAGAGCGCCCCGAAGAGCGCCAGCGCCAGCAGACCCGCGAGCACCTTCAACCCCATTCGAGCCATTGAATGCCCCCTCCTCCACCAATGCAATGGTTCGTTGTCAGGACCCCGCCCTTCTGCTGAACTATCCCCATGCAGCAGCTCATCAGCCTCCTGGGCATCCCCGTCTTCCTCGGGATCGCCTGGGCCGCTTCGACCAACCGCCGCGCGATCCGCTGGCGCCTCGTCGCCTGGGGGATGGGCCTCCAGTTCGCCTTCGCCCTCCTCATCCTCAAGACCCCGCCCGGCTACGCCCTCTTCGACGGCATCGGCGCCCTCTTCACGCGGCTCATCAAATTCACCGACGACGGCGCCCGCTTCATCTGGGGCTGGATGTACCAGAAGGACCAGCCCCCCGTCTTCCTCATCGACATCCTCATGACGGTGGTCTTCTTCTCCGCCCTCACCTCGCTGCTCTACCACTTCGGCATCCTCCAGGCCGTCGTCTCCGCCCTCTCCCGGGCCATGCAGCGCACGCTCGGCACCAGCGGCTCCGAAACCCTCTCCACCGCCGCGAACATCTTCGTCGGCCAGACCGAGGCCCCGCTCGTCGTGAAGCCCTACATCGCCACGATGACCCTCTCCGAACTGCACGCGGTCATGGTCGGCGGCTTCGCCTCCATCGCCGGCGGCGTCCTGGCCGCCTACGTCAGCTTCGGCATCGACGCCGGCCACCTCGTCGCCGCCAGCTTCATGTCCGCCCCCGCCACCCTCGTCGCCGCCAAGCTCTTCCTGCCCGAGACCGAGAACTCCCCCACCGCGGGCATCCTCACGCTGAAGCCGGAGAAGGACAGCGTGAACGTCTTCGACGCCGTCTGCACGGGCGCCGGGGACGGCATGAAACTCGTCCTCAGCATCATCGCGATGCTCCTCGCCTTCGTCTCGCTCATCGCCCTGCTCAACGGCCTGCTCGGCTGGCTGCACGGCCTCGTCGTCCCGGGAACCCCGACCCCGCTCACGCTGCAGCGGATCTTCGGCTGGGCCTTCGCGCCCGTAGCCTGGCTCATGGGGATCCCGTGGGAGGACTGCGGCGCGATCGGCTCGATGCTCGGCACCCGCATGGTCGTCAACGAGTTCATGGCCTACCTGGAGCTGATGAAGTCGCAGGTCAGCCCGCGTGCGTACGTCATCGCCACCTACGCGTTCTGCGGCTTCGCCAACTTCGGATCGATCGCCGTCCAGATCGGCGGCATCTCGGCGATGGCGCCCTCGCGCCGCGCGGACCTCGCCCGCCTCGGCCTGCGCGCCATGCTCGCCGGCACGCTCGCCACGTTCCTCACCGCGGGCGTGGCGGGGGCGCTGCTCACGGACGAGGAGGTCGAGCGCGATTTCCGGAGAAACCGCGTGCGGGTCGCGACGCAGGCGGACGTGAAGCGGAAGGAATGCGACGCGTTCCTGGAGAAGTTCCCGGACTCGAAATTCGCCGACGAGTTCCGCCGACTGCGCGGACCGAACTAACTACTCGTCCTTGGGCTTGACGACGTCGGCCGTGCCGTCGCCCGCACCGCCCGCGCCCTTCACGAAGAGCCGGAAGCCCTCCGCACCGTTGCTGCGCGCGAAGTCCGACACCGTGACGCTGCCGTAGGGCTCGACGACCGCGCCCTGCCAGCGCTCCCCGGCGCCCAGGCCGCCCGCGTAGCCCATGATCTGGCCGCCCGTGCGGGTGTAGAAACGCACGAGCCACTGGAGCTTCTGGCGGTCCTTCGTCCTGTTCTTCAGCCGGATCTGCACGCCGTAGAGGCCGTTCGCGTCGTCCCGCGTGATGCGGTCGACCACGACCGCCTCGCCGTTGAACGTGACGCCCTGCTCGGTGCCGATCGGCAGCCATTCGATCGTTTTCGCGATGGGCCGCGTCTTGTCCGTGCCGAGCTCGGCCGTCGGATTCGAGAGCTTCGCGGGATCGAGGATCAGCTCCGTGCCCTCGTCGCCGGCTTCGGGCTCGAATTCCGCGGGGGGCGTGACGGACTCGCCCATGCACCCCGCCAGCAGCACCAGGGACGCCCACGCATGCTTTTTCATAAACGATTCTCCGCTATTGGCCGCCCTTGAGTCCGGCGACGTGTTTCTTGAATCGAACCGTGCGGGCGGGGTCCGTCGCCGGAACCGCCCCGGTCTGTTTCGCGATTTCCTGCTCGATGGCCTCGAGGCGGCCGTCCAGCCCGGGATGGGTGGACCACGCCCCGCGCTCCTTCTTGGGGAGCCGGCTGATGAACGCCTTCAGCGCCCGCGGGTCGTAACGGACCCCGTCCCGGCAGAGGACCCGCACCGAGAGCCCGTCCGCCGCGAGTTCCGAGTCGCGGCCGTAGCCGTTGACCATGACTTCCTTCAGGAAGCCGTCGACCACGCCGCCCAGCCCCTGCGCCAGCGAGGAGACCATCGCGACCTCCCGGCCGTAGCCGAAGAGGGAGAGCAGCCACCCCATGAAGGACGCGCTCTTGTTGAGCGCGTCCATGGTCCCGGCCTGCGTGGCCGCCCGGTTGGCGTGATCCTCGGGATGCCGCAGGTTGATGTGGGCGATCTCGTGGCCGAGCACGCCGGCCAGCTCGTCCTCCGACTCCATCTGCTTGAGCGCCCCCGTCGTCACGAAGACGAAGCCGCCGGGCGTCGCGAAGGCGTTCACGTCGTCGGAATTAAGAACGCCGAACTGGTAGCCCTTGAAGAGCTCGGGGCGGTCGGAATCCATCGCGACCGTCAGCCCGACGAGTTGCACGTAGCGCTCGAGGACCTCGTCCTTGTACAGCCCCTTCAGCTGCCCGGAGGCGTCGAACATGGCGCCCGCGGAGACGCTGCGGCCGACGTAGTACTCCTGGCTCGGCGAGAGCTCCTTCGCGGAGCAGGCGCCCAGCGCGGCGCAGACCAGCAGGACCGGAAGAGCGAGCGTTCGGTTCATGAGGTTTCCCTACTTCTTGACGTTGGAAAACTCGGCAAGTCCGCCCTCTTTCTGGAAGGCGAGCAGCTCCTCGGACAGCTTCTTCCGGTCGGCCGTCCAGGACTGCCGCTTCTCGAAAGCGATCACCGCCTCGTAGCCGGGGGCCAGGTTGGGGTTCTGCCGGCGCCGTTCGTTCTCCGTCTCCGGGTCGAAGCGGCCGGCCTCGTAGCCCTGGGCCTTCATGGCCATCATCTGTTCTTCGTTCGCCGGCCCCTTTTGGTACTCCTCGGGCTTCACGAGCGAGCTCCGGGAGATGTAGGCCTCGCCCGCGGCGTGTTTGACCTTCGCGAAGAGGCCCTCGAAGGCGATCACTTCGACGACCTCGCCGATCTTCGCCTCCGCGATGAAGCCGCGCGACGTGTGCGGCTTGCTGCAGTACGCCCCGCGGGTGTGCACGGTGCGCGGGCCCGGCGCCTCCTTCTCCTCGGCGTTCAAGACGCCGAGGACGAACACGAAAACGCTGAAGCAGCTCATCCCGGACCCTCCCTGAAGACGGCCGATTCTACGGGCCCCGGAAGGCGGGTGTCAACCAAGAGGAGAATAGGGAATGAAGAATAAGGAATCCCGGCGGGCGGCGTTTCCCCGAAAGGGGGCTCCGCGGCCCGTCAGGATTCCCTATTCCTCATTCTCCATTCCTCTACTTGTGATCCATCTGGTAGGACCCGTCCCAGTCCGGGGGCGGCGGCTCCGCGAGGTACCGCTCGCAGATCCCCGCATAGACCCCGGAGGCGGCGTCCCCCTGCTGCGCGAGCGACGTGAACGTCTGCCAGGCCTCCTGGAAGCGCCGGGCCCGCAGCTCCAGCAGCGCCCCTTCGAACCGCGCCCCCCGCTCCAGCCGCGCGGCGTCGACCTCCCCCTTCAGACCCAGCAGCTCGTAGATCTTCACCGGCAGCTTCTTGCCCTTCACCTTGATGAGGGCCAGTTCGCGGACCTCGACGCGGTCCTTCGCCGGCAGGTAGGAGGGTTCGCTCACGATGATCGCCGTGCCGAACTCCTTGTTCACCCCCTCGAGCCGCGAGGACAGGTTCACCTCGTCCCCGATCACCGTGTAGTTCACCTGGCCCTTCGCGCCCATGTTGCCGACGGTCGCGATCCCCGTGTTGATGCCGATGCGCGCGCTCATCGCCGGCAGGCCGCGCTCCCGCATCTTCCGCGCCATCTCCACCAGGCGCTTCTGCGCGCCGATCGCCGAGAGGCAGGCCCGCAGCGCATGGTCCGGCTGGTCCATCGGGTCGTTCCAGAACGCCATGATCGCGTCGCCGATGTACTTGTCGACCGTCCCCTCGGTCTTGAAGATCTCCTCCGCCGCCTCGTTGTGGTATTCGCTGATCAGCGTGACCAGCTCCGCGGGATCGAGCTTCTCGGACATCGCGGTGAACCCGGCGAAGTCCATGAAGAAGATGCTCATCTCCTTGCGCTCGCCCGCCAGTTTGAGCGCGTCGGGCTGGCGCAGGATCTTCTCCACCACCTTCGGGGAGAGGTAGCGCGAGAACTCCCGCTTCACCCGCAGCCGCTGCCGGCCCTCGGCGAGGAAATTCAGCGCGCTCGTCGCCGCATACGCCAGCACCAGCGCGGCCGCCGGGGCGACCAGGTCGACGATCCAGCCCGCCGCGAAGAGGGCCGTGGACCCCGCGCCCAGCGCGACGAAGAGGACGGCGCAGGCCGCGCCCCCCAGGGCCGCCGTGCTGTACCGGGTCAGCAGCGCGGACAGGATCGCCAGGCCCGCGACGAGCAGCATCGATCCCGCGCCGGACTCCCGCAGCCGCCGCCCCTCCAGCAGGTTCCGCAGCACGGTGGCGTGGATCTCCGCGCCGGCCATCGTCTCCACGACCGGCGTCACCCGCAGGTCGAAGAGGCCCGCCGCCGTGGTGCCGATGACGACCAGGCGGTCCTTCAGCCTCGCGGGATCGAACTGCTTCGACGTCCCCTTCTCCTCGATGTCCCAGACGCCGCTGATCACCGCGGAGGCCGTCAGCGCCTGCGTCGGGCCGTAGAAGCGGATGCGCAGGGTGCCGTCCCGCTCCACCGGGACCGAGACCCGCCCGACCGTCAGCACCCCGTCGCGGACCCGGACCTCCCGCGTCTTCTCGCGCGCGAGCAGCGCGGCCAGCGCCATCGACGGATACCAGCGGCCCCGGAAGCGCGTCAGCAGCCGGTAGCCGCGGATCACGCCGTCCACGTCCCGCGGCGTCGCCACGTCGCAGAGCCCCGCGACGACCGCCGCGATCTCCGGCTGCGGCAGCAGCGCCGAGGCGTGGCGCTCGGGGATGTCCACGCTGCCGTCCAGGTCGGCCTTCAGCTCGAAGCGCTGCAGCAGCGCGTCGAGATCCGGCCGGGCGTCCGCCGTGGCCGAGCGCTGGGGGAGGAACGGCGTGGCGAGCCACGCGGGCGGGGCGGATTTCAGGACCGCCGCGAGCGCCGGCTCCGTCCCGAAATGGTCCTTGTCCACCAGCGTGAAGAAGTCGAAGAGCACCCCGCGCGCCTGCCCCAGCGTGCACGCCTTGAAGAGCTCCGCGATGAGGTCCCGCGGCCACGGCCAGGCGCGCTTGCTCTCCTCCTCGACCCACGCGATCGACTCGTCGGTGACCATGAGCAGCGCGACCTCGGGATGCGAGGCCTCCGCGGGCAGCGTCCAGCGCATGCGCAGGTCGCGCGTCTTGAGCTCGAGCAGCCGGAGCGGCGGGGTCGGCCGGAGGAGGAGCAGGCCCAGGGCCACCGCGGCGCCCGCGAGGAGCGCCGTGGCCCAGCGCGGCGTGACCCGGGGGCTCACTTGAACTTGATGCACAGGGCGGTCAGGTCGTCCTCCTGCGTCACCCCGCCGGAGAAGCGGTCGAACTCGTAGAAGAGCGCCCCCAGCAGGTAGGCGGGCGGCTTGGCGGACTCGGCCTGCAGCACCGGCACCATGCGGCCAAGGCCGAACTCCTCCCCGGCGGCGTTCTTGCCCTCCTCGATGCCGTCCGTGTAGAGCACCAGGACGTCGCCGGGCAGGACGTCGACGACCTCGGGCGTCAGCTGCGCGTCGAAGATCGCCGGCTGCGCCATGCCGATCATCAGTCCTCCCGCCTCGAACTTGTGCAGCAGCTTGCGCGAGGGGCTCCAGAGCAGCGGCGGGTTGTGCCCCGCGCGCGCGCTCGTCACCTTCTTCGTGGCCGGATCGAAGACCATCGCCGCCACGGTCACGAAGCTGGAGCGGTCCATGTCCTTGACGATGTCGGCGTTCGTCTTCTTCACCGCGGCGATCGGATCGTTCAGGTCCGTGAGACGGATGCTCAGGACCTTCTTCGTCATGCCCATCAGGATGCCCGCCTCGATGCCGTGGCCCGAGACGTCCCCGATGACCAGCCCCACGCGCCCCTGCCCCATCTCGACGAAATCGAAGAAGTCCCCGGAGACCTCCTCGGCGGGACGGTAGCTGTAGGCGATCTCGCAGCCGGGGACCACGGGCGCCTTGGCGGGGAGCAGCTTGCGCTGCCGCGACGCCGCGATCTTCACGCCCTTCTCGATGTTGGTGGCCCACTGGGCCTTCTCCTCGAGCTTGCTCACCTGCGTCTGGAGCTGCTCGACGCGGACGACCGAGACGGAGAGCTTGGCCTGGTTGACGTCCCGGATCTTCGCCTCGAGCTCCGCCTTCGTCTTGAAGCGCGGATTCAGGGGGATGTAGCTGCGGCATTCGAACTGGATGTGCCGCCAGACCTTCTCCACCGCGGGCTGCGCGATCGAGGCGCGGGAGGCCATGCGGACCTCGTCGCGGAACTCCCCGCAGAACGGGCAGAGCCAGCAGAACTCCCGGTCGGTCATCTGCCAGAGCTGGTTGGATTCCATTTCGCGGCGGATGTGGGAGAGTTCGCGGTCGAGCTTGTCCGCCGCCTGCTCCACGTCGGCGGGCTTCGCGGGCAGCTGCGTCTCCGACAGCAGCATGGGCAGCTTCGCGGTGCCCAGCAGCTTGAAGAACCCGCGCAGCGAGTCGGGCGGGTTCACGAGCGCCAGCGCGTGGCCCTGCGCCTTCAGCGCCTGGGACTGGTAGAAGATCGCCCGCGCCAGGGACATCACCAGCCCCGACAGCGCGCTCAGATCCAGCGCGACCGGCTTGAGCTGGAGGAAGACCTGCCGCTGGAGGATGTTGAGCACCTCGTCGGTGAAGCGGCCGCGGAGCACGACCACCGTCCAGGGGCCGCGGACGTGCGAGGTGATCTCGAACTCGGCGGTCCGGGCCACGGTGTCGTGCGGGGTTTGCGGGCTCGGCATGAACAGGGGATTCTACCCCGCCGGGGGCCGGATGCAAAGCGCCGCTTCGGGTTCTGTCGGGTTCCGCCGCCCCGGGTTCAACGGAAGCGAATCGCAAGCGCCGTCAGGTCCTCCTCCGGCTCCGGCTGGGCGCGGAACTGCTCGGTCTCCACCATCACCGCGCTGAGCGTCTGCCCGGCGTCCTGGCCCGCCTGGCCGCGGAGGATGCCGGCGATGCGGTCCGCGCCGAAGCGCTCGCCCGCGGCGTCGCGCTGGCCTTCCAGCCCGCAGCCGTGCAGGAAGAGCAGGTCCCCGGGGGCGAGGGTGTGCGACGCCGGGCGGATGCCCTCGTCGAAGGCGGCCGACGGCACCAGGCCGAGCAGCGGCCCCGGCGTCTCGAGACGCTCCACCGACCCGCCGGCCGCGCGCAGCAGGAAGGGCGGGACGTGGCCCGCGCGCGCCAGCTCCACCCGCCGCGCCGCCGCATCCAGCACCGCCACGACCGCCGTCACCACGCTCTCCTGCTCCAGCTCCTCGCAGAGGTCGTCGTTGGCCTTCGCCAGGGCGGCCGCCAGGTCGGCCCCCTCCCTCAGGCGGATGCGCAGCACCTTCCGCGCCAGACCCATGAGCACGCCGGGCTCCACGCCGTGCGGCGCGAGCCCGCCCATCACCACGGCCCAGCGCTCCTGGCCCAGGCGGATGAAATCGTAGAAGTCCCCGGTGAGCCGCGGCGCCGAACGATAGTACAGGGCCGCCTCGATGCCGGGCATGTCCGGCGGGGCCTGCGCCAGCAGGTGGCGGCGGCGCGTGTCCAGGGGGCGCGGCGCGGCGGCGCCGGGGGCCGCCCGCAGCGCCGTCTCCCCGGGAAGCAGCAGGCCCGCCTTCCGGGGCGACACGCCGGTGGTCAGCACGCGCTCCAGGACCTCGAACGGCCAGCCGTCCGCCATGCCGTCCTGATACGTGCTGCAGCCGCTGCCCAGATGGTACGACGCCCGGTCCACCACCGTCTGGGTCGGCGAGCCGCGCGCCAGAAAGCGCACGTCGTCCCGCAGCGTCACGCAGAAGGGGCAGAGCCAGCGCCCGTCCGGATCCGAGAGCTGCCAGCAGGGATGCGTCTCGAGCATCGTGCGCACCAGGACCACGCGTTCATGACCCTTCCGGAGCCGCTCGTTCACCTCGGCCGCGCTGCCCTCGAGCTCGGAATCCGACAGCGTGATCGTGATGCGCATCTCGCGGTCGATCAGCTTCAGCAGCGCCCGGATCCGGTCCGGCGGGCTCACGAAGACCACGCGCCCCGAGAGCGGGTCCAGGGTGGCCGAGTGCTCCTTCAGCGCCCGGATCAGCGGGAGCGTGACCGCGTCCAGCCGGGAGAGGTCGATCGCGATGAAGTCCGGCTTGTCCATGAACTCGGCGGCGAGCAGCGCCAGCAGCGAGTCGGTGTAGCGGCCCACCGGCGTCAGGACCTGGTAGGCGCCCCGCTTGCGCACCAGCAGGGTGAAATCCTTGTCTTTCGCGTGGACCCGCGACTCCGGAGCGTCACCCATCTCGGGCCCATTGTACACTCCCGCGGGATCTCTTCACGATTCCACCCCCGGAGGGGCCTTCGATCGGCTATACATTTCCCGCAGGGAACGAGCGTGGAATACCGCTGGAACGACACCGTCGCGAACGGGCTCCCGGACGAGCTCGAGCTCCTGGCCTATGCGGCCGGGTTGCTCGGACTCGACCCCGCGCTCGCCCAGAGCGGCGGCGGCAACGTGTCCCTCAAGCAGGCCGGGAAGGACGCGGACCTCCTCTGGGTGAAGGCCGCGGGCACCACGCTGCAGGGCATCACCCGCGCCGGTTTCACGGCGCTGCGCAGCGACGGGCTGGCCGGCCTCAAATCGAGCCCGCCGCAGACGGACGAGGCGCTCGCCGAATTCCTCGCGTCCTGCCGGCTCGACCCCGCCGCGCCGCTGCCGACCCTCGAGACGCCCCTGCACGCGGCGCTGCCCTTCCGCTGGATCCTCCACACCCACGACCTCCCGACCCTCGCGCTCACCGACACGACCAAGAAGGACGCGATCGCGCGCGAAGTCTGGGGCGGGCAGGTCGCCTACACCGGCTACGTGCGTCCCGGCCTGCCCCTGGCGAAGGCGCTCCTGGCGCTGGACGGCTTCCAGAACTGCAAGGGCCTCGTCCTGGGCAAACACGGCCTCGTCGTCTGGGGCGACACCTGCAAGGAGGCCTACGACACGCTCCACCGGCTGATCGGCCAGGCGGAGGACTACCTCCGGCGGATGCGGACCTCGAAGAATCCCCTGGCGAAGCTGCGTCACGCGCCCGCCGACGAGCCGCGGCGCCGCGACGCCGCGCGCGAACTCCTCCCGCCCCTGCGCGGCCTGCTGGGGCGGCCGAGGCCGGTCGTGCTGCACCTCGACGACTCCGAGGAGGCCCGGCGCTTCGCCGACAGCGAGCTGGCGAAACAGATCCACCGCCGCGGCATGGCCACGCCCGAGCACATCCTCCGCTGCGGCCGCACGCCCTGCTACGTCGATGCGCCCCTCGCCTCGCTCCCGCGCGAGGAGGCCCTCTCCAGGCTCCGCCAGAGCGTGGAGCTCTTCGAGAGCGACACGCGGCAGTCCTTCAAGAAACACGGCCGCGGAGGGGATCCGGCCCATCCGCTGCCGCGCGTCCTCCTGCTGCCGGGCATCGGACTCGTCGCCGCCGGCCCGCACAAACGCGCCGCCGAAAGCGCCGCCGAGGGATACCGCCAGGTCATGCGCGTCATCGAACTCGCCGAGACCGTGGACCAGTTCCGCTTCCTCGAGGAGGCCAGCTCCTTCGAATGCGAGTACTGGTTCCCCGAACTGTCCCGCCTGCACGCCGCCCCCCGGGACCTCGACGGCCGCTGCGTCGTGTTCAGCGGCGCCGCGCGCGGGCTGGGCCGCGCCGCCGCCCTGCGCTTCGTGCGCGAGGGCGCCCACGTCGTGCTCAGCGACCCGGATGCCGCCGCGCTGGAACGGCTCCGCGCGGAGCTCGCGCAGGCCGCCGGCGATCCGATGCGCGTGCTTGCCGCGGAGGCCGGCCAGGCGCTCGAGCTGGCCCTGCGCAGCTTCGGCGGCGTGGATGCCGCGCTTTTCGCCGCTCCGCAGGATCCGCTGGCGGAGGTCTTCGAACGGCTGCTGGGCCTCCAGGGCTACGGCCGCCGGCTCCAGGCCCCCGCCGCCGGATCCGAGCAGGCCGCCGTCGAGGCCCTCCTGCGCGCCGCCGGCGCCTGAGCGTCCCGCCCTACTTCACGTACACCTCGTGGTGCCCGTCCAGGAGCAGCGGCGTTTCCGACAAACCGGCATGAATCCGCAGCTTCCGGATCGTCTCCCGCTGCGACGCGTGGGGACTGGAGGCGGACACGACCAGGGCTCCGATCCGGCACCCCCGGGAGCCTTGCAGATACTCCGGCCAGCGTTCCAGCGCCACGCTCTTCCAGTCCGGGATCATCAGGGCCCGGCGCCCCGCGTAATAGGGGATCTCGGGGGACCAGTCGTGGCCGATGATCACCAGGAGATCCTCCGGACCGGTCGAGCGCCCGAGATCCCGGCTGAACCGGAGCAGACCGGCCTGCGAGTCGGCCGACTGGACCGGGTGGTAGGCCTCGAAGTATCGGTATCCCATAAGGGCGGTGACGGCGAGGAAGAGCGGGAGCCGGGCGCGGCGCCAGGAACCTTCCGACTCCCCGAGCCCCTCCAGCGCGAACGCCACGCCCGCCACCAGAAAGACCTGGTTTGCGAACCCGTAGTATTCGTGCTCGTGGTGGAGATTGGTGAAGATCGCGGGTGCGAGGACATGGAGCCCCAGACAGGCCAGGAATTCCTTGCGCCGGCGGCCGGTGCCGAGGACCACGGCTCCCGACAGGACGAGCACGAACAGACTGCCCACGGCGAGCCGGCCGCGTTCCAGGATCTGTCCCCAGACCTGCCAGGACAGCTTCTGGCTCCAGGTGCCGAAATTCCAGTCCCACAAGGCCGCCGACGTGAGCGAGCGGCCGAGCGCGTTTTCCGATTTCACGCCGTCCGTGAAGACCGTCCAGAGCGACGCCGCGAGCAGGGGCGGGACAAAAAGCACGGCCCCTTCCAGGAGGATCCGGATCCGGACCCGGGACTCCTTCCTCCCCTTCCAGTCCGCGAGCCATGCGCTTCCCCGGCACAGCAGAAGCAGGGCTGCGAACGGCGGCAGCGTCGTGACCTTCACGCAGGCCCCCAGCACTCCGCAGACGGCCGCCCCGATGAGGCGCGGGCGGCCGGCAGGGCCTCCCGGCGCCCGCCCGAGCGCCGCATACGAAAGACACAGGAACAGCGCGGTGGATTCGATGAGAAAACAACGCGCCCAATAGAGATGGAAGGGGCTGACGAGGAGCAGGCAGAGCGCGAGGAGGCGGCCCTCCGCCGCCACGCCCAGGCTGCGAAGCAGGGAATGGCAGGGGATCAGACAGAGCAGGAAGAACAGGATGCTCACCAGGCGGCCCGTCTGGTCGATGGCCGTGCCGAAGATCGTGACCAGGACCGCGACGATCCATTGATAGAGGGGAAATTCCATCGGGATCGACCAGGGCGCGCCCAGGACCGGCGTCTCATACGCAAGACGCGGCAGCTGGCCGACCATGGCGCGGACCGTGATCGCCGTCTGTGTCTGCCGGAAGGAATAGAGGTCCAGCAGAGGACGGCCCCAGCCGACCGTCAGCGCCCAGATCGCATAGCCCCCGCACACGAGAAGCCACGCCGTCGCGGGGGAGCGAAGAGATCTCATACCCGCTGTGAACCATATCATGTTCGGCGGCGGCGCGGGCACCCGGGGGTTCGGCCTTCCCAACTCCGCCCGATCCATGCTTGAATGGACGGCCGAAGATGCTCCGACCGTTCGCGCTGCTGCTCCTGCTTTCGGTCCAGGACTCCGGAAAGAACCTCCTCGAGATCCCCGCCGACCTCGTCGTGCCCCGGATGACGGACGAGGCGCCCGCCGCGGGCCGGCGCGTCAAACGACGCCTCGCGGGCCACGAGGCCACGGAGCTGTATCACGCCCTCCATCTGCCGGCCGACTGGCAGCCCGGGCGGACGTATCCCGTGCTCGTCGAATACGCGGGCAACGGCGGCTATCGCAACGCGCTGGGCGACGTCTCGCACGGGACGCCCGAAGGCAGCAACCTGGGCTACGGCATCTCCGGGGGCAAGGGCATGCTCTGGCTCTGCCTTCCCTATGTCGATCCCTCGCAGAAGAAGATCCAGACGACCTGGTGGGGGGATGTCCCGGCGACGCTCGACTACGCCCGCCGCGCGATCCGCCAGGTCTGCGAAGATTTCGGCGGCGACCCGAAGCGGCTCGTGCTCGCGGGCTTCTCGCGTGGGGCGATCGCGGGCAACTACCTCGGCCTGCACGACGACGAAACGTCGGGGCTCTGGCGCGCGATCATCTGCCACAGCCATTACGACGGCGTGCGCCGCTGGGGCCAGCCGAAGGACGACCCCGACAGCGCGAAGCAGCGTCTCGAACGCCTCAAGGGCCGGCCGCAGTGGATCAGCCACGAAGGCTCGGTCGAGCCCGCCCGGAAGTACCTGGAGGCGACGGGGATCGCCGGGAACTTCACGTTCGTCGCGCTGCCCTTCCCGAACCACACGGACGCCTGGGTCCTGCGCGACCTGCCGGAGCGCACCCGGCTCCGCGACTGGCTGCGCAAAGCCCTCGAGTAGCTTTATTCGATCAGGCCGGCCGGGATCTCCGTCAGCGGCCGGACCTCCAGGTTCCGCCAGTAGATCTCCGCGCTCTCGGACTGGATCTGGATCTTCCCCTTCGTCAGCGGGACTTCCTTCCCGCCCACCTTGTGACGAAGCCCCGACAGGGCCAGGTTGACGCGGCCGTTCACCACATGCAGGCTCTGCTGGCCGACGCAGATGAATTCGACGACGTTCCATTCGCCCGGCCGCTCGTGGTCCGCGTCCCGGAGGATGCGCCGCGCCACGCC
The DNA here is from genome assembly GCA_964619955.1 of uncultured Planctomycetales bacterium. Taxonomy (GTDB): domain Bacteria; phylum Planctomycetota; class MHYJ01; order MHYJ01; family JACPRB01; genus JACQFK01. Next base: position 51,435 of record CAZUJF010000016.1, read on the forward strand.
GCGCTGCAGCGGCGCCCCGCGGCGGTAGACGAGATCGCTCTTGGGATTCGAGGGATCCTTCAGCACGGCTTCGACGTCGACGAGCGCCCCGACGAGGCTGTGGAAGTCGCCGCAGTCGCGCTCCTGGATCTGCATCTCGAAGGACTTCATCCAGAAGCCGCTCTGCGCGCCGTGTGGACCCACGCAGTGGTAGAGCAGGCCGTTGTCGCGCACGGTCTTTTCCCGCGGCGGCCACTTCTTCGAGCCCCACTTGAACTCCGCGCGGAACTGGTAGTTCTCGAACTCCTCCTTCGTGGTGAGCGCGCCCCAGATCTCGCCGGAGATGCGCAGGGCGGGCCGCCCGTCCATCTCGACGACGCCGAAGACGCCCTTCGGATCTTTCTGCAGCCCGGGCGCCTCGGCGAGACCCACGCTCGGGTGCGGCTTCCCCAGCCAGGTTTCCCAGCCGTCGAGGTCCTTCCCGTTCCAGATCGGCCGCCAGGACTCTTGGGCCGCGAGCGGCAGGGCGCAGAGCAGCTGCATCAGCAGCATCGCGGGGCGCTTCATGGGTGCTGTCTCCCTGAACCTGTGCCCCCATAAGCGCGAACGGCGGCCGGCATTACGCCCTCCCGCTCACGCGGCTGGCGCGGGTCCCGGCGCGGGCGTAGAATGGATTCATGGGTTCCGAACTGACGCCGGAATACGTCGCCGCGCTGCGCCGCATGACGGGACGCCAGAAGCTCGACGCGGCAACGGCCTTGTACTGGACGGCGAAGCGCGTGAAGGCGGCCGGCCTGCGCCGCGCGCATCCCGACTGGACCGAGGAGCGCGTGCAGCTGGAAGTCAGGGAGATCTTCCTCCGTGCCTCCCCCTGATCCGGTGTTCCGCTTCACCCGGAAGCTCCAGGGCCTGGGGGTGCGGCACATGGTCGCCGGGAGCGTCGCGGCGATGTTCTACGGCGAGCCCCGCCTGACGAACGACGTGGACATCATCGTCTCCCTCGCCGAAACGGATCTGCCGCGCTTCGAGGCGGCCTTCCCCGACGCGGAGTTCTACCGCCCTCCGAGGGAAGTCCTCCTGGTCGAGCTGAGCCGCACCCGGCGGGGGCATTTCAACCTGATTGATCAGCAGACCGGTTTCAAGGCGGACATCTACCTGGCGGGCAAGGACCCGCTCCAGGAGTGGGGTTTGGCACGGTGCCGCAAGGAGGATCTGGACGGCGAATCGGTGACGTTCGCCCCGCCGGAATACGTGATCCTGAAGAAGCTGCAGTATTTCCAGGAAGGCGGATCAGAGAAGCACATACGGGACATCCAGCGCATGCTGGTTGGACTTGGGGACGCCTGGGACCGCTCGGTGCTGATGAACAAGATCGACGAGCACGGGCTTGGGGCGGTCTGGGCCCGCGTCACGGGGCCGTCAGTGTCCTGAGGCTGCGCTCGTCTCCGTTACTGGGATGCGGTCTCCGGATGGCCCTTCGGGACCGCGGAGCCCTCGCGGATCAGCGCGTAGCGGGCGCCCTCCGGCTGCTTGCTGATCATGATGTTCGCCAGCCGCGCCCCGTTGCCGCCCGCCGGCGTGTGGTATGAGCCGCCGTAGACGAGATGGTCGCCGGTGGACAGGTCGCCGTAGCCACCCGTGGCCCCGACCCAGACCCAGTGCCAGCGGTTGCCGATCACGTCGTAGAGGCCCCACGCGTTCGGCTTCTTCTGCGCGACCGGATGCATGCGCTTGTCCGAGTTCGCCTTGACCCAGGCGTAGGCCTCCGCGTCCGCCTCCGTGTTGCCGCCCGGGTTCATCGTCGCGGCGCCGGCGCGCGCCGCATACTCCAGCCGCGCCCGGTCGGGAAGGATCGGCTTCCAGCCCTTCGGAGCAACCTTGGCCAGCGCGGGAAGGACCTTGTCCATGACGTCGCGATACGGGAGCGCGGCAGGCAGCTTTGGGTCGCTGTCGGCGGCCGTCTCCGGCGAATCCGACTTCATCAGCTCGCGATACCCTTCCACGGTCAGCTGGGTTTCCATCATGTAGAAGGCTTCGGCGATCGTCTCGGGCCGGAGTCGCTCGTCGCCTTCATGGCCCGACTCGGTCGCGGGACTGCCCAGCTCGAACTTCCCCGCGGGGATGAGCCGGAAGCTCAGCGAGCCGATCTTCAGCGTCTCGGGGATGTTCAGCGTCTTGGCGGTCTCGGCCTGCCGTCGCGCGGCCTCCGCCGCATCGAAGGGCCAGGCCTCTTGCGTCAGGAGAACGAGAAGGAGCAGCATCGCTCAGTAGTACGCTGCGGACCGGGGCCCGGACGCAAGCCGTGGGCTTGAAGATCCCGATATCGACTGCCTCGCTGAGCCCAGGGAGGCCCTGGTTACGAGCCTTTCACCACCGCGTGCATGAAAAGGAAAAAGTTTACGAAGCCCAGCACGATCAGGAGAAGATGAATTGCAATCAGCCTCCTTCGTAGAGAGGGCTCAAGCTGAAATATGCCGTACCGAAGAAAAATCAGCACCGCTGCGACCAACGGTAAAATTGAAAGGGCAATCCACACTGCGGGAATCGCACGTACCGGAGGGTTCAGGCCGACCAGCATCAGAATCGGCCCTGCCACCAAGTCGATGGCGATATAGGCAATGAGAATGACAACTACCCTTCTTAGCGGCGCTCTGGACGTGGTCATCGTCATGCCATCCCGATGCAAACTCCCAAGCGCATCCCAGGACCGGATAACCCCAGCTTGCCTGCTTGATTGCACCCTCGTGGGGAATCTTCGTCGGATTATACCCTTCATGCTCCGCATCCCCTTGCCGCCCGCCCGGACGAACCAGCTTCGCCGCATTTTTTCTCGTTGAACCGGGGGCCCCCCGGCATAGTGGGAGGGTATGGAGCACCTGGACACCGACGCCCTGGTCGCCCGCATCCGGGCGGGGGAGACCGAGCTCTTCGCCGAGCTCGTCCGCCGCCACCAGCAGGATGCGCGCGTCGTCGTCGCCGCCCTCCTCCGGGACCTCCGCTCCACCGAAGACCTCGTCCAGCAGGCCTTCGTCAATGCGTACCTGCATCTGGACCGCTTCCGGAAGGGGGGCGACTTCGCCCACTGGATCAAGGCCATCGCCCGCAACCTCGCCCGCATGGAGCTGCGCACGAAGTCCCGCGAGGGACGCCGCCTCGACGGCTACCAGGCCCTGCTCGAGAGCCGCTGGCGCGACGAGACCGAGGCCGGACGCCGCGAGGACGCCGTCGGCGACGCGCTCCGGCTCTGCCGCAAGGACGTCGGCGGGGATGCCGCCCGCGCCCTCTCCATGCGCTACGAACAGAACCGCCCCTTCGGCGAAATCTCGGCCGAGCTCGGCCGCAGCGTCGAGGCCACCCGCCAGCTCCTGACCCGCGTCCGCCTCTCGCTCCGCGACTGCATCCAGAAGAGGCTCGCCGGATCATGAACCGCGCCGAGGAACTCGTCCTGAAACAGGCCGACGCCGGGCTCGATTCCGCGGAGGAGGCCGAGCTCGAGCTCCTGCTCCGCGATCCGGCGACCGCCGCCCGCTGCTTCGAGCTGATCGAGATCGAGGCCGCGCTCCGGGCCGGACGAAACGATGCGGCGCTGCCCGCCGCGGTGCTCGCCGCCGTGATCCATGACCGGGATTCGCGGACCGAGACGGCGGTGCTGGAACGCCTCCGCGGTCTCTCGCCCAAGTGGCGGCCGCCGCGATGGAAGCGGGCGCTCGTGATCCTGTCGCTCGCGGCCGGCGCCCTGCTGGCCGTGCTGCTCGCGGTGGTCCGCGGCGAGGCGCCGATCGGCGTGGTCCTGCAATCGTCCGCTTCGGATCCCGCGCTGCTGAAACGGGCCGGTACCGAAACGCCGCTGTCCGACGGCTCCGCCTTGCGCGCGGGCGACGGTCTGCGCAGCGGGCCGAAGGCCGTCGAGATCGACATCACCGGGATCGCCCGCCTCCGGCTGGAGCCGTTCACCGAGCTGATCCTGACCGGCCCCCTGCGCTTCGAGCTGCGCGAAGGGGAGCTCGAGGCCGATGTCCGGCCCCAGGCGCCGGGACGCCCGCTCGTGATCTCGGCCCCGGACGCCCGCGCGGTGGTGCTCGGAACCCGGCTCAAGCTCTCCGCCGCGGCGGACGGCACCCGGCTCGAAGTGCGCACGGGCAGCGTCCGGCTCGTGCGGGAGACCGACGGCGCGGAACTCGTCGTCGGCGAGTGCGAATACAGCGTCGCGGCGGCGGAGGCCGCGTTCGAAATCTCCCGCGTCGAGGCGGACGCGGCGGCGCCCCCCGAGGTGACCCGCTTCAGCCTCATCACGCACGACTCCCCCCGGGAGCCGATCCCGGGCTTCGAGGACCTCAAGGACGGCGCCGTCATCGATCTCGCCCGCCTGCCCACGCGACGGATCAACCTCCGGGTGGACACCCGGCCGGCAAAGGTCGGCAGCGTGCGCTTCTCGGCGGAAGGACGCGCGAAGTTCAACACCGAAATGGTCCGGCCCTACACCCTCGTGCCGCACAACGGCCGGAAGGGCACCGTGTGGACTCCTCGTCCGGGGACCCAGACGGTCAGCGTCACGCCGTTCAGCGGCAGCTACGGGAACGGCGTCCGGGGCAGGACCGTCTCCCTCACCTTCACCGTGGTGGATTCCGAATGAAGCGGTGCGGCGTTTCGGGCCCCTTCCTCAGACCCTCCTGTTAACATTGCCGAACCTCTCATGCCGACGCTCTTGATTGCCGCGGGCGATGCGGCCTGGCGGCAGGTCTACGAGCCGCACGGCTGGTCCTGGCTGCCCTCCGCCCTCGTCGCCGCCCTGCCCGTCGTCGCGCTCCTGCTCGCGCTCACCGTCTTCCACCAGTCCGCCCCGCGCGCCGCCCTCATCGGCTCGATCGCCGCCTTCCTGCTCGCCGTGCTCTTCATCGGCATGCCCTGGGGCATGGCCCTGCGCGCCTTCGCCCTCGGCGCCGCCAACGGACTCCTCCCCATCGGCTGGATTGTCTTCACCGCGATGTTCCTCTTCCAGATCACCGTCGACACCGGCCAGTTCGAGATCATGAAGGCCTCGATCGCGCGGCTCACCGCGGACCGCCGCCTCCAGGTCCTCCTCATCGCGTTCTCCTTCGGCGCCATCCTCGAGGGCGCCGCGGGCTTCGGCACCCCGGTCGCGATCTCGGCCGCCCTGCTCGTCGGCCTCGGCTTCCGCGCCTTCCCCGCCGCCGTCCTCTGCCTCATCGCCAACACCGCCCCCGTCGCCTGGGGCTCCATCGGCACGCCGCTCCTGATGCTCGAGAAGGTCTCGGGGCTCCGCCTCGAGGACCTCAGCGCGATGAACGCCCGCATCCTCCCCTTCATGTCGCTGCTCGTCCCCCTCTGGCTCGTCCGCTCCATGACGACCTGGAAGGAGACCCGCGAGGTGCTCCCCGCCATCCTCGTGTCCGGCGGCTCCTTCGCCGTCACGCAGCTCCTCTGGGGGAACTTCGTCAACGTCGGGCTCGTGGACATCATCGCGGGCGCCGTCTCGCTGCTCGCGACCGCGCTCTTCCTCTCGCGCTGGAAGCCGGCCCGCATCTGGCGTTTCCCCGAGGAAGCCGCGGCGGCGGACCCGGACAGCGGCCCCCGCCACACCCGCGGACAGGTCTTCCGCGCCTGGCTCCCCTTCCTCGTGCTCTTCGTCTTCGTCGTCGGCTGGGGCCTGCTGCGCGAGGCCGTGAAGCTGGACGGCAAGAAGATCGACGCCTACGGCTGGGCCAATTTGAAAATGCCCGTGTCCGGCCTAGACCAGCAGGTCGTGCGCGTCCCGCCCGTCGAGGCGCACGAGAAACCGGAGGCCGCCGTCTACGAACTGAAATGGCTCACGGCCACCGGCACGGGCGTGCTGCTCGCCTGCCTCGTCGCGTCGCTGCTGCTCCGCCAGCCCGCGCGCGCCCTCGGACGCAGCTTCGTCTCGACGTGCAAACGCATGACGGTCCCGCTGCTCGCCATCGTCCCGATGCTCGGGCTCGCGTTCCTCACGCGCTACAGCGGGGCGGACGCCATCCTCGGCCTCGCCTTTACCCACACGGGCTTCCTCTACCCCTTCTTCGGCACCTTCCTCGGCTGGCTGGGCGTCGCGCTCACCGGCAGCGACACCGCCTCCAACGCGCTCTTCGGCAGCCTGCAGCGCATCACCGCCGAGCAGCTCGGCCTGCCGCCCGTCCTCATGGCCTCCGCCAACTCCGCGGGCGGCGTCATGGGCAAGATGGTCGACGCCCAATCGATCGTCGTCGCCGCCACCGCCACCAACCTCGTCGGGCAGGAGGGCCCCATCCTGCTGAAGGTCATGATCCATTCCATCGCGCTCACCGCGATCGTCGGCGTCATCGTGATGATCTTCGCGTACCTGTGTCCGTTCCTGGTCCCGAGCGGCCTCAAGCTGCTCTTCTGATCCGGAGGTCCCGCATGCCCGCGTCCATCGGCTTCCTCGGCCTCGGCATCATGGGCTTCGCGATGGCGAAGCGCCTGGTCGAGGCGGGCCATTCCGTCGCCGTCTGCAACCGCACGGCGTCGAAGACCGCGCCGCTCGTGAAGCTCGGCGCCGTCCACGCCGCGACGCCCCGGGAGGCGGCCCAGGGCCGGGACCTCGTCATCTCCATCGTCACGGACTCCCCCGACGTCGAAGCGGTGCTGCTGGGGGCCGACGGGGCCGTGCACGGCGCGGCGAAGGGCGCGCTCTTCATCGACATGAGCACCATCGCCCCCGAGACGGCGCGCCGCGTGGGCGCGGAGCTCGGCAAGCGCGGGATCCCCTTCCTCGACGCGCCCGTGACGGGCGGCGACGTCGGCGCGCGCGAAGGCACGCTCTCGATCCTCGTGGGCGGCGAGGCGGCGGCGCTCGAACGCGCCCGCGACGTCTTCAAGGTCCTCGGCAAACGCATCACGCACTGCGGGCCGCAGGGGGCGGGCCAGACGGTGAAGGCCTGCAACCAGATCCTCTGCGCGATGAACATGGTCGGCATCTGCGAGGCGCTGCACCTGGCGCGCGGCTCGGGCATAGCCCCCGAGCTGGTCGTCGAGGCGCTCACGCCGGGCGCGGGCGGCTCCTGGGCGCTGGAGAAGCTGGGCCCGCGCATCGCGAAGGGCGACTTCGCCCCGGGCTTCATGGTGGACCTGATCCAGAAGGACCTGAGGATCGTGCAGGACGCGGCCGCGCGCCTCGGGTTGCCGCTCGAAGGGACGAAGCTCGCGCAGGCGCTCTTCGCGGACAATCAGAAGGCCGGCGAAGGCCGCCTAGGCACCCAGGCGATGTTCAAGGCGGTCGAGCGGAGCCTCAAGGCGTGAAGTTCTCCCGGAACAGCCGCAGCGCCAGCGGCAGGCAGGATTGGCCGTCCGGGCAGGCCGTGAGGCAGCGCGCCTCCGGACCGCCCGCGCGCTCCTTCAGATCCTTGATGCGCTCCTTGCGCCCGGCGCGGGCGTCCTCCACGATGTCCGCCGCCTTGATCCTGAAACAGGGACAGAGCAGCCCGCCCGGATCCTTGGGGTAGGCGCAGGACTTCAGCCGTCCGCGCGGAACGGCGCCGCCCCAGGCGTTGAAATACGCCGTGTCGCAGTCGGAGCCGGCGCAGTAGAAAACCCCGTCACCCAGCGTCGCCCGGGCGTCCGCCGGCAGCTGCGCCTCCAGCGTTTTCGCGGCGACCGGGGTGCCCAGCCCGCCGCAACCGGGACAGCGCGGCTCGGCCTGCTCCGCCTCCTTCATGAACGCCCGGCTCATGAATCAGCTCTTTCGGGTCTTGCGGCCGTACGCGAGCTCGGCGCCCCCTGAAAGGACATGGTCCACTCCCGTCGTGAACGTCGCCTCGGCGGCAAGGAAGAGGCAGAGCTTCCCGGCCTCCTCGATCGTGCCCATGCGGCCGAGCGCCTGCGCGGCATCGCCGTCCGCGCGCGCCTTCGCGGGATCCGGAGCCTGCGCCACCGCCTGCTCCCAGAGCGGCGTCCAGACGTTGCCCGGCGAGACGCTGTTCACGCGCACGTCGTGCGCCGCCTCGTCCACCGCCAGCGCCTTCGTCATCGCGGTCACCGCGCCCTTCGTCGCCACGTAGGTGACCGCGTGCAGCTGGCCCATCTGCCCCACGAGGCTCGACAGGTTGATGATGTTGCCCTTCGTCTTCCTCAGATGCGGCAGCGCGTGTTTGCACGCCGTGAACACGGACAGCACGTTGAGCTCGAACAGCGACCGGAAGTCCGCTTCGCTGAACGCGTCGATCGGCGCGTGCGGCGGATGCCAACCCGCGTTGTTGATGAGGCAGTCGAGCCGTCCGAAGCGCCGCACGGTCTCGTCGATGACGTGTTTCACCTCGTCCGTCCTGGACACGTCGCACTTCATGAAGTGCGCCGTCCCGGGTCCGCGCTTCGCGACCTCGGCCTCGAGCGCCCGGCCGGCCGCCTCCCCGCGCGCGCAGCAGACCACGGTCGCGCCCGCGGCGGCGAAGACCCGGACGCAGCCCTCCCCGATCCCCTGGGTCCCGCCCGTCACGAGCGTCACCCGCCCGGCGTAGTTCATCGCGAGGTTCCCAGGTCCCGGTGCAGCTTGGCCCGCAGCGCCGGGACCTCCTTGTCCAGCGCCTCCTCGAGTCGCCGCCGCTCCGCGCCGCCCAGGCGCGGAAAGACCGTGACCCCCACTTTCTCCAGGGCCTGCCGCACCCGTCCCTCGATCTTGATCCAGACGGCGCGCAGATCGTCCGCGCGCTCCCGGATCAGCAGTTCCCGCGCGTAGGCGCGTTCGAAGACCGCGTCGAGCCCGGCCACCAGCTGCTCGCCGTGCGAGCGCGAGAGCTGCTGCGACAGGAAGCCCGCGCCCGCCGCGAGCAGGACCGTGCCGCCCCAGATCGCCGAGAGCAGCCCCGCGGAGGCGCCGAACTGCAACGCCACCGTCCCCGCCAGCGCGCCGGTCAGCACCAGGAGCGCCGTCATGCCCGTCAGCTTCCAGCGAAAGCGCCGCAGCAGCCGGCCCGCCTCGGTGATGACCCGCGCGTGCATCGTGAGCCGCCGCGCATGATCCTCGAGCTGCGTCAGCAGGTTGTCCACCCGGCGCGCGGGCGCCCGCTTGATTTCGCGGACCAGCTCCTCCCGCGCCGTCTCGAAGTCCTTCGCCGGCAGCTCCGGCCTCGCCGCGCCCTCCACGGGCACGTAGGTCGTGAAGATGTGCGGCAGATCCTTCTTCGGCAGCACCTTGCCGAGGTTCCAGCAGAGCGCCCCGTAGGCCCGCGCGAAATCCTGCAGGCTGCCGAAGCGGTCCATCTTGTTCATCACGATGAGCAGCTTGTGGTCCAGCCCGCGCAGCGCGTCCGTGAAGACCTGCAGCGTCTCGCCCGTCGTGCCCGGCTTCTCGGGATCGAAGAAGACCAGGACCACGTCCGCCCGTTCCGCGAACCAGCGGACCACGCCCGTGAAGTCGTAGCCGCGGCCCGACCCCTCGCGCGCGGCGTCGATCATGCCCGGCGAATCGATCAGCGTCAGGTCGCGCAGCAGCGCGGAGGGGCGCAGCTTCAAGCGGAAGTGGGAGAGGAACTCCGGGCCGAAACTGCGCAGCGCCCCGAAGGGCAGCGTCGGATTCGAGGTGACCGCCTGGCCGTCGCGCTCCTCCTCCCCGCCTCCGAACTGAATGACGGTGAACGCGTCGTCCGTCGGCGCCAGCCCCGTCTTCTGCACGGGCGTGCCGAGCAGGAAGTTGACGAACGTGGACTTCCCCGAGGAGTGGTTGCCAAGGAAGAGCACGGTGGGCGGCCCGGCGAGTTCGCCTTCCGCGGGACGCGGGGGGAAGGCGAACTTCGCCTCCAGGGGATCGACCGCCTCGCGGTAGATCCGCTTCACGGCCAGGGAGAGTTCGTCGAGCAAAGCCTGCATGCCGGCATTCTGACAGGCGGCCGCGGGGCCCGGAACAGTTTTTCGCTCCGCTCGTTACTGCGGGGCCGAGGAAAGCTGCAGGTGGCGGATCGGCGTGCCGTTGCGGTCCATGAAGCGCAGGCAGCCCTGCCAGAGGTTCCGCTCGTTGACCACCTTGAACACGACGATGTTCTGGCCCTTCTTCAGCGTGACGCCCTCGACCACGTTCTGGTCGCGCTCCATCGTGCGGGACTTGTCCTGCTGGAAGACCTTCTTCCCGTTCACGTAGACGCGGGAATGGTCGTTGGATCCGAGCAGCAGCTTGAGGTTCGGCATCTCCTCATCGCAGCTCAGGTACGCCACCGCGTAGGCCGTGACGTCGTCCCCCTTCTGCCCCTCGCAGGCCTTCCGGAAGTCGACGGCGAAGTCGGGGCTCTTGTAGCGCTGCCAGGAATACTCCTTCCCCTTCACCTTCACCCGTTCGTCCACCTTCGGCTTCAGGGCGGCCTCGTTCGGGATCTGCTCGCGGGCGACCTCGACGGCGCCGCTCATCTCCTTGTCCGCGGGAATGGCCCCGAGGACCAGCCAGTAGCGGATGAAGCCCTCCGCGTCCATGCGGGACGGATCCTTGGACGGCGGCCCTTCCGGCACGCGCCTGGGCTCGGACTTCGCGACGGGCGCGGGGGTCGCAGCGACGGCGGGCCGCGGCGCTTCGGCCGGGGTCGCCGCCACGCTCTTGGGATCGGGCCGGGGCAGCGGCTTCTTGAGTTCGTCCAAGGCGGAGCTGTCGGACTTCGCGGCGGCCCTGGGGGTCGCGCCCTCCCGGACGACGAGGTTCTCGTCCACGTTCCGCGACAGCGACTTGTGCAGGCCCCAGATGCCGACCACCAGGAACGCCGTGACGAGACCGCCGACGAGCACCAGGGCCCCGGCGGCCATGGCCCAGTCCGTGAGGCGGCGACCGAGCGACGGCTTTTCTTCCTTACGCGGCACGTTGGGCCCCCTTGGATTTAAAAAAGAGGATCTCCGCCCCGCTCCCCATAGCGCAACCCCGATGCGAAGTTACAGAATCAGTGTCTTTACGAAGGCCGATGTAACGGCGTTTCCGGAATCCCTTCCCCCGAATTCCCCCGAAAGCGTAAAGTCCGCATATGCTGACGATCCTGCTCGCGCTCGCCGCCCAGACCGCCCCCTTCCCGGCGGAGGAAGCCCCCAAACGCATGACGCTCCCCCCGGGCTTCTCGGCCACGCTCTTCGCGGGCGAGCCGGACCTCGTCCAGCCCATGGGCTTCACGTTCGACGACCGCGGCCGCCTCTGGGTCGTCGAGAACTTCTCCTATCCCCACTGGCTCCCGGCGGGCAGGGAGGGCCGCGACCGCGTCTCGATCTACGAGGACGCGAACGGCGACGGGCGCTTCGACACGAAGAAGGTCTTCCACGAGAAGCTCGCCAACGTCTCCGGCATCGCCTGGGGCCATGGCGGCGTCTGGCTCACCGCGGTGCCGTATCTGCTCTTCGTGCCGGACCGGAACGGCGACGACGTCCCGGACGGCCCCGCGGAGATCCTGCTCGACGGCTGGGACCTCAAGGCCAAGCACAACGTGCTCAACAAGCCCGCGTGGGGGCCCGACGGCTGGCTCTACGGCCTCAACGGCATCCTTTCGAACTCGCTCGTCGGAAAGCCCGGCGCGCCCCCGGAGGAGCGGGTCGCCCTCAACTGCGGCGTCTGGCGCTACCATCCCCTGCGGCGCGTCTTCGAGGCCGTCGCGCACGGGACCACGAACCCCTGGGGCATCGACTGGGACGAGCGCGGCCAGACCTTCATCACCAACTGCGTGATCAAACACGCGTTCCACATGATCCCCGGCGGGCATTTCGAGCGCATGTTCGGCGAGGACAAGACCGCGCCGAATCTCTACGGGCTCATCCCCAGCCCCGCCGACCACATCCACTGGGCGGGCGGCGCCTGGACGGACGCGCGCGGGGGCGAGAAGCATTCCGCCGCGGGCGGCGGCCACGCCCATGTGGGAGCGATGATCTACCTGGGCGACAACTGGCCCGCGGAATACCGCGGCAACCTCTACACGCTCAACCTGCACGGCCACCGCATGAGCCGCGACGCCCTCGCGCGCAAGGGCTCGGGCTACGTCGTGAGCCACCTGCCGGACTTCCTGCTCGGCCACGACACCTGGTTCCGCGGCCTGGACTGCCAGTACGGGCCCGACGGCGGCGTCTTCGTCAGCGACTGGACCGACACCGGCGAGTGCCACAACTACGACAAGGCCGACATGGCCAACGGCCGCCTGTACAAGATCGTCCACGGCAAGCCGGAGCCGCGCGCGCCGCGCCTCGGGGCGGATCCGGACGCGGACCTGGTCAAGGCCCACGACCACGCGAACCAGTGGTACGTCCGCCACGCGCGGCGGATCCTGCAGGAGCGCGCCGCCGCCGGCAAACTCGATGCAGGGACCGTTCCCGCGCTGTTCGACCGGCTGAAGCGGCTCGCCTCCCCGCGCGCCTCGCTCGAGGCCCTCTGGACCCTGCACGGCATCGGTGTCTTCAACGACACGCTCGCCCTGGAGACGCTCGGCAATCCCGACGAGGATCTGCGCGCCTGGGCCGTGACGCTGACCCTCGAGGATCGCGCGGCGCCGGCGGAGATCCTCGCGCGTCTGGCCGCGCTCGCCGCGACGGATCCCTCGCCCGCCGTCCGGCTCGCCCTCGCCTCCGGCCTCCAGCGCCTGCCGGTCGCGGAGCGCCTCCCGATCGGCAAGGCCCTCGCGGCCCGCGCGGAGGATGCCTCGGACGACGCCCTGCCCCTCCTGATCTGGTACGGCCTCGAGGCGGTCGTGGCGAAGGACCGCAGCGCCGGGGTCCAGTTGCTCGCCGCCACGAAGATCCCGCGCCTGCGGGAGTTCCTCGCCCGGCGCCTGGCCGCGGACACGAAGTAAACGGGATAGATCCGCGGGCGGCCTCCGTTAGGGACAGGTGCGGAGCGGGATGGAACCGGGGGTTCCCACGGACTTGGAGCTGATCGTCCGCCTCAAGGCGGGCGAGCGGGCCGCGGGGGACCAGATCCTCGAGCGCCACAAGCGCCTCGTCGCCCACGCGGTGTGGGAGGTGGTGCGCGACCTGGGCGTGGTCGAGGACCTCATCCAGGACATCTTCATCAAGGCCTTCCGCAAGATCCACCTGTTCAACCCCGCGGTGGGCAAATTCACCGTCTGGCTCGTCACCGTCTCCCGCAACGAGGCGATCAACCATCTCCGGCGCCGGAAGCGCAACCGCCTGGTGCTGATGGAGGACGTCGGCGGCGACACCCACGCGTCGCCGATGGACCGGCCCAGCCAGCAGTATTCGCGCAAGGAGACCTGGGGGCACATCATGGGCGCGGTGCAGGGGCTGAGCGAGCCCGCGCGGACGATCGTGATCCAGCGGCTGATCGAGTCGAGATCCTTCCAGGACATCGGCCGCGGGCTGGGGCGACCCACGGAAACGGTGAAGAGCATCTTCTACCGCGCCACGAGCGACATGCGCGACCGCCTGGCGGCCCTCGCATAGCTTCCAACTACCAGCTGCCTGCTACGCGAGCAATCCGAGGCTTCAACCCGCGAGCTCTAGATCGCGAGCCTCTTCGTCGAATCGCCGAACTGGACCGCCTTCACCTTCATCCGGTCGAACATCGACAGGAAGAGGTTGTTGAGCGGCTGGCCCTGGAACTTGGCGAAGCGTCCGCTGGCGATCGAGCCGCCGCCCTTCCCGCAGAGCAGGATGGGCAGGTCGTCGTGGTTGTGCCGGTTGGGGTCGCTGATCGCGCCGCCGTAGAGGATCATGGAGTTGTCGAGCAGCGTGCCCTTCTCCTCCTTGACGGCGTGCAGCTTCTCGAGGAAGTAGCCGAGCTGCTGGGCGTAGAACATGTCGATCTTCTTGAGCTTGTCGAGCTTGTCCTTCGCGCCCGCGTGGTGCGAGAGCGTGTGATGGCCCTCGTTCACCCCCACGTTGGGGAAGGTCTGGTTCGAGCCGGCGTTGGCGAGCATGAACGTGAAGATGCGGGTGGTGTCCGTCTGGAACGCCGCCGCGAGCAGGTCGAACATGATCCGGATGTGCTGCTGGGGATCCGACGGCCGGCCGGCGGGCAGTTCGAGCGAGGGCGGCACCGCCGCCGCGAGCTTCGCCGCCCCCTGGACCTGTTTCTCGATGGCGCGCACGCCCTCGAGGTATTCGTCGAGCTTCGCCTGGTCCGTGAACCCGATCCGGCCCTTCAGCCTCTTGGAGTCCTCGAGCACCATGTCGAGGATCGAGCGCTCCATCACGGCCTCGCGCGCGAGTTCCGCCTCGTTCTGGCGCGCCTTGGGATCCCCGAACATGCGGATGAAGAGGTTCCGGGGGTTGACCTCCTTGGCCATGGCGCTGGAGGGCGTGCGCCAGGAGATGTTCGAGGAGTACGCGCAGCTGTAGCCGGAGTCGCAGTTTCCGGACTGGGCGCCGTCCTGCGTGCCCAGCTCGAGGGAGGGCAGCCGCGTCTCGCTCCCCACCTGCAGGGCCGCGTACTGGTCGGCGGAAACGCCGGCCTGGATGTCCTTGCCGTCGGTCTTCTTCGGATGCGCGCCCGTGAGGAACGTCGCGCTGTCGCGCGCGTGGTCGCCGGCGCCGTCGCCGAGCCCCTCGGCGTTCTTGTGCGTCAGGCCCGTGATGTGCAGGACGTGGCTGGCGACGGGCTTGAGCGCCTGGATCGTCTCGGGCAGGCCGGGGGTCTTCGGCTGGCGCCACGCCTCCATGTTGGCGCCCACGGGCATGTAGACGAACCCCATGCGCACGGCCGATTTCGCGGCGGGCGCGGCGAGCAGCGTGCGGGGCAGCATCGCCTCCAGGAACGGGAGCGCGATGGCGGCGCCCGTGCCGCGCAGCATCGTCCGGCGTGAAAGTGGTCGGTTCATCGTTTGCCCCTGTCCTTCTGACGGTACTGGAACGGATAGCTCTTCACGATCTCGGCGACCAGCGCCGAGAACTTGTAGTTCTTCTTCGCCATCGCGTCGACGATCTGCTTCACCGCGGGACCGTCGAAGTGTTCTACGCCCCGGCCGAGCCCGAAGGTGAGCAGTTTCTCCGCGAACCCCTCGATGAACTCCGCCTTCTTTTCCTTGAGCAGCGCCTTGAGCTCGACGGGGCCCTTGAACTTCCGGCCGTCGGGCAGTTCGGCGGCGGAATCCACGGGCTTGCCCTGGTCGTTGTCCCGCCAAGCGCCGATCGCGTCGTAGTTCTCGAAGCCGAAGCCGAGCGGATCCATCCGCTTGTGGCAGGACGCGCAGTTGGGGTCGGCCCGGTGCTTCTCCATGCGCTGCCGCAGGGGCAGCCGCAGCGATTCGGGGTCCTCCTTCAGGTTCGCCGCGTCGGGGATGGGCGGCGGCGGCGGGGTCGCCAGCACGGTCTCGAGGACCCATTTGCCGCGCTTCACGAGGCTGGTGCGGTCGGGATCGCTCGTCGCCGCGAGCACGGCCCCCAGCGTCAGGATCCCGCCGCGGCGGGGGTCCGTGAGCTTCACGCGCTGGAAGCCGGAGCCGGCGGCGGAAATCCCGTAGTGCCGCGCGAGGGCGGCGTCCACGAACGTGAAGTCCGAGTCGATGAACGTCAGGACGCTCAGGTCCTCGGTGCGGATCGCGTCGAAGAAGAGCACCAGTTCCTGGAACATGGCGCGCCGCAGGCCGTCGTTCCAGCCGGGGAAGCGCGCGGCGTCGAACTTCATGTCCTCGAGGCGGCGCACCTGCAGCCACTGCGGGGCGAAGACCTCGGAGAGCGCGACCGCCTTCGGGTCCTTCAGCATGCGGACCACCTGCTGGTCGAGGGTCGCGGGCGCGCCCAGCTTGCCGCTGCGCGCGAGTTCGAAGAGCTCGTCGTCCGGCATGCTCGACCAGAGGAAGTAGGACATGCGCGTGGCCAGTTCCCAGGGGCCGAGCGCATAGTTGTCCCCCGCGCCCACGCCTTCGGGCTCGATGCGGAAGAGGAAGAAGGGCGAGACGAGCAGGCCGCGCAGGGGGAGCTTCATGGACTTCTCGAAGTCCGCCCCCTCGAGCTTCTCGCCCGCGTCGAAGAGCTTGAGCAGGCGGTCCATCTCGTCGGGCTGGATGAGGCGGCGGAACGCGCGCATGCCCAGCTTCGCGAGCACGTCCTTCGCCACGTCCCGGTTGGGGCGCTTGCCGTCGGGCTTCGCGGTGAAGATCAGCCTGTCCTTGTCCTTGCCCGTCACGGCCTGGTCGGCGATCTTCCGCGAGGCCGCCATGTACTTCTCCATGAGGAGCGGCGGGAGGGAGAGGACGTCGCCGATGTTGTCGAAGCCGTAGCCGACGTCGTCCGCGGGGAAGTCGCCCACGGGGTTGAAGTCGACGCCGACGAGGTCGCGCACGGTGTTGCGGTATTCGACGCGGTTGAGGCGGCGGGCGACGACGCGGCCGGGGTTCTTGGGGGCGTTGGGATCCACCCGATCGAGGGCCAGCTCGATGAACTTGGTCATCGTCTCGCGTTCGGCGGGGGTGGGCTGGGGCTGGAAATCCTCGGGAGGCATCTCGCGGACGTAGGTCTTGGTCAGGATCTCCTTCCAGAGCTTCCGGTTCTCGCGGATGGAAGCCTCGGAGGAGAACTTGGTCATGTTGAGGTCGGCCTTGGGCTTGAGCTGGGGCCCGTGGCACTTGTAGCAGTACTTGGCGAAGAGGGGCTGGATCGTCTTGGTGTATTCCTCCTGGGGGGTGGAGGCGGCCGCGGGAGGGGGGGCGGCCTGGGGGTTCGCAGCGAGGAGGAGGCCCGCCAGCGGCAGGGAGAACGCCGCTGAAAAACGAAAGGGCCTGACGATCGAATGCTTCACTCTATCCCGCTCCAGCCCGGAACCCTTCCCGGGGCCGGACTATATAACCCCACCCCCCGCCATATTTCTCCCCTCCCCCAAAATAATCCCCGTCCGCCGCGCCGACCGTTGACCCGGCAAACAGTCAGGGGCGCCGGCCGGGCATGAGGATCAGGGTGCCGAAGTTGTTCAGCCAGGTGCGGTTCTTGGGATGCCCGCTCCACCAGTCCTCGTGGTGAAAGTTGCCGAAATTGCCCCGCCCCTTCGCCTTCTCGTCCAGGTCGCCCACCGCCACGTTCAGCCCCACCCGCGTCTCCCCCAGCCCGGGATTCCAGAAGACCCCCGGGCGCACCTCGAGACAGGGATCGGGCCGGATCATCCATTCGATCACGTAGCCTTTGGGGTCCGTCGTGGCCTTGACCGCCGCCTTCATCGCGCCCGAACGGATCCATTTCTGGTACGTGTCCCAGGCCGCCGCGCTCGAGCGGGGCTCCCCCTCGAGGAGCCCCCCCTGCCCCGTGCCGCCCAGCCGGGACTTCGTGAGGTTGCAGACCATCTGCCAGCTCGCGCCGTCCCCCTGCGCGTTCAGATCGTCCGGCTCCTTCCCCGTGGGCCGCGCGTTGAGGAGGATCTCCACCTCGTCCCCGAACCAGGGAAACCCCTCCCGGCCCAGCTCGTGCGCCTTCGCGTTCTCGTCCGGAAGCCAGCGCTCCGTGTCGATGCCGTAAAGGACGTCGTCCGTCACCCGGAACGCGAAGTAGAGGTTCTCGCCGTCGTGTTTCACCCAGACCCGGGCCGAGAGATCCGCATCGTCCGTCGTGGGGCTGAAGGTGTGGACCCAGTCCTTGCATCCGCGGATCGAATCCGCGTCGTCGTACTCGCCCGGGCCGAGCACGCCGTCCAGCACCGGCGTCGAGCCCCGCCAGGCCCGCAGCTCGGGCGCCGCCGGCGCGGGAACGAGGAGCAGCAGCAGCGCGCAGATCCGCATCGGACCTGAGTATAAAAAGAAGCCCCCCCGCTCTCCAGGCGGAAAGCGGGGGGGCCCGGATAAGCCGCGATTAATAGATGAAGAGCATCTCCCGGTACTTCGGCAGGGGCCAGAGCGCGTCGTCCACGATCAGCTCCAGCGCGTCCGCCGCCTGGCGGACGCCGGCCATCGCCGTGAAGACCTTGTCGCGGTAGTGCTTCGCGACCTTGACGTGGTCGCCGTGCAGGCCGTCCGCCGCCTCACGGGCCTTGTCGAGGGCGTCGATCGCATCGGAGAGCTGCGCGTTCAGCGCGGCGACCTCCTTGAGCGCGGACTCCGCCGCGGCCGGGGCCTTGACGCCCGCCGCCTTGGACGACGTCACCGTGTCCGCCAGCTGCTTCTGGTAGCCCAGGCAGACGGGCAGGATCTGCTGGCGCGCCATCGTGCTGGTGACGAGCGCCTCGATGTTGATGGTCTTGACGTAGTTCTCGAGCAGGATCACGTGGCGGGACTCGACCTCGCCCTCGGACAGGATCCCCAGCTTCGAGAGGAGCTTCGCGACGTCCTTGTCGCCGAGGACCTGGACCGCGTCCACCGTGTTGCGCAGGTTCGGAAGGCCGCGCTTCTCCGCCTCGGCGTGCCATTCCTTCGTGTAGTTGTCGCCGTTCCAGATGACGCGCTGGTTCGCGGACAGGGTCTCCTTCACCACCGCGTTGATGGCGGCGTGCAGGTCCTTGCCGCCCTTCATCTTCTTCTCGAGCTCGTCGGAGACGAAGCCGAGCGAGTCGGCCACCGCGGCGTTGAGGAAGGTGTTCGGGCGGGCGATGTTCTGCGAGGAGCCGACCGCGCGGAACTCGAACTTGTTGCCGGTGAACGCGAAGGGCGACGTGCGGTTGCGGTCGGAGACGTCGCGGGGCAGCGTGGGCAGGACCTGGGAGCCGATGTCCAGCGTGCCGCCCTTGCGGCCGTCGCTCTTGGACCCCTTCACGATGCTCTCGACCACCTCGGCGAGCTTGTCGCCCAGGTAGACGGAGATGATCGCCGGGGGCGCCTCGTTGGCGCCGAGGCGGTGGTCGTTGCCGGGCGTCGCGATGCCCACGCGGAGCAGCTTGCCCCAGATATTCACCGCCCGGATGATGGCGGCGAGGATGATCAGGAACTGGGCGTTCTCCTCGGGCGTGTGGCCGGGCTCGAGCAGGTTCTCGCCGCGGTCGGTCGCCATCGACCAGTTGTTGTGCTTGCCCGAGCCGTTCACGCCGGCGAAGGGCTTCTCATGGAAGAGCGCCTGCAGGCCGTGCCGGTTCGCGACGGCGCGGTAGATGTCCATGACCAGCATGTTGTGGTCGGCCGCGACGTTCACCGCCTCGAAGATGGGCGCGACCTCGAACTGCGCGGGCGCGACCTCGTTGTGGCGGGTCTTCAGCGGGATGCCGAGCTTGAAGGCCTCCAGCTCCACGTCGCACATGAACGACAGGATGCGCGGACGGATGGCGCCGAAGTAGTGGTCCTCCATCTCCTGCCCCTTCGGCGGCTTGGCGCCGAAGAGCGAGCGGCCCGCGCTGATGAGGTCGGGGCGCTGGAGGTAGAATTCGCGGTCGATCAGGAAGTATTCCTGCTCGGGGCCCATCGTCGTGGCGACGCGGTGCACGTCCGTCTTGCCGAGGATCTTGAGCAGGCGGACCGCGGCGTCGGAGACCGCGTCCACGGAGCGCAGCAGCGGCGTCTTTTCATCGAGCGCCTCGCCCTTCCAGCCGCAGAAGGCCGTGGGGATGACCAGGGTCTTGCCGCTCACGCCCTCCATGAGGAACGCGGGGCTCGTCGGATCCCACGCGGTGTAGCCGCGCGCCTCGAACGTCGCGCGCAGGCCGCCCGAGGGGAAGCTCGACGCGTCGGGCTCGCCCTGGATCAGCACCTTGCCGGCGAACTCCATGATGGCCTTGCCGTCGGCCGTGTAGTTCATGAAGGAGTCGTGCTTCTCGGCCGTCGCGCCCGTCATGGGCTGGAACCAGTGCGTGTAGTGCGTCGCGCCGTTGGCGACCGCCCACTCCTTCATCGCGGCGGCGATGACGTCGGCGTTCGTGCTGTCGAGCTTCTCGCCCTTCTCGATCGTCTTGAGCAGGGAGGAGTAGACCGACTTGGGAAGCACCTTGCGCATGAGCGCCAGGTTGAACACGTTCTGTCCGTACAGTTCCGTCAGGCAGGTCTTCGAGATGTCCACCGTGGCTTTCACGGGCTGCACCGCGGCGATCCCGCGGATCGCCTCCTGGCGCGCGTTGCGGCTGCTCATAGCTTCCTCCATCGATCCCTAAAGTTCCCCAATCCCGAGGTCGCGCAATAATACCCAAAGTCCCGGGGCGCGCCATCAAAAGCGCACCCCGATCCCGGCTGCCAGAACGCAAGCGACATGCCAGCCTGCTCCCCCGACGAGGGAAGGCACAACTAGCGTAGAAAGCTACCTCCGGGTATGAATTTGCGGGAAAAGCTACCTGGCTGGAGCGAGGTCCGGCGCGCCCCGCTGCGGACGCTGACGCTTCCGGTACGCGGCGGGCGTGGTCCCCAGCTCCCGCCGGAAGACGGCGCTCAGATAGGCCGCCTGGTGAAAGCCCAGCTGCTCGGCGATCCGCGCCACGGGAAGGTCCGTGCCCGCGAGCAGGACCCGGGCCCGCTCCAGCCGCAGGCGCTGGATCTCCTCCTTGGGCGTCCGCCCCAGCCGCTGGCGGAAGCGGTGCTCGAGCGCCCGGCGCGAGAGCGGAATCTCCCGCATCAACTCCTCGACGCTGATGCCCTCGAAGGCGCGCCGACGGATCACGTGGATCGCCCGCGCCACCGAGGGATCGTCGATCGCCAGGATGTCCGTCGACGGCCGCGACGTCACGCCCAGCGGTCCCACGAGCGTCGCTTCCCGCGGCGCCTTCCGGCCCTGCATCAGCCGGTCCAGCAGTGCCGCAGCCTCGAAGCCTGCCCGCTCCGGATTCAGCCGCACGCTCGACAGCGGCGGATCCGAGAGTTCGCAGAGCTCGGCGTCGTCGTCCACCCCCACCACCGCCACGTCCTCCGGCACCGCCAGCCCCGCCCGCCGGCAGGCGTCCAGCGCCCGCAGCCCGTGCATGTCGTTCGCCGCCACCAGGCCGAAGGGGCGCGGCAGCCGTCTCAGCCACGCCGCCAGCCGCTCCTGCTGCAGCTCCCAGCGGCCGCGGACGGAGACGTGCCGCTGCGCGTCCGCCGACAGCTCCCGCACCCCCTGCCAGCGCAGCTCCGACCAGTATTCCCCGGCGGGCCCGAAATAGACCAGGCGCCGGAAGCCGCGGTCCAGCAGATGCCGCGCCGCCAGACGGCCGACCGCCTCGTTGTCGTTGAGGATCATCGGCAGCTTCAGGCGGTCCGGCCCCCGGTCGTAGAGGCCCACCGTCGGCAGCCCCGCCCGCAGGATCCGCGGGTCCGCCGTCCGCGTGAGGATCCCGTCCCCCTTCCAGGCGCGGATCCAGTCCGGCAGCGCCGCCCCCAGCTCGCGCTGCTCCAGGAAGATGGACCAGGGCCCGTGCTCCCGCAGGTAGCGCGCGATCCCCCGGAGCAGGCCCCGGCCGTACGCGATCGAGGATTCCACGATCAGCGCCACATGGGGACGGGCTCGCCTGCGGGACCTCATGTCAGAAATTGCAGGGTTTTCTCCACAGGCCTTGGAGTGTACCTGCAGGACATGTCAAATAACGATATTCTTTTGCGCAAAAGCGTATTCCCAAGGGACCCCGCGAAGCGGTAGGCTCGGACCGTTGAATAAGGAGCCTCGCATGGACAGCCGCCGCCGGAAGACCCTCGCCGCCGATCTGCAGCAACGCAGCGGCTGGACCCGCGTGTACCCCGAATCCGTGATGGAAATCCCGGGCGCCTGGATCGCCGCGGGCCGCCAAGGCCTCGAGCGCCGCATCGCCCTGGGCTTTCCCGCCGGCAAGCCGCCGAAATGGAGCGCCGCGCTGAAAGGCCGGAAGCTGGAGACTGGCGGCAGCGCGCTGCTCCTGCTGAACGGCTCCCACGAAACCCTCGCCGTGTTGAAGCAGGCCCTGCCCTTCCTGCGCGCGCGCGGGTCCGGCGGCAAGGGCAGCTTCGGATTCGGCGACCGCACGGGCCTGGGCACGCCCGGCCACCTGCGCTCGCTCGGACGCAGCGGCCTCTTCCCCGTCCTCGCCCAGCAGTCCATCCGCGAGATGACCCGGACCCAGCGCAGCGCCGACGAGGTCATGGACGCCGCCGTCTTCGGCGCCCTCCAGGCGGGCTGGACCTCCGGCTTCGGCGCCGACGCCGACCACCTCAAGACCCCCGAGGACATCCGCCTCACCGCCGCCGCGGGCTTCGTCATGTTCACGCTCGACGCGGCCGACTGCGTCGAGGACAAGGCCGGCCAGATGAGCGCCGCCGAACTCGAGGCCGCCTACCGGAGCATCCCCGGCGTCAAGAAATGGGAAAAGACCTACGAGGGCAAAACATTCGAACCCGCCCGGGGCCTTTCGCTCACCCTCGAGGGCCGCGCCTGGCGCGAGGCCGCCGTCAAATACGCCCGCGCCATCGAACGCTGGGCCGAACTCGAGAAGGCGGCCCGCAAGGCCACCCGCGGCCGCGACTGCGAGATCGAGGTCTCCGGCGACGAGACCAGCACGCCGACCTCCCTCGCCGAGCACCACTTCATCGTCCGCGAACTCCAGGGCCGCGGCTGCCGCCTCGACAGCCTTGCCCCGCGCTTCATCGGCGACTTCGAGAAGGGCGTCGACTACAAGGGCGACCTCGACGCGTTCGCGGCCTCCTGCGCCGACCACGCGGCCCTCGCCCGCGCCATGGGCGGCTACAAGATCTCCGTCCACTCCGGCAGCGACAAGTTCTCCATCTACCCCGCCGTCGCCCGCGCGACGAAGGGGCACTTCCATCTCAAGACCGCCGGCACCAGCTGGCTCGAGGCCCTGCGCGCCGTCGCCCGCGAGGACGCCGGCCTCTTCCGCGAGATCGTCGACTACTCCCGCGAGCGCTTCGGCGTCGACAGCGCCACGTACTTCATCTCCGGCCGTCCCGAGGACGTGCCCGCGCCGGCGGAGCTCAAGGACGCCGAACTCGAACGCCACTACCTCGACGAGGACGCCGGCCGCCAGGTCCTCCACGTCACCTACGGCTCCGTGCTCACGCTGAAGGACGGGGACCGCTGGCGCTTCCGCCAGCGCATCTTCGACCTGCTCGCCCGCGAGGAGGAGACCTACTTCGACTGCCTCGAGAAGCATCTGGGCCGCCATGTCGCCGGACTCAAGGCGAAGAAGGCCGCCGCGGTGCGGACATGAAGGCCATCCGGCTGGAGAAGCCCGGCTCGTATGTGACCGCCGAGATCCCGGAGCCCCAGACGCCCGGGCCGGGGGAAGCCCTCGTCCGCGTGCATCGCGTCGGCATCTGCGGCACGGACGTCTCCGGCTTCCACGGCAAGATGCCCTTCTACAGCTATCCGCGCATCCCGGGCCACGAGCTCGGCGTCGAAGTCCTCGAGACCGGCCCCGGCGTGACCCACGTCAAGGCGGGCGAGCGCTGCGCGGTCGAGCCGTACATCAACTGCCAGGAGTGCTTCGCCTGCAAACGCGGCCGCAGCAACTGCTGCGATAAGCTCCAGGTCCTCGGGGTCCACTGCGACGGCGGCCTGCGCCCCCGCTTCGTGCTGCCCGCCCGCAAGCTGCACCCCGCCGGCTCGCTGGCCTACGAGGACATCCCGCTCGTGGAGACCCTGGGCATCGGCTATCACGCGGTCGAGCGCGGCGCCCCGCAGGCGGGCGAGGAGGTCCTCGTCGTCGGCGCGGGCCCCATCGGCCTCGCCGCCATGCAGTTCGCCAAGATCCGCGGCGCGCGGATCACGACCGTGGACAAAAGCGCCGGCCGCCTCGAGTTCGCGAAGAAGGAGATGAACGTCGACGCGACCGTGCTCGCCGACGGCTCCGAGAAACAGAAACTCGACGGCGCCTTCGCCCTCGTCATCGACGCGACCGGACACGCCGGATCCATGTCCTACGCCCTGAATTACTGCGGGCATTCCGGCCGCCTCGTCTACGTCGGCATCACGAGCGGCGAGGTCCAGTTCGCCCACGCGCTCATGCACCGCCGCGAACTCACGATGCTCGCCTCGCGCAATTCGCTGCCCGCCGACTTCGGCGGCATCATCAAGCTCATGGAGCAGAAGAAGATCAACACGCGGCCCTGGGTCACGCACCGCACGACCTTCGACCGCTACATCACGGACTTCCCCGAGGTCATCAAGCCCGAAAGCGGCATGGTCAAACTCATGGTGGAACTGCCCGCATGAATCCGACCTCGATCACCGTCAGCCTGGTCCCCGAGGCCAAGGGCGGCCCGTTCATCCTCTGGGATCCGCTGCCGGAGGCCTGCCGCAAGGCGAAGGCCCTCGGCTACGACGCCATCGAGCTCTTTCCGCCCTCGGCGGAGGGGGTGGATGTCGACCTGCTCGCGCGCTCGCTGAAGGACCACGGCCTCAAGCTCGCCGCCGTCGGGACCGGGGCGGGCGCGGTGCTCCGCAAGCTGACGCTCACGAGCCCCGACCCCGAAGTCCGCCGCCTGGCGCGCGCCTTCATCCTCGAGGTCATCGACCTCGCCGCGCGCTTCGGCGCCCCCGCGATCCTCGGCTCCATGCAGGGACGCTGGGGCGGCTCCGTGGACAAACCCGTCGCCCTGGGCTACCTGCGCGGCGCCCTCGAGGACTTCGGCGCCCGGGCGGCCTCGAAGGGTACGACGTTCCTCCTCGAACCCCTCAACCGCTACGAGGGCAACGTCTTCAACACGATCGACGAGGCGGCCGCGCTGATCCGCTCCCTCTCCACGAAGGGCGTCACGATCCTCGCCGACCTCTTCCACATGAACATCGAGGAGCGCGACCCCGCCGGGGCGCTCCGGGCGGGCGGGGCGCTCGTCACCCACGTGCAGCTCGCCGACTCCAACCGTCGCCCCGCCGGACACGGCCACACGGACTTCCGCGCCGTCGCCGCGGCGCTCCAGGCCATGAACTACCAGGGGTATCTCTCCGCCGAGGCGCTGCCCTGGCCCGATCCGGATTCGGCCGCGCGCCTGGCGATGGACGGGATCCGTCGATTTTTCGGATGACCTCATGCTCAAACACACGCTGATCCACCCCGAGATCAACCGCATCCTCGGCCGCGCGGGCCATCATGCGAAGATCCTCATCGCCGACGGGAACTATCCCGCCTCGACGACGCTGGGCCCCAACGCGGAACTCGTCAGCCTCAACCTCTCGCCCGGCATCCCCACCTGCACGCAGGTGCTCGAGGCGCTGCTCACGGCCGTCCCCGTCGAGGCGGCGCACACGATGGACTACGAGCGCACGGGCCCCTACGCGCTCAAGAGCCCCCCGCCCGTCTGGGCCCAGTACCGCACGGCCTTCCGGAAAGCGAAGCTGCCGCTGAAGCTCCAGCTCATCGAGAAGTGGGCGTTCTACAAGGCGGTCACGACTCCGGACCACGTCCTGACGATCCAGACCGCCGACCAGCAGCGCTTCGCCAACCTGCTCCTCGTCGTCGGCGTGCGACATTAAGGATCGCTGATGCAGAAGAGAACGCTCGGCCGCACGGGACTCCAGCTCCCCATCCTCTCCTTCGGCGCCTCCTCGCTCGGCGCCGAGTTCCGCAGCATCGACATCCAGGAGGCGATGCGCGCGGTGCGCACGGCCATCGATTGCGGCATGAACTTCATCGACACCTCACCCTTCTACGGACGCGGCATGTCGGAGGTCCTGCTCGGGGTCGTCCTGCAGGAGATCCCCCGCGACCGCTACCTGCTCTGCTCGAAACTCGGCCGTTACGACGCCGCGCACTTCGACTTCTCCGCGAAACGCGTCTTCGAGAGCGTCGACGTCAGCCTGAAGCGGATGCGCGTCGACCACCTCGACCTCTGTCTCTGCCACGATCTCGAGTTCGTGGAGATGAGCCAGATCGTCGAGGAAACGCTGCCCGCGCTGCGCAAGGTCCAGCAGCAGGGCAAGGTGCGCTTCGTCGGCGTCTCGGGCTATCCGATGAAGATGTTCCGCTACATCCTCGAACGCGCCCCCATCGACGTGCTGCTCTCGTACAACCACTACACCCTGCAGAACACCATGCTCGAGTCGCTGATCCCGCTCGCGAAGAGCAAGGGGACCGGGATCATGAACGCCGCCCCCTTCTCGGCGCGCCTGCTCGCAAACGCCGAGCTTCCGAAGTGGCACAAGGCGACCCCCGAGGTCCGCGCGACCGCGCGCCGCGCCGCCGAACACGCCGCCAAGCGCGGCAGCGACATCGCGAAACTCGCCGTCCAGTTCTCGACGCGGAACCCCGAAATCACGACCTGCATCGCGGGCTCCGCCAGCCCCGAACGCGTGGCGCAGTGGGCGACATGGGTCGACGAGCCCGTGGACGAGACGCTGATGAAGGAAGTGCTCGAGATCCTCGCCCCCATCCACGACTGGTTCTACATCGAGGGCCGTCCGGAGAACAACGATGAGCCGAGTGATCGACGCGCACCAGCACTACTGGGAAAGGGGTAGGTTCCGGGACGCCTGGCTGGACCTCCCGGCGCACCGGGCCATCTCCGGCAGCTTCGGCCCCGCCGACCTGGAACCGCTGCTGCGCGAGAGCGGCGTCGACGGCTCGATCTTCGTGCAGACCCAGCACGACCTCGACGAGAACCGCTGGGCCCTTGGGCTTGCGAACCAGAACCCGTGGATCCTGGGCGTGGTCGGCTGGGTGGACCTCGCAAGCCCCCGCGTCGAGGAGCAGATCGCCGAGTTCCGCGCGCACAAGAAGTTCGTCGGGGTGCGGCACATCGTGCAGGACGAGGCCGACGACGACTTCATCGTCCGCGAGGACGTGATCCGCGGCCTCAAGGTGCTCGAACGCCTCGCGATTCCCTACGACCTGCTCTTCTACGTGAAGCACCTGAAACACGCGGTCACGCTGGCGAAACGCCTGCCCGGGCTGCGGATGGTGATCGACCATCTCGCCAAGCCGCGCATCCGCGAGGGGGTGCTGGACGGCTGGAAGCAGGACTTTCTCGCCGCCGCCAAACACCCCAGCGTGTACTGCAAGCTCTCGGGGATGGTGACGGAGGCCGACCGCGCGGCCTGGAAGCTCGCGGACCTCAAGCCCTACGTGGACCTTGCCCTCGAGGCCTTCACGCCCGCCCGCCTCATGTACGGGAGCGACTGGCCGGTCTGCCTGCTCGCCGCCCCCTACGCCCGCGTCAAAGGCGCCGTGGATGAGCTGCTCGGCCGCCTCAGCCGTCCCGAACGCACGCAGATCTTCGGCGGCACGGCGGAGCGCTTCTACCGCCTCCCCGAATAGCTCGTCCAGCGCCCCTCCGCGGCGTACAGTATCCATCGTGTTCCTACTCGTCTTTCTGGCGCTGGGCGCGGTTCAGGACAAAAGCTCGGATCAGATCCTGACCGAGGCGGAGTCCCTGATGGCGGACGCGCGCAAGCTCTACGACACGGGCAAGACCCAGGGCATCCTCCAGGACATCGTCGACGCCGGCTTCAAAGCCGACGAGGCGCGCGCGAAGTACCAGGCCATCCAGCAGATCACGCAGGGCGAGAACCAGAAGAAGGCCGCCGCGGGCGTGCGCGAGGCGAACCAGCTCATCAAGCTCGTCAACGACGCGCGCGTCGCGCTGAAAAAGCCGGCGGGAGCTCCGCCTCCTGCCGCGCCTCCCCCGCCGGGCGCCCCGGCCCCCGCGCCCAAGCCGGTCCTGCCGCCGCCTCCCGACAAGAAGCCGCCCGCGGGCCCGGTGGTCGACCTGCTCAAGATGCTGGTGGCGGAGCGGGACATCGTCAACGGCAAGTGGATGATCCAGCCCGCGAAGGTCCTGCTCATGGAGAAGCGGGTGAAGGACACGCCGATCCCGCGGCTGGAGATCCCCTACACGCCGCCGGAGGAGTACGACCTGAGGGTGAACTTCCGCCACACGGGCAACGGCGGCATCTACCTGTTGCTGAGCAAGGGCGGCTCGCCGTTCGCGTTCGAGATGGGCGGCGAGGCGAACACGGTCTATGCGCTGCGCCACGTGAAGGAGCCGCCCGGGGATCCCGCGACGACGACGGTCCGCAAGGCGAAGTGTCTGGAGGGGGCGCGCTCGTACACCGCGCTGATCGAGGTGCGCAACGACGGCATCCGTGCCTACCTCGACGAGCTGCTGATCGTCTACACGTCGATCGGCAGCGATAAGGACGTCTTCCTGGGCGCCGACCTCGCCCTGCGCCGTCCCGACATCCTCGGTCTGGCGGGCGCCAACCAGGCCGTCTTTTCCGCGATCGAGCTCGTCGAGATCAAGGGCAAGGGAAAACCCGCGCGTTAGACTTGATTCTTCATACTCCTTTTCTCATTCTACCCCCCATGAAACATCTGCTCGCGATCCTGCTCCTGGCCTCCGCTCCCGCGCTCGCCGCGGCCCAGGACTACCCGACCTTCCGCGGGGCCAAGCGCGACGGCCATTCTTCTGACACCGGCCTGCTGAAGGAATGGCCCAAGGAAGGACCGAAGCTGCTCTGGAAGAACCCGGAGCTCGGCGCGGGCTACGCGGGCGTGGCGAGCTTCGGCGGCAGGGTCTACACGCTCGGCGACAAGGACGGCGACACGAACCTGCTTTGCATCGACGCCGAGAGCGGCAAGCAGCTCTGGAAGTCCCGCGTCGGCAAGGAACTGAAGGAGAAGGACAAGAAACCCGCCGACTGGTGGGGCAACCGCGCCACCCCGTCGACGGACGGCAAACTCGTGATCGCCCTCGCCCCGCTGGGCGAACTGGTCGCCTTCAGCTGCGCCGACGGCAAGGAAGTCTGGCGCAAACATCTGGTCGAGGAGTTCGGCGGACAGGTCGGCTACTGGGACTACTCGGAGTCGCCCCTGATCGATGGCAATCAGGTGGCGGTCATCGCGGGCGGCAGCAAAGGCGCCGTGCTGGCCCTGAAGAAGGACAGCGGCCAGCCCGTCTGGCAGTCCAAGGAATTCACGGAGAAGGCCGAATACGCCTCGCTGGTGCCCGTCGAGATCGGCGGCATCAAGCAGTACCTGGCGTTCACGTCCCTCCATCTGGCGGGGATCGCGGCGGCCGACGGGAAGCTGCTCTGGAAGCAGGAGCGCCGCCCGGCGGGCACCAAGATGGTAGCCGTCATCCCCACGCCCATCTACAAAGACGGCATCCTCTTCGTCTGCTCCGGGTACGGCATCGGCCACGATGCGTACCAGATCAGCGCGGAGGGCGGGGCGTTCAAGCTCAAGGAGCTCTACAAGGGCGGCGAATTGGAGAATCACCACGGCGGCGTGATCCTGGCGGGCGATCATCTCTACGGCATCAACAACAGCAAGGCGCTGATCTGCATGGACCTGAAGACCGGCAAGGTCGCCTGGCAGGACAAGACGGTCGCCAAGGGCTCGCTCGCCTACGCGGACGGCCTCTTCATCTCCCGTGCCGAGGACAAGAAGACGGGCACGGTCGTGATGTTCGAAGCCTCCCCCGCCGGGTACAAGGAGAAGGGGCGCTTCACCCCGCCCGACCTCAGCGGCTGGCCCGTCTGGGCGCACCCGACGATCTCCGGCGGCAAGCTCTTCCTCCGCGACCAGAACACGCTGCTCTGCTACGCGGTGAAGTAAGGGCGGGGTAGACTGTCCATGGATGGACATGGAGGCAGTCCGTAAACGCAGGCCGATCTGGAAGATTGTCCTCAGCTTCCTCGGCATCCTGGCGGGCACCCTCATCGTCTTCCTGATCTGGCTGGCCCGCCTCTCCGAGCGCCGCTGGCACGACATGGAGCGGCGGGTCCAGGAGATGAAGGCGGAGTACCAGGCCCGCATCGCCCCACGTCCCGTCCTGCGCGGGGTGGCGACCCCCGGCAACGCCTGGGACGACTACCTGCCGGCCATCCACAAGTTGAAGGGCATCCATCGCGAAATCCCCACGCTCCATGAATACGTCTCCCGAGGCAAGAACGCCGATCGCACCGCGGTAGAGTCCCTCCTCAAGGTACACGGCGGGCTCCTCGATCAACTCAGAAAGGGGGCCGGCCGAACGGAGGGTCAATTCGGCTATGAATTTGAAGGAGTGGGGTTCAGCTGGGCACGCTTTTGGAGTCCTGAATCACATAGCCTCGGGCATCTCGCCCATCTCAGCATTTGCCAGACTCGCCTACTTGGAGAGGCCGGCAAACTTCACGAGGCAATTGCCCTCCTGCTCGACGTGGCTCAGTATGCCCGCGATCTTGGTGAGAATTCTCCCCTGAACGCTCTTAGGGATTCCAGATTCAACCTATCACTCCTGTTCGAAGAGCTTCGCGAACAGCTTTCCCCACGGATTTTCCCGGCCGAGGAAGCCGGTTTCCTCAAATGCGGGCTGGAAATCCTGGACCGTTTTCTCCCACGAGCTTCCGGCATGCTTCACTGCCAGATGATCGTCATGGGAGCCTTCCTACTTTCCGAAAATCAGTCATTTGTAGAGGAGCTCCCCATACCCTTCATGACACGAATGCAGAGTTCCTACGCCTTCTTTGAATGTATCCAACTGCTGAGCCAGCTTGCGGAGGAGGAATCACCGTGGCTTGAATTCCAAGAATCCCATCGCCGTATCCTGAGAAAGGCAGAGAAATCATGGAACCCCATTCTTCCGATATTCATACCGCCCCTGCACACCTGGACCGAATTGCGCGAACAGCGCACCCAGCTCCGGCTCCTGCGCCTGGCCGCGACGTACCGAACCACAGGACAGATCCCCGAACTCGAGGACCCCTTCGGGACGAAGCTGCTGCATGCAGAGTCCGGCGACAAGCTGCGCTTCTGGAGCGTGGGGCCGGACGGCGTGGATGACAGCGGCAAGGGAGCCTGGAAAGCCGCAGCCACGGGCGACATCCTGCTCGAGATCGAGCGCTGACGCGAGCCTCTACTTCTCGATCACGTAGTAGAGCGTCGAGGACAGGAGCGTAAACGCGGCGGCGTTGCCGGGCGGAACAGACTTGGCCTCGTAGCCCCCCGCATCCAGCGCCTTCACCTTGAGCGTCGCGGCGTCCGCGCGCTTGAGCGAGACCTTGCCCGCGAGGTGCTTCACCACCAACGGCGGACCGCCCGTCTCCGCGATCGGACGCAGGCCCTCACCCGGCGCCGACCAGCCGAAGGGCTGCTCCTCCGAGAAGACCTGCAGCAGCATCTTCTTCGAGGTCTTCAGCGGCTGGCCGTCCAGCGCCACCAGCACGATCGCCCCGTAGTCCAACCCCGACTCGATCGTCACGTCCCCGAGCGTCTGCGGACCGGCCTTCGCCAGGTAGCCCGTCACCCCCTGCGCCGCCGGAGCGTCCACCCGGACCAAGCCCTGCTCGTAGTCCCAGCTCAGCTCGCCCGTCTGGCTCTTCACCAGCCCTTTGCTGCGGTCGATGTATTTCGAAAGCTCCGTCACCTTCGACGGGCCGCCCTTCTCCGTCACGTTCACCTCGACCCGGCCCACCAGGAACGCCAGCGGATCGATCGAGCCCGGCGTCTCCGTCTCCAGCACCTTGCCCGCCGGCACGTCCTTCTTGCGGAACTCGTCCAGGTTCTGCGGCGCGCCCACCGGCATCCCTTTCAGGGCAAACAGCTCCGAGAGCTTCAGCTCCAGCTGCGCCACCGGCTCCGCCGTCCTCACGAGCCCCTTCCGATACATCAACGCCGCCGCGGGGAACTGGCCGTACGTCGACGGCGTCGCGATCCCGAACTTCCCGATCGACTGGGACCACGAAGGCTCGCTCGTCGCGAAGAAGACGAAGCCGTCCGTGCCCTGCAGGAGCCCGTAGGCCGCGCAGAGCAGCGGGAAATCCGCCCGCGTGCGGTTCGGCGGCGTCCAGTTGATCTCGCTGATCGTCGACGGTTTGCCGTTCCAGCCCAGGTCCATGATCGGCAGCGAGAAACTCCGCTCGCCCTTCTTCTCCCCCTCAAACCGCAGCGCCGAGGCGTCGTCGTAGCGGTCCCCCTTCGAGATGGAGTAGCCCGCCCGCTCGCCCTGGTGCGGCCCCCCGTAGTAGCCGTGCCGGTCCATGAAATCGCAGCCCGTGTTGGACCACTTGTCGAGCGGCCCGAGCAGCCGCGCCTCGGCGGTCACCCAGTTCGAGCCCGTGACGGACCCTTTGAAGCCGAGATCCTTCTTCAGGTAGCCGTACATCGCGTCGTAATACTTCCGCTGCAGCAGCGCGAGAAACTCCGCCGTCTCCCGGGCGCGCGCATCCTTCCGATTGAACAGATCCCACATTCCCATGAAGCCCGCGCGGCCCGCGGCGGCGTCGTCCCCGCGGATCTTCGCCCCGCCCCACTTGGCAAACGCGGCCTCGAGCCCCCCGTGCCGCGCCTTCAACCACTCCCCATACTGCTTCTCCAGGATCAGCATCTGGGCCTCGGGCACGTTTTGGTACGGCGTGAAGGTCCAGAAGAAGATCGAGTCCTCGTTCTGGATCTCGATCTGCGCCACGACCGGGTCCTGCCCGAGGGGCAGTCCGGTGTGCGGATTCTTCGCCGCGAGCAGCCCCTTCCACCAGGCCTTTTGCAGCTCCTGGAAGCGCGCATTGAAGAACGGCGTCGCGAACGTGTTCTTGTCCCCGTTGTAGCCGTCCAGGCCCGCCACGCCCTTGGGACGGAACCAGACCGGGAAGTACGTCGACAGGTTGAGGTAGATCCCCTCGCGCTTGAGCGCCGCCGCAAAGTAATGGATGCGCGCGATCTTGACCTCGTCGATCTTCGTCGGATCCTCGTCGCGCCACACGGCTCCGTGCAGTCGCACGAGGTTCACGCCCAGCTTGGCGTGCCAGCGCGCATAGCGGTCGATCTCCGCCGGCTCCCGCAACAGCACGTCATGTCCCGTGTTCGTGGCCCAGAAGCGCACGGGCTCCCCCGTCTTCTCGTGCACGAACTGCGCCCCTTTCGCGACGATGAAACCCTGCTCCCCCGCCGTCTTCTCGTTCAGGTGCCGCAGATCGATGGGCGACGCCGTGAAGGGGTCCGCATCCGGCTCGAACGGGAACCAGCCCTCCGGCGCCTTCCCGTACTTCTCTCCCGGCTTCATCTTGCCCCGGGCCGTGAAGGAGCCGGGCGTGAGCAGGAAACAATCGAACGCCGCGCCGCCCTTCGGCTCCAGCAGCTCGATCCTCAGCGCGTGCGCCCCGGCCTTCAGCTTGACGGCGCCCAAGTGGACCCAGTTCGCCCCGATGAACTTCGCCAGCTCCACGCCGTCGAGCAGGGCGATGTCCCGGCCGCAGTCCTTCCACGGCTGCCCGTCGAAGTTCCAGCGGAACGGCCCGTGCTGCCAGAACTTCCGCGCGAAGAAGCGGTACTCCGCCTCCTTCGGCACGCTCACCTCGTACTCGAGGAAGAGGATCTTGCCGGGCTCCGACGCGCCGATCCACTTCCCGCCCGAGAGCAGCTCCCTGCCGCGCTCGTCATAGGGCCCGAAGGGATGTTTGTCGGGGAAGTTCGTCGACTTCGGCGTCTCCGCCTCCCACCAGACCCAGTCCTGGGCCAGCAGCAGGGACAAACCGGCGATCGCAGTCAGCATAATCCTTCCTCGGGTTCAACGTGCGGTCTGAAGCGTGACGACGCTCTTCGCGGGAATTTCCAGTTCGACGCGGCCGTCCACGGGACGCAAGACTCCGGCGGGATCGCAGCGGCGCTCCGCGTCGGAGACAAATACCGCGAGCGGCGCGGACCCCGTCCGAAGCCCCATGCGGATCGATTCCGATTCTCGGTTCACCAGCACGAGCGTCAGCACGGCGTCCGCCTCGTGCCAGAACGCCGCGACCGGGAGCGCCGCGCCGTCCGGGGACGCGTGCACGCGGACCGCGCCGGGCCGGATGAAGCGGCTGAACTGCTTGAACGCCGCGTACTTCGGGGAACGGGTGTCCGTCGAGCGCGTCAGCGCCACGGCGGGTTCGTCGTCCGCGAACTGGTAGTAGAGATAGGCCTCCGCGCCGCCGTGCACGAGCACGTCGTGCAGTTCCAGCGCGAGCGAGAGCGCCCCGCCGGGGCCGATCCAGTCCGGCAGATGGTCCGCCGCGCTCGTCACCCAGACGCCGCGGCCGCGCGGCTCCAGCGTGCGCCGCAGATGATCCCAGGCCTGGGCGTCGTCCTCGCCGGGTCCGAGCGGGCCCTGGAGGGCGATCGCGCAACCCGCCGCCTGACGACCCAGCCCGCGCGCAAACGCCAGCGCCTCGTCCATCGGCTCCAGACGGCTCCGGCCCACGAGTTCGGGACCGAGCAGCCGCGTCCGGAGGCCTTCCCGCGCAAAGACCCTCAGGATCTCCTCCGACACCGCGAGGAAGTCCTCGGGGCTCCAGGAGCAGGAGGCAAAGCGCACGCCCCACTCGGCTTCGTTGCGCAGCGACACCGCGGCGACCGGCACGCCGCTGCGCGCCTCGATGCCCTTGCAGTATGCCGCCAGGAAGCGAGCGAAGTGCGCCTGCCGATCCTCACGCAGGCGTCCCGTGCCGACGGTCCTCCCCGTCGTCTTCATCCAGCCCGGAGGACTCCAGACCGTCGCGACCAGCTGGAAGTCGGAGCCGCGCCGGGCCTTCAACGCGCGGGCCAGGTCCGACACGAGCGCGACCGAGGGATGAGCCCAGAGCAGCCGGTCCCCGCGGATGAGCGACGCGTCGGCAATTTCGTCGGGCAGCGTCTCGGGCTCCACCGGCACGCGCAGGATCGACGCACCCAGATCCTGCGCCCAGAGCTCCGCGAACTCAGGCGTGCGGTACAGCGACGCGAGCCGCGGTTTCCAGTCCAGCATCGAGGTTCCGAAACCCTCGATCCGCTGGTACCGTCGCTTGAGATCCACGGATATTTCGAGCTCGCGGGTGAGGCGGAGTTCCGGCAGCGCGGACCCGGACAGCAGCGCGGAATATCCGCCCGGAACGTCGAGCCGGCTCCCCTCCACGCGCACCCGGCCCTCGAGGACCCGCAGCAGCCCGGCGTCGACGCTGAAACGACCGCCCCCGGAGCTCAGGTCGACGATCCCTGTCGAGAGCCGGAAGGCCCGGCCCGCAGGCTGCGCCTCGAGCGCGACCTCGACCCCTCCCCGCAGGAGCTGCAGCCGCTTACCCTCCCCGCTCATCCGCTTCAACGCCGCGGGACCGCGAAGACTCAGGCGGCTCCCATCCGGGTAGACCAGGTCCGCCTCGGCGCCGGCTTCGAGTTCGAGCAGCGCATCGACGCGAAGCGCGCCCCCCCGACCCGCGAGACGTTCGATCCGGGGTTCCGCCTCATCGCCGGCCGGGGCCGCCGGACGTCCCAGCATGAGCGCCGTCACCGCGATGATCAGCGCCGCGGCGGCGATCGCGATCCGGCGCGCCGGACGGCGGTCCATCTTCGCCTCCACACGGTCGGCGAAGCGGCGCTTCTCCTCGAGATAGCCCAGCGTCCGAACGACTTCATCGACGAAGCGGGCGTCGTCCTGCTTCGCGAAGCGGTGCCGCAGCAGGGAGTGTGTCTGCTCCAGCGCCGCGGCTTCGGCGGCCAGCGCGGGATCGGCCTCCAGCAGCGCGAGCAGCTCGGCCTCGCCGGCGGGATCCAGTCCGCCCTCGAAGTGCTGCGCCAGCAGACGGCGGGCGCGGTTCATGTCCCGCCCTCCAGGCACTTCTTCAAGCCCCGGCGCAGCCTCAGCAGCAGCATCTTCACCGCATCGACGGAGACCGACAGATCCTCCGCGATCTCCGAGAGCGGCACGCCTTCATAGCGGCGCCGGAGGATGCCCGCCTGCCGCCGGTTCAGCGTCCCGAGGCAGTGGTCCAGGCGCTCCGCCATGGGTCCGGCCTCGGCCTCGCGCTCCCGGAGTTTTCCGTCGAGGAAATAGCGCAGCGCGTTCTGGCGGTTCCGGGCTTCGCGGCGCGCCGCATCGAGATACGCCATCGCCTTGTAGCGCCCGATCGTCTTGAGCCAGGCCCCGAGGCTGGTGCCCGGCGTGTAATCGGAGAGCCGCTCGAAGGCGAAGACGAACGTGTCCTGCGCGAGGTCATCCACGTCGGCGGAAGGGATCCCGTGGGCCGCGATCGCGGCGCGGACTCCCGCCTGATGGGCCTCGACGATGACCCGGTACGCGGAGCGCTCGCCCCGGCGCACCCGGAGGACCGCCTCGTCAACGCTGTCGTCCATGCCTGTATAGAATAGGCCCCGGCGGGCCGGAGTAACGCTGCTAATAGTCTTGCCGCACGGCTCATGGTAGCATTCCGGACCCATGAAGCCGTGGCTCGCACCCTCCCTGCTGCTGCTCGCCTCCTGCGCGGGCCTCGCGCCCCTCGAGGTCCGCGAGCGCTGGATCTACTACCCGCACGACCTGCGCGAGGCGGACAACGTCGTCAAACTCGAGGGCATCCTGGCCCGCGGCGCCAAAGCCGGCTACACGACGGTGCTGCTCGAGGACCCCAACTTCGGCCGCCTGCCGCTGATGAAGCCGGAGTATTTCGCCCACCTCGAACGCGTGAAGGCGGCGGCGAAGCGGCATGGACTCGATCTCGTCCCGGCGCTCTTCCAGATCGGCCACTCGGAGAACCTGCTCTCGCAGGACCCCAACCTCGCCGAGGGCATCCCCGTGAAGAACGCGCTCTTCGTCGTCCGCAACGGCGCCGCACGGGTGGAGGCCGACCCGCCCGTCGTCCTGCGCGAACGCTGGGACCATCGCGACCAGACGGTGGGCGAGGACTGGACGATCCGCGACCCCAAGGGCGCGCTCGCCCGCGTCTGGCAGAAGGTCGCGGTCCATCCCTTCCGCCAATACCACGTCTCGATCCGCATCCGCACCAAGGCCTTCCAGGGCACGCCGCGCATGATCGCGTTCGGCGGCGGGAAGATGCTGAACTACGACCTGCACTTCGTGAAGCCGGAGCAGGACTGGACCGAGCACCACATGACGTTCAATTCGCTCGAGAGCCGCGAGATCCGTCTCGCGTTCGGCGTCTGGGACGGCACGACGGGCGAGGTGCAGTTCAAGGACCCGAAGATCGAGGAGACCGCGCTCGTGAATCTCCTGCGCCGTCCGGGCGCGCCGTTTACGGTGAAGACGGAGGACGGGCGAGAGCTCGTCGAAGGACGGGACTTCGAGCCCGTGGCGGATCCGAAGCTGGGGCGCGAAGCCAAGCGGGGCGGCTACACCGAATGGCACGAGCCGCCGTCGATCCGCACCCGGCTCGCGGACGGCACGCGGCTGCGGGTCTCGTACTTCCACCCGCTCACGTTCCCCGACGGCGGCCAGATGATGATCTGCCCGTCGGAACCGAAAACGCTGGAGCTTTTGCGGGACCAGGCGCGGCGCCTGCACGAGATCTTCGACGCCAAGGCGTACTTCATGTCGCACGACGAGATGCGGGTGCTGAACTGGGACGAGTCCTGCCGCGCTCGGAACCTGAGCTCCGGGCGGATCTTCGCCGACAACGTCCGCAGCTGCCTCAAGATCCTGAAGGAGACGGCGCCGGGGCGGGAGATCTACGTCTGGAGCGACATGTTCGACCCCGTGCACAACGCCCACGACGACTACTACCTCGCGCGCGGGGGCATGTCCGGCACATGGGAGGGCCTGGATCCGGACGTGATCGTGGCGACCTGGTTCTTCGACCGCCGAGATGAGAGCCTCGCCTGGTTCTCATCGCGCGGCCACCGCACGCTGCTGGCCGCGTACTACGACAAGCTGCCGGAGCGCGCGACCGAGTGGCTGGAATCCGCCCGCCGTTCGCGCGGCACGATCGGCATCATGTACACGAGCTGGTACGACCGCTACGAGGACCTCGAAATTCACGCGCGCCATGTCGACCAATTCCGCTAAACGCGCGGTCGTCACTGTGGCCACGGGGCCCTACGTGACGCTGCAGGAGCGGCTGCTCTCGAGCCTGAAGGCGTCCGGCTGGAGCGGGTCCGTGCTGGCGTGGACCGACGCGCTGCCGCCGGACAGCCCGCCGCACGACGCGGCCCCCTACGGCTTCAAGATCTACGCGATCGCCGAGGCGCTGCGCCGCGGCCACACCTCGATCCTCTGGATGGACTCCCCCTGCGAGATCGTCCGTCCGGTCGAGCCGCTCTTCGACCACATCGAACGCGCGGGCCATCTCTTCACCACGTCCGGGGAGCGGCTCGGCAACTGGAGCTCCGACGAATGCCTCGAGGCGTTCGGGCTCGACCGCGATGCCGCGCTCGGCCTGACGCTCTTCAACGGCACGCTCATCGGGCTGGACTACGAGCAGCAGGCGCCGAGGGAGTGGTTCCGCCGCTGGCGGCAGCAGTGCGAGGCGGGACTATTCCGCGGGCCCTACCTCAGCGAACACGCGCCCGACGCGGTGAAGGCGGCGAAACCCGGCAAGCCGGTGGGTCCGGTCTCGCCCGATCCGCGCTGCTGGGGGCACCGGCACGATGAAGCCGTCGGCAGCGCGCTCGCCCATATGATGGGCCTGGAGATCGCGCCTGCGCCGTCGCTCTTCTCGGTCGACGACGACGTCCGCGCCGCGGTGCGTTTTCGCCGGACTTAGGGTTTCGGACTCTGCCAGCAGACCTTGCCGACGAAGAAGGGCCCGAGCTTCTTGATGTACTTCGAGGTCTGCACCGTCTTGCGCATCTCCTGGATCAGCTGCGAGAGCGGCGCCAGGTCCTTGCCGACGAGCCCGATGACGAACTCGTTGTCGTCCTGGTCGAGGCCGTAGCAGGAGAGGCGCACGTCGTGCGCGGCGTCGGCGGCGCCCCAGGCCATGCCGATCTGGGCGTGCTCGTAGAGGATCTTCCCCTGCTCCGACGGCTCGAGGGTCGCAAAGATCGGCTTGCGCCGGAGCGGATACCAGACCGCCCAGGGCCAGTCGGGGTTGAGGACGGTCTCCCGCGGGCGCTTCAGCAGCATGAACTCGAGGTTGGCCTCGCGGCCCGTCGCGTAGGTGCGGCCGATCATGCCGAGTTCCGGGCGGCGAAGCAGTCCCGAGAACGGCGCGGACGTGAGCACCTGGCGCAGGGCGCCCGTGAACACGGAGGGATCCTCGGCCATCGCGAGCACCGCGATGCCGCGGGGGTCGTTGAAGTCGAGATACAGCGCCGACTCGAGTCCCGAGGCCTTCAGCGCGTCGGCGGCCGCCCGCGGATCGTTGCAGCCCGTGTAGACGTGAAGCTGCATGTAGAGGCGTTTCTCGAGGATCTGCGTCTCGCCCTTGGGAGTGACCGCCTTCTCTCGAAGGTCGGGCATCTCGTACCCCTTGCGGGGAGGGCCGTGGGCGGCGGGGGCGGACGCGGGAGGCGCGCCTTCGGGGGCTTTGTGTTCCATGCGCGCCACTATAGCAAAGTCTGGCCGCAAAGCCGGTCGGCCTCGCCCTCCTCGATGATCCGCGCGCGGCCCCGCCGGCGTCGGGGGGGGAAAGGAAACGGGCCCCCGGAGCTTGCGCCCCGGGGGCCCGCGGTGATGGGATTCGATGGAAGTCCTACCCGAAAAGTTCGGTCACCGGCGCGGCCTGGACCAGCTCGCGCGGCTGCTTGAGATGGTTCAGGACGATGGTCGCCGGATCGATGCCGAACGCGTGATAGATCGAGGCCAGAAGCTGGCCCGGATGCACCGGGTTTTCCACCGGCGCCGAGGCCGTCTTGTCGCTCTTGCCGTGCACGTAGCCGCGCTTGATGCCGCCGCCCGCCACGAGCGAGGTGTAGCAGTAGGGCCAGTGGTCCCGGCCGTCCGCCGAATTGCCGTTGCCGGAGGTCGAGACGCCGCGCTGGGGGCTGCGTCCGAATTCGCCGACCGCCACCACGAGCGTCTCGTCCAGCATCCCGCGCCGGTCGAGGTCGGACAGCAATCCGAAGAGGCCCTGATCGAGCAGCGGCGCCGCCTGGTTTTTCATGCGCTTGGGCAGGTCGACGTGCATGTCCCAGGAATGGTTGTCCGAATTGGCCACCTTGGGCCAGACCACCTCGACGACGCGCGTGCCCGCCTCGACGAGACGGCGCGCCAGCAGCAGGCTCTGGCCGAACGTGTTCCGGCCGTAGAGGTCCCGGGTCTCCTTGGTCTCGCGATCGATGTCGAAGGCCTCCCGCGCGCGGCCGGACGCGAGCAGGTTCATCGCGCGGTCGTAATGCTCGTCCAGCTTGTAGTCCGCGACCGCCGCCTCGATCTCGGGCGTCGCCTGGTTGATCGCCTCACGCAGCTTCGCGCGGCGCTGGAGGCGGTAGGCGAAGACCTCGGGCCGGAGTTTCAGGTCGTCGACCTTGACCCGGTCCATCTTCGTCATGTCGAGGTCGTCGCCGTCCGGATAGAGGTAGTACGGATCGTACCCCTTGCCGAGGAAGCCGCCCGTCCCGCCCTTCCCCACCACGTTCGATTCCTGGAGCGGCCGGGGCAGCATGACGAAGGGCAGCATCGGCGCCTCGGGCGGCTTGAGGCGGGTGATGTTCGAGCCGTAGTTCGGATAGTCCTTCGGATCGGGCGGCTCCAGCTGGCCCGACGCGCTCACCTTGTCCGTGGTGTAGCCCGTCATCATCTGGTAGATCGCCGCCGTGTGGTTGAAGAGCCCGTTGGGCGAGTAGCTCATCGAATGGATGAGCGTCGCTTTGTCGGTCACCGTGGCGAGCTTCGGCAGCACTTCCGTGAACCGCAGGCCGGGCGTCGCCGTCGGGATCGGCTTGAAGACGCTCTTCACGTTGTCCGGGACGTTCTCCTTCGGGTCCCAGAGGTCCAGGTGGCTGGGGCCGCCCTGGAGATAGCACATGATGATGTGCTTCGCCTTCCCCCAGCCGGGGCCGCCGCCCGCGTTGCTTCCGGCGGCGCGGGCCTGGAGCTGGAACATCGAACCCAGGCCGAGGCCGAGCAGGCCGGAGCCGCCGACGCGCAGCAGATCGCGACGGGACATGCCGGACTTCCCGCCGCAGCAGCCGTCCGGGGACTTGTTGGGAACCACGATCATCCTGGACTCCTTATCTGGCTTTCGTCGGCCTACCGGTTGAAGAGGAACGAAGGACTGTTGATCAGCGCCCAGGAAAGATCCTGGACCGTCGTCAACCTCACGTCGGCCACTTGTTTCGTGCTTTGCTCGGCGTCCTTCCGAAGCTGGGCGAGCGTCGCATCGAGGGGCACCGGCTTGCTGACCGTTGCCACCGAGGCCTGAAGCTCCTTCAGGCGCGGGTCGACCGGCAACGGCTTCTTCGCCTCGCCCAGCGCGGCGTTCCGCTTCGCGATCTCGGGATCCACCGTGCGGAAGTGCTTCGCGAGCAGCGTCTTCTGCGCCTCGTCGCGCTTCGCCTCCTCCAGGGACACGATGGCGCGCAGTTCATCGGAGAGGCTGAGCCCCGGCGCCGGCGTCGTGGTGAGCGAGATCCGGAAGCGGCCCAGCATGTAGTCGGGGGAGTTGAACGTCTGGCGCAGCGTGAACGTCAGGATCGTCCCCGCGTCGAAGCCCAGGGGCGTCTTGAGCTCGAACGTCGCCCAGTGGGTCGCGCCCGTCGCGGGCGACACCGCCCAGCCGGTCCCGTTGTCGGGCGTGCCGTCGATGACGTTCTTCACGTCGAAGTTCGCCTGCATGAAATCGGCCTTCGCGTTCTGGAGGACCACCTTGGCGGCCTCGGCGGGCTTGTCCTTGGGCGCGGCCGTCACCTCGAACTGCGTCAGCACGAAGTTGCCGTCGGCGGCGCGACCCGGGCCCTTCCCCGGGAACCGCGCGTCCTCCAGCGCCTCGAGGCGGATGCCCG
Source organism: uncultured Planctomycetales bacterium (assembly GCA_964619955.1). GTDB lineage: Bacteria > Planctomycetota > MHYJ01 > MHYJ01 > JACPRB01 > JACQFK01. Next base: position 92,752 of record CAZUJF010000016.1, read on the forward strand.
TGATCCCCTTGAGGCCCGTCTGGGCGACGAAGGTGTAGTTCCCCTTGCCGTTCTTGTCGCTCGCGACCACCGAGAGGTCGGCCTGCGCCACGAGTTTCGCCCCGTTGGAGGCCTCGAGCTTCGAGGGGACCAGCGGCGTCCAGTCGACGTCCTTGCGGAGCTTCTTCTCGAACGCGGCGAGCGCCTCGGGGAGCTTCGCCTCGTAATCCTTGATGTCCTTCTCCCTGGCCGCGATGTGCTCCTGGCGCTTGCGCTCCTCCTCGGCGACACGCGGGGCGATCTCCTTCTCCCAGGCCGCGAGCTCGGCCTTCGCCTTGACGATGGCTTCTTCGCGATCCTTCTGCAGCTTGGGCTCGAGAACCTTCCACTCCTCCTCGCGCTTCGCGAGCTGCCGTCCCACGACCTCGTGGTCCGTCTGGATCGCCTTCATGTCCTCGAGCACCGCCTTGACCTCCTCCGGGCGGGCCGGACGGCTGAGGATGCGCATGAAGATCTCGTTGATGAGTTTCGTGTCGTCCTTCTCGGCGGCGACGACCTTGGGGAGCTCGTTGCCGGCGTCCGCGATCGCATCGGCGACGGTGGGGCCGCTGATGAGGGCCATGACGGCCCCCAGGCGCAGCTCGCTCGTGCGCTCGCATTCGCAGGCGCTCTCGCGGACCGGCCGGCCGAACGTGGCCAGGAAGCCGCTGGGGAGCTCGACGCCGACGTCGGGGAACGCCGCCGCCCGCGTGCCCGCCGGGACGCCGGGGGCCTTCGTCTGCGCGCCCAGCACGGCATGGACCGCGTCATAGAGCACCTCGGCCTGGAGGCGCTTCGCCGTCGCATGGGAGTAGTTGGTCCGGTCGTCGCGGTTCCACTCGTTCGCGACGACGGACAGCTGGTAGGTCCGCGACTTGGTGATGAGCTTCATCATGTGCCGGACGTCGAAGCCGCTCTTCACGAACTCCGCGGCGAGGTGGTCGAGAAGCTGGGGGTTCGAGGGCGGGTTGCTGGCGCGGATGTCGTCGATCGGCTCGATGATGCCCGTGCCGAAGAGGTAGCCCCAGAGGCGGTTGACGTAGCTCCGGGCGAAGTAGAAGTTGTCCGGGGACGTGAGCCATCCGGCGAACTGCTGCCGGCGGGTGGCCTTCTCGGGCGCCTCGTATTTGCAGTCGTAGGGGAACTTGGGCGGCGCGACCTTGCGGGTCCGTTCGTGGGTGATCTCGCCGTCGGGCTTCTCGTAGACGATCTCGTAGACCGGCTTCGCCCCCTCGACCGCCGTGCCGCCGACGTTCTTCCCGGCGCTCGCAGGGTCCGGCTTCAGGGCCGTGCGCGCGAAGAACGCGGCCGTCTCGTAGTACTGGTCCTGGGTCCAGCGCTCGAAGGGATGGTCATGGCACTTGGTGCAGTTGAAGCGGACGCCCAGGAAGAGGTGGGTCGTGTTCTCCGTGGTCGTGACGGGGTCGCGCAGGATCTTGAAATAGGAGGCCGCGGGGTTCTCCTTGTTGGAACCGTCGGCCGCGACGATCTTGCGCACGAACTGGTCGTACGGCGTGTTCTTCGCCACCTCGTCGCGGATCCACTTGCGGAGCGCCACCGCGCCCTCGGAGGCGAGGAACTTCCGGTTCACCTGGAGCAGGTCGCCCCACTTGTTGGTCCAGTGATCGATGTAGGCTTCGCTCCCGATCAGCCTGTCCACGAGGGCCTCGCGCTTCGTGCGCGTCTCGGACGCGTCGGCGATGAAGGCGCGCGTCTCGTCGGCCGTGGGCGGGAGGCCCGTCAGGTCCAGGTACACGCGGCGGACGAATTCCGCGTCGTTGCAGGTCCCCGAGGGAAGGATCTTCATCCGCTCCCATTTCGCGGCGACCAGTTCGTCGATCCGGCCGTGGACCGGCGGCGCCTGCCAGACGAAGCCCTTCCGGTCGCCCATGACCGTGAGCGTCGTGGCGGCGTACGAGCCCTCGTAGCGGGCCAGCACCGCGGCCTCGCCGCGCCGGACCGACGTCATCATCGCGGAGCGGTCCGCGACGGCGACCTCGGCGTTGCTGCTCTCGATGGTGGCCTCCCGGGTCACGTCGCGCGTCTTGCCGTCCGCATACGTGGCGAGCACCCGCATCTGCTGGCGCGATCCGACGCGCTCCACCACGGGGTTCACGGGGAGGAGTTCGATCTTCGTCACCCGCGGGCTGTTCACGTCGAGCGTCACGCCCTGCGCGACCCACGCGCGCAGGATCTGGTAGTAGGTGTCCTCGGGGGCGATGACGCGGCCGCCCTCGTGGGGCACCGCGCCCGTCGTCTTCAGCAGCATCAGGCTGTCGTCGGGGGAGGCGACGTTGACGCGGCGCGAGCCGAGATCGTCCGTCAGGGCGCGGACGTCGAAGATCGCGTCGTAGCCGCGCAGCGACAGCTTGAAGCCGTTGCGGCCGTTCGCCGAGCCGTGGCAGGTGCCCGCATTGCAGCCCACCCGTGTGAGGACCGGGTTGACGTCGCGGATGAAGTCCGAGCGGAATACGCCCTGCGCGCCCGTGACGGTGACGGGCAGCGAGGCGGTCTGGCCGCCCAGCTTCGCCTCGAGCGTCCCCTGGCCGTCGGCCCGGGCCTGGACCAGGCCCGCCTTCGAGACATCCACCAGCGGGCCTGAAGCCTTGAGCTCGGCGATGCGGGTGACGTCGACCACCTCGCCCGTGGAAAGCCGGGCGCTGACGATGATCTGGGCGTACTCGTAGGGACTGCCCAGCGTGATCGTGGACGGGATCAGCTCCAGCGAGGCCACCTTCGCGCCCGCGGGAAGCTGCTCCCGCTCCGTGCGCTCGTCGATCCGGAGCGCCGCCTTTACGCCCGCGGCCGCAACGGCCTTCGACTCGACGGGGGCCGGCGAGAACTCCCCGGCAGGCTTGCCGGTCTGGACGTCGAAGAGCCGGACCCGGCCGTCGGAGCCGGCCGCGGCTACCGCTCCCTCTCCTGGGCGGAACGCCACGGAATAGACGATGGCCTTGTCCACGGGGATCTTCCAGAGCAGCTTGACACCGGCTTTCGTGTGCGCGTCCAGGACCTTCTGCTCCTCGACGCTGCGGGCGGACGCCGCCTTCGCCAGGATGGCCTTGACGTTCTCGGGGACGGCCGCGCCGGACTCGTAGGACCAGACCGCGACCTCGCCCTTCCCGTCCAGGCCGCTGCCCGCCGCGATGTGCTTCGCGTCGGCGCTGACGGCGACGCTCCAGACGCGGCCCTGCATCGGCTCCAGCTCGCGGATCTTGTTCGCATCGTCGCCGATCTGGCGCGCCACGATGCGGTGCACGCGGTAGATCTTCGGGGTGCCGTCGGCGCCGCCGATGACGACCTCGTCGCGCTTCGGGTGCCGCGCCACCGCGATCAGGCCGCCCTTCAGCGCGCCGGGGGTGATGGAGGTGACGTTGTCGATGAAGCGCTGCGTGGCGACCTCGATCAGCTTCACGGTGCCGTCGCGGCTCACGGAGACGAGGTGGGAGCCGTCCGCCGAGAAGGTCGTGTCGAGCGCCCAGTCGCTGTGGGCGTTGTTGTAGACGACCGCATCGCCCTTCTTCGCGTCGAAGGCGCGGACGGTGTTGTCGGCGCAGCCGACCGCGACGCGGGTGCCGTCGGGCGACCAGCTGACGCCGTAGGTGGTGTCGAAGGTGACGGAGATCGAATTGAGGAGCGACTTCTTCTCCACGTCCCAGACCTGGATCTCGCCGTCCCGTCCCGGGAGGCCGCCGGCGGCGGCGAGCTGTTTGCCGTCGGGGGAGAAGCGGACCGCCTGGATGCGCTCGGAGAGGCCGACCAGGCGCGCGACGCGCTCGGAGCCGTCCGCCTTCATCAGGAGGATCTCATGGAAGCCGGCGACCGCGAGCAGCTGCCCGTCGGGCGAGAAATCGACCGAGGGGATGACGGGGGGCCGCGTGTAGACGGGCGGATGTTCGGGATCGAACTTGACCAGGGCGTTGGCGGGGGTGTCGTCCACGGCGCCCTCGCCGATCCAGCGCTTGATGACCTCGATGTCGGCGGCGGCGAGAGGTTTCTTCCCCTTGGGCATCTCCGCCTCGCCGTTCTTGGGGATGATCAGTTCGAGGAGGGCGCTCTTGGCGGGATCGCCGGGGGTGATGTTGACGTGTTTCGACTCGCCGGCGGCGAGCAGGCGCTCGCGGGTGGTCATGACGTAGCCGCCCTTGGCCTTGGCGGGCTGGTGGCAGCCCAGGCACTGCGCCTGGAAGAGGGGGCGGATCTGGCGCGCGTAGCTGACTTTCGTCGCGGCGGCGTCGGGCTTCTTCTCCTGCGCGCCCGCGGAGCACGCGGCGATGCAGACGAGCAGGCCCGCGAAGGTTCTTGCTGCGTTGAGTCTCATGCGATTCACCCCATCCCGATCGGGATCTGCCACGGACAAAGACCGATTACCCGGGGCTTGGAGGGTCCGGTCAGGAATTGTCCCCGGGGGCGGGGAATACTCAGGCTTCGCGACGCCGGCTGCGGTGCCGCAGCCAGATGCTGAGGGCCTCGGCATTCACCTCGCCGCGGGCGACGGCGAGCGTGATGGAGGTCAGTTCGGCGGACGAGAAAGCGGGCTCCACGTCGTTGGCCAGCAGGAACAGGATGCACGCAAACGCTCCCACCCGCTTGTTGCCGTCGACGAACGGGTGGTTCATCATCAGGGAATGCATCAGCGCCGCCGCCTTGTCCGCGACTTCGGGGTAGAGATCCTCGCCCCCGAACGTCATCTGGGGGCGTGCGAGCGCGGCCTCGAGGGCGCCCCGATCGCGAAGCCCCGGGGAGCCCCCGAAGCGCCGGATCTGGCGACGGTGGAGTTCGAGCGCCTGCTCCAGCGACAGATAGGCCGTCATTTGGCCAGTTCGCGGAAGGCTTCGTCGTAGCGATCCATCACCGCATCCGCGAGCTTCCCGAAGCGGGGCGTCACCTTGCCGCGCTCAAAGAAGCGCACGCCCGGACGGATGGTCACCGCCCCCGTCTGCGGATGGACCGTGACATCGACCTCGGCGCCCTTTTTCAGCTTGAACTCCTTCACGACCTCCGCGGGCAGCGTGACCGCCAGGGAGCTGCCCGCCTGGACCAGCTTTCTCTTCATATAAGTATTTTGTATGTATTTGCTCCACAAATCAAGGGCTGCTCAGGGCGTCGAGCCGAGCAGGCCGCGGCGGGCCTCCCGGAGCGGCTCGCGCAGGGCGCCCGACAGCGCCTCGTTGAGGCGCAGCGCCTCCTCGAAGTGGCGCGCCGCGTTCGTGAAATGCTCGCGGCCCGCGCCCGCGTCCCCGAACTTCTGCAGATGCCGGCCCCAGTCGAGCGCCACCCGGCCGCCCTCGGCCCAGGCCTCCGTCGAGCGCGGGTTCTGCTTCAGGATCTCCGTCACGTCGTCCATCGCGTCCGAGAGCAGGCCCACCGACTCGCGCCCGGCCTGCTCCTCCTTCCCCGCCCGGACCCGGCGGATCACCGCCCGCGTCAGGCGCGCCTGATGCAGGTGCGGCGCCAGCTCCAGGGCGCGCGCGGCGTCGTCCGCCGCCGCCTCGAGGTCCCGTCCCCAGAGAAGTCTCACCTGCGCCCGCCGCTCCCAGAGCCCCGCGGACAGCGGATCGGACTTCAACGCCTCCTCCAGCGACCTCAGCGCCAGCACGAACTCCGCGGAGGCGTCCTCCCCCTTCCGGGCCCGGTGCGCCGCCGCCCGCGCGCGCAGCATCCCGCGCGTGAGGGAGATCTCCGGGCTCGTCGCCGTCCCCGACTCCCGGTCGAAGGCCTGCAGCTCCGGCGTGGGATCCTCGTTCCGCGCGAAGCGGTGCTCCGCGCGCACGCGCCGCACGTACCCCTTCACCGCCATCGCGGACAGATGGCCGGGGAACGGCCCCAGGACCCGGTCCGCGTCCTCCTCCGCCCCCTGCCAGTCCCGCAGCGGATTCTCCCCCAGCCTCATGCGCTGCGTCCCCCGGACGGCCCGCACCATCGCCCGGCCGACCCCGCCCGCCGCCGCAAGACCCAGACGGAGCGCCTCGCCGAAGTCGTCCTCCGCCGCCTGCAGATCCGCCTCCGGGTCCCGCCCGCTCTCGGCCTTGAGCTGCGCCCGGGCGGCGCGCGCGCGGCCTCGTCCCGTCCAGTGCGGCCCGTACCCCCGGTCGTGCACGATCGCGTGCGTGTAGATGCGCTCCGCGTGGTCGAGCGCCTCCTCCTCCGTCGCCATGCCCTCGCCGCCGCCCGAGAGCCAGGCCTCGCCCAGCGATTCCCAGGCCTCCTCCAGCGACGGGTTCGCCGAAATCGCCCGCGACAGCAGCTCGCGCGCCGCCGTGAACCCGCCCCGATGCAGCGCGAAGACCCCCTGCGCCGCCAGCACGTGGCCCTCCGTCAGACCCGGCGCGGGCTTCTCCCCCAGCTTCTCGCAGCCCCGGGCCAGCTCGTCGTGCATCCGCGTCAGATCCGGGTCCGCCGCCAGCATCTCCGCCAGCCCCGGCCACCTCAGGCGCCGCGACGCCTCCGCCGTCATCACCCCCTCGCCCGCCGGGCTCCTCAGACGCGTCTCGGTCAGGCGCCGACCGAAGCGCTTCGCCTGGAGCAGGATCCGCTCATACAACGCGGGCGGATAATCCGGGGCCTTCGCCAGCGCGCGCTCCTGCAGCTCCAGCGCCCGGTCCTCGTTGAGCAGCGCCCGCTGGAAGCGGCCCATCAGATAATCGAGCTCCGGCTGCGACGGATCCGTCGCGACGCCCTCCACGTACGACGATTCCATGCGCGGCAGGAATTCCGACATGCGCTCGCCCGCCCCGGCCCGGCGCAGCCCGATCGCCGCCTCGAGCGCGATCCGCGAGAGGTCCCGGATCGCCTGCACCTTCGTCTCCTGCACGCGCACCAGCTTCTGCTCGCGGCCCGCGTCCACGCGCCAGAGCAGCAGCAGCGCCACGAGGACCGACGCGCCCACGGCCGCGCCCGCCCAGATCCGGGGATGGCGCCGCGACCAGCGCCGCAGCGTCCTCAGTCCGGTCTCCCCCTGCGCCGCGAGGGGCTCCCCGCGCAGGCAGCGGTCCAGATCCTCGGCCAGGGCCTGCGCCGTCAGGTAGCGGCGCCGCGGCTCCTTGTCCATCGCCTTGAGGATCACCAGCTCCGCCTCGCGCGGCAGGATGGGGTTCAGCGCGCGGGGCAGGGCCGGATCCTGATGGATCACCCGGTGCACCGTCTCCGCGAACGTCGCCCCGGCGAAGGGCGCCCGCCCCGTGGCGAGCTCGTAGAGCGTCGCGCCCAGCGAGTAGACGTCCGTCGCCCGCTCGCGCGCCGAGGCGTCCCCCCGCGCCTGCTCCGGCGACATGTACGCCGCCGTGCCCGCGACCAGCCCCTCGCGCGACTGCGCGCCGTCCTGCAGGTGCGCCAGGCCGAAATCCAGGACGAACGCTCGGCCGTCGTTCCCGATCATGATGTTGCCCGGCTTCACGTCCCGGTGGATCACGCCCTGCTCGTGCGCGTGGTGCACCGCCAGCGACACGGTGCGCATGATCTCGAGCGCCTCGCGCAGCGCCGGCTTCATCCGCCCCAGCGTCCGCCCCTCCACGTACTGCATGACGATGAAGGGGCGGCCCTTCTCCTCCGCCACGCGGTGGATCGACACGATGTTCGGGTGCGAGAGCCGCGCGGCCGCCAGCGCCTCGCGGCTGAAGCGCTGGCTGGCGGCCTCCCCGGTCGGCGCCAGGGCGGGCAGCTTGATCGCGACCCAGCGGCCCAAGCGGGTGTCCCAGGCCTTCCAGACTTCGCCCAGACCGCCCGTCCCGAGCGGCTCGACGCGGATGAATTCGGCGAGCCGGCGCTCGGGGTCCGCCCCCGCCAGCTCCACCTCGGGCGGGAGGCGCCGGTCCGGCCTGAAAAACGCGTACTCCTCGCGGTCGATGGACTGCCGGAGCCGCGCGATGTCCGCGGGATCCACGCCGCGCGCGAGCAGCGCGTCCTCGATCTTCGTGCCGGCCGCCAGCAGCGCGGCGAGCTCCTCCTCTTTGAGCAGCCCCAGGCGCACCGCCCGCCCGCCCAGGTTGCGCTCCTGCTCGCCGCGGACGACGCCCGCCAGCCGCCCGAGATTGGGACGGAAGGGACGCCCGCTCATGGTCAGGCCCCCCCGAAGAGCGCGTTCCATTCCTCCGCGAGCCCCTCGGGATTCTCGACGGACTCGCAGAGGATCGAACGCACCACGTGGCGGAATTCCTGCCGGGTGCGGGTGAGGTAGTTCTTCACGTCGTCGGAGGAGAGCCGCAGCTCGCGCCCGAGCTGCTCGTAGGACAGCGTCTCCCCGCCCTCCTCCAGGTCGTAGCGGCGGAAGACGTCGAAGTAGGCCTGCTTGCCCTGCGCCTTCAGCTGCTCCTCGAGCTTGCGCGTGGCGCGCACCAGGACCTCGTTGCGCCAGGCGGAGTCGAAGGCGTCCTCCGGGCTCATCGCGTCGACGTCCGGCAGGATCTGCTCGAGATCGGCCTCGGACAGATCCAGGCTCAGGACGCGCGCCCCGCCGCCGCGTTTCTCGCGGGACGCGTCCCGCACGCGCTTGGAGATGAAGTTGCGCAGCGCCCCCTTGAGGTAGGCGCGGAAGGTGCCGCGGCCCGGCTCGTACTGGTCCACCAGCCCGCCGCCCACGATGACCTCGGCGAAGAAGTCCTGGGTGAGGTCCTTGGCGTCCTCGTTCGAGGAGTTCCGGGTGCGCCGGACGAGGCAGTACACGGGCTTCCAGTAGAGACGCACCAGCCGCTCGAGCTCCTGTTCGCGGCGCGCCGGATCGGCGCCCCGCAGCACCGCGAAGGCGGTGTGGGAGGTGACGGGCAGCTGCTGGTCGCTGCCGCCGATTTCGGTGTTGGAATCACCCATGGGTTCGCCGCCGACTCCTGATACCCGCTCCGACCTCTATCATACACGAAGCGCCGCGTCCGGCTTCTGATACGCTGTCCCCCGGCATGGATGATCCAAGGAGGACCCGCATTACATCCGCACGCCGCCCGCTGCTCCTGGCCCTGCTCTTCGGCTTCCCGGCGCTGGCCGGCCAGATCTGCTGGACCCGGGTGGGTTCGGCGGTGGTCGGCGGCACCCTCGCCGCCACCGCGCTCACGTTGTCGGGGGCCATGATCGGGCTCTCCGCGGGCGCGCTGCTCGGAAGCGCGGCCGCCCGCCGCGGACGGGGACGCCGGGCGCTCGCGGCCGTCATCGGAGCGTCCGCGGCGGCTCTGGCGCTGGTCCCGTCGCTGCTGCCCATGCTGCAGCCGCTCGAGGGGTTTCCCGTCCTCCGCAGGATCCTGGCCGCCCTCCTCCTGACCCTCGCCCATGTTCCCGCCGGCGCCGGGCTTCCCCTGCTGATCGCCCTTCCGGGCGCCTCCGGAGCGGGCGTCTACGGATTCGCCGCCCTGGGCTCCGCCGCCGGGGCCCTCCTGGGCACCTGCCTGCTCGCCCCGCTCATGGCCCTGGACCATCTGGGAGTCCTGCTCGCCGCGCCGCTGCTCCCCGCCCTCTTCCTGATCCCCAAGACCGTCTCCGCCCTGCCCGCCGCAGGCCCCGACGCCGGACCCGGCCCGGCGGACCTGGGCCTCGCCTTCCTGCTGGGCCTGCTCGGACTCGCGGTCGAATTCCTCTGGATGCGGTCCCTCAGCTTCGCCTGGGGCTCCACCGTGGACGCCCAGGCGATGGTGAGCGCCGCGTTCGTCGGAGGGCTTTCCCTCGGCGCGATCCTCGCCTCGCGTCGGCGCGGGGGCGGCCTGGAAGCGCCCCTCGCGGGCTCGGCCCTCGCGCTCGCCGCGACGGCGCTGCTCACGCCCCTGGCCCTCGACGCCGCCTCCTTCGAGGCGCGCCTCCTCGTCGCGCTGCTGCTCGTGGGGCTCCCCGCGGCCGGCTTCGGCGCCGCCTTCGGCCGGCTGCTCGAAGCCTTCCCCGGTCCGCGCCCGGCGGGACGACTGTCCGCGTTCAACGCCGCGGGCTCCGCCGCCGGGCCGCTGCTCCTCTGGGCCGCCGCGGATCTCGTCCCGTTCCCCCCGCGCGCGCTCGCCCTGCTCGCCTGCGGCTACGCCGCGCTGATCGCCCTGCAGCCGCGCGGACCGCTTCGGGCGGCGGCCCTCGCGGGCCTGCTCGCCGCGGCGGGACTCGGGCTCGCACCGTCCGGCCCCGCGATCGAGACCTATGCCCGTTCGCCTTCGCCCCAGGCGCCGGACCTCGACGCAACGGTGCTGACGCAGCTCCGCGTCAGTCTCGGATCCACGGTGGCCGTGACGCGCTCCACGCGCTTCGGTTCCCAAGTGCTCTGGATCGACCGCGGCTTCCAGGGCGACGACTCCCCGCTCGGGCGCTTCATCCCCGCGGCCCTCGGACGGGTCCCCGTCGAGCTCCTCGGGCGCCCGCCGGCGCGGACGCTGGCCGTGGGCCTGGGCACCGGCCTGACCTTGGACGCGCTGCAGCGCGCGGGCGCGCGGGAAATCGACGCGGTGGACCTCGACGCCGGCATCCTCGAGGCGGCCCGGGGCCCGCTGGCGGAGCTCAACGGACGCGTGCTCGACCGGGACGGCGTGCGGCGCGTCCACGCCGACGGCCGCGCCTGGCTCGCCGACACGGCGCAACGCTACGACCTCCTCGTGACCGACATGATCTTTCCCACGCTGCCCGGGGCGGGCAATCTGTTCAGCCGCGAATACTACCGGCTCGCCCGCCGGCGGCTGACGCCGGACGGACTCTTCGTCCACTGGCTCCCCTGTTTCCTGCTCTCCCCGGAGGATCTCTCCTCGGCGGCCGCCGCCTTCCTCGAGGCCTTTCCCGACGGGAGCGCCTTCATCGGATTCGCCGGGCCGCGCCGCTTCATCCTCGGACTCGCCGGCGGGCGGGCGCCGGCCTCCCGGCGCCTCGCCCTCGGGCCCGAGCAGCTCCGCAGCCTGGCCGCGGGAGCGGCCCCGCTCCGGGACGCCGACCCCCGGCTGGAGCAGCGCAGCGCGGGATCCGGCCAGAAGGGCGCGTTCGGGTCGGAAAATCTGCGCCGCGTGCTGGATCTGGGAAAGAACCTCCTCCTGCCCGCCTGGAGCGGCGTCGCGGAGGGGGGATTCGCGGAGCGGGACGCCGAGGAGGCGCCCCCGGGATCCCCGCAGCGACGGGAAGCCCGGGAGCGCGCGGCCGACCGCTATCGTGAGGCCGCGAGACTGTCCCCCGGGACGACGGATGCGGAGTTCCTCCTGGAAGCCCTGCTTCACGAAAGCCGCCTGGAGGCCGCGTCCGCGGCGGCGCAGGCGGGGGATTTCGAAGGCGCCTGCCGTCTCCTGCACGCGGCCGCCGCTCCCGGCCTGGCCGGCTCCCATCTCCTGCTGGCGGACCTGCTCGCCTCCCGGGGGGACCTGAAGGCCGCCGCGCGGGAGCTCGACGCGGCCGCGGCGAAAAGCCCCCGCTCCGCCGACATCCGCGTCAAACAGGCGCTGCTCGCCTTGAACGACGGCGATGCCGGCCGCGCCCGGACCGCGTTCGAGGCCGCCCTCAGGCTGCGCCCCGACCGGCCGCCGCTGTATCACACGCTCGCGCGACAGCTTGGGCTGCCGGAGCTTGTAAGGTAGGACAGAGCCCGCGTTCAGGAGAACCGCATGAGCTTCCTTCTCGCCGCCGCCCTCTGTGCCGCCGTCCAGGCGGAGGAACTCCGGGTCCTCCCCGCCGGCCGGACGCCCGCGGATGCGCGCCTCGCGCCCCCCAAGGACCTCGACGGCTATTTCCCCTTCGAGGTCCCGGCCACGGTGGAGGCCTGGCAGAAACGCGCCGCCGACGTAAGGCGGCGGCTCCGGGTCGCGACCGGACTCTGGCCGGAACCGGAACGGACGCCGCTGAACGCCCGCGTCCTCGGCCGCGCGGAGCGGCCGGACTTCAGCGTCGAGCGCATCGCCTTCGAAAGCGTGCCGGGGCATTTCGTCACCGGCCTGCTCTACCGGCCGAAGGGAAGATCCGGAAAGCTGCCCGCCGTTCTGAGTCCCCACGGCCACGAGGGCCGGCTCTGGGACTACGGCGCCGCCGGCGTGCGCCGCATGATCGCGGAAGGCATGGAGCGCTTCGAGGGCTCCGGGCGCTTCCCCCAGCTCGCGCGCTGCGCCCAGCTCGCCCGCATGGGCTGCGTCGTGTTCATCCACGACATGCTCGGCTACGCGGACAGCACGCAGATCACGTCCGCGGTCGCCCACAAGTTCGCGAAGCAGCGCCCGGACTTCGACGCGCCCGACCGCTGGGGCTTCTTCGGCGTCCAGGCGGAGTCGCGGCTGCAGTCCATCCTCGGCCTCCAGGCCTGGAACGCGCTGCGCGCCCTCGACTTCATCGCGGGGCTCCCCGAGGTCGACCCCGCGCGCATCGGCGTCACGGGCAGCAGCGGCGGCGGGACCCAAACGCTGCTCGTCTGCGCGCTGGATCCCCGGCCCGTCGTCGCCTTCCCCCAGGGCATGGTCTCGACGTCGATGCAGGGCGGCTGCACCTGCGAGAACGCGTGTTACCTCCGCATCGGCACGGGCAACGTCGAATTCGCCGCGCTCTTCGCCCCCAAACCCCAGGGCATGACGGCCGCGAACGACTGGACGAAGGAGATGCTCACGAAGGGCTTCCCCGACCTGCAGCGCCTCTACGAGAAGCTCGGTGCCAAGGACCGGGTCTTCTGCCGAAACCAGGTCCACTTCCCCCACAACTACAACTTCGTGTCGCGCGCGCTCATGTACGGCCTCTTCAACAAGCACCTCAAGCTCGGCCTGGAGGACCCCGTCCTCGAGGAGGACTTCGAGCCGCTGAAGCCGGAGGAATTCCGGATCTGGGATGCGGCGAATCCCGCGCCCGCCTCCGGCGACGACGTCGAGGCGGCGCTCCTGAAGGGCCTGGCGGCCGCCTCGGACCGGCAGCTCGCCGCGCTGAATCCGAAGGAGCGGCGCGACCTCGTCCACGGGGCCCTGGACGTCATGATCGGCCGCGGCCTGCCCGGTCCCGGCGAGGTGACCCGCGAGAAGATCGACAAGAAGGACTGCGGCTCCTATTGGCGCTTCAAGGACCTGCTGCGCGTCCCCGCGCGGGGCGAGGAACTCCCGGTGATCTTCCTGCATCCCAAGGCGCGCGCGTGGAACGGGCGCGTCGTGGTCTGGCTCGACGGCGCCGGCAAGGCCGGGCTTTTCGGGGCGGACGGCGCGCCGGTCCCCGCCGTGAAGCGGCTCCTGGACGCGGGCAGCGCGGTGCTCGCCGGCGACCTGCTGCACCAGGGCGAATTCCTGGCGGACGGCCGGGCGCCCGCGCTGCAGCCCGTCGTGAAGAACCCGCGCGAATACGCGGGATTCACGTACGGCTACAACGACCCGCTGCTGGCGAAGCGGGTGCACGACGCGCTCACGCTGATCGCCTTCGTGAAGCACGACGAGCACGCGGCGAAGGAGCTCTGGCTGGTGGGCGCCGGCGGAGCCGGCCCCGTGGCGGCGCTCGCCCGGGCCCGGGCCGGCGGGGCGGTCTCGCAGGCCTTCATCGACACGCGCGGCTTCCGGTTCGGGGCGCTCAAGAGCTACCGCGACCCCGACTTCCTCCCGGGCGCGCTGAAGTACGGCGACCTGCCCGCCCTGCTCGCGCTTTCGGCCCCGCAGCCGCTCACGATTCTCGGGGAGGGCGGCAAGATCCCTGCAGAGCTGGGTTCCGCCTACGCGGACGCTCCGGACGCCCTGCGCTCGCTGGCGGGGAGTCTGGAGGACGCCCTAAAGTGAGACTTCGATCCGCTTGACGATCGTCTTCAGGATCTTCAGGCGGGCGTGATACTTGTCGTTCGCCTCGATCAGCGTCCACGGCGCATGGGACGTGCTCGTGCGGTCGATCATGTCGGACGCGGCGGCCTGGTAGGCGTCCCATTTCTTCCGGTTGCGCCAGTCCTCGGGCGTGATCTTGAACTGCTTGAAGCGCGTCTTCTCGCGCGCCTTGAAGCGGCGCAGCTGCTCGTCCTTGCTGATCTGCAGCCAGAACTTGCAGACGATGCCGCCGTGCCGGGCGATCTGCTCCTCGAAGTCGTTGATCTCCGAGTAGGCGCGCAGCCAGTCGGGCTCGCCGCAGAAACCCTCCACGCGCTCGACGAGGACCCGGCCGTACCAGCTGCGGTCATAGACGGTGAAGCGGCCGAAGCGCGGCAGGTGGCGCCAGAAGCGCCAGAGGTAGGGCTGGGCGCGCTCCTCGTCGCTGGGCGCCGCGACGGGGATGATGCGGTAGAGCCGGGGATCGAGGGCGGCGGCGACGCGGCGGATGGCGCCGCCCTTGCCCGCCGCATCCATGCCCTCGAAGACGCCGACGACCGTGCGTTTCCGGAAGTCCGGCCGGCGCACGAGCAGCGCAAGCCGCCGCTGCAGGCTGTCCATCTCGTTTTCGTAGCGCGGCTTGGGGACGGCCTGCGCGAGATCGAGGCGGTCCAGGACGCGGACCTTGTCCACGGGGGGCACGAGCGGCGGAGGGTCCGAGACCGGGGCCGCCCCCTTGGAGGCGAGCCGGCGTCGAATCGACTCGAGGATCGTCCGGCCCACGGTGACGGCCCTGAATTCGGGGTCGGAGCCCTCGACCACGATCCAGGGAGCGTGGGCGTTGCTGGTCTCCCGCAGCGTCTGCTCGCTGACCTTGATGAAGCGGTCGTATTTCTTGAAGAAGTCCCAGTCGCGCGGCTGCACCCGCCAGGCGGTGTCGGGATCGGAGGCGAGCTCCTTCAGGCGCCGCTTCTGCCGCTTCTTCGAGAGATGAAACCAGAACTTGAGGATGAGGGCGCCCTCGTCCGCGAGCATGCGTTCGAAGTGGTTGATCTCCTCGACGGACTGGACGAGGTCCCGTTCCTTGCTGCGCTTGAAGACGCGGTCGATGATGGGCTGGGTGTACCAGGAGCCGAAGAGGATGCCGATCTTGCCCTTGGGCGGGAGCGCGCGCCAGTAGCGCCAGAGGGGCGGCCGCTCCAGCTCCTCGTCGGAGGGCGTGTCGAAGGCATGGGTGTGGATGTGGCGGGGGTCCATCCATTCGTTGAGCAGCTGGACGGTCTCGCCCTTGCCGGCGCCGCGCACGCCGGAGATGAGGATGACGACGGGAAAGCGGCCGTTCTTGGAGAGCGCGAACTGCGCGTCGAGGAGGTCGGCCCGCAGGACCGGTTCGATCTTCCGATACGCCTCCCGGCTGAGTTTGTGACCCAGTTCGGCGGACTCGAACATCGCCTATTTCTTCAGCGGCCTCTTGCCCGCCGGCGCGGCCGGCTGGATCTCGAAGACCTGGTCGATCAGGTTGAGCTGCACCCCCTTGGCGCTGTCCCCGTCGAAACTCCACCCGAACCACTGCTTCGAGAACGTGCCCTCCTGCCACTTCCCGTCGATCATCACCCGGTATCTGCGGCGGGGGTTGATGAGGCGGGACTCGGAGGAGCTGCCCACTTCGATCTTCTTCATGCGCCGGCGTTCCATGAACCCTCTATTTCTTCAGCCGTTCCGCGATTTCCTTCTCCAGGGCCGCCTGCAGCAGCGCCTGCACGGACTTGCCTTCCTTCGCCGCGGCGGCCTCCAGCGCGGCGAGCTGGCGCAGGGTCAGCTTCACCGAGGGGGCCAGGCTGGCCCCGCCGGGGATGTCGAGCCAGGACTCCTTCGCCTTGGCGAGCGCCGCATCGTCCAGGCCGAAGGCGCGCAGCACGCCGGCGGCCATCATCATGTTGCCGCGGGGATTCATGTGGACGCCGTCGGAGGTCAGCAGGTTGCCGCGCTTCTGCCCGGCCTTCTCGCGTTCGGCGAGCTCCTGCTGCATGTCGGCGTTGAGGTCCGCCAGCAGGCATTTCTTGTCCTTCGCCAGCCCGCGGAGGAACTCGTTGTAGACCGCGAGCTTCTGGTTGTTCGCCTCGCCGGGATTCTCGCCGATCATCGTCGCGGTGAGGATCACGACCTTGATGCCGGCCGCCTGGGCCCGGTCGACGATCTGGATCATGTTCTCCTTGTAGGCGTCGAGCGGGACGCCCCGGGCCCCGTGCCAGACGTCGTTGACGCCGCAGCTCACGGTCATCCACGAGGGCTTCTTGTCGAGCACGTCGCGCTGAAGCCTGGCGAGCATGTCGTTGGACTTGTGCCCGGAGATGCCCGCGCCGATCGCGGACGCGTCGACCCCGGCGCATTTCAGCCCCTGGATCACCAGGCTGACGTAGCCGGTCGGCCCCATGCCGCCCTGGGTGATCGAGTCCCCGAGGAAGGCGATTTTTTCGCCCGCCTTGACGGCGACGTCCGCGTCGGCGGCACGCGCCGCCAGACAGGTGAGCAGGATGGCCCAGGCGGATCTAGAAGTCATGTCGATTCCCCATTCGAATGGGCTCTAGTGTACACACCGGACGCCCCCGCCGATACTCGAAACGAGGCGGAGATTGCTACACTTGCGGCATCCCCGAAAGAAAATGGAGACATGCTGCCGGTTCCGTAAACTATTGCCCTGACAATTCCGGAAATTATTGCCCTGTTTCC
>CAZUJF010000017.1:0-107708 GCA_964619955.1 uncultured Planctomycetales bacterium
GGTCGCCGCAGGCGATCAGCGTGTTGCCGTCCGGAAGCCTGGCCACGCTGTGCGGTCCGCCGGGAGCGGGGATCTCGCGGAGCTTCCGTCCCTGGGGGTCGTACTCCCGCACGACCTGCTCGTCATAATGGGCGGCAAGGTAGTTGCCGGAGGGCAGGACGCGCGCGTTCCGGAGGTAGCCGTGGGCCCCGACGGCGCCCTCGGGGAGCAGCCGGACCTCCTTCACGATCCCGCCGTCCGGCGCCAGCTCCAGAAAGCGGGCGCCCGTGCATTCCCCCACGAAGGTGTTCCCGTTCGGGAGCCGCTGGCACGCATAGACCTCGCTCTTCGTCGCGTATTCGAACACGATCTTCTTTTCCCGGGTGACCTCGCGCACGCCGCGCCCCGTGGTGAAGAGCAGATTGCCGTTCGGGAGGACCCAGAGGTCGTTGCAGGCGCCGGACGGGAACTCCCATTCGGCCCGGCCGTCGGCGGAGACGATGAAGACCTTTCCCTGCGTGTAGTCGGCGCAGGCGAAGCGGTGCCCCGGCTTGGCGGCCGCCCCGGGTTCGGCGGCCTGGCCCGCCGCGAGCGTCGCCGTCGCGATCCAGGCGGCCGCGGCGCGCCACGCCGCCATCGTTGCGTTCGTCATGTCAGTCTCCTCGCAGTTCGGAAATCCCGCGTCCCGCCGGGATCATTTCGGGACGACGACCTTCTCCCCGGCCTCAAGGCCGCTGCGGATGCTGATCCGCTTGCCGTCCCCGCGGCCCGCCACGACCTCGCGCGGCTGCGCCTTGCCGTCCTTCTGGACCGTGACCGTCGACTTCGGCCCGGCCGTCGAAACGGCGGCCGCGGGCACCAGCACGACGCCCTTGAGCTCCCGCCCCTTCAGCGTGACCCTGGCCTTCATGCCGGGGAGGAGGCGGACGGGGGGCTCCTTGAAGTCGATGCGCGTCTCGAAAACGGCCCCGGGCCCGCGCATCACGGACGTCGGCGCCTTCGAGGCCAGCACGCCTTCCAGCTTCGCTTCCGGGTCCGCGAGCGGCAGCGCGGAGGCGCCCATGCCGGGGTGGATCTCGAAATAATCAGCCTCGGCGACGTCGGCCCGGACGCGGGTGGCGGCCCCGCAGACGGTGAGCAGCACCTGGCCGGCCTGGAGTTTTTCGCCGGGTTTGAGCGCGGCCTGGAGGGACTCGGCGGACCCCCACTGTCCCTGGAGGAAGGCGCCGTAGTACACGGTCCCGTCGAAGGGCGCCTTCCAGGGGAGGCGCTCCAGGTCGTGCCGCAGCTTCGCGAGCTGCTCCTCCTGCTGCTGCAGGGCGGCCCCGGTCTTGACCGCCTCGACCTCGCGCTGGATCTTCGAGAGGCTCTGCTGGCTTCGCAGCGTCTCGAGCGCGGCGCGGGCGGCCGCGGCCGCCTGTTTCAGCTGGTTGAGCTGCTGGGGGAAGCGCACCGTCTTCACCAGCTTCGCCTCCTCGCGCTGCATGCGGAGGAAGGTCTCGGCCCGCTCCATCTGGCGCCGCGTGCGCCGCACGACGATCTCGGAGGTGGCGTTCGTGAGCTCCTCGGTCTTGTACATCTTCAGCAGCTGGTCGAGCTCCTCCTTCTGGTCGGCGACGCCCTCCTCGGCGTAGCGCACGAGCAGGTCGGCGTTCTCGAGCTGGTGCTTTCCTTCGACCTCGGCGTAGATCTTCAGCTGGGTTTCGGCGTCGCGCAGCGCGGTCTCGGCCTGCGCGAGCGCCAGGGCGTCCCCGCGGGCCGCCAGGTCCAGGTCGCCGCGCGCTTTTTCGGCGGCGGCGCGGGCGCCGCGGACCTCGTTCTCCGCGGCGGCGATCAGGCGCTCGATCGGCGTCCGGTCGACGGAGAGGAGCAGGTCGCCCTTCTTGACGGCGGCGCCGTGGCCGGCGGCGGCCGTCACGAGGAGCTCCCCGGCGAAGGCCTCGAACTGCGCCTTGAACTCGCGGCTCTCGACGGGTTCGTAGTGGCCCTCGAGTTCGAAGACGGGGGTGAGGTCGCCCCGGACGGCGGCGACGCTCTCGTCGGCGGCGGGTTCGGGCGCCTTGTCCTGCGGGGCGGCGGCCAGGAGCAGGAGCGCGGCGAGCAGGTGGGTCTGGGACATGCTTCCTCCGTTTCGACCCGGCGATTGTAGCACCGGTCCGCCCGGCTTGACACGCTTCCTCCGAAGCGGGACCATGCCCCGCCTCATGATCGACACGCGCCTGGCGGGGAAGACCGCGCTGGTGACCGGGGGCTCCCGGGGCATCGGGCTGGAGATCGTCCGCCGCCTGTATCACGCCGGGGCGCGGGTCGTCGTCTGCGGCCGCAGCCCGAAATCCCTGCTCGCGGCCGCGAAGTCCGTGGGCGAGATCGTCTGCGTGGCCGCCGACGTGCGCCGCGACGCGAAGAAGCTCTTCAGGTCCGTCGACCGCCTGGACGTCCTCGTGAACAACGCGGGCGGCATGGAGCACGCGCGGGACTTCGCCCGCACGCCGCTCGAGGCGTGGCGGAGCACGTTCGAGCTCAATCTCTTCAGCGCCGTCGGGGTCACGCAGGCGGCGCTCCCGCTGCTCCGCAAATCGCGCGGCTGCGTGGTGAACATCGCGAGCGACGTCGGACGGAGGCCCTTCCACATGGGCCCGGACTACTGCGCGGCGAAGGCGGCCCTCATCAATCTCACGCGCTATCTCGCGAAGGAACTCGCCCCCGTCCGCGTGAACGCGGTCTGCCCGGGTCCGGTGGATACGGGCACCTGGTCGCCGCGTGCGATCCGGGAGGCGGCGGCGCGCACGCTGCTCGGCCGCACCGGCAGGGCCGGGGACGTGGCCGACGCGGTGCTCTTCGCGGCGACCTGCGGCTTTCTCAACGGGGCCGTCTGCGGCGTGGACGGCGGCGCGGTGAGGTCCCCATGAAGCATCCCTTCAAGGCGCCCGTCCCGACCCTGAACTTCGCGGGCCAGGGCGTGCTGGTCACGGGCGCCTCCCGCGGGATCGGCGCGGCCGTCGCCCGCGCGTTTCGGGAGGCGGGCGCGCGCGTCGCGCTGAACTGCCGCTCGCCCCTGAAGGGGGCGGAAGGCGTCGTCGTCCGGGGGGACGTCTCGAAACACGCCGACCGCATCGTCGCGGAGGCGGCGCGCCGGCTGGGCCGCCTGGACGTGCTCGTGAACAACGCGGGCGTTTCGGATCCGAAGGCGTGGACCGACGACCTGGACGCCGTGAGCGACGGACTCTGGGACCGCGTGATGGAGACCGACCTGCGCGGGACCTTCCGCTGCTGCCGGGCCGCCGCCCGCGTGATGAAGGCCGGCGCGATCGTCAACGTCACGTCGATCCCGGCGCTGACGGGCGAGCGCGAGGGCATCGTCTATTCGATCGCCAAGGCGGGCGTGTTGGGGATGACGAAATCCCTCGCGATGCTGCTGGCTCCGCGGATCCGCGTCAACGCGATGGCGCTCGGATCGATCGCGACCGGATGGACGGACTGGCTCCCGCCGAAAACGCGGAAGTCCTACGAGGTCTCCATCCCGCTGGGCCGCTTCGGACGTCCCGAAGAAGTCGCGCAGCTCGCGCTGTTCCTGGCGGGCAACGGCAACGTGACGGGGCAGACCTACGTGCTCGACGGCGGGGAGGCCCGGGTCTGAAGCGGGCGCTGGTGCTCGTCTCGGGCGGCATCGACTCGGCGACGGCCCTCGAATGGGCGCGGCGGCGCTGGCGCGTGACGGCGCTGGCCTACGAGATCTCGGGACGGCCGAAAGGGGAGCGCCGGGCCTGCGCGGCGCTCTGCCGCCGGGCGGGCGTGGAACTCATCCGTCTCCCGCTGCGCTTCCTGAAGCCGCGCGCCTCGGGCTACGTGCCCGCGCGCAACCTCGTCTACCACGCCATCGCGCTTTCCGTCGCGGAGGAACTCGGCGCCGTCGCGGTGGTGGCGGGCCACAACCGGAGCGACGCCGGATACTTCGAGGATGCGCGCCCGGTCTTCTTCCGCCGCCTCGAGCGTCTCAACGGCGGCCCGAAGATCGTCCTGCCGTTTCGGCGGCTGACGGATGCCGGGGTGATCCGCCTCGCGCAGCGGCTCGGCGCCCCCCTGGAGCTGACCTGGAGCTGCTACCGCGACGGGAGCCGTCCCTGCCGCCGTTGCGCCGCCTGCCGCGGACGGATAAAATCATTCCGTCAGCTAGGAATCGAGGATCCGTCATGAAAGTCTGCGTCATCGACCACTTCGACAGCATGCACCTGCTGCCCGGCCATCCCAAGTGCGGGGTGCCGCACGGCCACACGTACAAGGTGGAGGTGGTCGCCGAGGGGCCCATGGTCAACGGCATGGTCATCGACTTCGACCACCTGAAGAAGGCGATGAAGGAGGCGATGAAGATCCTGGATCACACCGACCTCAACCGCATCCTCCCCGTGCCGTCGGTGGAATACGTCTGCCTCGAGCTCCTGCGCCTGCTCAAGGAGCGCCGCGTGACGCAGAAGCTCACGCTGAAGATCTGGGAGGGCGACGGCAAGTGGGCGGAGGTCGAGGAAAGCCCCGAGACGCTCGCCCACGCGAAGGTCGCCGTCGAGGAGGCCCGCAAGCTGGCCGAGGCCGTCCAGGCCAAGGCCTGCTCCGTGGGGGGGCATTGACGACCCATACCGACCAGGCCGCCCTGATCCGGGACATCCTGCGGCTCAAGAAGGAGCGGCAGGCGGTGATCCTCTCGCACAACTACCAGCGGGGGGAGCTGCAGGACCTGGCGGACTTCACGGGGGATTCCCTCGGCCTCACGCAGGCGGCCGCGAAGACGCAGGCGAAGGTCATCGTCTTCTGCGGCGTGCACTTCATGGCCGAGACGGCGGCCATCATGAATCCGGACAAGCTCGTGCTCATCCCGGACAAGGAGGCGGGCTGTTCGCTCGCGTCCATGATCTCCGGCGAATCCCTGCGCCGCTGGAAGGCGGAGCATCCCGGCGCCGTGGTGGTCTCCTACATCAACTGCACGGCCGACGTGAAGGCAGAGAGCGACTACATCTGCACCTCGACGAACGCGCTGAAGATCGTCGAGGCGGTGCCGAAGGACCGCGAGATCCTCTTCTGCCCCGACCAGTTCCTGGGGACCTACATCCAGGAGCGGTCGGGACGGAAGATGCACCTCTGGCCCGGCTATTGCCACGTGCACAACAAGATCGACACGGGAAAGATCCGGCAGCTCAAGGACGAGCATCCGAAGGCGAAGTTCGTCATGCATCCGGAGTGCGGCTGCCTCACGTCCTGCATGCCGCTGGCCGACAAGGTGCTCTCGACCGAGGGCATCCTGAAGCACTGCAAGGAGTCCCCCGACCCCGAGTTCATCGTGGGGACGGAGGTCGGCATCCTGCACCGCCTGGCGAAGGAGAGCCCGGCGAAGGTCTTCTTCCCGGCGGCGGAGGAGGCCAGCTGCGAGTTCATGAAGCTCAACACGCTCGAGAAGCTGCTCTGGTCGCTCGAGGATCTGGAATACAAGGTCGTGGTGCCCGAGGAGATCGCCCGGAGGGGCCGCCTGGCGATCCAGCGCATGCTCGAGATCAGCGATCCGGGGGCCTACGCGCACAGAACGACGCCGGTGGATTAGGTTCGGGAGGAAACATGATCGACAAACTCGGCAGCGAGATGAAGGATTACGCGCCGCTCCTGGTGCGGCTGGGGCTGGCGTTCATCTTCGTCTTGCAGGGGGCGATGGGCGTCAAGGGGCTCTCGCACGCCGGCACGATGGAGATCGTGACGACGCTGGTGACGCTGCTGGGCGGGCTGTTCCTGTTCATCGGCTTCATGACCCAGTGGGCGGGCTTCGCGCTCGCCGCGCTCATGAGCTGGAACATCGCGAACGGGCCGAAGCTCGACGCCTTCGTGGATCCGCGGCAGCAGATCATGCTGGCTCTCGTGACCCTGAGCCTGGTGGCCTGGATGCTCGGCGGGGGGCGCATGAGCCTCGACGAGAAGATGAAGAAGAAGTCCTGACCCTTGATCCCCATCATCCTGGCGGCGGGCGCCTCGACCCGGATGGGGCGCTCCAAGGCGCTCCTGGACTTCGACGGCCGCACGGCCCTCGAGCGGGTGCTGGAGACGTATGCCGGCCTCGCGCCCGTCGTCGTTCTGGGGCCCGATCACGCGGACGTGCGGGCGCGGGTCGATTTGTCCGGGATCCGGGTCGCCCTTAACCCGGATCCGGCGAGCGGCCAGACGGAAAGCCTGAAGGCCGGACTGAGGCTCCTGCCCGCGGGGGAGGACTTCCTTTTCCAGCCGGTCGACTTCGTCCTGATCCGCCCCGCCGAGCTGCGGCGCCTGATCGAGGCGTTCCGGGATCCCGCGGTTTCGGTGTGCGTCCCCTCCCACGCGCGGCGCCGGGGGCATCCCGTGCTCTGCCGGGCCCCGATCGCGGACGAGCTGCTCGCGCTGCCCGCGGGGGCGAGCGCCCGCGAGGTGCTCTTCGCTCATTCCGATCGGGTGCGGCACGTGGAGGAGCCTTCGCCGCGCGTAGTGATGGACATGGACACGCCCGCCGACTACGCTCGCTGCCTGGAGGTGTTCCGCGCCCCATGAGAGCCCTGCAGCAGAAGATCCTGGAGCTGATCGACGCGGGCCGCGCGTTCGCCGTCGCGACGGTCGCCGAGGCGAAGGGCAGCGTCCCGGGCAAGCCGGGGTCCAAGCTGGTGCTCGGCGAGGACGGCCGCTGCTTCGGCACGGTCGGCGGCGCGGGGCTCGAGGAGAAGGTCAAGGGGCTCTGCCGGAAGGCGCTCGAGGATCGAAGGGGCGGCCTCGCCTCCTTCGACCTCATGCACTACAAGGAGGGCGCGCTCGACAGCCTGTGCGGCGGCAGCGTCCGCATCCTGGTCGAGTACCACGCCGCGCCGCCCCGCCTGTTGATCTGCGGCGGGGGGCACTGCGGACTCGAGATCGCGAAACTCTGCGACGGGCTGGACTACGCGTATGCCGTGCTCGACGACCGCGCGGAATATGCGGCGGCGTCGCGTTTCCCCGGCGCGCGGCGCGTGATCCACGCGACGCCCGAACAATTCTTCGAACGCGAGGATCCCGCCGCCTACAGCCACGTCGTGCTGGTCGGCTGGTCGCACAAGAT
This sequence comes from uncultured Planctomycetales bacterium, assembly GCA_964619955.1. Lineage (GTDB taxonomy): Bacteria > Planctomycetota > MHYJ01 > MHYJ01 > JACPRB01 > JACQFK01. The sequence continues at coordinate 7,073 of CAZUJF010000017.1, forward strand.
CGACACCGAGCTGCTGTTCCACCTGGTGCGGCGTTTCCCGCGCTGGATCGGCGTCATCTCCTCGAAGGCCAAGCGAGGGGAGATGTTCCGCCGCCTCAAGGCCCGGGGCGTCGCGGAGGAGGAGCTGGCGCGGATCCACGCGCCGGTCGGCCTGTCCATCGGGGCGGAGACGCCCGCGGAGATCGCCGTCAGCATCCTCGCCCAGATCGTCGCGGACGTGAAGGGCTGCCGCGTCGAGGCGGCCGTGCCGACGGAGCGGGCATGAGCGCGCTGCTGCTCGCCGGCCTGCTGTCCCTCCAGGAGCCCGTGTCCTACGAGGGCCTGCGCTGGGTGGACGGCGCGCCCGCCGCGACGGGGACGCCGCGCCTGGTCCGCTGGTGGACGCAGGGCTGAGAGCTCTGCTCGGATTCCGCGCCCGTGCTGGCGCGGCTGGCGAAGAAGGCGGACGTCGTCGCCGTGTATCATCCCAAGCCGCCCAGGGACGTGACGCCCGAGCAGGTGAAGGCCTGGGCGAAGGAGATCGGCATGCCCGGCCGTCTCGCGATCGACCGCGACTGGGCGCTGCTCGACCGCTGGAAGCCCCCCCGGGAGCGCGCGTTCACCTCGCTCACGTTCCTGCTGGACGCGAAGGGGGTCGTCCGCTTCGTGCACCCGGGCGGGCGCCTCAGCGCCGAGGACGAGAAGGATCTCTCCCGCCGGATCGACGCGCTCGCGCAATAGCGGCTGCGGAAGGCGGGGCCGTCCTGCCGATCTATTCCTGATGCGCTATCGCCGGCCCACGATCTACATCCCCCCCTACAACTATTGCGACCGCGCCTGCGGGGGCTGCCGCATCGACAAATCGCGCTGTCTGCTGTACCAGCGGGAGATGGACGAGCAGCTGCATCGTGAGATCGACGGCGGCGGCGAGTCGACCCCGGAGGAGAGCGCCGCGCGGATCGGCCGGGAATGCCGTCAGGCCGCGGCCTTCGTGGAGCAGGAGGCCCGGCGTCTGGGCCTGGATCCGGAGCAGATCCGGCAGGAGAACCCCGCGCCCCGGCGCCCGGAACCGCGGGAGGACGCCCTGGCGAAGGAGGGGGTGGACCTGTCGCGCCGGCTGGCCGCGTTCCTGCGGGTCTTCGGAACGCTGCCCGCCGCGGAAGGCGCGGTCCTCCGGAGCGTGCTGCCCCTGATAGGCCCGAAATTGCAGCGCGCGGCGGGCGATGCCCTGGACGAGGTCGAGGCCGCGGACGCCGTCCTGCAGGCGCAGGTGGCGCACCAGGCGCTGGGGCGCATCCTGGAGGCGCTGGAATCCCTGCGCAAGAAATTCCCCGAATCCACCGACGTCATGCTCGATCTGCTGCTGGCCGTGCAGGCGCTGGCCGGCCGCATCTCGGAACGCTGGCTGTCCCGTCCCAGCGCGCTCCTGGTGCCTGTCGAGGACGGCATCTGGTGGGGCCCGCTGCGCGACATCGCACCGACGCTGCGTCACTTCCGCGGCTGAGATGTACCATAGGGAGCGATGAAGAGCCTCCTGCTCGCGCTGCTGGCCTTCGCGGCGCTCCCGGCCTCGCCGGCCGGCGACAAGGACAAGCTGCGCGACGCGCTCGGGGACCACGCGCTCGTGGGGCCCTGGATCTACGACGACCTCGACGCGGGCTACGCCGAGGCGAAGCGCAGCGGCAAGCCCCTCATGGTCGTGATCCGCTGCGTGACCTGACGGGCCTCCCGTTCGATCGACCGGCAGGTGGCCGGCCGCCAGGACCCGGAGCTCGCGAAGCTCATGGAGCGCTTCGTCTGCGTCCGCATCGTGCAGGGCTGGGGCCTGGACCTCTCGGTGTTCCAGTTCGACTGGCGCCAGACCTGGATGGTCTTCCTCATGAACGCCGACCGCGCCGTCTACGGCCGCTACGACGAGCGGCAGACGGACGACCTCCTCGGCCTGCGCCAGGCGCTGGCGGGGGCGCTGGAGCTGCACGGAAACTGGCCCGCCGACAAGGCCGGGCTGGCGGGGAAGACGGGGCCCGCGCCGCGCTGGAAGGCGCCGGAGGAGATGCCGGCCCTGCAGGCGAAGGGCTTCCGGAAACCCGCGCTGGGGCGGGACGGCTGCATCCACTGCCACAACATTCTTGAAGGCGCGACGGCGTCGCTCCAGACGCTCGGCGAGCCGGTCCCCGAGCGCTTGTTCGCGCCGTATCCGACGCCGCAGCGGGTGGGGCTCATGCTCTCGCCGAAGGGGCGGGTCACGGTGACGCACGTCGACGCGAAGAGCCCGGCCGAGTCCGCGGGGTTCCTGGAGGGCGACCGCATCCTGCGCTTCGGCGGCCAGCCGCTGCTTTCAGCGGCGGATCTCCAGTGGGTGCTCTATACGAGCGAGGGGCCGATCCAGGCCGGGATCGAGCGCGGCGGGAAGCCTCTCGAGCTCACGCTCGTGCTGCCGCCGGGCTGGCGGACGAGGTGAGGCGGACTACGGCCCCGCCGCCTTGCGGCGGGACTCCTCGGCGCGGTCTCCGATCTGGTGCTTCATGACCGGATTGAGGGAAAGGGCCTCCAGGAAATCGGCGGCCGCGGCGGCGTAGTCGACCCGGGCGTCGCGGCCCGCGGCCTCCCGGTGTCGGGCGCGCTGCCAGCGCACGAGGCCCCGGTGTTTCCAGACCTCCATCAGGCCGGGGCTGAACCCCACGCTTCGATCCAGGTCGGAAAGCGCCTGCGCGTAGTCCGCCTCGGGATCGCGGCCGCGGGAGCGCATCCACTCCGCACGCTCGCTGAAGACCGTGCTGCGCCACATCCAGACCCAGGCGTCCTTCTCCTGGCCGCGGACCAGCGGCGCGAAATCCTCGAGCGCTGATTCGAACACGAGCGCGGGATCGCGCCCCGACCGGCCCAGCGCGGCGCCGTATTGCGCCCGCAGCCGGCCCCGCCAGCGGCGTTCGGCGGACGGCTCCTGGGCGCGCGCCACCGCCTCGCAGAGGTCGCGTTCCGACGCCTCGAAGTGGGCCAGCGCGTCGCGGTTGCGGGACTGTTCCCAGACCCCCCGGTAGAAGCGCGCGTTGCCGCGCCAGAGCCAGCCGGAGGACGGGGCGGGGTCCAGCTGGACCGCCTTCGTGAGATCCTCGAGGGCCGCGTCGAGCAGGGGGACGGGCTCGCCGTTCGTTTCGATCTGCCAGAGGGCGAGATAGACCCGGACCTGCCCGCGCCAGTGCCAGCCGCGCAGGGTGCGCGGACTCAGTTCGATCGCCGAGGTGAAATCCGACTCGGCGGCGTGGTAGTCGGAGCGGGGGTCCAGGCCGCGGTGGCGCCGCCGGCTGCCGCGCTGCCAGCGCAACTCGCCGCGCGCGAACCAGTGGGGCAGATAACCGCGGTCGCGTTCGAGGCCCCGCGTGAGCAGGTCCTCCTGGTCCCTCCAGCGCCGCTCCCAGCCTTCGTGGTCGAGGGCGACGCCCGCCCGGATGCAGCGCGAAAGCAGCTCGCGGGCCTCCTCGAGCAAGGGGTCGGCGGCGAGCGCCTGCTCCAGAGGGGCGCGTCCGTCGCCGGGCCGGCCTTCCGCGAGCGCGAGCAGGGCCGCGGCGATCAGCGGTGCGGCCGGCGGCAGCCCCGCGGCGGGAAGGGGGCGCTCCAGATAGGCGGCGGCGTCGCGCCGGATCTCCTCCCGCAGGGCGGCGGAATCCTCGTCGCGGGTCTCGTCGCCGAGCAGGCGGACGGGGTCGCCCAGCTTTCGGGAGAGCAGGATCGCGCGTTCGTAATGCGCGGGGCCGTGCGCGGAGTTCTTGCCCAGCGCGGCCTCCTGCGCGGCGAGCGCGGGCTCGTCCTCGAAGAGGGCCCGGTGCATGCGGCCGCGCAGATAGTCGGGTTCGGGCGATCCGGGATTCAGGCGGGAGGCCTCGCGGCAGGCGGCCTCGAGCGGCGCAAAGAACGGCGGCAGCTGCGAGAGGGCCCCGGCGCGGCGAAGCGCGAGGGCGGCTTCGAGCGAGACGTGGGCCTGGTCGCGCAGCGCGACGATCGCGCGCTCCCGTTCCGCCTGGCCCCAGGTGGCGGCGAGGAACGCGGCGGCGAACGCGAGCGCCGCCGTCGCCGCAAAACCCCAGGCGGCCGGGTGACGGCGGATCAAGAGCGCGGCGCGGGAGAGGCGGCCGCGCGGCCGGGCCTCCGGCGCGTCCCCGGCGAGCACCCGGGCCAGATCGTCCGCGAACGCGGTCCCGTCGGGATAACGCCGCGCCGGATCCTTGTCGAGGGCCTTGGCGGCGACGAGCCCGAGCGGGCCGGGCAGCCGCGGCGCCTCCGCATGTACGACCCGGTCGTAGATCTCCAGCGGGGTCGCGCCCTCGAAGGGACGGACGCCGGCCAGGGTCTCGTGAAGCAGGACGCCGAGGGCCCAGACGTCGACCCCGGGACCCCCGAGGCGGGCGTCGCCGCGGACCTGCTCCGGGGCCATGTAGTGCGGCGTGCCGAAGACGCTGCCGCTCCGCGTGAGGTCGGCGGCGCCCTCCCGGCGGGCCAGGCCGAAGTCGGTGATCACGGGGCGCCCGTCCTCCGCCAGCAGGATGTTCCCCGGTTTGAGGTCGCGGTGCACGACGCCCTGGGTGTGGGCGTAGCCGGCGGCGCGGGCGACGGTTTCCAGGATGCGGAGGCGCTCGTCGCGCGTGAGCGAGGCTTGCGCCTCCGCCAGCGTGCGGCCGCGGATGAGGTCCATCACGAGCCAGTCCGGCCCGATCTCGTGGATCGTCACGACGTTGGGGTGATGCAGCGCCGAGGCGGCGGACGCCTCCCGGCGCAGGCGCGCGGGGTCGGGGTCCTTCAGGACCTTCAGCGCGACGCTGCGGCGCAGCTCCGGATCCCGGGCCTCGTAGACGACCGCCATGCCGCCGCGGGCGATCTCGCGCACGATCTCGTAGCGGCCGCGCCGGGGCGGCGGCACGGGCTCGTCGGCGTCCGCAAAAAACGCCCGCGCGCGGTCGAAGGCGTCGGCGCTCATTTGGACAGAATGAAGCGCAGCTCCGCTTCCAGGTCCTCCCCGGGGAAGACGTAGTCGCCCAGCAGTTCCCTCAGGATGTCGCGGCCGCGCTGGCGCACGCTGCGGAGGCCGTTGCGGACGTCGTCGAGGCTGAGCTTGTGCTGCGCCGCGAGGGATTCGTACGACACGTCGGGATCCGCCGTGTCGAGGCAGTAGGCGCTGAAGATCTCGTAGAGGTGGAGCTTGCCCTCGATCTCGAGCCCCTGGCGAAGGCGGGAGAGCCCCTCGGCGAGCACGCCGCGGGCCCACTCGCGGTCGAAGGCCTCCTCGGGGGTGAGGGCGGGTCCTTTCGTGCGGATCTGCGTCTCCGCGTCGGCGAAGCGGAAGAGGCGCGTGGTGTTGCCGGGGAGCCGGACCTGACGGCGGCGTTCGGAGTCGATCACGAAGCGCTTCAGCGCGGTCTTCAGGAAGCCGCGGAAGCTGCCGCGCTCGGGGGAGAGCTTCGCGAGATCGCCGCGCGAGAGCATCTGGGCGAAGAACTGCTGGACGATGTCCTCCGCGTCCTCGGCCTTCAGGGTCCGGATCGCCCGGATGTAGTGATAGGCGGGGCGCCAGTAGAGGTCGATGAGCCCGTCGAGGTTGGCCCGGTGCTTGGGGTCTTCGGGGTCGCGCAGGGAAATCAGGCGGGACCAGTTCGTCTCCGGGAAGTCCTCGGGGCTCATGGCGTCATTCTAGGGGTTCGACACGCTTGATTCACCAGGTTGGGGCAACCTGGTGAATCATAGCGGGCTCACCCCAGGTCCTCTTGGATACTCCGCTGTATCTCCTTTGATACACCGGCCCGCCTTTCCCCGTTCGGGCAATGCGGGCACGCCGCTTGCTTTCAAGGGAGCGGAGGTGAGACATGAACGTGTTGCTGAGCTTGATGTGGCTCTTCTGCGTCCAGGAGCCGGCGCCTGAAAAATACGATCTCTCCCGGACGGGCATTCCGTGGGTCAAGGGACTCGACGCCGCGCTGAACAAGGGCAAGCCCATCCTGCTCTTCCAGTTGCTGGGGGAGTTTGACGACGTCCACTGCTGAACGAACGCGCGGCTTTCGAGAAGCGTGCTCTTCTCGGACCCCCGGGTGTCGGCGTTCGTGCGCGGGAATTTCATCGCCGCGTGGGAGTCGGTGCGCGCCGTCCCGCTGGTCGAGATCGACTTCGGCGGCGGACGCAGGCTCAAGCGCACGGTGAACGGCAACATCGCGACGTATCTGTGCTCGCCCGACGGGCGGGTGCTGGACGTGATCCCCGGTCTGAACGCGCCGGAGGCGTATCTGGCGGACCTGCGCGGGGCGCTCGTCCTGTACCAGGCGTCGCGGGGCGCGTTCGAGAAGACGGTCCTGGATCATCACTTCCTGCAGGGGGCGGCGCCCGCGAGGAAGCCCGCCGCCGCCCCGCGGCTGAAGGACGTGGGCAAGCGCATGGTCGAGCTGCCCGTGATGAACCTTCGGCCGGAAGCGGAACTGCTCGCCGCCGACACCGAGTTCAATCGCAAGGAGCGCAAGCCGATCCTCCACAGGATCCTCTCGGAGCAGATCTGGCGCCCCGCCGAGATCACCAAGCGGGTCTACAAGGAGGCGCTGCACTGCGACCTCGACGACCCCTATCTGGGCCTGCGCTCCGGCGCCTTCAACGGGGGGGCGTATGAGGATCGCTAAACGTGCAGCGGATGCGCTGATCGGGGGGTATCTTAAAGGGAAGGGACTGGCGTGTATTCCTCCGATTTCCTTACACAAATCCGGATCTCGTGCGAACTGGGTATGGAATGAGCGCGACACGGACCCTCGCCCTGCTCCTGCTGCTGCCCCTGGGGGCCGGCGCGGCGCAGGAGGATCCCGCGGGGCGGGAGCTCTTCGAGACGAAGATCCTGCCGCTGCTCGAGGCGCGCTGCTTCAAGTGCCACGGTCCCACGGGCAAGCCCAAGGGCGGCCTGCGGCTCGATTCGCGCGAGGCGGCGCTCAAGGGCGGCGACCAGGGCGCTTCGTTCATCCCCGGCGACCCTGCGGGCTCGGCGCTGATGAAGGCCGTGCTCTGGGGGGATCCCGATACCAAGATGCCCCCCAAGGAGCGCCTGCCCAAGGGGGAGACCGACCTGCTCGCGGCCTGGATCCGGATGGGCGCGCCCTGGGGCGCGGCGGCGAAACACGCCGCCAAGAAGGAGAAGCCCATCACCGCGGAGGACCGCCAGTGGTGGGCGTTTCGGCCCGTCCTTGAACCCGCGCTGCCGGCCGCCGACCCCTGGACGCACTCGCCGCTCGACCGCTTCATCCTCGCGAAGCTCAAGGCGGAGGGCCTGGCCCCCGCGCCGGAGGCCGACCGCGTCACGTTCATCCGCCGGGCGACCTTCGATCTGCACGGCCTGCCCCCGACCCCCGGCGAGGTCGCCGCGTTCACGGCGGACGCCGCGCCGGACGCGGTCGAGCGCCTGGTGGACCGCCTCCTCAGCAGCCCCCGTTATGGCGAGCGCTGGGCCCGGCACTGGCTGGACCTCGTCCGTTTCGCCGAGAGCGACGGCTACCGGCAGGATGCCTTCCGTCCCCACGCCTGGCCCTACCGCGATTACGTGGTGCGGGCGTTCAACGACGACAAGCCGTACGACCGCTTCGTCCAGGAGCAGCTGGCCGGCGACGAACTCGCCCCGGGGGATCCCCAGGTCTTCGTGGCGACGGGCTTTCTCCGCCTGGGGATCTACGAGTTCAACCAGCGCAACGCGCCCGGGCAGTGGAAGGACATCCTCAACGACATCACCGACGTGACGGGCGACGTCTTCCTCGGTCTGGGCATGGGCTGCGCCAAGTGCCACGACCACAAGTTCGATCCGATCCTGCAGCGCGACTATTTCCAGCTGCAGTCCTTCTTCGCGCCGCTCGCGTGGCGCTACGACCTGCCGCTGGCGACCCCCGCGGAGCGCGCCGCCCACGACGCGCAGCTGGCGACGTGGGAGGAGAAGACGGCCGCGATCCGCGCGAAGATCGCCGCGATCGAGGGGCCGCATCTCCAGAAAGTCGAGAAGGCCATCCTGGACAAGTTCATCCAGGAGTTCCGCGACATGCAGGCCAAGCCGGCCGCCCAGCGGACCCCCTACGAGCAGCAGATCGGCGAGCTGGTCTCGCGCCAGGTCCGGGACGAGCGCGCGAACATCGACGGCAGGATCAAGGGGGCCGAACGGGAATCTTGGTCCGCGCTGAAGCGGCAGCTGGCCGAATACGATGCCGAGCGGCCCAAGGAACTGCAGGCGGGCCTGATCGCCACCGATGTCGGCGCCGTCCCGCCCCCCACGAAGATGCCCGACGGCCGGGAGGTCTCGCCCGCGTTCCTCACGGTCCTCGGCGGCGAGGCGGCCGCGCCCGTCGCGGGACCCGCAACGACCGGCCGGCGCACGGCGCTCGCGAAGTGGATCACGAGGGCGGAGCATCCGCTGACGGCGCGGGTCCTGGTCAACCGGATCTGGCAGCAGCACTTCGGACGCGGGCTCTCCGCCGTGTCCACCGACTTCGGCCGCCTCGGGGAGCAGCCCTCGCATCCGGAACTGCTCGACTGGCTGGCCTCGGACTTCGTGAAGCACGGATGGACGCTCAAGCGGCTCCACCGGATGATCCTGACCTCGTCCACGTACCGGCAGTCGTCGCTGCATCCGGACGCCGCGGCCGGACGCCTGAAGGATCCCGAGGGGCGCTGGCTCTGGCGCTTCCCGGTGCGGCGCCTGAGCGCCGAGGAGATCCGGGACGCGATGCTGGCCGTCAGCGGCGAACTGGGCGCGCAGCCGGGCGGGCCCTCCGTGGACGCCACCCAGCCGAGGCGCTCGCTCTACACGCGCCAGATGCGCAACCTGCGCGACCCTCTTCTGGAGGCCTTCGATCTCCCGTACGCGTTCCAGAGCGAAGGTTCGCGGAACAGCACGACGACGGCGACGCAGTCGCTCCTGCTGCTCAATCACCGCTGGCCGATCGAGCGCGCGGAGGCGATGGCGAAGCGGCTGCGCTCCAGCGGGACGGCCTCGGACGCGGAACTGGTGGAGGCGGCTTGGAGGCTTGTCTACGGACGGGGTCCCGTGGAGGGCGAGCAGAAAGCAGCATTGCAGTTCCTGTCACGGCAGGGCCCCCAGGCGGGAGTCGCGGCGTCCGAACTTCCGCTGGCCCAGACGATGCCGGACCGGGGCGGCCAGGCGGCGCGGATCCGGGCGACGCATCCGGAGGACCGCCTTCGTCTCGCGAGTCCCAAGGCTCTGCCCGAGGGGGATTTCACCGTGGAGGCGATCGTCGGGCTGGACACGCTGGCCGAGGATGCGTCCGTGCGCGTGATCGCCGCCCAGTGGGAGGGCTCCGAGAAGAAACCCGGCTGGTCCTTCGGCGTGACCAGCCAGAAGTCGAAGTATCAGCCGCGCAATCTGATCCTGCAGCTGGTGGGGGCCGAGGGGTACGAAGTCGTGGCGTCGGACCTGCGGCTCGCCCTCAACAAGACGCACTACGTCGCGGTGTCCGTGAAGCTGTCCGACACCGGCGAGACCGGCATCACGTTCTGGATGCTCGACCTCTCGGATCCCGAGGCGACATTGCGGACCGCGAATCTGAAGCACAAGGTCACGGGCGCGTATGCCTCACGGACGGCGTTCACGATCGGCGGCCGCGAGGGGCAGGAAGGCCAGGGCTGGGACGGCCTCATCGACGAGGTCCGGCTCACCCGCCGCGCGTTGCGCAAGGGCGAACTGCTCATCGACGAGGCGGCGCCCGCGTTGCCCGAGGGCCTCGCAGGGCACTGGGTCTTCGAGGGCCAGCCCGGTTTCTTCGCCGACAGCGCCGCGGTCCAGGCTCCGCTGACGCGTCCGGTGTCGCGGAAGGGGACGGGGATCTCCGATGCCGCGCTGGTCGATTTCTGCCACGTCCTTCTCAATTCGAACAGGTTCCTCCATGTCGACTAGATACCTCAATCGCCGGGACTTTCTGGCCCGCTCGGGCGCGGGCTTCGGGGCGCTGGCGATGTCCTCCCTGCTGGGGGCGCAGGACGCCCCGGTCCGCGCGGGCCACTACGCCGGCCGCGCGAAGAGCGTGATCTTCCTCTTCATGGAGGGCGGGCCGAGCGGTCTCGACCTGCTGGACCCCAAGCCGCTGCTGCGCGAACTTGCGGGCAAGCCACTGCCGCCCAGCTTCAAGCCGCTGATCACGGCGATGGGCGAGTTCCATTCGCCGATCCTGGCGGACAAGCGCACCTGGGCGCGGCATCCGAAGTCCGGGCTCTGGTACAGCGACTGGATCCCGGAGATCGGATCCTGTCTCGACGACATCGCCGTGATCCGCTCGTGCATCGGCGACGGCATCAACCACTCGGGCGGCGTCTGCCAGATGAACACCGGCTCGGTGCTCGCGGGCCGGCCGTCGCTGGGCGCCTGGGTCTCGTACGGGCTGGGCTCCGAGAACCGCAACCTGCCCGCGTTCGTCGTGCTGCAGGACAATCCCGCGACGGTCACGAACGGTCCGCGCAACTGGGGGCCGGGGTTCATGCCCTCGGTGTATCAGGGGGTGAAGCTCTCGCCGACGACCGAACCCATCCCGAACCTCGCCACGCCCTCCGCGATCGGCCCCGAGCGCCAGCGGGAGAAGCTGGGCTTCCTCGGGGAGTTGAACCGCGCGCACCTCGGCGAGCATCCCGACGCGAGCGACCTGGACGCGCGCATCAAGAGCTACGAGCTGGCGTTCCGCATGCAGGCGGAGGCGCCGGAGGCGGTCGACCTCTCGAAGGAGGACGACGCCACGCTGGAGCTCTACGGATTGAAGCAGAAGCACACGGAGGCCTTCGGGCGCATGTGCCTGCTGTCGCGGCGCCTGGTCGAACGGGGCGTGCGCTTCGTCCAGCTCTACTGCGGCGCGGGCAGCAAATGGGACGCGCATTCAGGGCTGGAGAAGAACCACCGGGACCTTTGCGCCTCGATGGACAAGCCGGTGGCGGGGCTGCTGCGCGACCTCAAGCGGCGCGGGCTGCTCGATGAGACGCTCGTCGTCTGGGGGGGCGAGTTCGGGCGCACGCCGATGTCCGAAAAGGGCGACGGCCGCGACCACAACCCCTGGGGCTTCACGATGTTCATGGCGGGCGGCGGCGTGACGGGCGGCCGGACGATCGGCGCGACGGACGACGTCGGCCTGCACGCGATCGACACGCGGTTGCACGTGCACGACCTGCACGCCACGATCCTGCACCTGCTCGGCGTGGACCACACGAAGCTGACCTACTTCCACAAGGGGCGGCCCGAGCGGGCGACGATCAACGAGGGGGAAGCGTATCGTCGCATTACAGCATCCTAACGCCATCTCGAACGGCTTCCGCTGAACGCGGAGGCCAGCGTCATCGCGCCGTAGAGCAGTCCCACCAGCGGCAGCGTGCAGGCCCGCAGCCCGGAAAGGCCGAAGAAGCGCAGCGCCGGCAGATAGACCCACGCCATCGTGAGACATCCCGCGAGTCCGAGGGCGGAGACGCTGCGTGCGGGCGGGTGCAGGATCCCGGCGAGGGCCGCCAGGGGCGGGACGAGGAAGAGCAGCCCGAGTCCCAGCAGGGTGCCGGCCAGCAGCAGCCATGAGCGCCGGAGCTGGGTGAAGGCGGTGCGGCGGACCATGGCGCCGATCGATCCGATCGAGCCGTATTCGCGGAGGCTGCGGACGCGGGTCCGGGAGAGGCTGAGGTGCAGGCGGCCGCCGCTGTCGCGGACCCGGCGGGCCAGGCTCACGTCGTCGATGACGCGGTCGCGGATCGCTTCCAACCCGCCTGCTTTCTCCAGAGCAGCGCGGCGCAGCAGCACGCAGCCGCCCGCCGCCGCGGCGCACCGGCCCTGGTTCACGCGGCGCAGCGGGTAGAGCAGCGTGAAGAACCAGGTGAACGCAGGGATGAGCAGGCGCTCCGCCGCGGATTCGCAGCGCAGGCGCGCCATGCGGCTGACGAGGTCGAGCCCGCCCGCCTCGGCCTCCGCCACGAGGCGCCGGAGGGAGTCCGGGCTGTGGAGGATGTCCGCGTCCGTGAGAAGGAGCCAGGGTTCCTCGCGTCCCGCGAGCGCCTGTTGCAGGGCCCAGAGTTTGCCCATCCAACCCTCGGGAGGCTCCGATCCCGTCCGGATCGTGACGCGATCGCCCGCGAGGCGCCGGGCCGCGTCCGCGGTCCCGTCCTCCGAACGGTCGTCCACGAGCACGATGCTCCAGGGTCCGGGATAGTCCTGGACGGCCAGGGCGGGCAGGGTCCGCGGGAGCGAGGCCGCTTCGTTGCGGGCGGGGACCAGGACCGCCACCGCGGGCCAGGCCGCGGGGTCGGGCGGGGGAGGGCCCTCGTCGTTCGGGCTCATGTCCCAGGGCCGGGCCGGGTGGAGCAGGAGCCCGAGCCAGGCCAGCAGCGCCAGCCCCGCGAGGATCCCCGCCCCGAGCAGCATGCCCGCAGTGTAGCGGGTCCCCGCGTGTTCGCCAAGCTCTTGACAAAGTGTGTAACAGACACTAATATAGTGTCGTCAGAACACTAAAAGGAGGCGCTTATGATGGGACTCCGGTATCTCAAGACGGCGCCCACGGATTTCGTCCGGCACTACGTGCGGGGCAGGCTGGTCCGCGAGGGGACGGGCCTCTCCTTCTTCTACTTCGGGCCGACCTCGATGCTGGTGAAGGTGCCCGCGGGCAGCGCCGACGCGCCGTTCGTGTTCCATGAGGCGACGGCCGACTTCCAGACGCTGACCGTCCAGGGCCAGATCACCTATGCGGTCGCGGATCCGCGGAAGGCGGCGGCGCTGCTGGACTTCCATTTGGACGCCCGGGGCGCCTGGGCCTCGGAGGATCCGGCCCTGCTGCCCCAGCGGCTCGTGCAGGAGGCGCAGGTGATCGCGAAGCGGCGCCTGCAGGAATTGAAGCTCCGGGAGGCCCTGGGGGCTTCCGGCCGGCTGCAGGCGGAGCTTCTGGAGGGCCTCCGCGGGGCCGAATCCGTCACCCAGCTCGGTCTGGAGATCCTGGGCGTCGCCCTTCTGGAGATGAAGCCCACGCCCGAGATGGCCCGGGCCCTGGAAGCCGAGGCCCGCGAGGAGCTGCAGCGGAGGGCCGACGGCGCCGTCTATCAGCGCCGGAACTCGGCCGTCGAACAGGAGCGCATCATCAAGGAGAACGAGCTGAACACCGAGATCGCCGTCGAGGAGAAGCGCCGGACCATCCGCGAGACGCAGGTGGCCGCCGACATCGCGATCGAGGAGCAGCGGAAGCAGCTCATCGTGCAGCGGGTCGAGAACGAGCGCCAGGAGGCCGACGCCCGGGGCTACGCCCTTGACGCGGTCTTCAAGCCCCTCAAGGGCGTGGACTGGAAGGTCCTGCTCGCCGCGAGCGGCGGCGGCCTGGATCCCAAGCTCATGATCGCGCTGGCCTTCCGCGAGCTGGCCGAGAACGCCGGGAAGATCGGGGAGCTCAACATCTCGCCCGACCTGCTCCAGAGCCTGGTCGGGAAGGGAAAGGGGGATAAATGACGACGCTCACGACCGTCCTGGACCGCATCGCGGTGGTGACGCGCAAGACCCGGCTGGCGGAGCTGGTCGAACGCTTCAACAGCCGCGCCCAGGCGAAGTTCTGGATCGAACACGCCGGGGGCGACTTTGCCGACTATGTCCGGGAAGACGACGCCTACCGCCGTGCGCTGGAGACCCTGCAGCGGACGCTCAGCTTCGGGCTCCGTCTGCAGTTCTTCGACCGCAGCTACCTGCCCACGTTTCAGTTCTGCGGGAAGGAGGTCGTCGTCGCCCTCGGGCAGGACGGCATGGTGGCGAACACGGCCAAATACGCGGGGGAGCAGCCGATCGTGGGGGTGAACCCCGAGCCCTCGAGGTTCGACGGCATCCTGCTGCCGTTCAGCGCGGACGCCGCCCGGGGCGCCGTGGAACGCGCCGCGGAAGGGGCTGCGCTGCTGAAGCACGTGACGCTGGCGGAGGCGCTGCTCCAGGACGGACAGCGCCTGCTGGCCTTCAACGATTTCTACCTGGGGATGCGCAGCCACGTCTCGTCCCGCTACCTCATCTCCGACGGGGAACGGAGCGAGTTCCAGTCCTCGAGCGGCCTCATCGTCTCGACCGGCGCGGGTTCGACGGGCTGGATCTCCTCGGTGTTCACGATGGCCGCGGGGGTGACGGAATTCGCCGGTGGCACGCGGGGACGGCCCGTGAGGCTCGGCTGGGAGGATCCGCGCCTGCTCTACGCCGTGCGGGAACCCTTCGTGAGCCGGCATTCGAAGGCCTCGATCGTGGCGGGCCGGATCGAGCCAGGCGAAGAACTGGTCGTGGAGTCCCGCATGCCCTCCGGTGGGCTGATCTTCAGCGACGGGGTGGAGGCGGACTTCCTCGAGTTCCCCGCGGGGGCGACCGTCCGCATCCGTTCGGCGGATCGTTCTGCTAAACTCGTCGCCGCATGAGGGAAGCGCGGATCCGTCTCACGGTCGACATCGTGATCTTCACGGTGCGGGACCGCCGGCTTCAGATCCTCCTGGTCCGGCGCAAGTTCCCGCCCTTCGAGGGCCGCTGGGCGATCCCCGGCGGCTTCGTGCTGGAAGGGGAGTCGCTGCAGGACGCCGCGCTCCGGGAGTTGAAGGAGGAGAGCGGCGTCCGCGACGTCTATCTGGAGCAGCTCTACACCTTCGGCGATCCGGCGCGGGATCCGCGGGGCCGCATCGTCACCGTCTCGTATGTCGCGCTCGTGTTATCCGAGCGGCCCCTCGCGGCGGGGACCGACGCGTCGGAGGCGGCGTGGTTCCCGATGGATTCGAAACCGCCCCTGGCCTTCGATCACGGGAAGATCCTGGCGTACGCGCTTGAACGGCTTCGGAACAAGCTGGAATACAGCACCGTGGGGTTCCAGCTGCTGCCGCGCAAGTTCACGCTCTCCGAGCTGCAGCAGGTTTACGAGGCGATCCTGGGCCGCCCGCTCGACAAGCGGAATTTCCGGCGCAAGATGGAGCTGCTCAAGATCCTCGAGCCGCTGGGCGAGTTCCGGCGGGAAGGCATCTCACGTCCGGCCCGTCTCTATCGCTTTTCGGCGGGCAAATTCGAGAAGCTCCGCGATCGCGGGATCCTCTTCCCGTTCTAGGATCCGAAGCGCCGGTGATACACCGCCCACTCCGCGCAGAGGAGCAGTAATCCTGCGAAGGCGATCCAGCGCCAGTAGGCGCGGGTCACGGGCGGGATCGCGGCGCCCGCGAGGCGTCCTCCGGACACGGTCTTCAGTTCCGCGGCGGCGTCCGTTCTCGACTCCTGCGGGTCGCAGAGATTGACGGCGATGCGCTCGACGCTCTTCGCGCGTTTGACCGTGTAGAGCCCCGCCTGCTCGGTGTCCCCGTAGACGACCTCCTGGCCGGGCTCTCCGTTCAGCGTCTCGCGGCGGCCGTGCGGTCCCGAGACCTCCACGCTGCGCTCGCCGTCCGCGAGGCGGAGACGCAGGGCTTCGCCGGGACGCGGACGCGCGCGGGCCTCGTCGCGCAGCCAGTCGAGCGCGTTCGAGACGAAGAGCGGGAACGAGAGCCGCAACGGCCAGTCGCTCTCGAGCAGCGGGAAGGGGATCACGACGGCGCGCGTGCGTCCCCGTTCGTACGCGAAGATCAGCGGCAGGCCGTCGGGCCCCTCCACGAGGGGTGTTGCGAACGGCGGCAGGGTCAGGCGCGGGCAGCTCTTGATGTAGAGCCCCGCGAAGCCGACCTGCCGGGCGGCGGGATGGCGCCGATCCCAGTCCACCACGACCGGCTGCTCGACGACGGGCCCCGTCGCCAGGCCCTCCCAGGGCGGCGGGGCGCCGAAGATGAGGTAGCGTCCTTCCGGGAGCGGGCCCTTCGCGCCGCCGTCGAGGATGACGACGTCGTAGGCCTCCGCCAGGGAGGGGGAGAACTCCTCCGCGCGGAACGCGTCGGCGTCCTTCACGTTGGCCACGGCCTTGTCGAGGAAGTAGGTCGCGCCGCCCGCGAGCAGGATGCGGGTGCGTCCCGGCCGCACGGCCGCCCAGGCTTGATCGTCCGCGCTCAGATCGTCGGGGGCCGCGAGGCGGAGTTCGACGATCTCCGGTTCCGGGCGCGTGACCTCGAAGAGCACTGCGCTCGAGGCGCCGGGGGCGAGCGCGACCTTCTTGACCGCCTTGAGCTGGCCGTTGATCCAGCATTCGACGGGGACCTCCGCTTTCTCGGCCGCGAAGAGGTCGATCTGGCCGAAGATCGTCCAGGGTTCGTCGTTGCGGGAGGGCCGGCGGGCCTCGACGGCGGTGATCGCCGCGTTCCGTCCCTCGCCGCCGACGGGCACGTAGCGCAGGTCGAGGCCCTCCTCGACGCCCTGCAGCGGCTCGACGCGGCCGTCGCTGAGGATCACGATCGTGCGGCTGGGATAGGCCGCCACCGCGCTGGCGGCGATGCGGAAGGCCTCCTGGATGCGGGTCGGCGTGTCGGAGGGGCGGACGGCGTCGATCGCGCGCGCGGCCTCCGTGCGGTCCGCGGTGAACGGCGTGAGCACCTGGGCGCGGTCGGAGAAGGCGACGACCATGACCTCGTCCTTCGGCCCGCAGGAGGCGAGGATCTCGTGCGCGGCCGCCTTCGCCTTGTCCAGGCGCGAGGGTTTCACGTCCGTCATGCGCATGCTGGCGGAGCGGTCGATGAGCAGGGCCCAGCGTTTCTCGCCGGGCGGCGCGGCGCGGCCGATCGGGTCCGCGAGGGCGAGCGCGGCGAGCACGACGAGGAGGATCTGCAGCAGGAGCAGGAGGGAGGAGCGCAGCTTCTGGAAGGGTGCGTTGACGCGCAGGTCCTGGATGGAGCGCGACCAGAGCCAGGTGCTCGACACCGTCTCCTTGCGCCGCTTGAGCTTGAGGAAGTAGAACGCGACGATCGGGATCGCTGCCGCGAGTCCCGCGAGCCCCCAAGGATTGAGAAGGTTCAAAGTGCTTCGAGTTTAACACGGGGTGGGTGGAACATTCGAGGCTCGTCGTGTTATATAGGGACACTTAAACGAAGGAACAAAACATGACGAGCCTGCTTTTTGCCGCGCTGCTGCTGGTCGGAGCCCCTGCCCAGGACAAGAAGGTCTGGACCGATCCGGCGGATCCGACGCTGCCGGCGGACTTCCAGATCCAGGGCGAATACGCCGGGGAGAAGCTCGGCGCCCAGGTGATCGCGCTCGGCGGCGGGCAGTTCCAGGCGGTGGTGTATCCGGGAGGTCTGCCCGGCGACGGCTGGGACGGGGCCTCCAAGATCCTGCTCGCGGGGAAGCTCGAGGGCGAACAGGTGCCCTTCGTGTCGGCCGCGGGCACGCGGAAGTATCTCGCCCAGAAAGCCGAGGAGTTCTCCGCCACCCGGAAGTTCCCGCCCGAGGGTCAGAAGGCCTGGACCGGGACGGCGGCCGGCGGATCCCTCACGCTCAAGACCGACGACGGCAAGGAGCTCAAACTCGCGAAGGCCGCCCGGAAGGGTCCCTCGATGGGCGCCGCGCCGCCCGCCGGGGCGATCGTGCTCTTCGACGGCAAGAACACCGAGGAGTTCAAGGGCGGCCGCCTCGACGCCAAGACGGGCCTGCTCAACACCGACGGCAACGACATCGTCACGAAGCGCAAGTTCTCGAACTACCTGATGCACGTCGAGTTCATGCTGCCCTACCGGCCCGACGCGCGCGGCCAGGGCCGCGGGAACAGCGGCTTCTACCAGGTCGATCACTACGAACTTCAGATCCTCGACTCCTTCGGCCTCGACGGGGTGAACAACGAGTGCGGCGGCTTCTACACGAAGGCCGCGCCCAAGGTGAACATGTGCCTCGCGCCCCTGCAGTGGCAGGTCTACGACGTCGAGTTCACGAACGCCGTGCAGGGCCCGGACGGCAAGAAGGCGAAGAACGCGACGGCGACCGTGCGGCACAACGGCGTCCTGATCCACGAAGGCCAGGAGCTCTCAGGCCCCACGGGCGGGCACCGGAGCGACCCCGAGGGCACGCCCGGCCCGATCAAGCTGCAGGGCCACGGCAACCCGCTCCAGTTCCGCAACATCTGGGTCGTGGAGAAGTAGGAGCCTAGCGCAGCACGCCCGTCCGGCGGAGGGCGTCGAGGAGGACGCGCTCGACCGGGTGGGAGGACTGGACGTAGAAGTAGCCCAGCCCCCGCGCCCGGCAGTATTCGCGCAGGCCACCCACCAGGGATTTGAGGTTGTCCTCGTAGCGGCGCAGCAGGCCCGCCGTGATCGAGACCTCCGTGAGCTCGCCGTCCTCGGCGTCCACGAGCGAGAGATCCCCCACGATCGGCGGCGCCACCTCCTGCGGGGCGAGCACGTGGATGACGACCCCCTCGCCGCCGCCGCGCAGCAGCCACTTGAGCGCGCCTTCGTAGCCCTGCTTGTCGAGGAAGTCGGAGATCACGACCTTCATGCCCGGCGCGTCGTTCCGCAGCGCGAACGAGCGCAGCCCCTCGGAGAGCTGCGTGGTCCCGGAGGCCTGCAGGCCCTCGAGGAATTCCAGCACGCGCCAGACCTGCTGCCGGCCGCGCTGCGCGGGCAGGCGCTCGAGATGCTCCCCGTTCGCGGCTTCGAGCAGCACCCGGTCGTTGTTCACCAGCGCCACGTACGCGAGCGCCGCCGCGGCGCGTTTCGCGTAGAGCAGCTTCTGCGGGTCGCCGAAGCCCATGGAGAGGCTCGTGTCCACGAAGACCGACAGCCTCAGGTCCTCCTCCACATGGAAGAGCTTGAGGAAGAGTCGGTCGAGCCGGCCGTAGACGTTCCAGTCGATGAAGCGCAGGTCGTCGCCCTGGGTGTAGTCGCGGTAGTCGGCGAACTCCGAGCCCGTGCCGCGGCGCTTCGAGCGCTTCTCGCCCTGCGTGCGCCCGGCGAAGAGCCGCTTCACCACGAGCTCCAGCTGGTCGAGCTGCGCGATGAGCGCGGGGTCCAGGAGCGTCGACTTCGTCTTCATGCCGTCAGCGAGGCCTTCACGTCGGGCTGCACGTGCGCGAGGATCGCGTCGATCACCTTCTCCATCTTCACGCCCTCGGCCTCGCCCTCGAAATTGAGCAGCAGCCGGTGCCGCAGCGCCGCGTGCGTCGAGCGCTTCACGTCGTCGAAGCCCGCGTTGAAGCGCCCCTCCGTGAGCGCGCTCACCTTCGCGGCGAGCACGATGGACTGCGCCCCGCGCGGGCTGGATCCGTAGCGGACGTATTTGCGGACGATGTCCGGGGCGAGTTCGCTTTCGGGGTGCGTCGCCCAGACGATCCGCGAGACGTAGTCCTTCACGTGCGGGGCGGAGACGACGTCGCGCACGAGGGCCTGGTGGGCCCGCACGCGTTCGCCGTCGAGGACCGCCTCGACCCTGATGTCCTGCTTGTCCGTGGTGCGCTCGAGGATGCGCTTGAGCTCGTCGAGCGACGAGAACGAGACGAGCACCTTGAACATGAAGCGGTCGAGCTGGGCCTCCGGCAGCGGATACGTGCCCTCCATCTCGAGGGGGTTCTGCGTCGCAAGCACGAGGAAGGGCTCCTCGAGCGGATAGCGCTGGCCGCCCACGGTGACCGAATGCTCCTGCATGGCCTCGAGCATGGCGGACTGGGTCTTCGGCGTCGCGCGGTTGATCTCGTCCGCGAGGACGATCTGCGAGAAGATCGGCCCTGGCTGGAACTTGAAGACACGGTCGCCGGAGGAGGTCTGCGCCAGCAGGTTGGTGCCCAGGATGTCCGCGGGCATGAGATCGGGTGTGAACTGCACGCGGTTGAACTTCAACTGCAGCGCGGATCCGAGCGTGCGGACCAGCAGCGTCTTGCCGAGGCCGGGCACGCCTTCGAGGAGGCAATGGCCCCCGGCAAAGAGCGCGGTCAGCACGGAGCGGATCACCTCATGGTGACCGACGATGACCTTGCCCAGCTCGGCTTCAAGGCGCGCGAAGTCCTTCTGGAAGTCCGCAACCTGGCTCTTGGCGTCGCTCATGAGAGTCTCCTGGGGTTTTGGGGGTGGAATAAAGAATAGGGAATGAAGAATGAAGTGCGAGCGCCCATCGCTTGCGATTCCCTATTCTTCATTCTCTATTCTTTCGGTTTCTGGGTGCGTTTCTTGGCGTCCAGCAGGCGGTCGAGATAAGCGCCGCCGCCGGCCGGGGGCGGGACGGGTTTGGGCGCGGGGGGCGGGGGAGGCGCGGCCTCGGGACCCTTGGGCTTGGGAGCCTCGGACGGCGTCCCGAGATCCACGAGCCCCTCGATCGGCTTGAGTTCGACGGACTGCCGGACTTCCTGCCGGGCCCGGGCCAGCTGGCGCAGGGTTTCGGGCAGTTCCGGAGCGGTCGCGGGACGCGGAGCGCGGCGCAGGCGGGCCGCGAGAGCGCCGGCGAGTTCGCCCCAGTCCACCGCCACGCGTCGGATGAACACGTCGAGCGGGAAGAGCGCCAGCACCAGGATGAGCAGCCAGGGCCAGAGCGGGGCGCGCAGGCCCGCGGCGTTCGGGAGCGCGACGTAGAGCGGCGTGTCCGGCGCGAGACGCCGTCCGCCGCTGCGCTCCTGGATCCGGCTCAGCAGCGCGGGGTTGTATTTCAGGTCGCGGTACTCCGCGGCGTAGGACAGCGGCAGGCCCTGGGAGAGGAAGCCCTTCTCGCCGTTCGCCCCTTCGAAGACGCCCTGCACGTTGTAGACGCCGACCGCCGTCGCGTCGAACTCGCCCTCGTAGCGTCCCGGGCCGATCTGCCGGAACGTGAGCGCGGACTTCTGGCCGCCGGGCGAGGTCACCGAACCCTGGAACTGCAGCGTGTGGATGAACTTGCCGTCCGCGTCGACGGCGTCGACCCTCACGCGGCCCTTGCCGCCCTGGATCTCCGTCTCCACGGAGTACGGCGAGCGCGGGACGGTCCGCATCACCGAGCGGACGAGCTGGCTCCAGAACTTTCGATAGTTCTCCCAGCCCACCCAGTTGCGCGCCCAGCGGGGCTTGGCGTCGCTCGTGAACGCGGCGGTGCGTCCGAGGCCGTGCGTCCATTCGACCAGCAGCGCGTCGTAGGGGTTCCCGGGATCCGAGGCGCCGCCGTCCTTCGGCACGAGCGCCCCGAGGGACATCCGGGACAAGGCCTTCGGCGTCGTGAGCGTGTAGCCCAGCAGGAGCGGGAGGCCGTCGCGCGCGAGCCCCTTGAGCGCGTCGGAGCCCGAGAGCACCACGGGCGGGATCGAGCCCTCGATGATCATGGAACGCTGCAGGGTCGCCGCCTCCTTGATGAAGATCTGCGGCAGCTTGCTCGGGTCGGTGACCTCGTAGAAGCGCCCGCCGGAATAGCGCGCGACGGCCGCCATCTTCTCGACGTCGCTCGACCCGTGGGGCCCGATCGCCACCGTCGTGATGGTGATGCGGTCCTGGACCATGGACGCGATAAGGTCCTTCGAGGGCCCGGACGGATCCGCGTCGGAGATGATGACGACGTGTTTCGAGGCGGCCTGGATGCCTTTCAAACCCGTCTGCGCGAGCTGCAGGGTCCCGTCAAAGGAGGGCATGTCGCCCGGGGAGGCCTTCTGGATGAGGTCCTTCAGCTTCGCCTTGTCGGAGACCAGTTGCAGCGGGAACAGCCACGCGTCGCCCGCGGTGTAATCGTAGTTGAGCACGCCCATGTAGTCGCGGGGGCCCAGGACGTTGAGCGAGGCAAGCGCGATCTGCTTCGCCCAGTAGTTGCCCTCGGCGATCTCGCAGGTGTGCAGGACGAGGCAAAGCGCGCCGTTGGGCAGCACGCGCCGCTGCGGCTGCTCCATCGTGACCGGCAGCAGCTCCTCGATCGGCGTTCCGCGGTAGCCGCCCGGCCCGTAGGCGTGTTCGCCGCCGATCATGACGAAGCCGACGCCCGCGTCGTGCACCGCCGCCTCGAGCGTGCGCATGCCCGCCTGTCCCAGGCGCAGGGCCTCCGTGTTCGCCACGAGGATCGCGTCGTAGGCCGCGGGCTCGAGCCGTCCGGTGGAGAGATCCTCGGGCGCGAAAAGCGTCGTCTGCAGGCCTTCGGCCTTGAGCGCCGCGGCGAGCGTCTCGACGTCCGCGGCCTCGCCCCCGACCAGCGCGATGCGGGCCTCCCCGCGCGCGTGCGCGAAGGCGTGTCCCGTGTTGTTCGAGCTCACCTGGTCGCCCGCCATCTCGATGATGGCCTCGTAGCCGAAGCTGCCCGCCGCCGCGACCTTCTGCTTGAGCGTGAAGAGGTTCTTGCCCTTGGACAGTTGCACGGTCTGCAGCGAGAGCGGCGCCCCGTTCCGGTAGATCGAGAGCTTCGCGGGGCCCTCGCGGGTGGAATTCACCACCGCGGTGAGGTCGAAAGGTTCGCCGGGGAGGACCTCCGAGGAGACGTGCAGACCCTCGAGCCAGACCTCGTTCGGATGTTCGTAGCGCAGCGGCAGCACGTCGATCACGGCGCCCTGCGTGCGGGCCAGTTCGACCTCCGGCATGGCGTTGCCTTTGTTCTCGTTGCCGTCCGAGACCAGGACGAGACGCTTCTGGTAGCCGCTGGGCATGACGGCGAGCGCGAGGCGGATCGCGGCGCCCAGGTCCGTGGCCGCCCGCGTGATGATCGAGGTCGGACCCGTGAGCTCGGGTTTCGCCGAGGGCGGCGTCTCGATCATCG
Organism: uncultured Planctomycetales bacterium; assembly: GCA_964619955.1. Taxonomy (GTDB): domain Bacteria; phylum Planctomycetota; class MHYJ01; order MHYJ01; family JACPRB01; genus JACQFK01. The sequence continues at coordinate 29,607 of CAZUJF010000017.1, forward strand.
CGTCCTCGCCGAAGACCACGACGCCCGCGACGTCGTCCTTCGGCAGATCGAGCAGCCGCGCCTGGATCCACTCGAAGCCCTTGCGCTGCACGTCGTGGGGGATGCTGAAGGAATGGTCGAGCAGGAAGATCGTCGAGGTGCGGAAGGAGTGCGAGACCCGCTGGGCGTCGGCGAGCGTGAACACGAGCGCGGTGAAAAGCAGGCAGCGGACGATCGTCGCGGCGACGGAGCGGCCGCGTTCCAGCCCCGAGCGGCTGCGGCGCGCGAAGAGCACGAAGCCCGGCAGCAGCAGGAGCAGGAGCAGCCAGAGCGGCGAGGCGAAGTTCACGGGGCGGCTCCCGCCAGCCACGAGGCCGGCCAGAGCTGCACGCGATGGTTGCCGCAGTCGACGACCGCCACGCGTCCCGCGTCGATGGGGACGGCAGCCCAGGGCGTGTTGAGGTCCGCGGGGCCCGACCCGGCGGCTCCCGCACGTGCGATCAGGCGGCCGTCGCTCTCGAAGCGGACGACGCGATGCCGTCCGTACTCGGCGACGAGGATGCGGCCTTCGGCGTCCACCGAAACGCCGTAGGGATAGCGCAGATCCCCCCACTCGGCAATGAACTTCCCGGCATGCGTGAAGACCTGGATGCGGTGGTTGGCCGCGTCGGCGACGTAGAGGCGGTCCTTCGAGAGCGCGATCGACTGGGGGCGCTTGAAGTCGCCGGGCGCGGCGCCGTAGACGCCCCAGCCGCGCAAGAGACGGCCCTCGGGACTGAAGACCTGGATGCGGTCGTTGCCGCCGTATTCGGAGACGTAGAGCGTGCCGTCGGGCAGGACGCCGATGCCGGTCGGGTAGAGGAATTCCCCGGGGCCGCGGCCCTCTCGTCCAAGCTCCGATTTGAGGACGCCGTCCTCCGTGTAGCGCAAAATGCGGTGGTAGTGGGTGTCGGCGACGAGGACGTCGCCCCCGGGCGCCACGGCGAGCCCGGACGGCCGGCCCATCTCGCAGGCCGGCGTGGACCAGCTCCGCACGAACCGTCCGTCGCGGTCGAACTTCTGGATGCGGGCGCTCTTGTCGACGACGTAGAGGAAGCCGCGCGGATCCCACGCGGCCGCCCGCGGGGTGGCGAAGCGCCCGTCCGAGGAGCCGGGTCCGCCGATCGTGGCGACGACGGGGACGACGGCGGGTTTGTCCGGGGAGCAGCCGGCGATCAGGACGAGCAGCGGCAGGAGGCGTCTCACGCGTCCACCTCCGCCTCGGCGGCCACGAAGGACGCGACCCATTCGTTCGCAGGACGCCCGCGGAGTTCGGAGAGCGCGCCTTCCTGCTCGAGACGGCCGTCGCTGATCAGCGCGATCCGGTCGAGGCGCGCGACGAAACCGTCGAGCTGGTGGCTGACGGCGACGAGCGTGAAGCCGCGCGCTCGCTGCAGTTCCAGCAGCGCGGCCGAACAGGAGCGCCGGAGCAGCGGATCGAGATTCGAGAACGGCTCGTCGAGCAGGACGATGTCGGGATCGGAGGCCAGCGCGCGGGCGAGGGCGAGGCGCTGGCGTTCGCCGCCCGAGAGTTCCTCCGGACGCCGTCCCGCGAGCGCTTCCAGCCCGAAACGGGTGAGGCCTTCGCGGGAGGCGCCGGGTCGGACCTCCTCGAGATGTTCGCGGGCCGTGAGGTAGGGCCAGAGGGCGAGATCCTGGAAGACGAAGCCCACGCGCCGTTCGCGCGGCGGGATCGAGGCGGCGTCCCGGTCGTTGATGAGGGCGCGACCGGCGTCCGGGACGTCCAGCCCCGCGAGCAGGCGAAGGATCGTGGTCTTGCCCGAGCCCGAGGGTCCGAGCAGTCCGAGCGTCGTGCCTGCCGGGACGGAGAGCGAGAGTCCGGCGAGGACCTCGCGGGGCCCGCGCCGTTTACGCAGCGACTCGAGACGCAGATTTGCGGCCGGCATAAGCGACGATCCAGGCTCCCGCGGCCACCGTGGCCGCCGTGAGCAGGCACGCCGAGGCGACCGCCTCATCGTACCCGTAATGCATCCAGGTGAAGACATGCTGGACGAGGGGCTGTCGGCCGGGGGGCGCGAGCAGGACGGCGGGGCCGAGTTCCCCCAGGCAGAGCACGAAGACGAGCAGGCCCGCCGCGAAGGCGCGCGGGGCGGAGGCAGGGCGGACGATGCGCCACCAGGTGCGGGCGCGGCCGAGTCCGGCGAGCGCGGCGGCCTCCAGCTGGGCGGGCTCGACGGGCTCGCGCAGCGGCAGCCACGCGACGAAGGCGAAGCGGGCGGCGAAGGCCCAGAGCAGCAGCGAGCCGGCGGGGGCGACGATCCCGAGGCGGCCCGCGGGGGCGAGCAGGCCGAAGCCCGCGACGACGCCCGGCAGGATCAGCAGGGCCAGCCAGAGCGGTTCGAGTTTCGAGCGTCCCGGTGTGAGCCAGGACCAGGCGACAAGAAGCACGGCGACAGACGCGGCGACGCCTGCGCTCCAGGCCAGGGATTCGAGCGGCAGGGTCGTGCCGGGACGGAAGCCCCGGGCGAAAATAGCGAGCGGCGCGAGGACCGTCAGCATCCACGCCGCCACTGCGAAGATCCAAGACGTCCGGCTGCGGGGCAGGGGGCCCGCCGCCCCGACGGCCGGAAGAGCGGGGAGGCGGCGCAGCCGGAACGCGAGCCCGGCGGCCAGGGCCAGCAGCGGCAGCGCGGCGCCCGCGGCGGCCGCATAGCGGAACGCGCTCATCTCCTCGTAGACGAGCATGGGGATGGCCTGGAGGACGAACGTCGCGGGCAGCGTGAACTCCGAGGCGGCGAGGGCGAAGACGAGCAGCGCGGCGGCGACGATCGCGGGGCGCGCGTGGGGCCAGACGACGCGGCGCCAGACGAGGCCGGAGGGGAGTTGCAGCGTGGCGGCTTCGAGCGCGGCCCCGGGCAGACGCCGCAGCGACGCCTCGAAGGCGAAGGCGACGACGGGCCAGTACAGACAGCCGAGCAGGAAGGCGCAGCCGAAGAGGCCGGGGGAGGGGAGTCCCGCCCCGCTCCAGGCCGCCGCGGCCAGCACCGGGGGGAGCAGCGGCGGCAGCAGCGTCAGCGCCCGCGGCCAGGTGCGCGTCGTGCCCGCGAGCACAAGGCCGGCCGGGAGGCCGAAGAGCAGCGCCACGAGCGTCGCGCCGCCGCCGAGGACGGCCGTGTGGATCCAGGCGCGCAGCGGCAGGCGGAAGCCGCCCGCCCCGAGCAGGGCTTCGAGCAGGAAACCCGCGAGGGGCAGCGCCAGCAGCAGGCCTGCGAGGGGCTTCACAATTCGAGCGCCTTTCGAGCCTTGTCGAGGAAGGCTTCGGAGGGACGCAAGCGGCTCCAGTCCACCTCCAGCGGACGCAGATCCGGCAGCGGCTGCCGCAGCGGAATCTGCCGGGAAGGACCCTGCGCGAGGGCCTGCTCCGTCTCCGGCCTCAGCAGCCAGTCGAGGAAGCGGCGGGCCTCGGTCCCATGCGGGGCGCCGCGGATCAGCGCCGCGCTGTTGGGGATCAGGAGCGTGTCGCCCTCGGGGAAGACCAGGTCGATCGCGTCGCCGCGCGCCTTGCCGACGGCGACGTCGTCCGAGTCCGTGAGCCCGAGATCACATTCGCCGCGCGCGACGAGGTCGCGCACGTGCGAGTTGCCGCCGACGATGCGGACCCCGTTGGCCTTGAGCGCACGGAGCCAATCCAGGACGGCCGCCTCGCCCCGGGTCTGCACCAGCGCCATGAGATGGGTGGCGGTGGTGCCGAACGCGGGATGGGCCATCGCGACGCGGCCTTTCCATTTCGGATCGGCGAGCGCCTTCAGCGTGCGCGGCGGATCTTTCACGCGGTGGACGATGACGCGGGCGCGCGCCCCGAAGCCGGTCCAGGCATCCGCGGGATCACGCCAGCGGGAGGGAATGCCTTCGGCGCTTGAAGGGCGGTAGGCTTCGAGCAACCCCTCGTCCTTGAGCAGGATCGTGCGGGCGCACTCGCCGCTCCAGAAGACATCCGCCTGCGGGCGCTTGCGCTCGGCGAGCAGGCGGTGGACCAGGCCGAGCGTCTTGGCCTCCTCGGTGTCGAAAACGGCGCGGACCGTGATGCCGCTCTCCTTCGTGAAGGCCTCGAAGAGCGGGCGCGCGTAGAGTTCGTCGATGGAGGCGTAGACGATCACTTCGGGGCCGGGCGGGGCGCAGGCGGCGAGCAGGCCGGCCAGCGCGGCGAAGAGGATCCGTTTCATCGGGCGCTACTTCTTGGCGGGATCCGTGTTCCGGGAACGGATCGCGTCGAAGTAGTCGCGGACGAAATCCCGCTGAGCCGCGGGGATCTTCTGCTTCTGGAGCGCGTCCATGGCTTCTTCCGCGTAGGCCTTTTCGACCTCGGCGTACTGGACGGCGGCCTGCCCCTTCGGCGGCTCGCCTTTCATGAAGTAGGCGCCGACATAGGTCCCCTTGCCGATCTTCGAGTTCACCTTGGACTTCTCCGTCGCGAAGTCCGTGGGCTTCTCGGGGGCTTCTCCGCCCTGGCCCTGGCCCGGGCCTCCGAAGGCCCCGCCGGGTTTCTGGCTTTCGCCCTCATCCCATCCATCGCCGCTACCGCGGCCGAGCCCACCGGGTCAGCCTTCGCCGCTTTTGCCTTTTCAGCCCGACGGGCCGTCTTTTTTCTCCCCTCAGCTGGGGCATTTGTGCTGTCCCTTCGCGAGGGCGTCCGCGAGGCGTTCGAGATCCTTGAGCGCCTCGGCGAGCTGCTCGCCTTCGGTGAGGTCGGAGTCGAGCTGGCTGAGGGACTGCTGCAGCCCGTCGAGCAGCTTCTCGTTGTCCTGGTCGAGGCCCTGCATCGCCTGCGCGAGTTTCTTCTCGAGTTCGGACAGGGATTTGTCCTTCGCGAGTTTCTCGGCGAGCGCCTCCATCTGTTTCTTGAGCTTCTCACGCTCCTCGGGCGTCATCTTGCCTTCCTGGAGCTTGTTGCGCATCTTCGCGAGCTCCTGGGCGGCCTCGGCGAGTTTGCCGTCGCGGAGCAGTTTCCCGAGCTCGCCGGCGTCCCCGCCCGCCTTCTCGGAGGCCGCCTTCTGCAGCTTCTCGGCGAGGCCCGCGGACTTCGCGACCTCGTCCTTCATCTTCTGGATCTCGTCGGCGACCTTCGAGACCTGGGCCATGGCGTCCTGGCGTTCGGGCGGGGGCGTCTTTGAGAGTTCGGCCTGGAGGGCGTCCATCTTCTTGACGGCCTCCTTGACGCGGTCGAGCGGACGTCCGTCCTTCTCGAGTTCGCGGGTGCGCTTCTCGAGTTTCTCGACGGCGAGCGCGACGGCTTCCTTCTCCTTGCGTTCCTTGTCGGCCCGGGCGAGGGTGCCCAGGAGGTCGAGGGGCGGGACGAAATACGAGACGGCGGCGAGCAGGGCGGCGGCGGGCAGGCTCCAGCGGAGTTCGCGGGGGGCGCGGAAGGGGAAGCAGTCGCCCGCGGAGCGGCCGCGGAGGCGGCTGCGGACGTCGTCGACGAGGGCGAGTTCCATGGGATGGGCGGGGGCGCGGAGGGCGAGGGCGCTGGAGAGGCGTTCCTTCCAGCCGGCGCTCGCGTCGACGGCGGCCGCGGCCTCGATGAGGCTGAGGCGGGGGAGGAAGGCCGCGAGCAGGGCGGTGAGGACGACGGCGCCGCCGAGGGCGATGCCTGCGGGGACGAGGGGCAGCGGGAGGCCGAGGAGGCGGACGGCGAGCACACCCGTGAGCGAGGCGACGAGCGCCCAGAAGAGGGCGCGGAACGCCGTTTCGACGCCGCGCACGAGGCCCAGGCGGGCGCGGGCGCGGCGCGCGAAGCGGAGCAGATCCTTCCGGTCGCCCATGTTGTTCATAGGGGTTCGACAGGATTGTACCGACGGGTTTCAATCCCTTCCAACCGGGGGAGGGTTTCCCGCAGGCAGCGTCCCCATCAATCCTGGCTCACCCCAAGGATACCGTACTTCAGGGCCGCGGAGGGTTATTTTCCGGGGGCGGGGGCGGCCATGCCCTGGAGGCGCTTCTGGACGCCCTCGAGGCGCCGGCTTGCCTCGGCGCTGTGGGTGACGACCCATTCCATGTTCAGGCAGGCCGTGGGCGCATAGTCCTTCCGCAGCCGTTCGAGATGCGGGAGCAATTTGGCGTAGAGGAAGAGGCCTTCGCCGCAGTTCTCCGCGAAGAGGTCGGCGTTCAGGGCGCCGTGTTTGACGAAGCCCGCGGCCATCTCCCAGTAGGAGGAGACCATGCGGTACGCCGTGTTCAGGGGGTGCTCGCGTTTGAGGACGCCCGCAACGTCCTCGAAGGATTTCGGGTGGAACTTGACGAAGATCGCGTCGCGCGCCTCGCGCATGACGGCTTCGCGGCGCAGCTCGTAGAGCTTCAGGATCAGCTCGGCATCGCGGGCGTCGGCCTTTTCAGCGCTCATGGATCACCTTTCGAAGTCTGGTATTCTAGCGGGACGGGCAGGCTCCACCGATGAGGAATCGACCGGCCCTCGGCATCCCATCGGGGAGGGACGTCCTTGAAGAAGAACATCCTGCCGGTCCTGATCGGGCCGGCGGAGGCGGGACACACGTAGACAAACGGGCGGCCCATCCGTTATCGTTGGACGTGATGGCGCCCCCCCGAAAGCCCGACCCTTCGAAGCGTCCCGCCACCGGCCGGCAGCCCGTGAAGGGGAAGACCGGCCGCGTTCCGGCGGCTAAAAGCAATAACATGCCCGTCATCATCGGCGCCGCGGGCGGGGGCGCGGTCCTGCTCATCATCGTCATCGCGATGGCCGCGGGCAGTTCGAAGCCCAGGCCGGAGGCGGCGCCCAAGGCCGCCGTGAAGGCCGACGTCCCCAAGCCCTACGTCCCGGACGTCTCCGCGCTCGAGGCGCTGGGGAAGCAGAAGTGCGAGGAGGGGCAGCGGATCGTCGAGTTCCGGATGAACCCGGATCCGGGGGCCGCGAAGGAGCTGGTCCGCTCCGATCTCGAGAAGGGGCTCAAGCTGCTCCGCGAGGGCCTCGAGGCCTACCAGCAGGCGATCGACAAGGCGAACAAGACCTACGCGCTGGCGCCGTTCAAGAAGATCCAGGCCCGGGGCATCAAGGTGCTCTGCACCGAGATCGAACGGGAGGGCCAGGACGCCTGCGACCAGGGGCTCAAGCTCATCCAGGCGTCGGAGTCCAAGATGGTCGACACCGGGAAGCTGACGGACGCGGAGAAGAAGCAGCTCAAGGCCGACCTGCAAAAGGGGGTCGACCTCATCCGCGACGGCATGAACCTCTTCGACCGCTCGCAGCAGGTCTCGCAGCACACGTTCGAGACCACGCAGTACACGAAGGCGCGCAAGGCCGCCGCGATGAAGATCGGCGAGCTGAAGTAGGGGGCCAGGCGGGGGGCGTCAGGCGAAAGGCGGGCATGGTCCACGCCTATCGCCGGACGCCTGTCGCCTTCTTATAGCACTTCGGCTTCCTCGCATTTGGCGCAGACGTAGCCGATGCCGGTGGTTTCGACGAAGACCCAGATCTCCCCGCCGCAGCGGTGACGGGACTTGACCGGGGTCCACTGGTACATCTCCTGGTCCTGGGCCTCCGCGTAGAGCTTGCCCATCCATTCGATCTTCTGGTTGAGCAGTTCCGTCATGCGCTTGTCGTTCATGGCCGCTTCTCCAATCGTCATCCGCTGCTGAAACTGCGGGTTCCCCCGCCGTGGCTGCCCCAGGTGCCCGTCGACCACGACGGGCGGCTGTGCACGCCGTGCCAGACATGGAACGGAAGGTACGAACTGTGGTACCGGGTCGTCGCGGGGGTCGACGCGTACGCCGCCACCACGGGGGCGCTGAACATCGTCGTGCGCGTGACGGGGACGGGCTGTCCGTGCGCGCAGCTGCCGTCCGCCGCGGGCTGGACGTAGTCGAAGCGCAGCCCGTCCTTGGCGTAGGCGGCGAAGAGCTCCACGAGGTCGTCCTCCTCGGCGCCCCCCGCCACCCCCTTCGGATTGACGTAGAAGAGCCGCTTCACGCCGTGCTGCTTGAGCAGCGCCGCGGGGGGCAGATCCGAGACCGTGTGGAAATAGCGGTTGTCGAACACGGAGGGCGTGAGCGCCCCGCCCTTGGGGGAGAGCCGCGCGCGGTCGAGAAAGAAGACCGGCGGGGCCGCGGCGGGGAGCTTGAGCGCCGCGAGTTCGCCCGCGTGGTAGAGCAGCGCGCCGAGCGTGCGCTCCAGCCGGACGGCGCCCGCCTGGTGCGGCCAGTTGTTCACGGTGAGGACGGGCTGGAAGCCGAGGCGCGCGAACGCGAGCGCCCAGATCACGGCGGCCTCGTGTTCGAGATCCACGATCACGGCCGTGTCCGGCTCCAGGATGAGGCGGGAGCTGAACGCGTGCGCCGCCTGCGCGGCGCGCTCCCCCTCGGGGCCGTGCACCGGTCCCGCGGCCTCTCGCACCGCCGCCATCGCCGCGATGAGCGTCGGCTTGTAGTAGGGCCGCCAGGGGCTGGCCGCGGGCGGCGCCCAGGCGCGGTGCAGTTCCTGCGGGTCGAGGAAGTTCGTCCAGCCCGCCTCGCGGCGGCTGTCGAGCGGACTGCGTCCGCCGCGGAAGAGCTCCGAGGGCTTGAGCGGGGCGGCCTCCCGCGGATCCCCGCAGCCCAGGGCGCCGAGCGAGAGGGAGATGAGCCCCGCGCGGACGAGCGGCGGCTTCATGCGTCCCCCACCGCGCCGATGCGCGCGTCGTAGGTGATGAAGCCGTCGGCGGAGAAGCGGTTGTAGGTGCCGGAGCAGCGGCCCGCGACCACGTAGGGTCCGTAACAGCCGTGCATCGGGCCCTCCGCCGTGTCGACGGGGAGGCTCTCGAAGCGCTCCTGCGCGATCCACTGCCCGGGTTCGGAGGCGGGCCAGCCCAGCCAGTCGGCCCATTCGGCGTCGTCGCAGGCCGCGCCGATGAGCACTTCCTCGCCGACGCGGCCGAACTGGCGCTTGACCACCCAGCGTTCGCGTTCGCGGCGGTAGGTTTCCAGTCGCTCGAGGCGGAAGGATTCCGTCCGGGGCACGTGGGCCGCGACGAGGGCGCGCTCGTCCGCGTCGAGCAGGTCCGGCCGCTCGTGCCAGAGGGCCATGGTCTTCTTGGACTGGGCGATGAGGCAGGAGAAGCCGTTGATCATGGGCAGCGCGCCGCGGCGGGCGGCGTCGAGCAGCGGCCCCGCGTTGGCGACGTGCGGGATCCATTCGGCGGGAAAGAAACGGTAGACCGCGTCGATCCGTTCGCCGAAGGCGCTGAGCGTGCGGCCGTCCCAGACGAGGTTCTCGGGGCTGCAGAGGATCGCCGGCAGGCCGCGGCGGGTCCATTCGCGCCGCAGGTACTGGCACTGCTCGAGGTCCTCGCCGTAGCCCGAGGCGTAGCAGATCGCGACCACGGGGTTCACGCGCTCGCGGCCCAGCGTTTCCGCGAGGCGGTCCACCACGCGGAAGCGCGAGGGGTCGCCGAGGACGAGGTCGTTCATCGCGGCCGCCTCGTGCACGCCGCCGGGGACGTCCGCGTTGAACTCGCAGAACTGCCAGCCCTGCGGCGTGCGGAAGGCGTCGTAGCGCGCGAAGAGCACGGGCTCCGCGCGGCCGGCCGCGGCGACGAGGTCCCGGAGTTCGGGGGCGAAGGCGTAGGTGTCCAGCAGGGCCGGGTCGGAGAGCACGCGCGCGACGGTCCGGTCGAGCAGGGCGCTGAAGCGTTCCGAGAGCGAGCTGAGGGCGCCGAGCTCGCCGCGGGGGAGGCGGACGGGCTCCGCGAGCGGGCAGAAGCGGCCGTCGACGTAGCTGTGCCAGACCAGGTAGTCGAGCGAGAGGCGGTCGGCGAGGTCCGGGCTCATTTGAGCACCGTGAGGTCGACCGAGCGGACCCAGCGGACGCCGAGCAGTCCCCGGCCCACGTTCAGGCGCGCGTAGGAGCCGGCGGCCAGGCCTTCGGGGAGGCGTTCGGGTTTGGAGAGCGTCCAGGCGGCGTCGTCCGCCCAAAACGGGGAGCTGGCGGCGAAGCCCCGGGGCGTCCGCGTGACGAGGGCGTGTTCCACGGACGTGCCCGTGGTGACGAGTCCGTTGGCGAGCGTGAGGGCGGGGGCGTAGAGCGGGGCGCAGAGCGCGGCGACGGGAAAGGAGAGGGCGGCCGAGCCGAGCGTCTGGAGGATCAGGCGGCCGGTCCGGCCCTCGCCGGGGGCGCGCGGCACGGGGCGGCGTTTGAGCCGGCGGGCGAGCGCCCAGGTGAAGAAGGTCCCGAGGAGCAGGGTGCAGGGTCCCCGGAACGGCGCGGAGGCCAGGGTGGGGAAGGCCTTCGCCGGCAGCAGACAGATCCCCCAGGCGGGCAGGGCGGCGCCGGCCAGCAGCAGCGCCAGGAGCAGCGGGCGGGTGAGGCCCGTTCTGCGCCGGACGACTTTTCCGAAGGGTTTCACCATAGGCGATCGGCGATTATGACGGCGGCGGCCCCGGCTCGTGACGCGATTTCAGGTCCGCTCATTATAGGAGGAGGCTCATCCGAGGGGAACCCATTAATATTGCATTTTATGCAAATTTGACGGCATCCCCGGGCGTTCCCTATTCGAACGGGGAGGGATCGGGTGCCGACGAAAACCGAAACGGACGAGGTTCGGGAGCAGCTGGCGGGGATCCGCGAGGAGGGTCCGCGTCGGGCGGTCAAGGTCAGGAAGGTGACCCGGGCCCTGGCCCGGAAATACCGCAAGGCGGGCTCCATCGAGGGTCTCGTCCAGGCGGCCTCCGAACTCTGGAAGGGGGGCGGCGAGGAGGAACGCGACGTCGCCCTGGGCGCGCTGGCCCTGCTCTCCAAACATCTGGAGCAGGAGCACTGGCCGCTCTTCAAGGACTGGATCGGGGAGGCGGACCTGCCCCGTCAGGCCGACCTGATCAGCCGGGAGTTTCTGGGGGCGCTGCTCCGTCGCGACCGCAGCTGGCTCCGGGTCCTCAAACATTGGGCGCTTTCCAAGGACGTCCGGCAGCGCCGGGCCGCCGTGCTGGCCGTGGTGCCCCGGGCGCGTCGCATGGGGGACGTCGAGGCCGCGCTGGAAATCGCCGAAGGCAGCATCCAGGACCCCGCCCCGGAAGTGCACGAAGCCCTCGTGGAACTCCTCCAGGAAGCCTCCATCGCAGAGTCCGGGGCCATTCAAGATTTCCTCGTGCGCTGGGGGCGCCGCCTTCCGCCTCCGCTGCGCCGTCTCCTGCGCTGAGACGCATCCCCCTCGACTCGAGCAGGTTCGAACGTCTTGGCGTAGGGCCTCGGTTTGATGTATTAGAAAAATTAATCATATAAAATATTGACATTAGGTCGTCAAATAGTACGATGGACTAAATGCAATTCGAGGCCCTGAAGGTCTTTTGCGACGTGGCCCGGCAGCAGAGTTTCTCCCGGGCGGCGGACCAGAACCAGGTCTCGCAATCCGCGGTGAGTCAGATCGTCAACCAGCTGGAGAAGCGTCTGGGCGTGCGTCTGGTGGACCGTTCCTGCCGGCCGCTGCAATTGACGGCCGAGGGCAAGGCCTACTACGAAGGGTGCCGCAAGCTCGTGGAGCAGTACCTCGAGATCGAGGCGACGATCCGGCGCACGGCGGCGGCGCCGATCAGCTCGAGCGTCCGCGTCGCGGCGATCTACTCGGTCGGTCTGCGCGACATGGACCAGTACGTGCGCCGCTTCGAATCCATCGAGCCGGGCGTGCAGGTCGAGATCGAATATCTGCACCCGGACCGCGTCTACGAGCGGGTCGAGGCGGGCACGGCGGATTTCGGGCTCGTGTCCTTTCCCCAGCCCTCGCGCAAGCTCGTCTCCGTGCTCTGGCGCGAGGAGGAGATGGTGGTGGCCTGCGCGCCCTCCCACCCCTTCGCCGAGAAGGGGCGGGTCTCCGTGCGCGACCTCGACGGGCAGAAGTACGTGGCCTTCGACCGCGGTCTGGAGATCCGCCGCAAGGTGGACCGTTTCCTCCGCGAGCACGGGGCCTCCGTCAGCGTGGTCCGCGAGTTCGACAACATCGAGAACATCAAACAGGCGATCGAGATTTCGGGGGGCGTGGCCCTCCTGCCGCTGCCCGTCCTGGAGCGCGAGCTCTGGGGCGGCTCGCTCGCGGCGGTGCCGCTGGCGGACGTGCGCTTCGTGCGTCCGCTGGCGATCCTGCACCGCCGGAGCCCCCTGCCGGGCGCCGTGGCCCGGAGGTTCATGGAACTGCTGCGCCAGCCCGAGGAGCCCTCCGTGGCCGCCGGGCAGGGCGCTTTTTGGGCCGCCAGAGGTGGAGACCGATGACACATCCTTGTGAACCCGGCCGTCAGGGCCTGTACGACCCCCGGCACGAACACGATGCCTGCGGGGTGGGCTTCGTCGTGGACCTCCAGGCCCGCGCGACGCACGCGATCGTGTCCCAGGCCATCCAGGTCCTCGTCAACCTCGAGCACCGGGGCGCCTGCGGCTGCGAAGAGAACACCGGCGACGGCGCCGGCATCCTCATCCAGACCCCGCACAAGTTCCTCGCCCGCGAGGCGGAGCGGCTCAAGATCCGGCTGCCCAAACCCGGCGAGTACGGCGTGGGCATGGTCTTCCTGCCGAAGGATCCCGCCGTCCGCAGGGAGATCGAGGGGATCTTCGAAAAGATCGTCCTCGAGGAGGGCCAGTGGCTGCTCGGCTGGCGCGACGTGCCCGTGGACGGCAAGGATCTCGGACCGACCGCGAAGGCCGCGGAGCCCGCGATCCGGCAGGTCTTCATCGGCCGCTCCGACGCCCTCGGCGACGAGCCGTCCTTCGAGCGCAAGCTCTACGTGATCCGGCGCCGCGTCGAGAACGCGGTGAAGTCCTCCGGGCTCCCGCAGCGCGGGATGTTCTACGTCTCCAGCCTCTCCCTCAAGACGATCGTCTACAAGGGCATGCTGAACTCCTCCCAGCTCGGGCCGTATTTCCCGGACGTGCGGGACCCCGACGTGGAGTCGGCCCTCGCCCTCGTCCACTCCCGCTTCAGCACGAACACGTTCCCGAACTGGGCGCGCGCGCATCCGTACCGCTTCGTCGCCCACAACGGGGAGATCAACACCCTGCGCGGGAACATCAACTGGATGCACACCCGCGAACGCCTCTTCGAGTCCCCGCTCTTCGGCACGGACATCCGGAAGGTCCATCCGGTGATCGACACCGACGGCTCCGACTCCGCGATGTTCGACAACGCCCTCGAGATCCTCGCCTTCTCCGGCCGCACGCTGCCGCACGCGGCGATGATGATGATCCCGGAGCCCTGGGCGGGGCACGAGACCATGAGCCCGGCGAAGAAGGCCTTCTACGAATACCACTCCTGCCTGCAGGAGCCCTGGGACGGCCCCGCGCTCATCTCGTTCACGGACGGCCACCGCATCGGCGCCGTGCTCGACCGCAACGGCCTGCGCCCGGCGCGCTACTACGTCACGAAGGACGACCTCGTCGTCCTCGCGAGCGAGGTGGGCGTGCTCGACATCCCCGCGGACCGCATCCGCCTCAAGGGGCGGCTGCAGCCGGGCCGCATGTTCCTCGTGGACCTCAACGAGCGCCGCATCGTCGGCGACGACGAGATCAAGAACCGCATCGCCTCGGAGAAGCCCTACGGCAAGTGGCTCGCGGACAACCTGGTGTCGCTGGAGGACGTGCCCGAGCCGGTGCTCCCCGTGGCGACGCGGAATTTCGGCGCGCCCCTGATCCAGCGCCAGCAGGCCTTCGGGTACACGAGCGAGGACGTCAAGATCCTCATCACCCCGATGGCGACGGACGGGGTGGAGCCCCTCGGCTCGATGGGCACGGACACCCCGCTCGCCGTGCTCTCCGACCGCCCGCAGCTGCTCTACGCCTATTTCAAGCAGCTCTTCGCGCAGGTGACCAATCCCCCCGTGGACGCGATCCGCGAGGAGATCATCATGGCCACCGACACCACGATCGGGCCGGAACGCAACCTGCTCGACCCGCAGCCGGAGTCCTGCCGGCAGATCCGGCTCAAGAGCCCCGTCCTCAAGAACGAGGACCTCGAGAAGCTGCGCGCCCTCGACGGCTGGCGCGGCTTCAAGGCCCGCACCCTCGGCGCGCTCTACGAGGTGAAGGCGGACGGCGCGGGCCTGGAGTCCTCGCTCGACCAGCTCTGCGAACAGGCCTCGCTCGCGGTGAGCGAGGGCGTGAACCTGCTCGTGATCTCCGACCGCGGCGTCACCCCGGAGAAGGCGGCGATCCCGGCCCTGCTGTCGATCTCCGCGGTGCACCACCACCTCATCCGGGAGGGGTCCCGGACCAGGATCTCCCTGATCATCGAGTCCGGCGAGCCGCGGGAGGTGCATCACTTCGCGATGCTGCTCGGCTTCGGCGCCTCCGCGGTGAACCCGTACATCGCGTTCGAGACCATCAAGGACCTCTGCAAGCGCAAGGTGATCCCGCACGACCCCGACGTGGCGGCCAAGAACTACGGCAAGGCCGTCGTGAAGGGCATCGTGAAGGTCATCTCCAAGATGGGCATCTCCACGATCCAGAGCTACCGCGGCGCCCAGATCTTCGAGGCCATCGGCCTGGGCCGGGAGCTCGTGGAGAAGTACTTCACGTGGACGGCCTCCCGCGTCGGCGGCGTGGACATCCAGACCGTCGCCCGCGAAAACCGCCTGCGCCACGAGCGCGGCTTCCCGGACCGCCAGGTCGACGGCAAGGTGCTCGACGCGGGCGGGCAGTACCAGTACCGGAAGGACGGGGAGGCGCACCTCTTCAACCCCGAGACCATCCACCGGCTGCAGCACGCCTGCCGGACGGGCAATTACGGCGTCTTCAAGGAGTATTCGAAGCTGGTCGACGACCAGTCCCGCCGGCTTTGCACGCTGCGCGGCCTCATGGATTTCAAGGCCGGGGGCGCCCCCGTGCCGATCGAGGAGGTCGAGTCCGTCGACGAGATCGTCAAGCGCTTCAAGACCGGCGCGATGTCCTACGGCTCCATCTCCAAGGAGGCCCACGAGGGCCTCGCCGTCGCGATGAACCGCATCGGCGGCAAGTCGAACACCGGCGAGGGCGGCGAGGATCCCGCGCGCTACGTCAAGGACGCCAACGGGGACTCCCGCAACAGCGCGATCAAGCAGGTCGCCTCCGGCCGCTTCGGCGTGACGAGCACGTACCTCGTGAACGCGCAGGAGCTGCAGATCAAGATCGCCCAGGGCGCCAAACCCGGCGAGGGCGGCCAGCTGCCCGGCCACAAGGTCTATCCGTGGATCGCCAAGGTCCGGCACGCGACCCCGGGCGTGGGGCTCATCTCCCCGCCGCCGCACCACGACATCTACTCCATCGAGGACCTGGCCGAGCTCATCTACGACCTGAAGTGCTCGAACGACCGGGCGCGCATCAGCGTCAAGCTGGTCGCCGAGGTCGGCGTCGGCACCATCGCCGCGGGCGTCGCCAAGGCCAAGGCCGACGTCGTGCTCATCAGCGGCTTCGACGGCGGCACGGGCGCCTCGCCGCTGACGTCCATCAAACACGCGGGCGCGCCCTGGGAGCTCGGCCTCGCCGAGACCCAGCAGGTGCTCGTCCTGAACAACCTGCGCAGCCGCATCGTGGTGGAGGCGGACGGGCAGCTCAAGACCGGCCGCGACGTCGTCATCGCCGCCCTGCTCGGGGCGGAGGAGTTCGGCTTCGCCACCGCGCCCCTCGTCGTGATGGGCTGCATCATGATGCGCGTCTGCCACCTCAACACCTGCCCCGTGGGCGTCGCGACGCAGGATCCCAAACTCCGCGCCAAGTTCACGGGCGATCCGGCGCACGTCGTCACCTTCATGCGCTTCATCGCGCAGGAGGTCCGCGAGCTCATGGCCCGCCTCGGCTACCGGAAGCTCGTGGACATGGTCGGCCAGAGCGAGCGCCTCGAGATGAAGGGCGCCGTCGACCACTGGAAGACGAAGGGGCTCGACTACTCCCAGATCTTCTACCGGCCCCCCGTGGGCCCCGAGGTCGGGCGCTGCGCCTCGCTGAAGCAGGACCACGGCCTGGAGAAGACGATCGACAAGAGCATCCTGCTCGGGCTCTGCAAGAACGCCATCGAGAAGGGCGACGCGGTCGCCGCCACGCTGCCGATCCGGAACACGAACCGCACGGTGGCGACGATCCTCGGCAGCGAGATCACCCGGAAGTGGGGGTACCGCGGGCTGCATCCGGACACCATCACCCTGCATTTCCAGGGCTCCGCGGGCCAGAGCTTCGGCGCGTTCATCCCCCGCGGCGTCACGCTGGTGCTGGAGGGGGACGCGAACGACTACGTGGGCAAGGGCCTCTCGGGCGGCAAGATCATCCTCTATCCGCCCCGGCAGGCGACCTTCGACGCCGAGGACAACGTCATCATGGGCAACGTCGCGTTCTACGGGGCGACGGACGGCGAGGCCTTCCTGCGCGGCATCGCCGGGGAGCGCTTCTGCGTGCGCAACTCCGGCGTCACCGCGGTGGTGGAGGGCGTCGGCGACCACGGCTGCGAGTACATGACGGGCGGCCGCGTGGTCATCATCGGGCCGACGGGGCGCAATTTCGCCGCCGGCATGTCGGGCGGCGTCGCGTACGTGCTCGACGAGGACGGCACCTTCCCGAAGCAGTGCAATCCCGCCCAGGTGGGGCTGTATCCGCTGGACGACCCGGAGGAGGCCGACAAGGTGCGTTCGCTCATCCGGAAGCACGCGGATCTCACCCAGAGCCAGAAGGCCTGGAAGGTCCTCGCCCTCTGGGAAAAGATGGTCCGCAAGATCGTGAAGGTGCTGCCGCACGACTTCAAGCGGGCCCTGGAGGCCGAGGAGAAGGTCCGCGGGATGGGCCTGACGGAGGGCGAGGCCGAGATGGCCGCCTTCGAGATGAATTCGAAGGACGCGGCGCGGGTCGGGGGCAATTAGAAGGACCTTTTTCAAACAGGATAGAGAGCCAGCATGGGCAAGCCGACAGGGTTCATCGAGTTCAAGCGGGAGCTTCCCGCGGATCGCGGCGCTTCCGAGCGCACCGGCGACTGGAAGGAGTTCCACCTCCACATGGAGGAGGGAAAACTCCGCAGCCAGGGCGCGCGCTGCATGGATTGCGGCGTCCCGTTCTGCCACACGGGCACGCTGATCGCGGGCATGGCCTCCGGCTGCCCCGTCAACAACCTGATCCCCGAGTGGAACGACCTCGTCTTCCGCGGCCAGTGGAAGGACGCGCTCAACCGCCTCCACAAGACGAACAACTTCCCCGAGTTCACCGGCCGGGTCTGCCCCGCGCCCTGCGAGGGCTCCTGCGTGCTCGGCATCAGCGAGCCGCCCGTCACGATCAAGAACATCGAGTGCTCCATCGTCGACCACGGCTTCGCGGAGGGCTGGATCCAGGCCGAGCCGCCCGCGAAGCGGACGGGGAAGAAGGTCGCCGTCGTGGGGTCCGGCCCCGCGGGCCTCGCCGCCGCCGACCAGCTCAACCGCGCGGGACACCTCGTCACCGTCTTCGAACGCGACGACCGCGTCGGCGGCCTGCTCATGTACGGCATCCCGAACATGAAGCTCGAGAAGGAGGTCGTCCAGCGCCGCGTCGACCTGCTGGCGGCCGAGGGCGTCGTCTTCAAGACCGGCGTCGAGGTGGGGAAGAACCTGCCGGCGGAATCGCTGCTGAAGGACTTCGATGCCGTGGCGCTCTGCATCGGCGCCACCCAGCCCCGCGACCTGACGGTCGAGGGCCGGAATCTCAAGGGCATCCATTTCGCGATGGAGTTCCTCCGCAAGAACACCAAAAGCCTGCTCGACAGCCGGCACGCCGACGGCGCGTACATCTCCGCGAAGGGGAAGGACGTCGTCGTCATCGGCGGCGGCGACACGGGCACGGACTGCGTGGGCACCTCGCTGCGGCACGGCTGCAAGTCGCTCGTCCAGTTCGAGCTCCTGCCCAAGCCCCCCGACGCGCGGGCCGCGGACAATCCGTGGCCGCAGTGGCCGAAGGTCTACAAGATGGACTACGGCCAGGAGGAGGCGGCGGCGAGGTTCGGGGCGGATCCCCGCGTCTACACGATCAGCACGAAACGCTTCGTCGGCGACGCGGAGGGGCGGCTCAAGGAATTGCACACGGTCCAGGTGAAGTGGGAGAAGGGCGCCGACGGCCGGCCGAAGCTGGTCGAGGTCCCCGGATCCGAAAAGGTCTGGCCCGCGCAGCTCGTGCTGCTCGCGATGGGCTTCCTCGGACCCGAGGCGCAGCTCGTGAAGCAGCTGGGAGTGGCCGTCGACGAGCGTTCGAACGCGAAGGCGGACTTCGGCAAGTTCGCGACGAGCGTGAAGGGCGTCTTCGCCGCCGGCGACGCGCGCCGCGGCCAGTCGCTCATCGTCTGGGCCATCGCGGAAGGCCGCCAGTGCGCGCGGGAGGTCGACCGCTACCTGATGGGGGCGACGCAGCTTCCGTAGAAAAGGCGAGAGGCGTTAGGCGAAAGGCGGAACTGATGCAGATCTTGCTTCTCTTGACAGGCGTCTTGTGGGCGCAGGATCTGCCGGAGGCGGCGAAGACCGCCTGGGGCCGCATCGAGTACAAGGCCGACGCGGTCTGGCTGCACGTCGAGAGTTGGCCCGCCGACGGGAAGGTCTCCTTGCCCCGCCTGAACAATCCCATCGGCGCGGTGTACCTGCAGGGCGACGAGAAGAAGACGGGTCTGGGGTTCCAGCCGAATCTCGCCGACTGGGTGGTGACGAAACCGAAGGACGCGCCGGCGCCCGCCGTGATCGTCGTGGAAGTGAAGGGCACGCCGAAGATCGCCGGACAGGAGCCTCCGCTCGTCGAGCCGGGCCCGGACGGCGTGCTCGCGCTCTCCGCGCATCTGGGGGCGGCGCGGGGGAAGATGCTGCGCTACGAGCCCCAGCCGCACAAGAACACGCTGGGCTACTGGGTGGATCCCGCCGATTACTGCGAGTGGCGCTTCAAAGTCCCGAAGCCGGGCCGCTACGCCGTGAAGCTGCTGCAGGGCTGCGGGAAGGGCCAGGGCGGCAGCGCGATCCAGGTGAAGGCGGCGGGCCAGTCGCTGGACTACACCGTCGAGGACACGGGCCATTTTCAGAACTTCGTCGAGCGCGAGGCGGGCAGGGTCGTGATCGCCGAGGCGGGCGCGTTCACGCTGGAGATCCGCCCCGTGAAGAAGGCGAAGGCCGCCGTCATGGACGTCCGCGAAGTCCGCCTCGTCCCCGTCGAGTAGTCCCGCCCGGCGTATCGTAGGCATGAAGAGTTTCGTCTTCCTGCTGCTCCTGGCCGCCCAGGATCCGGTCCCCGAACATCCGCTGAACACCTGGGTGAAACTCAGCCCTCGGGAGGGCTCGCCCGCGTCCCCGCGCCTGGGCTATGAAGGCGACTGTGTCTGGGACCCGAAGCACCGCGTGATGCTGCGCTACGGGGGCCACAACCAGGGCGGCGGCGGGGAGCAGCACTCCGACGTCTGGACCTTCGACCCCGCGACGGCGCAGTGGACGTTCCAGGTGCCGAACACCTCGCCTCCCGGGGTCTGCTGCGCGCAGCAGAACGTCTTCGACCCGGACGCCTCGCGCTATATCCGCTTCCCCTCGTTCAGCGGCAGCCACGGCTGGCAGTGGGGCCGCGAGATCTATCTGAACCAGTCCGCCGTCTGGACCTACGACCTCGAGACGAATCTCTGGCGAAACCGGCGTCCGTTTCCCGCCCCGAAGCTCGCCCCGCTGCGCTGCGCGAGCTGGGACAGCGACCGCGAGGTCGTCGTCGTCTTCGGCGGCGAAGGGTCGAAGGAGGGCACGCTCGTCTACGATCCGCACGCCAACACCTGGACCTCGATGAAGCCTCCGCTGCAGCCGGAGTTCCGGAGCGGCGGGAACATGACCTACGACGCGGCGCGCAAGCTGCATATTCTGTTCGGGTCCCAGTTCTCGAAGGATCCCCACACCTGGGCCTATGACCTCGCGAAGAACGAGTGGCGGGACCTCAAGCCGGAGCTCCAGCCGCCGACCGAGCAGAACGACGCCGTCCTGGTCTACGACGCGGTGGGGAAAGTCGTGATCGCGATCGTCAAGGTCAGCGAGGGCAAGGACGAGGAGGCGAAACATTCCGTTCAGACCTGGGCCTTCGATGCGGGGAAGAACACCTGGACGCGGATGCATCCCGCGCGCGAACCGGACGCCGCCGGCAGCCGCACCCGGGTGCTGCTGGCGGTTCCGGAGCGGAACCTGATCCTGCTCGAGAACTGCACCAGCAAGCCGCGCGAGCAGCAGGTCTGGAGTTATCGGTATGCGGAGGGGAAGGCGCCGGCGCCCGCGCCGAAAGTCCGGACCCAGCCGCGGGCCCCGGAGGACCTCGTCGTCTCGGTCCTCTCGGACAAGGAGGTCGATCTGCGCTGGAAGGGGGAAGGGGCGGCGTACGCGGTCGAGCGGGCGCCGGTGGAGGTCCTGACGGAGGACCAGCTCCGGCGGCTCAAGTCCCGGACACCGCCGCTTGAGGCGCCGTCGGTCGGGGCGTTCAAGGCGGTCGGCCCGTTCCGGAAGCTGGCGGTCTCGAAGACGACGGAGTTTGCGGACCGGGAGGTCCTGCTCACCGGGACGGCGCCGGCCCTGGGGGAGCCCGTCTGGTCCCGCGACTTCTCCAAGGAGGAGCGGGACGAGACGGGAAAGTCCTATCGCTTTCAGGTTTTTGCCTACCGGGTGCGGGCGCTGAGCGCCGAGGGCGTCGAGAGCGGACCCTCGGAGGCGGTCTTCACGATTCCCTCCATACCGCAGGGCGTCCTCTCGAAGGAGGAGGGCGCGACCGGTCATGTGAAGTGGTCGGCCAATCCGGAGCGGGGCATCCGGGGCTATCGCGTGTACCGGATGGACGGTCGCTACGACAAGGAGCCCGTGTCGCGGCTGACGGCTGATCCGATCGCGGAGACGAGGTTCAGCGATCCCGCGGCGGGGAAGAAGTCGCGGCGCTACTACGTCGTGGCGGTGGATGCGCTGGGGCAGGAGGGGCATCCGAGCACGCCGGTCTGGTTCGCGCGGGAATGGGAGTCCTTCTACAAACCGTTCACGGGCGAATGGCACCCTTGAAGGGCTACTTCAGCTCGATCGTGTCCACCAGGTACCAGACGCTGACGTGGTTGCTCAGCTTCAGCGTGAAGCGGGAGAGGGGCGGGAATTCGAGCGTGAACTCGGCCCAGACGTTGCCGCCGGGGTAGGGGCCGCCCTTCGCCACCACGGTGCCCGCCGTGTCCTGGATCTCGATGCCCATCTGCTGCATGGCCGCGCCCTTCCAGCGCAGTTTCGAAAGCCGCCGGCCCGAGCGGATCTCGTAGACCACGTCCGTCCCCGACTTCTGGTCGAAGTACACCGCTTCGCCGCGGAAGGGGCCCGTGGCGTCGTCCGTCTTCTGCTCGGGAAACATGCCCTGCCGCTGTCCGACGGGGAAGGGCCTCATGCTCTTCTCGGGGACGAAGACCGCGCGCAGCTTCGCGGTCGGCGCCTGGCGGTAACACGCGTCGATGCGCTGCTCGGCCTCGAGTTTCTCGGCGCCGCGCAGGCCGGGCAGGGCGAGTTCGTACCAGTACAGCGCCCGCAGCAGCGCGCCGTTCTTGAAGGCCTTGACCCGCTCCTTCTGCGCCGACGCCCACCAGGCTCCGGCGAGCTGGCGCCGTCCGGCGGCGTCCGGCGGGAGCGCCGCCTCCTGCAGGGCGAGTTTGCGCTGCGCCTCGTCCGAGCCTTTCGCCAGCAGCGGCAGGCCGTCCTCCCAGCGATCCTTCACCAGGCAGAGGTGGCGTCCCGCGTCCAGGCAGGCGCCGGGCTCGTCGGGCTGGGCCGACAGCGTCCGCTTCGCCTTGAGGTAGCGTTCGACCTCCGGCTGGATCGCCGTGAGCTCCTTGCCGAGCGCGGCGGCCTCCTCGACGATGCCCGCGTCCCCGGACTGTTTCGCGATGGCGGACGCATCCCGGGCGGCCTGCTGCGCGACCTTGACGTCGTCCGCCGCGAGCGCGTCCTCCGCGAGCCGCAGGTGGGCGCCGGCCAGTTGCTGAGCGTCGTCGCGGGCCTTCACCTGTTTCTTGGCGCGTTTGAGGGCGTCGGCCTTGACGGCGACGGCGTCGAGCCCGGCCTCGGCCGCCAGTTCGTCCGCGGCCTTGAAGATCGCGGCGACGTCGAGGCGGTCCACCGCGGCGTCGACGGCCTCCTTGAGCAGCGAGGCGGCGACCTTGGGATCGCGGGCGGCGGGCAGGACCTTCTGCGCCGGGAGCGGCTTGGGAGGGGGGGCGGGGGCCGGGGCGGGAACGGGAGCGGGGACCGGCACCGGTGCGGGTTTCGGGGCCGGGGCGGGCGCCGGCTCGCCGCGGGCTTCGATGGCGAGCAGTTTCTCGCGCGTCTGCCGGGCCTCCTCTTCGGAGAGCCGCGCCTTCTCCTTGAGGGCCGCGAGTTCCTCGCGGAGACGCTTCTGGTCCTGTTCGGACGCGGAGGCCGCGGCCGTCTTGATCTTCTGCTCGGCCAGTTCGATCTCCTTCGCCGAGCTCGCGCGGGAGGCCTCCAACTGGAGCTTCAGGTCGGCCGCCTCCTTCGTCCGGGCCGCGCGCGCGGCCTCCGCCTCGGCGGCCTGCGCCTGCCGGTCGCCCTCGCGGGCCTCGGCGCTCGACGGGTCCTTCGCCAGCGCCTTCCCGAATTCGATGCGGGCGTCGGTGTATTTCTTCTCCTTGAGGAGCCGGCGCGCCCGGGCGAGTTCCGCATCGGCCGAAGGCGGCGGGGGCGAGGGCCGCAGGGCGAGCCCCAGGATCACGACGAGGGCGAGTCCCGCCGCCGCCGAGATCCAGACCCACGGGTTGGTTTTCCTGGAGACCCCCACGCGGCGCCGCACGGTGCTGATCGCGACCGCCTCGCCCTTGAGCCAGCGGTCGAGGTCCAGCGCGAACGCGCGCGCCGTCGCGTAGCGGTCGCCCGGGTTCTTCTCCATGGCCTTGAGGCAGATGTTCTCGATGGTCCGGTCGAGGGCGGGGTCCAGCGCCGTGATCCGCGTGCTCGAGGGCAGGCTGGGACGCTCCTTCGAGGCCTTCATGAGGATCTCGATGGCGGTCTCGCCCTCGAAGGGTTTGCGTCCCGCGAGCATTTCGTAGAGCATGACGCCCAGCGAGTAGACGTCGGTGCGTCCGTCGACGGTCTTCGCGCCGCGCGCCTGTTCGGGGCTCATGTACGCGGGCGTGCCGACGACGAGGCCGTCGCCCGTCAGCGAGAGGCCGGTGTCGCCCCCCATGGCCTTGGCCAGGCCGAAATCCATCACCACGGGTTTGTTCTGGGCGTCGACCAGGATGTTCTGCGGCTTGAGGTCGCGGTGGAGCACGCCCTGTTCGTGGGCGTGATGGACGGCGAGGGCGATGTCCCTCAGGACGGGCACCTTCGCGCGCAGGCCGAGTCCCTTGGCGGCCAGCCAGTCCGAAAAGGCCCGGCCCTGGATGAGTTCCATGGCGAGGTAGCGGCGGCCCTGGATCTCGCCGGCCTCGTAGAGCGTGACGATGCCCGGGTGTTTGAGCTTGGCGGCCATCTGCGCCTCGCGCGCGAAGCGCTGGCGCTCCTGCTCCGCCTGGTCCGGTTTCTGTCCCGGGCGGGGCAGCATCAGCTTGAGGGCGACCTTGCGCTGGATCTGGGTGTCGGTGGCCTCGTAGACGACGCCCATGCCGCCGCGGCCGAGTTCGCGGATGAGGGCGTACTTGCCCACGGTGCGGGAGGGGTTCGGGCGGTTCGGTTCAGTCATGGGACTACGTCTGGAAGTGTAACACGGGGAGGGGCCGGGGGAGGGGTCAGCGTGCGTTCGCCAGGGTCTGCTCGAGCGCCTGCAGGCAGTCGGCCAGGGGGATGGTCCAGAGGCCCGCTTTCCTCTTGGCGAAGCTCTTCTTCCAGGGTTCGTAGGCCGCCTGGAAGTCCGGGACGGGGAGGCCGGAGCGGAGGAGTTGCGGGCCGCTCTTGTCCAGGGCGGATTCGACGATGGGCAGATGCCGGACCTGGTCCGTGAAGCCTGTCGGGGCCTTGGGGTTCTTGAGGTGCACGCCTTCGAGCGCGATATGGACGATGGGGCCGACCTGGTGGGGGTCCACCCGGAGGACCAGGAAGCGCGCCTTCTCCTCGGACGGGCGGGCCTTGAAGGAGTACTCGGAACCGACGACGTATTTGGAGGGAGGGCCTGCCGGCACGGCGTCTTCGGAGGACTTGCCGCAGCCCCAGGCCAGAAGGGCGGGGAGGATCAGGACCCGTCTTCTCATCATCCCGTGACTCTAAATCATCGACGGGTCCGGTTTCAACCCGGCGGCGCAACTTTTCCGCCGGGCGCCGGTTCGAGCCCGTCCCGCCCGTCTGCCGTCCAAGCGGACCGGAACTCAGAACCCCGGCTTGTCCAGCCCGGCCATCCAGCGCCAGGCCGGGAGGATCGAGACGGCGCGTCCGTCGATGCGCCGCTCGCCTTCCTGGTTGTGCGTCAGCACCACGCCCGTCGCGGCCCGGGTGTCCCGGAGGGCCTCCCTCAAGCCCTTCAACTCCCGGTCTTCGTTGGCGGGACCCAGGTCCCAGCAGACCTGGACGGCCGCCCGGACGCGGGGGCCCTCCCGGAGGATGAAGTCGCACTCGTGCCGGTCCGCGTGGTAGTAGAGCTCGAAGCCCCGCCGGAGCAGTTCCACGGCCACGGCGTTCTCGAGGAGGCGGCCCCGGTTTTCGGAAAAGGCCCCGCCGAGACCGGCGAAGCCGGTGTCGATCAGATAGACCTTCACGGGATTGAAGAGGCGGCGGGCCGGCGAGAAGCCGAACTTCCGGGCCCGGACCAGGAAGAAGGCCTCTTCGAGGAAGCCGAGGTAGGACGAGATGGTGGCCTTTGAGGCCGGCCGCCCCCCTCCCTTGAAGCGGCGCTCGAAGGCGCCGATCGAGAAGAGGCAGGCGTAGGCTTCAAGCAGCCAGGCCAGGAGGTCGTCGAGCAGGCTGCGGGCCCGGATCTGATGGCGGTCGAGGACGTCCCGATAGACCACGGTTTCGAAGTACCCCTGCAGGAGGCGCCGGCGCTCGGGCGCCGTTTCCCGGAGGCAGACTTCGGGGTAGCCCCCGTGGCCCAGCCAGTCCTGGAAGGCGGCGGCGGCCCCGGCGGCGCCCCCGGGCATCCGGGCGCGGGCGGGCGTCGGGAGGGCTTTCTTCAGGGACAGGAACTCCTCGAACGAGAAGGGCAGGATGAGGATGCTTTCGTAGCGGCCCCGCAATTCCGTCGCGACCTCCCGTGCGAGGAGCCCGGAGTTGCTTCCCGTCACGACGATGCGGTGGCGGCCTCGGTTGTGGAGGGTGCGCAGCATCCGGCTCCAGTCGTCCACCCTCTGGACCTCGTCCAGGAAGAGGTACTTGGGCGGACGTCCGGCCAGGCGCTCGTGGGCGCCCAGCAGGGCGTCCATGGACGGGGCCTCGAAGCCCTTGAGGCGGTAGTCCTCGAAATCCACGAAGAGGGTGTCGCCGCGGCGGGCCGCCCCGGATTTCAGCAGGCCGTCGATCAGTTGGTGGAGAAAGAACGTCTTGCCCGCGCGCCGGGGGCCCACCAGGGCCAGCACGCTCCGCAGGCGGGAGGGGACCACGTCCGGCCCGCGCCGCTCGACGCGGCCCGGCGGGGACGCCCCCTCGAGCCACTCCGCGGCCACCCGTTCCAAGGCTTCGTTCATAAGGACAGTATACTAAACGATTAGCACTATAACCGTTCAATTTGAAAGTTGCCTGCGGCGGTCCGGGGGGAGGCGCAATCCCGGGAACGAACGGGCCTCTTCCGCCGTCCTCCTCCCTGTGGTAGAAGGGCCTGCCTTGAGCGACGAGACACCGCCTCCCCCCTTCGATCTCGAGCGGGCCGAGTACGCCGGCGCTGCCGCGGCGGCCGGCGTCTGCGCGCGCTGCGAGAACGTCCTCCGGGACGAATACCACCTGGCCGGCGCGGCGCTGATCTGCGTCCCCTGCGAGCGCGAGGTGTCCGGCGGGGCGGACGGGCTGCCGACGGCGCTGCGTCTGTTCCGCGCCTGCGGCTACGGGCTGGCCGTCACGGGGGTCGCGATCGGGCTCCTGATCGCGACGCAGCGCTTCGGGTTCCAGATCCTCCTCATGGCCGTCTCCGGGATGGGGATCGGCATCGCGGTGCGGATCGGGTCGGGCGGCCGCGGGGGCTGGCCGTTCCAGATCGCGGCGGCCCTCTGCGCCTACCTCGCCGCGACGCTGTCGTTCGTGCCCCTGGCGTTGCAGTCGGGCCGCCTCTCGGGCGGTCTGGGGAGGGCCGTGCTCGTCTGCCTCGGGCTGCCGTTCACGGCGGGGGATCAGCGGCTGATGCTCTGGCTCATGGCGGGCGTGGGCGCCTACGTCGCGATCCGGATGAACGGGCGCCGTCCGCTGCGGCTGCCGGGGCCGTTCCGGCTCCGGGCGGCGTCGGCGGGATCCGCCGCGGCGGAGCCCTGTCCCTCCTGCGGGGCGGACCAGCCGCCGGGCATGACGGCCTGCCCCTCCTGCGCGCGGCTCGTGCACGGGGCGCGGCTGCGGGACCTGATCGCCGAGGGCCGCCGGGCGGAGGCGGCGGGCGACGCGACGCGGGCCGTGACGCTGTGGCGGGAGATCCTGGAACTGCTGCCTCCGGGCTCGCGCCAGCAGGCGGCGGCGCTCGGGGAGGTGCGGCGCCTGAGCGGGCTCGTCGAGGAGGCGCCGGCGGCTGCTGCAGGCGGCCGCTTCAAGCGGGGCTGGCTGGGCCTCGGCGCACTCGCCGTCTTCCTGCTGACGAAGGGGAAGTTCCTGCTGGCGGGCCTGACCAAGCTGCCGACGCTGCTCTCGATGCTGGCGACCGTCGGCGTCTACATGAGCCTCTTCGGCTGGAAGTTCGCCGTGGGGTTCATCGTTTCGCTCTACATCCACGAGATGGGCCACGTGTGGATGCTGCGGCGCTACGGGATCCGGGCCTCGGCGCCGATGTTCATCCCCGGCCTGGGGGCCTTCGTGCGCCTGCAGCAGTATCCGGCCACCGTGCGCGAGGACGCGCGGGTGGGCCTGGCGGGGCCGATCTGGGGCCTGGGGGCCGCGGCGGCGGCGACGGCCGTCTGGGCCTGGTCGGGGGCCCCGGTCTGGGGGGCGATCGCGAAATTCGGCGCCTGGCTCAACCTCTTCAACCTGCTTCCCGTGTGGCAGTTCGACGGCGGCCGGGGCTTCCGCTCGCTGCCCCGCTGGCAGCGCTGGATCGCCGCCGCCGTGCTCGCCGGGGCCTGGCACGCGACCGGCGGGGAGACGCTGCTCTTCATCCTGCTGCTGTGCGCGGCGGGCCGGGCCCTCTTCGGGGACGCGCCGCGGGAGCGGGACGACGGCATCCTCATCCAGTACGTGCTGCTCGTCGGCCTGCTGACCTGGATCTTCCTTCGGATCCCGCTGCCGCCCGAGGCGATGCTGCAAGACCCTGTCCCGCAAGGGGATGGGCGCTGAGCCTATTTCTTGACGGGCACCTCACGGAGAGGTAGGATGCAGACTTCAGGGGTACCGGGTTGTAGGAATTCAATTTCCTGCATACTCTCAGGTCGTCCCCGCTGAATCCGCAGAAAGGATCCCGATGAGCGCTCCCTCCACCGGCGTGCTGTCCACGGCGAAACGCGAGTTGAAGGAGCTCCAGCTGCTGCTGGAGATCACGACGATCCTCGACGGCAGCCTCGACCTCCGCGAGGTGGTGGGGCCGGTGCTGGAGGCGCTGGCGCAGCGCATGGAGATGGTGCGCGGGACGCTCTCGCTGCTGGACCGGGAGACGGGCGAGATCTACATCGACGCGGCGCACGGCCTGTCGGAGAGCCAGAAGGAGAAGGGGCGCTACCGGCTCGGCGAGGGCGTGACGGGCAAGGTGATCCAGTCCGGCAAGCCCGCCGTCGTGCCGCGCGTGTCGACGGAGCCGCAGTTTCTCAACCGCACGGGCGCGCGTTCGGGGCTCCGGAAGAAGGACATCGCCTTCATCTGCGTCCCCATCCGCCTCGGGAACGAGACGATCGGCGCGCTGTCGGCGGACCGGCTGCTGCCCAAGGAGGTCTCGCTGGAGGAGGACGTCCGCATGCTGTCGATCATCGCCTCGATGATCGCGCAGGCGGTGCGGCTCCGCCGGGAGGCGCAGGAGGAGCGTCGCCGGCTGGAGGAGGAGAACCAGCGCCTGCAGAACGAGCTGAAGGACCGCTTCAAGCCCTCGAACATCGTCGGCAACTCCAAGCAGATGCAGGACGTCTACGACCAGATCGCCCAGGTCTGCCGCTCGAACACCACCGTCCTGATCCGGGGCGAGAGCGGGACGGGCAAGGAGCTCGTCGCGCACGCGATCCACTACAACAGCGAGCGCGCCGCCAAGCCCTTCATCCGGGTGAACTGCGCCGCGCTCCCCGAGACCCTGGTGGAGAGCGAGCTCTTCGGCCACGAGAAGGGCGCCTTCACGGGGGCGCTCGCGACGCGGCAGGGGCGCTTCGAGCTCGCCCACGGCGGGACGATCTTCCTCGACGAGGTCGGCGACTTCTCGCCCGCCACGCAGGTGAAGCTCCTCCGCGTCCTCCAGGAGCGCGAGTTCGAGCGCGTCGGCGGCAGCCAGCTGCTGAAGGTCGACGTCAGCATCATCGCGGCGACGAACCGGGACCTGGAGGCCATGATCGCCGAGGGGAAGTTCCGCCAGGACCTCTACTACCGCCTCAACGTGTTTTCGATCCACCTGCCCGCGCTGAGGGAGCGTCGCACGGACATCCTCCTGCTGGCGGACTGCTTCGTCGCCAAGTACTCCAAGGCCAACCACAAGAGCGTGAAGCGCATCTCGACGCCCGCCATCGACATGCTCATGAGCTACCACTGGCCGGGCAACGTCCGGGAATTGGAGAACTGCATCGAGCGCGCCGTCATCGTCTCGGGCGACGAGGTCCTGCACGGCTACCACCTGCCGCCGACGCTGCAGACGGCGGAGGCGAGCGGGACGGTGAGCAAGGGGCCCCTCCAGGCGGCCCTGGACAACGTGGAGCGCGAGCTGCTCACGGAGTCGCTCAAGTCCTGCCGCGGCAACATGGCGAAGGCGGCCCGCAACCTCGGGATCACGGAGCGCCTCATGGGTCTCCGGGTCAAGAAGCACGGCGTCGACGCGCGGCGCTTCAAGAGCGAGTGGTAGGGCTTCCGCGAAGTAGGCCTCCCTTCCCGTTTCCCACCGCGGGGTCGCTCGCGGCCTAGTTCGCTACCCGTTCCCCCCTGAAAGCCCTTGGCACGGGGTTTGCGCTTCCGGACTCCGGAGGCAAAGCACCGAGATGATTCAGGCGAAGCGGAAACGGCTGGTCGTCGTGGGCAACGGCATGGCCGGGGCCCGCGTGGTGGAGGAGATCCTCAAGCGGGCGCCGCAGGACTTCGACGTCGTGATGTTCGGCGCGGAGCCCTACGGCAACTACAACCGCATCCTCCTGAGCAACGTGCTCAACGGGACGCAGCCGGCGGGCGAGATCTTCATCAACCCCCTGGAGTGGTACCGGAAGAACGGCATCACCCTGCACGCCGGCGTGCGTGCCGAGCGCATCGACCGGGAACGCCGCGTCGTCGTCGGGCGCCCGCTCGCCCCCAAGGCGCTCCCCTACGCGGCCGACGCGGCGGCGGAGGGCGCCCCGGTGGAGGCCCCCTACGACCATGTCATCATCGCGACCGGTTCGCGGCCCTTCGTCCCCCCGATGGAGGGCTTCGGAGGGACCGGGACCTTCCTCTTCCGCACGATCGAGGACTGCGAGCGCATCGCGGACTACGCGAAGGGCTGCAAGCGGGCGGCGGTCATCGGCGGCGGCCTGCTGGGCCTGGAGGCCGCGCGCGGCCTGCTGACGCACGGCGTCGAGGTCACCGTGCTCGAAGTGGCGCCCCAGCTCATGATCGCGCAGCTCGACCCCGAATCCGGGCTCATGCTGAAGGCCACGATGGAGGGCATGGGCGTCAAGGTGCTCTGCGACAAGATCACCACCCGCATCGTCTCGGCGGACGGCCGCCCCGTGAAGCTGGACTTCAAGGACGGCTCGGCCCTCGAGACCGACATGGTGGTGGTGAGCGCGGGCATCCGTCCGATCGCGGAGATCGCGGCCGCCAGCGGGCTCGCCGTGGAGAAGGCGATCGTCGTCGACGACCAGCTCCGGACGAACGACCCGGAGGTCTTTTCGGTCGGCGAGTGCGTGCAGCACCGCGGCCGGATCTACGGCCTGGTGGAGCCGATCTGGGAGATGGCCCGCGTGCTCGCGGACGTGGTCACGGGCCGGAACCCGTCGGCCGCGTACGCCGGATCGAAGCTCGGCACCAAGCTCAAGGTCATGGGCGTGGAACTGGCGTCGATGGGCGAGACGAAACCCGCCTCGCCCGCGGACGAGGTCGTCGTGTATCGCGAGCCCGCCCAGGGCGTCTACAAGAAGCTGATCATCCGGGAGGGCCGCCTGGCCGGGGCGATCCTCCTGGGCGAGACCGACGCGTTCACGGATCTCATGCAGCACTACCAGTCGGGCTCGCGCCTGCCGTCCCGCCGCTCGGAGCTGCTCTTCGGGGCCCCCGGCGAGGGCGTCGGCATCCTCAAGGTGCTCGACATGCCCGACAGCCTGCAGATCTGCAACTGCAACGGCGTCAGCAAGAAGCAGATCGTGGACGCCGTGCAGAACGGCTGCACCAGCGTCGCGAAGGTGGGCGCCTGCACCAAGGCCGGCACCGGCTGCCAGTCCTGCAAGGGGGTCGTCGCCCAGCTCATCGAGGCCTACCGGGGCGCCGCGAGGAAGGATCCCGCCGAGCATTACTACGTGCCGGGCGTGCCGCTGGAGAAGGAGGCCCTGATCGCGGAGATCCGGCGCCGCGGGCTCAAATCGGTGAGCGCCGTCTTCGCCGGCCTGGCGGGGGGCAAGGAGGATCCGGGAAGCAAGGCCGGCCTCGCCTCGCTGCTGAAATCCCTCTGGGCGGGCGAATACGACGACGAGCGCGACGCGCGGTTCATCAACGACCGCGTGCACGCGAACATCCAGAAGGACGGCACGTTCTCCGTCGTCCCCCGCATCTACGGGGGCGTGACGACGCCCGCGGAGCTCAAGCGCATCGCGGAGGTCGCGGAGCAGTACAAGGTGCCGATGGTGAAGTTCACCGGCGGGCAGCGGATCGACCTGCTCGGCGTGAAGAAGGAGGACCTGCCCGGGGTCTGGACGGCGCTCGGGATGCCGAGCGGCCATGCGTACACGAAGACGATGCGCACCTGCAAGAGCTGCGTGGGCACGGACTTCTGCCGCTACGGCCTGGGGGATTCGATCGCGCTCGCGCAGAAGATCGAGCGGCGCTTCCAGGGGATCGAGTCGCCGCACAAGATGAAGCTCGCCACGGCGGGCTGCCCGCGCAACTGCTCCGAGGCCTACGTGAAGGACCTGGGCGCGGTCGCCATCGAGGGCGGGAAGTGGGAGATCTACGTCGGCGGCGCCGCGGGCGGCTCGGTGCGGAAGGGCGACCTGCTCTGCACCGTGGACTCGCACGAGGAGGTGCTGAAGATCATGGGGCGTTTCATGCAGTACTACCGCGAGCACGGGAAGTATCTGGAGCGGACCTACCACTTCGTCGAGCGGATCCACATCGAGACGCTGAAGAAAATCCTGCTCGAGGACAGCCTGGGCATCTGCGCCCGCCTGGACGCGGACATCCAGAAGGCGGTGGACGCCTACGTGGACCCCTGGAAGGAGGCGGAGCTGCCCGCGTATCCGCGGCAGTTCAGCGCCCCCGAACTGGCCCGGATCCTGGAGGCCGCGGAAAACAATGGGTGAGATCGCCGGCGCCCCCGTCATCGTGAAACTCGGCCCGGTCGCGCAGATCGCGCCGGGCCAGGGCTTCTGCTTCGTCGTCGGCGGCGAGGAGATCGCCGTGTTCCGCCAGCGGGACGGGGCGCTCTTCGCCACGCAGAACCGCTGCCCGCACAAGAACGCGCCGCTCTCGGAGGGCATCGCCGGCGGCGGCCAGGTGATCTGCCCCTTCCATTCCCACAAGTTCGATCTCTGCAGCGGGAAGGGGCCGTCCCCCGAGCTCTGTCTGCGCACCTGGCCCGTCCGCGAGGAGCGGGGCGAGATCCTGCTGACGTTGGAGCCGCGGAGGGCTCCGTGAGCCTGGCCTCCCTGGGGCTCGACCGCCGCGCGTTCACGGCGGCGCTGGGCCTCACCTCGCTCCTGGCGGCGGGGATCGTCCTGGGATCGCGCAACCTGAGGAATTACGATCCGCTGCTGCTGACCTACACGTTCGGGACGCTCTTCGCCGCGTTCGCGGTGGTGTACCGGACGGCCGTCTGGATCCAGCGTCCGCCCACCTGGACCTATTTGCGCCGCTCGTGGAGCATCCTGCGCTCCGGGGGGGCGCCGGCGAAGCTCGGCTTCGTGACCCGGCAGGCGGCGGTGCATCTGGGCGCGCAGCGCTTCATCCGGAACCGCGGCTTCCTGCGCTGGATGATCCACCTGCTCCTGGCCTGGGGCAGCATGCTCGCCGGCGCGGTGACCTTCCCCCTGGTCTTCGGCTGGCTGACCTTCGAGACCCCGCTCAGCGACCACCAGCTCTACCAGGTCATGCTCTTCGGGTTCAAAGTCGGCCAGTTCCACACGGCCTCGCCCGTGCGCTTCGTGACGTTCAACCTGCTCAACATCGCCGCGATCATGGTGACCACGGGGGCGCTGCTCTCCCTGCACCGGCGCCTGAAGGACGCGGGGGCCCGCGGCCGGCAGCAGTTCGGGAACGACCTGGTCCCGCTGCTGCTCCTGCTGGCGATCTCGGTGACCGGCCTGATGCTGACGTTCAGCATGCACGCGCTGGGGGGCGCGGGCTATCCGATGCTCTCGCTGATCCACGCGATCACCGTGACGGTGACGCTCGTCTACATCCCCTTCGGCAAGTTCTTCCACATCGTGCAGCGTCCCGCCCACCTGGGCGTGATGCTCTACCGCCGCGAGGGGGCGGCGGGCCCCCAGGCGGCCTGCCGGACCTGCGGCGCGAGCTTCGCCTCCGCGATGCACGTCGCCGACCTGGGCCGGGTGCTGGTGGAAACGGGCGTGCCCCTGGCGGTCGACATCTGCCCGCCCTGCAAGCGCCGCCGGCTCGGGCGCGGCCACGCCCTGGAACGCGGGCGGCTCTCGGGAGCGGGAAGGGAGGCCTGATGGCGACGCTGCCGTCTTCCCTCGAGGCGCTCACGCGGAAATTCGGGCCGAGCCTGAACGAGGTGCCGGCGGGCGGCTGGCAGGCGGAGGGCGCGGGTTCCGAGTCGCTCGTGAAGACCCATTGCTGCTTCTGCGGCGTGCAGTGCGGCATCCAGCTCAAGGTGCGCGACAACAAGGTCACCGGCTTCGAGCCCTGGGAGGAGTTCCCGGTGAACCGGGGCATGCTCTGTCCCAAGGGCGTGAAGCGCTATCTGCAGGGTTCGCACGCCGACCGCCTGGAGGCGCCGCTGATCCGCGAGGCGGGCGGTTTCCGGACCGCCCCGTGGGAGGAGGCGCTGCGCAGGGTGGAGGAGGGGATCCGCGGCGTCCAGCAGCGTCACGGTGCGCATGCCATGGCCGTGCTCTCGGGGGCCTCGCTCACGAACGAGAAGGCCTACCTGATGGGCAAGTTCGCGCGGGTCGCCCTGAAGACGCGGAACATCGACTACAACGGCCGCCTCTGCATGGTGAGCGCGGGGGCGGCGAGCCGCAAGGCCTTCGGGATCGACCGCGCCGCGAATCCGTGGAGCGACATCCCCCTGGCGAAATGCCTCATCGTGGCCGGGGCGAACATCGGGGAGTGTTTCCCGATCCTCACCGACTACCTCTGGAAGATGCGCGACAACGGCGGGAAGCTGATCGTGATCGATCCGCGCGCCACGCCGGTGGGCCGCACGGCGGACCTGCTGCTCCCGGTGAAGCCGGGCCGCGACAGCGCCCTCTTCAACGGGATCCTCCACGTCGTCGTGAAGCGCGGCTGGACCGACCGCGCCTTCATCGAGGCGCACACGGAGGGCTACGAGGCCCTGGAGCGGACCGTGTCCGCCTACACCCCGGAACGCACGGCGGAGATCGCGGGCGTGCCCGCCCGCTCGATCGAGCGCGCCGCCGAAATGTGGGCGGAGGCGTCCACGGGCATGCTGCTGCACGCCCGGGGGATCGAACACCACACCAAGGGCGTGGAGAACTGCCTGACGGCGATCAATCTCTGCCTCGCGACGGGGCGCATCGGCAAGCCGGGCAGCGGCTACGCGATGATCACCGGACAGGGCAACGGGCAGGGCGGACGCGAACACGGGCAGCGCTGCAACCAGCTGCCCAGCGGGCGGGACATCGAGAACGCCGCCGACCGGAAGCTCGTGGCGGAACGCTGGGGCGTGCCCGAGGAGGAGATCCCGCGCAGCGGCCTCGCGGCGACCGAGATGGTGGAGGCGATCCATCGCGGCGAGATCAAGGGCCTTTTCATCATGTGCTTCAACCCGCTCGTGTCGCTGCCGGACAGCGCGCGCACGCGCGCGGCGCTCGAGAAGCTGGAGTTCCTCGCCGTCGCCGACGTCTTCCTGAGCGAGACGGCGCACCATGCGGACGTGGTGCTCGCGGGCTCGCTGCAGGAGGAGGACGAGGGCACCGTCACGACGGCCGAGGGCCGGGTGGTCCGCATCCGCCAGGCCGTGACGCCCCCCGGCAACGCCCGGGAGGACTGGAGGATCGTCAGCGATCTCGCGCGGCGCTTCTCGACGTGGGAGAAATTCCCGTACGCCTCCACGGAGGACATCTATCGCGAGCTGCGCCACATGTCGCAGGGCGGCCCGATCGACTATTTCGGGATCACCCACGACCGGATCGAGAAGGAGCACGGGGTCTTCTGGCCCTGTCCCTCATCCGGGCATCCCGGCACGCCGCGGCTCTACGAGGGCGGGCGCTTCTTCCATCCCGACGGGAAGGCGCGCTTCCACGCCGTGGAGTACCGGCCTCCGGCGGAGGATGTGGACGGGGAGTATCCGGTGATCCTGACCACGGGCCGGGTCGTGTCCCAGTACCTGAGCGGGACGCAGACGCGGCGCATCGGGCCTCTGGTGAAGCAGTATCCGGAGCCGCTGCTGGAGCTGCATCCGCGGCTGGCGGAGCGGGTCGGGGTGAGGACGGGGGAGCGCGTGACGGTGACGAGCCGGCGCGGTTCGATGACGCTCGCCTGCCAGGTGGTGAAAAGCATCCGCCCGGATACGGTGTTCATCCCCTATCACTGGCCGGGGCGGCAATCGGCGAACCAGCTGACGATCGGCGCGATCGACCCGGTGTCGAAGATCCCCGAATTCAAGGTCTGCGCGGTGCGGCTCGAAAAGGCGGGGGGCGCGTCGTGATCGAACACGGACTCGAGTTCTATCTCGACCCCTCGCGCTGCATCGGCTGCCAGGCGTGTTTCCACGCCTGCGCGGAATGCGGGACGCACCGGGGGCGCTCGATGATCCATCTCGAGTACGTGGACCGGGCGGAGTCGGTGCAGACGGTGCCCGTCGTCTGCATGCACTGCGAGGAGCCCGCCTGCGCCGCCGCCTGCCCCGCGGACGCGATCAAGAAGACGGAGGACGGCGTCGTCCAGTCGGCGCTCCAGTCGCGCTGCATCGGCTGCTCGAACTGCGTGCTCGCGTGCCCTTTCGGGGTGCCGCGCGTGTTCCCCGAGATCGACCAGATGATGAAATGCGACATGTGCTACGACCGGACCTCGACGGGGCTGAGGCCGATGTGCGCGACGGTGTGTCCGAGCGGGGCGCTGTTTTTCGGCACCCGGACGGAGGTGGACCGCCTGCGGCGGGAGCGGCCGCAGCACGTCTACCGCTTCGGCGCGGAGCGGGTGACGACGAAGGTCGGGCTGATGCTGCCCGCGGGGGCGGAGGAAGTGGAACTCGACGTGATGGCCCTGGTGGAGCAAGGGGAGCGGCTATGAGCGATCGCCCGGTCTGGAAGGAGGACTTCCCGGTCTCGTGGGTGGACGACCACTACGTGACGCGGCGGGAGTTCACGAAGTCGCTCGTGCTCATCTCGGGCGCGACCTGCGCGGCCAACCTGTCGATGCTCGCGCTGACGGGGGAGTCGCACACGAAGGCGGCGGAGCCCGTCCGGGTGGCGTCGGTCTCGGAACTGCCGGTCGGCGGCGTCCGGGTCTTCGAGTTCGCCCCGGCGGGCATGCCCTGCCTGCTGCTGCGGCTGGCGGAGGACCGCTTCGCGGCCTACGGGCAGAAGTGCACGCATCTGGGCTGTCCGGTGCTCTTCAAGGCGGCGGAGAAGCAGCTCCACTGCCCGTGTCACGCGGGCTATTTCAGCGCGGAGGACGGCAGGGTCCTGTCGGGGCCGCCGCCCCGTCCGCTGGTGCGGGTGGACCTGGAGCGCCGCGGCGACGAGCTGTGGGCGACGGGGGTGCAGCGGTGAACGAGACCGCGCGCCGGCGTTCGGGGCGGTCCCAGGACCTCGCGTCCGTGCACGCGATCCTCTGCGGGCTGCTCCTGATCCTGCTCCTCCAGTTCCTGCTGCTCGCGGTGTCGGTGGAGGGGTTCATGGCGGGCAAACGCCTGCATCTGGGGGCCGCCACGGCGGGATCGCTGGCCTGCTTCGCGGGGGCCTGCGGCCTGATCCGGTATCTCTTTTCTCATCCGGGTCGCTGAGTGGCAGGCCGCTTGCTTTGCAACACCGGGCCCGGAGTCCCGGCGGGGACGGGAGCCTACCGAATGGTGGGCCGGAATGGGGGCGCGTGACCAAGAATGAGCTGGCGCAGGCGGAGGCGGGACTGGAGGCGTATCTCTCGGTCTTCGACGAATGCGCCATCACGCCCACCCGGAAGCTGATCGCCGCCTACGTGCGGGGCCAGCTGGGGCCGCTGCCGCGCAAATCGGTCATGCCGATGGCGCGGGACGCGGGCATCGCCCCGCGGACGCTGCAGGAGCTGCTCTCGCTGCATCGCTGGGACGAGGAGCGGATGCGGCAGATCCTGCGGGACCGGATCGCGCTTTCCCACGGGGGGCCCGACGCCGTCGCCCTGCTGCACGAGAGCGAATGTCCGAAGAAGGGGACGAAGACGCCGGGCGTCGACCGGCAGCCGCTGCGCAGCCTGGGCCGTCCCGCGAACGCCTGCGTGATTTCGAACCTGGCGCTGTTCGGCCGGGAGGCGGCGCTGCTGGCGGACAGCGAGCTCTTCCTGACGCCGCGCTGGTGCCAGGACCGCACGCTGCGCCGGGCGGCGGGCATCCCCGAGGAGACGCGCTACCGTTCGCGGGAGGAAGTCGCGCTGGAGCTGCTGGACCGGAACTGGAGCGCGGGGCTGCGCTTCGGGCTGCTGGTGCTGGATCCGGGCCGGGCGCTGGAGGGGCCGTGGCGGCGGCTGCTCCAGGCGCGGAGGATCCCCTTCGCCGGCGAAGTGGCCCCGCGCGCGCGCGGCTGGGTCCCGAAGGGCGGGGAGGCGCGGATCCGCGCGGTGGAGGAGATCGTGGCGTCGGAGGGGGGGCTCTCGGCGGCGGGCCGGGTGCTGTCGTTCCTGCCGGAAGGGGCGCTTCCCGACGATCCGCCGCTGCGCCTCGTGGCGTCGCGTCCTCCCTGGAGCGGGCAGCTGCGCTACGCGGTACTGGGCGGCCCCTGCGCCTGGGAGCCGGAGCGGGCGGTGGAGCGGGCGCTGTCGCGCGCGACGCTGGCGGCGCGGCTGGAACGGGGGCTGGGGGCCGTCGGCTTCGACCACTTCGAAGTCCGGCGCTTCCTGTCCCTGCGCCGCCACCTCGTGCTTTCGGCGGCGAGCCTGCAGTTCCTCGCGGATCTGCGTCCGGCGGCGGAGCGTCCGAACGCCTCCCTCGACGTTCCCCTGCGCGCGACGCCGCATTGAGCCTCCTACACCTCGGTCGGCTGAACCCCCTCAAACCTACCGATCGGTAGCCAACGACTACAACGCTAGCCCCTCTGGACTACGCGGCGAGACCGCTAGATCGCATTTCCCTAGGGGAGGGTTCCCAAATCCCCTCATGGCATGGGGATTGCGTTTATGGGCCGCAGGCGGATGGAACGAGGGTCGTTTCGTACGCCGGTGAAGGACGACGACGAGTGGGCTCACTTTGTGAAAGGGACTGGGGTATGGTGAACAGGCGAAAGTGGTGGCTGCCGCTGGCCGTGATGATGGCGGTCGGCGTGACGGCGTCGATGGCGATGGCTCTGGTGCAGGAGCCGGCGAAGCCGGCGGCGGAGCCCGCGAAGGCGGAGGTGAAGGTCGAGAAGGTCGACTACGACAAGAAGATCGCGGACATCCTCGCGACGCCGAAGTGCATGCTCGACACGATGTGGACGCTGGTGACGGGCATGCTGGTGTTCTTCATGAACCTCGGCTTCGCCGCGGTCGAGACGGGCATGTGCCGCGCGAAGAACGCGGTGAACATCCTCTCGAAGAACTTCGTCGTGTTCGCCGTCAGCGCGCTCGCCTACTGGCTGGTGGGCTGGGGTCTGATGTTCGGCGACGGCAGCGGCTTCGTGGGGACCAGCGGGGTCTTCATGGTGAGCGGGGTCGACAAGAGCCCGCTGATGGGCGACGACTACAAGGCCGCCGGCGGCGTGTACAGCGCGCTGAGCTGGACGGGCATCCCGCTCTGGACGAAGTTCTTCTTCCAGCTGGTCTTCGCCGGCACCGCGGCGACGATCGTGTCGGGCGCGGTGGCGGAGCGCATCAAGTACGGCTCCTTCATCATCTTCACGTTCTTCATGGGAACCGTGATCTACCCGGTGGTCGGCCACTGGGTCTGGGGCGGCGGCTGGGCGCAGTCCGGCGGATTCGCCGACTTCGCCGGTTCGACGCAGGTGCACTCGATCGGTGGCTGGGCGGCCCTGGCCGGCGTGATCATGCTGGGGCCCCGCATCGGAAAATACGCGGCGGACGGCAAGGTCAACCCGATCCTGGGGCATTCGATGTCCCTGGCGACGACCGGCTGTTTCGTGCTCTGGTTCGGCTGGTTCGGCTTCAATCCGGGCAGCACGATGGGTCTGGATCCGGTGGCGATCGGCGAGATCGCGATGACGACCAACATGGCGGCGTGCATCGCGACGATCACGGCGACGGCTACGTCCTGGATCCTGATGGGGAAGCCGGACCTGGGCATGACGCTGAACGGCTGTCTGGCAGGGCTGGTGGCGATCACCGCGCCCTGCGCGTTCGTGAGCGTGGAGGTGTCCGCGCTCATCGGGGCGGTCTCCGGCGTGCTCGTGGTCTTCGCGGTTCTCTTCTTCGACAAGATGAAGCTGGACGACCCGGTCGGCGCGCTTTCGGTGCACCTGGTCCACGGCGTGCTCGGCACGATCCTGGTGGGGCTGTTCTCCACGCCGGACCGGATCGGACGTGCGGGCAATCCCGCGCTGAAGGCCGGCCTCTTCTACGGGGGCGGCATGGATCAGCTGATCACTCAGTTCAAGTGCATCTTCGCCACGGCGGGGTATGTGCTGGTGGCCAGCTTCGTGTTCTGGGCGATCATCAAGGCGACGATCGGCATGCGCGTGTCGGCCGAGGAAGAGGTCAAGGGCCTCGACATCGGCGAGCACGGCCAGGAGGCCTACTCCGGCTTCACGATGCAGTCGAAGTAAGCGTGGTGTCAACGACTTCGGGGCCTCCTCCGCGCCCGTCGCGGGGGAGGCCCCCTGAAAAGAGGAGAAGAGATTCGTGAAAAAGATCGAGGCGGTCATCAAGCCCTTCAAGCTGGACGAGGTGAAGGCGGCGCTCACGCAGGTGGGCGTGCAGGGCCTCACGGTCACCGAAGTCCGCGGCTTCGGCCGTCAGAAGGGCCACAAGGAGCAGTACCGCGGCGCCGAATACACGGTCGACCTCGTCCCCAAGGTGAAGATCGAGGTGGTCGTGGCCGACGGCGTCGTCGCCACGGTCGTCGAGGCCATCACCAAGGCGGCGCGGACGGGGGAGATCGGCGACGGCAAGATCTTCGTCTACGCCCTGGAGCAGGTCACGCGCATCCGCACGGGCGAAAAGGGCGAATCCGCCATCTAGCGTTCATTCGGCCGGGGGTGGGGCCTCAACGGTCCCGCCCCCGGCTACCCCAACAAAACAGCCCGTCTGCTTTGTTGCCTTGTGAAGGCAACAAAGCAGACGGGCTGTTTTGTTGGGGTTCCTACGGGATGGTGGAAGAAAGGGGCTTTGCCATACCTGTAGGTAGGAAATTTTTCGATAACTTCAGTTGAAATCGCTTAGATAACGTTTATAAATACCTGATTTCAAATAAGTTGCATTAAATACGTGCACTGCGATAGCGTAGTGGCACGATCCTTGCTCTCCTCCGAAGACTTGGAATGGTTCTTCAACCGGGGAGAGATTTCATGAGCAGCCTGCGACGGATGGGGATGGCGGCCGCGGTGGCCTTGGTGGCGGCCGGCACGGCTTGGGCCCAGCAAAGCGCTCCGGCACCGAAGGCGGCGGAGCCCACGGCCCAGGAGAAACTCGAGAAACGCCTGGCGGACCTGGAGGGCGTGGCGAACACCACCGCCCCGGCGATGCCCGGCGGCAACCGCATCGTGGCGGGCGACAACGCCTGGATGCTCACGAGTTCGGCGCTGGTCCTGATGATGACCGGCCCCGGTCTCGCCCTTTTCTACGGCGGCCTCGTGCGCCGCAAGAACGTGCTCTCCACCTTCATGCACAGCATGTTCCTCATGGGCCTCATGTCCCTCCTCTGGGTGCTCGGCGGCTACAGCATCGCCTTCGCGGAGGGCAACGCGTTCTTCGGGAATCCGATGAAGTACTTCCTCCTGAAGGACGTGGGCGCGGATCCCCAGATGGATTACGCCACGACCATCCCGCACACGACCTGGATGCTCTTCCAGCTCATGTTCGCCATCATCACCCCCGCGCTGATCTCCGGCGCCTTCGCCGAGCGCATCAAGTTCAGCGCCATGCTGCTCTTCACCGTCCTTTGGGCCTTCCTCGTCTACTTCCCCATGGCCCACATGGTCTGGGGCAAGGGCGGCCTCTTCAACTGGTTCTTCGACGCCAAGATCCCGGCCCTCGACTTCGCCGGCGGCACCGTCGTCCACATCAGCTCCGGCGTCTCCGCCCTCGTCTGCGCCATCGTCGTGGGCAAGCGCCTGGGCTTCCCCGGACAGCCGATGCCCCCGCACAACGTCACGTACTCCATGATCGGCGCGGGCCTGCTCTGGGTGGGCTGGTTCGGCTTCAACGCCGGCTCCGCCCTCAACGCCGGGGCCACCGCCAGCAGCGCCTTCGCGGCGACCCACTTCGCCTCCGCCGCGGCGATGCTCAGCTGGACGGCCGCCGAATGGTGGCATCGCGGCAAGCCCAGCGCGCTGGGCGCCGTCTCCGGCCTCGTCGCCGGACTGGTCGTGGTCACCCCGGCCGCGGGCTTCGTCTCCGTCGGCTCCGCGGTGCTCATGGGCCTCATCGGCGGCGCGGTCTGCTTCTTCGCGGCCTCCGTGGTCAAGGCGAAGTTCGGCTACGACGACTCGCTCGACGCGTTCGGCGTGCACGGCGTGGGCGGCACGCTCGGCGCCCTCCTCACCGGCATCTTCGCGGACGCGAAGGTCAACTCCGCGATCGAGACCACGTACAAGGTCGGCGACAAGCCGGTCAGCCTCGCCGGCGGCATGGGCCAGTTCATGAACCAGCTCTATGCGGTGCTGATCACCTGGGTCATCGCGGCCGTCGCGACCTTCGTGATCCTCAAGATCGTCAACGCCGTCACCGGCCTGCGCCCCACCGAACAGGAGGAGCAGCAGGGCCTGGACGTGTCGCTGCACGGCGAGCAGGCCTACAATAACTAGGGCGGCCCGGCCGGGCGCAGGGTAAGATTAGGACGAAGACGGGAACATAGGGAGAAAGATTCGTGAAGAAAGTCGAAGCCGTCATCAAGCCGTTCAAACTCGACGACGTCAAGACCGCGCTCACGCAGGTCGGCGTCCAGGGCCTCACGGTCACCGAAGTCCGCGGCTTCGGCCGTCAGAAGGGCCACAAGGAGCAGTACCGCGGCGCCGAATACACGGTCGACCTCGTCCCCAAGGTGAAGATCGAGGTGGTCGTGGCCGACGGCGTCGTCGCCACGGTCGTCGAGGCCATCACCAAGGCGGCGCGGACGGGGGAGATCGGCGACGGCAAGATCTTCGTCTACGCCCTGGAGCAGGTCACGCGCATCCGCACGGGCGAAAAGGGCGAAGCCGCGATCTAGACCCCTGGACGTTTGTTCATGGCCGAGCCGCCCGCCCCCACGTCCCTCCGGGACCAGCTCCAGCGGGAGCGCGACGACATCCGCGCGCTTCACCGGCAGGGCGCTCTGGGCGCGCAGGTCTCCACTGCGCTATCGGATCTCTACGACCGCGTCATCGTGGCGGCGTTCCACGAGGCGATCGGCCAGCTGCCCTCCGCCGACCGGCCGCGCCTGCTCAACGGTCTCGCGCTGGTCGCCGTCGGCGGCTACGGCCGCAGCGAACTCTCCCCGCACTCCGACCTCGACCTGCTCTTCCTGCACCCGCCCCGTCCGCACCCCGCCGTGCAGGAGCTGGTCAACCGCCTGGTGCGCGGGCTCTGGGACACGGGCGTCAAGCTCTCCCAGAGCGTGCGCACGCCCGGCGACGCCGCGGCCTTCGCGCGCCGGGACCTGCCGCACCGCACCGCGCTGACGGAGACGCGCCTCCTGGCCGGCAGCCAGGCGCTCTTCGCGGAGCTGCAGCGCGGCGTGCACCGCCTGGGGGCGTCCACCTCGCTGAACCGCTACATCGACGCCGTCCTCGAGGAGCGCCGCAAGGAGCACCAGGACTATTTCGCCACGAGCAACCTCCTTGAGCCGAACGTCAAGAAGAGCCCCGGCGGGCTCCGCGACGTGCATCTGCTGCGCTGGATCGCCCAGCCGCGCTACGGGACGCGGGACCCCCAGATGCTGCGCGTGGGCGGGGTGCTGACCCCCGAGGACGCCCGGACGCTCGCCGCCTCCGTCGAACTGCTCACCCGGGTCCGGAACGAACTGCACTTCCACGCCGGCGCGGCGCAGGACGTGCTCACGCGCGACGAGCAGGTGCGCATGTCCCAGTGGCTCGGCTTCGAGACGCAGGGGGCGCTGCTCGGGGTCGAGCGCTTCATGATCCAGGTGCACCGCGCCATGACGGGCCTGCACGACCTGGTGATGCGCTTCTGCGCGGGGGCGCGGCGGGGGAACCTGCTGCGCGCCGGCCTGAACCGGCTGCTGAGCCGGCGGATCGAGCAGCACTATCTGCTGGACCGCGAGAAGATCGCCGTCGACCCGCAGGCGGGCGCCGACGTGCTGCGCCGGGCCGACGTGCTGCTGCGCTGCTTCGACCTGGCCCGGCTGCACGGCGTCGAGGTGGCCCACGAGACCCTCGAGCGCGTGCGCGCCGCGGTGCCGGGCTGCGAGATCACCCCGGAGTCCCGCCGCCGCTTCCTCGAGATCGTGGCGGAGCCGCAGGATCTCGGCCTGCTCGTGCGCAACCTGCACCGCGTGGGACTGCTCGGACGCTTCATCCCCGCCTTCGAGCACGCGCGCTGCCTGATGCAGTTCAACCAGTACCACAAGTACACCGTCGACGAGCATTCCATCCGCGCCCTCGAGTCCGCCACGTTCCGTCTCAAGGACGCCGGCCCGGTGGGGCA
The DNA here is from genome assembly GCA_964619955.1 of uncultured Planctomycetales bacterium. GTDB lineage: Bacteria > Planctomycetota > MHYJ01 > MHYJ01 > JACPRB01 > JACQFK01. The sequence goes on from CAZUJF010000017.1 coordinate 73,116, forward strand.
GGCCTACCGGGACGTGAAGCGCAAGGACGTGCTCCATCTCGCCCTCCTGCTGCACGACATCGGCAAGGGCTACGAGGAGGACCACAGCGAGGTCGGCAAGCGCCTCGCCGAGGAGCTGTCCGTCCTGCTCGGCCTCGGCGACCACGAGCGCCAGCAGCTGGTCTTCCTCGTGCACAAGCACCTGATCATGGCGCACGCCGCGACCCGCCGCGACCTGTCGGACCCCGCCACGATCGTGCCCTTCGTGCGCTCGGTCGGGACGGTCGAGACGCTGCGCATGCTCTACCTGCTCACGGTGGCGGACACCGACGCCGTCGCCCCCGGCAGCCTGACGTCCTGGAAGGAAAGCCTCTTCACCGAGCTCTACATGCGCTCGATGGAGGAGCTGGCGGGCGAGGCCCCGGTGGCGGACGAGCCGGCCCGGGCGGCGAAGATCCGCGCGGAGCTGCAGGCCCGCTTCCAGAAGGACTTCGACCCCGCCTGGCTCGCCGCCCAGCTCGACGCCATGCCGTTCGGATACCTGATCAAAACCCCGCCGGACGAGCTCGCCGCGCACCTGCGCGCCCAGAAGGATCTGGACCCGCAGGGCGTCCGCATCATCAGCACCTGGCTCGCCGACACCGGCCTGCTGCAATACACCGTGCTCACGCGGGACGCGCTGACGCCGGGCCTCTTCTCGAAGATCACCGGCGTGCTCGCCGCGGAGCGCTTCCGCATCGTCAACGCCGAGATCCTCACGCGCAAGGACGGCCTGGTCGTGGACAGCTTCCGCGGCGTCGACGCGGACTACCGGCGCGAACCGCCCCCGGAGCGGCGGCTCGAGGTCGCGAAGCGCATCGAGGACGTGCTGCTGGGCCGCCGGTCCCTCGAGTCCGCGGCCGCCCTGCAGGCGGGCCCGGAGCCCGCGCGGCCGACGCATCCGACGGGCAGCCCGACGCAGGTGGAGATCGACGGGGTCAGCTCCGACCGCTACACCATCGTCGAGGTCTTCGCGGACGACCGGCCCGGGCTGCTCTACACGATCGCCCGGACGCTCTTCGAGCTGGGGTTCTCGATCGGGACCGCGAAGATCGCCACCAGCCTCGACCAGGTCGTGGACGTGTTCTACGTCAGCGACCGCTCGGGGGCCAAGGTGACGGACGAGGCCCGGCTCGCCGGATTGCGCCGCCGGCTGCTGGAGGAGATCCCCTCCGCCGTCCCCGTGGCGGCACCCTGAGCCGCTGGACAGCCGCCCCCGGGGCCGATAAAATAGGCCGCTTATGAGCCGAATCCCCATGACCCCCGAAGGGTACGAGCAGGCGAAGAAGCAGCTCGACCATCTCAAGTACGTCGAGATGCCGCGCGTGCAGAAGGCCCTCCAGGAGGCCCGCGAGATGGGCGACCTTTCGGAGAACGCCGAGTTCGACGCCGCCCGCACCGAGCTCTGGAACCTCGACCAGCGCATCGCCGACATGGAATCCAAGGTCTCCCTCGCCGAAGTCATCGACGCGAAGAGCCTGAAACTCGACACGATCGCCATCGGGGCCTTCGTGAAGATCGAGGACCTCAAGACCCGCCGCAGCGACGAATTCCTCCTCGTGGGAGAGGGGGAGAGCCGCGAGAAGGTCGACACCGTCTCCGTGACCTCGCCGCTGGGGGCCGCCCTCATCGGGAAGAAGGTCGGCGAGAAGACCGAGGTGCAGGCCCCGCGCGGCCTCGTCCAGTACAAGATCGTCTCCTTCAAATTCTGAGCGCCGGCCGATGACGCCGCGCAAGACCTACCGGAACGCCGCGGCCGCGGGGCTCGACGCGAAGCTGCCCCGCGTGGAGACCTTCGCCAGCCAGTTCCCGCGCACCCAGATCACCATCGTCGATCCGGAATACAACGCCATCTGCCCCAAGACCGGCCTGCCGGATTTCGGCACGATCACGATCGTCTACGAGCCCGACCGGCGCATCCTCGAATTGAAGTCCTTCAAGGGCTACATGAACGCCTACCGCGACCTCGGCATCTTCTACGAGAACGCGGTCAACCGGATCCTCCGGGACCTCGCGGCCGCGTGCCGTCCGGTCTGGATGACGGTTTCGGCGGAATTCAACGCCCGCGGGGGCATCCGGTCCCGGGTCGACGTCCGTTACGACCGGCCCCCAACAACTGCGCGCCGGACGGTGTAAGGTCATTGCTGGGAGGAGACAACGATGCCTGCGACGACGGCGATCGACTTCACGCGGCTGGCGCTCCGCAAGGACCTCCCGGCGCACCGGCAGATCGCGGCCTACCTCAAGACGATCATCGCGCTGGGCCAGGCGCTCGCGGGCGACCTGCTGCCCGCCCCCTCGGCCCTGGCGGCGCGGATCCGCAGCAGCGCGGCCGAGGTGAAGAAGGCCTACGGCGAGCTCGTGGGCCGCGGCTTCCTCGAGGTCGAGGGCGCGAAGTGGCGCATCTCGGACGGCCACAGCGCCGTCGGGTCCGCCCGCGAGGCGGAGGAGCTCTGCGGCCGCCTCTGGGAGCTGGTCGCGGAGGCCCGGCGCGTCGGCTTCTCGAAGGCCGAGCTCCAGCGCATCTTCGAACAACTCCTCGCGCGCGCCTAGCCCCCTCCATCGGTTATCCTGTCGGCGTGGAACTCCACCCCTCCGTCCTTCGCATCGCCCGCTCCGTGCGCGAGGCGGGCGGCCGCGCCTACCTCGCGGGCGGCCTCGTCCGCGACGAACTGCGCCTGGGCGACCGCATGCCCGCGCCCCGCGACTACGATCTCGAGGTCTACGGGGTCGAGGCCCCGGCGCTGCGGGAGCTCCTCTCGCGCGTCGGCCGGGTCGATGCGGTGGGCGAGTCGTTCACGGTCTACAAACTCGCCTTCGGGGAGGGGAAGGACCGCGTCGAGGTCGACGTCAGCCTGCCGCGGCGGGACTCGAAGACGGGATCCGGCCACAAGGGCTTCCGCGTCTCCGGCGATCCCCGGATGAGCGTCGAAGAGGCTTCGCGGCGCCGCGACTTCACGGTCAACGCGATGCTGCGGGATCCGCTGGGCGGGGACCTCATCGACCCCTGGGGCGGACGGGCGGATCTCCAGGCCCGTCTCCTGCGCGCCGTCGACCCCGCGACGTTCGGGGAGGATTCCCTGCGCGTGCTCCGGGGCGCCCAGTTCGCGGCGCGCTTCGGGTTCTCGATGGCCCCGGAGACGGTGGCGCTCTGCCGCTCGATCCCGCTGGACGATCTCCCCTCCGAGCGGATCTGGGGGGAGGTCGAGAAGCTGCTGCTACGGGCGGAGCGGCCCTCGCTGGGGCTCGCGGTCGCGCTCGACACGGGGGTCATCCCGCGCCTGTTTCCCGATCTTCAGGCGCTGGTGGGCTGTCCCCAGGAGCCCGCCTGGCATCCCGAGGGGGACGTCTGGGTGCACACGCTGCAGGCGGTGGATCTCGCGGCGGGCCTGGTCGCGGATCTGCCGCATCCCAAGAGGGCGGCCGTGCTGCTGGCGGAGCTCTGCCACGACCTGGGCAAGCCGCCGACCACGAAGCTGATGGACGGCCGCATCCGTTCCCTCGACCACGAGGAGGCCGGGGTCGCGCCCACGGAGCGGGTGCTGTCCCGCCTGAACGTGCACACGCTGGACGGCTACGACGTGCGCCGCCAGGTGATCGCGCTGGTCGCGAACCACCTGAAGCCGGGCCTGTTCTACGAGGAACGGGAGCGGATCGGCGACGGCGCGTTCCGGAGGCTGGCGCTGAAGTGCGAGCTCGACCTGCTCTACCGGGTGGCGAAGGCGGACTCGCTCGGGCGCCGCGCGCCGGGGGCGAAGGAGCCGGGCTCGGCGGCGCAGGAATGGTTTCTCGAGCGGGCGCGCGCGCTGGCCGTCGAGAAGTCGGGCCCGAAACCCCTGCTGCTGGGCCGGCACCTGCTGGAGCTGGGGCTCACCCCGGGCCCGCGCATCGGCGAGATCGTGGAGAAGATCTACCAGCTGCAGCTGGACGGCTCGGTGACGACGCTCGACGAGGCCCGCGCGGCCGCGCGCCGGCTGGTCTAGACCTTCGCCGTCTTGGCCGTCTGGGCGCGGCGCGCGTCGAGGCGGAGCTTGTACTCCACCGAGTCGACGAGCGCCTGCCACGAGGCCTCGATGATGTTGGTCCCGACGCCGACGGTGCCCCAGGTGTCGTGGCCGTCCCCCGACGTGATGAGGACCCGCGTCTTGGCCGAGGTCCCCAGCGTGCCCTCGAGGATGCGGACCTTGTAGTCGCGCAGCGACATGGATTTCAGGTTCGGGTAGAAGTCCTCGAGCGCCTTGCGGAGCGCGGCGTCGAGTGCGCTGACGGGGCCGTTGCCCTCGGCGGCGGTGTGCTCGGGCACGTCCTTCACGCTCAGCTTGATGGTGGCCTCCGAGAGCGTCTGGTTGCCGCCGCGCTTCTCGACGATGACGCGCCAGGCCTCCAGGTCGAAGGCGGGCTGGTGGCGCCCCGTGGCGCGGTCCATGAGCAGCTCGAACGACGCCTCGGCGCCCTCGAACTCGTAGCCCTGGTTCTCGAGCTCCTTGAGCGTCTCCAGGATCTGCCGGGTCTCGGGGGTGTTCTTGCCGAGGTCCAGCCCGCGCTGCGCGGCCTTCCAGAGCACGTTCGACTGGCCGGCGAGCTCCGAGACCAGCACCCGGCGGTGGTTGCCCACGAGCTCGGGGTTCACGTGTTCGTAGGTCTCGGGGTGTTTGGTGACGGCGGAGACGTGCATGCCCCCCTTGTGGGCGAAGGCGGAGTCGCCGACGTAGGGCTGGTGGGTCCACGGCTGGTGGTTGTACATCTCCGACACGAAGCGCGAGAGTTCGCGCAGGCCGGAGAGGGACTCGGCGGGCACGGCCTCGCACTTCAGCTTGAGCATGAGGTCGGGGATGACCGAGCAGAGGTTGGCGTTGCCGCAGCGCTCGCCGACGCCGTTGATGGTGCCCTGGACGTGCTCCGCCCCCTCGAGCACGGCGATGAGGGAGTTGGCCACGGCGCATTCGCCGTCGTTGTGGACGTGGATGCCGAGGGGCGCCTTGACGCGGCGGCGGACGTCGCGCACGATCTCGCCGACTTCGTGCGGCAGGGTGCCGCCGTTGGTGTCGCAGAGGACGAGGCAGACGGCGCCGGCGGCCTCGGCGGCCTCCAGCGTCTTCAGGGCGTAGTCCCGGTTGCCCTTGTAGCCGTCGAAGAAGTGCTCGGCGTCGTAGATCACCTCCTCGAAGTGGGGCTTCAGGAAGGCGACGGACTCGCGGATCATGGCGAGGTTCTCGTCGAGCGTGGTGTTGAGGGCCTCGATGACCTGGAAATCCCAGCTTTTTCCGTAGATGGTGGCGACGTTCGCCCTGGACTCGACCAGGCGCCGCAGGTTCGTGTCCTGGTCGGCGGGCGTGTTCGGCCGCCGGGTGGACCCGAAGCAGGCGAGCTTCGCGTTTTTGAGCGGGACGGACTGCATCTCCTGGAAGAAGCGGACGTCCTTGGGGTTGGAACCGGGCCAGCCGCCTTCGATGTAATGGACGCCGAATTCGTCCAGCCGCCGGGCGATGCGGACCTTGTCTTCCATCGAGAAGTTGACGCCTTCGCCCTGGGTGCCGTCGCGGAGGGTCGTGTCGTAGATCTTGACGAGCCGGGCCATGGAAGCCTCCAAGGATGAAGAGGCCGGTGGGCCTCAAAGGTTCATTGAATCGAAGGGTGACGCCGCCGGATCACGAGCGGGGCGGGCCTAGAGTTTGTCCGAGCCCGGCCCGTGGCCGGTAATTCGGAACGCCGGGCGGCCCGTGAGGAAGCTCATTTCAGCGGCATTGAGGATGACCGAAAGGGGCCTCGAATTCAAGGGGGATTCGCCCCGCGCGGGTGTATAGCAGAAGTGAGGAGATCTTCATGAGAATCGCGACGGGATTGCTCGGGGTCTGGCTTTCGTGTCTCCCGGCGGCGGCCGTCCAGGACGGGCCGCAGGTCCGCATGGTGGCGGAGTTCGACGAGGTCTGAGGTCCCGCCTGCATCGAGGCCCTGGAGAAGGGCCTGCGGCGCCTGGACGGCGTCGTGACGGCGAAGGAAGGCAGGGACAAGTGGCACTACGACGTGACGGTGAAGGAGGGCAAGGCCCTGCTGCCCGCGCATCTGGAGAGGATGCTGGAGGAGATGAAGAAGTCGAGCGGCGGGGATCTGGACTTCCCGCTGCTGAGCCTCGTCGTCTCGGGCTTGAGCGGCAAGGTCTCCCGGGAGGGGGACGGGGTCAGCTTCGAGGCCCGCGGTTCCGGTCAGAAGTACCGCCTGACGGGGGACGCCGGCCTGAAGGGGCTGCTGGATTCCGGGAAGACGCTGCTGACGCTGTCGGGGAGGCTGACCCAGCCCAAGGGGGGGCTTCCGGTGCTGGAGCTGACGGAGGCGAAAGATTCCACCAAGTGAAAAAAGACGGGCTATACTTGGATTCAACAGTCCGCTGTGGGGGTAAAGATACGCCGGTCGACGGGTCAAGAGGGGGCCCCGGCCGTAATTATGGCGGATACCCCTGGCGGGGAAGGAGGTGATCCTTGGCGTTCGGTGTTTGTATTCGGAGGCTCTCCGCATAGAGAGCAGGCGTGCTCTCGCCTGAGCGGGGGCCCTGAATCATCGCAGTAATCCCTGAGGCCCGGATCGAAAGGTCCGGGCCTCTTTTTTTCTGAAACCACCCCCAACAAAACAGACGGTCTACTTTGTTGCCCGCGAGAGGCAACAAAGTAGACCGTCTGTTTTGTTGGAGGTGGTAATCTCGGGGAATGAACCTTCGAACGCCGCCCCTCTCCCTCAAGACGGTCAGCGTCTTTCCCGCCCTCTTCAAGGCCCAGCTGCCCGACACGCTCAACGTGCTCCGCCAGGCCCTGCCGGACTGGACGGCCGTCCATGTGACCTCCAACGCGCCGGCCGGCGGCCGCGGCTCCAGCCCCCAGGAGATCCGCGACGAACTGCTGAAGCAGCTTTCCCCCCTCGCCATGCTTTACGACCCCATCTACACCCTCAGCAAACCGGAGATCCCCCCGGGCACCGTCTGCACGCTGGTGCCCGACCGCGTCCGCCCGACCTTCGCCTCCGAGTATGAGCATTGGAAGTACGTCTACTACAAGGAGGCCCGGACCCTGCTGAAGGAGTTCTTCGACCGCGCCCTCGGCGGCATGCCCGAGGGGCCCGTCGGGATGGCCGACGCCCTCGTGAAGGGGGCGCTGCGCGGCCAGGCCGTGCTCGAGGGGTGGACGGGCTCCGTCGGCGTGCCCGGCTTCAAGCGTACGATGGAGGCCCTGCTCGACCCCGCGGGCCGGGTCCTGTTCTGGGACGGCGCCTTCGGCTTCGAGGCGAAAGGGGAGACGTTGCTGAAGACGGCCGACCTCGTCCTGGGCCTCTTCGGCGCGAAGGAGGACCGCCTCTACTTCGACGCGGCGAATTTCTCGTGGTTCGCGGTCTTCTACCCGGGCGGGCAGATGAGGGTGGGGGTGTTGGGGTAGGGGTCGCTACTGGGCGCGAGCCGCCATCTCCAGCTGTGCGGCCACCAGCGCGCCCTTCGCCGTCGCATTGAGCGCGTCCTTCGCGAGCCGGATCTCCTTCACCGGGAGCGGGAAGTCCACCTTCTTGAAGACGTCCTTCACCAGCTCGATGAAATTGACCGCCAGCGCCGTGCCGCCCGAGAAGACGACGGAGATCGGATCGTTGAACGTCGGCATGTTCTCCGCCGAACGGAAGCGCTCCGCGATGTTGGTGACGTTGTACTGGATCAGGTTCCGGTAGTAGATCGCGACCGCGTCCTCCTCCCGGTTCTTGGGGTTCATGAGGTCCACGCCCTGCTCCTTGATCTGCGCGGCCTTCTCCGGCTTGATCCCCAGCACCTGCGCGACGTTGAGGTCCACCCAGTCGCCGCTGCGCGCCGTCGAGAACGTCAGCGCGGGCATCGACTTGTACGCGACGCAGACGTTGAACATGCCGCCGCCGCAGGAGATGCCGATGCCGGTGAAGTCCTCCTCGCCCAGCTCCGCGAAGGTCACCGCGTGGCCCTCGAGGATGTGCGAGGGCTTGTAGCCGAGCGACTTGAGGACGGCGTCGAAGAGGTCCCGGTGGTAGGCGACCGAGAGGTCGCTGTCGACGGGGTCGCCGGGCACCGAGTAGAAACAGACCTCCTGCGGCGCGCGCGGCTCCCCGAGGATGGAGCTGATGAGCATCTTCATCACCGGGAGCGCGTCCTGCTCCTTCGGCGAGATGAGGCCGTCCTTCATGGGCCGCCGCGTGCGGCGGTTGAGCACGTTGGCGAGCTGGAACGCGGGCTCGCCCAGCACGTACATGCGCTTGGCCTGGACGACGTAGGGGACGTTGAGCCGCGTGAGCATCGCCTTCGTGTAGGAGGTGATCTCCACGTCGATGAACACGTTGCGCTGCTGGCGGATCTCGATGTCGCCCTCGCTGGCGGCCTGGCAGGCGGAGACCAGGTTGACCGTGCCGACGTCGAGGCCCTTGCCCGGCTTCAGGCCGGCGGGCAGCGCGGCCGGGGGCGGCGGCGGCGCGGGTTCCGCCACGACGGGCGGCGGGGGTTCCGGCTCGATCACCTCCGCGGCCGTGACCGGAGTCTCGCCGATCGGCACCACCATGGGGACCGGAACCTCCTCCAGGACGGGCTCCGGAACGGGTTCGAGCACGGGTTCCGGCTCCGGCGGCGCGGGGAGGACCGCGTGGGCCGCCTCCTCGCGGAGCTTGAGCACCTCGCCGCGGGCCTCCATGATCTTCGCCTTGGCGCTGTCGTTGAGGTCCCGGATCTCCTCCTCGAGCTCCGCGGACTTCGAGCGGAGGTTTTCGACCTCCCGGCGCAGCTCCTCCTCGGCGGCGGATCGGGACACGTCCAGCCGGCGCGCCATCCCGAGCTCCTTTTCGAGCCGGGCGGCCTCCTCGCGGGCGCGTTCGAGTTCGCGGCGGACGGCGCCCACCGCCGTGGTCCCGGCGCCGCGGGCGTCCTCCAGCTCCTGGCGCAGCGTTTCGAGCTCCTGCTGCAGCGGGGCGAGCTGCTGCTCCAGTCCGTTGCCGCGGGAGCGCTGCATCTCGAGCTCCTCGCGCAGCCCGTCCGCCGTCGCGGCCGCCGCGCGGAGCTGTTCGAGCTCGGCCTGGAGGCGCGCGATCTCCTCCTTGAGGGCGGCGTTCTCGGTCCGCAGCCGGTCGATCTCCTCGACCATCGTGTCGTTGCCTTCGCGGAGGGCGGCGTTCTCGGCGGCGAGCTCGTCGGCCTTCTGCTGGAGGGCGGGGTCCGCCTCGCCGACTTGGCGGCGGAGCTCGAGCTCCTTCTGGAGCTTCTCGATCTGCTGGATGAGCTCGTTGCGGCCGGCGGCGGCGAGGGAGTTCGCCTGGTCCCGCTCGTTCATGAGCTGGGTCAGCTGCCGCCGGGAGTCGGCCAGGATCTTGGAGCGGTCGGCGGAGGTCTGGGTGCTGATGACCTGGTCGACGGCGGCCTCGATCATCTCCAGCAGGGCGTTCTCGTCGAGGACCTTGACCTTCCGGACGCCGCTGGAGGCGAGGTTGCTCAGGTCGCTGACCTGGGCGTGCTGGTTGATCGCCTTCCGGATGTCGAGCCGCTTTTCGTCTGCCATGCTGTCCCGATCCTACGCCCTCGCCCGCTCTTTCGCAATGCTCAGGCGGGCGGCTTTCCGAGCGACGCGGGGTAGACGGTGAGGTCCACCCCGAGCGCGTTGTTGAAGCGGTTGAACGAGTTGAAGAGGCAGGCGGTGGCCGTGAGCTCGACGATCTGCCGCTCGGTCCAGTGGAGGCGGAGAGCGGCGTAGACGGGCTCCGGGACGGCGGCCGGGGACTTCGTGAGCGCCTCGGCGAAGGCGAGCGCCGCCCGTTCCGCCGGGGTGAACTCCGCGTCGCCCTGGTCGAGCAGGCAACCCACCTGGGCTTCGGTCACGCCGAAGCGGCGGGCGAGTCCCGTGTGCGAGCCGAGTCAGTAGCGGGACCGGTTGAGGTGCGAGACGCGCACGGCGACCAGCTCCTTGACGCGGGTCGTGACCGCGGCCTCGCGCAGCGTGGCGCGGAACGCGGCGAACCAGGTCTTGAGGAGCTCCGGGTCGTGGGCGAGGGTGCGGAACATGTTCGGGACCGCGCCGCGCTCGCGGATGAAGTCGTCGAAGAGCGATTTGAGCGAGGCGTCGGCGGCGGCGGGGTCCACGGCGCTGAGTCGGGCCATGTCTATCTCCAGTCGGCCATGAAGAGGTTCAGGTCGCGGCGCGGATCCTTCCCGTCGCGGTTCGAGATCCAGAGCAGCCGCGTTCCGTCCGGCGAGAAATGCGGGAAACTGTCGAAGCCGTCGTGCGTGGTCAGGCGGCGCTGGCCCGTGCCGTCCGTGTTCATGACGTAAAGGGAGAAGCGGCCGGGCTGGGCGGCGTCCTGGTTCGAGGCGAACACGATGGTCCTGCCGTCCGGATGGAAGCTCGGCGCCCAGTTGGCCTTCCCGTTCGAGGTCAGCGCGCGCTCCTCGCTGCCGTCCGGCCGCGAGAGGAAGATCTCGAAATGACATTTCATCGGCTGCAGCGTGCGTTCGGAGAGCAGCTGCTCGAGGACCTTCTCGTCCTCGGCGTTCTTCGGATAGAACGCGCGGTAGACGAGCCACCGGCCGTCCGGGGAGTAGAAGGCGCCGCCCGCGTAGCCGCGGCGTTTCGTGACGCGACGCAGGTCGCTCCCGTCCACGGCCATGGTCCAGAGGCCCATGGCGCCGTCGCGATGGGAGGTGAACACGATGCGTTTGCCGTCGGGGGAGACGGTGCCTTCGGCGTCGTAGCCGTCGTTGTGCGTGAGCTGTTTGAGGCTGCCGTCCTTTTCGCGGAGGAAGATCTCGAATTCGCGGAAGAAGGGCCAGAGGTAGCCCTTGGAGCGGTCCGGCCGCGCGGGCGGCTTCGGACCGGAGAGGTGCGTGGAGCCGTAGAGGTAGCGTCCGTCGGGCAGGAAATACGCGCAGGTGCATTTGCCCTCGCCGCCGGAGAGGCGGGTGAGGGCGCCCGTCGCGACGTCGAGGTCGTAGATCTGGTCGGCGGGGTCGCCCGCGCGTTCGGCCATGAGGATGATGTTCTTCCCGCTGAACGACCAGTAGGCCTCGGCGTGGGTGCCGTCGCGGGTGAGCTGGCGGATGTTCCGGAGCTCGGGCGGCGTCTGCGGTGTTGCAGCGCAGGCGGCCAGGGCGAGCAGAACGAGCGGGGAGAGTTTCATCCCTCCACTGTACGGACGAAGGCGGCGGATGAGGAGGAAAATGGGATGCACGCCCCGCCTCCCGGGTGTAAAGTAAGGAGAGCATGGCGCGCAGGAAAGAAGAGAAGCCGAAAACCTTCGTGATCGGGGCCGATTTCCGTTCCGACGGCGAGGCCCGCGTGACGAAGGGGAAGGACTACCTGGTCGCCGGCGGGACAAAGATCACGCACGAGGAGACGGTGGACGTCGTCCACGAATTCTCCAAGCGCCTCCGCAAGGAGGGCGCCCCGGACGCCGACACGGCGGGCCTGATCCTCAAGGAAGTCCTCAGCGAGCGCCGCCAGCGCAATTAGTCCCGCGGCCTTGCGGGGCCCGGAGGCCTATGGAATTCATCAAGGTCATCGGATTTTGCATCGTGGCCGCCTGCGCATACGGAATCCTCCTCGACCAAGTCACGGTTCGCGTCTGTCTGGAGTACTTCACGATCGGGCATCCGCCGGTGTTTCGAACGGAATCCCCCACGCTGCTGGCCCTGGGATGGGGAGTGATCGCCAGTTGGTGGGTAGGGGCGATTCTTGGGGTACCTGTATCGATGGCCGCGCGGACCGGTGCGAAACCCAAGTTGACGTGGAGTGATGTCGTTCGGCCCACGGCAACCCTGCTGGCGATCATGGCGGGATGTGCTGCAGTTGCGGGAGGCATCGGCTGGATCTGCGCTCGCAAGGGGTGGGTGTTCTTGCTGGAACCGATGGCTTCGAGAGTGCCTCATGAGCGGCACGTGGCTTTCCTGGCCGACCTCTGGGCGCATCTTGGCTCCTATGTGGTCGGCTTTGTCGGCGGCCTGATCTTGTGCGCCAGATTACTCGCGAAGCGGAAGAGTCGGGCCATGGCGCGGAGCTGACGCGCAGGTCGCAGTTCTTCGCTGCAATTCCGAGAAACGGCGGGCACTCTTTCGGCTTATGTTGGAATGATGATCACACTGCTTCTGTTCCTGTTCCAGGAAGCGGATCTGAAAGTCTCGATCGACTTTCCGGGGGGCTCGGCCCAGGTGGAGTCGGTGGACGCGGCGACCCGGACGCTGAAGATCAACCCCTCCCTCCATCCCGATCGGGGCTGGCGCTGCTGGTGGTACTTCCGGCTGGACGGACTCACGCCCGGCGAAACCCTCACGCTCGATGTGGGGGAGGCGCCCTGGGCCACGCCGGACCGCGCGATGACGAGCGTCGACGACCGCGAGTGGGTTCACAGCGCCCCCGGCAAACGCACGGGAAAACGGATCGCCTATGCCGTTCCGGTGAAGGCGAAGACGCAGTGGTTCGCCTGGGGCCCTCCGTTCACGCTCCGGCATGCGGAGGAGGCCGTGGCGGAGGCGCTGCGGGCCTGTCCCGCCGCTAGGCCGTTCGAACTCGCCCGGACCCGCGGCGGGCGTCCGGTCCCGGCGCTGCGCCTCACGGAAACGGACGCCCCGGACCGCTTCGGCATCTGGGTCCAGGCGCGGCAGCACGCATGGGAGTCGGGCGGCAGCTGGGTGGGGCGCGGATTCCTCGAGTGGATCAGCTCGGACGACGCCCGCGCGGTCGCGCTCCGCAAGCGGGCGGAGATCGTTTTCGTTCCGATCATGGATGTGGACAACGCCGAGCTCGGCGCCGGCGGGAAGGGGGCCCTGCCGCAGGATCACAACCGGGACTGGAGCGACGCGCCGCATCATCCCGAGGTCCGGGCCGCGCAGGCCGCGATCCGCGCGATGGCCGACGCCGGGCGCTTCGACGTCTTCATCGACCTGCACAATCCGGGCGCCGGGGACGGCACTTTCTTTTTCACGAGCGTGAAGGAGGCGATGAGCGAGCGCGGCCGCCGCAACCACGAAGCGTTCTTTGCCGCCGCGAAGGTGGAGTTGTCCAGCGCGCTTGCGTTCAACGGACAGACTCGCGAGTCCGGTCCGGCCTACGATCCCAAGAACTGGCAGAAGATCAGCAAGAACTGGGTCGCGCGGAACGCGAAGGACCACGTCGTGTCGCTCACGCTCGAGACGGCCTGGAACCGCCCGGAAAGCACGCTCGAGAATTACCGCCGGGTCGGACGTGAGCTCGGACTCGCGATCGAGAAGGTCCTGGTCCCCGGCTTCAGACGCTAGGGCTCCAGCTCGACTTCCCAGTACGCGCGGCTGAGGAACTGCTCCCAGGACTCGCGGCGCTGGTGCAGGGAGACCCGGGTCAGCGCGCGCCAGGAGGGCTTCCGCGGCGCCTTGCGGAGTTTGAGCCCCGCCTTCTCGGGCGACTTGTCCGCCTTCCGCTTGTTGCACTCCACGCAGGCGAGCACGCAGTTCTCCCACGACGAGAGGCCGCCCCGCGAGCGGGGGACGACGTGGTCCACGGTCAGCTCCCCCGGCCCGGGCTGGACGCCGCAGTACTGGCAGGTGGAGTGGTCCCGCTTGAAGAGGTTCTTCCGGGAGAACACGACCGAGCGCGTCCCCAGGCCGTCATAGGTCGTCAGGAGGATGACTTCCGGGGGGATGAGCGCCAGCCGGGCCGAGCGGATCAGGGTCCCCTCGAAGCGGTCCTGGGCGCGCGAGACGGCATCCCAGGTGCGGAGGTCGTGGGTCTGGTAGCTGCCGGGCTCGAGGATGAGCGCCGAGCCCTTGGCCACGAGGCCGAGGACCTCGCGGACCGAGGCCACCCGGACGGGGGCCCAGTTCCGGTTCAGCACGAGGGCCGGTCTTTCCAGGACGGCGTTGAGGCTCATCGCGGTTCCTGATTAATGATACGACATAAATCCCGTCCGGGCTGCCGGCAAGGGGTCGCGGCGGCGCGAATCCAGGCCGACAAAAAAACCCCGCGATCTTTCGAGCGCGGGGTTGTCGGAAAACCCTGGATGCCTAGGTCTCGTCGTCCCCCCGCGCCGGTTCACAGCCTCCCTCCGGGGATCCGGAGGCGGATGCCGGCAGCCGCACGATCGGCATCCCGTGGCCCTGCCTGCGGCAGAGTCGCGAAGTCCGTCGGGCTTTCCGGGGGACGCTGAACAGGCTCATGGTTGGCGCGGATCCTTTCGTATGCCCCTATGAACCCGCTTTCCCGGAAAAGCCGCGGGGACTTTTTCGAAACCCGATCAGATTGTGGAAAAATAAGAACCGCGATCAGGCATGGACAAAAAACTTCCTCCCGCCTGCCGGGAAACGTGGTACCACTTCCAGCGTGCCTGAACGAGCGCCCGATCCGGAGGAAACGCGCCGGCTCCTCGCCCGGATCGACCGGGAGCAGGAGCGGATCCGCGACGAGAACGAGTGGCTGCGTCCCGACCCGGGCGCGGACGCGATGGCGAGGCGCGTTGAGAAGGAGCTGCGGGCGGATCCCGGCGGGGGGGTCCCCTGGAATGCCGTCCGGGTGCTGCTGCCGGCCAACGCGGATCCGCTGGCCCCGCAGGATCCCGCCCGCCGGGACCTCTTCGCGCAGCACCTGGCCGAGATCACGGAGCGGGCGGGGCTGGATCCTGCGCGCTATTTGAACGAGCCCCCGGCGGCCGAGCCGGCGCCGGGCGGTCGGGAGACCCTGAGCGCGGGGGCCTGCACCGCCTGCCGGGGCAGCTGCTGCCGCTCGGGCGGGGATCACGCCTATCTGACGGAGGAGACGATCGTCCGGCAGAAGCAGGCGCATCCCGAGCGGACGCTCGCGCAGATCCAGGCGGCCTATCTGGAGCGGCTCCCGGCCGAAACGGTCCTGGATTCCTGCGTCTACCATGCGAAGACGGGCTGCGGGCTACCCCGGGAGATGCGCTCGTCGACCTGCAACCGGCACCTCTGCGGCAAGCTGCTGAATCTCCGCTCGACCCTTCCCGAACACAATCCGCCGCCGCTTCTGGCCGTGCTCTTCGACGACGGGACCTGGGCCCGGACCGCGCTCATCGACGAGGCGGGCGTCCGGATCCTGGCCGAAAACGCCCCGGACGGCGCCTGAGCGGCGTTTTTTCTCGAGACCGAAAGCGGCACCGCTCCCCGGGGGCTCGGCCTCCGGCAGACCCGACTTGAACAATTATTCGCTCAGCCCTTGCCGTTTATATTTTGTAAGTTATAATCAGTGTGGGACGAGGGTCGTCCCCAGGGTTGTCCATGGAGAGGGGGGCTGTATGTCGACCGGTCTGCTGTTCTGCGTGCTGCTCCTGGCGGCCCAGGAAGGCGATCCCGGGGTGCCGCTGCCCCCCGAAATCTCCTCCGCCCCGCTGCCCGATCCGCTGCCTTCGACGCCGGCCGCACAGGAACCCGTCGCGCCCAAGGCCGCCGCGCCCATCCTCATCCCGGACAAGAAGCCCGAGACCCCCCGGATCTCGCCGCTGCTGGCCGACCGCCCCGAGGCGGGGCCCAGCCTGGGCGGCTTCATGCTGAGCTCGATCTTCGTGATGCTCCTGCTCGTGGGCGCTTTCGTGCTGCTCAAGCGCTACGGCCGTCGCTCGAAACTGCTCGGGGGCGGAGACGCGATCCGCGTCCTCTCTCGGAAATCCCTCGGCCAGAAGCAGGAGGTCTTCCTCGTGGAGGTCGGCCCCCGCGTCTTCCTGGTCGGGTCCACCCGCGACCATCTCTGCACGCTCGGCGAATTCGCGAATCCCGACGAGGTCGCCGCGCTCCGGGCCGAACTGCCCGCCGCGCGCGGCGTCTCGGAGCGCCTGAGCTTCCGCGAATCGCTCCGCGACGGCTTGAAGGAGGAGGAGGCGCCTCCCAAGCCCGAGGCCGCGTACGCGTCCATCGCGGACGAGCTCGCCGAGATCCGCAAGACGGTCCAGGCCTGGCGCGCCTGAGCGAGAGGGGAGTCGAACGTGTTCCGGAGAGGGGGTTGGATGAGCGCGGTGTGCATGGCGGCCTTCGCCGTCGCGCTCCCCGTCCGCCTCGAGGCGCAGACGGCGCCGACGAAGGCCTCCCGCCCCCAGGCCGCGACGCCCGCGTCCGAGACGCGCCCCGCCGGCTTCGATCCGCTCAAGATCGCGGAGGACGCCCGCAAGCCCGAGCACATCTCCACGGCGATCGAGATCGCCTTCCTCCTGACGATCCTCTCCCTCGCCCCCGCGCTGCTCGTCATGGTCACGTCCTTCACCCGGATCGTGATCGTGCTCTCGTTCGTGCGGCGCGCGATCGGGACCCAGGAACTGCCCCCCAACCAGGTCGTCACCGGCCTGGCGCTCATCCTGACCTTCATGGTGATGACGCCCACGTTCTCCGCGATCAAGCGCGACGCCCTCGATCCCTACACGACGACCGTCAAGGAGAGCCAGATCGCCGGGCCCGTGGCGCTGGAGCGCGCGCTGGGCCATCTGCGCGTGTTCATGTTCAAACACGCCCGCGTGCAGGACCTGCGGCTCTTCATGGACGTCACCAAGCAGCCCGCCCGCGAGGGCGGCTGGCGGCAGGACGACGTCCCGACCGAGGTCCTCGTCCCCGCCTTCGTCATCAGCGAGCTCCGGCGCAGCTTCATCATGGGCTTCGCGCTCTTCCTGCCCTTCATGGTGATCGACCTGGTGGTCTCGGCCACCCTGATCTCGATGGGCATGATGGTGCTGCCGCCGTTCTTCATCTCCCTGCCGTTCAAGATCCTGCTCTTCGTCCTCGTGGACGGATGGCATCTCGTGATCGGATCGCTGGTGCAGAGTTTCTATGGATAGCGCGGATTTCCAGCTGGCGACGGACCTCAGCCGCGAGGCGCTGTGGATGGCGGTGAAGCTCTCGTTCCCCATCCTCGTCTCGGGCCTGATCGTGGGGTCGCTCATCAGCGTGCTCCAGGCGGCCACGCAGATCCAGGACCAGACGCTCAACCAGGTGCCCAAGATGTTCGCGGTGGCCGCGGTGATCTTCGCCCTCATGCCCTGGTTCCTGATGGTGCTCGTGGAGTACACGCAGACGCTGGTGACGGAGATGGGAACTTGGTTCCGATAAACGATGGAAAGCCTGCTGAGCCTGAAGTCGGCGGACGTCCCGCTCTTCCTCCTCACGCTCTTCCGGGTGAGCGGGGTGGTGATGCTGGCGCCGGTCTTCGGCAGCCAGGTGGCGCCGGCGCCGCTGAAGGCCTTCCTCTCGCTGACGCTGGCCGCGCTCTTCTGGCCGATGGTGACGGCGCCGGGAACGCCGCTGCCGGGGGACTGGGCCTCGTTCGGCCTGGCGGCGGCCCAGGAACTGGGTCTGGGCCTGCTGATCGGCTTTGCGGCCGCGGCGATCTTCGCGGGGGTGCAGTTCGGGGGCTACCTGATCGATCAGGAGCTGGGCATCCTCCAGGCGAACATCCTGGATCCGCTGTCGAACGAGCAGATCTCGATCTTCGGGCAGTTCAAGGTCTTCCTGGCGACGGCGGTCTACCTGCTGATCGACGGACATCACCTGCTGATCGATGCGGTGGCGCGGAGCTTCCGCTCGCTGCCGCTGACGGGGCTGCGCCTCGGCGAGGGGGCGGCGACCCTGCTGACGGAGGGGCTTCTGCGGGACCTCTTCCGGATGGGCGTGGAGATCGCGGCGCCGGCGCTGGTGACGCTCTTCCTGGTCACGATCGCGATGGCGTTCATGGCCCGCACGGCGCCGGAAATGAATCTTTTCGTGCTGGGCTTCTCGATCCGTCTGACCGTGGGCTTCGGGGTGCTCATGGCGGGGACGGGTCTCTTCGTGGCGATTTTCCAGTCCCGCTTTGTCAGCCATGCCGGGGGTTTGCACCGGCTGGTGGCGCTGCTGGGCGGGTGAGAACGGATTCGGCCCGGCGTCTCGCCGGCTGCCGCGCCTGGGTGAGGACCTGGGCGCGCCGCCGGTGGGGCCCGAAGGCCGCGTGAGGTAGACGGTGGCAGAGGACAAGGACGACGAACGGAGCGAATCCGCGACGCCGAAGCGCCGCGAAGAGGCCCGCGAGCGGGGTCACGTGGCGAAGAGCCAGGACCTCTCGAGCGCGGTGGTCCTCCTCGCGTCGGTGACGGCGCTGTGGTTCTTCGGACGCGACCTGGCGGGGGGCCTTGCCGGGGCCGTCTCGGGCTCCATCGAAAACCTGGCCGTCATGGACGGCGACTCCGAGAACCTCCTGCTCCATTTCGGGGGCGCCCTGACGGCGGTGCTGCTGGGCTTCCTGCCCTTCCTCATCACGGTGTTCGTCGCCGCCCTCGCCGTCAACCTCGCCCAGGTGGGCTTCCTCTGGAGCACGGAGTCGCTCGCGCCCGACCTCAACCGCCTGGACCCCGTCGCCGGCCTGGGCAGGCTCCTGTCCTTCAAGGGCGTGGCGCGCCTCATCGCGAGCCTGCTCAAGATCGCCGTGGTGGGCTCGGTGGTCGGCTGGACGATCTGGAACGAGCGCGCGAGGCTCATGGATCTCGGGGGCTTCGTTTTCGAGAACCTGATGGGCGTGGCGGTGGAGCTGATGTTCACGCTCTCCTTCCGCGCGGCGCTGGCGCTGCTGGTGCTCGCGATCCTGGAGTTCGGCTACCAGCGCTGGCAGTACGAGCGCGACCTCCGCATGAGCAAACACGAGGTGCGCGAGGAGCTCAAGCGCTTCGAGGGCGATCCGCGCATCCGGGAGCGCCGCCGGGCGATCCAGCGCCAGCTCGCGCTGCAGCGCATGATGCAGGACGTGCCCAAGGCGACCGTCGTGATCACCAATCCGACGCACCTGGCCATCGCCGTGAAGTACGCGCAGAAGGAGATGGAGGCGCCCCTCGTCGTCGCCAAGGGGGCCGAACTGCTCGCCCAGCGCATCCGCGAGACCGCCGCCGAACACGGCATCCCGGTCGTGGAGCGGAAGGAGCTGGCCCGGGCGCTCTACAAATCGGTCGAGGTCGGCCAGCAGATCCCGCCCGAACTCTACCAGGCGGTGGCGGAGATCCTGGCGTTCGTGTTCCGGATGAAGGGGGGCGTCGCGGCCGCGTGAGCGGACCGCGATGACTTGAACCATGCCCCGCTGGGCTGAATGGATCGGGAAGAACCAGGACATCGGCTTCGTGCTGGCGATCATCGCCATCATGCTGACGATCTTCGTCCCGCTTCCGCCGTTCATCCTGGACTTCATGCTGGTGGTGTCCATCACCTCCGCCATGCTGGTCCTCTTCACGGTCATCTACGTGAAGGAGCCGGTCAAGTTCTCCGTCTTCCCCTCGATCCTCCTGATGACGACCGCCTACCGGCTGGCGCTCAACGTGGCGACCACCCGGCAGATCCTCGGGAACGCCGCCTCCGACGGCACGGCCGCCGCGGGCGAGGTCGTCCAGGCGTTCGGCAACTTCGTGGCGGGCGCGGAGCCGGTGATCGGCTTCGTGATCTTCGCCATCATCATGCTGGTCAATTTCATCGTCATCACCAAGGGCGCCGGCCGGGTCTCCGAGGTCGCCGCGCGCTTCACCCTGGACGCCATGCCCGGCAAGCAGATGGCGATCGACGCGGACCTCAACGCCGGCCTCATCAAGGAGGCGGAGGCCAAGGCCCGCCGCGAGCAGATCGGCCGCGAGGCGGACTTTTACGGGGCCATGGACGGCGCCTCGAAGTTCGTCCGGGGCGACGCCATCGCGGGCATCGTGATCACGCTGATCAACATCGCCGCGGGCTTCATCATCGGCTGGCTCAAGTACGACATGCCCGCCGGCCGCGCGCTGCACACGTTCACGATCCTGACGATCGGCGACGGCCTCGTCTCCCAGATCCCCGCGCTCATCATCTCGCTGGCCGCGGGCCTGATCGTGACGCGGGCGACGGCGGATTCCAACCTCGGCCGCGAAACCATCGGCCAGCTGTTCTCGGAGAAGAAGATCCTCTGGATGGCCGCCGCGTTCGTGGGCCTGCTCGTGCTCACCGCGCTGCGCGGCAGCGGCCTGCCCGTGTTCCAGCTTCTGGTCGTGGGGGGCTTCCTCGCGCTGACCGCGGCGATGCTGGGCTCCTCCCAGAAGAAAAAAGCGGTCACGGACCGCGAGAAGTCGGAGAAGGACGCCGCCGCGGCGCCCAAGAAGCCCGAAAAGGTCGAGGGCCTGCTCCACGTCGATCCGATGGAACTCGAGATCGGCTACGGCCTCATCAAGCTCGTGGATCCGCAGCAGGGCGGCCAGTTCCTCGACCGCGTCACCAAGATCCGGCGCCAGATGGCCCTGGACCTCGGCCTCGTGGTCCCGCCCGTCCGCATCCGCGACAACATGCAGGTCGAGCCGAACGCCTACATCCTGAAGATCCGGGGGACGCCCATCGCGCAGGGAACGCTCGCGCCCGACCAGTGGATGGCGATGGATTCGGGCGGCGCGACGGGGCCCGTCGAGGGAGTCAAGACCAAGGAGCCCGCGTTCGGCCTGACCGCCTACTGGATCCCCGAATCCCAGAAGCAGCGCGCCGAGGCCCTCGGGTACACGGTGGTGGACGCGGCGACGGTGCTGTCCACGCACCTCACGGAGATCCTCAAGCAGTACGCCCACGAACTGCTCACGCGCGACGACGTGAACAACCTGATCAAGACGCTGAAGGAGGAGAGCCCCGCGCTGGTGGAGGAGGTCGTCCCGGCCATCCTCAAGCCGGGCGAGCTCCAGAAGGTCCTTCAGAACCTGCTCCGCGAGGGGGTCTCGATCCGCGACCTGGGCGCCATCCTCGAGACGCTGGGCGACTACGCCCCGCGCACCAAGGACCCGGAGATCCTCACCGAATACGTGCGCAACGCGCTCGCCCGCAACCTCTGCCAGCAGCATGCGGGGCGGGACGGGCAGCTGCACGTCGTCACGCTGGATCCGAAACTCGAGGACACGGTCAAGGCGGCGATCGAGCGCAGCGACCGCGGCAGCTTCCTCTCGCTCTCGCCCGCGCTGATCAACCGCATCGGCGCGCAGCTCGGCCGCGAGATCGAGAAGCTGCTCGCGCAGGGCCGCACGCCGGTGGTGCTTTGCGGTCCGCAGGTCCGCGCCCAGGTGAAGAAGATCGCGGACACGGTGCAGCCCGGCATCGTGGTCCTCTCCTACAACGAGATCGTGCGCGACGTGAAGGTGGAATCGGTCGGCATGGTGGGCCTGGAGGCGGCCGCCGCGTAGGCGCGAGACGAACATGATGATCCGGCGCTTCAACGGGACGGACGAGAAGGATCTGCTCCGCCGCATCAAGGCCGAACTCGGCCCCGATGCGGTGATCCTCCATTCCTCGTTCGGGCGCCGCGCCGGCCTCTTCGGCCTCTTCGGCAAGCCCCGCATCGAGATCGTCGCCGGCGGCGGCTTCAAGCTGGTGAAGGACTACCCCGCCAACGCCGAGTCGGCCCCGGCCGCGCCCGCGAAGGCCGCCGTCCCCGCGGCGCCCCCCCGCGAGCTCCAGAAGGAGATCGCAGACATCAAGCGCCTCCTTACCGAGACGCAGAGCCTGGTGGCCAGCCGCAACGGCGTCGACGGCCCCCGCGAACTGGCCGAGGAATACGCGGCGCTCGCCTCCACGAAGGTTTCCGAGACCCTGGCCCGGTCGATGGCGGCCCGGCTCCGGAGCACGCTGCCCTCGGAGGCGCTCCAGGACCGCGCCAAGGTGCGCGGCGCGGTCCGCGACCTCGTGAAGGACATGATCCGCTGCACCGACGGCATCGCGCTCAAGCCGGGCCGCTGCACGCGCGTGGCGTTCATCGGGCCCACGGGCGTGGGCAAGACCACCACGATCGCCAAGCTGATCTCGATCTACGCCCACCGGGGCCACGAGGTCGGCGTCATCACCAACGACACCTACCGCATCGCCGCGACGGAGCAGATCAAGCGCGTCGCCCAGCTGGTCGGCGTCCCCATCCGGGTCTGCGCCAAGCCCGCGGAGATCACGCAGGCGCTGCGGGAATTCGAGAACCGCGACCTGGTCCTGATCGACACCGCGGGGCGCAGCCAGAAGAGCTCCTCGAAACTCGACGACCTCAAGGAGATCCTGGCGGCCGCCAAGCCCGACGAGACGCACCTGGTGGTCTCGATGACCACGCAGCCCGAGACGATCGTCGACGTGGCCCAGCGCTTCGCCCCCTGCGGCTACGACCGCATCGTCGTCACGAAGCTCGACGAGGCGATCAAGGTCGGCGTGATCCTCGACGTGCTCTCCCGCGTGCCCTCCGAGCTCTCCTTCATCACGACGGGACAGGAGATCCCGCGGGACATCGAAGTGGCGGACTCCGTCCGGCTGACCTCCCTCATCCTCGGGGAGGAGCTGCTGTGAACACCGCCGAGAAACGCAACTTCGGGAACATCGTCCCGGACCTCTCCGGCCTGCCGCTGGCGGGGCGGGACCAGGCCGACGGCCTGCGCCGCCTGCAGCGCTCGAAGCCCCGCACGGCGCGGGTGCTCGCCGTCACCAGCGGCAAGGGCGGCGTCGGGAAGACGAACGTCTCCGTCAACCTCTCCATCGCGATCGCGGCCCTGGGCAAGAAGGTCGTCCTGGTGGACCTCGACCTGGGGCTGGCGAACGCGGACATCCTGCTGAACCTGACGAGCCGCTGGAACCTCTCCCAGGTCCTGACGGGCCGCAAGACCATCGAGGAGATCACGCTGCCCGCGATGGGCGGCATCCGCGTGGTCCCCGGCGCGAGCGGCGTCGAGCGGCTCGCCAACCTCTCGGACGTCGAGCGCGACACGCTGCTGCACAGCTTCGAGGTCCTGCACCGGGACGCGGACTTCGTGGTCTTCGACACGGGCGCGGGCATCTCCAAGAACACGACGGCCTTCCTGGCCGCGGCGGACGAGGTGCTCGTCGTCACGATGCCGGAGCCGACCGCGGTGGTGGACGCCTATGCGGTGATCAAGATGCTGTCCCGCGAGACCGATCACGGGGACCTGCACATCCTGATCAACCAGGCCTCCGGCCGCGAGGAGGCCGACCGCTTCGCGACGGGCATCGCGGTCACGGCCAACAAGCTGCTCAACACGTACGTGGAAAAACTCGGCTACATCGTGACGGATCCCCGGGTGGGGCAGTCGGTGCGGGCGCGGCGCCCGTTCCTGCTGGGCTTCCCGGGCTGCCCGGCCAGCCTCTGCCTGCGCTCGATCGCGGAGAAGCTGGTGCTGCGCGGCGCGCGGGAGCCCCTGGCGGAGCGGCCGTCGTTCATCCGGCGTCTGGTGTCGGCGATCACGGGGAATTGAGAAGACATGGACAGGGTCATCGGCGGGATCTTCGGCCTGGCGGCGTTCACGGCCGTGCTGGCGGCGGGCCTCTCGAAGGGGTCGACCTTCGGGGCGGCGGCGCTGCGGGCCTCGCTCGCGCTGATCCTGGGCTACTGGGTCGGAAGATTGATATTCGGAGTGCCGGGGCTGGCCATCGTGAAAGAAGCGGCGGGACCGGTCCCGCCGCCGGCCCCGGCACAGGTGGAATCGAAGCCCGCAGGTCCGGCGCCGGGTCAGGCGCCGGGGAACCGGGCTCCATAGGAGAGGGGGAAGACCATGGCGCAGATCACGAAGCGGCCCAAGGAGGAGATGCTGAAGCTCTGGGAGGAGTTCCAGCGCACCCGGGATCCCAAGCTGAAGAACGCGCTGTCGGAGGAGTATCTTCCGATCGTGCGCTACGTCGCCGAGAAGATGATCGAGCGGCTGCCGCACAACGTGCAGGTCGAGGACCTCACGAGCTCCGGCGTCTTCGGCCTCTTCGACGCGGTGGAGCGCTTCGACCTCGCCCGCGGGGTGAAGTTCGAGACCTACTGCGTCGGGCGCATCCGCGGCGCGATGCTCGACGAGCTCCGCCACATGGACTGGGTCCCGAGGCTCACGCGCGCCCGCGCCAACCGGCTGGAGGACGCGTACTCGCGCCTGCAGAAGGAGAACGGCCGGGCCCCGACGGACGTGGAGCTGGCCAAGTCGCTCAGCATCTCCCTGGGGGAGCTCGACGGGCTGTATCGCGAGGTCAGCGGGGCGTCGCTCGTCACGCTCGGCCGCCGCACGCTGGACAAGGATCCCAACCAGCTCGGCGTCGACATCATGGAGGACGAGAAGATCGAGGGCCCGCTCCCCGCGAACACGCGCCGGGACCTCATCGAATACTGCAAGAAGAAGCTCGCCACCAAGGAGCGCTACATCCTGATGATGTACTACTTCGAGGACTTGACCCTCAAGGAGATCGGGCAGATACTCGGGTTGTCGGAATCGCGGGTGTGCCAGCTTCATGCGAAGCTGATCATGCGGCTCCGGACGTACCTGAAACACAAACAGGTGGAGATCGCCTAGTGCCGATCGGGTCGTCGGGTCTTCCGATCACCCAGGCCGCCGCGGACCAGGCCCAGCTTCTGCGCGCGCTCCAGCAGGCGCAGGAGCGCTCGATGAACCAGACGGGGGCGGGCCGGTCCCAGGAGCGCGGCAAGGAGGAGGCGTCCACGCAGGTGCAGGGCGCCGAGGAAGTCGGCGGCGGCACGATCCAGGGCGAGAGCCGCGGGGCCCATTCCTTCAACCTCACCAAGGACGAGGAGGAGAAGAAGGAGGAGGCTCCGCCGGAGAAGCCCCCCGACCCGGAAGGGCGGGGAACGCACCTGGACCTCCAGGGCTGAGGCGCAGCGCAGAGGACGCGGGGCTGGCAGGGAAGTCTCCTGCCGGCTCCGCGTCCTCTGACGCCTTATCGCCAGGGTTCCCCACATCTGATAGACTGCCGCGCGTGAGGATTCTCGTTTCGAACGACGACGGCATCTCGGCCCCCGGGCTGCATCAACTGGCGCAGGCGCTGCGCCCCCTCGGCGAGGTGTTCGTCTGCGCCCCCGAGGGCCCCCGCAGCGGCGCCTCGAGCTCGCTCACCCTCTACGCGCCCCTGCTCGTCACGGAGACCGCGCCCCGCTGCTGGAGCGTGAGCGGGAACCCCGCGGACGCCGTCAAGCTCGCGCTCACCGAACTGGTGGGCGGGCCCGTGGACGTCGTCGTGAGCGGCGTCAACAACGGGCTCAACTGCGGCGCGAACGTGCTGTATTCCGGGACGGTCGCCGCCGCCCTCGAAGGCGCGCAGGCGGGGCACGTCGCCTTCGCGGTCTCGCGCAAGGTGTCCGTCAGCGAGGACTTCCGGGCGGAGTCGAGGCTGTCCGCGCGGATCATCCGGGAGATCCTCGCGAAGAAGCCCGCGGGCGGCATCGTCTACAACATCAATCTGCCCGCGGGGCGGCCGAAGGGGGTGCTGAGCACCGTCACGGAACTCGTGCCCTACGTGGACCGCTACGAGCGCCGCGTGGATCCGCGGGGGCGCGTGTACTACTGGCTGCGCGGCGAGCCGCCGCGCGATTTCCGGACCCGGGGCCCGCTCAGCGACGAGGCCGCCCTGGCCCGCGGCTACGCGGCCGTCACGCCGCTGAAGCGGGATCTCACGGATGCCCCGAGTCTCGACGGGCTCGCCCGGCTTTATCCCTCCAAACCCTGATGCTGGCGTCCCACATCCGTTCCGAGCTCGAGTCGCTGCGCGCGGCCTCGCTGCTGCGCGAGCCGCTCGTCGTCGAGCGCGTCCGCGGACCGCACGTCACGATCGCCGGCCGCGAGCTGCTCTCGTTCTGCTCCAACGATTACCTGGGCATCGGCCAGGACCCCGCCCTGGGGGAGGCCGCCGCGCGGGCGGCGCGGGAGGGCGGCTGGGGGGGCGCCTCGTCGCGCTCGCTGTCGGGCACGAGCCGCTGGCACGCGGCGCTCGAGGAGGCCGTCGCCGAGTTCAAGCGCGCCCCCGCGGCGCTGCTGTTTCCGACGGGCTACATGGCGAACCTGGGGATGCTGGGCGTCCTGGGCGGCCCGGACACGACGATCGCCTCGGACGAGCTCAATCACGCGAGCCTGATCGACGGCTGCCGCCTGTCCCGCTCGAAGGTCGAGGTCTACGCCCACGGGGACGTGGCGTCCGCCCGGCGGGCGCTGGAGCGGGAGTCCACCCCGCGGCGCTTCATCCTCACGGACAGCGTCTTCAGCATGGACGGCGACCTCGCGCCGCTCGCGGGGCTGCGGGCGCTGGGCACGGACGTCGTCGTGGACGACGTGCACGGTCTCGGCGTTTTCGGCCCCGAGGGTCGCGGGGAGGTGGACGCGCCGGTCCAATCGGGCAACCTGGCGAAGGCGGCCGGCAGCCTGGGCGGGTTCGTGACGGGATCGAAGGAGCTGATCGCGCTCTTGCGGAGCAAGGCGCGGAGTTTCCTCTTCACGACGGCGCTGCCGCCGGCGGTCTGCGCGGCGGGGATCGAGGGGCTGCGGCTCGTGAAGGAGGGTCATGAACGCCGCGAGCGGCTGCGCGCGAATATGAGCCTGCTGGGCTCGCCCTCGCCGATCAAGACCGTGATCCTGGGGGAGAACGAGCGGGCGCTGGAGGCGAGCCGGAAGCTTTTCGAGCTCGGGTTCTTCGTGCCCGCGATCCGGCCGCCGACGGTGGCGCCGGGGACCGCGCGGCTGCGCATCAGCGTCACGGCGATGCATGAAAGGAAGCACGTTGAAGCGCTCCTCGAAGCCCTCCGGAAAGTCTAGGGGCGGCTCGGCCGCCTGGCGCGCGCGCGACCGCAAGGTCGTCTGGCATCCCTTCACCCAGCAGCAGCTCTGGGAGACGGAGGACTTTCCGGTCATCGTCCGCGCCCGCGGCTGCCGGCTCGAGGATGCGGACGGCCGGAAGTATCTCGACGGCGTCTCGAGCCTCTGGTGCAACACGCTGGGGCACGGGCGGCGGGAGGTCGTCGGCGCGATGAAGCGCCAGCTCGACCGGGTGGCGCACGCGACGTATCTGGGGCTGACGAATCCGCCGTCGATCGAGCTGGCGGAGCGGCTGCTCGGGGTGGCGCCGAAGGGGCTCGCTCGGGTCTTCTACAGCGACAACGGCTCGACGGCCGTCGAGGTGGCGCTGAAGATGGCGTTCCAGTACTGGCGGCAGAACGGGCGTCCGCAGCGGACGAAGTTCGTGCGCCTGGACGCGGCGTACCACGGCGACACGGTCGGCACGATGAGTCTCGGCGGCATCGATCTCTATCACGGCGCGTACAAGCCGTTGTTCTTCCCGACGATCCAGGCGCCGTCGACGTACGCCTACCGCTGCCCCCAGGCGAAGACGCTGGAGGACTGCGGGCGGCACTGCCTGGACGAGATCGAGGGGATCCTCAAGGTTCATTCGAAGGAGGTGGCGGGGCTGGTGCTGGAGCCCGTCGTGCAGGGGGCGGGCGGGATGATCACGCAGCCGCCGGGCTTCGTGAAGGGCCTGCGCAAGCTCTGCGACCGCTACGACGTGTTCCTGATCGCGGACGAGGTGCTGACGGGCTTCGGGCGCACGGGACGGATGTTCGCGTGCGAGCACGACGGGGTGAGACCGGACTTCCTGTGCCTGTCGAAGGGGCTGACGGGCGGGCTGCTGCCGCTCGCGGCGACGCTGACGACGGAGCGCGTCTACGAGGGCTTTCTCGGCGAGATCAAGGACGGCCGGACCTTCTATCACGGCCACACGTACACGGGCAATCCGCTGGCGTGCGCGGCGGCGGGGGCGGTGCTGGACGTCTTCGAGAAGGACCGGATTCTCGAGAAGCTGCCGATGAAGATCCACCGGCTGGGGAATCTGCTGCAGGAGTTCTACGCGATCGAGCGGGTGGGGGACATCCGCCAGGCGGGGTTGCTGGCGGGGATCGAGCTCGTGAAGGATCCCGCGACGAAGGAGCCGTTCCCCGGGGAACTGCGGGTGGGCCACCAGGTGACGCTGGAGGCGCGGCAGCGCGGCCTGATCACGCGCTCGCTGGGCAACACGCTGGTGATCATGCCCCCGCTGACGATCACGGAGCGGGAGCTGGAGCAACTCGCGGGCGCGCTCCTGGAATCGACGAAGGTCGTGCTGGACCGGATTCGCTGACCGGGCGCGGACCCGGTCTCCTGGCTGTCGTCCGGGGCGTGAGGCGACTGCAGCGGCTCCTCGTCACAGCAGGAGCGGCGACGATCGGCTGGTGGTTCGGCTAACTTCAATCCGTAGGTTGCCCGCATCGGCGGGCACCACCGGATTGAAAGTTGACTCACCGCTAGGGCTGAATCGATTTCCATCCCGCGGGTCGAGCCCGAAGGGCAGCCGCGGGGAAAGTTGGTCGAACCGCTGGAATCAGGTGATGCTGCTCGCGCTTGCCTGCTTCCTCCTCCAGGAAAGCTCCGTCGAGCAGGCAAGCGGCCGCCCCTGCCGGATCTCACCCGGGATTGCCGATCCGGGCAGCCTCGTCTCACAGGAAGGGGAGACGCTTCGCGAGCGGCTCGAAGGCTTCGAGAACCACGACGGGATCACCCACGTCTTCCGCGACGGGGCGATCCTGCTCTGCCTGTCCGACGAGGCCCGCTGAGCAGCTATCCCGGCAGGCATCGTGGCCGGGGTGGCGGCGCCGGAAGTCCGGAACCTTCAGTCCATCCGCTTCCAGGACCGGAGTTCGAGGTCGTCAGGCCATTCGAGGAGCGGTTCGCCGCCGATATCCTTCGAGAAGATGGTGTTCCCCTCGTTCAGGATGAAGGTCAGCGTCCCGCTGACACCGTACTCCTCCGGATAGGCGCAGACTCCGAAGCGGCCCAGGTTGTAGACCTTGCCCAGATTCGGTGTGCCCCCGGTGTCCATGCCGTAGGGCTCCGGCTTTTCCGAGGACCGGTCGGTCGTCATCATCCGGAACCAGTACCCGCTCCGGGGGGCCGGACCGGAACCCAGGAGCTGTGCGGTTGTTTTATCGTCCAGCGGAGCGCCGTCGGCCGCGGCAAGCGCGGGATCAATCAGCTGGATCGGCGGGAGGTTTCCCGGGGGCTTCAGCGTGAACAGACTCGCCACATCCCCGGTCCAAAAGTCGTTGACTCGGTTCTGATCCCGGTCGTTCGCCCGGAAGTCCGCCTCGGCCGAGGCGAGGGTCTTCAGGGAGGCGGAGGCGGCCGCTTCATTGGAGGCCTTGTTCCCGGCCTGCTTCTGGGCCAGCCGGACCTCGGCGGCGAGGGGCAGGAGCTCCGACTTCCACGGGGAGGGCGGCTTCCTCAGGGAGCTGCGGAGCGCTTCCACCCGCGTCCTCACCTCGAGATCCTTCTCCTTGGGGATCAGGTCCTCCAGCGCCGGCAGGACGGCGAGGCCCAGTTCCCGGAGCCCGCTTTCCGCCTGCGTGCGCCGGTCGAGGTCATCGTTTGAAAGATCCTCGTACAGGCGGCGGAATCGAGGCTCCTGCTCCGCGGACAGCCGGAGCCGTCCCGTCGCCTCGAGCGATGCCCGCTCTTCCGCGGTGAGGTCGCCGGGCCGGAGCCTCCGGGCGGCCGGGTCCTGGACCTGGATCCGGACCTGGTTCCGGTCCATTAGCATCCGGAAGGGCTCCCCCCAAGGGTCGGCCTGCAACGCGGCGCCCGCCAGCCACCCGCCCTCGGGCCAGTGCCGCATCCAATCCTGTTTTTCAAAGAGGTCGGGCCTCCGGCGGGGAAGCGTTCCATAGGAGGTGATGAAGGCTCTGAGGGCGGCTTCCAGGAGTTGAATCTGGATCCGGGACGTGTAGTATTTTTTCAGCCGCTCCGTGGGTGCGCCCACGGACTGGCCGGAGGGAGGGGCTACCCGGACAAAAATATCCGCATCGTCGCCCTGCCCTCCCAGCTTGCCGTCGGCGCCAAGCGAGACGATCTCCGTTCCCTGATCCTGCTGGAGCAGATCAAAAGGCCGCCCCCAGGCATCGCGGGGGAGCACGCCGCCGAGGACGTAGGCCCCCTCGGGGTAGAGCACCTCCGGCGCGAGCCCGTCGGGACGCTTGAGGAGGTCCTCCAGCGAGGAGGGGGGCCGGCCGGAGAAACGGCCGAACAGTTCCACCGAACGGGCGAGCTGGGCGGCCCTCGCCCCGGAAAAGCGGCCTGCGGACTGGAAGGTGAGTTCCGCATCGGACAGCTTCCCGTCGAGGACGAAGGTCGTGTACTCCTCGACCACCTTGGCATTCCAGAGCAGGCCCGTCTCCCGTTTGAGGAGACGTCTCGTTCCCGGGTCGATCCACACCTTCACGGGGAGGGGGAAGTCCCCGAAGAATCGGGCTTCGTAGCGGGCCGTATAGGAGAGCACCCGCGCTTTCACATCCCCGACTTGTTCGATGCCCGCGTCGGCGAGTTCCTCGATCCGGGCCGTCCCGAGGCAGGACTGGGCCTTTCGCGGCTCCGGCGCCAGATCGTAGAGGAGGGGGATCTGGGTCAGTCTCAGGGCCTCCCGGATCCGAGCGCAGAGCTGCCTTCCGTCGAGCGATTCCAGGATCGTGCGTTCCACGGCCACGGTGGAGGAGACGCGGCGGCCATCCGGGTACAGGGCGAGCGAGGCGGATCCGGGGAGGAAACTGGTTTCGCTTTGCAGGTCGATCTTGAGGCACCAGCGATCGCTTCTTTCGATGAGGAACGTCCCGGTCATCCTGCCCTGGATGATCCCGTCGCGTTCCACCACCGTCACGAATTCCGTCCGGAGTGTCTGCGCCCCTTCGATGGCGTCCTGGACGGATTTCAGGAGCTTCTCCGCCGTGTCCTCCTGTCCCGGGGCCAGGAGGAGGGCCGCCATCGCCCACGAGCGCATGACCGCCTCCTTCAATTCAGGCGCCGCCATTCCGCGGCGAGTTCCTCATCGGTGGGCCACTCTCCGGGCGCCTCTCCACCCAGGTCCATCGCGTAGACGATGTTTGCCTCGCTCACGATGAAGGTCAGGCGCCCGTTGCCGCTGAACGGTTTTGGAAAGGCGGCGAAGGCGAAGCGTTCCAAGTGGCGGTCGGGGGCCGGAGTTCCCGGGCGGGCGTCCGTGCCGGGGAGGGCAAGCGCCCGGAACACATAGCCGGTCCTGGGGCCCGCGGGTGTTTCTTTGGGAAGGCCGGGTCCGTTCTTGAGGGGGGCGGCATCCGCGGCGGCGAGGGAGGCTTCGATCAGGCGGATCGGCTCGTCCAGGCCCTTGGGAAGGAGGGTGTGGAGGCCGGCCACGTCGCCGGTCCAGAAATCAGGGACCCCGTTCTTGTCACGGTCGTTCGCCCGGAAATCCATCTGCGCCGACACCAGCGCCTGAAGGGCGCCAAAGGCGCCCAGTTCGATCGGCTGCGGCTGGGCCACGTCCAGGGAGGAGGAGCCGATGGGGAACACCAGGACGCGGAGTTCCGAGCGCCAGGGGGCCTGGCGGACGGGGAGGGCCGTCCGGAGTTCCTCGAGCCAGCGGATCCGGTCCGGATCGCGCAGTTCCGTCCGTCGTGCCTCCAGGAAGGTCGAGAAGAGCGATTCGAGGGGTGAAGCCACCGCCTCCTTCCTTCCCGCCTCCCGGGTTTCGATGTCGTCGTCGATGCAGCGATCGATGATCCTCCGGATCTCCTTGGCATCCGTATCCTTCACCTTCGGACGGGCGGCGGCCTCGAGCGCCCCGAGCTCTGCGGGGGTGAGGGCGCCCCGGCGGAGCCGCCGCGAAAACGGATCCAGCACCTTGAGGACGGCGGCTTTTCCGTCGCTGACGTACTGGTAGGGGTTGCCCCAGGGGTCCTTGGGGAGGCTGCTGCCCCCGACCCAGCCGCCCTCGGGCCAGGCTTCGACGCCGTCGGGTTTCCGCAGGAGGTCCGCCTCCAGCTTCGGCAACGACCCGGTGTGCCCATAATAGGCCCGCACGGAGGCGGACAGAAGATGGAGTTGCAGACGGGCGTTGAACTGTTTCTTGAGTCGGTCGCTGGGAGCGGCGATCCTCTGGTGGCTCATGAGGAGCGAGCAATCCCCTGAGACATCCTCGTTCTCGCCGGATCCTCCCGCCTTTCCGTCGGCCCCCAGGGAGCTGACCTTTCCTTCGGTGAATTCGAAGGCGCGGCCCCAGGGATCCTGCGGAAGCCTGCCCCCCAGCACGAATCCCCCCTCGGGGTAGAAGGTATCCGCCTCAAGCCAGTCCGGCTTCCTGAGGAGGTTGTCGGGGGAGCGGGGGAAACGTCCCGTGAAAAAGGCGAAGTTCCCGACCGACTCCGCCAGCTGGTTCACCCGGGCCTGCGCCTGGAGCCGGCGCCAGGGGAACTCGAACGCCGAATCGGGGACTTCGAGGTCCAGCGAGAATTCCGTGACCCTCTCGGACCATGTGAAATGATCCGAGGCGACGTCGATCTTGAGCGGCAGCCGGGTCTGGAGATCGTAGGCGACGCGGGCAAAATCCTTCCGGGGACCGGCCTGAAGCCACCAGACGATCGAGAACTCCAGCACCCGGGTGTCGCGATCTCCGACTTTCAGCCGTCCGCCGTCGCGGGGCTCGCCGACGTCCGGAGGCCGGTGAAGACCTTCCGGCATGCCGCTGCTGAACCATCCGCCATCCATGCAGAGTGCGAGTTCCTTTCGAACCCTTCCTCCGACCTCTCCGGGAGGCATGGAGCGCGCCGGGGCGGGATTGTGGCCGTGGATCCGGACCCGTTTCCCGTCGGAGACGGCCAGAAACGAGGCTCCCCAGGGGTCGGGCATCATCCGGCTCTCGATGAACCAGCGGTCGTTCCCCTTGAGCAGGGTGGACCATTTCGCCTTGAGGGTGCGCCCGTCGGAGGTCGTCATCGTCGATTCGGAGGTGGCCCGCACGGTCTTGGCCTTCTCGATCCGCTGGATGACGGCTTCCAGGAACTCCTGGGGTGAAGGTTCCTGCGGGAGGACGAGCAGCGCCGCGATCAAGTTCCACATGACCTTCTCCTTCCCTCTGCGAACCGGGACCCGGGACATTGCGAACTGTCCGGAACAGGTTCAGGGAGATTGTAATGAATCGGGAAGGGAAGCGAAAGACGCGCGGGCGCCGCGCCTGGATTCGCCAGGCGAGCAGCGCGTGCACGACCCCGCCGTGCACGTCGGTGAGGCGGTCGTCGCGGCCGCGGACCCCGTCATTCGCGACCCGCATCTCGTACTCGTCCGGCTCGCCATGCACGATGCCGGGCTTCACGCCCGCGCCAGCGTACGTTGGGCGTTCATATTCCACCTTTTCCACCCATCAAAGTCAGGCTGTGACAGTATCCGCAAGAGCCACAAGCTTTGGTCTCCCCGGCTGGACTCGAACCAGCATGTGCCCGGTTCGTAGCCGGGACCGTTATCCAGTTACGGGACGGGGAGGTGGTGCCCCAGGCGAGACTCGAACTCGCAAGGACCCCTTCGGAGGGAGCCGTGATATCCATTTCACTACCGGGGCATGAATGCCTGGAACCTCCGCCCGGAGTCGCACCGGGCCCTGCGATTTAGGAAATCGCCGGGCATCTACTACCCCACGGAGGCGTGGTCAGGCACCGTGGACTCGCACCACGCTGCTCCTGCTTCCAAGGCAGGCGGGTCGCTATCTACCCTTGTGCCTGATGAATCTTGGTGGGCCGTGAGAGGATTGAACTCTCGTCGTCCTCTTATGAGGAGGCCGCTCTACCCTTGAGCTAGCGGCCCGAAGCCTGGTCGGGGCGACAGGATTCGAACCTGCGATTTCCTGGTCCCGAACCAGGCGGGTTGCCGCTACCCTACGCCCCGGAAGATTGGTGCAGCCGAGAGGACTCGAACCTCCATGGGTTTCCCCATCCGCCCCTCAAACGGACGCGTCTGCCATTTCGCCACGGCTGCGAATGTTTGGTGCCCTGTGCAGGTGACGATCCTGCGACCTCCGAGGTGTAAGCTCGGCGCTCTGCCGTTGAGCTAACAGGGCTTGGTGCGGCCGGGAGGAGTCGAACCTCCACGGGTTTAACCCCACCGGCTTCTGAGACCGGCGCGTCTGCCAGTTCCGCCACGGCCGCATGAATTCTTTGGTGGGCCTGGGAGGAGTTGCACCTCCACCCCATTTCGGGACCAGATCCTGAATCTGGCGCGTCTGCCCATTCCGCCACGGGGCGATGAAGTCTGGTGGGAGCGGAGGGAGTCGAACCCTCATCCCCTGTTTAAGAAACAGGTCTTCTGCCGTTGAACTACGCTCCCGAAATGTCCGCTGGTACCCCCGTCCGGAATTGCACCGGCTTCCTCCGCTTAAAAGGCGGATGCTGATCTCCTACAGCGTCCGGGGGTGTGGCAGCCCGCGCCGGACTCGCACCGGCATCGTCGGTGTGAAAAACCGACATCCTGCTCTTAGACGAGCGGGCCAGGATTGGCAGCCCCGATGGGAGTCGAACCCACCTTTCCGCCTTGAGAGGGCGGCGTCCTTCCGATAGACGACGAGGCCGTGGAACCCCCGCTCGGAATCGCACCGAGTCTTGCGAGGTAGAAGCTCGCCGGGCGATCTATTACCCTACGGGGGCTTGAAGTCTGGCTCCAGGGGCTGGAATCGAACCAGCGACCTCTCGCTTAACAGGCGAGCGCCTCTACCAACAGAAGCTACCCTGGAATGGAGCCGGGGACGGGCTCTGCCCCCGCCACCTCCGACTTACGAAGTCGGCGCTCTGCTCAATGAGCTACCCCGGCAATGATTTGGAGCACCCTCCGGGTGTCGAGCCCGGTCATGACGAGGTTGCAGCTCGTCGCGTTCCCGTTTCGCCAAGGGTGCGCAGCGGCGATGGCGGAGGAGGTGGGACTCGAACCCACAAGCCGTGTCAGGGCGCCCCTTTAGAGTCCCCACCTCGGGGATCAGCAAACCCCTCGCCTTCAGGCGACTGG
>CAZUJF010000018.1:0-106769 GCA_964619955.1 uncultured Planctomycetales bacterium
GGTGTCGCATTTCGTGTCGCTCGCCCGCCGGGGCTTCTACAACGGCATGAACGTGCAGATGATCGTCAAGAACGCCTGGTTCAAGACGGGCTGCCCGTACGACAACGGGTTCGGTCATCCGGGCTACGCGTACAAGTCCGAGGCCGAGACGCAGGGGGTCGCCCACGAAGCGGGCACGGTCGCGCTCTGCCAGAACCTCAAGAGCGGATACGCGGGCTCCCAGTTCTTCGTGAACGCCGCGCGCCAACAGGCCTTCGACAAGAAGTTCACCGTCATCGGCCGGATCGCCGCGCTGGAGACGGTCGCGAAGATCGCCGGGCTGGAGACGGACAAGAGCAGCGACCGGCCGCTCAAGGAAGACGTCCGGATCAAGGAGATCAAGGTCGTCGGAGTGAAGTAGTCCGATGACCGACAGACGGGTCCTCGTCTCTGAAAGCGAGGGGGTGGCCACCCTGACGGTCAACCGCCCCGACAAGCTCAACGCGCTCAACGACGAGGTCCTCGAGCAGCTGCAGGAGGCCTTCGAAGCGGCCCGGGTCTCGACGAGCGCCGGCGCCGTCATCCTGACGGGCGCCGGTGAAAAGGCCTTCATCGCGGGCGCCGACATCGGCGTCCTGGCGACGCTGGACGCGCGTCGCGGACGGGAGCTGGCGCTTCGCGGCCAGGCCCTCACCACCCTGATCGAAAACCTCGGCAAACCCGTCATCGCGGCCGTCAACGGGTACGCCTTCGGGGGCGGCCTCGAGCTGGCGATGGCCTGCACGCTGCGCGTCGCCGCGGAGGGCGCGAAGCTGGGGCAGCCCGAGGTCAAGCTGGGCGCGATCGCCGGCTACGGCGGCACGCAGCGGCTGCCGCGCCTGATCGGCCGCGGCCGGGCGCTGGAACTGCTGCTGACGGGCGAACCCGTGGACGCGGCGGAGGCGCTCCGTCTCGGCCTCGTCAACCGGGTCGTCAAGCGCGACCTGCTGCTCGAGGAATGCCGGACGCTCGCGAAGAAGATCCTGGCCGTGGGCCCGCTGGCGGTCCGCATGACGCTGGAAGCCGTGTCCCGGGGGCTGGACCTGCCGCTGGCGGAGGGCCTGCGGGTGGAGGCGGATCTCTTCGGACAGATCGCCGGCACGGCGGACCTGAAGGAAGGGACGGCGGCGTTCCTGGAGAAGCGCCCGGCGAAATTCCTGGGGAAGTAGCGTGCGGGACTTCCGGCGCCTGCCCAAGATCGATCTCCATCGCCACCTCGAAGGCAGCGTCCGTTTCGAAACCTTCCTGGAACTCGCCCGCGACACGGGGATCGAGCTTCCAGCTCGCGAGCTTCGGCGGCGAACCTCGATGAAGGGGGAGCGTCCGGGATTCAAGCGCTTCCTCTCGAAATTCGAGCTGTATCGCGGCCTGTATCCCTCCCGGGACTGGATCGAACGGGTGGCCTTCGAGGCCGCCGAGGACGCGAAGCGGGACGGGGTGATCTATCTCGAATTGCGCTTCAGCCCGACTCATTTCGGACGGCGCATGGGGGCGAAGGGGGAGGACGTCGCCGCGTGGGTGGTGCGGGGGGCGCGTCGGGCGGGGATCGAAACGTCCTTCATCGCGACGTTCGGCCGCGATTTCGGCCTGAAGGGTAACGCGCCGACCACCCGGGCGGTGGAGGGGACCCGCTTCTTCGCCGGCCTCGATCTTGCGGGCGATGAGGCGGTTCCCGCGGAGGCCTTTCGAAGGCTCTTCAAGCGCCTGGATCTGCCGTGCACGATCCATGCGGGCGAGGCGGGAGGGGCCGGCAACGTCCGCGAGGCCATCGAGCGCTTCGGCGCCCGCCGCATCGGACACGGCGTCCGTGCCCTCGAGGACTCCCGGGTCGTGGCGCTGGCGCGCGAGGGGGGAGTGCTCTTCGAGGTGTGCCCGACGAGCGAGATCCAGACCGGGGCGGCCGGGTCGTGGCGGCGGCATCCGGCGACGACGATGAAGGAGGCGGGGCTCCAGGTCAGCGTGGGTTCCGATGACCCTTCGATCTGCGGCGTGAGCTTGTCCGACGAGTTCCGCGCCCTGGCGTGGACCCCGGAGGAGCTGCTGCGCTCGAATCTGGGCGGGGTGGAGGGCGCGTTCCTGTCCCGCGCGAGGCGTCGCTCTTTGAGCCGGAGCCTGCGGTCGGGCTGGACGTGTCTGAACGTCCGGAGAAGGAGGGCGGGTTCGTGAACCCGCGCGTCGCTTCCGTTCTGACCGTGGCGGGACTGCCCTTCGCATGCTCGCTGTTGCTATCCTTCGCCACCCATGGGACGACGGTGTTCTGGCAGGATTCCGGCATCTTCCTATCCGGAATCAAGGAACTCTCGGTGTTGTATCCGCACGGATTCGTGCTCTACCAGTTGACGGCCTGGTTGTGGACGAAACTCCTCGGCTGGCTGGACTTCACGCTCGCGGTGCATCTGTATTCCGCCGTTTGCACGGCCGGCGCCTGTGCCGCCCTCGGCCTGGCCTCCCGGGATCTGTTGCGCTCCCGGCATTGCGGAAGCAGTGCGGACTCCGGTGCCTCCCTTCGGGACTGGGCGGCAGCGGCCGTGGGATGTCTCGCGGCCGCCGGGTTCACGATGGCCTCGGCGGCGATCACCGCCAAAGGCTACGCGCTGACCTATCTGGTGCTGGCCCTCCTGCTCTGGTTCATCGTCCGGGCGGCGGAGCAGGGGCGTCCGTCCGACTGGACGGGGCTGGCGGCGCTGATCGGGCTGGCTTGGGCGGCGCATCCCTCGACCACGCTCGCCGGAGGCGCCCTGCTGCTGTTCACCGCCGTGCGCGGACGCGCCTTGGGAGTCCGGGGGCTCGCCTGGCGGGCCGGGTTCGCCGCGCTCCTGGCGGCGGGTCCGTCCCTGCTGCTTCTTCCCTGGCTGTCGAGTCGGGATTCGTTGATCTCGATGGGGCATCCCGCGGGGGGAGGGGCGCTCCTCGAATATTTCCTGGGGGGCCGCTATCTCGGCAAGGCGGGCGTGTGGGGGACGGATCTGGAACGCACCCGCATGCTGGGTCTTTTCGCCTGGGAGGAGTTCCTCGGCGTGGGCCTGCTCCTGGTGATCTTCGGGCTGGTCCGCCTGTTTCGGACGGCGCGCCCCTCGTTCCTGTTCGTGTCGGCCTGGTTTCTCCCGTACACCGCGGTCGCCCTCCTGTTCCGCATCGAAGGACAGTTGGATTTCTGGCTGCTGGCGGCCGCTTTGCCGCTCTACCTGGCCGCCGCCGTGGGCTTGCGCGTCCTGGTGGAGCACGCCGGCGCGCATGCCCGCCTGGCCCTGTCGGGTGTCACGGCCGCAGGACTCGTCTGGGCGCTGGGGGTCAACTATGCGGACTTGAGCCAGCGGGGCTACACCCTGGCGGAGGAGTACGGGCGGTTGTTCCTGCAACCCCTTGCTCCTCGGGCTGTCGTGCTGCTCTTCAAGGATGACGCCATCGGTGCGGTCCATTACCTTCAGACCGTCAAAGGCGAGCGAAGCGATGTGGTCGCGATCCCGGGGGGCAGGTTGGGGGACGTGGCCAACGGGCGGCCGTGGTTCGATGAGCTGCTGCTCCGGCGCCACCCCGAATTCAAGATGCCGGACTATGCCGGGGCCCTGGTCCGGGCGCAGGGGCGAGCCGAAGGCGTCTGGGTCCGGGCGTTCGTCGCGGCGAATCTTGAATCCGGGCGGCCGATCTATCTTTCGAATCTCGAAGTGGCGGACATCGTGCCTCAAGGATGGGAGGCGGTGCCCTGCGGGGTGCTCTGGCGCATCGCTCCGAAAGGGTCGTTGCAGCCGGATGCGGCCCAGTTCCAGTTTCCCTACGAACCGGAGCAGATGCCGCCTCTCTACCGCCGCGTCCGGGGAATCGAGCTCTTCGAGCGGGTGGATGGTCTGGACGTGGATTTCGAACCTTATGAACGCCGCCTGGCGACGGCGGTCCTTCGGGCCCGTCAGAACCTGGGAGAATGGCAGCTCCGGCGGGGGAATCCGGCCGCGGCGGTCAAGCTTCTGGAGTCGGTGCTGGCGTTCGAGCCCGACCTGCCCCGGAATCCGTGGAGCCTTCAACTGCTCGGTCTCGCCCATCTGGAGACGGGAAATCTGGAACGTGCACGGGTCTGCCTGCAGCTTTCGGTCGAACGATCGACCCATCCGAGATTCCGCGTCGTGAGCCTGCTGGCGCTGGGGGATCTGATGCGGCGGCGCGGGGATGAGGCCTCAGCACGCCGCTGCTACGAAGAGGGCGCCGCCTTGCCGGATCTCGGCCCGGAGCATCGCCAGGAACTCGAACGCCGCCTCCGGCCGCGTTAAGGCTTCACCCCGCCGCCCCGATGCAGTAGAATCCGTGCCCTTATGACCGTCCGCGTCCGCTTCGCGCCCAGCCCGACGGGAGATCTGCACGTCGGCGGCGTCCGCACCGCGCTCTACAACTTCCTCCACGCGCGCCACGAAGGCGGCACCTTCGTCCTCCGCATCGAGGACACCGACCAGCAGCGCAACCGCGAGGACTCCCTCAAGACCATCAAGGAGGGCCTGTCCTGGTGCGGCCTGGCCTGGGACGAGGGGCCGTTCTACCAGTCCCTGCGTCTCGACCGCTATCGCGAGGTCGCGAAGAAACTCGAGGAGCTGGGACGCGCCTATTGGAAAGAGGATCCCGAGAAGGGCAAGGCGCTCTACTTCTCCATCGACCGCTGCCGCATGACCTGGAAGGACCTGGTCCACGGCGAAATGTCCTTCGACACCTCGGCGGATCCGGACCTGGTGCTGATCCGCTCCAACGGCTATCCCACGTACAACTTCGCGGTCGTGGTGGACGACCACGACATGGGGATCACGCGCGTGCTGCGCGGCGACGAACACGCCCCCAACACGCCGCGACAGATCATGCTCTACAAGGTCATGGGCTGGGAGCCGCCCCAGTTCGGCCACATGCCCATCATCTTCGACCCCAACGGCGCCAAGCTGTCCAAGCGCGAGATCGAGAAGTACCGCCTGATGGGGCTGCCCGTGACGGTCGAGGAGTGCCGCCGTCTGGGCTATCTGCCGGAGGCCATCGTCAATTTCCTCGCCCTGCTCGGCTGGTCGCCCGGGAACAACATCGAGCTCATGACGCTCGACGAGATGGTGAAGCTCTTCACGGTGGACCGCATCACCGTCACCCCCGCGCGGTTCCTGGTGGACAAGCTCCAGTGGATGAACGGGCAGTACATCCGCAAATGCGACCTGTCCCGCCTCGTCGAGCTCTGCCGGCCCTATCTCGCGGAGAAGTACGACCTCTCCGCCGTCCCCCCGGAGCTCCTGCGCGAGGCGGTCCGCCAGCAGCAGGAGCGGCTCAAACGACTGGACGAGATCGCCCCCCTCACGCGCTTCATCTTCGCGGCGGAGCTGGAATACGACGCGAAGGCCGTCGAGACGCATCTGAAGGCGGCGGGGTCGAAGGAGATCCTGGTCGAGATCCGCGCGGCGCTGCAGGCGATGAGCGTCTTCGAAAAGGAAGCCGTGGAGCAAGTCCTGAAGGGAATCGCCGAAAAACACGGTCTTAAACTGGGGAAGGTCGCCCAGCCGCTCCGGGTCGCCGTCACCGGGGGCGCGGCGAGCCCCCCGATGCACGAGACCCTGACGGCCGTGGGACGCGACCGCGTCCTGGCCCGGATCGACGCCGCTTTGAAGATGCTCTCATGACACAGGTCCTCGTGGTGGGCACCGTGGCCCTCGACACGCTCGAGACGCCCCATGGAAAGGCCGAGAACGCCCTGGGCGGCTCGGCGACGCACTTCTCCCTCTCGGCCAGCCGCTTCGCCCCCGTCCGCCTCGTGGGGGTGGTGGGGCGGGATTTCCCGAAGGAGCATCTCGAGATGCTCCGCGCCCAGGGCATCGACCTGGACGGCCTGGAAATCGTCGAAGGGAAGACCTTCCGCTGGCACGGCCGCTTCCAGGGCGACATGAGCCGCGCCGAGACGCTGTCCGTGGACCTCGGCGTGTTCCTGACCTTCGCCCCCAAGATCCCGGCCGCCCACCGCCGGACGCCCTACGTCCTGCTGGGCAACTGCGCCCCGGACACGCAGCACCAGGTGCTGGAGCAGATCGAGAAGCCCGAGTTCGTGATGCTCGACACCATGAATCACTGGATCGGTTCGGAGCGGCCGGCGCTGCTGAAGCTGCTCCCCAAGGTCGACTGCGTCTGCGTGAACTTCGAGGAGGCGCTGCAGCTGGCGGACACCACGTCCGGGGCGAAGGCGATCCGGCGCATCCTCGATCTGGGCACGCGGACGCTGATCGTCAAGCGCGGGGAGCACGGCGCGACGCTGGCGACCCGGAACTGGCAGTTCTCGACCCCCTCGTACCCGACCGACCGCGTGGTGGATCCCACGGGGGCGGGGGACTCCTTCGCGGGGGGCACCCTGGGCTATCTCGCCAGACACGGCCTGGGGGAGGCCTCCCTCCGGAAGGCCGTCGTCTACGGCAGCGTGATGGGCTCCTTCGCGGTCGAGGAATTCGGAACGCGGCGCATTCAGGGCGTCGCGCGCGAGGAAGTGGAAGCGCGCGCGAAGACGCTGCTCGACATGCTTCGGATCTGACGCGACAGGGTCGCGCCGGCCGGTTTGGGGGTGGGGATGTCCGATCGCAAAGAGTGGATGCTGGGGCTGCCGGGGCACAACGAGCTCGTCAAGCT
The DNA here is from genome assembly GCA_964619955.1 of uncultured Planctomycetales bacterium. Taxonomy (GTDB): domain Bacteria; phylum Planctomycetota; class MHYJ01; order MHYJ01; family JACPRB01; genus JACQFK01. Next base: position 6,643 of record CAZUJF010000018.1, read on the forward strand.
GGACGATGTCGCGCTGCTGATCCGCGGGGGCTCGCTGCGCTCGACGGATCTGGTCAAGAAGCTGGGCGAGCCCTGGAAGGCGGCCGGCGAGATGCCGGAACTCGAGCCGGTCTTCGAGGAGGCCGACGCCGCGGGCCAGGCCGCCCGGGCCGCGAAGGCGGCGGCGCCCGCCGCGGACACGCGCCGGGCGACGGTTCCCGATCGCGCGTCGAAATCCCAGGCGAAACCCGCGGAATCGACCCGGGTCTCGAAATCCGAGGTCCGGCCCGTGCCTCCGCCGCCGAAGCCCCCGGAAGCGGCCCCCGTGAAACCCACGACCCAGCGCATCGAGGCGCCGCCCGCCAAAGCGGAGGCCCCCGCGCCGGCGAAACCCGAGGAGAAGACGCCCCCTCCGCCGCCGCCGAAGCCGGCGGAAAAGCCGGCCCGCACCGAACGGGTGAAGCGGGACGTGCCGAAGGCGCCCCCCCGGGTGGTCGTCCGGATCCCGCCCATGGTGGGCAAGTATTACTCCCCCGTGGACCTGCTGCGCTCGGCCTCCCTGGCCTTCGAGCCGAAGAAACTGCTGATCGCGCTGGCGGTGGCGGTTCCGCTGGCGATCGCCGGTTCGCTGGGGATGGCGCCGCGGGAGGAGGGCCCGGCGGCGATCATCCTGCCCCTGCTCGCCCTGCTCATCCTGCTCTTCGGTCTGGCGTTCATCCTCACCGCCCTCGCGTATGTGACCCGGCGGCAGCTGGAGGGCGAACCCTACACGCTGTCGGAAGTGATCCACTGGGTCGGCTCCAACGTGGTGACGGCGGTCGTCTATCCGGCCGTGCTCGCGCCGTCCGGGATCGCGTTCGCCGGGCTCTGGGCGCTGGGTCTGCTGCGCAACCGCGGCACCGGGGGCGCTTCGTTTCTCAAGATCGCCTACTTCATCCCCATGCTGCTGTCCTTCGTCGCGCTGCTGGGCATCTTCGTGTTCCAGCTCGGCTCCATGTACATCCCCGCGGCGGGCGCGGTCGAAGGCGCGGGCATGTCCGGGACGCTGCGCTTCGCCTGGAACCACGTCCGCCGGCAGTGGGGCCGCGTGGTGCTTCACTGGCTGATCGTGACCGTGGCCTGCGGCGTCATCACGTTCGTCTGTCTGGGGATCGCGGCCCTGGCCGTGGAACTGCCGCAGTTCGTGTTCGGTCCTCCTCCGGTCAACGATCCGGCCATCGGCGAGGCCTGGAACAATTTCGCGCCGCTCTTCCTGGTGTACCGCGGGATCGCCTTCGGGCTCGGACTGGTGCTGCCGGTCTCGCTGCTCTCCACGCTCGGCTGCCTTTCCTACCTGGCGATGAGGCACCCGGCGTCGGCCGCGCTCAGCGCGGAGGGCGGGATGGATGAGACGAGCGGCGGAATGGTGGGGGCGGGCAGGGGCTCCTCGGGCCTGCTGGAGGCCACGCAGCCGGCGGAGACGCGACCGGCGCCGGACTCCACGTCGCACGGTTCCCGCCCCGGCATGACGCCCATCCAGGGCGTTTCCGAGGACAAGGGCGAGGGGGCCCTATAGCGGCCCTGCAGGACCCCCGGCCGGTCGACGGGTATGGCATACTAGGGGCGATGCAAGCAGCCGGGACCGCACTCAAAGCGGCCGAAGTCGTGGCCGCGTCCGCCGTGCTGATCTCCAGGGTCTTCGCCCTTCCGGCCCGGCATCTCGCCGGTGACCCGGTGGTCGTCCTGGCGCTGCTCTGGGGGTTTCTCGCCACGGGGCCTTCCCGGCGGGCCGCGGTGACGGTGACCCTCGCCGCCTCGTTCTACCTCTTCGTGGCCTACGCGGGGAGGCAGATCCCCTACGCGCTCGACAGCCTCCGGCAGGCATTCTGATGGGCGCCCTGCTGGGGATGGCCCTGGTCCAGGCGGCGCTGCTGCTCGGCGCGCATGAGGTGCTGCTGAAGGTGCGCCTGGGCCGCTTCTCCGTGGACCTGCTGCTCTTCCTGCTCATCCGCCTTGCCCTGGTCTCGGGGGTCGTCCTTGTCAGCCTGTGCACGCACACGTTCAACGCCTCGGCGCTCGGGATCGCGGGCGGAGCCGCGCTGCTGGCGCTGCTGGCCGGCGGTGCGCACCGCCGGATTCCCCGCTGGCGCGATCACGTCGGAAGTCCCCTGATCCTGGTCTGCACCGGGCTTCTGGCGCTGCGGCTGCTCCTTCAAGTGTGGTTCCTGGCCCCCTTCCTTCCCGACGTGCTGTCGTACCATCTTCCCAAGATGGCGGAATGGGTGAGGGCCGGCGGGCTGACCCTTGAACTGGGCATGGACGAGCGCGCCAGCTTTCCCGCGGGGTTCGAGCTGGTGGAGGCCTCCTGGGTCGTGTTCCTCCGGCATGATGTGCTGATCGAGATGGCCGGGGTGGAGTTCCTCGCGTTCGGCGCCGTCGCGGCAGGGGCCCTGGCCCGGCAACTGGGCCTGGCACCGCGCAGCGCCGCGGTTGCGGCCCTGCTGTTCGCCCTCGTGCCCGGGATGCATCTGCAGGCCACCGCGGCGATGAACGACGCCCCCCTGGCGGCGGTGTTCCTTGCCACGGCGGTGCTGATCCTGACCCGTGCCCCTTGGGCGCTGATCCTGCTGGCGGCTGGAGTGGGGGTCGGGATCAAGCCCACGTTCGTGTATCTCTCGCCGGGGCTCGCGCTCCTGGCGTGGGGGCAGGGGAGGGCCCGGGCCACGGAATTCGGGAAGGCCCCGAGGACGGCCCTGGTCCTCGCTTCCCTGGGCGTCCTCTTGGGGGGATTCTGGTACGCCCGCAATACCGTCGTCTACAAGAATCCCCTGCACCCCATGACGTCCAGGGGAATCCTGGACAGCAACGGCGAGGTCCTGATCCCGTCCTCTCCGAGCCTCGAGAACCTGGGCTGGAACCTGCTGGCGCTGGAGCGCCGGCTGGATGATCGTGTTGGGCCCTACTCGGCTCAGTTGACGAAGATGGCGGGCTGGGGGGTCGGCCCCGTGGCCCTGGGACTGCCGGCCCTGCTCTGGCTGCTCCGGGGCGACCGGGGCTTCCGCCGCGTGGCGGGAGCCTTTGCCTGCTCGCTCTTCTGCCTCCTGGTGAGCATCTCGACCGACCCCTACAATCTGAGATTCGCGCTGTTCTTCTCCGCGCTCCCCTGCATCGCCGCCGTCCGGATGACGGAACAGGTCCCGGCGATCCGGATGCTGCCCTGGGCGGCGATGGCCCTTCAATTCCTGGGCACGTTCATGGCGGACGAAATCCCCAACGGGGGGCTCCGGGATCTGGTGGCGACGCCGTGGCGGGAACGCCAGGGGACCGGGCTGCCGGCGGTGAAGCTGCCACAGGACGTCATCGGGGTTTTTGCAGGGGGTGCCTCGCGGGCCTATCTGCTGTATGGACCTGATTTTGGGCGCCGCGTGACGTACCTGCGGTCTCCGGACCTTGCCTCGCTGGCCGCCGACCTTCGCCGGGAGGGGGTGACCCTGCTGCAAGGAGGCACGTTTGAGCCGGTCATCCGCGAGGCGGTGGCGTCAGGCCTGCTGGTCCGTGATCTGGGGAAGTTCTACCGCGTGCGGCGCTGAACATCTGCACGCTCTTGCGTTCAGTTCGCCGCATATGGAGACAGGGACACCTGCGTTTTGAGCCAGAGTCCCGCGGTCCAGTGATAGACTGAGACCGTGCTTTCGTTTGTTCGTGCGGGTCTGCTCTGGTGGGTGGCGGCGGGATTCAACCTGGTTCTGGGGCTCTCCGTCCCGCATGCGGTTCTCTCCGACGAGCTTCAGCCGGCGTGGTCGCGGATCTGCCTTTTTGCGACGGAGTTGTCGGTGGTGGGGGTGGCGATAGGCCTGACGGCGCTGCTTGACTTCGCCTTAGAGAAGCGTTTCCCCGGCCGGAAGACAGGGCGTCTGGAGCGTGGAGTCCGCACGACATCCCTGGTCCTTGGCTTCTTCCTGTACGCGGTGAGCTGGGCGGTCTTTTCGGTCAGCGCCCAGTTCCTCGATTTCGACGGTCTTGGATTCCTATCCCAGAACTCCAGCATCGTGCTGGGGTACGCCCAGGTGCTCCATCCGGTTCTCTTGTACGGACTTCCTCCGCTGCTCGTCGTCGTTGGCATTCCCCTGGCATGGGGGCTCGCCCGCGTCTCCCATGCAATTCCGGCTGGACCCTTCCTGAGGGTGACGGGCGTTCTTTTCGGATTCTGTGTGCTTCTGGCGGCCGCTGGCGGCTTTGTGGCTGGGGCCGTTGACCGGCATGTGCTGGATGGCATCCGGGGCCTGCAGCATCCCTTTCCCAAGCTGTATCAACAGCGGCGGGCGCGCAGCACTGGACCGTTCGTACGCCTAGTCGCTTCCGCCGTCCGCCCCGGGCTGACGGCGAAGGCCGCCTCCGCGCGATTCCGCAGGCCCGCCCTCGTGGACTTGGAAACCTATGCCGCCACGGTGAATCGCTCTGAAATGCAGTCCTTGAACGTCGTCCTGGTGGTCGTCGACTCGCTGCGCTCGGACATACTCCGGGTCTATGGGGGCTCTCGACAGGTGATGCCGACGCTGGAAGTCCTTGGGGCCGAGAGCCAGATCTTCCTGGATTCCTATTCGCAGGCCAGCCACACCCATATCTCGACGCCGTGCCCGTTGATCTCGCAGTATCCGCTTCGTGAGAGTGACGTCCACTACTACCCCGCGCAGCTGCCCTATCCCCGGGTGGCTGTTTATGAGATTCTCCATGTGCTCGGGTGGCGCACGGGGTTTGTATCGTCACAGGACGAGACGTGGGGAGGGATGTCGAACCTCTGGAAGTCGCCGCATCTGGAGCATTTCGTCCACCCCGGACTCATGGATCCGGCACGCCATCGAAAGGTCAGGATTTCCGGCGAGGAGCGCCGGCTCCTGGGACACGTGGATGATGCGGTGACCGTGGAGGAAGGCCTGCGGTGGGTGGGGGCCGACCACGGGCGCCCCTTCTTTCTCTATCTGAACCTGCAGAACGCCCACGTTCCTCATGACCTGCCGACGGGATTTCCTGCGCGCTTTTCAAGCGTTCCAGGCGCGGGTGCGGAAGAACTCTACGCGGACTGCGCCCGGTACGTCGACCTTCAACTTGGACGGCTGATCGACGGGCTCCGTGAAAAGGGCGTCTGGGATCGGACCCTGTTCATCCTGACGGCAGATCATGGAGAGTCCTTCCAGGAGGTCGGCGGCTTCGGGCACGCCGGCAAGCTCCAGGAGAACGTCATGCGGGTCCCTTTGATCTTTCGCGTGCCAGGGCGGCCGGCGGGACGGGACTCGCGACCCGCCCAGGGCATCGATGTCCCCCCCTCGATCCTTTCATTGCTGGGTCTGCCCCCGCACCCGGGCTTCCAGGGACTTGATCTCTTCGGATCGGAGCCGGTGAAGGATCGATCCCGCTTCCTGGTCAGCCAGAGCATGATGGCCGACCAATATGCGGTGGTGCGGGGACGCTGGAAGCTGATTTATGACGGCCATCTGGGCTGGCATACCCTGTACGACTTGCTGGCCGATCCCGACGAGCGGAAGGATCTTTCGGAGGAAAGTCCCCGGATCGTCGCCGATCTTTCCGGACGGCTGTCGGGCTGGTGGACAGTGCAGCTCTCCTATTATGGGGATCCCGCACGCTGCCGGACGGAGTTCCCTCCGATCTTCCTAGAGTAAACCTATGGATACGCCAGGTCGCGTGAACGTGCCGGCGGACGAGCGCCTGCGGCCGTCCATCCTGCACGGGGTCTTCTTCATCTCGGGTCTTGCGGCGATCCTCTACCAGTTCATCTGGCAACGCGTGCTCTTCACTCTCTACGGATGCAACATCGAGGCGATCACCATCGTTGTGACCGCCTTCATGCTCGGCCTGGGTCTGGGGAGCCTTGCAGGGGGGAGCTTGTCGCGCCGTTCCGGGCTCCGGCTCCCTGCGGTCTTTGCCGCCCTCGAATTGGGCATCGGGATCTACGGCCTGATCTCACTGCCTCTCTTTAGATTCGTGGGGGCCTTCACGGCGGGCGCCTCCGATCTGGCGACGGCCGTGCTCAGCTTCACCCTGGTGTTCGTCCCGACCCTGCTCATGGGGGCGACTCTGCCGGTGTTGTTGATGGATGCCGTGCGGCGCTCGGGCAACGTGGGAGGGGCGCTGGGAAATCTGTATTTCACGAACACGTTGGGGTCGGCGATGGGAGCCTTTGTGTCGGGCTTGTGGATTTTCGGGAGTCTGGGCCAGTCCGGCGCCGTTCGCCTGGCAGCTTTCCTAAACCTGCTGGTGGCAGCGGTGGTCCTTGGAGCCCGGAGGCTCGGGCGGAGGGCCTCGTGAATCCCGCCGCCGCCTACCTCCTGTCGCTCCTGTCCGGCTTTGTGGCGCTTTCCTACGAGCTGCTCTGGTACCGGGTCTTCTCTTTTGCCTCCAAGGGCGTCGCGCCGACGTTTCCCCTGCTCCTGGGCGCTTATCTGCTGGGTATCGCGATCGGGTCGCGCCTGAGTCTGCGGTACTGCCACGCGGGGGATGGCCTTCGGTGGGGCCCGCTGGCGGTCATTGTCCTGGCATCGAACGCGGTCAGCTACCTGGCGGTTCCCGGGATCCTGAGGGGCGTCCAGATTTTCGACAACTGGACCTCGCTTCTTCCGGTGGTGGCGTTGGCGACGGCGGGCATGGGGGCTGCTTACCCGATGGTGGCTCACGCGGCGTTTCCCGCTGATGAAAAGGCGGGATCCCGCGTGGCGAGGATGACGGTCGCCAACATCGCCGGGTCCGCGGCAGGGTGCCTGATCACCGGTTTTCTGCTCATGGACCGGATGGGACTTGAGGCGATTTCAGTGATCCTGGGGAGCCTGGGGTTGCTGAACGCCGCGCTGGTGCCGGTCCTGTTCTCGGTTCCGAATCGCCTAAGGGTTGTGGCCGCCCTGGCCTTCCTCCTTGTTCCGATGCTGTTGACTCGAAGGGCGCTTTTCGACGCCCCTTACGAACGCCTTTTCTTCAAGAGTGCTTACAGCCCAGATACGCGGTTCGAGCAGCTGATCGAGAACCGGAGCGGGGTGATCAGCGTGCTTGAAGGAGGGGTCACGTACGGAGGGGGGATTTACGACGGCGCGATCAATACCGACCCCCATAACAAGGTCAACACGCTCGTACGCGCGTATGCGCTCGCCGCCTTTCATCCCGCCCCAAAGGAAATCCTGCTCGTAGGGCTCAGCACGGGTGCCTGGGCCAGTGTCATGGCAAACCATCCGTCGGTCGAGCGGCTCACGGGGGTCGACATCAACCCGGGATACCTGGAACTCATCCGGCGCTACCCCCAGGTCTCGCCGCTTCTCTCTGACCCACGGGTCGAGATTGTGATCGACGACGGTCGGCGCTGGCTCCTGCGGAATCCGGAGCGAAAGTTCGACGTGATCGTGGCGAATGTCTTCCACTGGCGCTCGGGAGCGAGCAATCTACTCTCCCGGGAATTCCTGGAGATCATCCGGAGCCGCCTGAAACCGGGAGGAGTGTACTATTTCAACACGACGGGCTCCGCTCCGGGCATGCGAACGGCGCTGGAGGTCTTCCCTCAGGCGCTCCTCATCCACCAGTGGTTGGCCGTCAGCGAGTCCCCGTTGACCTTCAAACGCGACCGGTGGCGTCGAACGATGCTCGACTACCGGGTCTGGGGCAGATCGGTGTTCGACTCTTCAAAATCGGATGATCTTTCGGCTCTTGATAAATTCATGTCCGAAATTCATATCGACGTCCCCGGCCGCGATGCACTCTTGAAGATGCTTGGGTCAGGTCCACTCATAACGGACGACAACATGGGGGAGGAGTGGACTTATAAGCTGCACCCCTGACCGCCACGTCCCGGGTGGGGCCCTCTGAACTCCCTGGGTGGACGACACCTGGCGTCCCCCGGGTCCCGCCCCGGGCAGATTTCACGCGTCCTGATCCGAAGAAATACCCTCAAGAGGGGTAGAAACAAAAAAAGCCCTCGTTTTCACGAGGGCTTTTTATAAGCCTGGCAACGACCTACTTTCCCGCCGATGTTATTCCCAGCAGTATCATTGGCCCCAGGGGCTTAACGACCGTGGTCGGAATGGGAACGGGTGTTGCCCCCTGAGAATCGTGTCACCAGGCAAGGGAGAATATAGATTTCTCCTTCCTGCCTGTCAAGCCCTTTGTTATAGTCCCGCCACAAATATTTCTGCGTATGATCATGCCTCTTAAGATAGCCGTTCCCAACAAGGGCCGCCTCATGGAGGAGACGGTCGAGCTCCTCCGCGCCGTCGGCGTGCGGGTTCCAAGAAGCCCGGACCGCACCCTCATCGCCACCGTCAACGGCGGCGAGTACCAGGTCCTTTTCGCCCGCGCCGCGGACATCCCCGAGTACGTCGAGATCGGCGCCGCGGATGCCGGCATCAGCGGACTCGACCTGGTGAAGGAGACGGGCTGCAAGGTCGAGAAACTGCTCGATCTCCGCTACGGCCAATGCAAGCTGATCGTGGCCGCCCCCGAGCACTCCGGCATCAGCTCCATCGACAAGGTGCCGCCCGGGGCGCGCGTGGCCACGAGCTTCCCCAACCTCACGCGCCGCTGGTTCGAGATGAAACGGCGCAAGGTCACCGTGGTCCCGGTCTCCGGGGCGACGGAACTGACGCCGGCCATCGGCGTGGCGGATCTGATCACCGACCTCACCCAGACCGGGTCGACGCTCAAACAGAACCACCTGGTCCAGCTCGACACCATCCTCGAATCCTGGGCCGTGTTCATCGTCGGCCCCCGCGTGCGGGGCGAAGCCCGCCAGAAGGCCGAGGATCTCGCCCACGCCTTCGATTCGGTGGAACGCGCCCAGGGGAAGCGCTACCTCATGGCGAACGTGCCCAAGGGCAAGCTCAAGGCGGTGGTGAAGGTGATCCCCGGCCTCCGGAGCCCCACGGTCATGAGTCTCGCCGACCGGGGCATGGTCGCCGTGCACGCCGTCGTCGCCGAGGACATCGTCACCGCGCTCGTCCCGCAGCTCAAGCGGGCGGGGGCGTCCGGGATCCTCATCCTGCCCATCGAGAGGATGGTCCCTTGATCCCGGTCACCCGCCTCACGCCGGACGTGCGGGCCCGCTTCATCGGCCGGCGCGGAGGGGTCGAGGGGCCCGCGCGGGAGGCCGTCGAGCGCATCCTGGAGCAGTTCCGCCGGGACGGCGACGGCACGCTGCGCGCGCTCGCGAAGCAGTTCGACAAGGCCGACCTGCAGAGCCTGGAGGTGACGGCCGAGGAGGTCGTCCGCGCCGAGGAGCGCCTGCCCCAGAACGTCAAGGCCGCGATCCGGACGATGTACGACAGCGTCGTCCGCTACCACAAGCAGGATCTTCCGAAGGCCTTCGAGATCCAGCCCGTCAAGGGCGTCAGCCTGGGCAAGGTGGTGGTGCCTTTCGAGCGCGCCGGCCTCTACGTGCCCGGCGGCCTCGCGGTCTATCCCTCGAGCGTCATCATGGCCGCGGCCCCCGCGATCGTGGCGGGCGTCAAACAGCTCGTCCTCTGCACGCCCCCCCGGGCGGACGGCTCGATCCCGGACGCGGTCCTCTTCGCCGCGATGGTCTGCAACGTCGCCCGGATCTTCAAGACCGGCGGGGCGCAGGCGGTCTTCGCGATGGCCTACGGCACGGCCACGGTTCCGCGCTGCGAGATCATCGTGGGCCCCGGCAACGCCTACGTGACCGCCGCCAAGAAGCGGGTCCAGGAGGACGTAGCGATCGATTTCCTCGCCGGTCCCACGGAGCTGCTCGTCCTCTCCGACGGGAGCACCTCGGCGAAATTCATCGCGGCGGAGCTGGCGGGCCAGGCCGAGCATTCCCCCGACGCCTGTTGCGTGCTCGTGACCAGCAGCGACGCCCAGGCGCGCGAGGTCGCCGCAGAGCTGGAAGTCCAGGTCAAGGCCTGCGACCGTGCGGAGATCATCCGCAAGGCCCTGGCGGACTGCGGCGGCCTCCTCGTGGCGGAAGGCTTCGACCAGGCCGTCGCCTTCACGAACGAATTCGCCGCGGAGCATCTCACGCTCTCCACCCAGCGGCCTGTCGAGACGTTGAAACGGATCCGGGCCGCGGGCTCGATCTTTCTCGGGGAGTATTCCCCCGTCGCCGCGGGGGATTACGGCGTCGGCCCCAACGCGATCCTTCCGACGTACGGGGAAGCCCTCCGTCGCGGCGGGCTCTCGGCGGCCACGTTCACGAGGACCCTGTTCTTCCAGCATCTCTCGAAAGAAGGGCTGGAGAACATCGCGCCCACCGCGATGCTGCTGGGGAAGGTGGAGCAGCTTCAGGCGCACGTGGCTTCCATCGAGGTGCGCCTTGGACGTTGAGAAGCTCCTGCGCAGCTCCGTCACCGGCATGAAGCCGCCCACGTACCCCGGGCCCGAGGCCGGGGTCCTGAGGATGGACGCGAACACGAACCTGATCGGACGCAACCCGGCCACGGAACGCGCCCTCGCTCGCCTGGGCCGCCTGGACCTCAACCAGTATCCGACCTGCCTCTCCGACGAGCTGCGGGCGGCCATCGCCGGGCTGCACGGGCTTTCCCCGGACGAGGTCGTCGTCGGGGACGGCTCCGACGAGGTGCTGGAGCTGGTGTTCAAGGCCTTCACGAATCCCGGCGACGTGGTGGCCATCCCGTCGCCGAGCTTCGTGATGTACGACTTCTTCGCCCGCCTGCACCTGACCACGATCAAGGACGTCCCTCTCAAGGCGGGCTGGCAGCTGGATGTCGACGCGATCCTCCGGAGCCGGGCCAAGGTCGTGTTCGTGGCTTCCCCGAACAATCCGACGGGGAACGCCTTTCCCGCGCGCGATCTGGAGCGTTTGCTGGCGGAGTCTCCGGGGCTCGTCCTGATCGACGAGGCCTACGCGGATTTCTGCGGCCAGGATTACGCCGCGAAGGCGGGCCGGCACCCGAATCTGATCGTGACCCGGACTTTTTCCAAGAGCCACGGGCTCGCGGGGCTCCGCGTGGGCTACGGCGTCGCGAACCGGAAGGTGATGGAGAAGCTCTGGTGCGCCAAGACGCCGTTGACGCTCTCCGCGCTCAGCGAGGCGGTCGCCGTGGAGGCGCTCGCGGACCTCTCGTTCATGAAGGAGACGGTCCGGATCGTCCGGCAGGAGCGCGAGCGTCTTGCCCGGGAGCTCCGGAGTCTGGGCTTCACGCCGGAACCCAGCGACGCGAATTTCATGATCGTGGATCTGGGCGTCCCCTCCGGCCCGGCGCGGGGTTTCCTGCGCGCCCGGGGGATCGTCACCCGGGAGATGGGCGACTTCAAGGGCCTGGAGCGGCACATCCGCTGCACGGTGGGGCTTCCGGAACACAACGACCGGCTGCTCGCGGGCCTGAGAGCCTGGAAGGCGGGGGCGCCGTGAACGTCCCGCTCACGCTGCTGGATTACGGCGTCGGCAACATCCATTCCATCAAGAAATGCCTGGAGAAGGCGGGGGCGTCCGTGTCCGTGGAGACGGAGCCGGAGCGCATCCTCGCGGCGAAGGCGCTGGTGCTCCCGGGGGTGGGGGCCTTCGGCAAAGTCGCCGCGCAGCTCGCCCCCTACCGGGCGGAGTTGAAGGCCCGCCTCGAAGGGGGGCTGCCCGCCCTGGCGGTCTGCATCGGCATGCAGGTGCTCTACGAATCCAGCGAGGAGGGGGAGGGCCTCGGGATCGGCCTCTTTTCCGGCCGCGTCCGGCGTCTCCGTCACGCACGTCTGCCCCATATCGGATGGAACTCCGTGGAGCATCCCGGATCCGGCATGTTCGAGGGCGTCCCGGCCTCCGCGTATTTCTATTTCGTGCACACGTTCGCCCCTTCGGAGTGCGGGGAGCCCTGCCTCGGCACCTGCGACTACGGAGGCCGCTTCGCCGCCGCCGCGGCGGGCCGGAACGTCTGGGCGGCGCAGTTCCACCCCGAGAAGTCCAGCGACGTCGGTTTCCGCGTGATCGAGAACTTCGTCCGTTTTTCGGCGGCCCGGGCATGATCATCTTTCCGGCGATGGATTTCTGGGGCGGCGAGATCGTCAAACTCGAGTCGCGCCGCCACCGCACCGTGGAGCGCGTCTACGGGACCCCCGAGGCGGTCGCGGACCGCTGGCTGTCCCTCGGCGCGGAATGGCTGCACTGCGTGGATCTGAACGCCGCCCTGGCGGACGGGGAGGCGAATCTCCGCCACCTCCGCGACGTGCTGGTCCCGCGGGCGCGGAAGACGGGGGCCCGCATCCAGTGGGGCGGCGGCGTGCGCGACGACGCCTCGCTGCAGGCGGTGATCGAGGCGGGCGCCGACCGGGCGATCGTCGGCACGAAGGCCATCCGAGACTGGGCCTGGCTGCAGTCCGCCTGCGCCCGCTTCCCGGGAAGAATCATGGTGTCCATCGACGGGAAGGGCCGGGACATCCTCGTGGCCGGCTGGCAGGAGAAGGCGGGCGTCGATGCCGTCGAATTCCTCCGGCGCACCGAGGCGCTGCCGCTGGGGGGCTACCTCTACACCAACGTGGAGGTGGAGGGCCGCTGCGAAGGCGTGGACTGGACCCCGGTGGGGGACATCGTCGCGGCGGCGAAGCACCCGGTGGTCTTCTCCGGCGGGGTCACGAGCATCGAGGACGTGGCCCGCTTCAAAGAACTGAAGACCTATGGTATCATCGCCGGCTCGGCGCTGTACAAGGGCTATATCGATTTCTCCCAGGCCAAGACGCTCGCCCGATGAAACGCCAGAAGAAGCTCTCCCGCAAGACGAAGGAAACGCAGGTCTCCGTCCGCATCGGGCTCGACGGGACGGGGAAATACTCCGTCGACCTCCCGGACAAGTGGCTGAAACACCTGCTGGAATCGCTCGCCCGTTTCGGGAATTTCGACCTGGAGTTGAAGGCCGCCGGGGACTTCAACCACCACATCATCGAGGACACCGCGATCGTGCTCGGCAAGGCCTTCAAGGACGCGCTCCGGGACCGCCCCGTGCGCCGGGTGGGGACGGGCACGCTGCCCATGGACGAGGCGCTGGTGACGGTGTCGGTCGACCTCGTGGACCGGCCCTACTGCGCCGTCGACCTCCCCGACGAGATGATGGAGCATTTCCTCCGGAGCTTCGCCATGGAGGCGCGCATCACGCTGCACAACCTGGTGCATCGCGGGAAGAATTTCCATCACGTGTGCGAGGCGACGTTCAAGGCCCTCGGCATGGCCCTGCACCAGGCGACCCGCCCTGCGGAGTCGCTCCGTTCGACCAAGGGCCGCGTGGCCTGGAAGGGCTAGGGGCCCGGCGCGCTCATGCTCACGAAACGCATCATCCCCTGCCTGGACGTCAAGGCGGGCCGCGTCGTCAAAGGGGTGAAGTTCCAGAACCTCGCCGACATCGGGGATCCCGCGGAACTCGCGGCACGCTACGAGCTGGAAGGCGCGGATGAGATCGTCTTCCTGGACATCACCGCCACGCTCGAGGCCCGCCGGACGATCCACGACATCGCGCGGCGCACGGCGGAGCGGCTCTTCATCCCGCTGACGATCGGCGGCGGCATCCGCACGTATGCGGACGTGAAGGACACGCTGCGGGCCGGCGCGGACAAGGTCTCGATCAACACCGCCGCCGTGCAGAATCCGGAGCTGGTGCGGGAGACCTCCCGGGATTTCGGCTCCCAATGCATCGTGGTGGCCATCGACACGAAGCGGGTGGGGGGCGGGCACCAGGTGTTCACGCACGCGGGGTCGCGCGCCGCGGGGCTGGAGACGGTCGCGTGGGCGAAACGCCTCGCCGACCTGGGGGCGGGGGAGATCCTGCTCACTTCCATCGACGCCGACGGCACCACGAACGGGTACGATCTGGAGGTCACGGCCGCCGTCGCGGAGGCGGTGCCGATCCCCGTGATCGCCTCCGGCGGCTGCGGATCGGCGGATCACATGGTCGACGTGTTGACGCGCGGGAAGGCGGACGCGGCGCTCGCCGCCTCGATCTTCCACTACGGGACGACGACCGTGAAGGCGGTGAAGGAGCTCCTGCGCGGGAAGGGGATGCTGGTCCGATGAAGAAGGCGAAGACCCCCGGGAAACTCGTGCCGGTGATCGCCCAGGACGTCCGCACGAACGACGTGGTGATGCTCGCCTGGGCGGATGCCGAGGCGCTGAAGCGCTCGCGCAAGAGCGGCTTCATGCATTACTGGAGCCGTTCGCGCGCGAAATACTGGAAGAAGGGCGAGGAGTCCGGGCATTTCCAGAAGCTCGTGAGCCTGCACTGGGATTGCGACCGGGACACGGTGCTCGCGCGGGTGGAGCAGACGGGGCCCGCCTGCCATACGGGCGCCGCCACCTGCTGGACGGCGAAGCCCTGGCGGGCGCACCCGGCGGCGGGCGAGCTCGAGCGGACCTTCGCGGAACGCAAGCGCCGGCCCAAGGCGGGCTCGTACACCAACGTGCTCCTGGCCGACGCGTCCCGTCTGCGCGCGAAGCTGCGCGAAGAGGTGCTCGAACTGGAGATGGCCGTCCGCAAGGGCTCCCGGCGGGAGGTCGCGGAGGAGGCGGCGGACGTCTTCTATCATTACCTGCTGCTGCTCTTCAGCGCCGGGGTCTCGTTCGCGGAAGTCGCCGCCGTGCTGGAGCGGCGGAGGCGCTAAATGGTGGCTGTTCCGGGTCGTCCGGCCCGGGCCCTGCCCCTCCGGGCGGTGGCGCTCATTCCAGGTCTGCTGTCCCTCGGCCTGTCCCTGTCCACGGCGGGCCCGTACGTCCACTGGCAGGACTCCGGATTCTTCCTGGGCGGCATCCGGGATCTCGGGGTCTTGTACCCCCCCGGGTTCGTGCTCTACCTGCTCCTGGCGAAGGCCTGGACGCTGCTGCTGCCGTTCGTCGATTTCACCCGGGCCGTGCACTTGTTTTCATCCGCGTGCGCGGCGCTCGCGGCGGCGGCGCTGGCGCTCGCGGCGCGGGAGCTGCTGCTGGCGCGGGGCCGCCTCTTCCGGCTGGACCTGGACCTCGACGAACGGACCGCCGGCGTCTGCGGGATCGTGGCGGGCTGCTTCGCGGCGACGGGGTACACGTTCTGGGTGGCGGCCGTCTATGCGAAGCCCTATGCGCTGCTGTATGCGGTCCTGTCGCTCCTGCTCTGGCGGATGATCCGGGCGCACGAGTCGGGCCGGCCCCGGGATTTCACGATCGTCGCGGCGCTGATCGGCCTGGCCTGGCAGGCGCATCCCTCGGCCACGGCCGCGGGCCTGTCGCTGGCGGGCTTCGTGGCCGTTCACGCCCGCACCCTGGGCGCCGGGGGCGTCCTGTGGCGTCTCGGCCTGGCGGCGCTGCTGGCGGCGGGCCCGGGCTTTCTTCTGCCGCTGCTTTCCGGACGGGATCCCGCCACCGCTTTCGGGGAAGTCCGGGGACCGGGCGACGTCCTCTCCTATCTCAGCGGATCCCGCTTCGTGGGCCCCTCGGGCGCCTTTACCTGGGAGGCCTCGCGCGTGGCGATGGGCGCGAAGTACGCCTGGGAGGAGTTCCTGCTCATCCCCCTCCTGTTCGCCGGCGCGGGAGGCGTCGCCCTGCTCCGCAGGAACCGCCTGCTGCTTTCAGGCGTCCTGCTTTGGGTGCTGCCGTACACGATCGTGGCGACGGCGTTCCGCATCGAGGGCCAGCAGGACCACTGGTATGTGGCCGCCTGGCTGCCGCTGCATCTCGCGGCCGCCGCCGGGCTGGCCCTGCTGGCGAAGGCCGCGGGACCGCGGGCGTTTCCGGTCCTGGCGGGGGTCGGGCTGGCGGGGCTCGCCTGGGCCGTCGGCGCCAACCGGGCGGACATCGATCAGCGGGAGTACCGGCTGGCGGAGACGATGGGGCGCTTCCTGCTGGAACCGCTCAAACCGAGCGCCCTCCTGATCGTCGGCTCGGATGATGCCGCCTCGATCACGCTTCATGCGCAACGGATCCGGGGGCTGAGGACGGACGTGCTCGTCGTGCGGGCCGCGCATCTGGGCGACGAACGTCCCGGGGTGCCCGGCTGGTACGACCTGAAGCTCAGGCGCGCCGATCCCGGATTGAGGGTCCCGTCCTACGGGGCCGCGGCCGCCCGGGCGGCGGGCTATCCGCGGCATCTGACGGCGGCCGTCGATTTCGCCCTGGCGCAGGCCGGCTCGGGACGGCCGGTCTACCTGGACCTGCCGCTGCCCCCGGAACTCCTGGACTCGAGATCGGAGGCGCGCCCGGCCGGAGGGTTGTGGCGCGTGCTGCCGAAAGGCGGGGGCGATGCGGATCCGGAGGCGGGATATTCCCTCGAGCCCGAGGAGGTGGCGCCCTTGTATCGGAGGGCCCGGGGTATTCGCGCGCCCGGGGCCGACGGAATCCTGCACGCGGAGCCGTATGAGCGGCGACTCTTCATCTTCCTCCTGCGCGCCCGGCTGCACCGGGCGGCCTCCCGGATGCAGGCGGGCGATCTCAAGGGAAGCCTGGCGCTCTACGAATCCATCGCGGCCGTCGAGCCGGAGACGCGGGGACAGCCGGAAGTGACGTATCCGCTCGGCACGCTGCTGCTGACCCAGGGTCAGACGGACCGGGCGGAGGGATGCTTTCTCCTGACCCTGCAGGCGGGTCCGGAGCCGCAGATCGCGGCCCTGTCCTGGTTCTATCTGGGGGCCATCCGGCGGGCGCGACGGGACGAGGCGGGGGCGCGCGAGTGTTTCAGCCGGGCGCTCTCGGTCCCCGGGGTGCCGCCGGCGGTGGGGGAGCAGATCCGGCGGCGCATCGAGAACCCCTGAGGGGGCCGGGTCCGCCTACTTGCTCAGATAGTACGCGAGCACGAACGGCAGCGCGATGCCGGCCAGGTAGATGAGGTATTCCGCCAGGATGCCGATGACCTTGGTGAAGGATCCCATCGACGAGCAGCCCCCCAGGAGCAGGGGCAGCAGCAGCAGGGGCAGGACGCGGAGCAGTGTCTTGTTCAAGAGTCGATCGCCAAATCGGTTTCGGTGAGGAAATACCGCCACACGCGATAGGACGCGAGGTGGACCTTGTCCGCCAGCAGGGGGTTCTTCTTCGGGACGTGCGGGGCGCTGCGGAGGCGCATGGAGGCCTCGGCGGGCAGCCGCCCGCCTTTGCGCGTGTTGCAGGGGTTGCAGGCCGCCACGACGTTCGTCCAGGAGGAGGGCCCGCCCCGCGATTTCGGCATCACGTGGTCCAGGGAGAGCTGGGAGGCGGGAAGGCGTTTGCCGCAATACTGGCAGCGGTGCTCGTCCCGCGCGAGCACGTTGTGGCGGCTGAAGCGGACCTCGCGGCGCGGCACCCGGTCGTATCCCGAGAGGCGGATCACGCGGGGCACCAGGATGCGGTGCCGGGGGGTTTGAACGTAGTCGGCCTCCGGGGAGGCCGGGCGGTCCACCTCCCCCGAGCGTTCCACCCACTGGTCCAGGCTCAGCACGTCGAAGCGCTCCTCAAAGGCGTCGATCACCTGGGCGGCCGTCCGGCACAGCAACGAGAACGCCCGCCGCGCGGAAATGACGCGGATGGCCGTGTAATTCCGGTTGAGGACGAGGACGCTGGACGAGAGCGCGTCCTCCCGCGGCGGGGACCCTGGAGTGCGGCTGCCATCCATAGGCCCCTTCATTATTTACCCGCCGGGCGATCTTTGCAAGAACCCTTCGCCTCTCCTATTTCACGACGTTGCTGAGGATGCCGATCCCTGCAATCTCGGCGTCCACGCGATCTCCCGCCTTGAGCCAGCGGGGGGGCGTCATGAACATGCCGACGCCGCCCGGGGTCCCGGTGGAGATCACGTCGCCGGCCTCCAGGGGGAAGATCGCGCTGACGTATTCCACCAGGTACGGCACGTTGAAGATCAAGTCGCCGGTGTTGGAGTTCTGGCGGACTTCGCCGTTGACGCTCAGCTTGATGTCCGCCTTCGACGGGTCGAATTCGTCGGCGCTGACGATCACGGGCCCCATGGGGCAGAACGTGCTGAAGCTCTTCCCGCGGAACCATTGCTTGTCCCCGCGCTGCACGTCCCGGGCGGTCACGTCGTTCACGATCGTGTACCCGAAGACGTGCTCGAAGGCGGCGCCCCGGGGGATGCGGAAACCGGGGGTTCCGATGACGACCCCGAGTTCGCATTCGTAATCGACCTGGTCGGAGACCCCTCGGGGGATCTCGATGGCGTCGCCGGGGCCGATCACGATGTTGGCGGCTTTGGCGAAGAGGAGGGGCGCCTTGGGGGGCTCCAGCTTCTGCTCGGCCGCATGGGCCTTGTAGTTGAGGCCGACGCAGACGATCTTCGGCGGCCGGAGCAGGGGGGCGCGCAGCCGCACGTCCTCGGTGGCGAGCGCGACCGTCGGGTCCTTCCGGAGGGCCTGGAGGTCCAGCTCCCCGAGCTTGTCCCAGGCGGTCTGCGACAGGAAATCCCCCGCGTCCTTGAATTTGGCGGGCCGCTTGAAGGACTTGAAAAATGCCTGGCCTAGGTCGTAGACGTGGGAGTCGGTGTACAACCCGGCGCCCACGCGTCGCCCGTTCTGGAAGGTGCAGAGTCGCATCGAAAAAAGATCCCCCGCCGCAGCGGGGGATCATGAATCCTTTATCGGACGGCGGACGCCTAATCCTGCAGGTTTTGCCCGTTCACGTACTCGCTCCACTTCTGGACCACCGGACCGCGCGCATCCTTGCCCTGGGAGGCCACGTACGCCTTGTCCTTGTCGGCGCTGCCTTCCAGCGAGGGGTTGATGGCGAAAACGGCGCAGAGCGCCTCGTAGGCGGCATGGCGCACGGCCTCGCGCTCGTTGTCGTCCGCGATCACCATGAGCAGGCGGCCGCAGGCGGTCTTGGACTTCGCCTTCAGGTTGCCGAGGGCTTCGCAGATCTTGATGCGGACGCCGGCGTCCGGATCGCGGAGGACGCGGGGGGCGTTGGGGTCGATGATGCGCTCGGAGAGCGCCTTGGCCTGCGCGGCGTCGCCCGTGTCCCCCAGGAGGAGCGCGGCGCCGGAGCGGTCGTCCGTCTTGCGCTTTTCGTCGACGAGGACCTTGGTCGCCTCCTCGACGATCGTCTTGGCGTCCGCCTTGTGCGTCTTCTGGATGGCGACCGTGGCGGCCTCGCGGACGTTGCGGGCGAGATCCCGGCGCGCGCGGAGCAGGGCGCCCGTCGCGGACGGGTCGCCGATGGAGCCCAGCGCGTCCACGGCGTTCTCGCGCACCAGGGGGTTGACGGACTTCTTCGAGGCGCCGCCGATCTGGTCGGGCTCGTCCGCCACCATGTCGGAGAGGGTCTTGACGGTGTCGGCGTTCTTGGGGTGGATCAGCGAGATCGCGCGCAGGGCGGCGATCTGGACGTTCACGTCCGCATCCTGGGCCGCCTTGGTGAGATCCGCGGCCGAGCCGTCGGTCCCCACTTTGCCGAGCGCGTTGGCGGCGGCCTCCTTGACGTCGGCTTCCGCCGCCGCCAGCCCCTTCACGGCGAGCGCCTCGCGCTCGCTGTCGCCGACCTTGTCCTTGGGCAGGAAGCCCAGGGCGATCGCGGCGCCCGTCTTCTTCGCCGGGCTGTCCCCGGAAACGATGAGGTCGCGCAGTTTGCCGGTGGTGTCGGCCACGCCGTGTTTCTCGACGATTTTGGCGAGCACCTCGGCGACGAAGTAGCGCGTCGCGGCGTTGGCCTTGCCGCCGTCGCGTTCGGTCTCGCCTCCGACGAATTTCAGGAACTGCTCCGCGGATTCGCCCCCGAGGTCCACGGCGTCCTGCACGAAGACGTCCTTGCGGCGCTGGAACTCCTCGATGACGCGTTTGGCGCGGTCCTCCTCGATCTTGGGGTCGGCCACGCTCCATTTGCGGGACTCGACGTCGCGCAGCAGGAAGGCGGGCTCGAAGAGGCGGACCGCGGAGATCTGGGACCAGTTGGCCTGCAGCGTGTGGAAGCGCTCCACGAGCACCACGACGCCCTTGGTCTGATCCCACCACTCCTTCCACTTGGCCTGGGCCTTCCGGCGCTCCTCAAGGGGCTTGTCCGCCTCGTAGGTCTTCGCCAGGCCCTTGTCGTCCTTCTCGTACTCGAAATCCCTCCGGGTGATGAGATGGAGGGCGCGGAAGGCGGCGGTGCGCACGCGCACGTCGTTGTCGTCGAGCGCCTCGATGAGGGCGGGCAGCGACTTGACGAGGGCGACCTGCTCCAGGGCCTCCGCGGACGCCTGACGCACGGCCTCGTCGTTGGGCCAGTCGGCGGCCGCGCTGTCCTCGGTCTTCGCGGGCTCGTCCTGCACGGCCTTGATCAGGCGGTCGGCGAGCTTGTGCTTGTCGCCGCTGAGGGCGGTGTCCACGCCGCCCGCCGCCCGGCAGCAGGCCTCGCGGACGTTGCGATCCTTGGAATCCATGCCTTTGAGGAGCGCATCCACGAGGCCGCCGGAGATGCGGCCGATCTTCATCGCGGCCAGGGCGGCCTCGCGCCGCGCCGCGGCGATGGCGCCGTCGTCCTCGATGATCTTCTGGAGGGCGCCCTGGATTTCCGCCGTGGCGAGGGTCGCCGGCACGTTCTTGCGGATCTCGACGGCCTTGGCCTTGAGCTTGGCCGCCTCCTCCTGGAGCTTCTTGTGCTGGCCCTCGGCCTTGGAGCCCTGCTGCAGCGTGACCGTGGAAAGGTCGCGTTCGAGCTCGGAGGCGCGGCGGTCCAGCTCGGCCGCCTCGTTGTATTTCTGGTAGACCTTCTGGAGGGTGGAGGAGGCGCCCGCCCGGAGCAGCGGATTCGCATCGTTCAGTTTTGCGACGACCGCGCCGATGCCCGCCTCGTCGACGACCTGCCCGAGCAGGCCGGCGGCGAAATCCCGGACGACGTCGTCCGGATGGGCGAGGCCCCCGATGAGGCCCGTGACCGCCTCCTTGTCCAGGGCGAGGATCTTGTCGGCGAAGACCTTTTTCTTCTCATCCAGGCCCAGGGGGCTGCGGTCGGCCGTGAGCCTCCAGGCGTCGAGGGAGGCGTGCAGCTGGCCCAGCCAGACATCCACGCCCTTGGCGGCCGTCTTGGCGGCGGCGCGCTCGCCCCAGGGCTTCACCCCGGAATAGCTGGAGCTGATCTCCGCCCAGGCGGTCTGCGCTTCCGCGATGTTCTCGGGTTCGAGACGTTCGTTGGCGAGGGCCTGGCGGCCGAGCGCCTCGGCGGCGACCGCCTCGTTCTTCTCCTCCTTGGCCCGGGCCGACGACTTCTTGAATTTCGCGATGGCCAGGGCGAGGTTGGCGGGCTTGCCCTCCTCGGCGCGCAGGCCCTCGAGGAGGAGGGCCATGGAGGTCTTCTTCCGGTCCGGATCGTTGTCCTGCGCCAGCGCGGCGCCGGCGACCGTGAAGGCCAGGGCGAAGGAGAGCATCCGCGTCATGGTAGAAGCTCCGACAATGAGGATCCGGTTCCCAGAATCGACCCGACGATTATAGTGGGAGGGCGGGGGGCTGTCATCAAAAAGACCGCCCCCGGCTCCCCGGTATAGGGACGTGGGCCAGGGGCCCGTTCCTTCAGGTTTTTCCAAGGAGGGCGACGATTTCCGGGGGCAGGCGGACGGGGTTCTTGCGGGCGTCCAGGGAGGCCAGATCGGTGCTCCCCTCGGCGCAGAGGCGGCCGTCCGTGCCGCAGACCCGGTAGGTGAAGCGGATCGAAGCCTTCCCGAGGGAGTCGACGCGGGTGAAGACCTCCAGGACTTCGTCGTAGAGGGCGGCGGAGCGGTAGCGGACGGCAACCTCGGTCACGACGAGCAGGAGGCCCCTTCGTTCGAGCTCCCCGTAGGGCACGCCGCGGCTCCGCATGAGCTCGGTGCGGCCGATTTCGAAATAGACCAGGTAGTTGGGGTGGTAGACGACCCCCATCTGGTCGGTCTCGCCGTAGCGGACGCGGGTGCTGAAGCGGTGTTCCATCACGGCGGCGCGCCGGCTACTGGATCGCCTCGAGGAGGTTCTTGGCGATCTTGCAGTAGTCCTCGAATTCCGGGACGCTGCCCGTGCCGAGGCTGCCGATGAGGGCCTGGTAGACCGCGCGCGCCTCGTCCTTGCGGGCGCGCTGCTTGAGGTCCTCCGCCTCGGCCTTCTTCACCTGGAAGAACGTCTTGGCCTTGTCGGTGACGTCGTCCTGCAGCTTGACGAGGCGTTCCCGCACCTCGGGCTCGTCGTTGTAGCGGGCGAGCATCCCCTTGACCCGCTTGAGGGCCGAGGCGAAGTCCTGGCGCTTGAGGTCCTCCTGGGTCTGCTTCTCGGATTCCACGAGATCCCCGCGCCGGGCGGCCTTGCGGCCGTCGATCGCGAGCCGGTGGTATTCGTCGACCTTGGACAGGAACCCGGTCTTCGGGTACTTCTTCCGGAAGTCCTCGCACATCGTCGCCAGCCGCTCGAACGTGCCCGGGTTGGTCCGGTTCTTTTCGGCGAAATCGTAGAGCTCGTCGAAGTCCTTGCGTTCGGCCTCGGAGCTGGGGCCCGACTTGGCGGCCTGCTGGAGTTCGATCTGCCGCATGAGATTCTGGGCCTGGCCGTAGAGGGCCTTCTGTTCGGGGCCGATCTTCGCGAGGGTCGCGATGGCCTGGTCGTAGCGCTGGGCGGACGCGAACTGGCGCGCCTGCGTGAGCAGGTCCTGGGCCTGCTTCTGGCCCTTGGGTTCGCCGCCGCCCCCGGAGAAGGCGATGAGCACGATGAGGATGAAGATGAAGATGCCGGCCCCCACGGCCACCAGGGTCAGCGTCTGCTGCTCCTTGCGCATCTCCGTCCGGGCGATCTTGTGGATGGCCGTGGTGTGCCCCGTCTTCCGGCGCGTGTTCCGGGCCTCCCCCTCGGAGGGCGCGGCCGCGGGCTTGGCGGTTTCGACCGCCTTGGGGAGCGGGGAGGGCGCCGGCTCCGCGGCGGCAAGCCGGGCCACCACGTCCGCGGACGGCTCCTTCCAGGCGGGATCCTCGAACGTGAGCACGTGTTTTCCGATTTGGATCTTGTCGCCGGGACGCAACAGGGCCTGGTTGACCTGCCGGTCGTTGACGCGCGTGCCGTTGCGGCTTTCGAGGTCGACGACCTTGTAGCCCAGATCGGTCTTCTCGATCTGGCAGTGCTTCCGGGAAGCCTGCTTGTCCTCGATGGCGATCTTGTTCTCGGGGGCGCGTCCGCAGATCGAAACCGCGTCGCCGAGTTCGACCGTCCGCTGGGTGGTGCCGTCGCTGATATTGATGCGGGCCATAGGCCGCGTATTGTATGAAGGGGAGGGTCGGGAGTCCATAATACGGGCCGGAGGATCGAATGTTGATCGGAGCGCTGCTCCTGGGCCTGCAGGCGGCCGGCGCGGGGGAGCGGCTGCTGCTGGCGGACCGCTCGGAAATCCAGGGCGAGCTGCAGGACTGCAGCGTCCAGGGGACGCTCCGCGTGCGCCTCGCCTCGGGGCTCGTGCGGGAGTTCTTCCAGGAGGAACTCGTGCGCATCCGCTTCGGAGCCGAGGGGGCCGGCGCCCCCGTCCCCCGCAGCCCCGAGCAGGTGCAAACGGCCCACGGGGGGATGTTCCACGGAAGACTGGAATCCCTGGACGAGCGCGGCGCGAGGTTCCAGGGGGCCTGGGGACGGGTGCTGCTCCGCCCCGGGCTGCTGCGGGCGCTGATGCTGTCCGCGCCCACCCTGCCGATGCCGGAACTGAAGCCGGGATCCTCGGACGTGCTGGTGCGCGAGACGGAGGAAGGGCAGGCCGGAGGCCGGCCGCCGCGGCGCGAGATCGTGCTGGACTATGGACGGCTGGTCTCGGTGGGGGCCCAGGTGTCGTTCCAGCTGGAATCCGGGGAGCCGAGGGTCTTCGAACGCGCGGCGGTGAAGCGGATCCTGCTCCGCTCCCGGGAGACGGGGGCGGACCTGCCCCCCGGGTTGTACGTCCGGGTGAAGCTCCGGGACGGGAGCGGCTGGCCGGGCGTGATCGAGTCCGTCTCGGCGGGGGCGGTGAAGATCTTCTCGCACCTGACGGGGAGCGTGGAGCTTCCGAAATCGCAGCTGCGCTCGCTGGCCTTCGTGACGCAGGCGCGCGCCGGCGAGGGCAACCTGCTCATCGGCGAAAGCACGGGGCTGCGGGAGTTCGACCGGCAGGGGCGGGAGCTCTGGCAGTACCGGGAAGGCGACCGGGAGGTCCGCATCGGCCGGAGGCTCGAGAACGGGAACATCCTGATGGCCTGTCCCCACAGCGGCCAGGTCCTGGAGGTGTGCCCCCGCGGAAAATCCGGAGGCGACCTGGTCTGGTCGCTCAACGAGCTGAACTATCCCTACGACGTGCTCCGCCTTCCCGGGGGGAACACCGTCGTGGCCGAACACCATGCGGGGCACATCGCGGAATACGACCCCGCCCGGAAGCGCCTCCGGACGCACCCGGTCCAGCTCCCCCAGTCGCTGCAGCGCCTCGACAACGGTAATTTCCTGGTGGCCTCGACCTCGGCGGTCTTCGAGCTCGACCGGGACTGGAAGGAGGTCTGGCGCGCGGATCTCAAGGGACAGATCCGTCCCTGGCGGGCGGAACGACTCGAGAACGGCCACACGCTGATCACGGATCACCTGCGGGGCGCGGTCCTGGAGCTGGACGGCGCTTCGAACGAGGTGTGGCGGCTGGGCGGGCTTTCGAAGCCGGTGCAGGCCCTCCGCCTGGAGGACGGCAACACGCTCATCCTCGAGCAGGAACCGGGACGGCTGATCGAGTTCGACCCGGCGAGTCCGGGCGGGCGGGTGCCGCTCATCACGGGGCTGCTGGTCGCCTCGAGCGTGACGCTGCCCTGAATCAGGCGGACGCGGGCGGGGAATCGGCGTCCCGGGGCGGCGGGACGGGCGCCGCGGGGGGCCTTTGGGGGAGGGGCGGGGCGGTCTTCATCGGCCGGGGTTTGAACACGAAGCTCAGCCAGTGGCGGATTTCGGCCCGCATCCAGAATCCCAGCCCCCAGAAGAACATGCGGACGCTGCGGAATCCGAGTTCGAAGCCCAGGAGCTTCAGGTAGCGTCCCGCATTGCGGCGCCCGTAGACGCCCAGTTTCTGCTTCCGGCGGGCGATCGCGACGGCCCGGCGGTGATACAGCTTCATGAGCGGATAGACGTATTGCGAGCCGTTGGGATAGAACGGCGGGGCGAGCAGTCGCTTCTCGCTCCACCAGTAGGCGGGCATGACCAGCAGGAAATAGTAGACGGAGGTGTCCAGCAGGAATTCGATCATCATCGTGTCGTAGTCGCCCATGACGACGTACTTGTCCTGGTAGATCGTCCCGTACAGAAGCCTGAGGTAGCGGCGGAAGGCCTCGTCGTGGCGCCGGACCTGTTCCGCGAACGCGGCGGCATCCGGCGCCTCCTTGCGGAGCCGCAGGAGTTCGAGCGTCCACGAAACCGAGTAGGCCATGTTGTCCAGCCCGGGGCTGTAGAAAGGGTCGATGAAGCCGCAGGCGTCGCCGACCAGCGACCAGCCGGGGCCGGCGACCTTGTCGATCAGGTAGGGGAGCTGGGCGTACTGGCGGAGGTCGTCGGGCACCACCGTGGCGCCTTCCAGGAGCTCCCGGGTCAGGGGATTCTCCTGGAGGAACCAGGCGAGGCGCTCTCCGGCGGATGTCCCGGGCGGCTCCACCAGGCGCGTGTCCCACACGACGCCGACGCTGGTCTCCCCCCCCTGGAGCGGAATGAACCAGATCCAGTATCCGTAGCCGACGAAGTGGTTGGTGGCGAGACGGCGGCTGACGACGGTCCGGCGGGCCCAGGGATCGTCGCGCTCATGCCCGGACAGGGCGGCGCCGTCGAGATCCTTGACGTTGCGGTAGCGCACCCAGATGGAGCTCGTGGGGTGCGATTCCAGGGGTTTGAGCCAGCCCCGTTTGCGCGCGATGATCGAGGAACGGCCGGAGGCGTCGACGATCCAGCCGGCGTCGACCTCCATGACCTGCCCGTCCTTCTCGACGCTGAGGCGCCCCTCCGGAGCGCCGAGCTCCTCGGGCAGCTGCACCGACGTCACCTTGGCGGGCCGCCAGAGCTCCGCGCCTTCCCGCACGGCGAGATCGAGGAGGTATTCGTCGAACTTGGCCCGGTCCAGCTGGAAGGAGGGCAGCCGCGACAGCTGGTAGGGCCCGACCTCCGTGGCCTCGCGGATCGAGCGGACGTCGCCGTTGTGGAACCAGTAGCGGAAGGCCTGCTTCGGCAGCTGCTCGCGCGACAGGTAGTCGTAGAGCCGGAGCACCCGGGCGAAGAAGAACCCGGACATCTCCACGGTGGACTCGCCGACCTTCCAGTCGAACTTCGGATTCCGTTCGATGAGAAGGACGCTCAGCTCCGGACGGCGGCGCCGGAGGAGCAGGGCGGTGGACGCTCCGGCGACGGCGCCGCCCAGGATGACGACGTCGTAGCGGAGACGGCGGGGGGCGGCGGGGCTGTCCATGCCGCGACCTTACCTGAAGCGGACCGCTCTTTGAAGCCGGAATCCGGCGGGAGCCCCCGGCTTCCCCTGACGGCCGCCCTGTGCTAGCATCCCGGGATGCACCGCATGGCCCTGCTCCTGGCGGTTCCGCTGCTCTCCTCGTGTCTGGTGATGGAGCAGCCTCCGCCGGAGACGGAAAACCGCAACGTCAGCCCCTGGTACGACCTGCCGTCGGTGAAGATGCCCCACGCCGATCTGGCGCGGAAGGTGCGCGAGGCGATGTTCCGCCAGGATCACGAGGTGCGGGATCTCGCCGACACGCCGTGGAAGATCAGCTCCGAATGGAAGCTCATGCTGAGGCAGTACCAGGGGGAGGGGGCCCGCAGCCGCCTCGAGGCGGAGATCCTGCGGGACGGCCCGGGCAGGTTCATCGTCCGCGTCCGGTCCTGGCGCGACTACAACACGAACGTGATCAATCCGATGTCGCCGGACCATGCCGTCTGGGAGAAGGGCGGCCTGTCCCCGCTGCACGTCGAGAACATCAATCCGCCGGGGGAGCGCCTCTTCCATTCGCTGAAGGTCAGCCTGCTGGCGTACGCGCGCGACTGACCCCGCTCAGGCGCCCTCCGCCATCGATCCCATCTGGCTCCCCTTCTGCTGCGCCCCGATTTCGCGCCGCACGGGGATGAGGAGGTGGAACGTCGTGCCCTTTCCGACCTCGCTTTCGAACCAGATGCGGCCGCCGTGGTGCTCGACGATGGCCTTCACGATGACGAGGCCCAGCCCGGTTCCGGGGATGAGCGCGGTGGCGGAGTTGTCCACGCGGTAGAAGGCCTGGAACAGCTTGGCCTGGTGCTCGGCGGGGATCCCGAGCCCCTGGTCCTGGACCTCGATCCTCAGGTTCCCCTCCTCGAGCCGGAGCGCGACGCGGACCCGTCCGCCGTCGGGGCTGTACTTGATCGCGTTGGAGACCAGGTTGATCATCACCTCCTTCATCTTCTCCTTGTCGAGGAGGATCGAAGGGAGGCCGTCCGCGATCTCGAGGGCCAGGGTGTGTTTGGGCGAATTCACCTTGGAGATGCTCAGGATCTCGTCCACGATCTCGCGCGGCGGCGTGAGGGTGAAATGCATCTTCATCTTGCCGGACTGGATGCGGGAGACGTTGAGCAGGTCGTTGATGAGGTAGAGCAGGCGGTCGGATTCCTCGTCGATGACCTTGAGGAAATCCCTCATCTGACCCTCGCCGGCGAGGTCCAGGAGGGCCTCCGTGTAGGCCTTGATGGACGTCAGCGGGGTCTTGAGTTCGTGGGACACGTTCGCGACGAACTCGCTTTTCATCGTGTCCAGGCGCCGCAGGCGGTCCAGCTCCCTCGAGGCGGTCATGTCCCGGAAGACCAGGATCCGCCCCAGGGGGGCGAAGGATTCGTCCCGGAGCACGGACATCGAGACGGCGATGTGGAGCTCCAGCCCCTGCGCCAGGCGGGCGCTGATCATCTTCTCCATGGCGAAGCCCATCTGCTCGGTCTCCCGGAGCAGGTCGTCCACCGCCCTCGCCACGTCGGGCTGCAGGGCCTCCTGGACCGGACGGCCGACGACCTCCGAGGACAATTCGAGCATCGCCATGGCGTTGCGGTTCAGGCGCGTCACGCGGTGTTCGTTGTCCAGCGTCACGATCGCGTTGGTGATGGAGTCGAGGATGTTGGAGAGCAGGGTGGATTCGCCGATGGACCGGGAGACCCGCTGCGCGTTGTGGAGCATCACGGCGGCCTGGCCGGAGAGCACGGCGACGGGTTCGAGGTTCATCCGCGCGATCTCCTCGGCGCAGTCCGTCACGTCGAGGACGAGGATCCCCACGGGCCCCTGCGCCGTCCGCAGGGGAAACGCCGTGATCCATCCGGTCCCGTGCGGGACCGTGATGGGGCGCGCCTGCTCCAGCACGTACTCGAGCACGGCCTTCTCCGGGAAGAGGGCGTGGGAGGTGTCCGCGAAGCGCTTCTCCTCGTCGCAGAGGAACGCCTGGGCGCTGCGGGCGCGGGTGTAGCGCTGGGCGGCCTGGATGGTGAGCGCGACGATCTCCGCCGGATCCTGGAGCAGGAACATCCGGGAGACGATGTCCTGCAGCTCGACGACCTCCGGGGACGGCTGAACCGCCCGGAAGATGCCCGATTCGGTGCGCGGGACTTCTGCGGCCATGTCAGGGGCCTCCGGAAAACGAACGGGGGCTCATTTGATGAAGTCGAGGAACACCATGGCCTTGTCGATTTCCTGTCCCGTGGAGGAGAGCAGGTCGTCGAAATCGGCGGTCTGGAGGCCGAGATCCTTCCAGGCGGCGTCGCTCAGCGCGGGGATCTTGCCGTCGCCGCCGTTCCCGAAACGGATGGCCCTCACGAGGATGTCGGCCAGGTGGACGATGCCGGCGAAACGCTGGTTCTCCCCCGCGAGGGCGGGGTTGTGATGGCAGCGGGTGGTCTCCGTGAGGCCCTTGGAGAGGTTCCACTTCTCGAAGAGCCAGGCCCCGACGTCCGCATGGGTGGCGCCCAGGACCAGGGACTCGGCCTCGTGGATGAGGATGTCCCGCTCGCGGACGAGCGCGACGACTTCCGCGAATTTGTCCGGCAGGAACTGGTCCATGACGATCTTGCCGACGTCGTGCAGGAGGCCGGCGATGAAGAGCTCCTCGAGCATCGGGTAGTTGAGCCGCCGGCCGATCACCTTGGCGGCGGCGCCGCAGCCGATCGAGTGCCTCCAGAATTCCGCGCGGTCGAAATCCCCCGGACGGGCGGAGCGCCGGAAGACGTCGAAGATCGTGGAGGAGAGGACGATGGATTTGATGGTGTTGAAGCCGAGGATGACGATGGCGTGCGTGACGGTCGTGATCCGGTTGGGGAAGCCGTAGAAGGACGAATTCACCACCCGGAGCACCTTGGAGGTCAGGGAGGGGTCGCTGGAGATGATCTGGGCCACATCCTTCGCCGACGTCTTCGGATTGAGGACCATCTGGTTGATGTTGTTGAGCATCGACGGCAGGGTGGGGAGTCCCTGGACCCGTTCGACGAGCTTGCGGACCCGATCCTGGACCTGCTGCGTGCTGGCGGAGTGCATGCTTCGATCCGGACCTAGGGTTTCAGGGCACGGGCGTTCAGATGACGCTTGGCGGCCTCTTTGAGCGCGAGCATGGCTTCGCCGTCGCCGGTTCCGGCGAACTGGCGGTCCACGTCCCGCATCAGGGCCTCCCGCCGCGATTCGAGATCCGCGGCGCCGACCGAGCTGTCGGCCTCGTCCTCGAGGAAGAGATGCGAGATGTTCCGCTGGCGGCAGGCGGCGACCAGTTCGGGCGTGAGCGCGGTGCCGGACTTGAACAGCAGATTGCCCCGCAGGTCGGTGACGTCTCGGGCGACCTTCTGCCCGGGTTTCGCCTCGTCGGTTTTGACCAGCTTCATGCTCGTCCGGCAGTATACCGCATGGAGCGGGGAATCGGTGCCGGCGATGACCGCCGGGGAGGAGGGGGCGCTAGACCCGGCGGTCGAGCACGAAGTCCGCGAGGGAAAGCAGGCACTCGAGGCTGGGGGAGTCGGGGAAACGCCTCAATCCGGCCTTGGCGGCTTCCACGAATTCGCCCGCGCGGCGGGTGCAGTACGAAAGGATGTCCCGCTCCCGGATCTTGCGCAGCACCACCTCCTTGCGGCGGAGCGCGCCCCCGGGGGAGGAGAGGACGTCCTGAAGTTCGCGACGTTCGGCGGGGGAGGCGTCGCGCAGCAGCTTGATCACCGGCAGGGTCAGCTTGCCCTTGTCGAGATCCGTGCCGAGCGATTTGCCCATCTCGCCCTCGTCGCCCGTGATGTCGAGGCAGTCGTCGATGATCTGGAAGGCGGTGCCGAACGCGTTCCCGAACGCCGCCAGGGCGTCGACGGCGTCGGGGGCGGCCTCGCTGCCCACGCTGCCGAGACGGCACGCGGTGGCGAAGAGGGCGCCGGTCTTCCCCTGGATGACCTTCAGGTACTGGGCCTCGTCGAGGTCGAGGTTGAATTTCGTCGAGATCTGCCAGAGCTCGCCGACGCACATGTCCTCCACGGTCTTCGCCAGGATCATGTTGGCGTCGCGGTGATGCAGTTTCGCGGCGAGCGTGTAGGCTTTGGCGAAGAGGTAGTCGCCGAAGAGGATCGAGGCCTCGTTGCCCCAGGCGTTGTTGATCGTCTTCACCTGGCGCCGGAGCAGGGCCTCGTCGAGCACGTCGTCGTGCACGAGCGTCGCCGTGTGCAGCATCTCCACGACCGCGGCCAGCGAGATGTGGAGGTCGCGCACCGTCCCGCCCAGGATCAGGGCGCTGTGCAGGAGCAGCGCCGGACGGACGCGTTTCCCCTGGAATTTGTGCGAATGGTCGAGCAGATGCGTGACGAACGGGTTCTCGTGCTCCAGTTCCTTGCGGAGCTGGATCTCGAAGCGGTCGATTTCCGCCTGGATCGGTTCGTAGAGTCCTTTGAGGGAAGCGGCGGTCTGGCCCAATTGCTCTCCTGACCTCGGGAATTGGCGGGGAAGTTTAGCACGCCCCTCCGGGACGATCAACTGGATTTGCTGGCGTCCCGCCATTCCTCGGGAGTGTTGGCGTTGAAAAGAGGGGAACGGCCGTCCACGAGCCACTGCCCCTCGGGGATCGGCAGCTCCCGGACGCGAAGTCCCCGGAGGAACGCGGTGGCCTTCCAGAGACCGGCCGCGGCGGCGCGCTCGATTTCGGGAAGGCAGCGTTTCGAATACACGGCGCACAGCGGCTCCGGACCCCGGGGGCCGAGGGGAAGCACGGCGTCGGCGTCCCCGGCCTGGGCGAGGAGGTGCCGGATCAGGTCGCGGTTCAGGAACGGAAGATCGCAGGCGGCGACGAAGACGAACGGATGCGCGGCGGCCGCGAGCAGCGCATGGATGCCGGTGAGCGCGCAGGGTTCTTGAAGCACATCGGGGACCACCCGGACGCCGAACGCTTCGTAGGTCCCGGGGTCGTTCGCGCCGATCATGAGATCGCCGGTCAGCGGTGCGAGCACGTCGATCTGATGCCGGATCAGCGGACGCCCCCGGAAGGGAAGCAGCGCCTTGTTCGAGCCCATGCGCGAACTGCGGCCTCCCGCGAGGATGCCGGCGCTGAAATTCATGGGCGTTTGTCCATGAGACGGCGCCATTCCCGGAGTCCCGGCGTCAGGTCCGCGGAACGGGCCCCGGGCGTCAGTCTCGACACGTCGGTTTCCTGGTAGAGCTTCCGGTACAGGCCCTCCTGCACGGCGGGATTGGGCGCGGTCTCCTGGGCCCCGACCGAGCGCCGCCAGGCCTGCAGCGCCTGCCCGAAGGCCCGGGTCTGTTCCTCTCTTCCGGAGGCGAGGTTCCTGAGCTCCCCCGGATCCAGGTCCAGGTTGTAGAGTTCCGGATCTCCGCCGTCGAAATACTCCACGTACTTCCAGGGGCCTTCCCGCAGCGCTCCGCCGGGACGACTGCCCTGGTTGGTGTAGTGGGGGAAATGCCAGTAGAGGGTGCGGGGCTTCAGGGGGCCTCCGCTCAGAAGCGGGGCGAAGCTCACGCCGTCGAGGCCGGCGGGGCCGGGCGCTCCGGCCAAGTCCAGCAGCGTGGGAAGAAAGTCGGTGTTGATGACGGGAGTGTCGCAGAGCGTCCCGCCCGCGATCCGGCCGGGCCAGCGGAGGAGCAGCGGCACGCGCAGGCCGCCCTCGTAGAGAAACCCTTTCCCGGCACGGTAGGGGCTGTTGTGCGTGGGGGCGTCCTCTTTCAGTTCGGGGACGTGCAGGCCGCCGTTGTCCGACGTGAACATGACCAGCGTGTCGTCTTCCAGCGCCAGCTCCTTCAGGCCCGCGAGCAGGAGGCCGACGGACGCGTCCAGGGATTCGATGACGGCGGCGTAGAGCGGATTGAAGGCGTCTCGATGCTTCTCGACGAGGTCGGGGCGCGCGGCCAGGGGAATGTGCGGCGTGTGGTGGGCGAGATAGAGGAAGAAGGGCCGATCTCGCTGCTCGCGCATGAAGTGCACGGCGCGCCGGGTGAGGCCGAACTCCCCTTTGCCGCCTTCCTCGGGACCGGGTGGGGTGCCGGCCTGGCCGGGGAAGACCGTGTCGAAGCCCTGTTCCGCGGGACCGAAGCCCTTGCCCCCCAGATGCCATTTGCCGACGGCCGCCGTGGCGTATCCCGCTTCCTTCAAATGCTCCGCCAGCGTCCGTTCCTCCAGGGGAAGCGCCTGCCGGATCACGGGATGCAGCCGTCGCTGGGAGGGGGCGTCCGCGCGGCCGGGCAGGTACGTGGTGAGGTGAAGTCTCGCGGGGCTTTTCCCCGTCAGCAGGGCGGCGCGGGAGGGGGAGCAGATCGGCTGCGCGCAATACGCGCTGCTGAATCTGAACCCCTGGGCCGCCAGGGCGTCGAGCTGCGGCGTCCGCTGATCCTTCCGGCCGTAGCAGCCGAGGTCGTTGATGCCCAGGTCATCGGCGAGGATCAGCACGATGTTCGGTGGGCGCTTCGCCGCGGCGGGCAGCGTGCCGCATCCCGCCAGGAGAAGGACCCAGAGGCTCAGCGTTCGGGCGACCATGGACCTGACCTTAGCCCGGGGCTCCCCGGGAGGCAAGGGTTGACTTGATCCCCCCAGCGCTTATAGTGGCCCGGTGCCGCGCAAAAACCGCAAAGGGATCGTGTACCTGGTCGGGGCCGGTCCCGGAGATCTCGAACTCATCACGTTGCGCGGCTTCAACCTGCTCCGGACGGCGGACGTCGTCGTGTATGACCACCTGGTCAACCCCAAGCTCCTCGACTTCGCCCCCCAGGCGCGGGCGGTCTATGCAGGCAAACGTTCGGACTCCCACACGCTGGAACAGCCGCAGATCAACCGCCTCCTGGTGGCCGAAGCCCGTGCCGGGCGGAGCGTCGTCCGCTTGAAAGGCGGCGATCCGTACATCTTCGGCCGCGGGGCCGAGGAGGCCGAGGCGCTGCGCCGGGCGGGCATCGCCTTCGAGGTGGTCCCCGGCGTCACCGCGGCGATCGGGGCCTCCACCTACGCGGGCATTCCGCTCACGCATCGGGACTCGGCCTCCCAGGTCACGTTCGTCACCGGCCACACGAAGGAGGGCGGCTTCCGCGCGGAAGACCTGCCGCGCCGCGGCACGATCGTCCTCTACATGGGTCTGAAAGCCCTTCCCGCCATCGCGCAGCAGTTGATCCGCACGGGTTGGGATCCGCAGACGCCCGCCGCCGCCATCCAATGGGCCACCACGCCCCGGCAGCGGACGATTCGGGCGACGCTGGCGACTTTGTCGACCCGGGCGTCCCGGATGTCGCCTCCGGTCGTGACGATCATCGGCCGCACGGTGGACCTGGAGCGCCGCCTGCGCTGGTTCGAGAAGAAGCCGCTCTTCGGCCAGAAGGTCGTGGTCACGCGCGCCCGCGAACAATCCAGCGAACTGGCGCGCCGCTTCGAGGCCCTCGGGGCCGAGACGGCGGTCTTCTCCACCATCCGCATCCGCCCCGTCAAGGTGCGCCCGATCCGCCTGGAGGGCTACACGCACGTGGCCTTCACGAGCCGGACGGCGGTCGATTATTTCTTCCCGAACCTGGCCGGGGACGTTCGCAGCCTCGGGGGCATGAAGGTCTGCGCGGTGGGGGATCAGACGGCGCGCGCGCTGCTGGACCGCGGCGTGAAGGCCGATCTCGTGGCCGCCGAGTTCACGAGCCGCTCGCTCGCGAAGGAGCTCGCCTCCGAGGGCGTCCGCGGGGCCCGCGTCTTCCATCCGGGCGCGGACAAGATGAACCCGGATTTCGAGAAGGTGCTTTCGAAGTGCGGCGCGAAGGTCACGAACCTCGTACTCTACCGCATCGACAAGGTGGCTCCCGAGAACGTGGAGGCCGTCGACGGGGCGGACTGGGTGACCTTCGCGAGCGCCCAGACCGTCCGGAACTTCATGGAGGCCATGGGCACCCGGCCTGTGCGTGCGAAAGTGGCCTGCATCGGCCCGATCACGGCGAAGGCGGCCCGGCAGGCGGGATTGAGGGTGACCGTCGTCCCGAAAAGATATACCTTCGAGGCCCTGATCCAGGCCATCGTCCAACACGGGAAGAAACGGACATGAAGCTTCGACTTCGAAACCTGCGCCGCACGCCCCAGCTGCGCCGCCTCGTGCGGGAGACGCAGCTCGCGCCGGACGACTTCGTCATGCCCTACTTCGTGCGTCCGGGGCGCGGCCGGCGCACGCCGATCGCGTCCATGCCGGGCCAGTTCCAGCTCTCCGTCGACGAACTCGTCAAGGACGCCCGTGCGCTCCACAAGACGGGGGTGGAGTCCGTCATCCTCTTCGGGATTCCCGAGGCGAAGGACGCGAAGGGCAGCGGGGCCTTCGCCCGCAACGGCATCGTCCAGCAGGGGATCCGGGCCCTGAAGGACGCGGTCCCGGAACTGCTCGTCATCGGCGACGTCTGCCTCTGCGAATACACGGACCACGGGCATTGCGGCCTGATCAAGGGGCGCGAGGTGGACAACGACTCGACGCTGCCGCTCCTGCAGAAGGTCGCGGTCTCCCAGGTGGAGGCGGGGGCGGACATCGTGGCGCCGAGCGGCATGATGGACGGCGTCGTGGGGGCCCTGCGGGAGGCGCTGCCGGACACCACGATCCTCTCGTACGCCGCGAAGTATTCGAGCGCCTTCTACGGGCCCTTCCGGCAGGCGGCGGAGTCCGCCCCGAAGTTCGGCGACCGGCAGTCCTACCAGATGGACCCGGCGAACGGGGACGAGGCGCTCCGGGAGATCGACCTTGATCTGAAGGAGGGGGCCGATATAATCATGGTCAAACCGGCCCTGGCTTACCTGGATATCCTCCGGCGCGCCAAGGAGAAATTCGCCTGTCCAATGGCCGCGTACAACGTGAGCGGCGAATACGCGATGATCCGGGCGGCGGCGGAGAGAGGGTGGGTCGACGAGAAGAAGGTCGTTCTCGAAGTCCTCACCTCCATCAAGCGGGCCGGGGCCGATTTCATCCTGACCTACTTTGCTAAAGGGGCGGCCCAGTGGATCAGCTGAAGCGCGGGCTGGAGGCCGTCCTCTTCACCCTCGACGAACCCATCAGCGTCGGCCGCCTCAAGGACCTCTTCCCGGCGTCGAAACCCGAGGAGATCAAGGAGGCGCTGGCCTCCCTCCAGAAGGAGTATGACGACACGGGCCGGGCCTTCCTCCTGCAGGAGATCGCCGGAGGGTGGCAGCTGTTGACTCGTCCGGAACACGCCGATATTATCGGAAAACTCAAGAAGGCCAAGGCGGACCGGAAGTTGTCCGCGGCGGCCCTGGAGACCCTGGCCATCATCGCCTACAAGCAGCCCATCAAGCGGGTGGACATCGAAGCCATCCGCGGGGCGGCGTCGGGCGACCTGGTCCGGGCCCTGATGGAGCGGAGCCTGGTGAAAATCGCGGGCCGGGACGAGGTTCCCGGATCGCCGCTGACCTACGGCACGACCAAGGAGTTCCTGGACACGTTCGGCATCAATTCTCTCGAGGATCTTCCCCGGCCGGAAGAAGTCAAATGAGCTTCGACTTTCAGAAATTCGTCAAGAAGTCCACGCGCGGCCTCTTCATCTTCATCATCGCCACGATGGTGCTGCCCCTCGTCCTCTGGGGATACATGGGCGGCGGCGGTCCCGAACAGGACGAGGAGGCGCAGGGACAGGCCGGGGTTATTTTCGGATCGACGAAAATCTCGAAGGCCGCGTATGGCCGGGCCCTGGAGCGCGCGGGCGCCAGCTACTGGTGGGGCAAATACGAGCCCATCCCGGTCCAGTACATGCGCTACATGCAGGTGCCGCCCCCGACGCCCGCCCAGCTGTCGGAGCAGGCCTGGGAGAACCTCATCCTGCTGCAGGAGGCCAAGGTCCACGGGATCCAGGCCACCGAGCGGGAGGTCCTGCTGCTGCTCCGGGAGGTCTACCAGAAGTTCACCCAGAGCTACGATTACAACGAAGGGATCATGGGGCAGATCGCGCGGGACGTCCTGAGGACCTCCCCGCTCGCGATCAAGGGCTGGGCCGAGGACGCCGTGATCATCCGGAAGTTCCTGGATCTCATCGAGGAGTCCGAGTTCGCCTCCTACGACGAGGTCTACGGCCGCGTGCTCGGCGAGCAGAAGGTGGCCCGCGTCTGGGCGGCCGCCTTCGAAGCCGACGACGCGGCGAAATTCGTGCGTCCGTCGACCACCGACGAGGTGGCCGCGTACTACGGCAAGAACAGGGAGAAGTACAAGGTCCCCCAGAAGGTCCAGGCCTCCTACCTGATGGCGGAGTTCGAGCCGCTCCTGAAGGGGATCGCGGAGCCCTCGGCGGACGACGTGAAGAAGTACTACGACGAGCACAAGGCGGAATTCGCCAAGGAGCACCACCACGAGCCCGGGGAGGCGCACAAGGAGGACGAAAAGCCCGAGTACAAGTCCTTCGACGAGGTGAAGGCCGAGATCCCCGGGAAGATCCGCCTCCAGGCCGCCGAGAAGAAGGCGGCCGAGCTCATGGCCAAGGTCGACGTCGAGCTGGGCGCCCTGGTCGTGGCCAACAAGAACGTGTATCCGGACGACGCCTTCGACCAGCTCAAGGCAAAATTCAAGGCGCAGAACATCGACCTGGTGCACGACATCACGCTTCCGTTCGACCGCCGGCGGGTGGAGGAAGTAGAGAAGACGGTCGGCGCGAACAGCAACCTCGCGATGTGGGCCTTCGAGACGGGCCGCGGCCGCGGGGACATCTCCAAGACGGTCAAGACCAGCAAGGGCGTCGCGCTCTTCCGCCTGAACAGGAAGATCGAGGCCTTGGATCCGGGGGTTTCGGACCGGGTCCGCGACCACATCGTCAAGGAGCTCCAGAAGGAGCAGATCAAGAAGCGCATCCAGAAGCGGGCCGAACAGGTCGCCCAGGAGATCAATACGGCGGGCTTCGGCTCCGTCCGCGCCAAACAGCGCATCGACTGGCGCATGACCCGCTATTTCAAGGTCGGCTCCACGGACATGGGGCTCGAGGACTACGCCATGAGCGGGGCGATCAACCGCCAGGTCCAGGGGGGGCAGCTGGCCCCGGGCAAGGCGGCCGTGGTCCCGGGGGCCGAATTGAGGGGGCAGGGGAAGGGCGACGCGAGTTATGTCGTCTACCTCGAGGACAGCGCCCAGGTCCGCCCGGACAACATCGAGGCCCAGTTCGCGAATGCCCGTCGGGGGCAGGATGCGGAGGCCCGCCGCCGCTTCAAGGAGGGGTTCATCAAGGAAACGGTCCAGGCGGCCGCTCTTCAGATCGACCCTTCGATGAAAAAAGCGGAATCTAAAGAAAATCCGACACCGCATCCATAAGCGTGCTATACTAGGCGCGGCGGAGCAGCTTACCGCCAGGGTTCCGGAGACGGGTTGTACGCCTTGAGAGAAGGCGATTTAGAGGGGGGAAATGGAGTACATTTCCGCAGTCACATCTTCACTCAAGACCATCCATGTAGGTTTACACCCTGAATTTGACGGGGAATTTTTCATTTTTAAGGTGAGAGGGGGCAAGCGATGAAAAAGGAGTGGTTGGCGA
Organism: uncultured Planctomycetales bacterium; assembly: GCA_964619955.1. GTDB lineage: Bacteria > Planctomycetota > MHYJ01 > MHYJ01 > JACPRB01 > JACQFK01. The sequence goes on from CAZUJF010000018.1 coordinate 44,459, forward strand.
TCCTGGCGATTTCGGCGGTCCTTCCGGCCGGTGTGGCGGCCCAGGAGGCCAAGAAGGCCTCTGGACAGGATCAGACGGCCTTCGAGAAGCGTTCGTATCCGTTCGAGGGGGAGATCTCCGTCGAGCGGCTGAACGTGCGCCTGTTCCCCAAGGCGGACGGGGCGAGCATCAACACCTCCGTCCTCGGCCTGGGTGAGAAGGTGACCGTCGTCGGCGAAAAGGACGATTATTTCCAGGTCCTGCCCCCGAAGGGCAGCACCGCCTGGGTGTTCGGTCGCAACGTGCGTCGTGAAGGGGACAAGGCGGTCACGAACGCCGCCGACGTGCCCGTCCGCCTGGACAGCCGCGTGAATGCGGACGTCCTCTGCACGCTCAAGGAAGGCGAGTCCGTCAAGGTCGTCGCCGAGCACATGGGCTGGTTCAAGATCGAGGCGCCGGCCGCTGTGAAGTACTTCATCGGCAAGAAGTACGTCCGCGGGGGCAAGGAAGCCGACGCGTCCGTGGCGAATGTCGCCGCGAAGAAGGATGAAAGCGCCCGCCGGACGCCCAAGGCCGACGGCGAGGACGCCGAAGCCCTGGCGACGCTGGCGGTGGCGGATTCCTTCCTGGATGAGGAAAGCCGCAAGATCAACGAGAAGCGCCTCGAACAGGTGGACTTCACCCGCGTGGTGTCCGCCTATGAAAGCGCCATCGGACAGGCCAAGACGGCATCCGTCAAGGCCCGGGCGGAAAGCGGATTGAAGCGTTATCGCGACATCAGCCTGATCTGGGAGAGCACGAAGGCGCAGATCGCCGCCCAGAAGGCGCTGCACGACGCGAAAATCGCGGAGCTGTCGAAACCCGTCAAGGAGGAGCCGAAGGGCCCCCTCATGCAGGGCTACATCGACACGACCGGCATCCTCTTCAAGCGCCCCGGCACGCACAAGCTGGTCATGGGCGGGAAGATCGTCTGCTTCCTCCGGATCAAGGACGGGGATGAGAAGATGCTGACCCGCTTCAACGACTTCTACGGGAAACTGATCGGCGTGAACGGTACGCTCATCAAGAACCCTGAAGGCTGGGAAGGCTATTCGGTCGTCGTCGTGGACGAGATCGTCACGCTGCAGTAGACCCGCGGATTTCAGAATCCCCGGTCCTCGCGCGAGCGGGGGCCGGGGATTTTTTATATGACCGAGATCCTGCTCCTGAGCGGCACGGCCCTGCTGGCGGGCATCATCGACGCCATCGGCGGGGGCGGCGGGCTGCTCACGCTGCCCGCGTTGCTGCTCGCCGGTCTGCCGCCGCATCTGGCGTTGGGCACGAACAAGGGGCAGTCCGTGTTCGGTTCTGGCGCCGCCCTGTGGCGCTTCGCGCGCAGCGGTCAGATCTCCGGCGCCCGGGCGCGCTGGATGGGTCCTCTTGGCTTCGCGGGATCCCTCCTGGGCGCCTGGCTGCTGGGCTTCCTGAGGCCTGAAGTGCTCACGCCCGTCATCATGATCCTGCTCGCGCTGGCCGGGCTCTCCCTGGTCCTGCTGAGACCTTCCACGCGCCCCCGGCCGGAGCGTGTGGCGGGCGCGGCCCTCGTGGCGTTCGTGATCGGCGCCTATGACGGCTTTTTCGGCCCCGGGACCGGGACCTTCCTCATCGTCGCGTTCACGCTGCTCTTGGGGCTCAGTCTGCCGCACGCCTCCGCCGAGGCCAAGGTGGTCAATTTCGCCAGCAACCTGGCGGCCCTGCTGCTGTTCGCGGTCCAGGGGAACATCCTCTGGAAGCTGGCGCTGCCGATGGCGGGGGCGCAGCTGGCGGGGGGCTGGATCGGTGCCCATCTCACGCTGAAGTTCGGGCCGGGCCTGGTGCGGGGGGTGCTGCTGGCGGTGGTGGCGGCGCTCCTGCTGAAGCTGGGCTGGAGTTTGCGGACCTAATCCAGCTTCTTCAGCTCGACCTTGCGGAACTGGACGGGATGGCTCTCCGCCTGAAGGGAGATGGACCCGCCTTCGATGAGCAGCTTGCCGTCCTTGATGAGCTTCTTGGCGTCCGCGTCCTTGGGGTCCAGCTGGGGCTCCGTGTACTCGAGGACGAGCTGGCCGTCGATGTAATGTTTGAAGCCCTTGCCGCCGCGCACCTCGATCTCCACCGTGACCCACTGGTCTCCGTGATAGGTCTTGGACGTGGAATTCGTGCAGTGTCTCGTGATGAGCTGACCGCCCATCACCACGTTCGTGCCCGGTGTTCAGAGGTTGGCGTTGGAGCGTTCGGCCTTGCCGTTGCCGCCGAGCAGCTGGACTTCGATGGAGACGGGAAAGGACTGGTCCTTCGCCATCGTCTCGGGCGCCTGCCCGTGCAGCATCGCCCCGCTGTTCCGAAACGCCCAGCCCGGACCTTCAGGGCACTGCTCGCCCACGAAGCGGTAATCCAGCCGGAGCCGGTAGTTGGAGTAGGCGTCCTTGTAAAAGAGGTGGCCGAACTTCTCGTCGAACTTCGCGTACTTGTCGTAGCAGACCTTCAGGAGGCCGTCCTCGACGCGGAACGTGTCGAGGTGGTTGTCGCCCAGCGCGAAGCCCCGGATCTTGGGCGTCCAGCCGTCCAGGTTCTTCCCGTTGAAGAGGGGGATCCAGCCGTCGTTCTGCGAGGGGCCGGTCGCCGAGGCGCAACCGGCCAGGAGCAGCAGGGCGGCGAGGAGCGTCCCACGGCTCATGGGAAGAGCGGCCCTCTCAGGAAGACGTCGGCATAGCCGTTGACGTCGCCGTCCTGGATGTTCGTGGCATTGGAATAGAAGGCGACGTAGGCGCCGTCGCCGTTCAAGGCCGCCGAATAGCTTTCGCCGTCGGCCTCGCCGCCCCCGAAGGACAGGGATGCCCGGACCGTGGTGCCGAGCGTCAGGTCGCGCACGAAGACGTCCTGGAGGCCCAGGCTTTCGTCGGCCACCAGGTTGGAGGCGATGGATTGGAAGCCCACCATGCGGCCGTCGCGCGAAATCGCAGGCGCGGCGCACGCGGAGTCCGCCTCGTTGCCGGAGGCCCCGAGGGAGACGCGGCTGGTGGAGCCGGAGGTCACGTCGCGAAGGAAGATGTCCTGGGTGCCGTTGCCGTCGCCGGAAACGAGGTTGGAGGCGTCGGAAGCGAACACGATGCGGCTGCCGTCGCCGCTGATCGCCGGGCTGTAGGAGCCGCCGTCGGCCACGCCGCCGCCGGAAGCGACGCTGATCCGGGTGATGCTGCGGTCGACCCCGTCGAGGCCGTCGAGGGACGGGTCGCGGTCGACCAGAAAGATGTTCGCGATTCCTGAAGGATCGAGCGGGTCGAGATTGGTCGAGAAGGAGGCGAAGACTACGTAGCGGCCGTTGCTGGAGATGGCCGGAGAGAAGCTGTCCCCGTCCCCTTCCGTCAGGCCGGCGTCCATGGAGATGAGGGTCGTGGTACCCGCCGTGATATTCCGCACGTAGATATGGCGCCGAAGGGCGGTCGTCGCCGGGATCACCAGGTCGGTGGCGAGCGATTCGAACGCCACCTGGGTGCCGTCCCCGGAGATCGCCGGCGCGGAAGACGGGGCGTTGGGGTCGCCTCCGCCCGTGTCGACGCTGACCCGGACCGTGGTGAGGAGGGTGCGGTCCCGAACGAAGATATCCTGGAGGGTGTTGAGATCTCCGCCCACGAGATTCGTCGCCTTCGAGCTGAAGGCGACATAGCGGCCCGAAGCCGAGATCGAGGGGGAGGCACTGTCGCCGTCTCCCTGGGTGCCGCCGGAGCTGACGCTGATCCGGGTGGTGGCGTCGCTCCCGGTGTCCCGGACGAAGACGTCCTTCGCGCCGTTGCCGTCCCCGGCGACCAGCGTGCTGGCCAGGGATTCAAAGGCCACCAAGGTGCCGTCGTCGGAGACGGAGGGCTTGAAGTTGTGGCCGTTGGTCAGGCCGGGCAGGTAGGTGATCCCGGTGGTCACGTCCGTGACGGCGTCATAGACGGAATTCTCGTCCGCATCCCGGTCCCGCAGGATGATATCCAGGGGGTAGCCGACGTCCCCGGGGACCAGATCCAGGCCCGGGGCGACGAACACCACGTGGCGACCGGAGGGGCTGAGGGCGGCAAAATTGCTGATGATGTCGAAACCGTAATAGGTGTAGTAGAACTCGGGCCAGAAGCTGACGTACGCCCCGTAGGACGAGAGGGCGAGGGAGGAGCTGAGGGAGACGATGGACAGGTCCCCCAGGACCCCGGAGCTCATGTCCTTCACCAGGATGTCATAGTTGAAGTTGAGGTCCGTGACGGTCAAGGGCAGGTCCACCGTCGTGTCGTAAGCGCCGAAGAGGACCTGCCCGTTGTTCGTGACCTGGCTCAAGTTCACGACGGAACCGTTGAGGAAGTTCCCCATGGAATCCGCGGAAGCCACGGAAAGGGTGTTGGCCGTCAGATCCTTGAGGAAGATGTTGCCGGAGGCGGCTCCCACGACGAGGGAATTCGAAGAATCCTCGCTGTAGAAGGTGATCTTGGTGCCGTCGTCGGAGATCGCCGGTTCCATCGCGCTGGCGTAGATGTAGCTGATCCCGTCCGGGGAGTTGATCAGGGTGGTGGTGCCGGCATTGCGATCCCTCAAGAAGACGTGCACCGAGGAGTAGGTGTAGGGGAAGAAGTATTTCGGCGGGCTGGTCATCTCCATCCCCTGGCTCGCGAACGCGACGCGGGATCCGTCCTCCGAGACGGCAGGCCGGTTGTTGCAGCCGCCGTAGTAGTCGGCGTATCCGTAGTAGCCGACCGAGATCAGCTCCGTATACCCGGTGCCCATGTCGTAGGCGAAGACGTCGGGGTAGCCGCTGAAGTCGTTGGACGTCAGGTAATCGTCGCGGCTCAGGAAGACGACCGTCTTGCCGTTGCCGGAGATCTCCGGGAAGTAGCTGTCCCTGTAGGATTGCCCGTAAATGCCCACCGAGACGCGGATGGTGGTGCCTGCCACCCGGTCCCGGACGAAGATGTCCTGCACGCCGTTGGTGTCGCCGGGGACCAGATTGCTGGCATAGGAACTGAACACGACGTAGCGACCGTCGTTGCTGATCCGGGGGTTGAGGGAATCGCTGTTGGCCTGCACGCCGTTGGTGGACACCGAAACCCGCTCGATGACGCCCGTCTGAAGATCCTTCACGAAAACGTCCAGACGGAAATTGGTGTCGTTCGGCACCAGGTTGGAGGCGTAGGAGTGGAAGCAGACGTAGCGGCCGTCGCTGGAGACGTCCGGCGCCTCCGAATTCGAGTCTCCCGGCACCAGGGCGGCCAGCGACACGGTCCTCGTGGCGCCCGATGCCGGGGAGGCTGCGGGGCCGGAGGCCCCGGCTCCTCCGCTGCTTCCCGAATCCCCGCACGCGGGGACGACGGCGGCCAGGGCAAGCAGCAGCAGCAGGCGTGTCGTTAGATTCACGGTTGTTCCCTCGATCCAAGCCTCCGGGACAGCGCCCGGATTCCCTCCAAGTTTAGTGGCGCGCGGCCCTCCGCACAAGCGATTTGCGAGAGCGCCCGCCGGGCGGCGTTGACACCCGGTGGGGGGAGGCCTATGCTGGGCGCCGCCGTGAATGGACTCCTGAGACTCGCCACCGCGCTGGCCGCGCTGCCCCTGCTGTCCTGCGGTTTCTACTATCCGGAGAGCGACCCGGACACCGGCTCCATGCCCGAGGACCGCGCCGCGACCGCCCCCCGCTTCCATTCCGCCGTGGACGCGGCCCTGTCCTGGTGGCTCGCCACCCATCCCACCGAGGCGGGGGCTCTGGGGATCCACGACTACGACGGCCAGCTGGACCGGGTCTCGAAGAGCGACCTCGCCTCGCGTGTGGAGGCGCTGAAAAAGCAGCTGTTCCGGCTCGGAGCCGCCGTCCGGGGGGATCTGCCCGCCAGCGACCTCGCCGATGCGGAGGTGTTGGAACTGCGTCTGCGGGCGGAACTTCACGAGATCGAGGGCGTCCGCGAGTGGGCCCGGAACCCGGGATACTACGCGAGTTTGCTGAACAGGGCGCTCTGGCCGCTCGCCTTGGGGGATCCCGAATCGGGCGAGCGTCGCCTGGGATTCCTGAGCGCGCGCCTGGAGCAGGTGACATCCTTCCTCCAGTCCGCCCGCGAGAACCTCGAACAAGTTCCGAGGCTCTGCACGGAGACCGCGATCGAGAATTTCGGGGGGCTTCTGGAAGTCGTCAGAGCGAAACTCCCCGCCGCCTTCGAAGCCGTCAGGGAGCCCGGCCTGCGACGTCGCTTCGACGAGGCACGCGCGGCGGCCCTTGAAGCTCTCTCCAAATTCCTGGAGTGGATGAAGTCCGACCTGCTGCCGAAGTCCACGGGCGTCTGGGCACTCGGCCGCGAAGCCCTGGCCCTGAAGCTGCGCTTTGAAGCGGGTGTCGAGGATCCTCTCGAGACGCTGCAGGCGCGGGGCACCCAGCTGCTGCGACAGGCCCAGGAGGCCGCGCCGAGAGCTCATGAGCAGGGTCTGACCCGGGAGGATCCGTCCAGCCACGAGGGGAGCGCCGCGGCGCAAAGGACGCCTGATCCTGCTCCGCGGATGCGCACGCGCTTCGTCTCGAGAATCTTCGCGGAAGGCTGGGCGCAGTATGCGGAAGGGAACTGCAAACCTTCCGGATTCGACGATGACGGGACTCCACACCGGACGCTCGTGAGCGTGTGTCGCTATGTGGCGGCGCTGGAAATGCACGCGTACGACATGAAGCTGGAGCAGGCTGCAACCTTCTTCGAGAAGGAAGGCCGCCTGGAGCGCTCCAGGGCGGAACGGGAAGCCCGGCAAGTGGCGCTGGATCCGGGGCTGCTTTATGCCACCCTGGGACAATACCAGATTCTCGAATTGAGGGAGGCGTGGCGTTTGAAATCGGGTCGCACACGTCAGGAATTCGACCGGGAGCTGAACTCGCTGGGAGGGGGGCCTCCGCTGAGCGTCGCCCGCCGCCTGATGCTGGAAGGCCGCTGACATGCCGGGACGACTGAGCCATCTGGGTCCCGACGGCGCCGCGCGCATGGTTCCCGTCGGCATGAAACTCGCCACGCAGCGGATCGCCGTGGCGGGCGCCGAGATCCGCATGCTGCCGGCGACGTTCCGCCTGATCCGCTCCGGACGGGCGAAGAAGGGAAACGTGCTCGAGGTGGCCCGGATCGCCGGCATCCTCGCCGCCAAGCGCACCGCCGAACTGATCCCCCTCTGCCACCCCCTGGCGATCACCCAGGTGGGGGTCGATTTCGAGTTCCGCGCCCCGCGCAGCGTCCTGGTCCGAAGCCGCGTGGAAGTGCTCGACCGCACGGGGGTCGAGATGGAGGCGCTGGTCGCCGTTTCCGTGGCCGCGCTCACCGTCTACGACATGTGCAAAGCAGTTGACAGGGGTATGGAAATCGATAAAATCCGGCTCCTCGAGAAGTCCGGCGGAAAGAGCGGAACCTTCATGCGCAACGAACGGCGAAAGCGGTAGTCCACCTCCCCCCGGCTTCACGTTCGTCCGTCGCGCCGTCTGCCCCCTGAGAATCGAATTTCTATCTTAAGAAGGACTGGTTTATGAGCCATCGAATCGCCATCGTCGGAGCCACCGGAGCCGTCGGCCTGAAATTCATCGAATGCATCGAGAAGCGGAAATTCCCGTTCGCTGAAATCGTCCTCTACGCCTCCGAGAAGTCGGAGGGCAAGGTCCTGCACGTCAACGGGAAGCCCTGCCGCATCGTCGGACTGCGCCCGGAGCGCGTCGAGAAATTCGACTTCGCCTTCTTCAGCGCGGGATCGGGGATCTCCAAGGAATACGCGCCGCTCTTCGCGAAGAAGGGCGGGGTGGTCATCGACAACTCCAGCGCGTGGCGCATGGACGCCGGCGTGCCGCTGGTGGTGCCCGAGGTCAACCCCGGCGACATCGCGAAGCACAAGGGCATCATCGCGAACCCCAACTGCTCGACCATCCAGATGGTCGTGGCGCTGAAACCGATCCACGACGCGGCCCGGATCCGCCGCGTGGTGGTGTCGACGTACCAGGCGGTCAGCGGCGCCGGCGGCCGCGCCCTCGAGGAGTTCGACAACGAGACGCACGCCCAGGTCGTGAACACGAAGGCCCCGAAGCGGAGCATCTTCCCGCGCCAGATCGCGTTCAACCTGATCGCCCAGATCCCGCAGAAGGACGCCTATCTCCCCACGGGCTACACGTCCGAGGAGATGAAGATGGTCGACGAGACGAAGAAGATCATGGGCGACGATTCCATCCGGGTGTCGCCGACCTGCGTGCGCGTCCCCGTGCGCAACTGCCACAGCGAGAGCCTCAACCTCGAGACCGAGAAGAAGCTCACGGCGGCCCAGGCGGTCGAACTGCTGCGCAAGGCCCCCGGCGTCGTGGTTCACGAGAAGCAGGAGGATTTCCCGACGCCCGCGGAGGTGAGCGGCACCTACGACACCCACGTGGGGCGCATCCGGGAGGACTGGACCGTGCCCAACGGCCTGCATCTCTGGGTGGTGGCGGACAACATCCTCAAGGGCGCCGCGCTGAATGCGGTCCAAATCGCCGAGGTCATGATCAAGAAGTAGCGCGTTCAGGTACGATAAACGAAGCCGGGGGCGGGGAAGCCGCCCCCGGCTTCGATTGCTTATGGCCCGAAAGAAGAACATCCGTCTGGTGGTGGAGTACGACGGCAGCCGCCTCTTCGGATGGCAGCTGCAGAAGGACAAGCCCACGGTCCAGGGCGAGCTGCAGAAAGCGGTCGAGAAGGTGGCGGGGCGGGCCGCGCTCATCGTGGGGTCCGGCCGCACGGACGCCGGCGTGCACGCCGAGGGCCAGGTGGCCAATTTCCACACCGGCAGCCCGATGCCCGCCCGAAAATGGCCCGAGGCGCTCAACGCCCATCTGCCGCCCGAAATCTCGGTGCGCTCCGCGGAGGAGGCGCCGCTGGAGTTCCACGCGCAATACTCCGCGACCTCCAAGATCTACCGTTACCGGGTCCTGAACCGCCGCGAACGCAGCGCCCTGGACCGCGACCGCGTCCACATCGTCAAGCCGCCGCTCGACGTCGCCGCGATGCAGGCCGCCGCGGGGCTCTGGGTGGGCCGGCACGATTTCCGCTCCTTCGGCTCGGACATGTCGAAGAAGGAGCAGAGCACGCGGACGATCTTCTCGTTCGACATCCGCCGGGACGGCGACCGCGTGGACTTCATCGTGCACGGCGACGGCTTCCTCTACAACCAGGTCCGCACGATGGTGGGGACGCTGCTCGCGATCGGCCTGGGGCGGAAGCCGGTGACCTGGGCCCGCGAGGTCCTGGAGGCGAAGGACCGCAACAAGGCCGGCGCCACGATGCCCGGGAAGGGCCTCACGCTCCTCGAGGTCCGCTACGACGGCGTGCCCCGGCGGGCGCCGGCCGGGAAGGCGCCGCTGCACGCCTCCGAAGAGGAATGAAGCGTCCGCGCGTTCATCACGTCATCACGCGCCTGATCGCCGGGGGCGCCCAGGAGAACACGATCCTCGCCTGCCAGGCCTTGCGGGACCGCTACGAGATCCTGCTCCTCAGCGGGCCTCCCGAGGGGCGCGAGGGCTCGCTCGTGGAGGATGCCCGGCGCCGGGGCCTGGACGTGCGCCTCCTTCCGGATCTGGTGCGTCCCGTGTCGCCGGCCCGCGATGGGCGGGCCTTCCGGGCCCTGAAGGCGATCTTCGAAGCGGAGCGGCCGGACATCGTCCACACGCATTCCTCGAAGGCGGGCATCCTCGGGCGCTGGGCCGCGTGGGCGGCCGGGGTGCCCCTGCGCGTCCACGGGAACCACGGCCTGCCGTTCCACCGGGGCCAGTCTCCCGTCCTGCGGGCCCTCTACCGGGCGGCGGAAGGGGTCACGTCGCGGATCACGACCGCCACCGTCTGTGTCGGCGAGGAAATGCGGCGGCAAACCCTGGCGTTCCGGCTCGGCCGGAGGGACAACACGACGGTGGTGCGGAGCGGCATCGAAACGCAACGCTTCGTGCAGGCCGCGTCGTGCCGGCCCTGCCTGGGAATTCCCGAGGACGCGAAGGTGGTCGGGGTCGTGTCCCGCATGGCCTCCCACAAGGGGCATCGGCTGCTGGTGGAGGCCGCCCCTCCGGACGCCGTGCTGCTCTTCGTGGGGGACGGCGAGGAACGGGAGGCCGTCGAGGCCGGGGTCCGCCGCCGCGGGCTGAAGGCGGTCTTCGCGGGCCATGTGCCTCCCGAAGCGGTGCCGGATCTGATCGCCTCGATGGACGTGCTGGCCCATCCCTCGATGTGGGAGGGGCTGCCGCGCGCCGCGGTGCAGGCCCAGATCGTGGGCCGCCCCGTGGTCGCCTTCGATTGCGACGGCGCCCGGGAAGTGGTGGAGGAAGGGCGGACCGGGCGGCTGGTGCCTCCGGGGTCGGTGCCGGGCCTGGCCGCCGCCCTGGTCGAGATCCTGTCCCTGCCCGACCGGGGACGCGCGTGGGGCCTCGCCGGCCGGGAGCGGATGATCCGGCTTTTCGACGCGGACCGCTGCGCGGCGGACCTGGGGGCGGTCTACGAGCGCCTGCTCACGGGTTCGCCGTCTACCGGGACCCGTCCTCGATCCGGCCCAGGAGCCTGAGCAACCCGTCCAGTATGGTCAAGGGGTGCGGGGGGCAGCCCGGGATGTAGAGGTCGACGGGCAGCAGGTCGCCGGGGCCGTTCCATACCTCGGGGTGTCCCGCGTAGGGACCTCCGGAGATCGCGCAAGCCCCGACGGCGATCACGATTTTCGGTTCGGGAACGGCGTCGTAGGTCTTCTTGAGCGCCAGCTCCATGTTCCGGTTCAAGGCTCCGGTGATGAGCAGGCCGTCCGCATGACGCGGGGAGGCGACCATCTGGATGCCGAAACGCCCCAGATCCCAGCCCACGGTCTGGAGCACGTTCACATCCGCTTCGCAGGCGTTGCAGCCGCCGGCGCTGACCTGTCTGAGCTTCAGGGAGCGGCCGAACAGCTTGAGCAGCCTTCCCTGGAGCTTCCGGGCGAGCCGCAGGGGCTCGTCCTTCCCGATCATGAGTTCGGCGCGGCTCCGGGTGGCCAGGCGATGATCGGAGCCGAACGTGATCGTCCCCTCCGGACACGCGGTCCGGCATTCGGTGCAGAAGAGGCAGCGCCCCAGGTCCAGCGACGCCGTGCCGCCGTTCAGCCTCAGCGCATCCGTCGGGCAGCTATCGGCGCAGGCCCGGCAGTCGTCGGGGCAGCGCGAAGGGTCGATCGTGGGGGCTCCCCGGAAATGATCCGGCATCTCCGGCGGCGGGCCGTCCGGAAACTTCATCGTCCGGTGGCCCTGCTGAAGTCGGGCGAGCAGTTCCTTAATCACGCAGGTTCCTTTCTGGGCGGATCGGGATTCTCACAGGTCATGTCCGCAGTAGGAGAGACCGAAGCTCTTGTTGCACAGCGGAAAATCGAAGATCTGCTGATTCCGGAGGGCGTACGCCAGGGCCGTCCAGTTGTGGAAGGAGGGGTCCACCACCTTGTAGCGCGAGAAGCGCCCCTCCGGGTCCGTCAGGGCCACATGGCAGACCTCGCCGCGCCACCCTTCCACGAGGGACGCCGTGATCCGCCCGGGTTCGGGGGGCTTGACCGCGGAGCGGATGGCGCCGGCGGGCAGGGACTGGAGCTGCTCCCGGACGAAGACGATCGAGCTCTGGATCTCCATCCAACGGACGAAGGCCCGGGCGAAGACGTCCCCGGTGGACCATGTGGAGACGGGGACGTGGCTGAAGCGGTAGATGCCGGTGGGATGGTCGTGGCGCACGTCGCGCCCCAGGCCGCAGGCGCGCGCGGCGGGTCCCACCAAGCCCAGATGGTCGGCCACCGCCCGGGGCACCCGGCCGATGTCCTCGAAGCGCGCCATGACCGACGAGGTTTCCCAAAGGAGCGGGACCGCGACCCTGAGGTCCGTCTCCGCGGCGTCGAGGCGCTTGAGCAGGTCCCGGGCGCGATCCGGAGCCAGATCGAAGGCGACGCCTCCGGGACGGACGAGGCCCCGGCCGAAGCGGCTGCCGCACAGCTGGGCGGTCATGTTCAGGAAGTCCCCCCGCAGCCGGCCGCAAAAAGAGGCGGTCGGGAGGTAGCCGACGTCCCCGGCCAGCGCGCCCAGATCCCCCACGTGGTTGGCCAGGCGTTCCAGTTCCAAGGCGATCCCGCGGAGCACCTGCGCCCGGGCGGGTTCCTGGCAGCGGCCGAGCGTCTCGAGGATCCTCGCGTAGGCGGTGGCGTGGGCGATCGTCGTATCGCCCGCCAGGGTTTCCATGTAGGGCAGGGTCCGTTTGCCCGGGCCTCCCAGAAGCGCCCGTTCCACGCCCCGGTGCTGGTACCCGAGGGAGATCTCGAGGTGGAGAACCTCCTCTCCGTGGCACTGGAACCGGAAATGGCCCGGTTCGATGACTCCGGCGTGGACGGGGCCGACGGCCACCTCATGGATCTCCTCCCCCTCGACGCGGTAGAAGTCGGCGACGCCGACGGCGGGGGCTTCCGAACGGTTCCAGGCGTCCCGGCCCGCGGTCCAGGAGGCGTGATAGCGGACGGGTTTGAACCACGGATGGCCTTCGAAGCGGATCCCGAACTGCTCGGCGATCTCCCGTTCGAAGAGATGGACCTGGGGGCAGCGCGGGGTGAGGGAGGGCGCGGCATCGCCTTCGACGCGGCTTCTCAGGATGCGGAGGCCCGTCCGCTGGTCGTCCGAAAGGACGGCCCAAAGATCCGTGGCGCCTTCCGCCGTCGCCCCGAAAAGGGCGGAGACCCGCAGCCCGGCGGCGACGGCATCCAGGATCAGGGCATGGAACTCGCCGAGAGGCAGCACGGTCGTCGATCGGAGATCGACCGGGCGGCCGTTCGCCGCGGGCACGTAGCGGGGGGAGGGCGCGCTCATGGGCGGGTCTCCAGATAATGGGCCGCCTGATCGACCAGCGTGCGCAGGGGGGCGGGGAGCCAGAGGCCCAGGAGAAGGGAGCAGGCCATGAAGACCGCGACCGGGCCCACCGTCAGGAGGCTGTCCCGGTAGGGGATCATCCGGGATCGGGCGGAGGGGCGGCCCTGGACCGCCGCGAGCACGGTGGCGCCCATGCCCATGAAGACGATGAGCAGGAAGAGCAGGAAGAGGCCCCCCGTCACGAAGCGGCCGCCCTGGAAGGCCGCGGTGAGGATGGTGAATTCGCTGATGAAGGGGCCGAAAGGCGGGGAACCCGTGATCGCGATGAAGCCGAACAGGAAGAGCGTGCCGGAGAACGGGAGGCGCCGCATCGCGCCGGAGATGTCGTCGATGCTTTTCGAATCGTAGGCGCGCCGGAGGCTTCCCGCCGAAAGGAAGAGCACGCCCTTCGTCATCGCATTGTTGACGAGGTGGAGCAGGGCTCCGAAGGCGCCCATCCCCCCCAGGCCGATGCCGAGGATCAGGATTCCCATGTGTTCGACGCTGGAGTAGGCGAGCATCCGCTTGATGTCGCGCTGTCCGGTCATGAACACGCCGGCGACGAGCATGGACAGGAGCCCCAGGAAGATCAGCAGTTTGCCGCTGTAGGCGCCTTCGCCGGCGGCCGCGGTCACGTGATGGACGCGCAGGACGGCCAGGAACGCGCAGTTGGTCAGGCCCCCCGCGAGCAGGGCGCCCACGACCCCCGGAGCCTCCCCGTAGGCGTCGGGCTTCCAGGTGTGCATCGGAGCCAGGCCCATTTTCGTCCCGTAGCCCACCAGGAGGAGGACGAACGCCGTGTGCAGCCAGGGTTTCGAGAGACGCGGCGCGTTTTGAAGGAGGTCCTCGAAGAGCAACGAGGAATCGAGGCCTTCGTGGAAGGAGGCGTAGGCCAGGAAGAACGAACCCAGCAGGGCGAGGGCGATCCCGACGGAGCAGATCAGGAGGTACTTCCACGTCGCTTCGATGGAGCGGGGCGTGCGGTTGAAGTAGATGAGCGGGGCCGTGAGGAGCGACGTGGCTTCGATGGAGATCCACATGAGGCCCAGGTGGTGGGACCAGACCACCAGGCTCATCACGCCCAGGAAGGCCAGGAGGCAAGCCGTGAACGTGCGGTTGGGCCAGTCCCCGCGATACCGCAGATAACCGACCGCGTAGATGCCGCAGAGGAAGTACATCACGCTGATGACCAGAAGGATCAGGCGGCCCGGCGGATCGAGCACCAGCCATCCGACGGGGGCCTGGAGATCGGGGATCAGGAGCGTCCAGATCGTCAGGACCAGATGGACGGCGCCCGTCAGGGGGATGAGCCAGGGCCGCACGCGGTTTCCCCGGACCGCCAAGGCGGCTCCCGCCATCAGGACCGGGAACAGGATGAGCGCGAATGCCATGACCGTCATTCCTTCAGAGTAGAGAGCTTCCGGGTGTCCATGGAGGAGAACGCCTCGTTGATGTGGTTGACGATGATGGTGATGACGAAGATGCCCACGAAGAGGTCGAGCAGCACCCCCAGTTCCACCATGAGGGGCATCGCGTTCACCAGCAGCATCCCGAAGATGAAAATGCCGTTCTCCAGGATGAGGTATCCCACGACCTGATTGATGGCCTTGTGGCGGGTCATCAGCATGATGAAGCCCACGAGGACCGTCGAGAGCGAGGTGGGAACCAGAAGCAGTCCCAGGTGGGCCTTGGCCAGGGGCAGTTCCTGGGCGAGCAGGACGGAGAAGCCGATCGAGAGCGCCCCGAGGATCATGGAGGGCAGGTGACCGATGCTGGGCTCCGCCTCGCGGCGGATCTGGGCCTCGCGCATGGCCCGCAGGAGCATGAAGGGGATGACGACCGCCTTGAGCGCCACCGTCGCGGCCGAGACCAGGAAGGGAAGAAGTCCGGCGTGTTCCTGGACGAGGAGCGGCAGGACGCCCAGCAGGCCCCCCTGGACGCCCACCACCCGGATCACCGAGGGGATCCGGCTGTTGCCGAGGGCGAACAGGTTGAGGAGGAGCACGGCGACCAGGATCGGATCGATCAGCGTATGCATCCGTTCACCTCACCAGCAGGAAGAATCCGAAGGCGCAGAACAGCATCGACGCGACCAGGAGCGTGGGCACGTGACGCATCTGCAGGCGGGCCATGACCGATTCCACGACGCCGATCCCCACGGAAAGGCCCAGCAGGCCTCCGATGAAGATCGCCCAATCCAGCCCCGCGTTCCCGGTCCGGACCGGCAGGACGACGTGCAGCAGCAGGGCCCCGAGCACGAAGAGTTTCATCGCCGCGCCGTACAGGATCAGGCCGAGGAGGGGGCCGCTGTGATCGAGGACCATGACCTCGTGGATCATGGTGAGTTCCAGGTGCGTGTTCGGGTCGTCCACGGGAATCCGGCAGTTCTCGGTCAGAACGATGATGAAGAGCCCCACGGCCACCAGGACGAGCGGGGCCCCCAGGACGGTCCATTGGACATGAAGAGGACCGTGAAGCATGTCCGAGAGGACGAGCGTTCCCGACATCTTGGCCAGGAGGAGCATCGCAAAGAAGAGGGCCGGTTCGGTGAGACAGGCGAACGTGACCTCCCTCGCCGCGCCCATCCCTTCGAAGGAGGACCCCGTATCGAGCGCCGCGGCCGTCGTGAAGAAGCGGCCCAGGGCGAAGAGGTAGGCGAAGAGGATCAGATCCCCGGCGAATCCGACGGGGGCGTCGAAGGGGCCGAGCGGCATCAGGAGTCCCGCGAGCAGCACCGCCGCCAGCGTGACCACCGGAGCCAGCCGGAAGATCAGCGTCGTCGTGCGGCTGAGCACGAGTTCCTTCCGCATCAATCGGGCGATGTCCCGGTAGGGCTGCAGGAGCGGCGGCCCCACGCGGCCTCCGAAGAACGCCTTCGTCTTGTTGATCACCCCCAGCAGCAGCGGAGGCATCCCCAGGAGAAGGACGAGGTGGATGGCGGAATGCGTCATGGAGTGCTCCGGCCCCAAACGAGAAGAAAGACGATGATGATGATGAAGTAGAAGACGTAGACCTGCAGGCGGCCCTGCTGGAGGAGCCGGAGCCAGGCGAAACCCCGGGCCAGGTGCCGCACGGACGGGAGGGCGAGGCGGTCGAGCATCGGATCCTGCACGACGCTCTTGTGGTGGACGGATTGCGGAAAGAGCCCTCCGAGATCGGGCCGGTGCACGCGGGGCCAAAGCGCCCAGCGGAACAGCTCCCTCAGCGAATGGCCGAACGACGATCCCGTGTATTGCATCCGGGGGGTCGGGCGGGCGAAACCGCAATCCCAAGTGGGGGCGCTCGCGGGAGGCCGGGACCTCAGCACCCGGACCCAGAGCAGCGCCAGCAGTCCCGCCAGCACCACGATCGACGCTCCTGCGCCGCTGATCCAGTCCGTGGGCACCAGGCGGGAGAGGGGGATGTTCGGCGGGGACCCGACGGGAGCCCAGGCCCCGATGGCCCGGTCGAGAAGGGGCAGGACGAGGCCGGGGGCCAGACCGAGGAGCGCGCAGAGGACGGCCAGGACGACCATGGGAATCTGCATGATGCCGGGCGGATCGCCGCCGGAGCGGTCGATCATGGGCGACCGGGATTGCCCCAGAAACAGCATCCCCGAGAGGTTGGTGAAACAGGCCAGCGCCAGGGCCCCCGCCAGGGCGAGGCAGGGAACCGCGAGCGTCGCCAGGGGCCACGCCCCGGGACCCGCTTCCGACGGCAATCCTGCGGTCCGGAAGAGCCCCAGGTAGATCATGAGTTCGCTGACGAAGCCGTTCAGGGGCGGCAGTCCGGAGATGGCGGCGGCGCCGAGGATGAAGAGGGTCGCCGTCCGGGGCATCGTTTTCGCCAGTCCCCCCAGCCTGGAGAATTCGGTGGTCCGGACGGCGCGCTCCACCGCGCCGGCGCAGAGAAACAGCAGCGGCTTGATGATCGCGTGGTTCAGGGAGTGGAACAAGGCGCCTCCGAGGCCCAGGGCGATCCAGTCCGGCCGTGCGAACGAACGTCCCAGGAGCGCCAGACCCAGGCCCATCGAGATGATGCCGACGTTCTCGAAGCTGCTGTACGCGAGCGCCCGTTTCAGGTTGTGCTGGGCCAGGGCAAAGACCACGCCCAGGACCGCCGTGACCGAGCCCAGCAGGAGCAGAAGCCCCCCCCACCAGGGGGGCGGGACGGGAAGGATGCCGCAAAGGCGGATCAGTCCGTACACCCCGACCTTGTAGATCACGCCCGACAGAAGTGCGGAGGCGTGACTGGGGGCATTGGCGGGAGCGCCCGGCAGGAAGAGGTGCAACGGCATCAGGCCGATCTTGAAACTGAAGCCGATCAAACCCAGGACGAAGACCGCCGCGCCGATCCGGGGGGCGAGGACGCCGGGCCGGATGTCTTCCAGGGCGAACGAACCCGTGGACTGGTGAAACAGGCAGAAGGCGGCGATCAGGAAGGCCGCCCCCACATGGGCCCCGACCAGGTAGATCCATCCCGCCTTGCAGGCGGCGGGATCCGTGTTGTCCGCGGTCGCCAGGAAATAGCCCGAAAGCGCCATCACCTCCCATGCCAGCAGGAAGAGCACGGCATCCTGAGCCAGGACGACCATCGCCATCGACGCCGCCAGGAGGCCGGTGCAGAACTGGACGGGCCGGGCGCTGCCCGGGTGCTCGGCGGCGCGCCAGTAGGCCGTCCCGTAAACCGACACGAGCGCGGGGATCAGGAACACGGGCAGGAGGAAGACCCCCGCGAGCGCGTCCATCCTGAGGTGGAAACGTCCGTACGGCAGGAACCACGCCAGGTCGAGGGTGAGCGTTTCGCCCAGGACCAGGGAACGGCCGACGGCGCCGAGGCCCGCTCCGGCGCCGAGGATCAGGAGCAGGGTCCCCGACCGCTGCCCGGCGGAGATCCGGCGTCCGAACCATAGACCGGCCGCGCCGCCCGCCCCCAGGAGGCCGACCGCGACCAGCAGGAGAAGCAGGGTCAGCGCCACGTCGATCCTCCCCGATCATCCCGTCGATCGGAGCCGCCGGGCGTCATGAATGTCGTCATCGTGCCAGGAGCCTGAAAAGCAATCGTTCGACAGGGAGCGTCCACAGGAGCAGGAGAACCACCGTCGCCAGGATGTAGAGCATGTAGTGATGCATCAGGCCGCGCTGAAAGACGCGCATCCGGTCGGACCATTGCGTCAGCTTCGCGATCGCCGGAAGGATGAAGCGGGCCATGACGACGTCATCCACCATGCGGCGGAAGCGGCCGGGCTTCGGGAAGAGCTCGTCCAGGCGGGGAGTCTCGGTGCGGGGGCGGAGCACGCCGCCGAAGAGGCGGACGATCATGTCCGCAAAGGAGGAGGACGTGTACTGCATCCGGGCGCTGGGACGGACGTACCCGCAGTCCCAGGTCCCGACCTTGGGCGCGCGGCCCGGGCGCCAGCAAAGTTCGCAGGCGAGAAAGGCAAGCGCCCCCGCGCCTCCCAGGGCCGCTCCCGCCCAGGTCAGCCGGTCGAGGGGCACCAGCCGGTCCAGCGGAACGCGGCCGGGGCCGCCCGGGAGGACCCAGGCGTCGACGACCTTGTCGAGCAGGGGGGCGAGCCAGGGGGAACCCAGGCCGATGGCGAGGCAGCATGCGGCCAGCAGCGCCATGGGGGCGAGCATCAGGGCGGAGGATTCGCGGGCGTGCGGGACCCGCTCGCTTCGCGGGGCCCCCAGAAAGACGGCCCCCGAAACCTTGACGAAACACGCCAGCGCCAGGGCGCCGACGAGCGCGAGCGCGGGTCCGGCCACGGCCCCCAAAGGCCAGGAGGCCGATCCGTCTCCCGCCGGGAGCGTCCGGAAGAGCCCCACGTAGATCAGGAACTCGCTCACGAAGCCGTTGAGAGGGGGGAGTCCCGAGATCGCGACGGCGGCAAACAGGAACAGGGCCGTCGTCCAGGGCATCCGCCGGGCGAGCCCCCCCATGCGATCGATCTCGCGCGTATGCAGGGCGTGGAGCACCGACCCCGCCCCCATGAAGAGCAGCGGCTTGAAAAGACTGTGGTTCCAGACATGCAGGAGGCAGCCGGAAAGCCCCAGGAGCACCCAGTCCGTGCGGCCCATCGAGCGTCCCACCATCGCGAGGCCCAATCCCATGACGATGAGGCCGACGTTCTCGACGCTGGAATACGCGAGCAGCCGCTTCAAGTCGCGCTGGCCGATCGCGAACGCGATTCCGAGGATTCCGCTGATCGTCCCGAGGAAGAGGAGCAGCGCCCCCCAGCTGACGGGAGGCGCCGGAAGGAATCCGAAGATCCGGATCATGCCGTAGATGCCCATCTTGAGCATGATTCCGGAAAGGAGCGCCGATACGTGGCTGGGGGCGTTGGCGTGGGCGTCCGGAAGCCACACGTGGAACGGCATGAGGCCGGCCTTGATGCCGAACCCGAGCAGGGCCGTGAAGAAGATCGCGTAGAGCATTCCCAGTCCCGCCTCGTGCATCGCGAGGGGGCGAAGCTGGAACGATCCCGTCGCCTGGTGGAGGAGGGCGAACATGCCGAACAGCGTGAGCGTGGCCACGTGGGTGGAGATGAAATAGATCCAGCTGGCCCTCCGGACGCCGGGCTCATGATCCTCGGTGCCCACGAGAAAGAAGCCGGAGAGGGCCATGAACTCCCAGCCCAGGAGGAACAGGATCGAGTTTCGGGCCAGGATGAGGACCACCATCCCCGCCATGACGGTGCCCCAGAAGAAGCGGAGTTTCCGGCCGTTGCCGGGATGTTCCCGCTGGCGCCAATACGCCGCGCCGTACAGGGGTCCCAGGGCCCCCATGAGGAAGACGGGAGCCAGGAAGAACGCCCCCAGCGCGTCCAGGCTCATGTCCCACGCCGCGCCGGGGAGCGGCCACGGGAGCGCGAGGGAGCCGCCGCCGCCCGTGAGGAGCGCAAGGAGGGCGCCGCAGAATCCCACGGCGCCGCCCGCGACCGACAGACCGGTGGCGATCCTCTGGCTCCAGGGGGATTGCCGGCTGAAGACGAATCCCGCGAAGCCGCTCACCCCCAGGAGCCCGCCGCCGGCCAGGATCAACGCCAACGGCATCCCGGACTCCGTTTCCATGGATCGGCCGCTCGCCGGACGAAAGAAAAGACCCTGCACAAACACATGCTCGTCATTTGCCCGCGTTAGGGACCGGATCCAGCCGGGACTCCAGGAGCCGGGTCTCGTTCAGGATTTCCGCGATGGAGGGCCGCCGCGCGAGCATGTCCTGAAACGACTTCTCCCGGACGAGCGCCGCAAAGCGGGCGAGCATGTGGGAATGCGTGTGGACGCTCGGGCAGACCAGCCAGAAGAGCGTGTGGACCGGCAGGCCGTCGGGCGCCCCGAAATCCACCTTGCTTTCCAGAAAGCACAGGGTGAGCTTGGGCGACTGGACGTCCTGCAGGATGATCGGATTCCTCGCGTGGGGGATGGCGAGACCGCGCCCGATCGCGGTGGTTCCCAGCGTTTCTCTTGCCAGGATGATCTGATAGACCATCTCACGGTCGACGCTGGGAGGGAAGGGGAGCGCCTCGACCATCGAGCGCAGGACCGCCGCCTTGTCCGCCCCGGGCAGCCGGTAGAGGATTCCGCCGGCTTCGAGGGCTTCCGCGACCGAGGGGAGCGGGCGCGCCTCATCCCCCACGCGATAGAGGGCCGTGGAGACCTTGACGTTCCGGACATTCGCCCATTCGAGGATTTCCGTTCGATTGAAGCGGTAGCGACCTCCGGCCTTGTGGAAGGGAAGGCTTCCTTCCTTCACCCAGCGGTAGATCATCTGTTCGGACACGCCGAGGAATCCGGCCACTTCCTTCACGGTGAGGTCCATGGGGGCACCTTAAACGGGACGTTCCCGCCGGATTCCTCAGGAATACGGCCGGGAGTTCTGGGAGTGTATTCGAGAGAGCAACTGAGGGGCCAATCGGGGTCTGGAGTGCGCCCGAGCGGCGACTGTATCCACCTGAAGGCAAGCGAGTTACGGTTGGACCGTGTTGGGCAATGAGGGTGGAGCCCCTCAGCGGCTCATCATCTGCAGAAGATTGCAGATATTATGCAAGCTTGAGTTCCTTCATCTTGTAATGCAAGGAACGGATGCTGATCCCCAGCAGTTCGGCGGCCTTGCCCCGGTGCCCTTCCACTTCCTCAAGGGCGCGATGGATCACGTCCCGCTCCACCCGCTGGAGGTTCTCCTCCAGATTCAAGGTGGCGGGTCTCGGGGTGGAGCGGATTTCGCCGGGCAGGTCGCGCGCCGCGATGGTCTCCCCCGGACTGGTGATCACGAGGCGCTCCATGAGGTTCCGGAGCTGCCGGATGTTGCCGGGCCAGTAGTAGGAACAGAGGATCTCGGCGGCAGGGCCGGTCAGGATCTTGGGTTTCTTCCCGTAGATGAGGGCGAACTCCTTGAGGAAATGGTCCAGGAGCGCGGGAATATCCTCCCGGCGCTCCCGCAGCGGGGGAAGCAGGATGGGGACGACGCTCAGGCGGTAGTACAAGTCCTCCCTGAACGTTCCCTCCGCCAGCAGCACCCGCGCATCCCGGTTGGTGGCGGCGATGATCCGCACGTCGACCTTGATGGGACGATCGGAGCCGATCCGCCGGATCTCGCCTTCCTGGAGCGCCCGGAGGAGATCCACCTGGTTCTTGGCGGGAATCTCGGTAATTTCGTCGAGGAATAGGGTGCCTCCGTCGGCTTGTTCGAAGACCCCCTTCTTCTGATGGACCGCGCCGGTGAAGGCGCCGGCCTCGTGACCGAAGACCTCGCTCTCGAAGAGCGTCTCGGGAAGCGCCCCGCAATTGATGCTCACGAAGGGGCGTTCCTTGCGCGGGCTCTGGTCGTGGATCGCCCGGGCGGCCAGCTCTTTCCCGGTCCCGCTCTCCCCCTGGAGCAGGATGGTCGCGTGGCTGGGCGCCACCTGGACCAGGGTGTTGAGGACCTTTCGCATGGCGGCGCTGTGGGCGAGCATGACCCGGCCGCCCCGCTGGAGTTTGAGGCGGTCCCGGAGCTCCCGGTTCTCCATCAGCACTTTCAGCCCGGCCACCGCTTTCTGCACGAGGACCCTGATGTGTTTGATGTCCAGCGGCTTGGCCAGGAAATCCATCGCGCCCATCTTCATGGCCTCCACGGCGCCGTCGATGTTGCCGTGGGCGGTGATCATGATGACGGCGGTGTCCGGATCCCGCTCCCGGACCTCCCTGAGGACGTCGAATCCGTCGACGGCTCCGGGCATCCGGAGATCGGTGATCACGATGTTGAACGGATTCCGGCGTATCCGGCGCAGCGCGGATTCCCCGTCCTCCGCGGTCTCGATCTCGAATTCGGGCGCGTCGATGGCTTCGCGCAGTCCGTTGCGGACGTTCGGTTCGTCGTCGACGATGAGGATTCTCACCCTGTCCAGGCTCATTTCTGGCTCTCCGCCGGAAGGCCGACGGTGAACGTCGTGCCTGCAGGTCTGCTCTCGACGTTGATGAATCCCTTGTGTTCGGAGACGATGCGCTGGGTCAGATAGAGGCCGAGCCCCGTGCCCCCCTGGCGGGTCGTGTAGAAGGGGTCGAAGATGCGGTCCCGGACGTCCGGGCGGAGGCCCGTTCCGGAGTCCTCGACCGCGATGGTGGCGAACGCCCCTGCGCGGCCCAGGCGACATTTAAGCGTGCCCCCTTTCTCCATGGCCTGGATCGCGTTGATGATGATGTTCAGGAGGGCCTGCTGGATCTGTCCCTCATCCAGGAGGTAGCGGGCCGGAGAATCGGAAAAACCCTCCCGGATGATGGAGATTCCCTGTTTGCGGCATTCGGGCTCGACCAGGGCCAGCACGGCCCCGAGCACCGTCTCAAGCGCCGCCGGCGCGCGTTCCACCGCGTGAGGCCGGGCGAAGGAAACGTATTTGTCGACGATCCCCTGAAGGCGGTGGATTTCCGAGCGGATGACGGCCAGGTATTTCGCGGCTTTCGGCGGGACGGGCGCCGGGATCGCCTCCTCGAGGAGTTGTTCGTGGATGCTGAGGGCTGCCAGGGGATTCTTGATTTCGTGAGCGATGCCCGCGGCGAGGCTGCCCAGTCCCGCGAGCTTTTCCGTCCGGCGCATTTCGAGATCGAGGAATTTCATGTAGCTGACGTCCTGGATCTGGAGGATGATCCCGATCCGGGCTCCGGCATCGTTGTGGAGAAACCGGCCATCCAGGCGGAGGACCGGCTTCTTGTCCCCCAGCGGGACTTCCACGTCGATGCCGCTGAACTCGTCCCCGAGACGGATCAGGCGGTCGAACGGCTCGACGAGCGCGGGGGCATGGCTCAGGACGTCCCGGAAGTCCCGCTGGAGGCCGTCCGCCGCGAGGCCGGCCAATTCGCGGGCGCGCTGGTTGACGTTGGTGATGAGCCCGCTCAGATCGCTGGTCACCACCCCGATGGAAATGCTTTGAAGGATGTCCAGCGCGTAGCTCTTGAGGTAGGTCAGCCGGTCGTGGGTTTTCGAATGGGTCCTCTGGAGCAGGAAGAGCGCGGATCCCGTGAGCCCCAGCACCACCACGATCGCCCCCAGGAGCAGGGCGATGGATCCATCGGGATTCGTTCTTGAAATGTGCCAGACCATCACCAGGGTCAGGATCGAGAGGCACCCCAGCGCTCCGGGAAGGCCCCATCGAATCCAGGGCTGCTCGAGGAACCTTGGACTGAGCTCCCGTCGGAACATGCCCTGACTGTAGCGAGCGCCCGGTCGGGCTTCAATGCCCCTGCTGCAATGTCTCGCAGGACTTGCGCACGATCTTGCACACCCCCGGGGCGGGTGTCGGGCTAACGCCGCTTCGAGGAAGGCACGCCGAGGGTGGGGTAGATCTCCTGCCGGTACAGGTTCACCGCGGAGCGGATGATCTTCTCGGCCCGGCCGGAGCCGAACAGCGGGCCGACCTTGGCCACCTTGCCTTCCAGGGATTTGTAATCGCGCAGGAATTGCTGGATCTCCCGGGACCGGTGGGGCGGCAGCTCCTTCACGTCCTTGCAGTGCGCGAATTCGGGGTCGTCGGAGGCGACGGCGATGATCTTGTCGTCCTGGCCCTCCTCGTCCGTCATGGTGATGACGCCGATCGGACGGGCGCGCATGATGCAGAGGGGCACCACCGACTCCTGGCAGAGCACCAGGACGTCCAGCGGGTCCCCGTCCTCGCAGTACGTGCGGGGGACGAAACCGTAATTCGCGGGATAGTGGACGGCGCTGTAGAGCACCCGGTCCAGCCGCAGCAGCCCGGTGGTCTTGTCGAGCTCGTATTTGCACTTGCTGCCGCTGGGGACCTCGATCACGCAGTTGAACGTGTGCCCGGGGTCCTCGCCGATGGCGACATCATGCCAGGGGTTCATCGGCCGCGCAGTATACCGTCCGATGCGGGACTTGCACGAAAAAAGGATTCCCGTGGGGGCCGGCGCTGCGGCTTTTCGTTTGCGCCCGCCCCGGCCATGATATGATTGAGGCAGGCATGGCGGTCGCGCTCATCTCCGATCTGCACTCCAATCGCGAGGCCCTCACCAAGGTCCTCGAGGATATCGAGTCCCAGGGCATCAAGGACGTTTTCTGCCTCGGGGACCTCGTGGGGTACGGGCCCGATCCCGCCTTCGTCGTCGAACAGGCGATGAACTGGCGCGTCGTGCTGATGGGCAACCACGACGAGGCCGTCCTGAAGGAGGCCTACGGCTTCAATCCCGTGGCCAAGGCCGCGGTCTTCTGGACCCGCGACCAGCTGCGGCCCGGGATGTTCTCGGGAAAGGGCAAGAAGGAGCGCTGGCAGTTCCTCCAGACGCTCAAGCTGACGCACGAGGAGGACAACGCGCTCTTCGTGCACGGCTCGCCCCGCGATCCGACGATGGAATACGTGCTCCGTTCCGACACCGTGGACCTGACCGGAGGCGTGCCCGACAAGATCCGGGACATCTTCTCGCGGTTCAGCCGCGTCTGCTTCGCCGGCCACACCCATGATCCTGGGGTGATCACGGAGGACTCCCGCTTCCTCCCGCCCAAGGAGCTCAACCACGAATTCGTCTTCGAGGCGGGAAAAAAGTTTTTCGTCAACATCGGATCCGTGGGGCAGCCCCGGGACGGCGACACGCGGGCCTGTTATGCCGTGTACCACGGGGACAGGGTCGTCTGGCGGCGCGTGGAGTACGATTACCGGGCGACCATGGAGAAGATCTTCAAGCAGACCCAGCTGGACCCCCGGGCGGGGGAGCGGCTGGCCCACGGCCGCTGAGCGGCCTTTCCGACCGGCCTGTTGTCCCTCGAAACCCATCGGGAGAAGCAACCATGAAGGTGAGCGTGACGGCCCGGCATGTGAAGTTCTCGAACGAGCTCAAGCGCGTGGCGGCGGACAAGGCGAATCATCTGGAGCATTATTTCGACCACCTGAAGAAGATCGAGGTGGTGCTGGACATCGCGGGTCCGAAGCGCTTCTCGGTGGAAATGATCGCCTCGGGCATCCATGACCACGTGCTGGTCTGCCACAGCACGGACGACACGGCGCACGCGGCCCTGGACGCCGTCATCGACAAGATGGAGCGCCAGCTGGTGAAGTACAAGGAGAAGCTCGGGCACAAACACGACGGCGCCAAGAAGACCAATCCCCGGCACAAAAAGACCCGCTCGGAACTCGCCGAAGGGGGCGGACCCGGCGTCTGGTGGTAGGCGATCCTAACGTGCTGGAATCTAGGTAGATAAGCGGTCGCGACCTCTTGACCCCCGGGTCCGGGATGCTCTATAATCCGGGCCTTCAACGAGGGACCCTTGAAGCTCTGCGATTTCATCCCGACCAAGGCGATCATCCCGGTCCTCAAGGCGACGGACAAGGTCGCCGCGATCGAAGAGCTGGTCCAGGCGATCAAGAAATCCGCGAAGAACGGGAAGTTTTCCGTTTCCGGCATCGTGGACGCCATCGTCAAGCGTGAAAAGCTGGGGTCGACGGGCATCGGGGGCGGCGTGGGGATCCCCCACGCCAAGCTGCCGGGCCTGAAGGGCGTCATCGGCGCGTTCGGGCGCACGGCGGAGCCCATCGACTTCAACGCGGTCGACGGCGAACGGGTCCAGCTCATCTTCGTGATCCTGGCGCCGGAGTCGCAGGCGGAAGGCTATCTCCGGGCCCTGAAGAAGATCATGGGCGCCCTCAAGCGCCCCAACTTCCTGAAGTTCCTGAAGGGGGCGCGGACGGTGAAGGACATCGAACTCATCTTTCGCGAGGTGGAAGAGGTCCCGGTCTGACGCCGGTCCGCCTCCACGACCATGATTGAAGAACGCCAGGTGACGGTGCTCAACGTGCTCGGCCTGCATGTGAGGCCCTCGGCCTCCTTTGCCGGGACCGCCGCCAAATTCAGATCGCGGGTCAACGTCATCAAGGACGGCCAGTCCGTGAACGCGAAGTCGTCCATCGATCTGCTGACGCTGGCCGCGGTCGCGGGGACGCGGCTGACGCTGCGGGCCGAAGGGGAGGACGCCGCGGACGCGGTCCACGCGCTGGTCGCGCTGATCGAGAGCAAATTCGGCGAGGAATAGGACCGCCTCCGGTCCTCCGGCCCGGGCGGGCCGGACTTCGGCGGCAGGGGCTCCGGGATCATGGAAATCCGAAAGGGCATCGGCGTATCCGTTGGTTTTGCGATCGGCGAGGCGTTCGTCCTCGACCGTGAGGAGTATCGCATTTCCCGGCGCACGCTCGCGGCGGGGGAGGTCGAGGCGGAGACGGCGCGCCTCGACAAGGCGGTCAAATCCGCCGTGGGCGAACTGCGGGAGCAGATGGCCCTCAT
This sequence comes from uncultured Planctomycetales bacterium, assembly GCA_964619955.1. Taxonomy (GTDB): domain Bacteria; phylum Planctomycetota; class MHYJ01; order MHYJ01; family JACPRB01; genus JACQFK01. The sequence goes on from CAZUJF010000018.1 coordinate 71,072, forward strand.
GTCCCAGAAGGTCCGCGACGTCGCGGGCACCATCCTCGAAGCCCAGGTGGCCATGCTCCAGGACCCGCATCTCCGGGAGGAGATCCTCAACGAGATCCGCAAGAACCGCTGCACCGCGGATTTCGCGGCCTCGCGCACCGTGCGGCGGAAGATCAAGCTTCTGGAGGACTCCGGGGCCGCCGGCTTCGCGCGCCGCGTCCTCTCCGATTTCGTCGAGCTCGAAAAGGCGCTGCTCCGGAATCTCCTGGGCGGGCGCCGGGACGACATCTCGCAGCTGGCGGGGCCGGTCGTCGTCGTGGCGCACGACCTGTCGCCCAGCCAGGCGATCGGTCTGGACCGCAGCAAGGTCCTGGGCATCCTGACCGAGGCGGGCGGCCTGACCTCGCACACGGCCATCGTCGCGAAATCCCTGGGGATCCCCGCGGTGGTGGGCGTGGAATCCGTCGCCGCGGACATCTCCGGCGGGGACACCGTCGTGCTCGACGGCGCGACGGGCACGGTCATCATCCAGCCGGACGAAGGCACCACGAAGCGCTACCAGGCGATGGCGCGCAATTTCGAGCTCATGGAGCGCCGCCGCGCGAAGGAGCTCCTGAACCTGCCCGCCATCACCACGGACGGCACCCGCGTCGAGATCTTCGCGAACATCGAGTCGCCCGAGGAGATCCCCGCGGCGCTCGTCCACGGGGCGGAGGGCATCGGGCTCTACCGGACCGAGTTCCTCTACCTGGGGCACCGCTTCAATCCCTCGGAGAAGGAGCACGAGGACGCCTATACGCGGGCGATCAGCCTGCTGGGCGCCCGCCGCCTGGTCATCCGCACGCTGGACCTGGGCGCGGACAAGATGCCCGCCGAGGGGATCGGGAAGGAGTCGAACCCCTTCCTGGGGACGCGGGCCATCCGCCTCTGCCTCGAGCGCCCGGAGATGTTCCGGGTGCAGCTCCGCGCGATCCTGAAGTGCGCCTCCCGCGGCAACGTCGCGATGATGATCCCGATGATCTCGTCGCTGGCGGAAGTCCGCCAGGTGAAGGAGGTCGTGGCGGAGGTCCGCCGGGAGCTGCAGGCCGAGGGGCAGTCCGCGGGCGACGGCATGACGCTGGGGATCATGATCGAGGTGCCCTCCGCCGCCCTCGTGGCGGACCAGCTGGCCCCGCACGTGGATTTCTTCAGCGTGGGGACGAACGACCTGATCGCGTACACCATCGCGGTGGACCGCGCCAACGAGCGCGTCGCCCCCCTGTATCAGCCGGGCCACCCGGCGATCCTCCGCCTCCTTAAGCAGGTGATCGACGCCGGCGGCAAGGCCGGGAAGACCGTGTCCGTCTGCGGGGAGATGTCGAGCGACCTCAACTTCACCCTGGTGCTGCTGGGGTTGGGCTTGAGGAACTTCAGCGTCGTGCCCCCCGTGATCCCGGACCTCAAGAAACTGATCCGGTCGGTCTCCCTGGACGAAGCCCGGGCGCTCGCCGCCAAGGCCCTGACCTTCGACGACGGACGGGAATTGTCGGAGTTCCTCGCGGCGGAGACGCGGAAGTTGCTGCCGGACAGCGCCTGATTTGCTGGCGCACCGCGACTTGAGCCGGCGGCCGGGGTATAATAGGCGGATGGCGCCCCGGGGGCGGAACTCCGGGGCCGGAGGTCGAGAAACATGATTCGGATCGGCATCGGAGCCCTGCTGGCGCTGGCCGTGGCCGCCCCCGCCGCCGCAGGGGAGCACGACAGCGTCCGCCTCAAGAACGGCCGCTATCTCTCGGGCCAGGTCGTCATCGACGAGGGCGACAAGGAAGGCTTCAAGGTCCAGCGCTGGGACAACGGCGGGGTGGTCCACGTCAAGTGGAGCCAGATCCCCGACAGCGAACGGAACCGTCTTCTCAACAAAAAGCCGGAAGCGCCCGTGACGGGCATCCTGTTCGACGGGGTCCGCGTGATGACCGCCCAGCGGGACGTGGTGGGGCTCCTCGCGAAGGAGGATGCGGCGTCGATCTACGTCAAGACCCGGGATTCCAAGACGCCCTCGGTCATTCCCAAGAGCGCGCTGCTGAAGCCGTACGAGCCGTTGAAGGTGGCCGAGGCGGAGATCTACAGCGCCGACGAGATGGTGGATTCGCGTGCGGCGAAGCTGGCGGACAAGGACTACGCGGGCCTCGTCGACCTGGGGCGTTTCGCGGCCCGTCTGAAGCTGTACGAGCGGGCGGCGGAGTTCTACCGGCAGGCCGGCGCGGCCGACGCGGGCAAGAAGGACGAGATCGACGGCCTGATCGCGGCCAATGAGGCCCTCATCAAGGAGGCGAAAGCCGGCCTGATGCTGACGCAGGTGAAGGAACTCGCGGGGGACACCGAGTTCGTGAAGGCGCTGGAGCTGGCGAAGAAGCTGCTCCAGGAGTACTCCGACACCGAAGTGGCCCGCCTGAACCGGGACCTTCCCGCCCTTCTGGAGAAGCAGGCCAAGGAGTTCGAAGGCAAGAAGGCCGAATACCTCGCGACGAACGTTCCGGAGGCCTACAAGGGCAGACGTCAGGCCCTCGTCTCCCTCTACGCCTCCTCCAAGTACACGAAGATCGGCGAGGCCATTTCGATGGCGAACAAGATCGACGAGGCGGTCGTGGCCGATCTGGCGAAGAAGTTCAAGTCGTCCCCCGAGGAGATCCAGACCGCGTGGGGCAAGCGGGAGCTGAAGCAGCGCACGGTGACGTACGGCGACGGGTCCTGGATCGTGAAGGGCGGCCAGGACGGCGGCCTCGACACCGACGCCAAGACCAACCCCAAGCAGCAGCCGCAGCGGACCGGCGGGAACGGATTCGGCGTGGGCGGCAACAACAACCGCAACCAGCCGGCGCAGGCGAAGCCCCAGGACCTGGGCCGGAAGCTGGAAACCAAGGATGAATGGTGGGCCAGCGCGTCCTCCTCCGACCGGAAGGCCTTCGTCGAGGCGGAATACGCCAAGAATTCGCAGGCCGTGAAGAAGGAGATCAAGACGAAGAAGTGCAGCGTCTGCAACGGGGAGGGCATCCGCAAGGAATCCCGCTCCGGCGTCGCGTGCGACGTGAAATGCGCCCGCTGCCACGGTTCCAAGGAAGACGAGATCATCATCTACTTCTAGCGCACGGTGGGCGCGGGACGACTTCGTTCAGGGATGCGGCGGCTTCTCTTCGTCCTGCTGGGCGCCGGCCTCCTGGGCGGCTGCTATCTCACCCGCCAGGCCGCGGGCCAGGCCCGGATCCTGCTGAATCTCCGCTCGATCGACGGGCTGCTCGCGGATCCCGCCGTCCCCGAATCCTCGCGCCGCAAGCTCCTCTTCGTCCGGGAGGTGAAGGCCTTCGGCGAACGGGAGATGGGCCTCATGCCGTCCGCGAATTACGAGGACTACTACGACACGACCGGCCGGCCCATCACCTACATCGTCACGGCCTGCGCGAAGGACTCCTTCCGCCCGCACACCTGGTGGTTCCCGATCGTGGGCGAGGTCCCCTACAAGGGGTTCTTCAGCCGCGACGATGCGGTGGCGGAGGCGCGTGCGCTGGCCACGGCCGGACTCGACGTGAGCCTCGGGACGGCGGCCGCCTACTCCACGCTCGGCTATTTTCCCGATCCCGTGCTCTCCACGATGCTCGATTTCCCGGAGGAGGAGCTCGCCTCGCTCCTGCTCCATGAGCTCACGCACGGAACGGTCTACCTTCCGGGCGGGACGGACTTCAACGAGGGACTGGCGAGTTTCACCGGATGGCAGGGGGCCCTGGAATTCGCCCGCGCGCGCCGGGGGACGGGGTCGGAGCTCTACCAGCGCACCGTGGAGGCGTTCGCCCGCGCCGAACAGCGCGACGCGCGGGGCCTCGAACTGCACCGCAGGCTGGAGCGCCTGTATTCGGGTGGCGGCGCGCGCGAGGAGATCCTGAAGGCGCGCGAACAGGTGTTTGACGCCTTCCGGGAGGAGCTGAAGCTCGAGGCGGCCCGGCGGCTGCTGGAAGAACGGCGCCTGAAGGAGGATCACGAGCGCGCGGAGCGGGAGGGCCGCGTGGGTCCGCAGGAGCACGAGCGGGCCCGGGCGGCGCGCGCGGCGCGGCGGGCCGTGGACGAGGCCGAGCGGGCCCCCCGCAACAACGCCGAGGTGCTCCAGCTCCGCCGCTACGGCCGCTACGAGGAGTTCCGCGCGAAATTCGAGCGCGTGGGAGGGGACTGGGGCGCGTTCTTCAGGCTGCTCCGGCCCTGACGCCTCCTACAGCGACTTGAGCTTCAGGAGATTCAGCGCCGAACCCGCCTTGAACCACTCGATCTGCTCCGGCGTCAGCGAGTGCTTCGCCTCGATCCGCTCCGAGCCGCCGTCCTCGTGGTGCAGGACGACCTCGACCGCCCGTCCGGGAGCCAGCGAGGCCAGGCCCAGGAGGCTGAGCCGGTCGTTCGGGCGTACCTTGTCGTAATCCTCAGGCTTCGCGAACGTCAGCGGCAGCACGCCCTGCTTCTTGAGATTGGTCTCATGGATGCGGGCGAAACTCCGGACGAGGATCGCCGCCGCGCCGAGAAAGCGCGGGGACATCGCCGCGTGCTCCCGGCTGGAACCCTCGCCGTAATTGGTGTCGCCCACGACGACCCACTTGCGGCCCGCCGCCTTGTGCGCCCGGGCCTTCTTGGGAACGGCGTCCCCGGCGGCCTGTCCGCTGAAGGCGTCGATCGCGCCGGTGAACATGTTGTCGCTGATCTTGTCCAGGTGCCCGCGGAAGGCCAGCCATTTCCCGGCGGGGGATATGTGGTCCGTCGTGCATTTGCCCTTCGCCTTCAGCAGAAGGGGGGCTTCCACGACGTCCTTCCCGTCCCAGGCCGCGAAGGGCTGGAGCAGCTGGAGGCGGGGGCTGGCGGGGTCGACGATCACCTCGACGCGCGATCCGTCCTCCGCGGGAGCGTCGTAGCCGCCCTTGGGCGCGACGAAACCCGCCGGAGGCAGCTCCGCCGCCGGCGCCGGGGGGCTCAGGCGGAGGCCGCCCGGGAGGGCGTCGCTGAGGGGGTTGAAGCCCAGGCTGCCGCCCAGCGCCATCGCCATCACGATCTCGGGGCTGGCGATGAACGAGAGCGTTTCGGCATTGCCGTCGTTGCGGCCGGGGAAGTTCCGGTTGAAGGAGTTGATGATGGAGTTCTTCTGGCCGGGCTTGATGTCGACGCGCTTCCACTGCCCGATGCAGGGGCCGCAGGCGTTGGCCAGCACGGTGCCGCCGACCGCCTCGAGCTCCGCCGCGAAGCCGTCGCGCCGGATCGTCTCGTAGATCTGGTCGGAGCCGGGGGACACGAGGAAGGGCATCTTCGCCTTGAGTCCCGCCTTCCGGGCCTGGCGCGCGACGTCGACCGTGCGGGCGATGTCCTCGTAGGACGAATTCGTGCAGCTGCCGATCAGCGCGCTGGTGAGCTGCTCCGGGAAGCCCTCCTGCCGGGCCTCGGCGGCCAGCTTCGAAATCGGCCGGGAACGGTCCGGCGTGTGCGGTCCGGTGACATGGGGTTCGAGCGTGGAAAGGTCCAGTTCGAGGACCTTGTCGTAGGCGGCCCCCTCATCGGCCCGCAGGAGATCCGCGTTCTGGACGGCGAGCTCCGCCAGCGCGGCGCGCCCCGTGGCCTTGAGGTAGGCGCCCATGCGCTCGTCGAAGGGGAAGAGGGAGGTGGTCGCGCCGTGTTCGGCGCCCATGTTGCAGATGGTGGCCTTGCCCGTGCAGCTGAGCGAGGCGCAACCCGGGCCGAAGTATTCCACGATGTGGTCGGTGCCGCCCTTCACCGTGAGTTCGCGGCAGACCCAGAGGATGACGTCCTTGGGGGACGCCCAGCCGCCGAGTTTTCCGGTGAGCTTCACGCCGATGAGCTTCGGATGCTTGACCTCCCAGGGCAGGCCGGCCATCGCATCCACCGCATCCGCGCCGCCCACGCCGACCGCGATCATGCCGAGCCCGCCCGCGTTGGGCGTGTGGGAATCGGTGCCGATCATGAGGCCGCCGGGGAACGCGTAATGCTCGAGCACGACCTGGTGGATGATGCCGGCGCCGGGCTTCCAGAAGCCGATGCCGTATTTGCGCGAGGCGCTGGACAGGAAGTCGTAGACCTCGCGGTTGACGCTGCGCGCGTTTTCCGTGTCCTTCGCGGCGCCCTGATAGGCCTGGATCAGGTGGTCGCAGTGGACGCTGGAAGGCACCGCCGTGCGCGGGATCTGCGCCTGCGCGAACTGCAGGATCGCCATCTGCGCGGTCGCATCCTGCATCGCCACCCGGTCCACCCGGAGCTGCAGGATCGCCTTGCCGGGAGCGAGTTCCTGCTGGGCCGGATTGTCCAGGTGACCGAACAGGGTCTTCTCCGTCAAGGTGAGCGGGCGGTTGAGCCGCTTGCGGACGACCTCAAGCTGCTTCCGCGTCTTGGCGTAGGCGGCGGCGACTCCTTCGGGCGTGGCTTCGATCTTCATAGGGCGCGTATTCTAGCGGAATTCCGACGGGGGTCAAATGAGCGCGGCCGGCATCCGCTGCGGGGGGTATACTTCCTGAATGGCATTGCGGCGCGGGTCCCGGCGGGGTGTGAACGTGTCCGTCGGTCTGGGCGGGCTGGGCAGCCTCATCTTCCCGGTGCTCGTCATCGGCGGCCTGGGCTACGCCGTCTACTGGGGCGTCGGCCGGATGCAGCGCTACAGCGAGGCGGACGTCAAGAAGACCGCGGCCCAGTCCCCGGGTTTGAAGGGGGCGCACTCCCGCCCCGCGCCCGTGACGCGGCCGGCGCCGCCGGATGCCGAACTGCGCGCCGCGCTGGAACAGGCGGCCATGGAGGCCAACCTCGCGATGCTCCGGAAGGAGGCCGCCCGCTACGCGGGCAATACGGTCGCCGTGACGAGCCGGGGGGCGGCCGCCGTGAACGCCCGCAACGCCTTCGAGCGCCTCGCCTCGAGGTCCCAGACGCCTCCGGAGGTTCTGGAGTCGGACGACGAGATCCTCGGCGTCGACGACGTCGCGCTGGTGTCGCTGAAGCCGGACGCCGCCGCCACCTGGCTGGAGCAGATGACGGAGCGCATCGCCCCCGGCAGCAGCTACCGGGTGCGGGTGAAGACGGCGGCCGGCGAGGCCACCCGCTACCTCGTGTTCACGACGGGCGTCGGCAGCGCCCCCGCCTCCGTGAGCGGGACCCGGGTCAAGATCTCCTCGGACCTGGCGCTGGAGATCCAGAAGCAGGTGCTGTCCCTCCCGCCGGACCTGCTTTCGTCCGGCGAGCGGCGGGAGATCGAGCGCATCGTGGGCCAGGGCGAGGCCAGCGCGGACGAATACGACATGATCCGGCGCCGCCTGCAGGTCAACGCGACCCTCACGGTGAACCGCGACAAGGACCGCGGCGAATTCGAGCGGGCCTCCCGTAAACTCGAGGCGCTCCTGCTGACGGCGCCCGTCCCCGAGGCGCTGATCATGAAGGACGGACGCCGTTTCGTGGGTGCGCTGGCGGGGGAGACCCAGACCACGATCAGCATCCGGACGCTGGTCGGCCCGATCACGGTGGCGCTGGAGGACGTGAAGGAGAAGATCCCCGCGAAGGAGTTGCGCGACGAATTCAAGCGCCGCTTCGATGCGGGGGAGAAGTTCCGCGAGTCCTACCTGCAGCTGCTGACCTGGACCCGGGAGTGGGACATGCCCGTGCACCGGGAGTACGTCGCCTACGCGCTCCTGATGGGGGATCCCGGGGATCGCGTGGCGCGGCTCGCCGCGGGGTATTTCCAGGCCCCCAGCGGGGAATGGATCCCGCAGAATTCGATCGCCTCAGGCGCCCGCATCCCGGTGCGCAAGGTCGAGACCAAGGCCGAGGCCAAGACCGAGCTGGAAGCCATGGGCTTCACGCTCCGCGGGAACCATTGGCTGGCGAAGGCCCTGTGGGAGGACGGCATCGAGAATCTGCACAATCCCGGAAAGCTGAAGCTGTCGCTGAGCGGGGCGATCGTCATGGCCTGGCACGAGCAGGACTCCCCGAAATTCAGGCTCCTCAATCCCACGGGAAAACCCAAGGACGGATCCCCTCCGCGCCTGCGCTTCATCGCGCCGACGGCCGCGCAGGGGCTCGCGACGATCACGCTCGAAGCCCCCGGCGAGATCGTCGATCTGCAGATCCGCGCCGTCGGGGGCGTCCTGGACGAGGGTCCGCGCGGCGTGCACCTCGAAACCTGGGTCACCCCGGAGGGCGGGCGTTCGCACGTGCTCTACGACATCGACAGCGGCAGCAACCAGAACTGGCACGACGTCTCGGGGCCGCTGCGGGGGAAGCGCAAGTTCGCCGTGACCAGCCGCATGACGACCGTGAAGGACACGTATCATGCGTACTCGCGCTTTCTGTACGGGCTGCCGGAAAGCAAGGACGTCTTCGGCGTGCGCGGGACGGTGCTCAAGGCCGCCCCGGAAATCGACAGGATCTGGGCGACGCTGAAGTAGCCTGGAGGACGTAGGACTATATATGAACCTTCCTCGGACCCGCCTGCTCCTGGCGCTGCTCTGCCTCGGCCTCTGCGCCGCCCCGGCTCGCGGCGACGGCCTGCTGCTCGGCGACGGACGCAAGCTCGTCGGTCGCGTCGTGGAAAAGGCCGACGGCTACGAGGTCACGGTCGACGGGCAGCTCCTGTCGTTCTCCAAGGACGACGTGAAGCAGTGGATCAAATCCCCCAGGGAGGTGCTCGGGGACGCCGACGCCCTCTTCGCGGAGGCCAAGAAGATCTATCTCGAGGCGGTGGACATCGCGGACCTGAAGGCGGGGGAGCTCCGATTCCGGGAGGCGCTGCCCAAGGTGCAGAAGGCGCGGGACGCGTACGCGGAAGCCCGCGATCTCTTCCCGGACGGATACCCGGAGCTGGACACCCAGCTCATCAACATCATGAAACTCATGCGTCTTGTGCGGGAGCGCATCGGATCGCAGATGTCGGGCAGCCCTTCTCTGGCGCCCGTGAAGACCAAGGACGCCCCGCCGCCCGTCCGGGCCGTGGTCAAGGCGACGCCGCCGCCGGTGACGCCGCCCCCCGCGCCCGCGACGCCGCTCCCGCCCGTGCCGGCGACGACCGCGCCTCCGGCCGCCGCTCTCAGCATGGCGGACGCGCTGGCCGTCCTGGTGGACCCGGTCCGCCGGGCGGACGCTGCCCAGCGTCTGCTGGCGCGGGAGCTCTTCCGGAAGACCTGGGACTCCAAGGCTCCGCTGGCGGATGTCGCGACGGCGGGGTATCTGCTCCTGGCGAAGGCCGACGAGGAGTGGGGCCTTCTGAGCGACGTCGTCCAGGTCAAGGGCGCCGCCGGAGCGGTCACGTACAAGGGCCGCCTGGACAAACGCTCCGACACGGTCAGCGTGCTGATCCAGGAGGCGGGGCGGGAAGTCCGGATCCGGACGGCGGCGGACGGCGTCTGGATCTCCCCGCCGGGGGCCGCCGAGTTCAAGGCGCTGGAGTGCAAGATCAGCGCGGATCAGCCCAGCGAATCCTTCGAGGCCCTGCAGTCGGCCTTCAAGGGGATGGATGCGGCGAAAATCGAATCCCTCTCGGACAAGGAAGTCTCCGAGGGCGTCAAGTTCCTGGCGCTCAAGGCGAAGGAGTTGAAGGCGAAGGGCCTGGCCGTCGAGCCCCTGTCGATCTTCGTGGCCGGGGCCGCGAGCGCGCTGGTGGCCAAGAACGAGGGCAAGCCGGTCCCGGATCTGGAGGCCGCCTTCAAGGATCTCGGCTTCGAGAAGTCGGATGCCGGGAGCGTCTGGGGCCGCCGCGAAGGGCTGGCGATGGACGACTACCGGAAATGGCTCTCCTCCGGCGAGTTCGGGATGGCGATCATCCAGTTCCAGAGCGACTACCGCAGCCTGAACGACATCGGGGTCCGCTACGCCCTGGGCCTGCTCTACGTCTTCAAGGCGCTCACCGACAACCGCAACTACAGCCGCGCCGCCGCCTATCTGGAGGGCGCCTCGCGCGATCTCAGCGGGGCCTCGAAGGATCATTTCGTCGCGCTCGCGAAGTCCATCCGGGATCAATCCCCCTGCTATGCCTGCGGGGGCACGCACAAGATCAACTGCTCCGTCTGCAAGGGGAAGGGCCGCGCCAATTTCGAATGCGGCGGCTGCGGCGGGTCGGGCAAGGTGAACACGTTCAACGGGGTCAAGCCGTGCAAGGTCTGCAGCGGGAGGGGGCGCTATACCAACGAACCCTGCCCGAAGTGCAAGACCACGGGCAAGACCGACTGCAAGGCCCGTGCGTGCGTCCGCGAGGTGCCCAAGCCCACGTTCGAGAGCTTCGCCGAGGCGTACAAGTGCGCCTTGTGCCAGGGGCGGGGCAGTCTGATGCGGCACGTGGCGCTGCCCTGCCCGGACTGCACGGGGGTGGGGATGGTCCTCCAGCCCAAGGCGGACCCCGCCAAGCTGCTGAGATAAGCGGTCAAAAATCTCAATTCTATTTCGCTGCTTCTCAGGACCCGGTCGCGTACAGTGGGCGGGAATCTCAATATCTGCTCAGAGGGGTCTCATGAGAAGCCTGCTTGCCCTGCTCGTCCTGATCTCCGGCCTGCTCTGCCTGCCCGGCGCCTCCGGCCAGGCCCAGGATCCCGGCCTGACCCCGCTCGAGGCGGCGAAGCGGATGACGGTGCCGCCCGGCTTCAAGGCGACCCTCTTCGCGGGGGAACCGGACGTCCGGCAGCCCAACGCCTTCTGCATCGACGACCGGGGCCGGCTCTGGGTGGCGGAGAACTTCTCCTACACGGGCCCGGGCGGACCTTGGAAGCCCTCCGGCCGGGACACGATCCTCATCTTCGAGGACACGGACGGCGACGGCCGCTTCGACACCCGCAAGGTCTTCACGGACAAGCTCAATTTCGTCAGCGGCCTGGAGATCGGGTTCGGAGGCGTCTACGTCGGCTCGCCCCCGAATCTGCTCTTCATCGCCGACAAGGACGGCGACGACCGGCCGGACGGCGAACCCCAGGTCCTCCTGGACGGCTGGGGGCATCACGACCAGCATGAGACGCTGAACAGCTTCATCTGGGGGCCGGACGGCTGGCTCTACGGGTGCCAGGGCGTGTTCACGCATTCGAAGGTGGGAAAGCCCGGAACGCCCGACAACGAACGGGTCACGGTCAACGCCGCGATCTGGAGATACCATCCGACCCGCCATGTCTTCGAGCGCTTCTGCGAAGGCACGAGCAACCCCTGGGGCATGGATTTCGACGACCAGGGGCAGATGTTCATCGAAGCCTGCGTCATCCCGCATCTCTGGTACATCCTCCAGGGCGGGCGTTATCACCGGCAGGGCGGGCAGCATTCCAACCGGCACACGTACGACGACCTCAAGACCATCGCCGACCACAAACACGACGGCATCAAGGGCCGCAAGGGCGGCCATGCCCACGGCGGCGCGCGCTTCGTGCTGCACGATCTGTGGCCGGCGGAGTGGCGGAACCGTTTCCTGGTGGGGACCATCCACCACCACGGCATCTACACCGAGGTTTTCGAGCGCAAAGGCTCGGGCTTCAGCGGCAAACACGTCGACGATTTCATGATGTCGAACGACCCGGTGTACCTGGGCTTCAACCACGATTTCGGGCCCGACGGCAGCCTCTACGTCATCGACTGGTACGACCCCCGGGCCTGCCACGGGCAGACGCCCGCGCACATCGAGACGGGGCGCATCTTCCGGATCGCCCACGAGAGCCAGAAGAAGGCGGACGTGAACCTGTCGAAGCTGCCGAGCGGGGAGCTGGTGAAGCTCCAGCTCTCGGACAACGACTGGTATGTGCGTCATGCGCGGAGACTCCTGCAGGAACGCGGGGCGGATGCCGAGGTGCACCGGTCCCTGAAGTCCCTCATGGGCGCGGTGTCGGGGGCGCCCAAGATCCTGCGGATCGTCTGGGCGCTGCACGCGACGGGGGGGCTCGATGAGGCCTTCCTGCTGGGCCTGCTCCAGAGCGAGCACGAGTATGTCCGTGCCTGGGCGGTGCAGCTGCTGTCCGAGGAGGGACGCGCCTCGGACGAGGCCCTGAAGCGCTTCACGATGCTGGCGAAGTCGGATCCCTCCCCGGCAGTGCGCCTGTACATCGCCGCCGCGATGCAACGGACGGCCCCCGAGAAGCGCTGGGAGACGCTCGAGGCCCTGGCGGCCCACGAGGAGGATGCCGCCGACCACAATCTGCCGCTCATGATCTGGTACGCCGTGGAGCCCCTTGTCGCGGGACAGGCGGCCAAGGCCGTGATGTTCGCCCAGAAGTGCAAGATGCCGAAGGTCCGGGAGTTCGTGATCCGCCGCATGGCGGCCGGCACGGGCACGACCGTCAACGGGCCCAAGGCGGCCCCGGCGGCTTCGGTTTCGGACGACGCGCTGGTCCTGAAGCTGTCCGCCGCCGCGGACGTGGTGCACGCGGAGCGGAAGGTGTCCGCCTGGGGCAAGGCCGTCGCCGAGGGGAACGGGATGCCCCGTCTTCACGACAAGCTCGCGGGCCGCGCGGCCCTCGGGTTCGACGGGAACAACGATCACCTGGAGCTCCCGTCCTCGGCGGATCTGACGTTCAAGAGCTCGGACGACTTCACGCTGTCCGCGTGGGTGCATCTGTCCGAGATCCCGAGCGGGAAGTGGGTCGGGGTGTTGACGAAGTCGCGCGACGCCTCGCCCTGGTATGGCCTCTGGCTCGAGGCGCAGGGACGCTGGGTCTTCGGCGGGTCCGGTCAGAACCTGGTCGGCCCGACCGCCCTGGAGGGCTGGCAGCACGTCTGCGCGGTCCAGGAGGGCGGGAAGCGCAGTCTCTACGTCAACGGCCACCTGACGGGGACCGGAGCGGCCTCCGAGGGCACGGGAAGCGGCGCGTTGTGGATCGGCGGGGCGGCCGCGACGAAGGAGTTCCTGGGCGGCGGGATCGGCGAGATCCGCATCTACAGGCGGGCGCTGAACGCCGCGGCCGTCTCCTGCCTGGCGGCCAATCCGTAATTACTTCTGCCCGCGAGGCAGGAGCAGGAAGGCCAGCAGATCGTAGAGGTCCTGCTCCGGGAGCGGATCCGCCACGTTCGAGGGCATCGGGGACAGCGCCGAGAGCTGGCGCGCTTCGATGTCCTTGAGGGCCACGCGGGTTTCCTTGTCCGCCGCCTCCTGGATCACGAGGACGGCGCCTTCTTCGCTCTTCACCAGCCCCGAGATGACGCGGCCGTCGACGGTCTTGATCAGGGTGGCGCGGAAGGCCTGGTCGACGTTGCGGTTGGGATCGAGGATGTCCTCCAGCAGGCGCTCCACGCCGCGCGTGTAGACGGCATCCAGCTCGGGGCCGACCTTCTGGCCCAGCGCGTCGATCTTGTGGCAGCCGGCGCAGGTCTTCTGGAAGACCTCCGCTCCCCGCGTCGTGTTGGCCTGGGCCCTCTGGGCCCCCGTCCGGCGCGCCTGGATCAGGGCGTTGATGCGCGCATCCTCCGGCGGCAGGTCCTTCACGAGGGCCTCCAGGCGGGCGATGAGGGCCTTGTCGTTGGTTCCGCGGAGGCGGTTCTGGACGTTCGGGTCCTGCAGCAGGCGGGGGGAGGCCTTGCCCTCCGCGCAGGCCGCGAGGAGCAGGGCGGCCCCCTCGCGGGCCCCCGCGAGGCCGGAGGCGATCGGCACGCCCAGCGCCTGGGGCGCGCTCTTGAGCAGCACTAGGAGCTGCACGCGGGCTTCCGGTGTCGGGATCGACGCCAGGGCGGCCGCGGCTTTGAGACGCAGCGCCGGCGCCTCGGCGACGCGCGCCACCAAAGTCCCGAGGGGTTTCACCGCCTGGACGCGGTCGAGCTGCGGAAGCGCGTCGATGGCCGCGCCGCGAAGGTCCGCGGCGCCGTTCGAGAAGGCCAGCTTCTCGACCGCCTCGAAGAGGGAGCTCATTTTCAGCTCACGGGCCAGTTTGAGCGCTTCCTGCTGGACCCCCTTGTCGGTGCCCGTCAACGCGGCCGCCGCGGCGCCGCCCGCCCAGGCCTGGAAGGCCTCCGGGAGTTTGATGCCCCGTTCCTGGCAGGCCTGCGCCGAGGCCCGCACGAGATCGATCTGTTCCCGCAGCGGTTTCGTCATCAATTGGGGGAGCAGATCGAAGACCCGCGGCAGTTCATCGGGCGGCAGGTTGCGGAATAGATGCTTCAGGGATCCCGCCTCCGGGGCCTCCGAACCCAGGCAGGCCAGCACCAGCCGTGCGGAGGCCGCGGTGGGAGCGCCCAGGGCCGCGTTGCCGAGGCGGCGGCGCAGATCGGCGTCGGCCGGAACGGCAAGGCCGGCGGCGATGTCCGCCTGGAGCAGCTGGTCCCGCAGCGCCATGCGGGCCATATGGATCAGGTGCGTGTCGTCCGCCGCCGTCCGGCGCCAGAGATTGAGCAGGGGGGCGACGTTCTCCGCCGCGGGATGGAGGCCCAGGGCCTCGGCCGCGGCGCGCCGGACATAGGGCTCGGCGTCCCGCAGGCGTTCGCGGACCAGGGGGGCTTCGAAGGTCCAGGTCCGGCGCTCCGCGAGCGCCTTGAGCGCGTGAACGCGGACGGGCAGCGCGTCGTGTTTCAGAAGACTCGTGACGCGGGGCTGCAGCAGCACGCCGCCGCGTTCCAGGACCCAGAGGCCGTACGCCTGAAGGAAGGGCGCCGCGGGTTCGGCGTCCATCGCGACCTGAACGACCGCCGTGGCGCGGCGTTCGGCGAGGCGGTTCACGGCCCGCACGCGCACGTTCAGGGTGGGATCCTTGAGTAGGCCCGCGAGGACTTCGTCGGAGGCCTTGGAAAGATCGGGCATGCTTCGCGGCGGAACGGTGTTTTCACCGGTATACACCACCCGCCAGATGCGGCCCCGCTCCCGGTCCCGTCCCGGGTGGGTCAGCGGGACCTCGTAGTGCCCGATGATGCGGTTGTAGAAATCGGCGATGTAGAGGGTCCCGTCCGGGGCGAGTTCGAGGTCCACGGGGCGGAACCATTTGTCCTCGCAGCCGAGGAAGTCCGGCTGTTCGATCGCCTTCCACGTGGAGCCATGGGCTTCGAGCGCGTCGTGGTTGATCCTGCCGGTGACGGGGTTTCCGACGAAGATGCTGTCGCGGTATTTCCCGGGGAATTGATAGGCGGCGTAGTAGACGATGCCTCCGATCGCGGTGGAGCCGTGCAGGTGGCTCATGATCGCGGGGGCCATCCCAAGCCCGTCGTGTTTGCCGTCGAACGTGGGGTAGTTGCCTCCGCGCAGAAGCGCATAGATGGGCAGCGAGTGGCAGTCCGCCGTGTAGACGTTCCCCAGCGGGTCGATGCTGATGCCGAAGGGATTGACCTGGCCGCGCGTGTACTGCTGCAGCGCGCTGCCGTCCGCCTTCATCCGCCAGGTGTTGCCCGAGACCAGGTGGATGGATTGGGCGGGGTCCGCGGCGCTGATCCGGGAATCGTTCGCGAATCCGTGGCAGGCGTAGATCCAGCCGTCGACCCAGGGCGTGAAGCCGTTGACCATGCCGTGGGTGTCCTTCTGGCCGACGTCCCCGTAGAGCGCCGTGCGGGACTCCGACTTGCCGTCCCCGTCGGCGTCGCCGAACTTCCAGACCTTGGGGATGCTGTGAACGAGCGCCCCGTCGGAGGTCGCGGTGACCCCGATGGGGATGTTGAGGCCGTCCGCGAACGTGGAGATCTTCCGCGCGCGGCCGTCGGGGCCGAAGTCCTCGAGGATCTTGACCGTGTCGCGGGGCGTGACGCCGGCTCTGGCCGGGAAAGGGTACTCCAGCGAACTGGTGACGAGCAGGCGCCCCCGGTCGTCGAAGGAGAGGTTCATCGGCTTGGCGATGTCGGGCTCGGAGGCGACGAGCTGGATCTCGAAGCCGGGGGGCAGTTTGAAGCGCTTGAGCTGTTCGGCGGCGCTGAGGGGGTCGTCCTTGACGACGAGGTCCTGGGCGGGCGCGCCGGGGGCGGCGAGGAGGAGCAGGGGCAGGCATCGAAAGAGGATGTTCATATCAGCCTCCTATTGTCCGGAATGGGGCGCTCCGCCGCGAGAAAAAGGAGCGGGCGAGAGGTTTCTGGACGACCGTGGGGCAGCGGGATATAGTTGGTGCCTAACCATGAGCGATACACCCGACGCGGAAGATCCTCCCGCGCCCGCCCCGGCGCCCGCGCCGGAGTCCGGGGGCGCCCGGAAGATGATCGACGTCCAGGGCATGCTGAAGCAGGCCTCCACGCGCGTCAGCGTCGACCAGCTCGTCCAGAAGGGCAAGAAGTTCATCTCCCTCCTCTCCAAGGACAAGATCGAGGAGATGATCAACCAGGCCGCGCGGAACATCATCGACAAGTACCGGGCGATGGCCGCGGGGATCGCCGAGGTCCCGGTCGAGAAGATCGAGGCCGAGTCGAAGGAGGAGTTCAACGAGCTCTTCGACCAGTACAAGCAGACCCAGAAGGCGAAGACGGACCTGGAGTCCTCGAAGGCGGCGCTGGACGCCGAGCTCGAGGAGATGCGCAAGGACCTCGAGAAGCAAAAGTCCCTGGCGGATGGAAAACTCAACGAGGAGGCCGAGAAGGCGCTCATCGTCGGCTTCAAGGAGTTCGAGCGCGAGCTGGACAAGCAGGTCGTCAAGGTCTTCGACAAGCGCAAGATGATCCTGCAGGAGCAGAGCCCGGAGGCCGCCGGGGAGCTCAAACAGGTCGAGGCGGCGATCCGGCCCATCATCGCGCGCCTGGTGGCCGCCGAACGGGAGCGCTTCCAGATGTCCGGGGGGCAGTCCCGGGAGACGATCATGCTCGAGAAGCGCATGGAGAAGCTCTATGCGCAGATCGGGCTCCTGGAGAGCGCCCTCAAGACGATCACGCAGTCGAAGGTCTATTCCAACCAGCAGATCAACAACGTCCTGCGGCAGCTGGGCATCGCGCCGGAGGACAAGAACGCGGAAAAGAAGAAGGAGATGCTCAAGATCGTCCTGATGGCCACGAAGGACATCAAGGCGAAATCGAAGGACCTCGAGGCCAAGGGGATCTCCCTGGTCAAGCCGCAGGGCCTCCAGGAGGCGCTCGCGGCTCCTCCGGCGGCGCCGGCTCCTGCCCCGGAGGCCGCCCCCCCCGCACCCGGCGAGGCGCCGAAGACCGTCTGACCTGTTTATCATCCGCTGCTTCTTAATGGAGGGATCTGTTTATGGCGCCTGAAGGTGGCCCGAAAGAGGGCGTGCTGTACATCGGCATGGACCTCGGCTGTTACAAGACGTCGGTCGCGGCGACCAACGGCACCCGCGAAGTCGTGCATTCGATCGTGGGCTGGCCGAAGGACCCCGTGTCCCGCAAGATGCTGGGCAAGGACATCGTCTTCGGCAACGAGGCGTTCCAGCACCGCCTCGCGCTGGAAACGGTGCGTCCCTTCGAGAAGGGCGCGCTGAAGTTCGCGGACAACGCCGCGGCCGGCGTGGCGCCGGAGAAGCTGGCGCGCTACAAGGAGGCCGCCAAGGAGCTCGTGAAATACGTCGTCTCCCTCTGCCGGCCCACGAAGGGCACGCTGGTCTACGGCGTGATCGGATCGCCGGCCACGGCGTCGATCCTCAACAAGCAGGCCCTCATGGACGCCTGCAAGGGGACCTTCGAATCCGTGATGATCGTGTCCGAGCCGTTCGCCGTGGCGTACGGCATGAACGCGCTCGAGGACGCCTTCGTGGTGGACATCGGGGCGGGCACGACCGACCTCTGCCGCATGCACGGGGCGATCCCCACGGAGGAGGACCAGTACACGAGTTCGAAGGCGGGCGACTTCATCGACAACCTGGCGTTCGAGCTCATCAAGAAGACGCATCCCGAGGCGCAGTTCACGATCAACATGATCCGCGAGGCCAAGGAGCGCCTGAGCTTCGTGAACGACGTGAACGACCGCGCCGTGGTGACCTGGCCGAACAAGGAAGGCCGCCCGACGCAGTTCGACATCACGAAGGAACTGAACGAGTGCTGCAAGGCGATCGTCCCCGACATCGTGTCGGGCCTGCGCAAGCTGGTGTCCAGCTACGACGCCGAGTTCCAGAAGCGTATGCTGCAGAACGTCATCCTGGCGGGCGGCGGCAGCCAGCTGCGCGGCCTGGACCGTCTGCTGGAGCAGGAACTGCAGCAGTACGGCGGGGGCAAGGTGACGAAGGTCAACGAGCCGGTCTACGCCGGCGCCAACGGGGCGCTCAAACTGGCCGCGGACATGCCCGAGGACTACTGGAAGGAAGTGAAGTAGCCGCCACGCGATCCCAGGAACCCCCCGGGGCCGGCCGGCCCCGGGGGGTTTTTCTTCAGCCCGCCGACCCCGTTGCTATACTCGGGAGGTGATCTACCTCATCCGCCACGCCACGGCGGAAGCCGCCGACGGCGGGCCGGACTCCCAGCGAAAGCTGACGGAGCAGGGGCGCCGCGAGGCCCGTGTCGCGGGGCAGGCGCTCAAGAAACTGGAGTCGCCCGTGACCCGCATCCTGTCCAGTCCCTTCCTGAGGTCCCTGGAAACGGCGCGGCTGATGGCCGAGGCGATGGGGCCCGGCGTGAGCGTCGACGTGCGGGACCGCCTCGCCTCCGGCGCGTCGCCGTCGGACATCCTCGACGTCGTCAGGGCCGAACCGAGGGAGGAGGGCCTGGCGGTGGTCGGGCACAACCCGGAGATCGGCATTCTCACGGCGCTGCTGGTCGCGCTGGTGCCGGGGGGCACCGTCAGCTTCCGGCCGGGCAGCATCTGTTGCGTGGAACTCGCGCGGAACCGGGATTCCGGTCGGCTGGTCTGGTTCCGCACGCCGGAAGATCTCGCGGCGATCGCCGCGCGCGCCTGAGGCGCATCGGAGACGATCATGAGGACGCTCGTGCTGCTGTCGCTGCTGCTGGCGGCGCCGGCCCAATCCAAACCCGTCCGCATCGTGGCGATCGGGGATTCGATCACGCAGGGTCGAAAGGGCGGCGGGGCGAACAAGCCCTGCACCAGCTGGCGCCATCCGTTCTGGAAGCAGCTGGTGGACCTCGGCGCCTCCTTCGACCTGGTCGGCTCCGAGAAGGGCGGCTTCGAGGGGGATCCGGACTGGGCGGACCACAAGGGGAAGCCCTTCGACCGGGATCATGAGGGGCACTGGGGCTGGAAGACGAGCGACATCCGCGCCAAACTGGGCGGCTGGCTCGAAGGGTACACGGCCGATGTCGCCCTCATCCAGCTGGGCACGAACGACGCCAAGGTCCTGTCGCTCGAGGACACCCAGGCGGAGATGCGGAAGATCATCGGGCTGCTCCGCGCGAAGAATCCGAAGGTGACGGTCCTCATCGGCCAGTGCTTCCACGCCTGGGAGCCGTTCCCCGCGATGAGGAAGAAGATGGACGAGCTGGCGAAGGAGCTGTCCACGAAGGGGGCGCCCGTGGAGACCGTGGACCTGTCGCCGGGCTGGGTCAGCGATCCCAAGGCCGCGGGAACGCACACGGTGGACTGGGTGCATCCCAACGAGGCCGGCGACGCCCGCCTGGCGGAGCTCTGGATGGGCGCCCTCAAGCCCCATCTCAAGCGGCTCGGCGCGATCAAGTAGCGCGCCGGCGCCGGAAGAGCAGCAGTCCCAGGACCGCCAGGGCCTCGATGCCCAGGAGGCCGCAGGCCGCGCCCGCGGTCTGCTCCTCGGGCGGGGGCGGCGGGGGCGCATAGAGGACCGTCAGCAGATCGGTGTCCACGTTCCCCGAGCTGTCGTAGGCCTTCATCGTGAGGATGTTGATGCCGGGGACCAGCAGCAGGGAGGCCGTCCAGGAGATCGTCCCGTCCGCGGAGGCCGACAGGCCGTTGGCGGCGTTCGACCAGACGACGCCCGTGACGGCGGCGTTGTCCGATGCCGTGCCCGACAGCGCAAAGAGGCTGCCGCTGGTTTCCGCCGTCGAGGTGGTCGGATGGGACGTGATCGTGATGAAAGGCGCGGAGGAATCGCCCGGGGGCGGGAGGAAGTTGACGATCAGCGTGTCGTTCCCGGTATTGCCGGCCGCATCGCGGGCCGTGAACACGATCGTGTTGGCTCCCAGCGCGAGCGGGATGGGCGACGTCCAGATGTCGCCCGTGACGAGGCTGGCCACCCCCGTGCCGCCCGTTCCCGAATTCACCCAGGTCACCGAGGCGATCCCGGTCGCGTCCGTGGCGGTCATCGTGACGCTGACGGGCGAGATCGAGGAAGCCCAGACGTCCGCCAGGGTGGGCCCGGTGATGAGCAGCGAGGGGGTGAGCGCGTCCGCCGGCGAGCTGTAGGCCACGACGATCGCGGCGCTGGCGGTGTTCCCGGCGTCGTCCACCGCCGTGAAGACGATCACGTTGGAGCCGTCGGCCAGCGGCACCTCCGCGCTCCAGGGCTGCAGGCTGGGGGGAGGGGCGGCGAGGACGGCCGTGCCCCGGACCATCGTGGTCTGGTTAAGCCAGGTCACGCCGACCACGCTCACGTTGTCGTCGGCGGTGCCGCCGATGGTCACCCGCTGCGTCGCGGACGTGGCGGCACCGGTGGCGGTCGGCGAGGTGATGGCGATGCTGGGCGCCAGGCTTTCCGGCGTGAAGTCGATGGTGATCAGCGTGCTGGTGGCGAACCCGTGGGCGTCGACGGCGGTGACGGTGATGTCGTTGGAGCCCGAAAAGAGATACACCCACGCGGACCAGGTGACCGAGGTGGCCGTGCCGACCGTCGCGGCGGTGCCGCCGCCGCCGAGGTTGTTGGTCCAGGTGACGCCGGCCAGTTGCAGGTTGTCGGCGGCCGTCCCGCTGATGAGCAGGGGGCGGGTCGTGGTCGCGAAGCTGGGGGGGGCGGGGGCCGTGATGGCGACCGTGGGGGCCAGCCCGTCGTAGACCACCGTGATCGTGGACGAGGAGGCGTTGCCGACGCTGTCCGTCGCCGTGACCGTGATCAGGTTGTCCCCGGTCACGAGGCTGACGTTGCTGACGGACCACACCCCGGTGCCCGAGGCGGTGCCGCTCTCACCGGTGGCCAGGTTCGTCCAGGTGACGCTGTCCACCTGCAGGTTGTCGGAAGCGGTTCCGCCCAGGGTTATCGTGCCCGCGGTCGACTGCACCACGGAGTCCGCGGAGGGCGTCGAGATCGAGGAGGCGGGCGGGGTGGGGTCGTAGATGACGGTGATTCTCGAGGTGCCCGTGCGCCCGACGGCATCCACGGCGGTGATCGTCAGCAGGTTGGCGCCGGGCGCAAGCTCGATGGGGACGGTCCAGTTCTCCGGCGTACCCCCGGCCGTGCCCACGGCGGGGATGATGGCGGCGTTGCTGGACCACGTCACGCTGCTGACGCCCACGTCGTCGCTGGCGATGCCCGACAGGATGACCGGGGTGGTTCCGGTGGTGAAGGTCAGATCCGTGGTGGGCCCCTGGATCGTGACGAGGGGCGCTGCGGGATCGTAGGTCACGGTGAGCAGGTCCGAGGCCGAGTTTCCGGCGGCATCCGAGGCGAAGACCTGGACGCTGTTGACGCCGGAGGTGAGGGGGATCAGCGCCGACCAGGTGTTGCCGGTCAGCGTGGCCACCCCGGAGCCCCCGGTGGTCGTGTTCTGCCAGGTGACCTGGGAGGCGTCCACGAGGGCGAGCGTGCCCGTGAGATCCGAGGCGGTCCCGCCCAGCAGGAGCGGGGTGTCCGTCGTGCTGGCGGTCGCCAGCGCCGTCGGCGACGTGATGTTGATGGAAGGCGGCTGGTCGTCGTAGTGGACCGTCAACGTCGTCGTATTGGAATTGCCCAGGACGTCGAAGACCGTCACCGTGATGAGGTTGTCGCCCGGAACCAGGGTGACGGAGGTCTCCTCCCAGCTCGTCGTTCCCACCGCGGTGCCGTTCGCGACGTAGGCCATACCGGGCAATTCGACGTTGGACCAGTCCACCTGGGACACGC
This sequence comes from uncultured Planctomycetales bacterium, assembly GCA_964619955.1. Taxonomy (GTDB): domain Bacteria; phylum Planctomycetota; class MHYJ01; order MHYJ01; family JACPRB01; genus JACQFK01. The sequence goes on from CAZUJF010000018.1 coordinate 92,854, forward strand.
CGATGTCGTCGGAGGCGGTTCCGGAGATCACCAGGGTGGCGCTGTTGGTCCGGAACGTGGCGAGGCCCGTCGGGCCGGTGATGACGACCGTGGGGGCCTGGGTGTCGTAGTAGACCGTGATGGTGTCGGCTTTCAGGTTGCCCGAGGTATCGGTGGCGATCACGGTGATCAGGTTCGCGCCGGGATCGAGGGTGATGGAGGTCGCCGACCAGGAAGTCGTTCCCGTCGCCGTGCCGCTGTCCCCGGTGGCGGCGTTGGACCAGGTGATGCTGCCCAGGAGGATGTTGTCGTTGGCGATGCCGGAAATGTCGACGGTATTGGTGAACGAATACGCCGTGGCCGACACCGACGGGGTCATGATCTGGACATCGGGCAGGGTGACGTCGTAGGTGACCAGCAGCGTGTCGGTGGTGAGGTTGCCGGCCTCGTCCGCCGCCATGATGGTGATGAGCTGCGGGCCGTCGAAGAGCGGGATGGAGGCGACGGACCAGTTCGTCGTCCCCGTGGCGTTGCCCGAGCCTCCCAGCGAATTCGACCAGGTCACCCCGGTGACGCCGCGGGCATCCGAGGCGGTGCCCGCGAGGGAAATCGTCCCGAGGCCGGTGGCGTAGTCGTCCGCCGTGGTCGGCCCGGTGATCTTCACGACGGGGGCGACCGGATCGTAAATGATCGTCACGGTCACGACCGTGGTGGAAATGCCGTCGCCGGCCGTGATGGTCACAGTATTCGTGCCGGGATCCAGCGAAACATCCGCCGTCCAGGTGATCGGAGTGGCCGGGAGGGTCTGCCCGAGAGCAAGCACGACCGGCACCAGGTTCGGGCTGTTGGTGACGGTGAACGTCGTTACATTGGTATCGTCCGCCGCCGTGCCGACGAGCTGAAGCGTGGGTGAATTCGTCACGAAGAGCGCGGCGGCCGGCGTGGTCACGGAGACCGAGGGGGCGTTGGTATCGTGAAAAACCGAGATGACGTCGGTAGCTGTCCGTCCCGACACGTCGGTCGCCGTCACCGTGATGGTGAACGTGCCCGTGATGAGCGTGCCCGGCGGCAGGTTGATGCTCCAGCCCGAAGCGGTCGCCCCGGGCGTGGTCAGGCTCCCCGTCCCGAAACTCCCGGTGCCGGAGTAGACCCAGCCGATGGAAGCCACGCCGATGTCGTCCGTGGCGTTCCCGGACAGCGAGAGACTCGTGGCGCCGGTGTTGAACGTCACGCTGTTGTCCGGACTGGTGATGTCCACGAGGGGGGCGCTCATGTCCCTGTAGAAGACGCGCGTGGTGGAGGCCGTGAGTCCGAAGGAGTCCGTGGCCGTCACCTGGATCGTGTTGGCCCCGGCGCCGAGGTCCGCGGTGAACGACCAGCCGGCGCCCATCGTGGCGTTTCCGAAATACGCGGGATACGTCAGGTTCTGCCAGGTCACGGGATTGACGCCCGCCAGGGCGACGTTGTCGGAGGCGCTGCCCGTCACGCCGATCGTCGAGTTCTGGGTCACCGTGCCGGCCGCGGGGGTGCCGAAAGCCACGGCGGGCGGCGTCGTGTCGTAGTTGATCGTGACGGTGTCCGTGGCCGTGTTGCCGGCGGCATCGGTCGCGGTGACCGTGATGACGTTGAGGCCCGGCGAGAGGCCCGTGACGAGCCCGGGAGGATTGGGGCTGATGTTCCAGGTTCCCCCGCTGATGACGCAGGTGCCGGAGCCCCCGCGGTTGTTGGACCAGGTCACGGTCGAAAGCAGGACGGCATCGGACGCGGTGCCGGAAAGGAGCACGCTGCTGGCGCCCGTGGCGAACGGATCCGAGGCCGGAGTGGTGATCGAGACCAGCGGATCGGTGTTGTCCCGATGGATGGTGAGCAGCACCTGGCCCGTCTTGCCCGCCAGATCCGTGGCGGACACGGTGATCGAATTCGCCCCCTCTTGCAGGGGCACCGATCCCACCGACCACGCGGTCGTGCCGACGGCCCCGCCTCCCACGCCCAGGGGAAGCGGGAGGTTGTTGAACCAGGATACCGAGCCCACGCCGCTGCCGACGTCCGAGGAGGTCCCTTCGAGCGCGATGCTGCTGGCCGTCGTGTAATAGACGCCTGCGGCCGTCGGCGTGGTGAACAGCGGGACGGGAGCCGTGTTGTCGTAGCCGACATCGCGGGCGGCCGGCAGCGGGGCATCCGGATTCGCTCCGAAGTTCAGCCAGGCCGAGGTCAGCCCCCGCGAGTCGACGGTGCGCGCCCGCCAGTGATATTGGGCGGGCGGGCCGACGGGGAAGCTGTACTCGACCGAGGCGATCTGGCCGGGCCGCACCCCCGGGGCCGCGGACAGGAGCAGGGTTCCCGTTCCATCCAGATCGGCGCCGACGGGCTGGATCTCGACTTCGAGCCGGACATCCTCGTCATCGGAATCGGTCAGCCTGCCTTTGATGAAGAAGCTCGTCTGATTGCTCCAGGCGCCCACCGCGAGGCTCGTGGTGCCGTCCTGCTTGAACTGCCCCGTGCCGGCGGCGGCGAAATCGGGCGTGTCCGGATTGGCGTGTTTGATGCGGAGCAGGAAGGCGTCCTGGCTGCCCTGCATCGTGTTGTCGAGCCAGTTCTGCGTGGGAAAGTTGGTGGAGGTGGTGTAGCCCGTCACGTAAACGACCCCCGTGGCGTCCACGGCGATGCCCTGGCCGTAATCGAGGGCGCTGCCGCCCAGGAGCGTGGACCAGGCGTAGGTCGAGCCGTCCGCGTAGATCTTGGTGACGAAGACGTCGTACGAGCCTGCGAGGGTGTTGTCGATCGCGCCTTTGAAGGGGAAATTGGAGGAGTTCGTATACCCGGTGACGAACACGTCGCCGGCCGCATTGACGGCGGCGGCGGTGAGGTAGTCCGCCGAGGTGCCGCCGAGGAAAGTGGACCAGGTGATGTCGCCGTTGGCGGGATTCAACCGGGTGACGAAGCCCTCGTAGGAATTCCGCGTCGGGTCGAAGCCTCCCAGGATCGGGAAGTCCGTCGAAAAGGTGTAGCCGACGGCGTAGAGCGCCGTCCCCGCAGGATTGATGACGATCGCATTCCCGTAATCGTAATCGAGTCCGCCCAAATAGCGGACCCACGCGAGGGACCCGCCGGCATTGACCCGGGCGACGAAGGCGTCGTAAGAGCCGCCGTTGGTGGCATCCGGAACGATGACGGGAAGCCCGTAGGAGGCCGTCAAATCCGTCCCGTCGGTGTAGCCGATGACGTAGGCGTTGCCCAGGTCGTCGGCAGCGATTCCGAAGGCGTTTTCATAGCCGACGCCTCCCAGAAAACTGGACCAGAGGCCCGTGCCGGCGCTGTTGAATTTGGTCACGAAGACGTCCGACCCGCCGCCGAAGGTCCCGTCGAAGGCGGAAAGCAAAGGGAATCCCGTCGAGGAGTAGGTGTAGCCCGTGAGATACGCATTCGAGGCGGAGTCCACGGCGACGGCCCGGCCGTAATCCGTGCTGGAACCGCCCACGAACGTCGAATACGAAAGGGTCCCGTCCGGGTTGAAGCGGGTGAGGAAGGCCTCGTAACCGCTGGACGTCGGATCCCACGCGGAGAGCAGGGGGAAGTCCGTGGAGGACGTCGTTCCCGCCACATACGCCCGGTTGGAGGGGTCGACCGCCACCGAATAGCCCCAATCGGTTCCGCTTCCCCCGAGGTAGGTCGACCAGACCAGCGTGGGCACGTCCGAATTGACGGGGGTGTTGAGCTTGGAGAGGAAGGCGTCCTGCGTCCCTCCGATCTGCCAGTCGAGCACGCCGATCGCCGAGGGGTAATCCGAGGCGTTCGTGTAGCCGGTGACGTAGACGTTGCCGAGCCCGTCGGCGGCGACCCCCTGGCCGTAGTCGTCGCCGATGGAATTCGCTCCCCCGATGAAATTCGCCCAGTTGAGCGTCGAGAGATTCAGGTTGAGCTGGGCGGCGAAGGCGTCGGTGGTTCCTCCGAGCACGGCATCGAAGGGGGCCAGGCCGGGGGCCGGCGAGCTCACGGCGGACGACGAGGTCTGCCCCGCGATCACCACGCTCGATCCTGAACGCACGGCGATGGCGCGGGGATATTCGTAATTCGTTCCGCCCAGGAAGGTCGAGAACATCACGGCGTTGCCGGCGGCATTCAGTCGCGTGACGAAACCGTCGTAGCCGCCCAGCAGCGTGGAGCGGTGGGGGGTGGCCGAGACCGGGAAATTGCTGGACCCCGTGTACCCGGTGACGTAGACCGATCCGGCCGCCCCCGCGGCGATGGCCGTCCCGTAATCGTATCCGGTGCCGCCCAGGAACGTGGAATAGACGAGGGCCGAGCCGTCCGCCTTGAAGCGGGTGACGAAGACCTCGTACAGGTTGTAGGTCGTATCCAAGGCTCCAGGCGTGGTGGGGAAGTCGGTGGAGGTGGTGTATCCCACGATCACGGGGTCCGGGTCGGCAACGTCGTTGGCCAGCGTGATTCCCTGCGAGTAATCGTTGTTCGCGCCGCCCAGGTAGGTCGACCAGTCGATGCTCGAACCGGCGACGTTGATCTTGGTCAGGAAGCCGTCGGTCCCGCCCTTGAAGCTGTAGTACCCGTTGTTGGTGGGGAAATCGGTGGAGGACGTGAAGCCCGTGACGTAGATGTTGCCGGCGGCGTTCAACGCCAGCCCGGTGATTTGATCCGAGCCGTTGCCCCCGAGGAAGCTGGACCACAACAGCGTGGTCCCGGTCGGATTCAGCTTGGCGATGTAGGCGTCCGGCGTGGAGCCGATCGAGGGGTCGAACCCTCCCACGATCGGGAAATTGTTGGAGTAGGTGTAGCCGCCGACGATGACGTTGCCGGCGCCGTCGATGGCGATCGCCTGGCCGTAGTCGCTGCTGCTGCCGCCCAGCAGGGTGGACCAGTTCAGCACCCCTCCGGGGGAGAACTTCATCACGAAGGTGTCGTAGCTGGACCAGGTGGTGTCATGGACCCCCGGGGTCGTCGGAAAATTCACGGAGCCGGTCACCCCGGTGACGTACACGTTTCCGGAGGCATCCGCGGTGACTCCATAGGCGTAATCGTAGGACGATCCGCCCAGGTAGACGGCCCATTCCCGCGACGTGCCCGCGGGGTCGATCTTGACGAGGAACGCGTCATTGGTGCCTTGGAGGGACCCGGTCGCCCCCGGGAAGTCCACCGCATAGGTGTAGCCCGCCACGAACGTGCTTCCGTCCAGAGGGCTTACGGCGACGGCCGTCCCGTAGTCCTCGCCGATGGGGCTGACGGAGCCGCCCATGAGCGTCGACCAGCTGATCACCGGGTCCACCGTGATGGGCAAGGCAGGGTCCACCCCGCTGAGCTCGATCCGGTATTCCGAGGCCTCGGACTGGACATAGCGGGCCTGCACGTCCTTCCGCCCCTCCGGCCCGTCCTGCCAGACCTTGAGCTGGTCTTCGCGCAGGGATCCCGCACTCGTGGAGATCTCGACGGCCGCGCCGCCCTCCAGGACCCGGGCGCCCCCCGAGCCCTCATACCGGAAGCGGAGTTCGCCGAGGTCCGCCGCCCGCGCGGCCTGCAGCGTGTACTTCACCCCCTTGGGACGGGGTTCGATGACGAGATCGACGCCCGGACGCACGTCGTCGTAGACGACCGAGCCATAGGTGGAGGTGTTGGGCCGCCAGTTCGAAGCCGATCCCCGATAATCGTGCACGCGGGCGGGGAGGGGCTGTTCGGGCCTGGGGTTCGTCGGCGCCGCGCCCTGAAGCCCCCAGCGGATCGCCTGTCCGACCTCCTCGCCGGGGCCGGCTCCCGGAGCCGGCCGGCCATGGAGCGCGAACAGGATGCCCTGCGGGTCGAAGAAGGCCGTGGCGTTCCGGTCGCGCAGGACGTAGGGCGCGGGGCTTCCGGGCCTGTTCTCGAGAATGGCGCCCGAAAGACGGTCCAGGGGACTCTCCCCGGGCTTCGGCCGGGCCGTCTTCGGCGGCGGGATTCCGGGAGGCCGTTCCCGTCCGGGGTCGGCTCCGGACGCGCTTCCGCCCCGGGAGACGTCCGCGACGGGCGCGTCCTGCCGCGAAGACCTCTGCGGCTCCCGGGGCCCCGGCCGGCCGAGGGACAGACACAGCGCGAGCAGGCCCAGCAGCCCGAGCAGTCCGAGACGGCGGCGTGAGGTCATCATGGCTTCCGAATCTGCTCGAAGAGGCGGACGAGACGGGGCGACAGACGGCCCGACCGGATCCAGCGTTCCTGCACTTTCGGGTCCAGCGCGAAGGCTTTGAGGAGGTCCGCGCGGCAGCGTTCGCCCACCCGCGAGACCGTCTCGGCTTCCAGGAACGAGGCGGTTCCCTCCGTGACGGCCCTCGCGAACAGGATGCGGGCCCGGTGCGGCGCCGGCAGCGTCTCGAACCAGGCCTGGCTTTCAAACGCGGTGAGCCCCTGGCCCGTCTTCCGGCATTCCTCCGGATGCGACAGCACTTCGGGCGCGCTGATGCGCGCCTCCGCGGCGGCGGCCTGCGTCTCCGCGGCGACGCGGCGCTCGAAGGCGACCGTGAGCTCCAGGATCCGGCCGCGCACGGTGTCGGTCTGCCGCTTCTGGTAGGCCAGCTCGATGTCGCGGTACTTCTTGAGCTCCTCGGGGATCGACGTGCCGGCGGCGCTGCGGGCCGCGAGATCCGACTCCGTCCGGACCCTGGACGCGTCGCAGGCCTCCAGGAGGCGCGCGGTGGAGGACTTGAAGGCGGGGGACCCGGGCAGGTCGCTATCGGCCTTGTCCGCGGCCGTCGCCCATTCCCTCAGGCGCGCCATGCGCATTGAATGGGCCACGTTCCGGGAGGACCGGAACCCCGTGATCAGGTCGATCTCAAGGGCCTTCCGGGCGAGCGTTTCGAAGGCCTCCGCCGAGAGGACCAGGGGCGCCGCCTCGAGGCCGGGGGCCCCCTTCACGGACTCGAGGTGCTGTTCGTACACGTCGCAGAACTCCCGCAGCCAGAGGAAGCGGGCGGCGGGATCCCGGACCACCTCCGCGGGGATGCGCGCCGGCTTCAGCAGCGGCAGGACCACGTCGGCTTCATAGGTGGGGTCCGTCCGGGAGATGCTGTCGAGACGGCTGGTCAGGATGCTGTCGTAGTTGCGGACCGTGGCGGCCTGGCGGCTCCGCGTCTGGGTCAGCAGGTCCGCGTTGACCTTCGGATAGCGCTGGAGCAGCGCGGTTCCGTTCCGGATCTCCGCCAGCGCCCCCTCGAAATCCGCCGCCTCGCAGAGGCGGTCGACCTTCGCTTTCAGGGTCGTGAGTTCCGGCGGGACCGCGTTGGCCTCCGCTTCGGCGATCGCCTTTTCCAGATCCTCCAGGGTCTTCTGAATCCCCGGCAGCCGGCGGGCGCCCTCCGCATGGGCGGTCTTCCCGAAGTGGGCCAGGGCCGCCTGCAGGCGCTCCCGCTTCACGTAGGGAAGCGTCTCGCGATTCGCCTGCTGCAGGCGCGCCAGCCCCAGCGCGTAGAGCGGGAAATAGGCGTGACGATGACGCCCGGCTTCGTTGCGATAGCGCAGCGCGGGGGATTCGAGGGGTTCGTTGCGGAGGGCCTCCTCCAGATCCGCGACGGCCTCGTCGTATTTCTGCTCCTCGAGCTTCTGCAGCCCGCGGGTGTACGCGGCGCCCGCCGGAGCCGCGTCTCCAGGGAGCGTCGCCAGGAGGCCCAGGACCAGGATCGCTGTCATCTTAAAATTCGATGATCAAACCCAGGGAAGCCGTCAGGATCGAGTCGCCCGCGTTGCCGAAGGAGGCCGCGAGGGACGTGGTCAGGGTCATGCCGGAGCCCAGGTGGACGCCGAACATCAGCCCGCCCAGGGGCTGGATTCCGTTCTGCAGCCCCTCGATGCCGCCGTACCAGGCGTATTGACCGCCGGCCTGCAGGGCCAGGTAGAGGGTCTGGTTTCTGACGAACGTGAAATCCAGCCCGAAGCCCATGAGCAGGATCATGCCGGAGTTGTTGTCCGGCGCGGGGTCCAGGGTGCGCTCGACGCTGGGGAACAGGGTGAGATCCACGAAGAGCCCGAAGTATTCGCCCGCCGGATCCGAGGCCGGGGAGAGCAGGGGGATCGGGGCATGCGTGGCCAGTCCGATGAACGGGGAGGGGTCGATCCGGTAGTCCTCGCTGAAGACCCCCAGGCCGACCCGGACCTGCAGTTCGAGCCAGTTGAGGTCGAGGAAGCCGCTCCCTTCGCGCGCCAGCAGGTCGGAATGTTCCTGCTGCGGGACGGGCGAAAAGGCGGCCGGGGCCTCTTCCTGCTGCCGGCGGGGAAGGCTGCCGGTGCCGTTGGAAAAGGGCATGCGAACCGCGTCCTGTGCGGAAGCCTCGGAGGCCGCGGCGAAGGCCAGGACCAGGAGGGCGGAGGCCGTCTTCATCGGAGCACCCGCACGTCCGATTTCGTCATGTCTCCGCCGAGCACGACCGTGGCGCCGTGTTTGAGATCCTTCAAATCCAGCTTCACGATCTTGTCCGCGGTCCCGGCGCCCGTCCAGGCGAGCTCGATCTTGTACTCGCCGGCGACCTCAAGGTCGCGCACGCCGAGCGGGGTCCACTCGTCCGCGATGACCTTGCCTCCGCGCCGGAGCACGACCTTGGCGAAGGGGGCGACGTTGACCCGGAGCGTCCAGAGTCCCTCGTATTCGAGGAGGCGGGAAAGCCCGTCCCTCAGGACGGCGCCCTGCGGGCCCGCCTTGAAGGCGAAATCGGGGTCGCCGCCCAGCGCCTGCAGTTTGAGCAGGCGCTCGCGCAGCGCCCGGGCGGAGGTCTTCACCTCGGGCTTGAGCCAGGACTCGCCGGGGCCGCCCGCGACGAGTTCGCGCGCGGCGTTTTCGGCGGCGGACTGGACGTCGAGCAGGGCGCGCTGCAGCTGGTCCGAGAACTCCTGGTGCAGTTCGCCGGCCGACTGGTAGGCGGGACGAAGTTTTTCAAGCGCGGCGGGGCCTTCGGCGGCCAGCGCGGCGAGGCCCGCCTCCCACCGGATGCGGCGGTTCTTGAGGTCCGTCTCATGGGCGGCGAGGGCCTTGTCGATCTCCTGGATCAGGCCGTGTTTGGGCTTGATCCGCCTGAGATTGTCGCTGTCGGCCTTCATGGCCGCCCAATCCTTCGCGCCGAGATGTTCGCGGGCGATGGCTTCCAGCTTGTCGAGACCGCTCGTGTCGATCTTGGAGGTGTAGTAGAACGCGCCGAGGATCACCCCCAGGCAGAGCACGGCGGCCGCGGCGGCGCCCGTGATGAGGGGATGCTGGCGCATCTGACGCCGGACGCGGCGCCAGAATCCGGGCTCCTGGGCGCTGATGTCCTCGTCGTTGAGGAAGCGCTTGATGTCCTCGGCCAGCTCGAGGGCGGTCTGGTAGCGGTCCGCGGGCGCCTTTTCGAGCGCCTTCATGCAGATGGTTTCGAGGGGGCGGGGGACGGGACGGGGCCGGTTCGGACCCTCGGGGTTCTCCAGGAGCGCCGTCTGGATGGCGATGTTGGGGCGCTCGGGGAGCTGGGTGACGATGGCGTTCAGCACGATGCGGACGTTGCCGCCGACGAAGGGCGGGCGGCCCGTGAGCATTTCATAGAGCACGGCGCCGAGGCTGTAGACGTCCGTGCGCGCGTCGACGTCCTTGTTCCGCCCTTCCGCCTGCTCCGGGGCCATGTAGGAGGGGGTTCCCTTGACGGCGCCCGTGACGGTGTTCTGGCTGGTGGACATTTCGACTTCTTTGGCGAGGCCGAAATCGACGACGTAGGGGTTGCCCGTCTTGTCCACCAGGACGTTGTGGGGTTTGACGTCGCGATGGACGACGGGGGGGTTGTTCGAATGGGCGGTGTGAAGCGCCTCGCAGATCATGCGCATGATGCCCAGGAACTTCTTCGGATCGCTGTTGTAGAGGGTGTCGCTGTTCCGTTCCTTCCCGCCGTGGATCACCTCGAGGAGCGAGCCTCCCTCGATGTAGTCCATGCTGAGGTAGAAGCGGTTGCTCATGCTCCCCATCTCGTAGATCCGGATGATGTTGGGGTGCCTGAGTTTCGCGGACATGCGGGCTTCGCGCTGGAAATCCATCACCGCCTGGGATCCCGTGGAGGTTTCGGAATCGCCGGGATCCTGGTCGCGGAGGAACTTCAGGGCGACGAACTGGGCCAGCGTGGTGTCCCAGGCCTTGTAGACCACGCCGGCGCCGCCCCGGCCGAGTTCCTTCAGCAGGATGTATTTGCCGAAGACGCGCTGGGCCTCCTTGGCCGCGTCGATCACCTCCTTGGGGGCGGATTTGAGGGGGGCGTACGAGCGCCCGCCGGTGGAGGTCCGGGGCGTCTCGTCCGGCGCGACGGAGCGGGAACGGGAGGCGGATTTCGTGCTCCCGGTGGAGGTCGTGCGCGGCGTCTCGCCCAGCACCACGGTCGGGTCCACGGAGCCGCTCGACTCGCCTGCGCCGCCGAGCACGATGGTGGGTTCCGCCGCCGGGGCGGCCGGGGGAGGCGGCGCCTTCGGGCTGATCGTGCCCATGTCCAGCATGGTGTCGCCGCCGCCGGGGGGAACGCTGCCCAGAAGGCTTTCCTGATCGGGAAGCGGCGGGGGGGCGGCGGGGCGCAGGGGGTTCATGTCCAGGATCGTTTCGCCCGAACCCAGAGGCACGCGTCCCAGGAGGCTCTCCTGTTCGGGCAGGCTGTTCTTCGCCGCCGGGGGAGGCGCCCGCCGCACCGGGGACCCCATGTCGAGCAGGGTTTCACCCGCCTGGCCGCCGGGAAGTCCCGCCAGGCTCTCCAGCGTCACGGGGGCGGTGGGAGCGCTGCTCTGCGCTTTGGGTTTCAAGGGTTTCCTGCAGTTGGCGCAGGCGTAGGCCCGGCCCGGGTTGAACAGGCGGACGCGGTGGAAGGCGCCGCAGGCCGCGCAGGTGGCCAGGGCCTGGGTCTCCGACTCGAGGGCCTCGAGGACCAGCGCGGACGCCAGCAGTCCGCTGCGGACAAGAACCTCGTTGAGCGGAGGCAGTCCCGCGCCGATCGCCTGGAGCGTCCTGCGCTCCCGGACGATTTTTTCCAGCGTGGACTGCGCCACCAGATTTCTTGCAATCAGAAGGCGGCAGAGGTCGTCCTCGCCGCCGCCGATCGTCAGCGAATCAGCCATGGAATCAGATCCGGAGCCTGTCCTGGTGTCCCGCTACCCGGTCACGGCACCAACCATACCGTATGCCCCCGTGGCATAGGCGAAGTATAGCCCGGGAAGCGGCTTTTCAAGCGTTTTGTTGAAGATTAATTCCACTTTATTCAGGACGGGGTCACATGCCGCCGGCAGCGGCGGAACACGGCGTCCCATTGCGGCGGAGTCAATCGGCCGGTGTTCGTGTTCTGACGGCTGGGGTGATAGGAATTCACCAGGAGGCGTCCGTCCGGCAGACGTTGTTCCACATCGTGACCGAACGGGTAATCGCGCGGACGAAGCCCGAGAACCTTCAAGAGAGCCTGCTGGGCGATGCGGCCCAGGACCAGATAGACGGTGAGCGTCCCGGCCAGATGCCGGATCTCCTCGGCGAGGTACGGGCGGCAGGCCGTCAGTTCGGCGGGCAGCGGTTTGTTGTCCGGCGGGGCGCAGCGCGCGGCCGCGCCGATCCAGACCCCGGCCAGTTTCAAACCGTCGCCGGGACCCGTGCTGGTCGGGCGGCTGGCGAAACCGTGACGAAACAAGGCTCCGTACAACCAGATCCCGGAGGAATCCCAGCTGAACATCCGGCCCGTCTTGTTGGCGCCATGGACCCCGGGGGCCAGGCCGACGATGAGGAGCCGGGCCCGTTCGTCGCCCCAGCCCGGCACGGGTTTGCATCGATGATCCGGCCAGCGCGAGCGGGAGTCCGCGAGGTAGCGGACCAGGCGGGGACAGGCGTTGCAGGAGGATATTCGAGAGGCCAGACGGGCCAGCCCGGGATCGGCGGGGACATCGTATTCAGGAGCCATTGGCAGGTGAGTATAGAGCGGGGACGCCCTTCAGGGGCCCCCGACAAACGACGCAACATAACGGTCATTATCGGACGTTATTATGGGGCCCCCAGAGGGAACTCGCGCTCTTCCTCACCCCTCGATACAATCCCCCGCTCATGAACAAAGCCACCGTCATCCGGAATCTCAAGCGCTCCCTGGAGCTGATCATCCCGTTCTTCGATTCCGGACCGGAACTCCTGCGGCGCAGTTACTCGCCCGGGAAATGGACCCTGCGCCAGCTGCTCTGCCACGTGGTCGATTCGGAGCTGGTCTTTCACGCCCGCTGCCGGCATGTCCTCTCCGAGCCCGGCGTGGCGGTCGTCCCCTTCGACCAGGACAAGTGGGCCCGGACCCTGATGTACCCCCAGCGCGACATCATGCTCATGCGCCGCCTCCTGGTCTCCAACCGGGAGTCCCTCATCGAACTCCTGGACCTGCTTCCGGAGGCCATTTTCGGGCGCGCCGGCGTCCACCCCGAAATGCCCTCGTACCGGGCCTGGGACATCGTGACCAAGGCGTCCACGCACATGATGCATCACTATGGGCAGATGGTCGCGATCCGGGACGGCCGGGAATGGACGCCGTCCGCCGAAGCCCCGCCCGACGACGCATGAGCTATCTCTGGATGCTGGCGGGCGCCTTCAGCTTCGCCACCATGTCGGCGCTCAGCCGGGAACTCGCCTCCGGCTCCGACTGGCGGCTGCTGGCCCTGGTCCGGGCCGGCCTGATGCTGCTGTTCTCCCTGATCTGGGCCCTGGGAACCGGGGCGCGCCTGGTCCTGCGGGCCCCGCCGATGCTCTGGATGCGCAGCCTCGTGGGAAGCCTCGGGATGCTGTTCACCTTCTACTCTCTGACCCACCTTCCGATCTCGGAGGCGGTGACCCTGCTGAACATCTATCCCCTCTGGGTGGCGTTGCTGGCCTGGGGCCTGGGGACGCGGCCTTCCGCCGGCACCTGGGTCGCGATCGCCGTCGGAGTGGCCGGGGTCCTGCTGGTCGCGCAGCCCCAGTTCGAATCCTCGCGCCTCGCCCTGGGCGTCGCCATCGCCAGTTCGTTCTGCACGTCCCTGGTGCTTCACGGTTTGAGCCGTCTGGGACCGCAGGGCACCTGGGCGGTGATCGTCCATTTCGGCGCGCTTTCGACGCTCAGTTCAGGCGCCGCGTTCCTCTTCACCGCGGGCCCGTCCGCGCCGCTGCTCGAGACGCCCTCGCATCTGGCCCTGCTGCTCGGCGTCGGCCTGACCGGCACCCTCGGGCAGTTCGCCCTGACCCGGGCCTTCGCCGCGGGCGACACGTCGAAAGTGTCCGTGGTAGGCCTCAGCCAGCTGGTGTTCGCCGCGGCTTACGACACGCTGCTCTTCGGGCGCCGCCACGGTCTCATGACCCTGGCCGGGATGGCGCTCGTGGCGGCGCCGACGGCATGGCTGCTCGTCCGTTCACGACGGCCAGCAGGCCCTCCAGCGCCTCCCGCTGCCGCGTCATCCCCAGGACCCTGAGCGGCGGCAGATGGACGAAGCCGCAGGGCCCGTCGAAACGCTGCAGGGCCCGGTAGTAGACGTGGTTGCACAGGAAGGTCCCCGCGTGGTGGGACAGCGCCGCCGGCAGCCCGGCTCGCGACCAGCGCCGCAGGATGCGCGTCCACGGCAGGCGCCCCTCACGGATCCAGGGCCCGTCGCGTTCGATGGGACGCTGCCGGCGCCACGGGGGCGTCTCGTGGAAATCCAGATTGAGGGCGAGCTTCTCGAGGGAGAGCCGCTTCCGGGATTCCGCCAGCCCGAGCAGGATCAAGACCGCGGGCCTGCGCTCCCGGAGCGTCCGATACAGGAGTCGCTCGGCGCGGATCCAGTCCACCGGAAGCACGACGCCGCCGGCCTCGAGCGCGAGTTCCCCGCTCGGGTTCCGCAGATGCGGGCCCCAAGGGGCGAATCCCGCCACGAGCGTTTGCACGGCGGACATTATGAACAACCCTCGCCTAAAGGCGAGGGTTTCACATAACGGCTAGAAGCCGGAT
>CAZUJF010000019.1:0-105816 GCA_964619955.1 uncultured Planctomycetales bacterium
TCGTCATTGATAGCTGAATTCGATCAGGCTGGATAACCCAAACTCGCCTGCCTGACCGTACCTTCGTCGAACATCTACGTCAGATTATACCCCTGGGGCCCCGCGGCCCCTGTCCTCCAAAGCTCCAGCTCCAAGAGATGAGCGAAGGAGGATCGGCCGCGGGGGTTCTTGCCTGGGGGGTGGGGGGTACGTTAGAGGAAAGCGGCGTTACTCTGGAACTTGAATGAATGCGGCCGGGCTGACCTTGAAGTGCTCCGCCAGTTTGACGATGTGGGATTTGCTCAGTCCCCTGGCCCCCGTGAGGATCTTGGAGCCAAGCTGCCTCTGACCCAGTATCTCGCCAAGCTGGGACGCGTTGATCTTGTTCTGCGCCATCAGGAACTTGAGCGCTTCAATGGGATCCAAGTCTGAAGTCTCAATGCGATGATGCTCGTCTTCGTACTTCTCGATCAGGGTGGAAAGAGTCTCCAGGTAATCCTCCTGATCCACCGTACGCTCCTGGAGGAGCGCAAGCGCGTCAGCCATCTCCTGCGCATTCTCCAGGTGGACGTCGTCGTCGATGGGGCGCAGGGGAAGGACACGGTTGAGTTCGTTGAACCTGCCCGGAAGCCTGCTCTTGTGGGTCCCGGTTCCAATCTTCATAGCTCGTCCTTCCACTTCTCCCTGTCGTATTCCTTGTGAGTCAAGACACGCAGGACAAAGGCCCTTTGCTTGTCAAAATGAAAGTGGACAATGAGGCGATAGTTGTTGTTCGTGATATTGAATACCGACACGGTATTCCCGCTGGAAACCCTCACTGGATCAACACCATTGATGGTCGCAGCCAGGGCATTGGGCGTCTTCCAGGCCGCGTTCTTCACAATCTTGTACCAACTCTTCAGTGCCGCTTCCGCGTCCGGGTGGACCTCCCAGAAATCCTTCAGCCTCTTCCTGCTTATGACCCGCAATAGGTGTCCTCTCGCGCTAGGGCTGAGTACAGTATGTACTCCGCCCCGCGCGTTGTCAAGCGGAATGCTTCACCAGCCCCCCTGGGACGGGGGGTACATCGATGCGCCTGTCCTCCGGAACGAGAACTGGGACGCCGACGGGGAACTGCTGCTGAGGAGAAGGCCGTGTCTGGGGGGGGGCGGGCTTGTCCGGCGGAAACCAGAGGGGTGGATTGGCTGTTGAGGGGCCCGACGACGTGGACGACGGGGGCGCCAAAAAGGGGTGGGGACGGGGGCGGAGAGTTGGAATCCGCGAACTTTTGAGACGTCTCATTCGCTATGCTCCATGAGTGTGCGGGGTTTTGCCTGGGGGATGGGTCGGTTTCTACCCCTTGCCCCACCGCCTCTCGTGTTAGCATTGGATCGGTTTGAACGCCTTACGCCCCAATAGCTCTTTCCGGGGTCATCAGCCGCCCCGATATCATTGACACAGAGAGAGCAGGCATTGATGACCATCCTGAGGCCAAGGGGTTCGTGCTTCGTCGCCGTCTTGGCGGTTCTCCCCTGGATGGGGGTGGCCTGCACCCGTCCGCAGGGAGGCGCCACCCGCCAGGCCGGCGATACGCCGGATCGGCCGGCGGGCCCGACGTTCTGGGACCCGATCCGCGTTTCACCCAGCACGACCCTGCCCGACGCGATCAGCGACGCTTACTGGCGAGGCCAGTTTGAGCGGGTGAATCGGGCGGTCGCGCAGGCCAACGGGTCGCAGGTTGTGTTCTTCGGCGACTCGATCACGCTGGGTTGGTCGATGGTGCCGGCCCAAGGCCGGGCGGTCTGGGAACAGCGCTTTGGAAAGTACAACCCGATCAACATGGGCAATTCCGGCGACATCACGCCGGTGATGCTCTACCGCGTCAGGCACGGCAACCTCGACTTTCCCGGCGGCCAGGCGCCTCGCGTCGCGGTCCTGCTCTGCGGGACCAACAATTACGTGGTGACGCAGAGCGACGGCGGCAACGTGAAATGGGACCTGGGCATCGACACCCCGCCCGGCGATGTGGCCGACGGCGTCCGCGCGGTCGCACAGGAGTTTCGTCGCCGGCTGCCGAGCACGCGCGTCATCGTGCTCGGCATCCTGCCGGTGAAGAACCGGACGAAGTGGCTCAAGTGCCGGGAAACCAACCGCCTCCTCGCCGGATACGCCTACCCGGAAGACGAAGTGGTTTTTCTCGATCTGCAGGACCGCTTTCTCGACGCAGACGGCTCCCTCAAGGCGGAACTGTTCACCGATGGCACGCACCTGACGAGCCGGGGCTACGAGGTGCTGGCCGATGCGATCCAGCCCGTCATCGAGCGGCTGGTCCAGGCAGGTCCGATAAGGCCGAAGCGCTGAAATTAAACCACCCTGTGGGGCGCCAAGCTGGATCACCCAAACTCGCTTGGCCTGAGGCGGGCGGGCTTCTCAGGCTTCCCCCCTCCTCCTCGTGGTAGCATTGAACCGGTTTGAACGCCTAAAGCCCGTAACAAGAACGCCTCCGCGATCACTCAATCCCTGTAACGCCTTAAGAACACCCGGCTATCTTCGGCTGCCACGATGACGACCCTTCTGAGAGTGGGAATTGCGGCGCTGCTGCTGGCGCTGCTGCTCCCGGCCCCCGAAGCGCACGCCGTCATCCCGTCCGCCTTCGGCCCGATCCAGGCGCTCATCGTCATCCTTCCGCAGCTCATGCTCGCCCTTGCGGCGGGCATGCTCGCCATCTTCAAGCCGCGCACCTACCGTCTGCTCTTTGCGTATCTCTGGTCGCACAAGGTCTTCTCGGCCGTCCTGCTCGGCGGCATCGGCTTCCTGATCTTCGGCCCGTCCTGGGGCGGCGGCGTCGCCGCGGAGGAGCAGAAGGGCGTCTCCTGGCCGGCCTTCCGCGGCGGTCCGCGGCGCACGGGCGCCGTCGAAGGTGCCAAGGGGCCGCAGTCCGCGCCGCGGGCGCTCTGGAAGCTCGCGGGCGACCAGCTCGGCCCGACCTCCGCCGTCGACAGCTCCCCCGCCGTCGTGGGCAACCGCATCTACTTCGGCCTCTCCAACCAGTCGGCGTTCGCGAGCTCGGGCGGCATTTACGCCGTCGACGCCGACAGCGGCGCACTCGCCTGGAAATGGACGGGCAAGGGCGAACTCGATCCCCCGCTGCGCCCCGTCTTCGCCTCGCCCGCGGTCTGGGTGGAGGCCCCCGAGAAGGGCGCCCCGCCCGCCGCGCGCTACGTCGTCTCCGGCGAAGGCTATCACGAGGACAAGAACTGCCGCATCCTCTGCCTCGACCTCGATCCCGTGCGCAAGAGCAAGGGACGGGACGCGCCGAAACTCGCCTGGTCCGTGCAGACCACGAGCCACGTCGAAAGCGCCCCCTGCATCTACGAGGGCCGCGTCTACATCGGCTGCGGCGACGACGGCGTCTGGTGCATCGAACTCACGACGGGCCGCGTCCTCTGGCGCATCGAAGGCTGCGCCTTCTACGAAATCGCGGACGGACCGCAGGCGAACGCCCTCGCGGCGCTGGCGGGAAAAACCGCGGTTGTCAGCGGCGTCGTGACGCGCGAGGGGCTCGGCGCCAAGGGCAAGGACGACGCCGGGGTGCTCGTGCTCGAGGCGAAGTCGTTCCGGGAGCACGCGGGGCCGCCCGTCACCGCGATGGATTCCGGCGCGACTTACGAACGCACGGTGACCGGAAAGGTCGTCAAACCTGCGCAGGGCCGGCTGCGGCTCGAGATGGCCCGGCACAACCCCGACTCCGAGTCGCCCCCCATCGCGGTCACGCTCGGCGCCGAGCGCCGGCTGCTCTTCGGCTCGGGCCTCGGCGGCATGCGGGTCAACTGCGTGAACGCCGACACGGGCGCGGAGATCTGGCAGAGCCCGACGCCCTTCCCCGCCTTCGGCGCCCCCACGATCGACGGCGACCGCGTGATCATCGGCGTCGGCAACGGCAACTTCCTCGCAAGCGACCCCAAACCCGCCGGCGCGGTCCTCTGCTTCTCGCTCAAGGACGGCACGCCGCTCTGGACGGTGAAGACCGGGGACAACGTCATCGGGGCGGTCGCCGTCTCGGGGGGCCGCGGCTACGCCTGCTCGCGGGACGGCCACGTCTACGTGATCGATCTCGAGAAGGGCGTCGTCGCCGCCAAGTGGCCCACCGGTTCGCCGATGGTCAGCTCGCCGGCCGTGACCGCGGACGCCGTCTACGTCAGCACGGATTCCGGGAAGGCCTTCGCCTTCGACCGTATCAAAGGCGACCTCAAATGGACCTACGCCCTCACGCCGGGCAGCCCGATCTTCTGCTCCCCCGGCGTGGCGGCCGGCAAACTCTTCATCGGCACGCGCTCCAAGGGGGTCTTCGCGCTGGCCGATCGCCCCGCGGAGGAGGAAGCCCGGGTCGTCGCACGTCCCTGGGAGGGCCCCGGCGGGGATGCCGCCCGGAGCGGGACCGCCGACGATCGCGGCCTGCCGAACGTCGGCGCGGATGAATCGACCCTCAAGTGGCCGCAGCCCGAGGCCCTCAAGCGTCCGGTGACGGCCCCGCCCGCCGCCTGCGGCAGGTTCGTCTATGCGCCGTTCGAGAAGAGTCTCGCGCAGATCGACGGCGCCACCGGACAGGTCGTCTGGGAGGCGCCCTTCGCCGTGCGCGAGATCGTTGCACGGCCCGACCGGGTTCTGGTCCGCGACACCCGCGGGGAATGGGAGTCCCTGGATCCGGCGACCGGCAAACGCATGGCGCCGGCGGCCGCTCCCGACGGCGCGCTTCGACTCCATGACCTGGTCCTTTCGGCCTCGGCCTCCGGCCTCGTCTGCCGCAGCGGCTGGAAGGACCGGATCCTCTGGACGGCGGAGCTGGGCAGCCCGGCGCTCACGCCTCCGACGATCGCGGGCGACCGCGTGTACGTCGCCTGCGCGGGCACCGGAAAGGCGAAGGGCTTTCTGCACTGCCGGCGCCTTGTGGACGGCGGCGCCTTCTGGAAACAGGAGCTCGACGAAGCGCCCGTGTCCCACGTCGTCGCCTCCGCCGACTGGGTTTCGGTGCCGACCGCGGACGACAAGGTCGCCGTCTTCAAGGCCGCCGACGGCAAGGCCAGGGATCCGCTGCTGGTGGGCGGCCGGCCGGTCTCCCCCGCCCTCGTCCAGGACACGCTCGTCATCGCCGGGGAGACCCGGATCGCCGCGCACGACCTGTCCGGGACCGAATGGCTCTGGAACTACAAGGACCAGGACCACATCGGCAAGGTCGCGGGGCAGCCCGTGATCTGCCTCGAAACCATCTGGGTGGGCACCGAGAAGCGCGGGCTGCTGGCGATCGGGATCCCCCCGGGGCAGGCGAAAAAGTGAACGAGCCCGCCGCGCCGCCCAAACTCCTGCTCATCCATTTCTTCGGCCCCGGCGTGGCCGACGAGAACCCCTCCAAGGAGCTGCTCGGCGGCAAGGCCCACAGCCTGATGACGATGACCCGCGCGGGCCTGCCGGTCCCGCCGGGATTCACCATCACCACGCAATGCTGCGCCGAGTACTACGCCTCCGGCGGCACGTGGCCCAAGGGCCTCGAGGACGAACTCCGCCAGGCGCTCGCCTGGCTGGAGCGTGCGACGAACCGCGTCCTCGGTCGCGGGCCGCGCCCGCTGCTCGTCGCCGTGCGTTCCGGCGCCGCGCAGTCCATGCCGGGCATGATGGACACCGTCCTGAACGTCGGCCTGCACCCCGATCTCGAGGCCTGCTTTCCCGACAACGACCGCTTCTGGAGCGACCTCCGCGACTTCACGCGCGCCTTCGGCGAAACCGTCTGCGGCATCCCCGAGGAGACCTTCGATCAGGGCCTCGAGCACGGCGGCAGCCCGCGCGAACAGGCCCTCAAGGCGCGGGAGGTCTTCTTCGACGTGCGCAAGCAGGCGATGCCCTCCGATCCCTGGGAGCAGCTCCGCGCGTCGGTGGAGGCGGTCTTCGGCTCCTGGGAAAGCGACCGCGCGAAAAAGTACCGCGAGCACCACAACATCCGCGGCCTGGCGGGGACCGCCGTGACGGTGATGGCCATGTTCCCCTCGGAGCGCTCGGGCATCCTCTTCACGGAGGATCCGAACCGTCCCGACCAGGGGCGCATCCTCATCGAGGCGTCCTACGGCCTGGGGGAGGCGATCGTGCGCGGCCGCATCGAGCCCGACACGTTCTGCCTGGAGCGCTCGACGCTGAAGATCCTCGAGCGCCGCATCGGGACCGGCAAGGACGCCTGCGTGACGGACGCCGAGGTCCTGGACCTCGCGAAGCTCGGCCTCCAGGTGGAGGCGCATTACCAGACGCCGGTCGACATCGAGTGGGGCATCGCCGAGGGAAGGAAGGTCCTGCTCCAGAGCCGGCCCATCCGGGGCCTGGACATCCTCCGGGCCGTGCCGCGCGTGCGCGAGGAGGAGATCAAGCGCCTCGAGAAACTCGCGGCCGGGCGCCCGAAGGCCGCGTGGGCGATGCACAATCTCGCCGAGACGCTCATGGCGCCCACGCCGCTCACCTGGGACATCGTGGGCAAGGGGTTCATGGGCAACGGCTTCATCCAGCTCTACCGGGCCCTGGGCTTCGTCCCCTCCGCCCGCGTCTCGAAGGAGGGCTTTCTCGAGCTCATCGCCGGGCGGATCTATGCCGACGTCGAGCGTTCCGCGGAGCTCTTCTTCGACGACCTGCCGATGGAGTACGACCTCGACGGGACCGCCCGGGCCTCCGAGGTCCTGCTCGCGAAGCCGTCGAAGTTCAACGTGGAGCGCGCGGGTTTGGGCTTCCTGCTGAAGCTGCCCCTGCACATCGCGCGCATGATCGGCGCCGGGCGGGCGATGAAACGCGTCGTGCGCACGGGGCTGGACGACCTGCGGAAGCGCGTCCTGCCCGCCTTCCACGCGTTCGCGGCGAAGGCCCGGTCGAAGGATCTCGGCGCCCTGTCCGATGCCGAGCTGATCGCCGAGGCGGCGGAGCGCGAGCGGGTCGCGCTGAACGAGTACGGCCCCGAACTGCTCAAGCCGGGCTTCCTGGCGGCGTACTACCACGGGCGCCTGGCCACGACGCTCGAACTGGTGCTCGGACCCTCGGAGGGCCGCGCGCTCACCGCGAAGCTGCTGGCGGGGCTGGAGGGCGACAAGACCGTCGAGTCGAACATCGCCCTCTCGCGGGTGGCGAAGAAGGAGCTGACGCTCGAGGCCTACCTCGCCGAATACGGCCACCGGGCGGTGAACGAGCTGGAGCTCGCCGAGGCGCGCTGGAAGGACGATCCGTCCTACCTGAAGCAGCGCATCCAGCAGCTGGCCGGATCCTCGGGAGCCTCGCCGCAGGAGCTTCATGACCGCAAACGCAAGGAACGCCTCCAGGCCGAGGTTTCGATCACGAAGCTGCTGGCGGAGAACGGGGCCTCCGCGCTCGAAGCGGAGCTCCGCGAGGACCTTCACGGCGCGCAGGAGCACATGCCCTGGCGGGAAACCTGCAAACACACGTTCATCCTGGGCATCGCGCTCGTGCGCGAGGCGCTGGAGACGCTCGCGGAGCGCTGGGACCTGGGGCGCGACCTGTACTTCCTGCACCGCGGGGAGCTGTCGCGCTTCAAGGCGGAGCGCCCCGCGCTGCTCCGCGAGATCGCCGACCGGAAGCTGCGCTGGAACGCCTTCCAGCGGATCGAGGCCCCGGACCTGCTGCGCGCGCGCGACCTGCAGGCGCTGGGGCGCGAGGACGCGGCCCCCGCGTCCGGGGACGGCGTCTTCACGGGCTCGGGGGTCGCCGCGGGCGTGGGATCCGGGCGGGCGAAGATCCTGCGCTCCCCCTCGGAGGCGGGCGAACTCGCCCCCGGCTACGTCCTGGTCTGCCCGACGACGGACCCGAGCTGGACGCCGCTCTTCGTCCACGCGGCGGGCATCGTGGTGGAGCGCGGCGGCATGCTCTCGCACGGCGCGATCGTCGCGCGCGACTTCGGCATCCCCGCGGTCGTGCTGCCGGGGGCGACGAAGCTGATCGCGGAAGGCGCGCTCGTGCGCATCGACGGCAACAAGGGGCGCGTGGAGCTCCAGAAGGAGTCGCGCTGAGATGGACTGGATCTGGAATCAGCTCCTGGTGCCGCTGCTCGACGTGCTCTACGTCCCCTGCGACTGGATGCTCGGCTGGTCCTCGAGGTTCGGGGCGGTGGCGGGCGTGACGATCGTGGGGGTGGTCTCGGGCATCGCCGTGATCGCCGTCCAGAAGTACGGCAGCAAGCAGAGCTTCCTGGCACGCTGCAAGGCGGATCTCGCGCTGCTGAAGCTGCGCCAGCGCAGCGCGAAGGCCTCGGGGGACGACGAGGCGCTCGTCCGGGCCCAGACCCTGCAGGGCCGCATCGGCGGAAAGTACATGGGCGCGGCGCTGAAGCCGTCGCTGTGGACGGTGCCCTTGATCGGGCTGATCGGGCTCTGGTGCGGGTCCCGGCTGGGGTTCACGCCCGTGCGCCCCGGCGCCGAAATCACGGTCATCGCGCATTTCGAGGACCATGCGAAGGGGTTCGCGCACGTGATCACGGAGGGTCCGCTCGCCGCGGCGGGTCCGGCCATCGCCGCGATCGGGATCCCGGCCCCGGCGCCCGGCGAGGAGGCCGCGACCGGAAAGCAGGCGCGCTGGATTTTGAAGGCCGGGGAGGACGGCAAGGGACTCCTGACCGTGCGGCACGAGGGACGTTCGTATCCGCTGACGATCCCGGTGGCCTCGCGCGGCGGCCGTCCTCCGGAACCGGTGACGGTCTTCGCCGGCGCGACGCAGGCCCAGGACTCGCTGCAGGCGCTCGAGGTGAAGCTGTCGCCGAGCATGCCCGCGGCGTGGTGGAACCTGACGCTGCAATGGGGCGGGCTCTATCTGCTGGTCGCCGTCGGCGTGGCGCTCATCCTGCGCTTCTCGCTGGGCGTCCAGTAGGGCGCTCAGCACAGCACGGCCAGCAGGATGGCCGCCATCAGGAGGCCCGCCCCGATCAGGCGGCCGCGAAACACCGCGGTCCCCTGCTCCCGCTCGCGGTTGCCGAACCAGTGGCCCACGCCCCAGACGGCGAGCACGCTCCAGAGGCCGCGCGCGCTGTACACCACGTTGCTCGACGTCGCCCGGCCGTACAGCGCGATCCCGCCGATGAAGCAGAGCGCCTGGACGGAGGTCAGGCCGCCTCCCTGCAGCAGCGGCCGCCACGCGGCCCGCGGAACGCTCCCGATCATGCGATGAAGCATCCCGGCCAAGACCAGGGAGTAGAGCCCCACGAAGCCCATCATCACGGGCAGGAAGCGGACCGCGCCCCACGCCGGGGACCATTTCTGGACCAGGACGTCGAAGAGCGCGAACGTCGCCGACGCCCCGGTCCCGAAGAGGATGGCCGGGGCGGTGCGTCCGCCCCCCTTCACGACCCCGCCCCCGCGGCCGAGAAAGACGATGCCCGCGCTGCTCAGAACGGCCGCCGCCCAGAGCGGCCCCGGAACCCGCTCCCCGAGGAGGAGCGTGACGAAGAGCGCCACCAGCACGACCTTCAGGCCCAGCACCGGCGTGGCGACGGAGACGTCCCCGTGCTGGATCGCCAGGAACCCGAGCAGCTGCCCGGCCAGGAAGAGCAGGGCGACCAGCGCCGGTTGGCCCCAGGACGGCGACGGCGGCAGATCCCCCGGCAGAAGCCAGAGGGTGTTGAAGGCGAGTCCGGCGAGCAGGTTCGTCACCACCGTCGTATGCCAGACGCCCGCCCCGCGGCCGGCGGCGTTCTTCAGGAACAGGATGCCGGCCACGTAGAGCAGCGAGCTGATGAACGGAAGAAGCAGGCTCATGGAGGCGCGGCGATCATAGCCTCCCGGCTCCGATTTCCAAAGCGCGGGCGGCGTCGCCTCCGTTACAATTGCCGGCGCCTGAATCCGCCACGGAGAATGCCATGAAGCGTCTGACCGCCCTCCTCCTGCTCCTGCTGACGCTGCCCGGCTGCAGCGACTACCCGAAGCTCGGGGCGGACGACCCGGTCCCCCAGGCCGTCCTGGGCCCCGCCCCCGGACCCGCGCGGGCCGAGCGCGTCGTCGTCGTCAGCATCGACGGCCTGCGCCCCGATGCCATCGAGAAGGCGGGCGCCGAGAACCTGCTCAAGCTCATCGCCCGCGGCACCTGGTGCCCCAAGGCCGAGACGATCCGGCCCTCCATCACGCTGCCCAGCCACACGGCGATGCTCACGGGCCTCGACTACAAGCGCCACGGCGTGGTCTGGAACAACTACCGTCCGGGCCACATCCCGCACCCGACCCTCTTCTCCGTGGCGTCCCAGTCCGGGAAACAGAGCGCCATGATCTTCGCGAAAGACAAATTCCACTACCTGGCCAATCCGAAATCCGTGTCCTGGATCTACGGCCCCCCCGTGCCGAACAAGCTCCCCGAGCGCGAAGACTACACCGACCCCGCGTATCTGGAGAAAGTCAGGAAGCGGGAGGAGGACGAAGACAAACGGAAGCCGGATCCCAAGCCCGCCAAACCCGTCCTCATGAGGCCCGGAGAGCTCATGAGCACGGCCGACCTGATCTCCCGGGCCTTTTCCGAATTCTGGATGCTCAGCAAGGCGCCGCTGGTGTTCGTCCATTTCCGGGAGCCGGACTCCGCCGGCCACAAGGACGGCTGGATGGGTGCCGAATACCTGGAGTCCGTGAGGATCGTGGACAAGGCCATCGGCGAGGTCGTCGCCGCCATCGAGAAGCACGGCGGCTTCGCGAAGACCGCGCTGATCGTCACCGCCGACCACGGCGGGAGCGCCCGGGGGCACTACCGCCTCCTGGATGCGGAGAAGGCCGAGAACGTCACCATCCCCTGGATCTGCGTGGGACCCGGGGTCCCCGCCGGACTGGCCGTGGACCGGGTGGTCCGCACCTACGACACGACCCCCACCGCCCTCGCCTTCCTGGGCCTGGGCGCCCCCGAGGGCATCGACGGCCGCGCGGTCGCCGAAGTCCTGAAATAGCCGTAACAGGCGGGGTCCGGAAGGCACCCATCCTCCGGCCGCTTCGTGTCACCAGCGGCGCCGCCTGGGATATCTGAAGGAGCCTTATGCGCCACGCCGCCCCGCTTCTCGCCGCAGTTCTGCTCGCCGCCCTTCCGGCGCGGGCCCAGGACCTCGCCCCGCTCGCCCTCGACGAGAAAGCCGGGCAGATCAGCTTCGGGGCCCGCGTCGGGGACTTCGAAAAATATCCGCAGCTCAAAGGCTCGATCGAATTCGCGATCGTGATGCCCAAGGGCAAGGAGTACGAGAGCTGCTTCATCGCCCCGCTCGACCCGATCAAACTCCACGAGATGGTGAAGAAGCTGGGCGTGGAGCCCGGGCAGCCGGCCGGCGAGAAGACCCCCGCCACGGGCGGGAAGGTGAAGATCTCCGTCGAATGGAAGGACGGCGAGAAGACGCGGAAGGAGCCGCTGGAGGCCTTCATCCTGGACGGCGACGCCGGCAAGCCGATGGCGGCCGCGGGCTGGATCTTCCAGGGCTCCAAGCAGGGCTTCGATCCCGAGACGGAGTCCATGCAGCTGCTCGTCAAGTCCACGAAGAACCTGGTCGGGCTCTACCAGGGCGAGGGGACCCCGCTCTTCACCAACCCCAACGGCCCCCTCAGCGGCCACAAGTACAAGGTCAACAAGGACCTGGTCCCGAAGCCCGGGGTCGCGCTGAAGATCGTCATCGAAGCCGCGAAATGAAAGCTGCGGCCGCCGTCCTGATCCTGGCGCCGGCCTTCGGGGCCCCGTCGGCGGTGGCCTACGTGGAGGCGGTCTATCCGCTGCAGCAGGTCCTGGCGGAGTCCGAGGTGATCGCCGAGGGCGTCGTCGAGAAACACGACGCCGAGAAGAAGATCGCCTTCATCAGGATCGGCCGCTCGCTCAAGGGGAAGTGCCATTACGACCTCGTCCGCCTGAACTACGGCGGCGGCCAGTTCTGGCATCCGCAGGCCATCCCGAGGCATCTCGTGCCGGGGGCGCCCGCGCTGATCTTCTACAACGCCGGCCGCCAGGCGGAGGTCTACCTCAACCGCTTCTTCTTCCAGCTCTACGGCGACGCCGGGGCCGCGCCCGACAAGGCCTGGTGGACCTTCACGCACATCGAGATCCGCATGAACCGGACGTTCAACGGGACCGCTCCCGAACTCTCCGAACTCGTGCAGAGGATCCTGGCGGGCAAGGCGAAGCCGCCCGCTCCGGACCCGAAGCTCCCGCCCATGGACCTTCCGCACGTCCTCGCGCTGCCGCCGCATCCGGAGCCGCAGGATCCGGCGAAGCTCCCCGCCCCGTTCGCCTCGCGGGCCCTCCTCCTGGGCAAACCCCGCGAGGCGGAGAAGCCCGCGGCCACGGCCCCGGGCCTCGCCTACGCCTATTACGAGGGCCAGTGGACCGCGCTCCCGGACTTCAACGCCCTGAAACCCGTCAAGACCGGCAAGCTGGAGAACATCGACCTCTCGCCCAAGGGCCGCGAGACGCACTTCGCCTTCCGTTTCACCGGTTTCATCGAGGTCCCCCGGGACGGGGCCTACACGTTCAGCACCTCGTCGAACGACGGCTCGAAGCTGCTCATCGGCGGCCAGGAGGTCGTGAAGAACGACCACCATCACGGCGTGGCGGAGGCCTCCGGGGAGATCGCGCTGAAGGCCGGCAAGCACCCGATCGCGATCGTACACTTCCAGGAGGGCGGCAACGCCGCGCTCGAGGTCCACTGGGAGGGCCCCGAGCTCCCGCGCCAGAAGATTCCGTCCCAGGCCTTGTCGCACGTCCCGGCTCCGTAATCGAACGAAGGAGAGCCCCATGGTTCGCAGCGCCCTCTTGATCGTCGCCTCCCTGCTGGCCGCCCTGCCCGCCGGGGCCTACGTGGAAGCGGTCTACCCGCTGCAGCAGGTGATCGCCGAGAGCGAGGTGATCGTCGAGGGCGTGGTCGAGAAGCACGACGCCGAGAAGAAGATCGCCTTCATCAAGACCGGCAAGGCGATCAAGGGCAAGTGCGCCTTCCAGACCATCAAGATCAACTACGGCGGCGGCCAGTTCTGGCATCCGCAGGCCGTCCCCAAGCACTTCGTCCCCGGCGCGCCCACGCTGACCTTCTACAACGCCGGACTCCAGTCCCAGACCTACCTCAACCGTTTCTTCTTCCAGATCTACGGCGACGCGGGCGCGCCCCCCGAGAAGGCCTGGTGGTCCCTCACGCACATCGAGATCCGGATGAACCGGACGTTCAACGGAACCGTTCCCGAACTCTCCGACCTGGTCCAGAAGGTCCTCGCCGGCAAGGCCAAGGCGCCCGCCCCCGTCGCGAAGATCCCGCCCATGGACCTGCCGCACGTGCTCGCGCTGCCCGCGCATCCCGAGCCCCAGGATGTGGCCAAGCTGCCCGCCCCCTTCCGCCCCTTCGACCCGAACGCGAAGATCGACGCGGCGGCCGCGCCGCTGCACAGCGAGGGCTTCATGACCCGGTGGCTCGTCTTCGGCCCCCTGCCCCTCGGCGACGCCGCGGGCGACCACAACGTCGCGCTCGCGAAGGAATGGATCCCCGGCCAGAAGACGCTCAAGCCCGCGCAGCACGTGAAGGCGTCGGTCGGCGCGACCGAGTACCGCTGGGAGGTCGCCGAATCCAGCGACTTCTTCCTCGACCTCGGAAGCGCCGAGAATTCCGCGAATCTCGTGGTGACCTACGTCCACTCGGACGAGGAGATCGCGGAAGCCTTCCTGCTCACGGGCTCCGACGACAGCGCCATCTGGTGGCTCAACGGAGTCGAGGTGCAGAAGTTCGTCGGGGGCCGCGGCGTCGTCAAGGATCAGGACCGCAGCGCGAAGCCCGTGGCCCTCAAAAAGGGCGTCAACGTCCTCATGGCGGCGGTCATCAACGGCGGCGGGCCCACGGGCGCCTGCGCGCGCTTCGTCAACAAGGACAACCAGCCGCTGCTCAAGCTGAAGTCGGGAGCGGAGCCCCCGAAGTAAGGCGATGAAAGCGCTTTCCCTGGGACTCCTGTGCCTGCTGCCGGCGCCGGCCTACATCGAGGCGCTGTATCCGCTGCAGCAGTTCATCGCGGAAAGCGACCTGATCGCCGAGCTGGTCGTCGAGAAGGTGGACGCGACGACCCAGACCGCGACCGCGCGGCTCGTGAAGGCGCTCAAGGGACGGAGTCCGTACGAGCGGATCCGCCTCAACCTTTCGAGCGGCCAGGAGTGGCACACGGACGCCGTGCTGCCGCATCTCGTCCCCGGCGCGCCGCTGCTGCTCTTCACCAACCCCGAGCGCCGCGGCGAGATTTACCTCAACCGGTTTTTCCTGCAGTTCTACGGGGACGCCGCCGCGCCCGCGGACAAGGCCTGGTGGACGTTCACGCACATCGAGGTCCACTGCAACCGCACGTACAACGGCCCCGCCGACGAGCTGGCCCGCCTGGTCGCGGAGGTCCTGGCCGGCCGCGCGAAGGCGCCCGCGGCGGATCCGAAGCTGCCCGCCATCACCAAGGAGGCGCTGCGGGCCCTGCCCGTCTGGGGACGGCCCCCGGAGGCCCGGGCGCTTCCGGCCTGCTTCCGGAAGCGGGACGCCTCGAAGCCCAAGGTCCGGGAGGCGGACGCTTCGGCGGACGTCGTGAAGGGGATCGCGTACGAGTACTTCGAGGGCGTCTGGGAGACGCTGCCGGACTTCGACGCGCTGAAAGCCGTCGAGAAGGGCGAGGTTGCACAGATCGACTTGTCGAAGGCGAAGCGGACGGATCAGTTCGCCCTGCGCTTCCGCGGCTTCGTGGAGGTTCCCAGGGAGGGCCGCTACGTCTTCCACACCGTCTCGGACGACGGATCGAAGCTCTTCATCGGAGACGAGGAGATCGTCAACAACGACGGCCTTCACGGCCCCGACGAGAAGAGCGGCGAGATCCTCCTCAAGGCCGGGAGGCACGCCCTCACGGTGCTCTTCTTCGAGAATGCCGGCGGCGAAAGCCTCGAGCTGTCCTGGGAGGGCCCGGACCTGCCCAAGGCGGCGATCCCGGCCGCGGCGCTCTGGCGCACCCGCTGAGTTATTCGACGCGCTGGATGATGTGCCAGCCGAAGGGGCTGGCCTTCGGGTCATGCTCCGCCATGCCGATGCCCTTGACGTCCAGTTTGAAGCCCACGTCGCCGAACGCCGCCACCATCTGGCGGCGGCCGTAGATCTTGGGCGGGGACCCCGTCTGCCCGTCGTTCACCAGGGTGTAGATGCCCGGGCCCGTGTCGTCCGAATGCGCTTTCATGAGGGCGGCGAAGTCCTCCCCCTTCTTCACGATCTCGAGGAGCTGCCCCGCCAGGGCCTTGGCCTCCTCCTTCGTGCGCGTGGCCTTGGTGCGGGTCCCCTGGAAGGAGATCAGGATGTGCCGCACCGTGATCTGCGCGGGTTCCGGCTTGGAGGGCGGGGCCGGCGGCGCGGGCGGAGCCCCGCCGGAACTGTCGCAGGCAACCGCCAGAAGCAGGAACGCCGGAAGCATTCTCATGCGGGGCACTCTAGCTCCGGCGGGGGTCTCGATCAAGCCTCAGCGCAGCGACTGCATCCAGGCTTGAAGGTCCCGCAGGTCCCGCTTGCTCAGGCGCTTCACGACGTCCTCGGGCATGGCGGAGAGCGCCTCCTTGCGGGCCTTGATCCCGGACTTCGGAAGCACGCGGCGCTGGCCGTCCCCGAGCAGCAGATGCACCGCCTCGGGCGTCTCCCTCTCGATGCGCCCCACCTCGACGGCGTCGTTCTCCATCTGGAAGGCGGTCTGTCCGAAGCCCTGCGCGATCTGCTTGTTCGGGAGCATCAGCGCCTCGAGCAGGTAGTCGGGCGTCTTGCCGGCCGCAATGAGGGTCAGGTCGGGGCCGACCTCGCCTCCCTCCCCCCGGATCTTGTGGCAGCGCACGCATTGCGCGTCGTTCCGCTCGAAGAAGATGCGACGGCCCGCCTCCGAGTCGCCGCCTTCGAGCGTCTCCCTCCAGGCCGCCAGCGGATCGTCCTTGGAGCGGCCCGCCTCGAATTCGGCCAGACGCGTCCGGAGGGACTCCCGCTTCCCGGCCGCCTCCAGCAGTTCCAGGGTCGCGCCCGCAGGCCAATCCCTGGCCAGGAGCCGATCCATCAAGCGTTCCAGGACGGCGTCGCTGTTCTTCATCGAGGCCAGCGCCGTCACGGCCGCCTGGCGCCCCGCGAGCGGCCCCTTTCCGGCGGCGAGCTGTTCGAGCCGCTCCAGCTTCCCCGGCACGTTCAAGGACGGCAGGGCCCGCACCGCCTCCCGCGCCACGAGGGCGTCGCCGTCCTCGATCAGCTTGAGGACGAGATCCGGGACCCGCGCGTCCCCGAGCGCCGCCAAACCACGCAAGGCTTCGACCCGGACCGCGGATTTCCCCTTCGGATCTTCGACGAGCCCCCAGAGGAGCCCGATCACCTGTTCGACCCCGAGAGCCCGCGCGCTCCGGAGGGCTTCCTCGGTCACGACCGCAGGCGCGTCCGCTTTCAGGATCGCGAACGTGGCGCGCTCCACCGCCTCCGCCGCCGCGGCCCGCTCCCGCTTCGGAACCGGACGCCAGATGCCGATGAGACGGTCCCGACCCGACGGCTGCTCCCAGATCGCCAGCACCTGCAGCGCCTCCACCCGCGCCGCCGCCGGCACGGCCGCCTGGGCCGCAAAGACGCCCAGCGCGGCCGCATCCCCCAGCCGGAACGCGGCGTTCACCGCACGGATCAAGGCCCGCTCGGGAGCCGCAGGTTTGAGCAGCAGACGCGACAAGGCGCCGAACGCCTCAGGGATGGGCTGGTCATAGATGGCCCGCGAGGCCTCGAGCACGAGCTTCGGATCCGCGTCGTCCAGGAAGACGGCGACCTCGGGGCGGCCCAGTTTGCGCAGGGCCACCAGCGCGCTCATCCGGACCGCGACGGCGGGATCCTTCGCCGCTTCCAGGATCGCGGGCAGCTCCGCGCAGTACGTGAGCGCCATGATGCCCGCATGCTGGAGGGTCCGGTCCTGCCCCGCGTTCTCCCGCAGCATGCGGATCACGGCCGGCAGGGCGTCGCGGTCCCCGGAGCGCCCCACGGCCAGCGCGGCGAAATACCGCGCCCGCGCGCTCGCGTCGTCCAGCAGCGCCGCGGCGGCGGGAACCCGGACCCGGCGGTCCCCGAGCACCCGCAGCGCCTGCGCCCGGATTTCGGCGTCGGCGTCCGAAAGCGCGGAGATCAAGGGCCGCAGCAGCTCGCCGCGCGGATCGGCGCCGAAGATCTGCCCCAGGGCCCAGAGGGCATGAATGCGCGCGAGGAGCGGACGCCCCGGGGCCGTCGCCGCCGAGAGCTCCCTCACCGACTTCCGCGCCGCGAGCTCGAACTGCGCCTCCTGGCGCACCCGCTGGTCCCGGTGCGCCAGCAGTCCGAGGAGTTCCCCCGGCTCCCGCTTCCCCATCCCCTCCGCCAGCAGATGCTGCACCTCGGCGACGACCGGATCCTTCCGGCCCTCCGGGTCCTCCAGCCGCCAGATCCGGCCCTTGTCCGTCTTGTCCCACATGCCGGCCCAGTCGGCGGCATAGATCGCGCCGTCGGGCCCGAACTCCACGTCCGGCGCGTTGATCCCCCAGAGAAACCTCGACGGATCCGTCATCTCGAAGCCCGCGCCCTTGGGCCGGAGCTTGAACGTGTAGATCCCGCCCGGATAATCGCACATGAAGAAATGGCCGTCCCATTTCGGGGACAGGCCCGTGCCGGGATTGACCGTGACGCCCGACGGGCCGTGGCCGAGACGCGCGACGAACGGAACCTGGAAGCCCGCCTCGAGCTTCCACTGCTCCTCGGCGCACCAGGCCCCGCCTTTCGGCATGAACTGGTAGCCGATCTTCCAGCCGTAGTCCGCGCCCTCGACGACGTGCGTCCAGCGGCAGGTCTCGCCGACGTCCGGCGTGATCGAGATGTTGTTGTCGCCCGTAAAAAGATTGCCCAGATCGTCGAAGACCAGCTCCTGGGGGTTGCGCAGGCCGGAACAGACGACTTCGAAATCGCTTCCGTCCGGATTGCAGCGCAGGACCCCGCCGGTGTCCGCATGGTCGTAGACCCGGCCCCCGACCTCCACGCGGAACCCGCGGTCCCCGTGGCTCCAGTAGAGTTTCCCGTCCGGCCCGAAGCGCAGCCCGTGCATGTCGTGCCCGCTGGCGCCCAGATGCACGCCGAATCCCGTGTGCAGCTTCTGCCTCACCTCGGCGACGCCGTCGCCGTCCTTGTCCGCCAGCTTCCAGAGATTCGGGATGCAGGTGTAGTAGACGTCGCCGCCCCGGACCAGGACGCCGGCTCCGATGCCCTCGCCGAGTTCGCGGTACCCTTCGCTGAACGTGGAGACGTGGTCCGCCCGGCCGCCGCCGGCGCGATCCTCGACGATGCGGATGCGCTCCGACTCCTTCCTCCACTCCTCGGCGCGATCCCCCAGCCGGCGGCGATGATACGCGACCATCTCTTCATGGCGCCGCGACGCGAGATCGTCGTCCAGCCACTCCTTGCGCATGTGGATGTCGAGCGTCGACGTGTGCCGCCGGAAATCCTCGGCCACGTAAAGGCGGCCGCGGCCGTCGAACGCGATCGCGACGGGATTCTGCACCCGCGGCTCGGCCGCCCAGAGGGACACCTTGAAGCCCGCGGCGGGCTGCAGTTTCAGCCGGGCGGCCTCAAGCTCGGGAGAAAGCTCCTGTGCGCCCGCGGGCAGGCAGAGCAGGACGGCGAGCAGGGTCGGTCTCATGCCCGCCCATTCTCCGTCCCCTACTTGAGGCTGGCAAGGAACTCGACGAGGTCCCGGACCTCCCGCTTGGACAGCACCTTGAGCACGTCCTCGGGCATCGCGGAAAGCCCCGCCTTGCGTCCCTTCACGTCCGACTTGAGCAGTTTCTTCCGGGTGCCGTCCGCCAGGATCAGCACGAGTTCCGCTTCCGATTCCTTCTCGATGCGCCCGGTCTCGACGGAGTCGTTCTGGAGCTGGAGCACGACCTGGGCGAAGCCTTCCGCGATCGTCTTGTTGGGCAGCACGATGGATTCGAGCAGATAGTCCCGCGTCTTTTGTGCGGCGATCTTCGAGAGGTCCGGACCGACGATGCCGCCCTTGCCGAGCGCCGAGTGGCACTTCAGGCATCCCGCTTCCGCCTTCTCAAAGAAGATCCGGCGTCCGCTTTCGGCATCGCCCCCTTCGAGGGTCTCGCGCCAGAGGGCGAGGGCATCCGTCCTGCTCCGCGCCGCCTCGTAGCGGGCGAGCCGCTCCGCAAAGACGGGCTTCTTCGCGAGGGCCTCCAGCACGTCCAGGCGCAACCCCGCCGGCAGGGTTCCCGCCATGAGCGCATCGGCCAGCGTGCCCAGCGTCTTCTCGGCCTCCGGAGCCTTCATGCCGGCCAGCGACGCGATCGCCGTCTGCCGCACGGGGACCGGGCCCTCGAGCGCCATCTTCGCGAGCAGCGCCGCGGCATTCGGAACGTTCAGGGACTTCAGCAGCTTCGCCGCCTCCTTCTTCACGTTGCCGTCCCGGTCCTCGGCGGCCGGGAGCAGGACCGCGGCCAGCCGTTCGTCCTTGAGCGCGGCCAGCGCGCGAAGCGCCTCGATGCGGACGCCGGGCGCCTGCCGGGCGCCGGCCAGTTCGATCAGGCTTGCCGCCGCCTCCTTGATCCCCAGCTTCCCCGCCGCGAACGCCGCGGCCTCGCGCACCCCGTTCGGCAGCTCCGTCTTGAGGGCGCCGAGCACGGCGGTCCGCGCCGCCGCCGCATTCCGGGGGGCCAGGGGGCGCCAGACATGCAGGACCCGGTCGCGTCCCGAAGGCTTCTCCCAATCCGCCAGCGCGCGCAGGGCTTCCGCTCGCGCCGCCTCCGGAGCCTCCTTCCGCACCGCGAGCGCCCCGAGCGCCGCAGCATCCCCCGTCCGGAACGCGGCGTTGATCCCGCGGTTCCAAGCCTTGTCGGGAAGGCCCTTCGCCAGCTTCGCGGCCAGCGCGGGCAGCGCCGCGTTGACGGGATAATCGTTGATGGCCCGCGCGGCTTCGAGCACCACGGAGGGATCGGAGTCCTCGAGGAAGGCGGCCACCTCGGGCCGTCCCATGCGGCGGAGCGCGACGACCGAGCCCAGCCGAACCGAAACCGATTCGTCCTTCGCGCGGGCCGCGAGGGCGGCCGCATCCCCGATCCACGCCAGCGCGATGCAGCCGGCGTGCCGCAGATACGCATCCTGGTCGGCGTTCTCCCGGAGCAGGTCCAACAGCGGAGCGACGGCCTCCTTCCGGCCCAGCTTCCCCGCCGCCATCGCCGCAAACGACCGCACGCGCGGACTGGGGTCCTTCAGGAGCGCCAGCAGCCCCTCCAGAGCCGCCGGCACCCGCTGTTCCCCGAGCACCTTGCAGACCTGGGCCCGGACTTCCGCGTCAGCATCCTGGAGCAAGGGGAGCAGACCCTCGGCGGCGCCCAGCTGGCCCAGACCCCAGACGGCATGGAGCCGGGCGAAGAGCGTCGAGCCCTTCGATGCCGTGGAGGTCAGCAACGCGGTCGAGGCTTTCCCCCGTTCCGCCAGTTCGGCCTGCGCGGCGCGCCGCACGCGGACGTCGCGGTGGCCGAGGAGCGACGCGAGCTCCTCCGGCGGCCGTTTGCCCATGCCCGCCGCGATGAGCTGCTTCGTTTCCAGAACGAGGGCGTCCTTGGCGCGGGCCGGATCGCCCACCCGGAAGATGCGGCCCTTGTTCGGCATGCCCCAGCCGTTCACCCAGTCGAGGATGTAGAGCGCGCCGTCGTTGCCGATCTCGACGTCGGTGGGCCAGAGATCCCCCATGAAGGTGCGCAGCTGGGCGACCTCGTAGGCCGCGCCCTTGGGCTTCAGCGTCCAGGTCAGCACGTTGCCGGGAAAGTTGGCCAGGAAGAAATGATCCGCGTAGGCCTCGGGCAGCCCCACCCCGCCGTTCCAGACGAAGCCCGAGGGGCCGTGTCCGATGTGGGTCACCGGGGGGTTCTCGGACGGCGCGGTCTTCCAGGCGTCGAGCTCCCAGAGCTTCTCCGACATCCACGGCCCGCGTCCCGGAGCCTGCTGATAGCCGATGCGCCAGCCGCTGTCGCCGCCCTCCATGACGTAGACGAGCCTCGCCTTGTCCCCCGCGTCGCAGTTGTTGTCGCAGGTCCAGAGGTTCCCGTACGCGTCGAACGTCAGCTCCTGGGGATTGCGCAGGCCGGTCGCGTAGAGCTCCAGGCCGCTGCCGTCGGGATTGCAGCGCATGACGCAGCCGCTGTCGGGATTGTCGACCAGGACCTTTCCGTCCTTCTCGACGCGCGCGCCCCGGTCGCCGATGGAGAAGTAGAGTTTGCCGTCCGGCCCGAACGTGAGGCCGTGAAGATCGTGTCCGATGAACGCGATCCGGACGCCGAAGCCCGTGTGCAGCGCGGTCCGCACGTCGGCCTTGCCGTCCCCGTCGGCGTCCTTCAGCCGCCAGAGGTTCGGGATGTTCGCGAACCAGACTTGGCCTTTGCGGGCGAGCACGCCGGAGGCGATCCCGTCGGCGGGCGTGCCGAAGCCCTCGGCAAACGTCACGGCGCTGTCCACGCGGCCGTCGCCGTTCTTGTCCTCGAGCAGCCGGACGCGCTCGCTGGCGGTCAGCGTCTCGTACTTCGCCCCCATGAACTTCCGGTGCATCGCCTCGCGGTCGGCCACGCTCCGGCAGGCCAGGTCGTCGTCGACCCAGTCCATGCGCCCGCGGATGTCGTACGTGCAGTTGCCCAGGCGGTGGGTTTCGACGACGTAGAAGCGCCCGGCCTCGTCGATGCAGAAGGCGACGGGGTTGACGAAGTCCGGCTCGGCCGCGACGAGATCCACCTGGAGTCCGGCCGGCGGCCGGAGGCGTTTGGCGGCCTGTTCGGCTTCGGGGCTCTGCTGGGGGACGGCTAGGAGACACAACAAGAGCAGCTGTTTCACGGGAGCATCCTCCGCTGGTTAATATCGCCGGATCGGCCGGATGTGACTCCCTTTCATACGCCGAACAAGGCCCGGGCGGCGTTAGAAGTCATATTGAAAGGACCGACCGTGAAGACCGCCGTCGCGCTGCTCCTGCTCGCCTCCCTCGCACGGGCCCAGGAACCCAAGACCGTCGTCCCCGTCCCCAAGGATGAGAAGCGTCACGCGGGCTTCGTGGAAATCGCGAAGAAGGGCGGCGTGGAGTTCCTCCTGCTCGGCGACTCCATCACGGACGGCTGGCGGGGCGGCGGCGGGAAGGCGGTGTACACAGCGCATTTCGAGCCGCTGAAGGCCGCGAACTTCGGGATCGGCGGCGACCGCACCCAGCACGTGCTCTGGCGCCTCAAGAACGGCGAGCTCGACGGCATCACGCCGAAGCTCTGCATGCTGATGATCGGGACGAACAACGGCGGCGACTCCGCGGAGGACGTCGCCGCGGGCATCACCGCGATCGTGAAGGAGATCCAGACCAAGTCCCCCAAGACGAAGGTGCTGCTGCTGGGGATCTTCCCCCGCAGCGAGAAGCCGAACGCCGCCCGCGAGAAGAACGACAAGGTCAACACGATCATCGCGAAGCTGGACGACGCCGGCAAGACGGTGAAGTACCTGGATATCGGCGCGAAGTTCCTGAACGAGGACAAGACGATCTCCAAGGAGATCATGCCCGACTTCCTGCACCTCTCGGCGAAGGGCTATCAGATCTGGGCGGAAGCGGTGCTGCCCACGGTGAAGGAGCTGCTCGCGGCGCCGTAGGCCGGTCGGGGGCTACTTCTTCTCCCGCTTTTCGAACGTTTCCAGGCTTCGACGAACCGTCGGGTTCAGCGGATCCAGGCCGAACGCCTTGAGGTAGGCCTCCCGCGCCTGCGGCCAGTCCTTCAGCAGCTCAAGCGCCGAGCCCAGGCACTCCCAGGTCGACGCCGACCCGGGGTGTTTCGCCAGAATCCCCTGGTACACCTCCACAGCGGCAGGATACTTGGAACGGCGAAACAGCTCCTGGCCGATCCGGAGGGCCTCCTCGACCGAGCGATCGAGGACGTCCGCCGCGGCTTTCACCAACTCCTCCGCCGGCGCCTCCTTGAACACGAGCGCCCGGTCCGCCCGCAGGCCCGGATGGGAAGCGTCCGCCGCCAGCGCGAGATCGAGCACCCCGGCAGCCGCGGCGACGGCCCCTCGCCGCTCGAGCAGGCCGGCCAGCGTGCGCAACGCCGCGCTGTGGGCCGGCGAGGAGCCCCAGCCCCGGATCATCCGTTCCAACCAGGCCGCTTCGGCGCTCCCCACGATGAGGCCGTCCATGTCGGCGTCCTGATGGAGCTCGGAGGTGAAGAGCCTCAGCGGCGCGTCGAACTCGAGGCGCAGATTGAGGTCGGTGTTGAGGGACGTCGCTCCTGAACGCGCGGCGAGCTTGGTGAGGGCGGCCTCGTCCAGGATCAGGCGCGGGAAGAGCACGGAACGGACGTCCTCCCCGCCCAGGTGCTGTTTGAGGTCGGCCTGGATCGCAGGGACGGCGTCCACCAGCTCCTGGCTCCGGTCGATCGTCGCGCGATCGGGCAGGATCGGCGCATCGGAGGCGAGCAGGATCGTGTCGCTGGCGCTGACGCGGAGGAGGCAGGCATGGCGGAACGCGCCCGTGAGCGTGCGGAGGACCAGCGCGTACTCGGCCTCCGAGAACGAATAGAGCTGGATCCATTGCGCGAGCAGGCCCCGCCCGCCGAGCTTCTCCCGGCAGATCGCGTAGAACTCCCGCGTGAAGAGGCTGGCGACGCCCGCGAGCCAGGGGTTCGACGGCTCGGACAGGATGAGGTCGTACTTCTCGCGGGTCCCCTGGAGATGGCCGCGTCCGTCGTCGAAGAGAATCCGGAAGTTCGGGTTCTTCTCCGGCGTATGGTTCACGCGCGCGAATTCCGACGAGGCGCCGTAGACCGCGGGCTCGAGTTCGCAGCAGGTGACCTGCGTGCCGGGAAAGAGCAGGCTTGCGCCGGAGGTGGTCCCGCTGCCGTAGCCGATGACGAGGACGTTCTTCGCCTCGGGCCGGAGGAAGCGCGGGAGGTAGGCGATGCCGAGCTGCATGTCCATGTCGCCGTCGCTGGTGGCGTCGACCTTCCCGTTGACGGAGAGGGCCCGGTCGATGTCGTGCCCGGTGACGGCCACGTTGCAGGAGGCGCCCTCCTTGAAGTAGACGACCGCCCGGCGTTCGGGGTCGCGATAGCCGTAGAGATACATCCCCTGGTCGGTGAGGCGCGGGTCCAGCCGGGTCGCGCCGAGCCAGATCCCGACGATAGCGACGATCACGACGCCTGCCAAAGCCGGAAGGGCGCGCGGACCGCGCTTGGGGAGCAGCAGCAGCGCCGAGACGAGATACAGGGAGAGGCCGACGGCCATGGTCCAGGATGAGCCCAGGAGCGCCAGACCCACGGGGGCGGTGGCGGCGGCGCCGAGAATGGAGCCGCTGGTGTTCCACGCGTAGACGGAGCCGACGGCGCGGCCCGCGTCGGCGGCGCTGCGCTTCGTGAGGTGGACCAGGAGCGGGAAGTTGAAGCCCATGCAGAGCGCGGGGAGCAGTTCGAGGGCGGCGCTCGCGGCGAGGCAGACCGCGGCGTTGCCCAGGCTCATGGAGCGGAGCTCCTTGGAGAAGCCGACGAGGATCGTGAGCGGATGGATGAGCAGTCGCGTGGCGCCGGCGGAAAGGACGAGGAGCGCGAGGGAGCCGGCGGCCGCGAGGGCGGGGTTGTCCAGATGAGGGACGGCCGCGCGGAACAGGAGGGCGCCCAGGCCGATCCCCAGGAGGATGACGAACAGCGTGGCGCTGAGGGCGTACGTGGAGCCGCCGAGCATGACGCAGAGGTGGCGGGTCCAGACCATCTGGAGCAGCAGCGCCGCCAGGCCCGTGAGCGCGGCGGCGGCAAAGAGCGCGGCGGGCCGGGGCCCCGGATTCGCCGCCACGACGGGCTCCGGCGGGGCGGCGGCCGGGAGGACGTCGAGGCGCCGCGCCAGGACGAAGGCGGCCAGGGCGATCGCGAGATTGAGCGACGCGGCGAGTGCGTTGGTGCCGGAGAGACCGAGCCAGGGGAGCAGGTGGAAGCCGGCGAGGTAGCAGCCCAGGGCCGCGCCGCCGGTGTTGACGGCGTAGAGCCAGCCGGCGACAGGGCCGAGGGCGCCCGCGCCGGCGAACTGGCGGACCAGCAGCGGGAACGTCCCGCCCATGAGGAAACACGGCGGGCCGATGACGAGGAAGGTCAGGAGAAAGCGGACGCCGCTGTAGAGAAGCGGGAGTTCATGCAGG
Source organism: uncultured Planctomycetales bacterium (assembly GCA_964619955.1). Lineage (GTDB taxonomy): Bacteria > Planctomycetota > MHYJ01 > MHYJ01 > JACPRB01 > JACQFK01. The sequence continues at coordinate 25,161 of CAZUJF010000019.1, forward strand.
GCCGGATAGAGGGCGGCGGCGATGTGGGTGAGCAGGCTGCATTCAAAGGGGATGAGGAGGGCGAGCAGTCCGATGGCAACCTCGCACCACGCATAGCCCCGGAGGGGGCTGGGCATCGCGTCCGCCTTGCGGCCGAGGAAATGCGCGCCGAGGCCGAGTCCCAGGAGAAAGGAGGAGACGACGGCCGCCATGGCCAGGGTGGAGGCGCCCCAGATGTGGGAGAAGCGGCGGAACCAGAGGACCTCGTAGACCAGGCCGGTCGCGCCGGAGGCGAAGAAGAGAGCGGTGGCGGCCCCAAGTCCGCGGGTTATGGCCAAGCTTCCCGACCCTCCCAGACCCTCATAAGAGCCTGGCCAGGCCGGGATATTCCCGCAGAAAGCCCGTCTACGAGACCAGGAAGACCCGCGCGGGGGCGCCCTCGTTGCCGAGGATGCGGAGCGGACCGCAGAAGAACGTGTAGTCCCCGGGCGCCACGTCCGCGAGATAGAGGCCCTCGACGACGGTCACGCCGTTCCGTAGCAGCGCATGGTGCGCGGCGAAGTCCTTCGAGCCGAACTGCTCGATGCCCAGGCTGTCGATCCCGACCAGCTTGAGGCCCTTCGCGACGAGGAAGGCCGCCGCCTCCCCGCTGAGGTAGCAGAACTTGGGGTCGAACGCTCCGCCCTTCGCCCAATGTGCCGAGTTGCGGGTCTTGAAGAGCACACGTTCCACGCCGGTCCAGTCCAGCCCCTCGAGATCCTTCACCGCCACGCAGTCGCGATCCGGCAGGAAGATCAGCCGCGCGGGCCCGATGAGGTGCTCTTTCGGAACGGAGTCCATGCGGTAGCCGTCCGCCTCGAAGTGCCAGGGCGCGTCGATGTGCGTGCCGCAATGCGAGCCCAGCTCGAGACGCGTCTGGTTCACCGGCGCGCCATCCTTCCCCAGCACGTCGGTCACGATGCGCCGGAACGGGGGGTTGCCGGGCCAGACCGGCATGCCCTCGCGCAACGGCATGGAGACGTCGTGGATCACGGAGTCAGCACCGCCTTGATGTAGCGGCCCTCGTGCATGCCGTCGAAGCAGTCCTTCCAGTCGGCGAGCCCGCCCACCTTGCTGAGATAGGGCCGGGGATCCAGCTGCCCGGTGCCCATCATGTGCAGGACCCGCTCCCAGACGTGGTGCGTGTGGCTGAAGCTGCCCTGCAGCGTGACCGCCTTCTTCACGAGCGGATCGAGGGAGAAGTTCACGGGCTGCGGGCCCCAGCCGACCTTGACGATGTGCCCGCCCGGGCGGACCCAGTCGAGCGCGTTCTTCAGCGTGGCCGAGACACCCGCCGCGTCGATGATCACGTCCGCGCCGAGGCCGTCGCCGAGCTCGCGCACCAATGCGGCGCCGTCCTGGGTCAGCGTGTCCAGGGCGTGCGTGGCGCCGGCCTTCAAGCCCGTCTCCATGCGGCCCTTGTCCCGCGTGATGCCGGCGAGGATCACCCGTCCGGCCCCCGAGAGCCGCGCCATCGTGGCGCAGAGCAGCCCGATCGGGCCGGGGCCCATGACGACGACCACGTCGCCGGGCCGCACGCGGGCATTGACCACGGTCGCCTGGTACGCGACGCAGCAGGGTTCCGTCATCGCCGCGACTTCCGCGGGCACGTTCTTGGGCACCCGGTGCAGCAGCCGCGCCGGAACCTTGACGTACTCGGACATCGCGCCGTGAATGTCGTAGCCGAAGCCCTTGCGCGAGGGATCGAGGTTGTAGAGGCCCTGGCGGACCAGCGGGCAGGCCCCGTCGATCTCGGCGGCCGTCTCGCTCACCACCAGATCGCCCTCGCTGAAGCCCTTCACGTTGCGGCCGAGCGAGGCGACCGTGCCGCAGAACTCGTGGCCGAGGATCACGGGCACGCGCACCGACCACGACTGCATGTTGTGGTACTGGTGCACGTCGCTGCCGCAGACCCCGACGCCGCGGACGCGGAGGAGGACGTCGTCGTCCCCGAATTCCGGCCGGGGCATCTCCCGCAGGTCGACGCAGCCCTTCTTGAGTTCGTACTGGACGACGGCGGACATGGATGCAGCCATGCTCATTCCCCTTTCACGCGCCGCACGAACGTGCGGATGGTGTCGAACAGCTTGTCGGAATCCGCCCCGGGCTTGAGTTCGTAGTCGGCGACGGCGAGCGGCGCGCCGATGACGACGCACGCGGCGCCGAGCGCGGGGCACTGCGCCGCCTGGTCGATGGACAGCCCGCCCACCGCCTGGAGCGGCAGCTTCACGGCCGCGCGCACGGCCTTCAGGTCGGCGAGCGGGGACTTCCCCTTCTCCCAATGGCGCTCGTCGAGGCCCGTGTGCACGATGACGACGTCGACCCCGAGCTCCTCCATACGGCGCGCCATCGCGACCTTGTCGGGGCAGAGCATGATGTCGCCCATGATGCAGCGGTCGAACTCCTTCGCCGCGCGGACCGCCTCGCGGATCGAGTGCTCGTGGGCCTGGCCCATGACCACGACGAAGGTGGCCCCGGCCTTGTACATCATCTCGGCCTCGAGGTAGCCGGCGTCCATGGTCTTGAGATCCGCGATGATCGGATGCTTCGGGTAGCGTTCGTGAAGAGCCCGGACCGCGTGCAGCCCCTCTCCCAGGATGAGCGGGGTGCCGACCTCCAGCCAGTCCACGCCGGCCTTCACGGCGATCTCCGCGGTCGGCAGCGCATCCGCGAGCGTCTGCAGGTCCAGCGAGAGCTGCACCTTGGGTTTGCCGTCGAAGAGCGAGGCTTTCATCATTGCATCGGCTCCGTGTGTTGAGGGTGGCACATCGCCCCGAGCGGGAACTGCTCCAGATCCAGCACCTGGCCGCTGAAGGGCGCGCCTTTCGCGGAGACCAGGAAGAGGGCGGCCTCGGCGACCTCCGCCGGGCGGATCAGGCGTCCGATCGGGAGCCGCTTCCCCTCCTGGTCCAGGAAGTCGGAGGGGTGGCCCAGTTTCGCCATCATCGAGCGCTCGCCCTCGGTGTCGACCCAGCCCGGGGTCAGGCAGTAGACGCGGACGCGGGCGTACTTGAGCGCGTTGGCGAGGTTCTTCGAAGCGTTGACGAGGGCCGCCTTCGCGGCCGAGTAGACCAGCAGGTTCTGCCAGCCCAGGTGGGCGTTCACGCTCGAGATGTTGAGGATGGATCCGCCGCGCGCCTTGAGCGACGCCAGCGCCTCCTGGGCCAGCAGCAGCGGGGCGCGCACGATGAGGTGCATCTGGCGGTCGAAGAGCTCCGGCGTGAAGTCCTCCAGCGAGGCCCGGTCGCTGAGGGCCGCGTTGTTGACGAGGATGTCGATCCCGCCGCAAAGGCGCAGCGTTTCGCGCATGAGCTTCCGGGTCTGCTCGACGTCGAGCAGGTCGGCGCCGAGAAAGAGCGCCCCACCGCCCAGCTCCGCGGCCAGCGCGCGGCCGCGCTCCTCGGGGAACCCCGTGACCACGACGCGGGCCCCCTCCCGGGCGAAGACGCGGGCGAACGCGGCGCCGAGGCCGATGCAGCTGCCGGTGACGAGGGCGACCTTGCCCTCCAGTTCCCTACTCATCGCCGCCTCCGCCGAAGTGCTTCGCGAACTTCTCCCGGAGGAAGACGGCGCTGCGACGCAGGTTGTCGGTCCCGATCTCGACGGTCGGCCCCTCCCCGTCTTCGATGCTGACCCAGCCGGAGTAGCCCGCCTTTGCCATCGTGGAGAAGATGCGGTCGTAGTCGTTGAGCCCCTGTCCGATCACCCCGTGTTTCACGATCTTCGCGTAGCCGTAGAGAGGGTCGGCCGCGAAGCGCCGCAGGTCCTCGATCGTGCCGCCCTCGAGATAGCGGTCCGACGCCTGCATGGTCGCCACGCGCGGCATCACGCGCTCGAGCAGCGCGTAGGGGTCCTCTCCCGCGACGACGGCGTTGGAGGGGTCGTACTGCGCCTTGAGCCAGGGGGAGTTCACGGCATCGAGGATGGCGAGATAACGCCGGTGGCTCTGGGCGAACTCCGGATACTCCCAGAGCCCGTCCTTGTAGTGATTCTCCATGCACATGACCACGCCGGCCTTCTCCGCCTCGGGCGCCAGCTGCCAGAGGCAGTCGATGACCCATTTGAGCGCCTCCGCCTCGTTGAGGCCGGGCCGGTTCTGGCCGGAGAGCACGCGGCAGTATTTGCCGCCCAGCTCCGCCGTGACCCGGAACATCTCGCGGGTGCGCTCCACCTCGCGTTTGCGGTCCGCGGGGTCCGGCTGCGTGAAGTCGGGCGAGTTGCAGAACATCGGAAGGACGAGGCCGCGGGAGGCCGCCGCCTTCCGGACGCGGGCGAGGAAGGCGGAGTCGAAGGAGTCGAGGAAGCGGGGATAGAGTTCGACGCCGTCCAGGTCCAGGCTCGCCGCGATGTCGATCCACTGAAAGACCGTCATGCGACGCGCCACGAGGTCGTCGAAGAAGCCCTTGGGGAAGGCCGCCAGCAAAGGCATGGCGCTACGCGCGCTCCGGCCCTTCCGAGGTCACCCGGGGGGCCCTCTTGCCGAGGTCGCCGAGGGCCACGCGGAGTTCATCCAGGTCCCTCAGGGCGGAGTCGTAGAGCGCCGGGCCGATCTTGTCCCGCTCGATGGTCTTCAGGTTCCGCTGGGCGGTGTCGACCTGCTGGAGCAGTTCCGCGACGCGGGCGGTCTCGACCGCCTCGCCCTTGCCGTAGCGGTCGTGCAGTTCGCGATAACGCTCCTGGATCTTGTCGACGAGCGATTTCCGGAGCGCGTTGAAAAGGTCCACGAACGCGCGATGCTGGGAGTCGTAGGGCTCGGAAAGGCGGCGGTAGCGCGTATGCACGTCCGCATAGGCGTCCTTCGGAAGCAGCTCGAGGCACTTCGACGCGGCGTCCAGCGCCGATCCCGCGTCGGGAAAACGCTGCGCCCCCGCATGCTGCTCGGCCAGCGCCAGCAGCGATTCCGCCTCGTGGCGGGCGCTGGCGCGCGAGAAGGCCTTCTCAAGATTATCGACGTCCGCCCGGAGCGACTCGCGTCCCGCCGGCAGCGTCGTCATCTCGCGGCGGATGAGTTCGAGCGCCTTGCGGGCCTCGAGGTAGGATTTCTTCTCGAGCAGGGACCAGGCCTCCTGGACGCGCGCCTGCAGGTCGACGTAGTGGAGCTGCGTGCCGAGGACGTGCTCCTCCCAGGCCAGTTCCTTCTTCCGGACGCGGGTCTGCCGCAGCGCCTCCTCGAGTTCCGTGGGGCTGCCGGGCAGGCTCGCGGTCGTCACCTCAAAGGTCCCCTTGCCGATGATCGCGTCCAGCTGGACGCGGAACTCGTCGATGGTCCAGCGCTTCTCGGAGTCCTTCTCCCGTCCGATCTCGATCAGCGCCTCGAACTCCCTCGAAAGCTGCGGGATGAAATCGCGCACGGCCGTGGGATGGCGCCGGGTGGGATCCAGGAGCCACTGGAAGACCTTCTCGTAGTCGAGGCCCTCGTAGGCGGCATGACCGGTGACGGCTTCGAAGACGATCGTGGCGAGCGCGTAGACGTCGGCGGCGGGGGTGATGGGGCCCTCGGCCTTCGCCTGCTCGGGGGCCATGTAGCGCGGGGTGCCGACGCGCATGCCGGACATCGTGAGGGCCTGCGTGGCGGATCCGTCGGTCCACTTCCCGATGCCGAAATCCATGAGGATGGCGCGCTGGTCGTCCTTGCGGATCATCACGTTCTGGGGCTTGAGGTCGCGGTGGATGATCCCGCGGTCGTGGCAGTATTGCAGGGCGTCGGCGATCTGCCGTCCCAGCTCGGCGGCCTTCGCGAGGGGCAGCCGGTGGTCCTTGTGCCGGCGCAGATAGGCGTCGAGCGTCTCGCCCTCGATGTACTCGAGGAGGAGGCACCACCCCATCGTGGCATCCTTGACGAGCCCGAAGCGGCGGACGATGCCGTCGTGCCGGAGGGCGCGCAGCAGGTCGTTCTCGCGGATGAAGCGCCGCACCGAGTCGGCGACGATCTTCTGGTCGAGCTCGGGGTCGTTCTCGACGGGGGGCCGCAGGACCTTGATGGCGATGATGCGGTCCTCGTCGAGGAGCGGATCGATGAGATTCAGCAGGTCGCGATATTCATCCTGGGCCTGGGCGCGGTCCTGGCGCCGGCGCTGGAGATAGTCGCTCCAGAGGCGCTCGGCCGCGTCGTAGACGCGTTTGCGGGCCGCCGGATCCGTGATGGGGGTGGGCAGCCAGCCCTTGGCCTCGTCCTTGGGGGGCTCCTGGAAGGGGATGTCGTCCAGGCCGAGCCATCTCGGGCTCTCCTCGCCCCACACGATGCGCTCGGCGAGCAGCCCCACGGGGTTGAGGATCTTGCCGACGTAGACCTGGCCGAACGCGCCCTCCGCGATGGGCTCTGGGGTGAGCACCGCGATGCGGTTCTTGAGGACGATGGGCTCCGGGGCCGGCGGCGGATCGCCTCCGGGCGGAGTCGCCTTTTTCGAGGTGTCGGCCATGAGGGGGGGAATTATACCAGAATGAAGAATGGAGAATGAGGAATGAAGCGGGGCGTCGAGACAGGCCGCTCCGGCGGTACCCGTCACCGGACCACCGCCTTGCGGCGCGGGCGGGCCTTGGGCCGCGGAGCGCCTTCCCCGGCCGACTGCCGCCGATGCCAGTCCTCCCTGAAGAGATTGAAGGTCTCCTCCTTCGGCGGATGCTCCCGGATGAAGTCCTCGTTCAGCGTCACCCCCAGGCCCGGCCCGCCCGGCAGCGCGAAACAGCCGTCCTTCACCTCGGGGTACCCCGGTCCGGACGCCGCCTGCTTCACCCAGGAATCCACGAAATCGTTGAAGTGCTCCTGGATCTTGAAGTTCGGGCAGCTCGCGGCGAGGTGCAGGCAGGCCGCGGTGCTCACCGGGCCGCCCGTGTTGTGCGGCGCGAACGTCACGTACGACGCGTCCGCCATCGCCGCCATCTTCCTGCCCTCGGAGATCCCGCACGAAAGCGTGATGTCCGTCTGCAGGACGTCCGCCGCGCCCAGTTCCAGGAGCCGCCGCGTCTCGTGCCGCGTGTGGATCCGCTCCCCGGTCGCGATCGGAAGGGTGATCTTTTCCGCCGCCTTCGCGAGCGCCTCCAGGTTATCCGCCGGCACCGGCTCCTCCAGCCAGGAGGGCCTGAACGGCTCGAGGTCGCGGGCGAGGTCGACCGCCGTCGCCGGGCTGAAGCGCCCGTGCATCTCGACCAGGATCTCCACGTCCGGCCCGACCGCCCCGCGGATCGCCTCAATCAGCCCGATCGAGCGGCTCTTCTCGGCCCGCTCCATCTCGTAGAAGCCCGCCCCGAAGGGGTCGACCTTGAGCGCGCGGTAGCCCCGGGCGACGACCTTCCTCGCCGCCGCCTGGAACGCCTCCGGCGTGCGCTCGACCGTGTACCAGCCGTTCGCGTACGCCTTGATCCGGTCGCGCACCGCGCCGCCCAGAAGCCGGTACACCGGCTGGCCCAGCGCCTTCCCGATGATGTCCCAGCAGGCCATCTCGACCAGGGCGATGCCCGCCCCGCTGATGTCGTTCACCCGGAGGAAATCGTCGACGAACGCCCGCTGCACGAGCCGTTCGATGTCGAACGGGTCGCTGCCCAGGACGTGGCGCTTCCCGATCTGTTTGAGATACCCGAGGACCGCGTCGGTCCGGATCGAGCGCACCTCGGAGACCCCGACCAGACCCTCGTCGGTCTCGACCTTCAGGAACGTCAGATTGCGCCAGGGCGTCCCCAGCACCATCGGGGTCAGCTTCGAGATCTTCATCGCTTCCTCCGCTTCTATAACAAGCCCGGCGCCCCGCCTCCCGTCTCCCGGCGGAAAACAGGCCCGCAAGGATCGGAAAGTATCGTCTTCTGATCGGTTCAGCGTGTATGCTCCGGCTATGGCCGTGCGCGCGCTGATCGAGAAGCTGCTGCCTCCGCCGGGGTCCTCGTTCATCCACCAGACGAGGCGGGAGCCGGTGTACGGGGTCTTCTGGCATTTCCACCCCGAGTACCAGCTGACGCTCGTGCTTCGGGGCCGGGGGAAGCGCTTCGTCGGCGACCACATCGCGCGCTTCCAGGAGGGGGATCTGGTCCTGACCGGCCCCAACCTGCCGCACATGTGGTGCTCGTCGCGCCGGAGGATCCCCGGGGCGGGCTCCGAGGAGACCGTCATCCTCCAGTTTCCGGAATCCCTGTTTGGGGGGCGCTTCCTCGACCTGCCGGAGATGTCGGCGGTGCGGCGCCTGCTGGAAGGCTCCCGGCGGGGCCTCTCGTTCGGCGCCTCGACCCGGCTGAAAGTCTCCCCCCTGATGCGGCGCTTAGGCCGTCAGCGGGGCGTCGCGCGGCTGATCGGGCTGCTCGAGATCCTGCGCCTGCTCTCCCAGTCGTCCGGCGGACGGCCCCTGGCCAGCGGGGCGTTCCTGCCGCGGGTCGCGTCGGCCGATCGCGACCGGATCGACCGCATCTGCCGTCACCTGGCGGAGCACTCGGCCCGCACGGTCCGGCTCGCCTCCACGGCGGCGTTCGCGCACATGAGCGTCCCCGCCTTCACGCGCTTTTTCCGGAAGTGCACCGGCAAGAGCATGGTCGGGTACCTGACGGAACTCCGCCTGGGCGCCGCCTGCCGGCTGCTGCTCGAAAGCGACCGGACCGTCGAGCAGGTCTCGCGCGAGTCGGGCTTCCACAACCTCTCCAACTTCAACCGGAGATTCCGGCGCCTCAAGGGCATGAGCCCCCGCGAATTCCGGCGGCAATTCGGGTCGTGAGCGGGACGGAGATTTTCCCCGGTACTCCGTTGCCCCGGCGGCCTCCGGGCCTATAAGGAACGTAGCCGGAGAAACGACATGATCGACCGACGCCCTTTCGTCCTGATCCTCGCCGCCCTCGCGTCCTGCACGGGAACCGCCCCCCAGGGCGGACCCGGCCGCCTCGAGTCCCCCGTGGGCCTCCAGCTCTACAGCCTCCGGAACCAGTTCAAGGCGGACGGCGTCGCCGCCACGCTCGACCGGGTGAAGGCTTGGGGCATCCGCGAGGTCGAACTCGCCGGAACGTACGAGCTGCCGCCCGAGCGCTTCAAGGCCATGCTCGACGAGCGCGGCCTCGTCCCCGTCAGCGGGCATTTCTCCTACGACCGCTACAAGAAGGACCCCGAGGGGGTCGCGCGCGACGCGAAGGCCCTCGGCTTGAAGTACGCGGGCTGCGCCTGGATCGGCCACCAGCCGCCCTTCTCGGAGGCCGCCTGCCGCGACGCGATCGCCGTCTTCAACAAGGCGGGCGAGATCCTCGCCCGCGAAGGGATCCGCCTCTTCTACCACATCCACGGCTACGAGTTCCTCCCGCACGGGGACGGCACCCTTTTCGACCTCTTCATGAAGGAGACCCGTGCGGAGCACGTCTCCGTCCAGCTCGACACCCTCTGGGCCTTCCTCCCCGGCCAGGACATCGCCGCCCTCCTCCGCAAGCACGGCTCCCGCTGGGTCTCCCTGCACCTGAAGGATCTGAAGCACGGCGTGGCCCGCGGGGTCCACACCGGCAAGACCGACGTGGAGCACGACGTGACGCTCGGGACCGGGCAGATGGACTGGACCGCGATCCTGCGCGCCGCCCGCGAGGCGGGCGTGAAGCACTACTTCATCGAGGACGAGTCGTCGCGCAGCGCCGGGCAGATCCCGGAGACGAAGCGCTTCCTCGAGTCGCTGCGCTGGTAGCGGCCCCGGAATCCGGAGCCCGCCCTCAGCTCGTGACCTGGAGCAGGCCCCGGGCCTCCTCCTCGAAGGGCGTCCCCTGCAGCGACTGCAGGTAGGGCAGCGCCCGCTCGAGGGCCCGGGCGTGATGGCAGAGCACGCCCAGCGCCAGCCGGTCCTCCGGCTGCTCCAGGACCACCGCGTCGGCCATGTCGGCCACCTGCACGGCGGACAAGCCCGCCCAGTCGATGTTCCTCGGCTCGTCCCCCTGCAGCAGATAGATCCGCGTCGGGGTCGCCTTCAGGACCTCGACGTGCTCCAGCGCCCCCTGCGTGGTCTGGAACTTCGCGAAGGTCGGCCGCTTCAGATTCAACTGCTCGATGAGGCGCGCCCGCAGCTTCTCCAGCAGCTGGACGTGGCGCTGCCGCTGGACCAGGCGGTCCTGCACCCGCGTCGTGTCCCGGCGCGCGGCGAGTTCCTGGGTCTCCACCAGCGCCTGGTTGAGGTCGAAGCGCGTCAGATGACCGTCGATCTTCTTGAACTCGGACCGCTCCTGGGCCTCCAGGACCCGCGGCGGCACCATGCCCCCCTCGCGCCCCGCCTGGATCGCGTCGAGCACGGCGGCGAGCTCCTCGTTCACGTGCCGCGCGCTCGGGTAGCGGTCCTTGGGGTCGCGCGCGATGCACTTGAGGCAGATCTCCTCCAGCTTGGTGATCCGCATGATGATCTTGGTGGACTCGTGCTTGGTCGGCGATTTCTTCACGACCTCCATGGGGCGTTCCGGCAGGTTGCGCATCGCCTGGACCAGGATCGAGAGCGGCTCCCCCGTGTAGATGGGCCGGCCCGCCAGCAGCTCGTAGAGCGTCGCGCCGATCGCGTAGACGTCCGTGCGCACGCTGATCTCGTCGTGCCTGCCCGCCAGCTGCTCGGGCGCCATGTAGGCGGGCGTGCCGCGGACCTTCTCGTCCGCGTCCGGATCCTTCTGCCCCCCCAGCACGCGGGCCAGGCCGAAGTCCATGACGTAGGCGGTCCCCTCCCGGGAGATCAGGATGTTCCCCGGCTTCAGGTCGCAATGCACGATGGGCTTCGGGAACGTGTGGGCGTAATGCAGCGCGCTGGCGATGTTCCGCAGCAGCCCGAGATAGAACGCCGGGTCCTCGTAGAGGGGCGAGAGCAGGCCGCGGGACTGGGCCGCCCGGATGTGGTCCGCGAGGGTCCGGCCCTCGACGTAATCCATCGCGATGTAGAACTGCTCGCCGATGCGGCCGATGTCGCGCACCGCCACGATGTGGTCGTGCCTCAGGCGCAGCGCCGCGCGGGCCTCCTGCAGCAGGTCGAGCACCTGCTCCTGGCGCTGCTTCCGCGCCTCGATGGAGCCCGGCAGCTTCCGCGCGCCTTCGTGCTCGCGGATGAACTTGAGCGCCACCCAGTCCGCGAGCATCGTGTCCCAGGCCTTGTAGACCACGCCCGCGCCGCCCTTGCCCGCCTCCTCCAGCAGCACGTATTTCCCGAAGAGCCGGCCGGGCGTCGTCCGCGCGGCCTGGACCTCGGAGGGAAGCTCGTCCTTGGTCAGCTGCACGATCGTCTCGACGTCCCGGATCTGCGCGACGTGCGACTCCTCGTGCCACTGGATCGGCCCCATGCAGCGCGGGCAGCGCTCGCCCTCGGGCATCGTGCGCGGGATGTAGACCGGCGTCTTGCACTCGGTGCAGAAGCGCACCCGCTTGTTGAGGGCGGCGACGGCGTCCTGGACCTGCGCCGCGCTGAGAAAGGCCTTTTCCACGAGGATCTCGGACAGGGGCTTCCCCGTGGCCTTGCGCGCCGCGAGCGCCTCCTCGTACTCGTCCTGCGCGAGCAGGCCGCGGTCGAGCAGCATGCGGCCCAGGACGTCCTCGTCGATGCTCATGCGATCCCGAGCTTGTCCATGGCCGCCATCACGTCCGTCACCGTGGCGAAGCGCCGGAGGGGGTCCGGATGCATCATTTTCTTCAGCAGCTGGATCACCGAGGGCGGGGCGTTCACCATCATCAGGTTCGGCACGGGCATGCCCGTCTGCAGCTGGTCCGTCACGATCTCCTCGGAGCTCGCCCCGGCGAAGGGCTCATGCCCCGTCAGCAGGGCGAAGAGCAGGATTCCGAGCGAATAGATGTCGGACCCCACGGTCAGCGCGGCCCTGCCGCTCGCGACCTCGGGCGACATGTAGCCCACGGTGCCGACGGCGGTCGCCACCCTCGTCCCGGGCTCGGCCGCGTGTTTCGGAATCGGCACCGCGAAGCCCAGGTCGCAGAGCTTCACCATCCCGGCGCCGTCCAGCAGCACGTTGTCGGGCTTCACGTCCCGGTGCAGATAGCCCTCCTTGTGCAGGTACTGCAGCGCCGAGGCCACCTGCCGGCTCACCTGGAAGACGTCCCGGAGCGGCATCGCCCCGGTCTCCGACAGCGCCTGGCCCAGCGAACGGCCGTCGACGTATTCCATGATCAGGAAGTGGTGCCCGCGCTCGAAGCCGTGGTCCAGGCCCCGGACGATGCCCGGATGATTGAAGCGCTTCAGCAGCATCGCCTCCCATTCGAAGCGGGCGACGCTGCGCGGATCCTTCGCGCGCTCCGGATGCAGCATCTTGACGGCGACCCGGCCCTTTCCGAAGGCGGGCTCCGCGGTCCAGATCGCGGCGAACCCCCCGGACGCCACGCGGCCGGTGAGCCGGTAGCCCGGGATGGCCTGGACCTTCCAGTCCGGCTCCCGCACCATCTTCCCGAAGTCGACCGATTCGACCTCCTGCTTCTGCGGGAGCGTGAGCGCGCCCGTGCGCCGCAGGAGCTCCAGGATCGGCGCGATCAGGCCGTAGCGGGCGAATTCCATCTGAAGGCGCTGGCCGTCGCGGAGCTGGTCCCGCCGCACGACGTTCTTCTGCTTGAGATAGGCGGAGATCGCGCGGTCCACCTCGATCTGGGTGTCCTCGCCCCGCTCGCCCTCGCGCAGGGCGAGCAGCGAGTCCCCCTCGGGGGCGCCCGCCGGCGACTCCACGACCGCCAGGGCGCCGCCGCACTTCCGGCAGCGGTAGCGGCTGCCCGGGGGCGGCGCCGCCGCGCTGACCCGGACCGCGCAGCCGGAGCAGGCGAAGACCAGCTTGCGCTGGTAGGCGAGCACGCGGGAGATCTGCCGCTCCGTGACGTAGCCCCGGTGCACGACCAGTTCGCCGAGGGGCGGGGCCGTCTTCCCCGCCTTCTTCAGATCGTCCTGGAGCCGGACGCACTCCTCGATGTTCTCCTTGGAGATGAGCCCCGAGGCCACCAGCAGGCGGCCGACCTCCGCCTCGGGGAGGGAGCCCTGCCCGCCCGCCCCCGCCACGCGGGAGGCCATCAGGCCGTCGAGATCCTCCTGCGTGAGCAGGCCCCGGGCGACCAGGAGCACGCCGAGGGGGCGCGGCTGGCCGGCCTTCCGCTCCTGCGCCATGAGGAACAGGCATTCCAGGAGCGCCTCGCGCGTCACCAGCTTGCGCTCCAGGACGGCGTGTCCCAGGTAGAAGTCGTCCTCGAGGGTCTTCATGGAGGCATCATTCAGGCCGTGCGCGGATCGTCGCTCCCAGCTCCGGCCCCATTATACCTGCATCGGGGGAATCCGGCCCGATTGTGCGGCACGGAATACCGGCCGGGCGGCCGGCGGTTCCATTTTCCGCTCACCGCAGGCCGGCGAGATACGCCACCAGATCCCGGAGCTCCCGTTTCGTCAGGAGGCGGCCGAGATCGTCGGGCATCGCCGACAGCCCCCGGCGGGCGGATTTGATGCGCGCCTTCGGGACCGTCTGCTCCGCGCCGTCCGCTCCGCGCAGCACCAGTTCCGCCGCGCTTTCGCGCAGCACGACGCCGGTTTCGACCGCCTCCGAGTCGAGCAGCAGCGCCACGCTTTCGAAGCCGGGCGTGATGGTCTTCGACGGGAGCAGCATCGCCTCCAGCAGCTCGCGGCGCGACTTGCGCGCTCCGATCCCGGTGAGGGCCGGCCCCGCCGTGCCCCCCTCGGCGCCCACGACATGACACTGCTTGCAGCTGGCGTGCGCGCGCACCCAGAACAGCTGGCTCCCCTTCTGCGGGTCGCCCCCCTCGAGGGAGTCCTCCCAGGCCGCCAGAGCATCGTCCCTGGAGCGCGCGGCCTCGATCTTCGCGAGGCGCTCCCGGACGCCCGGATCCAGGCGCTTCGCCGACGTTTCGATCAGCTCGAGGCCCGCCGCCGCCGGCCAGTCGCCCGCGAGCCGGAGATCCAGCAGCCTGCCGAAAACCGCATCGGCCTCCGAGCCGCAGTCCCCCAGCGCGAGCAGCGCCGCCTGACGGATCCCCGGAGCCCCTTCCCGCGCGGCCTGCTCGAGCAGGGCGACGCCGTCCCCGAGCCCCGCCTTGGGGAGCAGGCCCAGCACCTCGCGCCGCAGCGCCTCGTCCGGATCCCCCAGCGCCGCCCGCAGCGCCGCCCCGAGGCCCTCCGCCTTCCGGAGCGCCAGCCCCCGCAGCGCCTCGGCCCGCACGGACGAGGGATGGTCCGCCCGCGCCATCTTTCGAAACGTCGCCGTGTCCCCCGCCCCGAGCGCCGCCCCGGCCTTGAGCGCCTCCACCTGCAGCGCCTCCGGACCGGAGACGAGGCAGGATTCCAGGACCGACGACAGCGCTTCGCGCGCCTTTTCAGGATCCCCGGGCGGCGAGGGGCGCCAGAGCCCCAGCACCCGGTCCCGCCCGGGCGGCGACGCGAAGTCCGCCAGCGCCTTCAGCGCCGCCCGCCGCACGTCCACGGGCCGCCCCGCCTCCGCCGCCGTCCGGGCCAGCACGTCGCTCCGTCCCAGGCGCGCCGCCGCGTTCACGGCCCGCAGCAGCAGGCCGGGATCTCCTTCGGGCGCTTCGAGGCGCGCCGCGAGCGCGGGAAAGGCCTCCGGGACCGGCATGTCGTGGATCGCCCGGGCGGCCTCCAGGGCCACGGGGGCGTCGTCCAGAAAGAGCGCGAGTTCCGGACGGGCCAGGCGGCGGAGGGCGAGGACGGCCGCCCGCCGGACGGACGCCGAGGGGTCCTTGCGGGCGTTCACCAGGGCTTCGATGTCCCCGGCTCCGGCCAGACCCGAGACGCCCGCGTGCCTGAGGAAGACGTCGCGGTCCCCGTTCTCGCGAAGCAGTTCCAGCAGGGCTCCCGCGGCGCGGCCGCAGCCCAGGCGGCCCAGCGCCAGCGCGGCCTGCGCGCGCACGCGCGGCTGGGGATCCTTGAGCACCTTGATCAGCAGCTCGGGCGCATCCGCGGACCGGACGTCGCCCAGGGCCTTCGCCGCCAGGGCCCGGATCTCCGCTTCCGGATCCGCGAGCAGTTCCAGCAGCGGCGCCGCCTCCCGCAGCTGCTGCAGCCCCCAGAGGCCGTGGCGCCGCGCGGGACCGATCCCCCGCCGCGCCGCCTGCGACAGCGTCTTCCCGGCGCGCCGCTCCACCAGCTCGAACTGAGCCTCCTGCCTCACCCGCCGGTCGCCGTGGCCCAGCAGCCCCGCCAGCTCCTCCACGGAACGCGACGCGTGTCCTTCGGCGAAGAGCCGCGCGACCGAAGGCTCGACCGCGGCCCCCGGGCCCGCGACGCGGAAGATGCGCCCCTTCCCGGACTTCTCGAAGCCCTGCACCCAGTCGAGCACGTAGACGGCGCCGTCCAGGCCGAACGCCACGTCCGTCGCGTAGAGCTCCCAGAGGAAGCGTCCGGAGTCCGCGAGCACGAAGCCCGCGCCTTCGGGTTTCACCCGGAAGGAGTGCACGCCGCCGGGAAAGTCGCAGACGAGGAAGCGGGCGCCGTCGCGGGGATCGGCGGCCAGGCCCGAGGGGCCGTGCGTGAGATGACCCGCCGGCGGTAGCTGATAGGCGGCCTTCCCCGCCCAAAGGCCCTCGCGGATCCAGGGGCCCCCGTCCGGCAGATGCTGGTATCCGATGCGCCAGCCGTAATCGGCCCCCTCGACGACGCAGGTGACGCGGCCGGTCTCGCCGTTGTCCGGGCCGATGTTGGCGTTGTTGTCCACCGTCCAGAGATTGCCCTCGTCGTCGAAGGCGAGCTCCTGGGGATTGCGCAGGCCGCGGGCGAAGATCTCCAGCTGCGAGCCGTCGGGATTGCAGCGCAGCACGCCGCCCTCCTCGAAGAGCGTCACGACTCGCCCCTCGGATTCGATGCGGCAGCCGCGGTCGCCGACGCTCAGGTAGAGCCGCCCGTCGGGACCGAAGATCAACCCGTGGAAATCGTGGCCGCCGTAGGAGTTGCGGATCCCCCAGCCGTACTGGAGGGAGCGGCGGGCCTCCGCCTGTCCGTCGCCGTCGCGGTCCTCCAGCTGCCACAGATTCGGCAGCGCCGCGAACCAGACTTTGCCGCCCCGTGCGACGACGCCCGCGGCGACGCCGTCCGCCAGGGTGTTGAAGCCGTCGGCGAAGACCGTGGACCGGTCCGCGCGGCCGTCCCCGTCCGTGTCCTCGACGCGGCGCACGCGTTCCGATTCGACGGCCAGCTTGTCGGCGTCCGTGCCGAGGTGGCGCCGGTGCATGGCGATCCGGTCCTCGACGCTGCGGCTGGCGAGATCCTCGTCCAGCCAGCCGATCACCGTGCGGATGTCGAGCACGGAGGTCCGGCGGCGGAACGTCTCGACGACGAACCAGCGGCCCTTCTCGTCCTGGGAGAAGGCGACGGGATTCTGGAGCTGGGGCTCCGCGGCGAAGAGGGAGACTTTCAGGCCGGGCGCCGGCCGCAGCTTGCGGACCGCGAGGTCGGCCTCCGCCGGCCCCTCCTGTCCGAGGGCGGGCAGGGCGGCGAGGCAGCAGAAGGCCAGGATCCGGCGCATGCCCCTATGTACGGGGAAAGCCCCGAAATGACCAGCCAATTCCCTCCCCGGTGTTTCATAAATCATGAAAGAGCCGTGACAGGCGGGGAGGGGCGTTGCTACCATCCCCGCGGAAATGAGGCAGACCGCAGCCGGCGCCGCCGCGACTCTTGCGGTCCTCTCCCTGGTCACGAACCGCCTCCCCGCGCTCACCCTCGGCGCGTTCCTGCTGGCCGCGCTGCTTTCGATCCGGCGCGTGGAACGCCTGACCCTGGGCGTCGCCGCGGTCTGGGCCTTCTGGACGCTGAGTTTCCTCCTGAGCGGCGAAACGCTTTCGACGCTGGCCGCCTTCGATTTTCACCGGCGGGACGGGCAGATCTTTTTCTCTCTCCTTCCCCTGCTGATCCTCGCAGCCGTCGCCCCCACGGAGGAACGGATCCGATCTGTGGCCCTAGCGTTCGGGATGCTGCAGGGGATCGTCGTCCTCGTCGGCATGACGGGCCACTGCTTCGGCCTGCAACGTGCCCTGGTCGGCTGGGTCTTCCTCTGGGATGAAGGGATCAACCCCCACGGCCCGGGATTCACCGCCCTCTACCTGACCCACAATGCGGCGGGCAGCGTCCTGGGCCTGGGCTGCCTGACCTTCTCGACCCTGGC
Organism: uncultured Planctomycetales bacterium; assembly: GCA_964619955.1. Classification (GTDB taxonomy): domain Bacteria; phylum Planctomycetota; class MHYJ01; order MHYJ01; family JACPRB01; genus JACQFK01. The sequence goes on from CAZUJF010000019.1 coordinate 42,255, forward strand.
CGTCTTCGGACCCCGTGGAAAATTCCGGTCGCTCTGCGGAGCGCTCGCGGGTCTTTGTCTCTGGGGCGTGCTCCTCTCCAAATCCCGCGGCTCCCTCCTTTCCCTGGGGGGCGGCCTGGCGCTGCTCGCGTGGATCGGGTGGAAAAGGAACTGCCTGGACCGCCGCCTGCTCCTGGGAAGCGGCGCCGTCCTGCTGCTGACGTTGGGGCTGCTGGGACCGCTCGCCGCGCGAAGGGTGGGACAATTCGCGGCGGCCGAGGGGACCCACACGTGGCGCTTGCAGCAGTGGAAGCGGGCGCTGACCGAGTGGTCCTGGAGCCCGCTCCTGGGCGAGGGGATGGGGCGCTTCAACGACGAGGACCGGCAATGGACCGGCGTCAAACACGTGTACTACGCCGCCACGCAGGGAAGGGCCGTGAACGACGCCGGACACGCGCACAACTCCTACGTCCACTTCCTCGCGGAAGGGGGCCTCGTCGGCCTCGGCGTGAGCGTCGGCCTCTGGGCATGGCTCGCCTGGTCGCTCCGGAAGGCCCGGGCCCCGCTGCGCGTCGCGGCCCTGCTGGGCGTGCTCTATCTCTTCGCCATCTCGATGACGGAGCATTACATGGGGGGCGGGATCCTGCACCTCGTGCTGTCCTGCCTGGTCGGCGCCGCCTGGAAGCTTCCGGAGCTTGCCGCGCCCGCGGAACCGATTATGATGACTGAAGGAGGCCGTACATGATTCGATGGATGCCGCTGCTGCTCCCCCTGGCCCTCGCGGCCTGCACTCCTTCGGAACCGTCGCCCGTGCCCGCGCCCCCCTCCGACGCCACCGTGGGCAATCCGCTCGGTCTTTCCGACGCGGAATGGAAGAAGAAGCTCTCGCCCGAGCAGTATCAGATCTGCCGGCAGCAGGGCACCGAGCGGCCGTTCACGGGAAAGTGGGCGGCTTTCAAAGGGGCCGGCACGTTCACCTGCGCCGGCTGCGGCCATGAGCTCTTCGACGCGAAGACCAAGTTCGAGTCGGGCACCGGCTGGCCGAGTTTCTTCGCCCCGCTGAAGAAGGAGGCCGTGCGCGAAGTGACCGACAAGGCCCACGGCATGATCCGCGTCGAGGTCCGCTGCGCGAAATGCGATTCCCATCTGGGGCACGTCTTCGACGACGGACCCCAGCCCACGGGCCTGCGTTACTGCATGAACTCCGCGTCGCTGGAGATGAAAGCCGCGCCCGCGAAATGACTCAGAGCCGCTCGAGGTGTTCGGTCGAGACGACCAGCCCCTTTTCGTCCACGAGGTTGAGGTAGGCGGCCCGCACGCCTTCCGGCAGCGCCCCGGAGGCGCGCTGACCCTCGACCGCTCCGGGCAGGATCTCCCAGGTCCGCTTCTGCCACTTGCCCGTGTCCTTCGTGAAGCAAAGCTCCGCCTTCACGACGGGGACCTTCGACTCGAACTCGGCCCAGATCCTCCCGTCTTCCACGCCCTGCCGGAGGATCCGGGGCAGCCCCGGCCCCCCTCTGAAGAGGGCGTTCGCGTACGCGTGGATCTCCTCGGGCTTCTCCCCCGGACCGCCGTGCGCGTGCGGCATGCGCACCCGGATCGCCAGCGTGCGGTCCGTCTTCGGCAGCCGGTAGCTCTTCTGGTGCGATCCCATCGGGTAGGCGAAGTCGTTCGTGCCGTTGAGCCAGAGGAACGGCATCGATGCCTTCGGCAGGTGCTCCGAGGGGTCCCAGAGTTTCAGCCACTTCGCGGACTTCTCCGGGCCCAGCTTCTTGAACGTGTCGAGCCAGGTGGAGTCCTCGCCCAGGAAACCGCAGCCGTAGACGGGCGCCGCGAACTTGAAGCGGGGATCCGCGCCCGCCGTGATGCAGGTGAGATAGCCCCCCCAGGAGATGCCGGTGATCCCCGTCTTCTCCGGATCGACCTCGGGCAGCGAACGGATCAGCGTGTGCGCCCGGATCACGGCGTCCACCGCCTGCCAGGTCCACTGGTCGTGTTCCGGGCGGTCGATCTGCTCGAAGCCGCCCCAGCCGGGCGGGCCGCCGTGTTCGTGCCGGTCCCAGCCGCCCTTGCCGGATTTCTTCGGCACCGCGCCGCAAAGGTCCATCGCGATCGCCGCATAGCCGCGGCCCACCCAGAGCTTCACCCAGTCCGCGAACGCCGTGCCGCCGCCCCCGTGCACCAGCACCATCGCGGGATGTCTGCCGGCCGCCGCGGGCACTCCCGACCACGCGAAGATCCGCGTCGGCTTTCCCTGGCAGTCGGCGCCGTCGTAGAAGAACGCCTTGAGGCCGGGGGCTTCGAAGCCCGGGGCCGGATGCACGGCCGGGACCTTGGAGAGCGCCTCGAGATCCCACGGGGACTGCTGCGGCGCCAGCAGCAGGAGGAACGCGAGCGTCAGCATCATTCGATCACCAGTTTCTGTTCCGCTCCCGCCGCGCGGTACGCGGCGCGGGCCTTCGCATACACCGCCTCGACTTCGGGCACGGGAAGCGGCTTCCCCATCGCATCCACGGCGCCCCGGATCGTCACCGGAAGCGGTGCCAGCGCCGCGACGAGATCCGGAAGGTCGTAGTCCGCGAGCACGCCGGGCACGACGTTCGCCAGCTGCCCGAGGCTGCGGGGGGCGCGCGCAAGCGCGTCCCAGGAGACCAGCATGCCCTCAAGCACGAGCGAAACGACGCGCTGCGGAATCTCGAAGGCGGCATGGAGGGCGACCATCGCCGCGGGACCTGCCCCCCGGAGCACCGGTTCCTCATTCGCCGCCTGCAGGGACGAGACCAAGGCATACACCCGGGGGGCGAGCAGCGGCACCCCCAGGTGCAGGGCGAGGAAGGCTTCGCGCTCGTCGATCCCGAACAGCTTGGGCCTTGCCGGCTTCGGGTCGAGGAAGAGAAGGCGGACGCCGCCGTCCGCCACGTCCGCACCGATGCGGAGCGTCCGGGGCAGCCGTCGCCTCACGGCCGCCGCGAGATCCAGCGGTTTCCGCGCCGCGGCCAGCTCTGTCGCCCGGGAAGCGCAAAGATCGAAGACCGAGACCCCGGGTCCGTCGGCGAGCACCTGGCCGCTCTTCGTGCACTGGAGATCGGCGTCCTTCCAGACGGCGAACGGCGTCTCGACGATCGCGTCGTCGATCCCCAGCAGCCAGCGGCGCATCCAGCGGACCGCCGCCTCCCGCCGCGGCTGCGAGAAGCCGTGTTTGTCGTTGAACTCGGCGAGACTCACGCGCTCCGGATGGCCGAGCAGGCCGTAGATCCGCTTCGCCTCGCGGAACGTGGTCCACGAGCCCTGCTGATCGAAGAAATCCTGCGATGCGATGAGCATCAAGGTCGGCTTCGGGCCTCGCATCGTGAGATAGTCCGCGTGCTCCATCCCCCACGCGACCTGCCCCGTGATATTCTGCTCCGCATCCTGAGGTCCGATCGTGGCGAAGAGCCGCTCAAGCGAGGTGACGTAACACGAGGGCGCCGCCACCGCGATGCGCTCGTCGAGGGCCATCAGGTAGGAGGTCAGCGTCCCGCCGCCGGAGTTCCCCGTGCAGCCGAGCCGCTTCGGATCGACCTCGGGACGGGAGGCCAGATAGTCGAGGCTGCGGATCCCGTCCCAGATGCGGAACGTCGCGGCGCTCCAGCCGACGAGCAGCGCGGGAATACCCGCCATCGTGTGCTCCTCGGTGTTGGATTTGATCGCCGCCTTGCCGTCGGGCGTCAGCAGCTGGCGCCGCTCCCCCTGGCCGATGGGGTCGTAGCAGAGCGCGGCGAGCCCGTTGCGGGCAAGCAGGATCGCGGCGCGCTGATACGCCTCCGCCGCCTTGCCGTTCTCGCTGTGGCCGCAGGGCACGAGCACGCCGGGAAAGGGCCCCTTCCCCTCGGGCAGGTAGAGGTTCGCCGTCACCGCGTGTCCCGGACGGCTCTCGTAGATCACCTTCTCGACGCGGTGGCCCTCCCCTTGAAGGGTGCCGATGCTCCGGGCGTTCAGCGGCGTGCGTTCCGGGAAGCCGCCCAGCGCCTCGATGAAGCGGCTACGCAACTCCTCCTGCCTCTTGACGACATCCTCGGGCGTCTTGAGCGCGGCCAGGGCGCGCCGGCGTTCGTCGAAAGCGCGGCCGGCCTCGAGGCGGAGCTGCTCATACAACGGCGACTTCGGTTCGCCCTGGAACAGCAGCAGCAGCGCCGCGGCGAACATCTCAATCTCCCGACACGATCCGGGCCATCACACGCGCGAGGGCGGCCCCGAACGCGCGGCGGTCGTCCGAAACCGGCAGCCGCCCCAGCCGCTCGCTCTTCGCGATCCCCTGCTCGAGCAGGAACGCGGGCCAGCCGAGCTCGAGATCCAGGTACTGGTAGACGGTGAAGCGACCGGACGCGGGCCGCACGCCCGGCGTCCGCGGACCCTTCTGTTTCTCGGGGCTGAACGTCGTCTCCTTCACGAGGCCGTCGAAGAAGCGCTGGGCCAGGGCCCCGTGCTTCGCGGACCCGCTCAGCCACTCGCCCTCCTCCTGGTTGTGGAGCGTGAGGAAGAGATGCGCCGGCTTCCCCGATTTCGACCACTCGAGGAAGACCCGTTTCGCCGCGGCGATCTCGGGCATCAGGCGCACGTGCTCCGGGTTGCCCGGATCGACGCTGTCCCAGTTGCGGTTCACGTCGTACCCGTGGCGGTTGAAGCGCACGCCGCCTCGGGCGCAGCCGTCGGGGTCCATCATGGGAAGCACCTTGAAGAGAACCCGATCCCTCACGCCCGCCGCCTCCGGCGAGAGCAGCCAGCGGACCGCGGCCTCGGCCACGAACGAGGTCCCGCTCTCCCACGCGTGCTGCCGCGCCATGAGCCAGACGACCTTCTTCGCGGCGTCCGGCAGCGCCGGATTCGTGATCGTCCAGAGCCGGAGGGGGCGGTCCTCGACGCTGCGGCCGATCTCCTCCTCGCGGAGCAGCGGGTTCGGGAGGATCTCGCCGCGGAAGATCTCCAGCCGGCTCGCGACGTAGGGCTCCAGATGGGCGACCCAGACCGGGTCGGACGAGGGCGTCAGCTCCAGCAGCGCGCTGCCCTCGGCGGTGTTCCCCGAGATCGGGTGATGGCTCCAGCTCTTCCCGTCCTTCGACACCAGGGGCGGGGTGGCGGACGTGATGCAGATCGCGCCCGGCTTGTAGTCGTATTCGCCCTTGAGATCCGTGAGGTGGATCCGGAGCGGGACCCCCTTCGCGCCGTCGACGCGGAAGCTGTACCAGCTCACCTGGCGGTTCCGGCGCTCCTGGTCCGCCTGGCCTTCCACGCGCAGCGTGAATTCGGCGCCGGCGGCGGAAAGCACCTGCGCGCTGCCGCCCTCGAAATCCGTGGAGATCCGGACCCCCGAGCAGGCGGTCAGGGACAGCAGGAGCAGCGGCAGCAGCCTCACTTGAGCCCCGCCATGAATTCGATGAGGTTGGTGAACTCGTCGAAGGTCAGGCCGGCCTCCAGCTTCTCGGGCATGATCGAAAGCTGCGAGGGCTGCCGTTCCTGGATCTCGGCGAAGGGGACCTTCACGATCTGGGCCTGGGCGTTGATCAGCATCAGGGCGCCCTCGACTTCGGTCATGAGCCGGCCGTCCAGCACGTCGCCGTTCTTCTTCAGGATGCGCCAGTTCACGAACATCGGCGCGACTTCGCGCCCGGGTTCGAGAATGGACTCGGCCAGCCGCGCCCGGTCGAGCGAGAACCCGATCGTCGAAAGATCCGGCCCCACCTCGCCCCCGCGGCCGTTCACCCGGTGACAGCGGTAACACTGCGGACCCTTGGGATGGAAGAACACACGCTCGCCGTCGAGAACGTTTCCTTTGCGCGCGGCCAGCTTCATCCACTCTTCGCGGGCCGGAGGATTCGTGCGCCCCGCCAAGAGGAGTTCGGCCTTGTTCTGGTCGGCACCGCCGGCAGAGGAGGCGACCCGCTTCACTGCGGCGTGAACCTCCGCATGATGCAGTTCGCCCGAAAGGGAGCGGAGGGCGTCCATGACGTGCGGACCCGCCAGCAACTCCAGCAGCAGCTTCCGGGTCTCCGGGTCGGCCGCGGAGCCCGAAAGGCCGCCGATCGCGTCCGGCCCAAGCAGCGGATCCGCAACGAGCCCCCGGAGCGCCGCCTGCGAGGGGGCGTCCGTCCGGGCGGCGAGCAGCCGCACCGCCTCCAGCCGGAGCGCGGGCTCCCCCTGCCGGAGCAGCGGCTCGACCTTCTCCAGCGTCAGCGCTTTGTGATCCCGGCGCAGCATGCGCAGCGCAAGGGCCCGCAGCGGCGCCGGCTGGGCGGCGTCCTCGAAGATACGGACCACGAGCGGCTCGCTCCCCAGCTGGTCGACCTGCGACGACGAGCGTCCGGCGAAGAGATCGTTCGCGGCCAGATACGCCTCGAAGATCTCCTTCGTGACCGGCACCCGCGCCGCCGCCTTCTCGATCGCCGCGGCGTGCTCGGTCCGCTTCTCCTCACCCGCCCACTGGATGGCGGCGCGGCGCACCTGCGGATCCGGATCTTCCAGGAAGCCCTTGAGCGCGGCGGCGTCCCCCCGCCGACGCAGCGCCAGCAGCGCGCCCAGCCGCACGCGCGGGTTCTTGTCCGCCGCCAGGGCGGCCGGGACTTCCGCGGCGCGTGACAGGCTTTGAACAGCCGCCGAGTACAGGAACGGATCGTTCTCCGCCAGCGCCGGGGCCGCCTCCGCGCCCTTCGAGGCCAGCAGCATGTTCATGCGCTTCAGCTCGGGACTGTCCGCGGGCAGCCTTGAAGGCGCGGCCGTCGTCCCGGGCTCCTTCGCCCGCAGCCGCCAGACGCGGCCCTTCCCGTGCAGCGTGTATGAGCGGTCGACCCAGTCGGTCATGAAGAGCGAACCGTCCGGCGCGAGCGCGAGCCCGACGGGCCGGAAGTTCTCGCCGCCTTTGACGATCGTCTCTGCCTTCGCGGTGAACGAGGCGCCCTTCGCGGCGAGCGTGAAGCGCTGGATCAGGTGATCGCCCCAGGACGTGGCGAGCAGCGTGCCCTGGTATTCCGCGGGAAACGCGGCATGTTCGTAGGACACCATGCCCGAGGGGGCCTCGCCGGTCCCGGACACCATCGGCAGCGTGCCGGGAAGCTCCCCGTTCCAGGAGGTGAACGGATGCAGGCCCTTGCGCCCGTTGCGGAACTTGAAGCCGTAGTCGCCGCCCTCGACGACATGCAGCAGGCGGCAGGGCGGGCGCGAATCCGGATCGTTGTCCACGAGGAACAAGCGGCCCAGGGAATCAAAGGTCAGGTGGAAGGGATTCCAGACCCCGGTGGCGATGCGCTCGAGCCCCGCGCCGTCCGCGCGGCCGCGAAACACGTTGCCGCCCTCGCCGCCGCCCTCGATCACGCGCCCGTCGGAGCCGACCAGGCGGTACGGAAGCCCGAGGTTCTCCCCCATGCCGAACCAGAGGTCGCCTTTGCTGTCAAAGGCAAGTCCGCAGAGGCCGTTGTGCGGATAGTCGCCCTTGGTTTCCAGCTTCGCGACGGGGATCCGCTCGTCGCAGATCCCGTCCGCATCCTTGTCGCGCAGGATCAGGATATCCCAGCGCGTGGCGATGTAGAGATCCCCGTTCTTCGCATGGGCCAGGCTCATCGCGTAGCGAAAGCCGTCGGCGAAGCTCGCGATCTTCCCGGCCCTGCCGTCCGCGGCGAAGTCCCCGAAGACGAGGATGCGGTCCGTCGGATGACCCTTATAGTTCTTCGGCGGGAAGTGCGTGTTGGATTCGATCGCCCAGAGCCTGCCTTTGACGTCGACACTGCAGGCCACCGGCGTGACGATCTGCGGCTCGGCCGCGACCAGCTGCAGCTCCAGGCGCGGATCCAGAACCTGGGGATCCTGGAACGCCAGAAGCAGCACCCATGACAGGAAGACCATGCCCACCCCCAGCTTGTGGTGAGTCAGCATTGATTCCCCGGGCCGCCCGGGGAATCAAGCGTGTCGAACCACCCATCGCCGGACCCGCTCCGGCGTCTCCGTACTATACGCCGGAGCGGGCCCCTCCGCACATCCCTAGAGCATGAAGACGCAAGGCGTTTCGTTGGCCCCGCAGAAATCCTGTATTTCTGATGATGTTATCATCGATAATACGTCCATGTACGTCCCCCGACTCCAGACCCAGAGGCTGAAGGACCTCTTCAGGCGATTTCCGGTGGTGATCGTCACGGGAGCCCGCCAGGTGGGCAAGAGCACCCTGGTCCGCAAGGTCTTCCCCGACGCCGGGTGCGTCGTCTTCGACCCCGTCACGGACGTGGAAAACGCCCGCCGGGATCCGGACCTCTTCCTCGACCACCATCCGGCGCCGCTCATCCTCGACGAGATCCAATACGCCCCCGAACTCGTCGCCGCTCTCAAACGACGCATCGACCGCAAGCGCCAAAGCGGGCAGTACCTCCTGACCGGCTCCCAGCAATGGGGAGTCCTGAAATCCATGACCGAGAGTCTCGCGGGCCGCGCCGTCTTCCTCGACCTCGAGGGTTTCTGTCTGCTGGAGGCCGCCCGTTCCCCCCGCCCGACTTCGTGGGTGGCCGCGTTCCTCGAGAATCCCGAGGGCTTTCTCAAGGGCGCCCGCCTCCGGCTCACCCGGACCCGCCCTCTTTACGAACAGCTCTGGCGGGGATGGATGCCGGAGGCGCAGGCGCTGCCGCTCGGCTCCCTTCCGGATTTCCAGGCGGCGTACCTGCGGACCTACGTGGAGCGGGACGTGCGCCTCCTCGCCGACGTCTCGGATCTCCACATCTTCGGCCGCTTCGTGGGACTTTTGGGGGCCCTCACCGCCCAGGAAGTCAACCATAGTCATCTGGGGCGCGAGATCGGCATCACCCCGCAGACGGCACGCCGCTGGCTCGACATCCTCAAGGCGACCTTTCAGTGGTTCGAAGTGCCGGCCTACTCCGGCAACGCGGTGAAGCGGATCAGCGGAAAGCCCAAGGGGTATCTCGCCGACACCGGCATGGCCTGTGCCGCGCAGGCGGTATCGACGCCCAAGGCGCTGGGCTCCCACCCGCTCCTTGGAGCCCTGTTCGAAAGCGCGGTCGCAGCGGAGCTTCGCAAGCACCTGTCCGTGCTCTCCCCGCGCGCCCATCTCTGGCACTGGCGGGCCTTCGGCGGAGCCGAGGTCGATCTCGTTCTGGAGCGCGACGGGATCTTTCACCCCATCGAGGTGAAGGCGACGACTCATCCGACCGGCGGCGATGCGCGGGGGTTGAGGTCGTTCCGGGAAACCTATCCGCGCCTGAAGGTCGGCCCGGGTTTGCTGATCGCCCCCGTCGAGCGCCTGTATCCGATCACGAGCCATGACTGGGCGCTGCCCTGGGATCTGGCGGGCTGACGACGCGCCCCTGCCTCGCGGTGACCGGCTTCGATTCCCCGCATGGCCCGGGGAATCAGGGAGTGGCGACCGCGCGGTCCTGGAGCCTGATGAGTTCGGGGAGCCCCAGCGCCGCCGAGCCGTCGAGCGTGCTGCCGAAGACGCGGATCTCGTCGAGGATGCCGCGATAGCCCCGCTCCGGGGCCAGGGCGCGGATCTGCGGCGAGACGTTGCCCACCGTCAGCTGCGGGGCGATCTTCGAGCCGCTCGTGCCGCGCGCGTAATCCACGGACCCGGCCGCCTTCGCGTCGGCGTTGCGGGTGCCGAAGTAGAACTTCACGTGGCCCGACGCGGCCGTGGAATCGTAGGTGACCGCGAAGAAGCGCCACTTCTGCCACTGTTCTCCGCCCGCCTCCTTCGCCTTCGGATCGTAGACGGGGATCTGCTCGATCGCGCTCTTGGCGGGCGACTGGTCGGCCCACTGGTTGATGCCCAGCTGGAGCGAACCGTCGGCGCGATGGATCAGCTCCACGCCCTCGAGCTGCTTCACGGGATTGAACCAGCTCACGAGGCGGTTCCCGGCGCCCGCCTCCTTGGATGCGGCGCCCTCGCGGGCCTCCATGACGATCGTCCACCCGCTGATCGTGAACGACTTGAGGTTCTTGAGCTGGTCGATCCCCGCGCCGCCGCCGAGGTCCACCGCTCCGGAGCCGCCCAGACCCCAGTCCAGGGCCGACGGGCCGGCGTTGGGCGGCACGGTCCCGGTCCAGGCGGGCTTCTTCTCCGTCACCACCGCGCTCGCGAAGAGGCCGCAGGTGGCCCCGGTGTTGGCCGTCGACGTGCCGCCGTTCTCCCGGAACGAGAACTCGACCAGCAGCGGCACCGGCAGGCCGGGCTTGGAGGGCTCGGGCTTGAAATCCTGCTCCTTCTTGACGGCCTCGTCCTTGCCGCGCTTCTGGTACCAGATCAGGAGCTCCTTGATGGTCGGGTAGGGCTGGTCCGAAATGCGCTTGATGGACTTGAGGATCTCGGGCTGGAGGCGGTCGTTGACGGCCTTGATCTCGGGGGAGACGTTGTCCTTCTTCTTCTCGATGAACTCGTAGTGGCCGAAGAGCTTCTCCAGCGCCACGGGGGCCGGGAAGCCCTCGATGGCCCGGACGCCGTTGACGGCCTGGTCCGCATCCTTTCCCTTCAGCCATTCCTCGAAGAGGGGCAGCGACGACTCATGGCCCACTTTCCCGATGGCGGGGACCACCTTGGTATAGAGGTAGGGGATCTTGCGGTAGCCCTGCAGGGCGTTCGAGAGGGCCTGCGAGGCGGCCGCGCTGCGGCGGTACCGGGACAGGATCTCGATGGAGAGCAGCGGCAGGAGATAGTTCGGATCGTGCGGGCCCGGGGCCAGGAATCTCGCGATCGAGGGGACCTTGGCGTTGTCCCGCGGCTCGCTCTCGCCGAACTCCTTCAGCAGCGCGGCCTTCTCGAGGAGCGACTTCGCATCCTTGATCTTGGCCTTGAACTCCTCGATGGATTTCTTGACGGCCTCGTCCTGGGGACCGGAAAGCGCTCCAAGCGCGAGACACAGCAGCAGACTGGCCATGCAACCCCCCTGTTCGCTCGCCCCCCGAGTGATCCCGCGTTCCTATCCGAAGGCACCGGCCCCTGCCGGATGCCGCTGGCGTCTGAGTGGTTCGGGTTGGGAGGGACTGGGTGCGCCGGTGTGGAGCACCCGGGACATCCCGGCGCGGAAGGGTTCCGCGCCCCCGGTGCTCGCCCCCCATAAGTGTACCCATGCGCCCATGCGCGGGGCAAGCCTGAATTCAAAAAATTCCGGACAGCCCGACCCTCACGATTTGATTGTGGCGGGGGCGCGCGATCCGCTATCTTTTCCGCCATGAGATTCACCGTCGGGCTCGTCCAGATGCGCTGCGGCGCGGACGTGAAACGCAACCAGGCGGCCGCGGAAAAGGCCGTCCGCGAGGCGGCCCGGAAGGGCGCGCAGGTCGTGTGCCTGCCGGAGCTCTACCGCAGCCTTTACTTCTGCCAGAGCGAGGATCACGCGCAGTTCGCGCTGGCGGAAGCCGTGCCCGGACCCGCCACGAAGGCCCTCGGGGCCCTCGCGAAAAAACTCGGCATCGTCATCGTGGGGTCGCTCTTCGAGCGCCGCGCGGCGGGCGTCTATCACAACACGGCTGTGGTGCTCGACGCCGACGGCCGCCTCGCCGGGATCTACCGGAAGATGCACATCCCCGACGACCCGCTCTACTACGAGAAATTCTACTTCACGCCGGGCGACCTCGGCTTCAAGGCCTTCGACACGCGCTTCGGCCGCATCGGCACGCTGGTGTGCTGGGACCAGTGGTATCCCGAGGCCGCGCGCCTCACCGCCCTGCAGGGCGCCGCGATCCTCTTCTACCCCACCGCCATCGGCTGGCATCCTTCGGAAAAGGCCCAGTGGGGCGAGGCCCAGACCTCCGCCTGGCAGACCATCCAGAAGTCCCACGCCATCGCCAACGGCTGTTATGTGGCGGGCGTCAACCGCACCGGCCACGAAGGCCCCAAGGGCGGCGGCATCGAATTCTTCGGCGCCTCCTTCCTCGTCGACCCCTACGGACGCGTGATCGCGGAGGCGTCGCGCGGGAAGGTGGAGGTCCTCGTCGCCGAGGTGGACACCGCGACCGTCGAGACCGCCCGGCAGCACTGGCCGTTCCTGCGGGACCGCCGCATCGACGCCTACGGCGGCCTCACCGAGCGCTACCTGGAGAAGCGGTGAACCTTACCGGCTTCCGCATGCCCGCGGAATGGGCGCCCCATCGCGCGACCTGGATCGCGTGGCCGCACAACCGCGCCGACTGGCCCGGCCGCTTCGGCCCCATCCCCTGGGCGTACGGGGAGATCGTCCGCATCCTCTCCCGCAACGAACGGGTCCGCATCCTCGTCAAGGACGCCGCCCTGCAGCGGGACGCGAAAGCCCTGCTCGCCAAACTGGGCGTGGATCTCCGGAAGGTCGACTTCTTCCGCATCCCCACCGACCGGGTCTGGACCCGGGACTCCGGCGCGATCTTCGTCGTCGACGGCAAAGGCCGGCGCATCGCGACGCACTGGACGTTCAACGGCTGGGCGAAGTATCCGAACCACAAGAAGGACGACCTCGTCGCGGGACGCATGGCCCGGGCCGCCCGGGTCCCCGAGTTCAAGGTGCCCGGCGTGGTGATGGAGGGCGGCGCGATCGACGTGGACGGCCGCGGCACGCTGCTGGCCACCGAGGAGTGCCTGCTCTCCGATGTCCAGGCGCGAAACCCCGGGCTCGGGCGCGCGGGCATCGAGCGCGTGTTCGGCGAGGTCCTGGGAATCCGCCGCGTCGTCTGGCTCGGCCGCGGCATCGTGGGCGACGACACGCACGGCCACATCGACGACATCGCCCGCTTCGTCGCGCCGGGACGGGTGCTGCTCTGCTCCGAGAAGAACCCGAAGGACGAGAACCACGCGATCTGCGCGGAGAACCGCGAGCGCTTGCGGGACGCGAAGCTCGAGGTGATCGACCTGCCGCTGCCCTCCCCCGTCGTCTTCGACGGCCAGCGGGTGCCCGCCAGCTACGCCAACTTCTACATCGCCAACGGCGCCGTCATCGTCCCGACGTTCAACGATCCGAAGGACCGGCACGCCCTGGGCCAAATCGCCGAGTGTTTCCCGGACCGCGAGGTGGTCGGGATCCACTGCGGGGATTTCATCTGGGGTCTCGGCACGCTGCACTGCGCCACGCAACAGGAGCCGGACTAGGTCTTCCGGAGCGATGCCACGCGTGAGCGGCAGGCTTCCTGGGACTCGTCGGGCTTGAAGTCCGGGATCCGCTTCGCGAGCAACGGAAAACAGGACTCCAGGATCTGCCAGCCCTGGCGGCGCTGGTCGGGGTCCTCCGCCCCCAGGAATTCCAGGATCCGCGGCAGCTCGGGGCCGAGGTCCTCCCCGCGTCCGTAAAGCTCCCGGTAGTAGAGGTGGAAGACCGGCCAGTTCTCCCCCTTCATCTCGCCGCGCAGCTGATGGCTCGGAAGCTCCTTCAGCTCCTTCGCGATGCGCTGATGAAAGTATTTGCGGGGCAGCGGGGCCCCGAACCAGCCCGCCGCCGCCCCGCCGGCCAAGCCCAGGAGCAGCCCGGGCCAGCCCAGCAGGATCTTCCCGGCGATTCCGATGAAGATGCCCAGGCCGACGGCGACGAGGACCCGCAGCTGGGTGAGCGTCGAGCGCATGGAGGAAGTCTAGCGGACGGACGGCGGCGGGGCCACCCCGGCCGCCAGGACGATCCGCGCGCAGGCCTCGGCGTCGGAGAGCGCATCGTGATGACGGAGCCCGATCCCGAGATGGCGGCACACGTCCGGCAGCTTCGCGGGGCGCAGGCCCCAGGCGCGGCGCGCCAGCTTCACCGTGCACTCGAACGGCAGCTCCGGAAGCTTCAGGCCCGCGCGGTCGCAGCAGGCGCGCAGCACGGAGCGGTCGAAGGACGCGTTGTGCGCCGCCAGGAACTCCGCGCCTTCGAGGAGCGGCGTGAGGTCAGGCCAGACCCGGGCGAAGGGCGGCTCGTTCCGCACGCGGTCCCAGGTGATGCCGTGGATGTACGAGAACTGCATGACGCTGCGCGGCGGCCGGATGAGCCGGTGGACGGACTTCGTGATCCGACCGCCCTCCACCCGCACGAGCCCCACGGAACAGGCGCTGTCGCGGCCGGAATCCGCGGTCTCGAAGTCGAGGGCGACGAAGATCACGGGGGCATTCAGCCACGCTTCCGCGGGCGCGGCAAGGAATACCGGATGTTAGACTGCGGGGCATGAAACGCGTGGACCCGCTGCATCCCGCCTCGCTCAAGAAGCCGTCGGGCTACACCCACGGCTTCGCGGTGACGGGCGGCCGGCATCTCTTCATCGCCGGGCAGACGGCGTCGAGCCTCGGCCCCATCGACACGGACGATTTCACCGAGCAGTTCGACCGGGCGCTCGCCGCGGTGCTCGCGGTCGTCGCGGAGGCGGGCGGCAAACCCGCGGACCTGATGAGCTTCACGATCTTCGTGACGAGCGTGGAGGAGTACCTGGCGGCGCTCAAGCCGCTGGGGACGCGCTACCGGACGCGCATGGGCCGGCATTATCCGTGCATGGCGCTCGTCGAGGTGCGCCGCCTCGTGAACCCCAGGGCCAAGGTGGAGATCCAGGCGAGCGCCGTTCTGGATTGACTTTTTTCCGGAAATCGTCATTTTTCGTGTCGAGTCCGGCGGGGTTTCCCGCACTACTCCCGCGGGAGGAGAACCGACATGGAAGACCTGATCGCCCGTTGTCTCGCCGGGGACGGCGACGCCGCCAACGAACTCTGCCGCGCCTATCACGTCCGGCTCCGCGAATACGCCGTCTCGCGGGGCGCCTCGCTCGACGACGCCGAGGACATCGCGCAGGAGAGCCTGGTCGCCGCGCTGCAGGGGCTCGGCCAGGGGCGGCGTCCCGAGCGGCTCACCTGGTGGCTGCTCGGCATCGTCCGCAACAAGCACCGCAACCTCAAGAAACCCCTGCTCGGGGGCGCGATCGAGGACGACCGCATCGCCGACGTCCGCCGCGGCAGCGCCCGCACGCTCGCGGTGAAGCGGGAGATGAACGCGCTGCTCGAGCGGTCGCTGTCCAAACTGGCCCCCGCGGACCGCGAGCTGCTGCGGATGCTGCACCAGGAGGGTCTGAGCCGGAAGGACATCGGCGAGAAGCTCGGGGTCGAGAGCGGGGCGCTGCACGCGCGGGTGGAGCGGGCCCACGCGCGGCTGCGGGAGTCCGTCGAAGGCCACTTCACCACCATCGCCCAGCGCCGGCTGAAGCCCGAGGCGCTCCGGCTCGAGACGATCCGCGCGCTGCGTCCCGCCTTCCGGCAGGTGGTCCAGGCGCTGCATCTGGAGGGTCTGAGCGAGGACGCGGCCTGCGCGAAGCTCGGCCTGCCGAAGGCGACGTTCCGGGCGCGGCTGCGCAGCGCCTACGCGATGCTCAAGTGCGACGCGACGGCGGACTACGCCAGGGCCCGCGAGGAGTACGAGGCGGAGAAGGCCTGATCAGCGTCCCGCCGTGCGGCGGCGCTGGGCCTCCGTGTAGGCGCGGAGGGCGTCCTCGTCGAAGAGCACGAACACGATGCGGTCGAGGGCGCCGGGGTTCTTGAGCAGCCAGCCGTGCACGGAGCCGACGGCGATGACGGAGGCCTCGGCGAGCGGATAGCCGTACGCGCCGGTGGAGATCGCGGGGAACGCGATCGAGCGGCAGCCCTTTTCGACGGCGAGATCGAGGCACTTCAGGTGGCAGGAGGCGAGCTGTTCGACGTCCTGCTCCTTCCCGCGATAGACCGGCCCGACGGCGTGGAAGACGAACTTCGCGGGGAGGCTCCCGGCGCGGGTGGCGACGGCCGATCCGGGCGGGCAGCCGCCGAGGGCGCGGCACTCCTCGAGGATCGTGGGTCCGCCGGCGCGGTGGATCGCCCCGTCCACGCCTCCGCCGCCGGCCAGCTTCGCGTTGGCGGCATTGACGATGGCATCGACGGCCACCCGGGTGATGTCGCCTTTGACGAATTCGAGAGGGGTCATGGGGGCAGAGTGTAGCCCGGGGGCCCCTCTTCCGGCAACGGCGCCGTCGCAGCTGCGGTCAAGGAAGGTTCGCCGCTGATCCGCCGAGATGGACATTACAACAAACTTGTTGTTATAATTGCTTCAGGTGGAGGGGGCATGTACGAGGTCGTCTACTACACGAATGTGCGGGGCGGCTCGCCGGTGGAGGATTTCGTTAATGCCATGCCCGAGAAGCAGCAGAGGAAGGTGGCCGCCTTCCTCGAACTCCTTGCCCGGGAAGGCCCCCGGCTCCGGCGACCGTATGCGGATCACGTCAAAGGCGAACTCCGGGAGCTCCGGATGCAATTCGGGCGCAACGAATACAGGATCTTCCACTTCTTCGTTCTGAAGGAGCGGGTGGTGCTGGTCCATGCGTTCACCAAGAAGACCGACAAGCTGCCCCGGCGGGAGATCGAAACGGCGGAACAGCGGATGAGGGATTTCAAGCAGAGGCTGGAATCGAAGGAGTTGGGACCATGAAGAAGATGAGGATGCGACGCTTTGGGGACTGGCTCGGGGAGAAGCTTCTGGATCCGAAGTTCCGGAAGGGATACCCGGAGGCCCGCATGGCGGTCTTCCTGGGATACAAGATCCACGAGCTCCGGGGGAACTTGGGCCTCACCCAGGCGGAGCTGGCCCGCCGGATGGGGACCCGGCAGCAGGCGATCGCGCGCCTCGAGCGCGGCGATTACGGGGGGTTCACCCTGAAGACGCTGGAGCGCATTGCAAGGGCGACCAGAACCGAGCTCGTCATCGACTTCCGCCGCACGGGATCCTGATCGAAAGGTTTGAGGATCTCTCCCAGGCCGGCTCACGGGGATCGTCCCCAGGAGCCTTCACGCGGCCCTCAAGCGGGAGGCCGTGCAGGAGGGTATTTCGCTCTCGGAACCCATCCGCCTCAAGCTCGGAGTGGCCTACCGGGACATCGCCGGTCTGCTCCTGACCCACGATCACCCGGAAGCGGAGCAGCGGGAGGCGATATAGCCGGCCGGGGATGCGCTCCAACGGGCGGAAGGAGGATCCCCTGATGCCCCTCACTCCTTGATCAGGAGGACGTTCACGCCCTTCACGACGACCCGGACGGAATCGCCCTTCTTCAGGCCCATCTCCTCGAGCGAGTCCATCGTCATCACGCTCGACATGGAGGACGCCGGGATCTCCAGGCTGACCTGGCACATCACCGCGCCCTTCTTGATGCCGGTCACCCTGCCCACGATCTTGTTGCGCGCGCCGATCTTCATACAGGTCTCCCAGAGTCATTCCCTCCGGCCAACGCCGCGGCACCGGGTCCCGGCAGCTTACCTGAAAACAGCAGCGCTTTCCTGTTCCGAAGCTCACCCCCCCGGAAGGGTGGGGGACGTGCCGGTTCCCACGACCCGGCCCTCAGTCGGAGATGCGGACCGACGCGGGATCCGACGTCCCCTCGGTCCGCACCGCGCCCTTCCCCGCGAGGCCCGCGTTGCCCGCGAGGACGACGTTCCGGCTGTTCACGACCCGCACGACGGGCGACGTCCCGTGCGCGAAGCGGCAGCCGCGGACCTCGACGTCCTCCGCGGAACCCAGGTGCAGGGCGGCGCCGGTGTTGTCCTCGAAGACGCAGTCGAGGATGCGGATGCCGCGATGCACGCCGGGAGCCCCCTGGCGGCCCTTGGCCAGGTCCGCGAAGAGGTCCAGCGCCGCCGCCCGGCGCGCCACCCCGAAGTTGCAGCGGCGGAAGATGCAGGCCTTCACCGTCACGTCCCGCGCGCCCAGGCTCTCCCACCAGTCCCGCGCGTCCGTGCAGATCTGCAGGCCCGCGCCGCTGACGTCCTCGAAGACGCAGTTCTCCAGCAGGACGTCGCGCGACTGCAGGAGCATGCCGCGCGCGCGGTTCCCGCGCACGACGCAGCGGCGCACGCGGACGGCGGGGCTCGTGGAGAGGTTCCAGAGGGCCGTCCCCTCGCCGACGCCCTCCGGCAGCGGCTCCCGGAACACGACGAGCGTGCGGCCCTTGGCGGGGTCCGGCCTCGCCTCGGCGACCACGAGCCGCCCCCGCGGCAGCAGCGGCTCCTCCCCGCCCCCGTACTCGAGGACGTCGCCCGGCTCCGGCAGGTCCCAGGGCCCCCGCGCCCGGTCGTAGTAGGGGTGCAGGCGCGCGCCCGCGACCTCGAGCGTGCGGCCGTCGGGACGGGACGTCGCCAGCCCGTACATCCCGTGGATGTTGATCGCGTCGTCCCCCATCCCGGCAAAGGCGCAGTCCTCGACCGTCACCGTCCCGCGGCAGGCCCCGAAGTGCATCGCGTCGGCGGTGGCGGACATCCACCCGCCGGCCGCCGGCTCGACCTTCACGCGGCGGATCTCCAGGTCCCGGCTTCCCCAGCCGATGACCGCCATGCCGGGGACGGCGCGGACCTCGACGTCCTCCACGCGCACCCCGCTGCAGCCGGAGAAGACCAGGGCGTCGTGCCCGTAGACCTGGTGGCGGATGACGACCTCCCAGCCGACCTCGGGCAGGCGGGTGCCGCGCTTCTGAAAGACGCGCAGGCGGCCGTCGGGCAGCCGTCGCGACGGCTCGGCGTCGCGCTCGCCCTGGGTCTGGTAGATCTCCCAGCCGTTGGCGGCGAGGCGGCGGCGGGCGGAGTCGTACGCGAGGATGCCCTGGACGATGCGGCCGTCGGGCGGCTCGGCGGGGACGCGCGGACGGACGTCGTAGGCGTGCTCCGCCGGGTGGACGGCTTCCACGGTGCCGGAGCTGTGCGGAAGCGGATCCCAGTCGACGACGAGGTTGCGGACGACGAGGTTGCGCGCGCCCGAAAAGCGGAAGAGGTCGGCGATGTCCGTGCCGACGAGGGTCGCGCCGCGACCGTCGAGCACGACCTCCCGCAGGCCCGCGACGACGACGCTGGGCTCGCGGGTGCGGCCGTCGCGCCGCGGCGGGCCGCCGCGCAGGAGGTAGCGGCCGGGCTCGAGGATCAGGGTCCCGCCCTCGCGCAGCTGCTCGAGGGCCTCGCGGATCGCCGGCGCGCGGTCGCCGTCGGCCGGGGCGAGGCGGCGCTCCCGCGGCGCGTCCTGCACCAGCAGCGCCAGGACGGCCAGCGCCGGGATCACCGGATCTCCACCTCGGCGGCCCCGGCGGCCTTGCGGAGCTCGACCTCCGTCCGCGCGCCCCCCGCCTCCACGGCGTGGCGGCCGTAGAAGGCGCGCAGCGTGAAGCGGCCCGAGGCGTCGGTCCGGCCCTCGGCGGACGTCCACCACTCCTTGAAGAGCAGCCGCCGGTAGGTGTCGGCGGCCGGAGTGGGCGTGAAGTCGCGGCGCCAGAGCGCGGCGGCGGGCCGCCAGTGGGCGCCCTCCCAGAAGCCCCACATGAGGATGCCCTCGACGGCCGGGTGCGCGAAGCAGGTTTTGTAGAGGGCCTCCAGAGAGGCGGCCTTGACGCCCTCGTCGCGGACGTCGATGTCGTACTCCGTGATCTTGATGGGGAGCTTGAAGCGGGCCAGGTCGTCGAGGGTGTCGCGGACGTGGCGGGCGTCGACGGCCCGGCCGAAGTGGCCCTGGCAGCCGATGCCGCCGACGGGGACGCCGCGCGCGAGGAGGGAGCGGATGTGCGCCGCGTAGCGGGGGCCGTCGTTCCCCGAGAGGACGTTGTAGTCGTTCACGTAGAGGACGGCGCCGGGGTCGCCCTCGCGGGCCCACTCGAACATCTCCTTCGTGACGCCCTCCCCGAGCCGCGCGGCGTACCAGTCGCCGTGGATCATCTCGTTGTTGAGGTCGTACTCGGCGATGCGGCCGCGGTGGCGCGAGGTGACCTCGCGGCCGCGCGCGCGCAGGGCGGCCCGCAGCGCGGCGTCGTCCAGCTCCTTCAGCCAGGGGTTGACGAACTTCTCGACGCCCCAGTAGACGCAGTGGCCGCGCATCGTGAGGCCGTTCCCGGCGCACCAGTCCAGCACGCGATCCGAGTCGCGCCAGTCGGGCTCGCCGGGCTTGCGCTGCGTGTGGTACCACTTCATCGCGTTCTCGTGGACGGCGTGGTTGAAGTTCTCCTTGAGGATCGCGAGATACCGCTCGCGGACGTCCGGGGCCGTGCGCTCGCTCCAGATCTGGTGCGCGACGGCCGTGCCGAAGGGGAACTCGTGGCGCAACTGGGTCACCTTCACCGCCGTGCCGGGGGGCGCCTTGACCGTGAGCGTCCCCTTGCGGAGCGTCTCGATGCGGGCGTCGGCCTCGCGCAGGACCTCCCGGTTGCGCCGCGCCGCGCGCTCCGCGGGGTCGGGCGCCGCCGCCGCGGGCGCGGCCCCGCGGATCCGCAGTTCGCGCACGAGCAGGTTCCGGTCCTCGCCGGGCGCCTGGCCGTCGTTGAGGAACTCGATCCGCAGCGAGAAGAGGCCGCGCGGAACCTCCACCCGCGCCCGGTACGCGCGGAAGTCAGGCGCGTCGACCGCGAAGGGGGGACCCAGGGGCTTGGAGGCGGCCTCGGTCTCCAGCACCCAGCGCGCCTGCGGCCAGACGCCCGCCGCGGACGTGCCCGCCGCCAGGGCGCAGATCTCCACCTCCCCCGCGGCGGCGGCCTCGAACCAGTCGCCCAGGGCGCCGTCGCTCCACAGGTTCCACCCGCCGCCCTGCAGCGGCCCGCCCGCCTCGCGCAGACGGGCCTTCCCCGCGGGAAGGACCGTCTCCGGAGGGCCGTCCTGCGCGGCGAGCGCCAGGATCAGCCCCAGGAACGGCGCGGCGGCGTGAAGCATCGGGGCCTCCAAGGTCGTCTTCTATAGTTAACGGCGTTGCTCACCCTTCGGGGACGCATAAACGACCTCCCGGCCCGCGTTCCCGTGAAGCTTTCCGCTTCGGCCGCCATTATATAATCAGGTTATGTATCCGCTTCAGGCGCTCCTCTCCCTGTCCCTGGCGCTGCAGGCGCCGGAGAATCTCGCGCCACGGGCGACCGTCGCCGCCAGCTCCGAGTTCGGCGACGGTTACCGCGCCAAGAACCTGGTGGACGGCCGGATCCCGGCCGCCGGCAGCCGGGACGACGCGGGCGGGGCGTGGTGCGCCCGGGGCGGCTCGCATCCCGGGGGCGTGACGCTCACGTTCACCTGGAAGGATCCCGTGACGGTGGGCGAGCTCGTCTATTACGGACGCACCGCGTGGGAGTGGACGGAGAACTGGAAGGACTGCGAGATCCGCATCGACGGCGCGGAGACCCCCGCGCTCAGGGCGGTCCTGACGCCGGGCCACGGCCCCCAGCGCCTCACGCTGCCCAAGCCCGTCCCGGCGAAGGTCCTCACCCTCCGCCTCCTCACGTCCCACGGCGGCTCGAACCCCGGCGCCTCCGAGATCCAGATCTTCCCGGCGCCGCCCCCGGCGGACGCCCTTCCGCGCTTCCAGGCGCGGCCGGAGGGGGCCGCGGCCGCCTCGACCGTGCCGGCCTCCCCGGACCTGGCCCGGCGCCTGAAGGCCGGCGAGCTGAGGTTCACGAAGCTGCTCCTCGTCCAGCGCCACCCCGTCGACAGCTCGCACGTCTACACCTACCACTGCGAAGGCCAGCGCAACGGCGGCGGCCTGTACCTCCTCGACGTCACGGACGGCTCCCTCCGGGAACTGCTGCCGTCGCCGGGCGGGCAGATCCTCGGGGTGGACCTCTCCTACGACGGAAGCCAGATCCTGTTCAGCTGGCGGAAGGACAAGCTGTACCAGCTGTACCGGATCAACATCGACGGCGGCGGCCTGACGCAGCTGACGGACGGCGACGCCTACAACTACGACGGCTGCTGGCTGCCGGACGGCGGCATCGCGTTCCTCTCCACGCGCGTGCCCCGCTTCGCCTACTGCTGGACCTCGCCGGTCGGGACGCTCCACCGCATGAACGCGGACGGCTCGGGCGTCCGCGCCCTCTCCGCGAACTACCTCAACGACTTCACCCCCGCCGTGATGAACGACGGCTCGATCATCTACGGACGCTGGGAGTACGTCGACCGTCCGGCCATCCCGATCCAGAGCCTGTGGACCCTGAACCCCGACGGCACGATGCTGCGCGGCTACTTCGGGAACCGCGTGCTCGATCCGGCGACGTTCATCGAGCCGCAGGCGATCCCCGGGACCTCCAAGGTGCTCTGCACGCTCACCGGCCACAACGGCGCCTGCCGCGGGGCGATCGGCATCATCGACCCGGCGCACGGCGCGAACGCGGACGCCTCGATCCGCAACCTGACGCCGGACGTCCCCCTGCGCAGGGTCGACGTCAACACCAACGGACCCCGCGGGCCGTACCAGACGCCGTACCCGGTCGACGCGGAGCACTACCTCGTCTCCCGCGACGGAAGCATCCTGCTGCGGGATTACGAGGGGACGCGGGAGGCGACGGTCATCGCCGGCCGCGGTATGGGCTTTTACAACCCCCGGCCGGTCCGCCCCCGGCCGCGCCCCCCCCTCCGGCCGCCCGCGGTGGCGGAGGAGGCCCCTCCCTGGGCGACGGTCTTCGTGCAGGACGTCCACCTCGGCCTCGAACCGCAGGTCGCGCCGGGCGAGGTGAAACGGATCGCGGTGGTGCAGGAGGTCGAGAAGAGCGCCTTCGCCGACGTGAAACACCGGGCCTTCGGGTTCCAGTTCCCCGTCGTCTCCTGCGGCGCCACCTACGCCCCCAAGAAGGTCTGGGGCTACGCCACGGTCGAGGCGGACGGCTCCGCGCACTTCCGCGTCCCCTCCGGGCTGCCCCTCTATTTCATGGCGCTCGACGCCGAGGGCCGCGCGGTGCAGCGGATGAGGAGCTTCACGCATCTGATGCCGGGCGAACGCCAGGGCTGCGTCGGCTGCCACGCGGACCGGAACCGCCCCGCGCCGGCCCCCGGCCGCAGGCCCTCCGCGATGGACCGCGCCGCGGAGCCGCTGACGGAACCCGAATGGGGCGTCGCGGGCTTCAGCTACCCGCACGTCGTGCAACCCGTCCTCGACGCCCACTGCGTGAGCTGCCACGGCGGCCTGCTCCCGCAGGGCGGCGTGGATCTCAGCGGCGACTTCACCGACTTCTTCAACGTCTCGTACGAGACGCTGGCCCGCGCGGGATTCGACGAGCGCTGGGGGGGCCGGAAGTACACGGCGTCGATCTCCACGTTCAACGGCGCGGAGAAGAACATCCTCCAGGTGACCCCCAAGGCCTGGGGCTCCCCCGCCAGCAAGCTGGCGGATCTCGTGGCGCGGGGCCACCCCGGGCCGGACGGCCGGGCCCGCCTCAAGATGACGCCCGCGGAGCGTTTCCGGATCTACTCGTGGATCGATTTGAACGTCCCCTATTACGGCACGTCGACCTCGCGGCGCACCGACCTGGAGGGCTGCCGGCGGCTGTATCCCCCGACGCTGGACGCGGTCCTGAAGGAGGTGGGCCAGAGGCGCTGCGCCTCCTGCCATCCCCGCGGCATCCCGCGGACCTTCTACACGCGCATCACCGGCGTGGAGGCCAACGCGTTCCTCGCCGCCCCGCTCGCGGCGGCCGAGGGGGGCAGCGGAAAATGCGGCGCCGCGGTCTTCAAGGGCCGGGACGACCCCGATTACCGGGCGATCCGCTCGCTCTTCGAGCCCCTGGAGCGCCTGATCCGGGAAGCCCCGCGCGAGGACATGGACCGGCGCTGAACCGCCGCGATCAATAATCCCGCGCCGCCTGCAGCCAGGCGCGCAGGACCCGCTCCTGCAGCGGCGACACCACCTCCGACCGCTTCAGCTTGCAGCTCGTCCGCTCCCGCGTGCCCACCGGGACGCTCAGCGGCAGCGTGTCCGCGCCCCGCAGGACCTTCAGCTCGGCGAGCGTCCCCGGCTCGAGTTTGCCGACGAGCTCCCGCAGGTTCGTGCGCGTCAACGGGACGTCGCCGAGCAGCATGAGGCGGTCGCCGGCCTTGAAGCCGGCCTTCTCGGCGGCGCTGCCCGTGGCGACGTTCGCCACCAGCGTCCCCCGCAGGTCCACCCCGAGATCCGGCTGCGTGCTCACGACGAGCTGCGGCGAGAGGCCCGCGAGCCCCAGCACCTCGCCGTACGGAAGCTCCTCCGTGCCGCTCATGTAGCGCTTGAAGAAGTCGTCCCACTCGCCGCCCGCGACCTCCTCGACCGCCTTCAGGATCCCGTCCTCGGGAAACCCGACGCCGATCGGCCCCTTCCCCTTCGCCGCCGGCTCCGTCACGTAGCGCGCCATCAGCAGCCGCAGCACGTCGTCGAGGGACTTCCCCCCCTCCGTGCTCACGCGGATCCTCAGGTCCAGCAGCAGCCCCAGCAGCTCGCCCTTGTTGTAGTAGTCCACCCGCGGCCAGTCCTTGCGGTCCCAGACGGACCACGACGCCTGCTCCGCCGACGTCTTCTTCCGGTCGGGATTGTTCTGCAGCGTCTCCATCTCGCCCGCGAGGTGGTCGAGATAAGCCTGCTCCTTCCAGATCCCCGCGCGCACGAGGGAGCGGTCGCCGTAATAGCTCGTCACCCCCTCGCAGAACCAGAGGGCCTTCGTCCGCACGATCTTCGTGTAGTCGAAGGGGCCCAGCTCGACGGGACGGATCCGCTTCACGTTCCAGAGGTGGAAGTACTCGTGCGACGTGATCGAGGCCGCCAGCAGCGGCTCGGCCTTGATCGCCGGGTACGGCATCGCGATGTCGGTCGAGTTGAGATGCTCCAGGCCGCGCCCGCCGGAGCCGTCGCGGAAGTGGTAGAGGAACACGTAGCGTTCGAAGGGCGGCGCCCCGAAGATCCGGTTCTGCTCCTTCACGGTCTTCCGGCACATCCCGGCCAGCGCCGCGCCGTTCACGGGGCCCTTCGCGTGGATCACCAGTTCGTAGCGGGCGCCGTCGGCCTCGAACGTCACGAGCTCGAAGCGCCCCAGTTCGGTCGGGCAGTCGATGAACGTGTCGTAGTCGCGCGCCCCGTAGGCGCCGTCGGGCAGCGCGTCCAGCCCCGTGCCGACCTTCCAGCCCGCGGGCAGGACGAAGCGGACCCGGCAGGGCAGCTCCTTGCGCCCGACGACGTAGAGGAAGGTCTCCGGTCCCGGAATCAGGCAGTGTTCCCGGTCGAAGCGCAGCGCCTCGGTCACGACCTCGTAGGTCAGCCGCGCGGTGCCGCCGCCGGAGCCGTCCACGCGCCAGGTCTGTTCGTCGACGGCCTCGACCTTCAGCGGCCGCCCGTCCTCGTCCGAGGCCGCGAGCCCGCGGACCTGCTGGGCGTGTTTGACGATGCGGTAGGCGCCGGGGGCCCAGGCCGGCAGCGAGACCCGGAACGGCCCCTCGACCGGGAGGCTCAGCGTCACCTTGACGCGGTTGCTCTCGGGGCGCGTGACGTCGACCTCGTAGTCCGCGCGCGCGGTCTGCGCCGCCGCCGCGGGGAGCGCCAGCAGGAGGAGGAAGATCCAGGTCCGAGTCAGATGCGCCATCCAGGTTCCTTTCGTTCGGTGAATGATACATCCCGGAGGTCCGGACCCATTTATCTTACGAACCGGGGAGGATCTTCACCCCGCGGACTCGTATATTAGATGGGCCGCCATGAGTTCTGCCACCAACGACCAGTCCTACGGACAGACCGCCGTCAGCCTCGGCTGCGTGGCGGAGGCCCAGGTGCAGGAATGCCTCCAGATCCAGGCCGCCCTGCGCAAGATGGGGCTGGACGAGCCGCTCGGCGAACTCCTGGCCAAGAAGGGCTACCTCACCCCCCAGCAGCATTCCAGCATCCTCAAGAAGCTCGGCATCCAGACCAGCCCCATCCCCGGCTACACGCTGCTGGGCAAGATCGGCCAGGGGGGCATGGGCACCGTCTACAAGGCGCTGCAGACCAGCGTCAACCGGACGGTCGCCATCAAGATCCTCGCCCCTTCCGCGACGAAGGACAAGACGTTCGTGGCCCGCTTCCTCCAGGAGGCGCAGTCCGCCGCGGCGCTCAACCACAAGAACCTGATCTCCGCGATCGACGTCGGCATCTCCAACGGCATCAACTACTTCATCATGGAGTTCGTCACCGGCAAGAGCTGCCGGGAGGTCCTCAACGCGAAGGGCCCCTTCACCGAGAAGGACGCGCTCTCGATCGGGCTCCAGATGGCGGAGGTGCTCGAGCACATCCACCAGCACCGCATGGTCCACCGGGACATCAAGCCCGAGAACATCATGCTCACCGCCGAGGGGCAGGTGAAGCTCTGCGACCTCGGCCTCGCCAAATCGACCGGCGCGCTCGAGCAGTCCCTCACGCAGGAGGGGCTCACCGTCGGCACGCCGTATTTCATGTCCCCGGAGCAGATCCGGGGCGACAAGGACGTCGACATCCGGGCGGACCTCTACTCGCTCGGCGCGACGCTCTACTTCCTCGTCACGGGCAAGCACCCCTACGAGGGCAAGAGCGCGGCGGAGACGATGAGCCTGCACCTGAACCAGCCGGTGCCGGACCCCCGCCGCGCGGTGCCGAACCTGAACGAGGACCTCGCGCTCGTGATCCAGAAGCTCATGGCGAAGGACCGGGCGCAGCGCTACCAGACGCCCGCGGAGCTCCTGGAGGACCTCAAACGCCTGCAGGCCGGCAGCACGCCCCCGCTGGCGCGCCAGCATGCGGCCCGCGCGCACGTGATGCGCACGCAGCGGCGCGTCGTCAAGAAGGAAACGCCGAAATGGCCCGTCGCCGCGGCCGTCGGGCTCGTGGTCCTGGGCGGCGCCTCGGCGTTCCTCTTCCGGACCTCGACCCCGGTGGAAACCACCAAGACGGTGGTCGTCCACGTCCCCGCGCCGGCCGCGCCCGCCGCCGGCCCGCAGCGCCCGGTGGACGACCCGAAGAAGGTCGCCGAGGCGGCGGGCCTCTTCTCGACGGCGGACCAGCTGATCCGGGGCGACAAATGGCGCGAGGCGCTGCTCGAACTCCAGAAGCTCCGCACCCAGTACGGCGGCCTCGAATACACGCGCGGACGCATGGCCGCCATCGGCGAGATGACGGGCCTCTGCGAAGGCAAGCTCAAAGCCGCCGAGTCCACGCAGACCCGCCAGGTCGCGGACGCCCAGGCGGCGTTCAAGGAGGGTCACTGGCAGGACGCGCTCGGCCGCTTCCAGGCCCTCGTCAAGGCCGGGCACGCCGGCTATCAGAGGGAGGCCGACGTCTGCCGCCGCGAACTGGGCGCCGAGGCGCTCGTGAAGGAGGTCCGGGCCGCCCTCGCCGCCTCCAGCTGGCAGGAGGTTCTCGCCAAGACCCTGACCCTCTTCCAGCAGCACCAGACGCAGAAGCTCCAGTCCGTCGAGAAGCACCAGGGCGAGCTGACGACGATGCTCCTCAAGGCGCGGGCGGAGCAGGAGGCCGTCAAGGGCCTGACGGACATCCACGCCGCCTCCGTCGCGTCCAACTGGAAGGAGATGGCGCGCCTGCTGCCGGACTTCGAGAAGCACCGGGAGACGGAAACCTACCGTTCGAAGTCCGGGGAGCTCAAAGATCTGCGCTCCCGGCTCATGCAGGCCAACGAAGCCGCCGCCGAGGACGCCGCCCAGCAGGCCTGGCTGAGGACCCTGGAGGCCTACGGCGACTTCATCGTGGACCGGAGGTACGACGAGGCCGAGGACGCGCTCAAGGCCTTCCAGCAGGCCTATCTGCAGACCAAGACCGCCAGACAGAAAGAGGTCGAACTGCAGGCGAAGCTGGTCGACGCGGGCAAGAAGCGGACGAAGGACCGGGACGACGAATCGAAGAAGCTCTGGGCGCAGATCCAGAAGGAGTTCAAGGGCCAGCAGTTCGAGTCGGCCGCGGAGAACCTCGCGCGCCTGACCACCGAGTTCAGCGACACGTCCGTGATCAAGAGCGCCGCCTCCACGATCAAGACGTACAAGTCCTACCTGGACTCCGTGGTCCGCCCGCCGGAGTACCTGGTGGCGGAGCTGGACTTCGACGATTTCCCCGGGCTCTGGAGCGCGCGGGGCGGCGCCCAGGCGGCCAACTCGAACGACGACCCCTATCACGGCCGGCGTTCCGCCAGGCTGAGCCTGCCCGCCGACAGCACCGTCCTCCACCCGCTCACGGGCGTCACCGCGCGGGCGGAATTCCTGAGCTTTTACGCGCGGCTGCGGGCGCCGGCGCGTTCGGCCAAGATCCGCATCCTGCTCTACGACACCCTGCCGATGGGCGGCATGACCGCCTCCTTCATCCACGAGCTGACGCTCACCCCGGAGTGGCAGAAACACGGCATCCGCCTCTCGGAATTCAAGCCCTACGGGCCGGCGGCGCTGGCGCGGAGGGGGTTGGAGCCGCGGCAGATCACGGCGATCCTCTTCGGGGCCCCCGAGGACGCGGCGGCCGGGGTGGAAATCCAGGTCGACGTGCTCCGCATCGAGGCCGGCAAGAGCGGCGGCAAGTAGCGGGGCGTCACTTCGCCAGGGGATCGATCCACGTCCGCTGGATCTCCGCGAGATCCGCGGCCGTCACGTTCGAGTACCAGACGTTCTCGGGCATGACGCAGAGGTTGGGGCCCTGCTCGCAGAGCCCGAGGCAGAGCGAGCGCGAGACCCGCATCCGGCCCTGGAGCTTCTTCGATTTCAGGTGCGCCTTGAGCAGCTCCTGCAGCTCGCGGGAGCCGCGCGCGGCGCAGGCGGCCTCGCCGGGATCCTTCTCGTTGCAGCAGACGAAGATCGTCCGCTCGTAGGGCCGGGGCGTCAGTTCCTTCATGGTCGCTATCTCCGCGAGCCCCTCGGCTCGATCACCAGCGCGGCGCCTTCCAGCGGCAGCAGCAGCGCCTCGAGATCCTCCAGGCCGCGCTCCTGCCGTCCGCGCCCCTCGAGCCACGGCTCGGAGGCGGAGCCGCGGCCGTCGATGCCGAACTCCAGCCGCAGCCGCGCGAGCACGTCCGCGAGCTTCGACGCGGGGAAGCGCACGCCGGTCCGCAGTCCCGCGGTCCCGTGCAGATACAGCACGTGCCCCATCCGCCCCATCACGCTCACGAGCATGGGGCAGGCCGCCGCGAGCGGCGAGGTCAGCGCGAGGGCCGCGATCAGCGGGGCGGATTGCGGGAGCCGGAAGTCCCCGAGCCGGTCGAGGTAGCCGCGCCGGGCCTCGGGCACCCAGAGGGGCGGGGCGTTCGCGCCGCCGGTGTCGAGGTAGCGGAGGAAGAGCTCGACGCCGAAGTCGTGGATGGCGGGGACGTGGACCAGCCGCAGATCGACGGCCTTCCGGGCGCGCTCGAGCCCCGCCTTGCCCGTCCGGGAATGCACGGTGACGAGGCCCACGTCGCGGAAGCGCCGCAGCGGCACGACGCCCGCCTGCGTGAGCAGTCCGGGCGGAAAGAGCGCGGCGAACTCGCGGTCCCCCCCGACGAGCAGCGGATCCACGGAGAAACCGGCCACGGGGAGCGCGCCGCGCGACGCCGCCGGCTTCCTCCGGGCGGGCTTTTTCGCCATGGCCCCCACCCTCCCAAGCCCCGCGGCCCGGGGCAAGCAAAATCCGTCCACGCCCTTGACCCCCCTCTTCGCCTCCGTATAATGTCCGGTTCCCATGAGACAGCCATTGATCGCCGGCAACTGGAAGATGAACGGGCTGATCGCGGACGCCCGGGCGCTCGCGGCCGGCCTGAAGAAGGAGCTCGCCTCCCACAGCGGGGGCCCCGAGATCCTCGTCTGCCCCCCCTTCCTCGCCCTCGCGGCCGTCCGGGAGGAGCTGCAGGGCAGCCCCATCCGCCTCGGCGCGCAGGACGTGCACTGGGAGGCCAAGGGCGCCTTCACCGGCGAACTCTCGACGGCCATGCTCAAGGACGTCGGCTGCACGGCGGTGCTGCTCGGCCACAGCGAGCGGCGCCACATCATGGGCGAGAGCAACGAACAGGTGAACAAGAAGCTGAAAGCCGCGCTCGCGGCGGGGCTCATGCCCGTCGTCTGCATCGGCGAGCTCCTCGAGGAGCGCAGCATGGGCGTCACCCGCGAGGTCGTCGAACGCCAGATCGGCAAGGGCTTCGAGGGCCTCAGCGCGGAGGACGCCGCCAGGACCGTCGTCGCCTACGAGCCCGTCTGGGCCATCGGCACCGGCAAGACCGCCACGCCCCGCCAGGCGCAGGAGGTCCACCACTACACCCGGAAACTCCTCTCCCAGAAGTTCGGCGAGGCCGTCGGCCAGGGGATGCGCATCCTCTACGGCGGCAGCGTCACCCCGGAGACCGTGAAGGAGCTCATGGCCGAGGAGGACGTCGACGGCGCCCTCGTCGGCGGGGCCAGTCTGAAAGTCGACTCGTTCGTCAAACTCGTGAGGTATCAGTCATGATCGCGCTGCTCGCCGCGGGGGGCTTCCTTTCGGTCCTCCTCTCCATCGCCTTCATCCTCGTCTGCCTCATGCTGATCTTCATGGTCGTGATCACGCCCTCCAACGAGGGCGGCATGGCCGCGGCCTTCGGCGGCATGGGCAGCGAATCCTTCTTCGGCTCCAAGGCCCACACCCAGATCAACAAGTTCACGGTCTTCCTCGCGGTCTCCTTCCTCGTGCTCGCCCTCGCCATCAACTACAGCAACGTGGGCGCCAAGAAATCCGAGGCCGGGGGGAAGACCGAGACCGAGGAGAAAATGGACAAGCTGCCCAAGCCGCCGCCCCAGCCGGGCGCGCCGGGGCAGTTCCCCGTCCCCCAGCCCGGAAAATAATGAGCAGCATGACGGGTTTCGGGGGGGCGTCCCTCCGGGACCGCCGCCTGGACCTCGAAGTCGAGATCCGCTCGGTCAACCACCGCTTCCTGATCGTGAAGCAGGGCCTGCCCGGGGGTTTGTCCCGCTTCGACGGTGAGATCGAACAGATGGTCCGCGGCGCCCTCGGCCGCGGCAGCGTCACGGTGAGCGTCTCCGCGCGCGCGGGGGGTGACGAGGGCCCGGCCCTGCCGGACCTGAAGGCCCTCAAGGCCGTGGCGAAGGGGCTGCGCGCGGCGCAGAAGGAGCTCAAGCTCAAGGGCGACCTGACGATGGTGGACCTGCTCGCCGTGCCGGGGCTCTGGCAGGGCGGCCCGGCCGCGGACCTCGAGGAGCAGTGGCCCAAGGTGAAGAAGCTCGTGGCGCAGGCGCTCGACGCCCTGGTGGCGACCCGGGAGCGCGAAGGCGAGACGATCGTCAAGGACCTGCGCGCGCGACTGGACGCGATCGAGGGGCATCTCGAGCGCGTCCGGCTGCGCGCGCCGGCGGTGGTGGAGGCGTACCAGAAGCGGCTGGAAGACCGGATCCAGCAGCTGCTGACCCAGCGGGGCGTCGAGGCCGCGAAGCCCGAGGTCCTGCGGGAGGTCGCCCTGCACGCCGACCGCTGCGACACCAGCGAGGAGTGCCAGCGCCTGAAGGCGCACCTGGCGGAGTTCCGGAAGATCCTGTCTTCGAAGGGGCAGATCGGCCGGCGCCTGGACTTCCTGACGCAGGAGATGGGACGCGAGATCAACACCACCGCCTCCAAGGGCAACGACGCCGAGGTGTCGGCGCGCGCCGTGGAGATGAAGGCGGAACTGGAGAAGATCAAGGAGCAGGTGGAGAATCTTGAGTAAACCCGGCGCGCTGCTCGTGATCTCGGGCCCCTCGGGGGTCGGGAAGACCACGATTTCGCGGAAGCTCCGCGAGACGCCGGGGATCGTGCGCGTCATGACGGCGACGACGCGCGCGCGCAGACCGCAGGAGGTGGACGGACGCGATTACCGCTTCATGGACCGGCCGGGGTTCGAGGCCGAGGCCTCCCGGGGGGAGTTCCTGGAGTGGGCGGAGATCGACGGGAACCTGTACGGGACGCCGAAGGCGGAGATCGGGCGAAGGATCTCCAGCGGAAGCCTCGTGCTGGTCGATATCGATCCGCAGGGCGCGCGCAGCGTGAAGGCGCTCGGCCTGCCCGCGTACTTCGTCTTCATCGCCCCTCCCGACATGGAGGAGCTGAGGCGGAGGCTCGTGGGCCGGAAGAGCGAGTCGCCCGAGGCCGTGAGGATGCGCCTGGAGCGCGCCGAGCGGGAGATGCTGCAGCAGGACTTGTATGACGCGGTCGTGGTGAACACGACCGTGGAGGGCGCGGTGGACGAGATCCTCGCGCTGCTCCGGACGAAGGGTTTGTTGGAAACGGTTTAAAGGAGCCCCGGCAATGTCGACCAACTACATGGAGATCGACCAGCTGGCCGAGAAGTTCGGCGGCCGCTACAAGCTGACCGTCCTGATCCAGAAGCGCCTGAAGGAGCTCGTCAAGGGCTCGCAGAAGCTCGTGGACCTCGAGGACCGGAACCTCATCAACATCGTGATGGAGGAGATCCGGCAGGGCAAGATCGTGTTCGAGGGCATGGAGCTCGGACCCGCCAAGGAAGAGAAGGAAGTCAAGAAGGGCTCGCGGAAGAAGGACTAGGAGCTGGTAGTTAGAAGCTAGTAGCTGGAAGGCGGAGGAACCCGTGGCGAAGAGAAAATCCGGCACCCTGCAGGGCCGGGAGCTCATCGTCGGCGTCACGGGATCCATCGCGGCCTTCAAGTCCGCCGAGGTCGTTTCGCAGCTCGTCCAGCGCGGCGCGGGCGTGACCGTGGTCATGTCCCGCGCCGCGACGCAGTTCATCGGCCCCCTCACCTTCCAGACCCTGACGCGCCGCCGCGTCATGAGCGACCCCTTCGACCTCGAGAGCGTGGTCGATGCCAGCCACATCTCCCTCACGGAGCGCGCGGATCTCGTCCTGGTCGCCCCCGCCACGGCGAACTTTCTCGCCAAGGCCGCCCACGGGCTGGCCGACGACATGCTCACCTCGCTGCTGCTGGCGGTACGCTGTCCCGTGCTCGTCGCCCCGGCGATGAACGACCGCATGTGGACGCATCCGGCGGTGCAGGAGAACCTCGCGACCCTCAGGAAGCGCGGCGTGCGCTTCATCGACCCCGGCACCGGCTTCCTGGCCTGCGGCAGCTACGCCAAGGGCCGCCTCGCCGAGCCCGCCCAGATCGTTTCGGAAGTGGAACGGTGCGTGTCCTAGTCACGGCCGGCCCCACCCGCGAATACCTCGACGCGGTGCGCTTCCTCTCGAATCCCTCGACGGGAAAGATGGGTTTCGCCTGCGCCCGCGCCGCGGCCCGGGCGGGGCACGACGTCGTCCTCGTGACGGGTCCCGTCGCGCTCCCCGATCCGGCCGGCGTCCGCTGCCTCCGGGTGACGAGCGCCGACGAGATGTATCGCGCCGTGATGAAGGAGTACCCCCGCGTCGACGCGGCGATCATGACGGCCGCGGTGGGCGACTACAAACCGGCGTCGCGCTTTAACGGGAAGCTGAAGAAGAAGGCGGGATCGCTGACGCTCCGCCTGGTGCGGACCCGCGACATCCTGCGCGAGATGGGCCGCCGCAAGGGCGGGCGGGTGCTGATCGGCTTCGCGCTCGAGGTGCAGGACGCGGTCCACCAGGCCCTGCTCAAGTACAAGAAGAAGAACCTGGACTACGTCGTCCTGAACGCCCCCAAGACCTTCGGGGCGGACCGCATGGACTGCGACGTCTACCGCGAGGGCGCGGTCGCCAGGTCCTTCCGCGGCGCGACCAAGGCCCGCGTGGCGGCGTGGATCGTCCGAGAGGCGTTCAGTGAAGCCGGGCGGTAGGCGGCTGGGGGGTAAACTGGGACTGCCCCTCCCCACCAGGCAATGAGAAGCTACTGCTCTGGGTCCCTTATGCTCAAGGCCGCAAAGAAGATCGAACGTAAATGTATTCTCGCAGAAGACCGAGCATGGTTTGAGAGAGGCACGGGAGGTTTGAAGTGACCCCTAGAGCATCCGCGCAGCTCTTTATCCAAACGTACTCGTTTCAGAAAGAAAAGTATCCCAACGAGAAATGGATTCAGACAACTCTGGCCCTTGCAACCGAATGGTTGAATCTGATTGATAAATCTGATCTATCCTTCCGCGAGGCAAGGGCGTTCATCGAGTCTCTGGAGCGTGCTAACGCCGAGATTGGCAAAGAAGCCGGAAGTGCATGGCTCGATTTGTCCCTTCAGATCGAGGCTTGGGCGCGAGGAATCATCAATAAGTCCTGACAATCAAGCTGAGGCAGCAACCGCGAATTGAAGCATGCGGCTTCAATCAGAACTCCTCGCGATAATCTTCGCGCGACAGAGGCCCAGCCGCGCGGCGCCTTCCTGGAAGAGCTCTTGGCGATCCGGGTTGCTCAGACTTCCCCTCTCCATCCCCTGAAAACATTGAACTGAATTTGAACGCCTGAGACCTCTCTACGGGCGCAGGGACCAGGCCTGGTAATTCTTAGAATTCCGGCATGATTCTTTTCATGAAGCCGTCGAAGAGAGGCACCGTGAAGCCCGTGTCGCCGTGGGCGGGGCTGTAGAGCATGCCCTTGGCGATCATCTTATTGCGTATCGGCGCCACCGCCGTCACCTTCCGCTTGAGCTTCTCGGCAATGTCCCCGGAACGATGCGGTCCGGGCCCCAGCTCCGCCATGGCGCGCATGTAGCGCCTCTCCGACGGAGTCAGACGGTCGAAGCGCACTCGGAAGAAACTCCGGTCAAGCTCGTCGAGCGCCAGCGCCGTCGCACGTTGGGCATCCCGACTCCCGATGGGGGAACGCTCCGCGATATCCCAGCAATGTTTGCCCCACTCCTGGAGAAAGTAGGGATAACCCCGGGTCTCCCGGAGGATCACCGCGATCGCGCCCTCCTCCAGAATCACCCCCTCCTTCCGGGCGGGCACGCAGAGTGCATCCCGCGCGGCCTTGTCGGAGAGGCTGTCGATGGGGACAAATTCGAAGAGCCGTTCGGCATAGGATTTGGCGCGCCCCATCTGGCCGATGATCTGGGGAAGCCCCGCGCCCAGCATCGTGACGGGCGCCTTCTCCTGGGCCGAGCGGTGAAGCGCGGTGATCAGCGCCGCGAGTTCGTCCTCCCTGACGTACTGAAGCTCGTCGATGAAAAGCACGATCGCGGTCTTATGCTCCGCCGCCGCCTCACCGAGCACCCTCAGGAGTTCGCCCAGATCCGTCTCGAGATCCCCGCTGTCGGCAGTCCCGGACTTGGGCTTCCCCTGGAAGGTAACTTCGATATCCTCGTACTTCATCCGGAACGCCTTGGTGAAGGCTGCGAGTGCTCCCATCGCGCGTTCCAGGCCTGCCCGGAGCGCCGCTCCGCGGCTCAGCCTGGTCAGCGCCCCCTTGAGCGCCGGGATCAGGAGGGCGGGCAATGAGCGCTCCTCCGGAGCCTCCATCCACACGCAAGCGAAACGACGCGCCTCCGCCTCCTGCCGGACGCGGTGGAGGAGCACCGTTTTCCCCACGCCGCGGAGGCCGTGGAAAATGAAGCTCTTGGAGAAGAGGCCGTTCCGGATTCGGTCGAGCGCGATGACCGCGCGATCGATCAGCTCGTCGCGCCCGGCCAGCTCCGGGGGAGGGCTGCCGGCACCGGGCGCGTAGGGGTTCTTGCGAGGGTCCATTTAGATCAACCTTATCAAGGTTATCTCAATAAGATAAATCATAGTAAGATTGGTATAAAAGACAAGCTCTCCTTCCGGTGGGCACAACGTCCGAATCAATTTTCCCCGTGGCCAGGCCGGATAACCTAAACTCGCCTGCCGATGGCTCCCTCGTCGCACATCCAAGGTAGAGGATGCCTTGCGCCCGTCCACCCGGCCCGGACTGATCAGGGGATGCCGAGGCCCAGGCGCCGGATCTCCTCGGCGTCGAGGACGCGGGAATAGATCCGGAAGTCGTCGATCCGGCCCCCGTGGTAGTCCTTGCCCCAATGGCCGATCGAGAGGTGCTTCATCGGCATCGCGGGGCCCTCGCAGTCCGGGGAGCTCGCCGCCAGGGCGCCGTCGATGTAGATGCCCTTGAACTTGCCGCCGTTCCCTCCGGAGACCACGGCGATGTGGGTCCATTTGCCCAGGCCGGCGGCGTAGCCGGCGATGATCCGCCCCTTCGCCTTCAATTCCCCATAGTCCCAGTACAGGTTGCGGTCCCCCCAGGGCCCGTGGAGCATGATCCGGTGGGCGCCCCCGCCGACTCCGAACGCGCAGCCGGCCCGCACGTCCTTGGCCTCGACGTGGTTCCAGAAGGCGATGGTGATCGGTCCTCCCTCAGGCCAGGCGAAGTCCGGGATCTCCACGCCGTCGCCGTCGGCAGTGAACTCGAGGGCGGTGCCGATCTTCCCCGGGACGGCCTTCGGGTTCCCTTGGATCCGCCCGTCGAGCCCGTTGCCCGAAAGGTCCTTCACGACGCCGCCGGCGACATCGTCGAAGGTCCAGTGCCCCGCGAGGCCGACCTCGCGTTTCGGCTTCGCCTTGGCATCCTCCTCCGCCCGCTTCCGGAGTTCCGCGAGCTCCGCGTCCTTGGGCGGCGCCTTGCGCAGCGACGTGACCAGCGCCTGGCTGACGGAGTAGCCCTTCTGGTCGGCGAGGAGACGGACCTTCTTGAGCCCGCCCTCCGCGTAGGCCGGCAGGGGGATCGCGACCCATTCCCATCGGACCGCCTGCTTCTCGCCCCCGTGCTGGGAGTGGAGCTTCTTCAGGCCCTTGAGCTTGGGGTCGACCGGGGCGGCGACGTTCGTGCCCACGTCGAAGGAGATGCGCTCGGAAGACTTGCGCGGATTGGGGCCCTTGAGCTCCGTGGCCTGGAGATAGCCCACGAAGGTCTCCTGGCAGCAGGCTCCCACATGGACCCAGCAGGCGTAGGCCGTCTTGGGCAGGGCCCAGAATTCGAACTCCACGTACGTCTCCAGGACCTCCGCGCCGTCCACGTCCCGGGGGCAGAACCACACGTACTGGAACTCCGGATGCTCCTTCAGCTTCATCACCCCGTTCCCCGGGAGCGCGGAGGCGGGGAAGTAGTATTCCCTGCCGCCCTCGCTCCGGCGGGTGATCAGGCTGACGTTCCGGGTGACCACGCGGGTGCCGACGAAGTCCTTGGCGAGGGTCCGGTAGGCGTCGAGGGCGGCCCCGAACGTCGCCGCCTCCTCGAAGTCCCGTGCGGCCTTCCAGTAGATCTGCCGGGCCTCCCGCTCCAGGGCGTCCGTCCGCGAAGCCCCCTCCTTGGGCAGCTCGGAGAACTTGGCGGGAAATCCGCCGGCGCCCTCCCGGGCCGCCCCCTCCAGGGCGAGCCAGAGCGCGGCGGCGCGGGGATCGGGCTCCTTGACGAGGTCCAGCAGCGACCGGGCGCCCAGGTCGGCGAAGTCGATGAAGACGAGGTCCTTCGACACGCCCTTGCGGAGTTCCCAGTGGTCGGCGTCGCGATGGAGAAGGATGCCCTCCACCCGGTCGCGGCCGCGCAGGTCAAGGGCCACCTTGAGGCCCGTCGGTCCGATGCCGGCTGCCTTGAGGGCGGCCTGATGGAGGGCGGCCAGCGCCTGGAGATCCTTGAGATCCTCGGCCGCCTCGGTGCGGGTCGAGTCCTCGGTGAGCCCCTGGGAGGCCTTGGACAGGAGCCGGGACGCCGCCTCGTAGTCGCGGTCCGCTGCCGGACGCATCGCCTCCCTCCACTTCTCGAGGTAGGCCTTGCCCTCCTCGCTGCGGACCTTGGGGGAAGGAGGCTTGGGCTCCTCGGTGGGAGCCGCGGCGAAGGTCCGGTCGAATGATTCGAGGAGCGCGGGGCCTCCGAGCGCCGCGATCCGGTTCCGTTGCGCGGCGACGCCCGCGGCATCCCCGCGGCTCCGGGCCTCGCCGGCCTTGCTTCGCACTTCCTCGACCTTTCGGTCGCGCTCCATCCGGAGCGTTGCGATCATCTGGTCGACCTTGAGGATCCAGGCCGGCGTCGCATCCATGTCCTTGGCCTTCTCGAGAGCCCCGAGGGCGGCCGGGTAGGCATCCGCCTCAAGCGAGGGCTTGATCTCCGCCAGGAGGCGGTCGAGGCGCGACTCGGCGGGGGGCCGGCGGACCTCCTCCGTCGCGGGGGCCTGCGTGCCGCCCGGCGCCGGGGTCGGCGGCTTGGCCGCCGTCTTCGGGGAAGGAGGCGGCGCAGGCTCGACGGGTCCGGGCTTGTCTCCGGAGCCCAGGAGGAGGGCGAGGACCGTGACGCCGACGACCGCGGCGACCCCTCCCAGGATCCAGGCGGCCTTGCTGCTGGAAGGACGGGGGGCCGGAGCCGGGGTCGCGATCTTCCTCGTCGTCGCGGGACGCGGCACCGACAGCTTCGGCTCCGTCTTCCGGAGGTAAGCGTTGCGCTCCTGCGGGGAGAGGCGCTCGAGCAGCTTGGGCAGGCACTGGGCGCAGGAACTGTCCTGCCGGATCCGGACCGCGCCCTCCTTCTCGAAAGCCGAAGCAAGGAGGCGGGTCCCGCAGTTGAAGCAGTAGACGATCTCGTTTCCCATTCAGCGGCCGGGGAAATGAAAACCTGAACTCATGACAGTGTAGCACGGGACGGGGCGCGCCGGACGGCGACGGGGAAAACGTTCGTGGGAGGAACTGAGGTCACGGTGGGTGACATGATTCGGTCGTTTTACCAACGCTCCACCCGGTTCACGGTGTCGTATCCATAATCACGCAGGATGGGGGGTTTTATGGGTGCCTTGGGGTTCCTGTTGTTGCTGGTCTGCGGCGATCTCGAGAAAGATCGCGCCGATCTGAAGAAGGCGGCGGCGGCCTTCGACCTCCCAGGCGTCCGAGAGGCGGCGGAGCGGCTCGCCGCGTCGGACCGGAAGCCGGCGGTCGACGCCCTCCTCGACGGCTACGGCGTCTGCGCGGGAGCGACCAGGATCCTTTGGAGCGAAAAGCTGCTGGCCCTCCAGCAGAAGGAGGCCAACGCCGACTTCCGCATCAACACCACGACGAATCCCCCGACCGTCGTCCAGGGCGACGAGAAGAAGTACCTCGCCTGGAAGGAGGCCGAGGAGATCGGACAGCGCACCGAAGCGAAAATCATGCAGGTCGAGGCCTGCAAACGGTCGATCGTCGACGCCCTCGGCCGCTTCAAGAGCGAGGAGGCGGTCAGGGAACTCTGCGCCGAGCTCTCCAGGAACGCCCAGCCCGCCAAGCGCGCCGGGGTCGCCGAAGCCCTCGGCCGCCTGGCCCACCCGTCGATCCCGGGGGTCCTCGCCGAGGCCGCCCGCAAGGACGCCGAGCCCCAGGTGCGCGCGGCGGCGCTCGACGCCCTCCGCGAGCTGAAAGCCGGCGACGGCGCGCCGGCCGCGATCGACGGCCTCAAGCACGACTTCTGGCAGGTCCGCTCCGCCGCCGCCGCCCTGCTCCGCGTGATCAAGGCGCGGACGGCCGTCGAGCCGCTGATCGACGCCCTGACGAAGGCCGACGGCCGCCTGCGCGCGGAGTTCAACGAGGCACTGGCGGCGATCACGGGCGTGGACAAACACGGGGACCCGGCGGCGTGGAAGGCCTGGCTCGACACGAACCGCACGGCGATGCTCGACGGCAGCTACCAGCCCCGCCCCGGGGAGGCGGCCGGAGGCGGGCCGTCGGGCAAGACCACCTTCTACGGCATCCCCGTGGAGTCGAAGAGCGTGGTCTTCATCCTCGACCGCTCGGGTTCGATGCTGGAGCCCTCGGAATGGGAGGCCCCGGCGGACGTCGCCACCGGCGCGGGCGCCCCGGGTCCGGACGTCAGGAAGACGGGCGA
Organism: uncultured Planctomycetales bacterium; assembly: GCA_964619955.1. Taxonomy (GTDB): domain Bacteria; phylum Planctomycetota; class MHYJ01; order MHYJ01; family JACPRB01; genus JACQFK01. The sequence continues at coordinate 81,603 of CAZUJF010000019.1, forward strand.
CCGGAAGATCGACATCGCCCGCTGGCAGCTGAAACGAGCGCTGGCGATGATGCCCGACGGCGCCGAGTTCAACCTGATCTTCTACAACCACGAATGGACGATCCTCTCCGAGAAGCCGCTCAAGCTGTCGGCGGCCACCCGCAAGGCGGCCTTCGAGTTCATCGACCGCCTCGAGCCCATGGGCCCCACGAACATCTACGACCCCCTCGAGAAGGGGCTCTCCTTCGCCGCCGCCGGCGCCATGGCCGACAAGATCGCCAGGTCGGGCGTCGACACCATCTTCTTCCTCACCGACGGCATGCCGAACACGGGGCAGGTGCCGCGCGCGGACGACATCCTGCTCAAGGTGAAGGAGCTCAACAAGTCGCGCAAGGTCAAAATCCACGCGGTCGGCGTCTTCTCCTCCGGGCGGGCCCCCCAGACCCCGACCAGCGAGGCCGAGCTCGGCGGCAAGTTCCTCCGCCAGCTCGCCGAGGACAACGGCGGCCGCTACACGGGAGCCCAGAAGAAATCCGAGGGGAAATGATCCAGCCGGGCATGTCCGGCTTCCCCCTTCCCCCTCGTGATAGGATTGAACCGCTTTGAACTCCTTATGCTCGGGGCAGGGCAGAACAGGGATCGTCACCGCGGCTTTGATCGCCCTCGCGGTGGGAGCATCCTGCCAAGCGGCCGGAGAACCGTCGCCCACCGGTGGATTCCCCGCCGCTCGCAACGGGACCTTGCATGTCCTGTCCTTCGGGCTTGGCTCGGCTTTGGCCGGCCCTCCGGTCGACGACCTCTACGGGCGCGATGCGGTGTTCGTGGCGGAAGCGTTCAAGCGGGCTCCCGCCGCCTGGAGCCGGGTCGAGACGACGGCCCTTTCCGGCCGGGCGTGCACCCCCGAACGCGTGCGCAGCGAACTGGAGCGACTGTGCAAGACGGCCGCTGCCACGGATCTCGTCCTCATCCACGCCAGCACGCATGGCACCACCGAGAAGAAGCTCCTGCGCCTCGAAGGCGAGGGCGAGGCCGCTCCCGTCATCGATGCGAACGCGCTGGCCGCTTGCCTGGCCAGACTGCCCTGTCCCTCCCTGGTCAGCATCGACGCCTGCGAATCGGGGGGCGCCGTGCACAGCCGGCTGCCGCCCCAAAGCGCGTGGCTGCTGGGCTGCCGGGAGACGCAGTCGACCAGCGGACAATACGACGATCCGCGGGTTCCGCATGGCTTCCAGGTGCTGGCCTTGTGCGAGGCCCTGCGCGGCGATGCCGATGCCGACCGCGACGGTCTCGTCAGCATCGGCGAGCTCTGCGCCTGGGTGCCGCCGCGGGCAACATCCCTCGCCCGCTTCTCCTGCGTTCAGGACAGCGTCGTGGTCCTGCCGCCGGCCCTGGCCACGCTGCCGCTGACACGCGCGGGGCCGGGTGAACAGAAGCCCTTGTGGACGCTGCAACGAGTCCCGTCCCGCAATCCCTGGGGACTTCCCGATCCGCCTGCCTTGCCCGAAGGCGGAGCGCCGGCACCCGACCTGGTGCGCAGGTTGAAGGCTCGTGGCGGCGCTGCAGAGGAATGGAAGGACTGCGAGGGCATCGCCCAGGCACCAGGAAAGGGGCTTTCAGGAGTGTGGGTGAGCCGCTGGGGCAGGACGGCGGCGGAGCAGCTGAAGAACCAGGGGCGCGTCGAGATCGCGGAGACGGAGCAGGCCTTTCATGCCGTGATCGAAGATGGCAGCGGTTCCTATCTGATCGAGGCGGCGCGCGACCCTGCGGACCCCGCCCGCCTGAGCGGCCGCTGGAGCAGCCTCGGCTCAGCCCGTCCGTCGTCCCGCTGGGAAGGCCGCATCGTGAACTCGAAGCGCATTGACGGACAGACGCCCGACGGCGCCTGGGACTTCCGGAGATAGAGTCGTTTACGGGAAGGCCTCCACGAACAGTGGCGGCAAGCGGCTCCCCTGGGAGCCGGAACTGATCTCGAAGCAACGACACGGCCCCGCTTTCCCCCTTGCGGCCACCCTCGGGCGGTCGTATCATCAGTACGGATAGGGTACGTACAGGAGCAGGAGGCCGCCATGATCGCCCGCGCCGCGCGTTTTGAGATGCGACTCGACCGCAAGCAGAAAGATCTCCTCGAGCAGGCGGCGGCCGTCAAGGGCCAGGACCTCACGTCTTTTGCCCTGGGCGTGCTGCTGCAGGAGGCCTCCAACGTCCTGACCGAATACCGGACCCGCACAATCACGGAGAAGGGGATGCGGACCATCCTCAAACTTCTTGAGACTCCCCCCGCGGCGAACGCCGCCCTGAAGAAGGCCCTCCGTCGTCACGCGAAAGAAGTGCGTGAGTAGCGGGCCGGCCTGGAAAATCGAGCTGTTGCAAAGAGCGCACCTGCGGGACGACTTTGACTGCGGGGAGGCGCCCCTCGACGCGTTCCTCAAACAGTTCGCCCGCCAGAATCAGGACCGGGGCATCAACAAGACCTACGTCGCGCTGAAGGTCGGACATCCCACGCCGAGGGTCTTTGGGTACTACACCCTCCTCGCGCACTCGCTCGAAGCGTCACGCCTCCCGCCCGCCATGGCGCGTCACCTCCCACGGTACCCGCTTCCCGTGATTCATCTGGCGCGGCTGGCCGTCGATCGCCGTGTCCAAGGGCAGGGCTTGGGAGGGGTCCTGCTGGCCGATGCGCTCAAGAAAGCGGCGCTGGCTTCGGATATTGTCGGCGTCTTCGCCCTGGAGGTCCTGGCCAAGACTCCCGAGGCCGGCCGGTTCTACGCGAAATACGGCTTCGTCCCCATTCCCGAGGATCCGCTCCACTGGGTCCTCCCGCTGGCAACGGTCCGCCCTCACGTCAGCCGGTAGCCAGAGGAGGGCTCTCAAGCTGCCCCCCCTGCCTGGCCCTTGAGGCAGGGTCACGTGCCCAGGCCGGAGAACCCAAACTGCGATGGACTGGGGCCCGGGGTCTTCGCCTGGGGGTGCGTGGGTTTCTCAGGCCGGCCGGAACGCTCCTGGGAATTCCGCGAGGAGGTCGTCGTCGAATTCAGCGCCTCCCGTTGAAACCCGCCGAACCTTTCGGCCGGTACTAGCGGTCGAAAGGAGCGATATGACCCCCGCCGCCCTGCTGCTCGCCCTCCTCCAGGCCGCCGCCCCGACCGGGATCGGCCGGACTTTCAAAGATCCGCTGCTCGACGCCGCCGCGAAGGACGTCAAGGTCCTCGCCGTCGCGTTCAGCGGCGCCGACTGCCCCGTCTCGAAACTCAACCGCCCCAAACTCGAGCGCCTGACGAAGGACTACGCCGCCAAGGGCGTCCGCCTCCTCGGCGTCTCCACGAGCGACGCAGGCTGGGTCGCGCTGCTCAAGCCCGCCTCCTCGGCCGAGGTCTTTGTGTTCGACGACAAACGCGTCCTTCGCTACCGCGGCGCCGTGGACGACCAGTACGGGATCGGCTTCCAGCGCGAGGCCGCGACAGCCACGTTCCTCATCGATGCGCTTGAGGCACTGCTCACTGGCAAAACAGTCGCGAAGCCCGTCACCGAGGCTCCTGGTTGTGAGGTGGGGGTGCCCGCCGCCCCCGTGACCGGAAAAGCGACCTTCCACAAGGACGTGCTGCCGATCTTCCAGAAGCGCTGCGTCGAATGCCACCGTCCGGGGGAGATCGGCCCCTTCTCGCTGCTCACCTACGACAAGGCGAAGGCCAACGCCAAGACCATCCTTCGCGAGGTGGAGGCGCGGCGCATGCCGCCCTGGCACGCCGATCCGAAACACGGAACTTGGAAAAACGACCGCCGCCTGACGGACCCGGAGCTCGCCGTGATCGCTCAGTGGGTGAACGGAGGGGCGCCCGAGGGGAATCCGAAAGACGCTCCGGCCGCGCCGAAGTTCGTCACGGGCTGGCGCATCGGCACTCCGGACGCCGTTTACCCGCTGAACAGAGCCGAGAAGATCCCCGCGGAGGGGACCATCCCCTACCGCCACCAGATCGTGCCGACCCGCCTCAAGGAGGACCGCTGGGTCCAGGCCATCGAAGTACGCCCCTCCGCCGCCCAGGTGGTCCATCACGTGCTGGTCTTCGTCCAATACCCCCTCACGCGCCTGAAGGAGCAGCCCGAGATCGACGGCGGCCTCTTCAACGGCTACTTCGGCATCATGGTCCCGGGCGAAAGCCCCATGGTCTTCCCCGAGGGCATGGCCAAATACATCCCCGCGGGGGCCATCCTCGTCTTCCAGATCCACTACACGGCGAACGGCGAGGCGGCCGAGGACCGCACCCAGATCGGTCTCGTCTTCGCGAAGGCGCCGCCGAAGCAGGAAGTCATCACGCGCGGCATCGTGAACAGGAAGATCCGCATCCCGCCGGAGACGGCCGCGCATCCCGAGGAGGCGCTCTTCACGTTCACGCACGACGCGCTGATCCTGAGCTTCCTCCCGCACCTGCACGTGCGCGGCAAGGCCTTCCGCTACACCGCGCTGCTGCCGGACGGGAAGGAGGAGATCCTGCTCGACGTGCCGCGCTACGACTTCAACTGGCAGACCTCCTACAAACTGGCGGAGCCGCGCCGCGTCGCCAAGGGCACGAAGATCCGCGCGACGGCGCTCTTCGACAACTCGAAGGGCAACCCCTCGAACCCCGACCCCTCCAAGGAGGTCCGCTTCGGACAGCAGTCCTGGGAGGAGATGCTGATCGGCTACATGGATTTCGTGAAGGTGGAATAATCATGCTGCTGCTCGCCACGCTGCTGCTCCAGGAGCCCCTGATCGAGGACTATTACAAGTTCAAGGAGGGATCCACCTGGACCTACAAGCGCCTCGAGAACGGCGCCGAATCCAAGATCGCCGGCAAAGCGACCGGGGAGAAGGAGGGCAAGGTCCGCCACGAGTGGAAGGAGACCGCGAAGGACGGGACGTCCAAGGACTCGGTCCTCACCTGGTCGGTCGAGGACGGCGCCCTCACCGTGGAGGCGCGCAGCTACCTCGAGAACGGCAACGAGATGGTGCTGCGCTTCCCCGTCCTGAAGACGGGCTCGAAGAAGGGCGACACCTGGCCCAGCGCGGGGGGCGACTTCACGCACCTGGGGACGGTCGAGGTGACGGTGCCCGCGGGGACCTGGAAGAACGCCGTGAAGACTCAGTTGAAGGCCGGGGACGAGAACAACCCGGTCAAGATCGACGTCATCCTGGTCCCGAAGGTGGGCCTCGTGAAAATCGAGATCCACGATCCGGGGGGCGCCGAGAACCGCTACGAGCTCACCGAGTTCAAGCCGGCGAAGTAACCCCTATACCGCCGGCGGACGGGGCGCGGGGCCGATCTGCCCGGCGACGGCGAGCGCGAACGCGTTGATGTCCTCCGAGAGCCGGTGGGTCAGGATGCCCGTCCTGCCCCGCACGTGGATGGAGGCGCTGTCGAGGTTGTCCAGGAGCAGCATGAGGCGCATGGCGCTCTTGCCTTCCTTCAGGAACTTCATGATCCGCATCTGCGAATCGGGGTCGAGTTCGTTGGAGATCGCCGCGAGCGCGTACTGGGCCGTCCCCGTCACGAGATCCGCGGCGAATGCGAGCTCGAGGCAGTCGGTGACGACGTAGCCGAGCGATTCCAGGCGCTGTTTCGCCTGGGCCACCCAGGCGGCGTCCTTGTGCGCCAGCAGCACCCGGGGCCGCTTCGTGATGCGGGAAGTCGCCACCACCTGAGTATAGCGGTCCCTCGCCTGTCGCCTCCCGCCTTTCGCCTGTCTTAGGCCTCCGCCCCCGCCCCCTTCTTCATCTGCTGCCACTGCTCCAGCGTCATCTGCACCTCGCGGGCGTTCGACCCGTTGAAGCCGCTGAGGATGCCCATCTTCGTCATCGCGTCCACCAGGCGCGCCGCGCGGCTGTAGCCGATGGACAGCGCCCGCTGCAGCAGCGAGGTCGAGCCGCGGCCCTCGCGCAGGATGACCTCGACGGCCTCGTCGAAGAGCTCGTCCTCCGAGGAGCCCTCCGCCTCGCCCATGCTCTTGAGCTCGACCAGCTCCTGGTGGTACTCGGGCTTGCCCTGCGCGCGCAGCCACTTGACCAGGCCGCGGATCTCGTCGTCCGAGACGAACGTGCACTGGCCGCGCACCGGCTCGAAGGAGTCGATCATCTTCACCAGCATGTCGCCGCGGCCCAGCAGGCGCTCGGCGCCCTTCTTGTCCATGATGATGCGGCTCTCGATCTGGCTCGGCACGCGGAACGCGATCCGCGAGGGCATGTTCGAGCGGATGAGGCCCGTGACGACGTCCGTCGAGGGGCGCTGCGTCGCCACGATGAGGTGGATGCCGATCGCGCGGGCCTTCTGGGCCAGGCGGACGATCGAGGTTTCGACCTCCTTGCGGCCGGTCATCATGAGGTCGGCCAGCTCGTCGATGATCGACACGATGTACGGCATGTGCGTGGGGAAGAGGGCGGCCTCCTCCATGGGCACCGCGGCCTCGGCCAGGCGGTCCTTGATCTTCTTCTCGCCCATCTTGTTGAAGGACGAGATCGAGTTCGCGCCGACCCGGGAGAGGATCGTGTAGCGCTCCTCCATCTCCTTCACCAGCCAGTCGAGCACGAGGCCGGCCTTCTTGCTGTCCGTGACGACCGGCGCCCAGAGGTGCGGGATGTCCGTGAAGCTCGTGAGCTCGACCTGCTTGGGATCGATCAGGATGAGCTTCATCTCCTGGGGCGACATCGCCGTCACCAGGCTCGTGATGATCGTCTTGAGGCAGACCGACTTCCCCGAGCCCGTCGTGCCGCCGATGAGCAGGTGCGGCAGGTCGGTGAGGCTGCGGAGGATCGCGTCGCCGCCGTTCGCCTTGCCGAGGACCATGGGCAGGGCGATCTTGCGCAGGTCCGCCATGCCCTTCTCGAGGAATTCGCGGATGCGGACGGCCTTCGGGGTGGAGTTCGGCACCTCGATGCCCACCGTGCCCTTGCCGGGGATCGGGGCGACCACGCGGACGGAGGACACCGAGAGGCGCATCGCGAACTCGTCCTGCCGCGCGCTGAGCCCGCTGATCTGCTGGCCGGACGCGAGGGAGACCTCGTACATCGTCACCGCGGGGCCGACTTCGTAGTTCACGACCTTGCCTTCGACGCCGTACTCGGCGAGGGCGCTTTCCAGCTGGAGCATGCGCTCCTTGAGCTCGGCCTCGCCGACCGCGGGGCCGTCGTCGACCTTGGCCTCGAAGATGTCGATCGGGGGCTGTTCGTAGGCGCCGACGGGCGAGTGTTTGTGGGCGTTCGCGGCCTTCTGGAAGGCGGCGGCCGGGTCGATCTTGGCGCTTTCGATCTTCGGCACGGGCTTCGCGGGGGCCACCGGGGCGGGCGCCGCGGCGGCGGGCAGGACCTTGAGCGCGGGGGCCGCGGCGATCTCCACCGCGGACAGCGGCTTGGGGGCGGGCTTCGGCGCCGGGACGGTGGCCGCCATCACGGTGGAGGGCAGCGGCGCGGGCGGGCCCTGGACGGCGGCGACCGCGCGGTCCTGGTTCGTCAGGCGGACCTTGGGGGCCGGCAGCGGCGCGGGCGCGGGGGCGGCCTTGCGGGGTTCCTGCGCGACGCGGTTGGCGAGTTCGGCCTTGGCGCGGTCCATGCGGAGCTGCTCCGCGGCCTCCTTGCGGCCCTGGCGCTCCTCGGCGGAGTAGTGGTGGGACACGCGTCCGAACGCGGCCTTGAGCAGCGCTCCCGCCTTCATCAGCGCCACGTAGATCATCCAGTCGGTGGAGAGGACGAGGGAGACGGAGAGGGCGAGCAGCACGCCGAGCCAGGCGCCCGCGCGTCCCAGGTGGTTCACGAGCAGGATCTCGAAGGTCTTGCCGTAGACGCCGCCGAGGCCGGGGGAGGTGCCCCCGAGGCCGAAGGAGGCGGGGGCGAGCAGGCCCTGGAGGGAGAGCAGCGTCGCGGCCGCGAACACGGAGACCGCGACGGCGACGAGCTTGACCGTGATGCCTTCCAGCTTGCGGCGGAAGAACACGAGGAAGGACCAGAGGCCCGTGAAGAAGACGAGGATGTAGGACGCGAGCCCGAAGCCGTGCAGCATCGCGTACGCGAGGCGGGCCCCGAGGATGCCGCCCTTGTTGTGCAGCGGCGCGTTGGGCGGGTACTTCACCTCGCGGATGTCGCCCGCGTCGTACGAGACGAGGGAGATGAACACGAACATGGTGCAGAGGAAGAAGAAGAGCCCCCCGAGCTCCTTGACCTTCTCCCGCACCGGCACGCGTGAAGCCAGAGTTTCGCTCTTCTTGGCCACGTTGCTAGCCCCTGAAATGCAGCCACCCCACCATCCCAGCCAGTGCACAGTACAGCGCGAACCAGAGAAAGCGCCCCTTGGAGGACAGCTTCTCGACGACCCGGATCGCGGCCAGGCTCACGCCGAACGTCACCGCGACCCCAATCAGTATCGGCAGCGGGGCCGGCGAGACTTTACTGGAGATCGCCTCCTGCGCCATTTTCGCCATGGCCGCGAGGATGGCGACGGCGCCCAGGAAGAAGGAGAAGCGGACCGCATCGGGCCGGCGCAGTCCGGCGAGGTAGCCCATCCCGATCGTCGAGCCCGAGCGCGAGATGCCGGGCAGCACCGCGCAGGCCTGCGCGAGGCCGACGAGGAGGATGACCCGGAGCGGCGCCTCGAGGATCGTGTGGCGCTCGCGGGCGAAGCGGTCCGAGATCACGAGCCAGGCCGCGGTCACCAGGAGCATCCCCGAGGCCAGGGCGAGATTCTCATAGAGCGGCTTGAGCCGGCTGCGGAAGAGCAGCGCGGCGGCGATCAGGGGGATCGTGGCTAGGATGAGCCGCGGAATCTCGGCGCGGCGCTCCCGGAGCAGCTCCCCCCAGATCTTGCGGTAGTAGACGAGGATGGCCAGCAGGGAGCCGATGTGCAGGGTCACGTCGAAGAAGAGGTCCACCTCCATCCCGAGGAAGTGCCGCGCGAAAAGCAGGTGGGTTTTCGAGCTGACCGGGAGGAATTCGGTCAGGCCCTGCACGATCGAAAGGACGACGACGATGAGAAGAGGCATATCGGCAAAGAGTGTTATCGTCTAGAATGAGGGCGAGGAAACAGAGTGTTCGGCAAGAAAGACCCCCTGCCCGACCCGGCGGAATCGGTGAAGGTTCCGGATCATCTGCGGATGCCCTTCTTCAAGGGGAAGACGGCGCCGCCGACGACCATCCTCTCGCCCGAGACGCGCCGCGCCCAGATGGGGGCCCCCCGGCGCCGCAGCCGTCTGGCCGGGTTCTTCAAGGGACTCCTGGCCGGCGCCCTCCTGATCGTCGCCCTGGATCTGGGCGGGGAGTTCCTCGTCCGCTACCTCCCGGATTCGGTCCGTTTCAACCCGCCGATCCCGCTGCGGGCGCTGGTGTTCGTGTCGATGACGGCGGGGGTGCTGTTCTCCGCGCTGCTGATCTTCCTGGTCCTGGGGCTTCAGGCGATGGGATGGATGCTGGGACGGGGGCAGGGGGGGCTCTTCACCGCGCTGGCGCGGGGGATGGGGCGGCTGATCTCCGCCGCCGCGGCGCTGGGGCTGACGCTGGGGGTCTTTGCGGGGACCGGCTGGTTCATGATCCCCCGCTCCGACTGGGGCCGGGTCCAGACGTATCTCCAGCAGGAAGGCCAGAAAGGGCTCGAAAAGACGCGATCCCTGCTGAAGTAAGCGTTTTCGGCACGCCAAAGTGCCCCCGGTGGTTTATCCTGAGGACATGGAGAATACGACGGTCCAGCGGGGCTCCGATCCCGCCCTTCCCGGGGCTCCCGGGGGGAAGTCCGTCCTGATCGTGGATGCGGACTGGAAAGAAGGCGCCCTCATCCGCAACACGGTGGAAGGGGCCGGCTACGACGTCAGCTGCTGGACCGAGGTCGGGGACGCCCGCGACCGGCTCAAGGTCAGGAATTTCGAGGTGGTCGCCTTCGCCACCAACCTGGGCGACAAGGGGATGGAGGAGCTCCTCGGCGACCTGCGCAGCCGCAAGGTGCCGCCGAAGGTGATCCTGGTGGCGGGCGAGGACGAGGGGGACGCGGCCGCGCGCTGCTTCCTCCGGACGGTGGCCGTCGTCAACCGGCCCTTCAAGGCCACCGACATCGCCGAAATCGTCGAACACTTCATCGGCCCGGCCTGAAACCGGTAGCCGGGTAGCTTGTAGCTGAAGACCCCCAGAACCAGACCGTCTGGAAGTGTGTCGCGCCCCAGGCGCGGACACACTTCCAGACGGTCTGGTTCTGTATCTGGTGCTGCCAACGGGGGCTATCGGCGGTCGAGCCGGAGATCGAGGGCGCGGATCTGCGGGTCCCTCCGGGCGGGATCGGGGTGGTAGGACAGGGGCTGGTCCAGCAGGGTCGATAGAAGCACCCAGGCGTAATCGCAAACGCGGTCCCCCTGGGCCTGGTTGACGCGCTCCCCCTCCCCGCCCCACACGTGCGCCCGGCGGGTGTCCCTCAGGAGCCGGTGCAGCGGGCCCACCGCCTCCCGGCCGAGCGCCAGCAGCTCCCCCCCGCAGACCCCCGGCAGGAACCCCGACGGGGAGATCACCCCCCAGCGGGCGAAGTTCCGCTCCCGGGCCAGCGCGCTCGTCAGCAGGATCGCCCGGGCGGCGGGGCTCACCCGCTCCCCGGGGGCCAGCCGGTCCAACACCCGCAGCGCCATCAATGAAAGCGGATGGTTGGCTTCCACCCACTCCCTCAAGGCGGGCACATGCGCCGCCCGGAAAGAACGGAATTCCGGAGTCCCTTCCACGGCCCCCCAGTGTCTGTAGAACGTCGCTTCCAGGGAGACCAGCGGACCCCGCAGCTCGTCGCGGGTCGGAACGGACTCCGCCCGCAGCGGATCCTGCGCCGGACGGGGGGCGCAGCCCGCCCCCAGAAGCAGGATCCCGCCGATCACCCGTGAAACAGTCCGCATGCCCGCCCTTCCGTCCGCCCCGACCCCGGGGCCCCTGAATCATTGAACAGAACAGACAGCCCGGCCTCTGCAGGTTACACTATGCTGATGATCAGCGGCCTGCTGCTCCTGTCCGCCCTGCTCCTTCAGCAGAAGATCACGGAGGCGGACCCCTCCTGCGAATTCACGCTGCCGCAGAGCTACAAGGCCGACCCCGCCCAGCCCCGGGTGTTCCAGCGCAGCGCAGGCCCGGAGGAATGGGCCCAGATCCGCTTCACCCAGGCCCCCGCCGGCGGCCTCCTCCCCCAGACCCCCGCCGGGATCTCCCAGGGGGACGCGGTCCTGCTGGCCGGCCTGCCCGCCGACGCCTCGTTCACCTTCAAGACCCGCCCCTGGGGGGATTTCCAGACCGGCATCTTCGAATACCGCTTCGTCTCCCGGAACCTCCGCATGTTCGGGCTGAGGGCCGTGGTCCCCTTGAAGACCAAGGCGCTCCTCCTCTCGCTGGAAGGGGCCGATCCCCTGGAAAAGGACATCCGCTCCGATTTCACGCTCATCCTCGACACCGTAAAGGGGGAGAGCAACTGGCTGAGCGCGGCGACCCTCAAACGGCTCTGGCTGGCCAGGATGCTCGACCGGGTCGGCCTCGGCCTGATCGGCCTCTATCTGGTCGTCTGGGCCGTCGCCTTCCGGGAATCGTTCATGTACTGCCACGCCCTGCGCACGACCTGGCTCTTCGCCGCCGCCATCGCCCTGATCCTGCCGCCCACCCTTCGAAGCGACATCGAGGTCGTTCACCTGGTGATCAATATCGCGCTGCCGCTCGCCCTCTTCGGGATGGCCGGACGCCGCGTGAAACTCGCCATCGACCTGGGCTAGAACTTAACGCGGCGTGTCCCAGCGGCACGAACAGTCGACTTCCTTGCCGTCCCGGAGCACCTGCACCTTCACCGCGCGCCCCTGCGGCACGTCCTGCATCCAGACCCGCATCCGGTTCATCGCGTCGTGCCGGGGAAACCGTTTACCGTCGAAACGAAGCAGCACGTCCCCCGCCCGGATGCCCCCCTTGGCCGCCACGCCCTCGGGCACCGCCTCCTCGATCACCACCCCCGAGTACCCCGCGCCCAGGGAAAGCGGCTGCGCCTCCTCGTCCGTCAGCTCCCGTCCGCGGATGCCCAGGTAGCGCCCGCCGTCGAGGTCGAGGACGTACTTCCGCCACTGCGCCTCGAGCTGCTCTATCGGGATGCCCTTGAAGGCCTCCCCCCAGGCCGTCTCGTGCGCCACGCCGCCCTGCCGCATCCGCTCGTAGTAGCCGGCGAGGTGCCTGCGGTATTTCCCGTCCGGAATCTGGACCGAGCGGTCCTCCTCCTTCGGATACGTGATCAGGAAATGGCAGAGGCTCCAGGACAGCGCGTAGCAGAGCTCCCCGTTGCGCATGAAGACCTCGCGGGGCAGCCGCAGCAGGTTCTGCAGGGGCACGCCCCCCTGGCGGAGGGCCGCCTGGGCCGTCTGCAGCCGCATGCGCGAGATCACCCCGCTCTTCACGCACATGTAGAGCTTCTTGTTCCGCACCTCGCAGTTGCCGATGCAGTCCGCGATCCCCTCGGTGAACCACATCGGGAAGTTCTGGAAGTTTTTCGAGGTCGCATCCGTGAACTGGTGCATGCCCTCGTGGGCGAAGAACGGCTTCATGAACGTCGCGTCGTACCAGCCCACCAGGATCTTCCGGGCCGTGTCGTAATAGGCCCCCGACCCCGGCGGCGCCCCCGCGCGCACGTAGTCCTCCATGTCCTTGTGGAGCACGATCGTGAAGCGCTTCGTCTCCACCTCGCGGGGGTTCTCCGGCTTGAGCAGGGCGGTGTAGGTCTGGTGGACCAGCTCCATGTAGTCGAGCAGTTCCTGCCCCTGCTCCGGCGGGGTGCCCATCCGGAGGTCGTAGTGCTTGCTGGAGAGGGAATCCGGGGCGCTTTGGAGGAGCAGCAGGACCAGGATCGCCGCCATCACCCGCCCCCGCGTGAAATTGGGGTTGAATTGCCCCGCCTGAACCGCTAAAAGTATACCCCCCCAAGGGGGATCCTTGGGCAGGTCCGTGAATTAGAGGAAGCTCACATGGCACACAAGCGGCGCCGTCAGAAGCAGAAGTTCGAATGCACCCACCGCGGCCTGGGCAAGTTCTGCCATCGCTGCAAGGACGAGGCCGCCGGCCGCATCAAGCCCAAAAAGATCGTCCCCAAGGTCATCGAGGGCGCCGAGATCACCGCGGAAGCCGCCGCCGCCTCCCCCAAGAAGTACTGGAAGAAGGCCAAGTGCCCGTACTGCGGCGGGAACCGCGTCAAGAAGAACGAGATCAACGCGTTCAGCGACAACAACGCCAAGGAATACCGCTGCACGAGCTTCGAGTGCGGCAAGGAGTTCAACTCCGAGCACGTGAAGGAGTACGAGCAGGTCGAGGTGATCGACCGTCCGAAGACGCCGTACAACCCGCGCCTGACGGACTAGCATCCCACCATACGAACGAGAAGAGCCTCCCCGTCAGGGGGGGCTTTTTTTGTTTCCGTTCGAGGCCGGGGTGGAATCAAGAATGGAGAATGGAGGAGGCACTTCCCGGCATTCTCTATTCCTCATTCTCTATTCTGCCCCAGAGGCCGGGTCCGCCAGTTGAACCAGACCGAGAACATGCGCAGCGCGAAGACCAGGACGATCGTCACGTAGGCGCTCGCCTGCACCGGCGCGCCCGCCCGGATCGCTCCCATGAAGACCGCCGCCCCCACGATCGACGCCGCCGCGTAGAAATGCCCCGGTTTGAAGAGCAGCGGCTCCTCCCGCGTGAGCAGATCGCGCAGCAGCCCGCCCCCCGCCGCGCTGACGACGCCGGTCAGGACGGCCGCGGGCGCGCCGAAGCCGGCGGCCAGGCCCTTCTGGACCCCGACCACCGTGTAGAGGCCGAGCCCCGCCGCGTCCAGGAGGTCGAAGACAGGCCGGAAGCGGTTGATCCGCGCGCCGAAGGCCATGCCGATCAGCGCCGCCACCGCCACGGCGACGAGGTAGCGGGAGTCCTGCAGGCCCGCGGGCGTCTGGGAGATGAGGACGCCGTCCCGGAGCAGGCCGCCGCCGATGCCGACGCCGAGCGCGAGCGCGAGCACGCCGATGAAGTCGTAGCCGCGGCGCAGGGCCGCGAGCGCCCCCGTGAGGGCGAAGAGGAACGTGGCGCCCAGATCGAGCGCGACGGGCAGGGTGAAGCTCTCGTCGGGCATCAGGAGGCCCAGAGCTTCGTGTCGCGGGCGGAGACCTCCAGGTACGAGCGCTCGAACTCCTGCACGAGCGACTCGAAGTGCTCCGGCGTCTCGATCCTGTTGCCGCGGTCCCGGAGGGACGCCGAGCCCGCCGCGCCCTTGATGAACCAGTGGAAGACGCGGCGGATGCCGCGGCAGGCGTGGAAGTCGCCGTTCAGCTTCCGCTGCCAGTCGAAGTGCCGGCGCAGCACGGCGGCCTTCTCGACCAGCGTGGGCGGCGGCGGGATCTCGCCCGTGGCGAGGTAGCCCTCGATCTCGCGGTAGATCCAGGGGTTGCCGAGCGCGCCGCGGGCGACCATGACCCCGTCGCAGCCGGTCGCCTCGAACATGCGTTTCGCGTCCGCGCCGCAGCGGATGTCGCCGTTGCCGATCACGGGCACCGTCGCGACCTCCTTCACCGCCCGGATCGCCTCGTGGTTGGAGAGGCCCGTGTACATCTGCTTCTGGGTGCGGCCGTGCACGGTGATCGAGCCCACGCCGAGGCCGCCGGCGATCTTCGCGATCTGGAGGAAGCGGTCGTCGGCGCCGTCGCCGAAGCCCGTGCGCATCTTGATCGTGACGGGGACCTTCACGGCGGACAACATCGCCTCGAGGATGCGGCCGACCTGGGCGGGATCCTGCAGCAGCGCGGAGCCGCAGCCGTCGTCGATCACCTTGTTTACCGGGCAGCCGAGGTTGACGTCGATGACGTCGGCGCCGAAGCCCTCAAGGCGGCGGGCGGCCTCGGCCATGAGCTGCGGATCGCGGCCGAGGAGCTGCATGCCGAGGGGGTGGTCCCAGTCGGCGCTGCGCAGCATCTCGAGCGTCTTGGCGTTGCCCTCGACGACGGGGCGGTCCTTGACCATCTCGGTGAAGGCGATCTGGCAGCCGAAATCGCGGGCGATGCGGCGGTAGGCGAGGTCCGTGCAGCCCGCCATGGGGGACTGGAGGATCTTCCACTTGAGGGCGGGGGCGGGGCTCTTTACACTCTCGGCCATGTTCATCCTGGCCAGCGCCTCTTCGGGCCGCCGCAAACTCCTCAAGGGCTACCGTTTCAAGGTGATCCCCTCGGGGGTGCGCGAAGTGCGCCGCAAGGGGCTCCGGGCCACCTGTGTCGTGAACGCCCGGCTGAAGGCCGGGGCCGTCGCCCGCCGCTTTCCCACCGAGTGGGTGCTCGCGGCGGACACGATGATTTCGTTCGGGGGCAGGATATACGGAAAGCCGCGGGACCTCAAGGCCGCCGAGCGGCTGCTCCGAAGGATGTCGGGGAAGACGCACACGCTGGGGACGGGGGTCGTGCTCCAGAAGGGAAAGTTCCGGATCGTGAAGTACGTGACGAGTTACGTGACGCTCCGGAAGGACCCGCCGCTGGCGAAGATCCTGGCCAAAGGGGACGCCACGAAATACGCCGGCGCGTACGCGATCCGGATGAAGAACGACCCGCTGATCGAGCGGGTGGACGGCTCGGTCTCCAACGTCATCGGCCTGCCGCTGGAAGTCCTGCGCCCCCTGCTCGACCGACTCCGCTAGATCCACGAACCCAAACACGGAAGCAGACACGGATCCAGACGGTCTGCTTCCGTGTCTGCTTCCGTGTCTGGATCTGGTCTGGAACTGTGACGCCCTTCGCCTTTCGCCGCTTTCTTGTGTACTATAGGCGTTCCAGAGATTTGAGAACTCCCCGGGGGTGTTTGCCATGGCCCGACTCATCGCCTGCCCGCGCTGCCAGGTCCGCATCGACGTCTCCGACGTCTCCCCCGGCGCCTCCGTGCGCTGCCCCGACTGCGGCCAGATGAGCCGCGTCCCCACGGGGAACACCAGCGTCCGCACCAAGCCGGCCGCCCCGCCCCAGAACCCCTCCAAGGGGCAGACCTCCGTCCGCGTCGCAGCCGTCCAGGCCCCCGCCGCCGCGCAGGGCTCGGAACGCCCGACCCGCACCCGCCAGCGGAACGCCGGCCGCAACGCCCCGCCTCCCCCCAAGGCCTCGAAAGCGCCCCTGATCATCGGGATCGCCGTCGGCGTGATCGGCATCCTCGTCGCCCTCGTGATGCTTCAGGGGAAATCCGGAGGCGGTCCGGAGACCCCCGCTCCCGTCGCCAAGAAAGCCGCGCCCGCCAAAGCGGAAACCCCCGAGCCCGCCAAGGCCCCCGTCGTCGAAAAACCCGAGGAGGCCCCCAAGCCGATTCCCGCCCCGCCCCGGGACCCCCTGAAGGCCAATTGGGACCAGCTGCTCGTCGCCCTGCGCCCCGGCGGCGGATTCGACGATCCGGGCCGGCCCGAAGGCGCCGCCTTCAAGATGGTGAAGGACATGGGCAAGGCGGCCTACCCGCACCTGATCCGCTATATCGACCACGAGGACATGATGATCGGCCGCGCGGCCGTCACGGTGCTCGGCGAACTCACCGGCAAGAAAGGCACGCTCCCCAACGAGGCCACGAAGGCCAAGATCAAGGCCGAGTGGGAGGCGTGGTTGAAGTCAAACCCTTGAGGTAGTCCCGCAGCCCGGCGTCACACAAGCGCCGGTCCTTACGCACGACCTCGTCCGCCAGGCGCTCGCGATACGCGCGGAGCCGCTCGCGCACCTCGGGCACGGCGGTCCCGACGATCTGCGCCGCGAAGAGCGCCGCGTTGCGCGGCCGGTTGACCCCCATGCCCGCCAGCGGCCCGCCCGTGAACAGGCGCACATAGACGTCCCCGGGGGCCGCGCCGTTCAGCAGCGGCGCCCCGATCACGGGCAGATCCGTCCTCGACGCCACCTGTCCCGGCAGATCGAGGGAGTCCGGCCCCGCCCAGACGACGACCGCCCGCGCGCCCGCCTTCTCAAGCTCCGCCAGCCCGCCCGCCTCGAAGACCGCCGCGTCCCTCACCCCGAGCTCCGACAGCAGGTCGATCGCCTCCTTGCCGGCCCGGTCCGCCCAAGCGCCCACCAGCGCCACGAAGTTCCCCGGCGCGGGCGCCGTCCCCGGAAGCTTCCGCGCCGCCCGGATCTTCGCGCGCAGGGCCGCGTCGTCGAGCGCCGCGATCTGCGCCGCCAGCCAGGCCGCGGGCTCCGCCTGCCCCACCCCGACCGAACCGACCGGGACGCCCTCCGGCATCTGCACGATCGAAAGCAGCGAGTCCACGCCGCGGAACGCCGCCGTCTCCACGGGCAGGCCGATCACGGGCACCTGCGTCTCGCTCGCCGTCATGCCCGGCAGATGCGCCGAGCCGCCCGCGGCGGCGATCGAGACCCTGACCCCCGCCCGCTCCAGCTCACGCGCCCGCGCCGCCATCCGCTCCGGCGTCCGGTGCGCCGAGAGCACCCGCGCCTCGAACGCGACGCCGAGCGACTCCAGGACCCGGAACGCGGGCTCGATCTTCGGCAGGTCGGAATCGCTGCCGACCCGGACCTCGACGGGGGCGCTCACCGCTTCGCCGCCTTCTGGCCGATCATGCGCAGGACGAACTGCGCCCGGTGCATCAGCGTCTCGAGGTACTCCGGATGATTGACGCCGGTGAGCGTGACGTGGCCGAGCTTCCGCTTCGGCGCCGTCTCGCGTTTCCCGTAGAGGTGCACGAAGGCCCCGGGGATCTCCCGGACGGCCTCCACGCCGGTCCACTCGTACGGGCCCTGAAGCCCGGGCGCGCCGAGCAGGTTCACCATGACGGCGCCGTAGAGCAGGGACGGATCGCCGAGCGGCAGCCCGCCGATGGCGCGCAGGTGCTGCTCGAACTGGGAGGTCCTGCAGGCCTCGATCGTGTAGTGGCCGGAGTTGTGCACGCGCGGGGCGATCTCGTTGATGAGCACGCCGCCCTGCCGGTCGAGGAACATCTCGATGCCGAAGACGCCCGCGCCCTGCAGCGCGCCGAGCGTCTCCTCGGCGAGCGCCCCCGCGCGCCGGGCGGCCGCGGGATCGATGCGCGCCGGAACGATCGTCGTGCGCAGGATGTTGTCCACGTGCACGTTCTCGCCCACGGGGAAGGTCCGGATCTCGCCCGTCGTGCTGCGCGCGGCGATGACGGAGATCTCCCGGTCGAAATCGACGAAGCGCTCCAGCATGAGCGGCCGCCCCTGGAACGAGGCGAAGGCGGCCTCCGCCTGCGCGGGGTCGGCGATCAGGGCGTTCCCGCGGCCGTCGTAGGAGTCGCGCCGCGCCTTCAGCAGCGCCGGGCAGCCGAAGTCCCGCAGCCCGGCCTGCAGGTCCGCGAGGCCGCCGATCTCCCGGAACTCGGGCACCGGCAGGCCCTTCGAACGGAGAAAGGTCTTCTGGTGGAGCTTGTCCTGGAGGATGCGCAGCGTGGCCGGCGAGGGATGCACGGCCTTGCCGGACCTTTCGAGTTCGTCGAGCGTTCCGCTGTTGGCCTGCTCGATCTCGAACGTGAGCAGGTCGCAGTCGGCGGCCAGGCGGCGGATCGCGTCCGCATCCTTCACGTCCGCGACGATCTGGCGTTTCAGCACGGGCCGCGCGGGGCAGTCCTCGGTGGGGTCGACCGCGATGAACTCGAGGGGCAGGTTCCGGCGCCGGGCCGCTTCGCCCAGCATGAGGCAGAGCTGTCCGCCCCCCACCACCCCGACCGTGCGCCGTTCAGCCATGACGCCCGGGATGGTATCGGTTTTCCGGGGGAGGCACAAGTTCGGGCCGAAGCGCCGAATTGGGTTGGCCCCGGCCGGGCTCCGGGGTAAAGTTTCAGCAGGTGACGAAACAGAGCCGGCTGTCGCAGCGAACCCTGCGCCTGGGTCATGCGCTGGTGCTGGGAGCGCTCGTGATCAGCCTGCCGGCGCGGGCCTGGCGGGCGGACACCCTCCCCACATTTTATGAGGTGGCACGGGGTGCGGCACAGTGCTCCTCCGTTCCGGAGCAGGATCCCGCCAAGAAACCGCGATCGACACGCCTCTTCATCGAACGCCGCGGGAACACCGACCCGTCCCCGCTTTCCATCCCTGATGATGCGGACGCCCTGGACTGCTTCCGGGAACCCACTCCTTCACATCCCGCGACCTCCCTGGTCGAACTCACCAAACCGGAATACCTGAAGATCCGGCTGCTCGGTTCTCCCAAGAGCCCGCGCTCCCCGCCCCTCTAAGAGGCGCCCCGTCGTCTCGGCCCCTTCCGAAAGACCCCTCCGCTTCCGGTCCTTTCGGAGTCCGGGACAACTTCCCGAAAACTCTTAGAACGAGGGTCCCATGGCAGCTCCCGAAACCCTGAAGCACTGGCTGGACCGGCGCCTCCGCGGGTACCGCTTCCTCTGCGTGGCGAACCGGGAACCGTATATCCACGAACGGACCCCCGACGGCATCCGCTGCAAGGAGCCCGCCAGCGGTGTCGTGACGGCGCTCGATCCCGTGCTGCGCTCCACCGGCGGCACCTGGATCGCCCACGGCAGCGGCTCGGCCGACCGCGAAACCTGCGACGAACGCGGACGCCTGCGCGTGCCCCCCGGCAGCGGCGCGTACGAATTGCGCCGGGTCTGGCTTACGCCCGAGGAGGAGGAGGGCTACTATTACGGCTTCTCCAACGGGGCCCTCTGGCCGCTCTGCCACATCGCCTACCAGCGGCCCGTCTTCAACGAGCGGGACTGGAACCAGTACGTCGCGGTGAACCGGAAATTCGCCGACGCCGTCGTAGAAGAGGCCGGTGACGGAAAGGTCCTCATCTTCGTCCAGGATTACCATTTCGCCCTGCTGCCCCGCATGGTCAAGGAGCGGCTCCCCGGCGCCTGCGTCTTCCAGTTCTGGCACATCCCCTGGCCGAACCCCGAGGCCTTCCGCATCTGCCCCTGGAAGACGGAGATCCTGGAGGGCCTGCTGGCCAACGACCTCCTGGCCTTCCACATCCCCTACCACGGGCTGAACTTCCTGGAGACCATCGACCGCGAACTCGAGAGCCGCATCGACCGCGAACGCTCCACCGTCTATTTCCACGGCAGCCCGACGCTCATCCAGTCGCACCCCATCAGCGTCGACCTGGCCGGCCTCTCGGCCGAAGCCTCCAGCGCCGCCACACGGGAGCAGGCGGAGCGCCTCCGCAAGGATCCCCGCCTGCACGGCCGAAAGGTGATCCTGGGCATCGACCGTCTCGACTACACCAAGGGCATCCTCGAACGCCTCCACGCCGTCGACCGCCTCTTCCTGCGGCACCCGGAACTCATCGGCAAGGCCGTCTTCCTGCAGATCGGCGTCCCCAGCCGCTCCCATCTGGAGGCCTACCGGCGCTTCCAAGAGGAGGTCGTCGCGCTGGTCCGGGAGGTCAACGCGCGTCATGCCGCGGCGGGCTGGGAGCCCGTCGTCTTCCTCCTGGAACACAAGGATCGCGCGGAACTCCTCGCCTACTACCGGCTCGCCGACGTCTGTCTCGTCTCCTCGCTGCACGACGGAATGAACCTCGTGGCCAAGGAGTACGTCGCCGCGCGGCGCGACTTGAAGGGGGTGCTCGTGCTCAGCCGCTTCACCGGGGCGGCCCGGGAGTTCGCCACCGCGCTCCAGGTCAACCCCTACGCCGTCGACGCCACCGCCGACACCCTTTACACGGCCCTCACGATGCCCGTGCCGGAGCAGCAGGCCCGCATGGAACAGATGCGGGCGGTCCTCACCGAGCACACCGTGTTCACCTGGGTCCGGAAGCTGCTGGAGCAGGCCGTGCGCCTCGAACCCGCCCCCCTGGGATGAACACCATGCGCCCTTTGCTTGAGCACCTGGACGAATTCCTCGCGACGGCCTCCGAGGCCCGTCATTTATGCGTCCTTTCGGACTTCGACGGGACCCTCGCGCCGCTCGAGCTCCGCCCGGACCGGGCACGGCTTGCGGACGCATCCAGGGAACTGCTGCGTTCCCTGGCCCGGCAGCCGCGCACGACCGTCGGCATCCTCAGCGGGCGCTCGCTGGACGACCTCCGCTCGAAAGTCGGCCTGGACCGCCTCTGGTACGTGGGCAACCACGGATACGAGGTGAGCTCCCCCTCCGGCGAGCAGTTCCTCCTCTACGACCCCCTGGAATTGGAGGTCCTCACGACGCTGGAGGAAGACCTGCGTTCGCAGACGGCGGGGATTCCCGGGGTCCTTCTCGAACCGAAGGGCCCCATCCTCGCCCTCCATTTCCGCGAGGTCGCGCCTGAAGCGGTGGAACGTGTGGAGCGGATCTTCCAGAACGCCCTTGAACAGCGGCGGCGGAAGCTCATGGTGTCGCGCGGCCACTGCGTGCTCGAAGCCCGGCTCCGCGGCAGCAGCAACAAGGGCACGGCGGTGCGGCGGATCCGGGGAACGCTCCCCTCGGGAACCCTCGTGATCTATGCGGGCGACGACCTCACCGACCAGGACGTCTTCCGGGAACTCCGTGGACGCGGCTGCAGCATCGCGATCGGAGCCCCCACGAAACTCGCCGATTACACCCTGCCCGGCCCCGGGGACTGGGACCGGATCCTGGAACGCCTCCTGAAGGCGTTGCAAGCCCGGTCCGCGCCTCCGCGAAGCGGTCGGACCCGCACGGCGTCGGAATAGGCCGGCATCGGGTATCCTTGCACCATCGTGAGTTCGCTACTGCCCGCCCTCGTCCTCGCCCAGGAGGGCGCCCTCGACGTGCTCGACGGCGAGACGCTCTGCGAGAACGGCCGGCTCTTCGCGCTGAATTGCGGGGCCCGCACGCGTCTGGCGATCCGTTGACGGGCGGACGGCGCGCGATATGCTGGGGCGCATGAAAGCCCTGGTGAAAGCGCGTCCCGAGCCGGGCCTCTGGGTGGAGGAGGTCTCGGTCCCCGAGATCGGCATCAACGACGTCCTCATCAAGGTCGAAATGGCCGGCATCTGCGGCACCGACCTGCACATCCACAAGTACGACGCCTGGGCGCAGAAGACGCTCAAGCTGCCGCTGGTCGTGGGCCACGAGTTCGTCGGCCGCGTGAGTGCGGTGGGCTCGAACGTGACGGGCTTCAAGCCCGGGGACATCGTCGGCGGCGAAGGCCACGTGGTCTGCGGCCGCTGCCGCAACTGCATGGCCGGGCGGCGCGCGCAGTGCAAGGACACGCAGGGCATCGGCGTGAACCGGGCGGGCTGCTTCGCGGAGTACGTCGCGCTGCCGATGACGAACGTCTGGTACCACGACCCGCTGCTCCCGCGGGAGGTGCAGGCCGCGTTCGACCCCTTCGGCAACGCGGTGCACACGGCGCTCGCGTTCCCGGTGCTCGGCGAGGACGTGCTGATCACGGGCGCCGGGCCGATCGGCCTGATGGCGGCGGCGGTGGTGCGCCACGCCGGGGCGCGGCACGTGGTGGTGACGGACCTGAATCCCGGCCGCCTCGCGCTGGCGCGGAAGATGGGGGCGACGCTCGCGCTCGACGCGCGGACGGAGCGGGTGGCCGACGCGCAGAAGGCGCTCGGGATGAAGGAGGGCTTCGACGTCGGCCTGGAGATGTCGGGCAACCGGGCGGCGTTCACGGAGCTGCTGCAGAACCTCTGCCACGGCGGCAAGGTGGCGATGCTGGGGATCCCCGAGAAGGAGATGGCGATCGACTGGAATCTCGTGATCTTCAACATGCTCACGATCAAGGGCATCTACGGCCGGCAGATGTACGAGACCTGGTACCAGATGACGGTGCTGCTGCAGGGCGGCCTGGACATCCGTCCGGCGCTGACGCACGTGTTCCCGTGGACCGAGTGGGAGAAGGCCTTCGAGGTGGTGCGCGCCGGCGAAGGCGGCAAGGTCCTGCTGGACTGGCGGAGCTGAGAAACTGCTACCCTTGCCGAACGGCTTCACTTATCATCCCGAGCATCGGACGTTTGTTGGATTTTGAGTGGATGGGAGAACGATCCATGAAGCAGGCCCCCAAGACCTCCGGCGCGGTCCTGAAGTCTCTGACGTTTCTGGCGCTGGCCCTCTGCCTCCCCGCCTGTGCGGCGAGGAACTCCCTGAAGGTCACCGTTCCCATGACCGCGCCGCTGGGTTCATTCAACTCCGCCCAGATCGTCTGCACCGCGGAGGATGAGCGCGAGCGCTCGTACGTCCAGAAGCTGGAATCCCAGGTCATGGTCAAGCTCAAGGAGCGCGACACCTTCAAGGAATACCGCCTCTCCAAGGACCCCGGCCAGTCGGACCTGGTCGTGAGCGTCAACGTCCTCGACGTGAAGCGGGCGAGCGGCTACACCTGGGGCTGGTACGGCCGGCACAGCTCGAAGGTCGCCTGCGACGTCACGATCCGGGATTCGAAGACGAACAATGTCGTCGGCGCCTTCTCCGTGGTCGCGAACCCCAAGTACTCCAGCGTCGAAGAGGCGCTGAGCGATGCGGCGACCCAGATCGCCGACCACATGCGCGCGAGCCGCTAAGTCGCCCCGCAAACCGGATTTCGAAGGGGCCCGTTCCCGAAAGGGGACGGGCCCTTTTTCATTGGGCGCGGCAGTCTCCGACCTTCATTTCCTGGGTTCGTATTCCTTGAGCAACTGCTCCGCCAGATCTCACCTACTCAAGATTCCACGGTTCCCGGCTTGCCAGCTGCCGCAAGTCGCGGGCACCATGAACCACTCTGAGGATGGTGACCCTCGATTCATCCGCGGAGTAAACGATCCGGTAATCCCTGTAGATCAGTTCGCGGAGCCGGGCTTGGTTGAACTCAGGAACGACCCGGCCCCTCATCGGCAGGTCCGCCAATATCCCAACCGACTCGATGAGGCGATCGGTGAAATTGACGGCGTTGAGAAGTGAATCCCGGGCAATCCAGTCTTCAAGGAGGCGAACGTCTTCCGCCGCGGTCAGCGTCCAGCGGATCTCCGCCATTCCGCCATCCGATCCTTAAGCTGGGAGTGGCTGATCACCCGCCCTTCAGCGGCATCCTTCAGACCCTTTTCAACCTGAAGCCGGAAGTAGAGCTCTTCCATGACATCGGCCTCGGTGACATTTTCCGGCAGGCGTTCGATCAGCCGGAGGATCTCGCCTTTGCTCATACGGTGATTCTACCCTTCGAAACCTCGATTTCAACATGCGTTCCGGAGCTTCCTTGCCCCGTTCCCGGGTGAAGAGCCCGGAGGAGGATGGGGGCCTGCCCCACGTAGCGCCTGCCCGGAAGATGCGAAGTGGGGTCCCTTCGGTCTCACTTTCCGCAGATTGGAATCACGATATCGAACCAAGGATCCGATCGGTTTCT